>NZ_JBFBMF010000001.1:0-1113006 GCF_040686935.1 Microbacterium meiriae
GCCAGCCCGTGCGGCACGGGTGCCACGGTCGGGGCACCGGCGGCGTGCGACGCGAACGTCGGCGGCATGTGGTGGCCCTGCGGGGCGACCGGGGCGGAAGCGGCCGGGGTGCCCGTGAGGGTGCCGTCGGCGGCCGGAGACGGCGCGCTCGGCGCGGCCTCGGGGGTCTGAGGGGTCTGGGGGGTGTGTCCGGCCGACACGGCGTCGTCCGACGCCGGTGCCGGGCGGTCCTGCGGGTTGTCCTGGTTCATGGTGTGCTCCTTCAACGCTCCTCCAGGATGCCCCGCATCCCTGTGCGTTCCTTATGCCGAGCTTGAGTTTCAGCTATGGCCTTAGCCTGTTCTTCATGAGTGTCATCCCCGGCGCATGGCGTCGCACGGCGGCCGGTGCCGGCCTGCTCGACGCGGACGGTACCGTCGCGCCCACCATCTTCGCAGAGATGTCCGCCGCGGCGGTCAGAACCGGCTCCATCAATCTGGGGCAGGGCTTCCCGGACGAGGACGGCCCGGAGGTGGTCCTCGCCGCCGCACGCGCCGCGATCGCCGAGGGCGTCAACCAGTACCCGCCGGGGCGCGGCTCCCCCGATCTCCTGCAGGCGATCGCCGAGCATCAGCAGCGGTTCTACGGGCTCGCCGTCGACCCGGGCACCGAGGTCATCGTGACGGCCGGGGCGACCGAGGCGCTGACGGCGACCCTGCTCGCGCTCATCGACGGGCCGGAGGACGAGGTCGTCGTCTTCGAGCCCTACTACGACTCGTACGCCGCGGCGGTCGCGCTCGCGGGCGCTCGGCTCCGGACCGTGCCGCTGCGGGCGCCGGACTTCCAGCCCGACCTGCAGCAGCTCGCGGACGCGGTCACGGATCGGACGCGGATCATCCTCGTCAACGACCCGCACAACCCCACGGGAGCGGTCTTCGACGAGGAGGTCCGCCGGGAGGTCGTGCGTCTGGCCGAGAAGCACGAGGCCGTGATCGTCACCGACGAGGTCTACGAGCACCTCACTTTCCGCGGCCCGCACGTGCCCATCGCCACGCTGCCCGGCGCTGCGGAGCGGACGCTGACCATCTCCTCGGCCGGGAAGACCTTCTCGACCACGGGGTGGAAGATCGGCTGGGTGCACGGCCCCGCCGCGCTCATCACGGCCGTGCTGACGGTGAAGCAGTACCTCACCTACGTCAACGGCGCGCCTTTCCAGCCCGCCGTGGCCGTGGGCCTGCGCCTCGACGATGCGTTCTTCGCCGATGCCGCCTCCCTGCTCGCCCGCAAGCACGCGATCCTCGGCGACGGTCTGCGCGCGGCCGGCTTCACCGTCCATGCCCCACAGGGCGGCTACTTCACGGTGGCCGACGCGACGGCTCTCGGCGGCGCCGATGCGGCGGCCTTCTGCCGCGCGCTTCCGGAACGGGCCGGGGTCGTGGCGATCCCCCTCACCGCCTTCGTGTCCCCCGCGCGACGCCCGGCGTACGCGGGCCTCGTCCGCTTCGCGGCGTGCAAACGCGTCGATGTCCTGGAGGAGGCGGCCGCCCGTCTCTCCGGTCTGCGCGCCTGAAGCGGGTCGGTCAGCGCGGGACCACGTCGTAACGCCGTGCACGCAGCGAGGGGTTCGTCTCCCGGACCCTGGTGATCGTCGCTCCGTCGACCACTCCGAGTGCCACCCCCGGCTCGGGCCCGACCCCCGCGCGGACGACGCCCTGCGGGTCCACGATGCGCGAGTGCCCCACGCCGATCGGCGCCGGATGGTCGGCGGCGATGACGAACACCGTGTTCTCGATGGCCCGCGCGGCGAGCAGCGTGGTCCAGTGGTGCTCCTTGAGCGGCCCGCGCACCCATTCCGCCGGCACCACGAGCGCGTCGGCACCGGCGACCGCGAGGCGCCGCGACAGCTCGGGGAACCGCAGGTCGTAACAGGTCATCAGCCCGAAGCGCAGACCGCCGAGTTCGAAGACCGCGGGCTCGCCGATCTCCCCCGGCTCCACCCAGTCAGACTCGCTCTGCCCGAACGCGTCGTACAGGTGCTGCTTGCGGTAGACCGCGAGGATGCCGTCGCCGCGCACGGCGACGACCGTGTTGCGCACGCGCCCCTCGTCCGAGGCCTTCTCCGTGACGCCCGCGACGATGACGACGGCGAGCTCCGTGGCCAGGCCGATCAGTCCGGTCACGAACTCACCGTCGAGACCCTCCGCATTCGCCGCGAGGCGTTCGTCCATCGGATCGACGAAGAAGCTCGAGTACTCCGGGAACACGATGAGCTTCGCCCCCAGTCGGGCGGCGTCCGTCGCGAGCTCGGCGATCCGCTCCCTGTTGGCCTCGCGCGAATCGGTGGGAGCGAACTGGCACACGGCGACGGGGACGGCGGCGTTCTCAGGCATGACGCCATCCTCTCGCACCCGTCGCTGCCGCGCTCGATTCGACGCCTCTCCAGATCCGTGATAGGTTATCTCTTGTGCCGCGGGGTGGAGCAGTTCGGTAGCTCGCCGGGCTCATAACCCGGAGGTCGCAGGTTCAAATCCTGTCCCCGCAACAAATGGAAGGCCCTCTGGCCGGGAGAAATCCCAGGCCAGAGGGCCTTTCGCATGTGGCGGGAGCCGACCTCTGGGAGTATCGAGGGGTGAGCCGACCGGTCGACATCGATGCAGCCGTGGTGGCTGAGCTCGTCGAAGAGCAGTTCCCCCGCTGGGCGCACCTGCCCGTCCGCGCCGTGGCGCGTCAGGGGTGGGACAACAGGACTTTCCGCCTGGGTGAGGATCTGTCGGTTCGCCTTCCCGTTGCCGAGTCCTACGCGACGGCCGTGCAGAAGGAGAGCAGAGCGCTCGAGTTCCTCGCCGGACGGCTCCCGGTCGCCGTTCCCTCCGTCGTTGCGCTCGGCGAACCCGGCCACGGCTATCCGTTTCCGTGGTCCATCCGCCGGTGGCTCGACGGCGACACGGTCGACCGCGTCGCGGGGCTCGATCGTGTCCGCCTCGCCGTCGATCTCGGGGGCCTCCTCCGCGTCCTGAGGTCTCTCCCCGTGCACGCGGGGCAGGCCGCCGGCCGGCACTCGTTCTTCCGCGGTT
Organism: Microbacterium meiriae; assembly: GCF_040686935.1. Classification (NCBI taxonomy): domain Bacteria; kingdom Bacillati; phylum Actinomycetota; class Actinomycetes; order Micrococcales; family Microbacteriaceae; genus Microbacterium; species Microbacterium meiriae. The sequence goes on from NZ_JBFBMF010000001.1 coordinate 3,054, forward strand.
CGCATCCGAGCGTCTACAGCGATGACGTCCACGCCGCGCTGCAGCGGCTGGACGGCACCGTGGACACGGAGATCTGCCGGAGCGTCTGGTTCGCGGCGACGAGCAGCGTCTGGGAGTCCTCGCCCGTCTGGTTCCACGGCGATGTCGCCGTCGGGAACCTCCTCGTCAGCGACGGCGGCCTGTCGGCGATGATCGATTTCGGCACCTGCGGCGTCGGCGATCCTGCCTGCGACCTCGTCATGGCGTGGACGTACTTCGAGGGGGACGCGCGTGACGCGTTCCGCGACGCCGCCGGCCTCGATGCCGCGACGTGGCGACGGGCTCGCGGCTGGGCGCTCTGGAAAGCCCTGGTGACCCTCTCGGGCGGGTCAGGACCGGGCGGAGTCGACAGCCGACGCGTGCTTCACGAGGTGCTGACCAGCCCGCTCTAGGCCGCGGATGCCGTCCCGCCGGTCAGCGGACGACGGCGGTGGGCGCGACGAGCGCCGCGAGGACCTCGTGGCTGATCGACCCGAGCAGGAACCGGGCGACGGCCCCCCGCCCGTGTGAGCCCACCACGGCGAGCCTCGCGGTGGCTGCCGCACGGTTGATGACCTCGGACGGGTACCCGCGCTCGACCCGGGGCTGCAGCTCGAGATCCGGATACGTCTGGCGCAGCCCGGCGAGAGCGACGGCGAGAGTCTCTTCGGCCAGCTGCTGCATGGAGGAGAGGTACTGCTCGGGATACGACCTCGCTCCGCGCGGAAGGGGCACGGGCGTCCATACCGTCACCGCGATGAGGGGCTCGCCGAGGCGGTCGGCTTCGGCAGCGGCGAAGGCGACGGCGGCTTCCGAGATCGGCGACCCGTCCACTCCGACGACGACACCGCGGCGGTCTCCCGCCTCGATATCCGGGATCACCACGACGGGGCAGGACGAGTCGGCGACGATGCGCAGCCCGTGCGCCCCGCGCCGCGGGCTGTCCGCGTCATCGGGTCGGAAGTCGCTTCCGATCACCAGGAGGTTCGCGCCCGCGGTGGTCGAGACGAGCTGGCGGACCGGGTCGCCGCGGAGCACGACGATGTCGACGTCCAGGCCCTGGGCCTTCAGCGTCTCCGCGTGCTCCTCCAGCAGACTCCGCGCCGCCGCGATCGCCGCATCCACCACAGGACCCTCCCCGACGGCACCGACCGCTCCCCCGACGACGCTCGCGAGGAGCAGAGTAGCCTTCCGGGACCGTGCGCGATGCGCGGCCCACTCCAGTGCTCGTCGTCCCGCCGACGTGTCCACCACTCCTACAACGATGCGCTCAGCCACGGCGACCTCCCTGTTCGCCTCCACCCTCCCATGCCAGCCCCTCCTCGCGCGACGGTTCGTCCCGGACAAAACCCTCCGCCGGCTCAGGCACTCGCGCCAGATCAGGCTTCCTATCAGGAGGGCGCCTGACCTCGCGCGCCCGCCTGCTGCCGCGAGAACGCCTGTCCGCGCGCGCCACGCGCGCACGCAGGCACCCGCGCGACAGCAGGCACGCCTGCAGGATGTCGCCTGAAACGGCGCGAGCGCCTGATGCGGCGGACGCGCGTCAGAGACGCGGGAGTGGCGGGGAATGCGAAAGGGCACCCCGTGGGGGTGCCCTTTCGTGTGCGTGGCGAGATTACTCTGCGGCGGCCTCCAGCTCCAGGAGCTTCTCGACGGCCGCGGTGAGCCGCTTGTCCGCCTCGCCGAACTTCTCCAGGTCACCCTCGGTGAGGGCCGCCTGGCGGTCGAGGAGCGCCTGCTGCGCCTTCGCCAGGGCGTCGGCCTGCTCATCCGTCGGCGTCGGCGTGGTCGGCGTCTCCCCCGTGTCGGGATCGGTCGCCTCCGGGTCGGTGGGTTCGACCTCGTCATCGCCACCGGTCGCGCCGGAGTCGCCGCCGAACAGCGTGTCCAGCGCCTCGGTGAGGGTGTTCTCGAAGGCCACCCGGTCACCGAAGGCGACGAGCACCTTCTGCAGACGCGGCAGCTGCGTCCCCTCGGACGACTGCACGTAGACCGGCTGGACGTAGAGCAGACCGCCACCGACGGGCAGGGTCAGCAGGTTGCCGTAGATGACCTCGGACTCCCCCTGCTGGAGCAGGTTGAGCTGCGGCACCACGGCCGTGTCCGAGTTGTAGGTGTTCTGCACCTGGCCGGGACCGGGCACCGTGGTGTCGGTGTCGATCTCCAGCATGCGCAGCTGCCCGTAACCTTCGGCCTTGACGCCCTTCTCGGCGCCCGCATCCGAATCGACGGCCAGGTAGCCCATCAACACGTCGCGGCTGCCGCCCGCGCCCTGGGAGGCGGGGATGAACGTCGAGAACATCGAGAACCGCGGTTCCTCCTGCCCTGGCATCTGCATGGTCAGGTAGTACGGCGGCTGCAGCATCGCGTCGCTGCGCGGGTCGTTCGGCGTCTGCCAGCGGTTGTCCTGCTGGGCGAACGAGCCGGCCTTGTCGACGTGGTAGATGCCGAGGATGTCGCGCTGCACCTTGAACAGGTCGGTCGGGTACCGGACGTGGCTCATGAGCTCGCCGGACATCTCGCTGATCGGCTTGAGGGTCGACGGGTAGACCTTCTGCCAGGTCTTCAGGACCGGGTCCTCCTCGTCCCAGGCGTACAGCGTGACCGAGCCGTCGTAGGCATCGACCGTGGCCTTGACCGAGTTGCGGATGTAGTTGATGTCGTCGATCGCGAGCGACGGCGTCGGCACGTTCGAGTCGGCGATCGCGTCGGACAGGCTCACGCTCGTCGAGTACGGGTACGTCGAGCTGGTCGTGTACCCGTCCACGATCCAGACTATGCGGCCGTCCACGACGCTCGGGTACGGGTCGCTGTCGAGCTCGAGGTACGGCGCGACCTTCTGCACGCGGGTCTTCGGGTCGCGGTCGTAGAGGATCTGCGAGTCGTCGTTGACGAGGTTGGAGAAGAGGATCTGCTCCGACTGGAACTTCAGCGCGTAGAGCAGCTTGGTGAAGCTGTCGCCGATCTTCGGTCCGCCGTTCCCGGAGAACGTGGTCTTCGTCTCGCTCGATCCGTCCTTGCCCCGCGGGTAGTCGATCTCGACCGGGTCGGCCCCCTCGGGGGCGCCGACGATGGAGTACTCCGGGGAATTCTCGCCGAAGTAGACCCGCGGCTCGAAGTCGCCCTGCTCGGACAGGAAGCCCGAGGTCGGGATGCCGCGCTCGAGGAAGACGGGCTCGCCGTCCGTCGTGCGCTGGTTTCCGGCCGCGGCGACGAGACCATAGCCGTGCGTGTAGACCGCGACGCGGTTGTTCCAGTTGTCACCGTCGCCCAGACCCGACATGTCGAGGTCGCGGACGGAGACGACCGTGTCCTGCTTCACGCCGTCGATCTCGTAGCGGTCGACGTCCATCGTCGTCTGGAACTGGTAGTAGCCGCGGTACTGCTCGAGCTGGCGGACCGTCGGCGGGATGACCTTCGGGTCCATGATGCGGATGGACGCGGTGGTCTCCGCGTCGGCGCGGAGCTGACCGGCCTCGGCGTCCGTCTCAGCCTCGAAGGCCGTGGTCTCCAGGTCGGCGACGCCGTAGGCCTCCTTCGTGCCGTCGATGTTCCGCTGGTAGTACTCGGCCTGATAGGCGTTCTGGTTCGGCTTCACCTGGAAGGTCGTGACCACCCACGGGTAGCCGATGCCGATGACCAGCGAGGCCACGATCAGCAGCGCGGTCGCCGCGAGGGGGAAGCGCCAGCGGCCGATGACGGCCGTGATGAAGAACAGGATGGCGACGACGGCGGCGATGATCGCGAGGATGCCGAGGCCGGGGATGGTCGCGTTGGCGCCCGTGTAGGCGGCACCGGTGATCCGGTCGTCCGGTTCGACGAGGGTCTTGTAGCGGTCCAGCCACAGGCTCGCCGCCTGCACGAGCAGGTACAGCCCCGCGATGACCGCGAGCTGGATGCGGGCCGGCTTCGAGATGCGCAGCTCGCCCTGGCCGATGCGCACGGAGCCGTAGAGGTAGGACACGAGCGCGGTGACGAGAAGGCTCAGCAGCAGGACCGCCGAGACGAACGCGAGGAGGATCGAGTAGAACGGCATCGCGAACATGTAGAAACCGGTGTCGACGCCGAACTGCGGGTCGACCTCACCGGTGGCGACGCCGTTGGCCCACAGCCACACGGTCTTCCAGTTGCCGGCCGCCGCGAATCCCGCGAAGAGGCCGAAGAAGATCGGCATGCCCCACATCGCGAGGCGGCGCAGCGGCTCGATGACCTCCTGGTAGCGGTCGAGCTGGGAACTCAGCCGCACGTAGACCGGACGGAGCCGGTAGGCGAGCTGGATGACGACGAACAGCGGAACCGCCATGCCGAGGAAGCCGATGACGAACATCACCGCCGTCGCGATCCACTGCGTGGTGAGCACGCCGGTGAACCCGACCTGGTCGAACCAGAGGAATTCGGTGTAGAGCGACGCGAAGACGAAGAACGCCGCGATGAGCGCGGCGATGATCACCAGGGAGATGCCGAGGATGCGTCGGGAGGTTCGAGGCGTGGCCGGGGGCTGGGCTGGGGTCGAGGTCACCCCTCCATCCTAGGCACCGCTCGCTGTGGGCGGGCTGTCACACCGGTCACGGCGGGGTCACGACCGCGCGGGCTCAGGTGGCGGGAACGTCGCAGGTCGGCAGCGCGTCGACGTCGCCGTCCTCCGCGATGACCTCGAGCGCCGCGAGGGATTCGTCGAGGGTCGCGGTGCGGATGACCTGCAGGCCGTCCGGCACATGCCCCACGACCTCGTCGCAGTTCGCCTCCGGTGCGAGGAAGTAGTCCGCGCCGGCGTCACGGGCGCCGTAGAGCTTCTGGCGGATGCCGCCGATCGGTCCGACGGTCCCCTCGGCGTCGATCGTCCCGGTGCCCGCGACCTCCTTGCCGCCGTTCAGCTCGCCCGGGGTCAGGGTGTCGATGATCCCGAGGGCGAACATCATGCCCGCGCTGGGCCCGCCGACGTTGTCGAGCTGGATCGTGACGTCGACCTCGAAGTCGTAATCGGTGCGCAGCGTGATGCCGATCAGCCACGTCGTCGTGCCGTCCTGGGTCTGCTCCTCCGGCGTGATCTCCACAGTCTGCTCCGCGCCGTCGCGGCGCACCGTGAGCGCGACCGGATCCCCGCCCGCCTCCTGGATGGCCTCGCGCAGCGCGGTCGCCGAGGTCACGGGCGTGCCGTCGATCGCCGTGATCACGTCGTCCGCCTCGAGCAGGCCGTCGGCAGGAGAGCCCGCGACCGCGTCGACCACCACGACCTCGGCTCCGGTGTCGTAGCCGAGCTCGTTCAGCGCGGCGGCTGTCGCCTCGTGCTGCGAGTCGACCATGAGCATCGCGTTCCGCTCGTCGCGCTGCTCGGTCGTGACGCCCTCGGGGAACACCGCGTCCAGCGGCACGACGGCGCGCGAGGCGTCCGTCCAGGCGAGCGCGAGCTCGAACCAGCTCGGCGTGCGCTCCCTGTTGCCGACGACCTGGACGGTCGTCAGGTCGAGCGTGCCGCCCGTCTCGTACGTCTCGGTCCCCTCGACGCTGATGAGCGGGACCTGCTCGCCGTCCGCGTTCTTCGCGGTACCGAGGGTGTCGTACACGGGGCCCGGACGCTGGATCACGTACGGCGAGGGCAGGAAGGTGAGGACGGCGAGCGCGGCGAGCGCGACCACCAGCGCCCAGACCCCGAGTCCAAGCTTCCCTGCACGCGGTCGTTCCACAGCAATCCTCCGTCGTTCGCGAGCGGCGTACAGCGATCTGCCCGCTTCGGGGACGCGCACTGAAACCTGTGACTAGCGTAGATGCCACGGCTTCAGACGTGCTGAGAGGGCGAGCGACATGGCAGACAACGAACCGAACCCGGAGGACTTCCAGGAGTTCCTGCGACGGATGCTCTCGAACCAGGGCGGTGGAGACATCGACCCCGAGGCGCTGCGCGGCGCCTTCCAGGGGATGGACGGCTTCGCCTTCGACCCGGCGATGATGCAGACGATCATGTCGCAGCTCCAGGGCGCCTTCGGCGGTGATCCCTGGGAGAACTCGCTCCGGCAGGCCCTGCACATCGCCAACCGCGAGGGTCAGGGCATCGGCGACGGCTCCCGCTCCTCCCTCGCCGACTCGTTCGCACTCGCAGGTCTCTGGCTGAGCGAGGCGACCACCATCTCCGAGCTCGCAGAGCCGCCGGTGGCGATGACCCGCGGCGAGTGGGTCGAGAGGACCCTTCCGGTGTGGAAGGAGATCGCCGGCCCCGTCTCGACGAGCATCGCCGACGCGCTGACGTCCGCCCTCGACACCCAGGTGCCCGAGGAGATGCGCGGCGTGGTGCAGGGCGCGGGACGCTTGATGCGGGGCCTCGGCGGATCGGTGTTCGCCGCCCAGTTCGGTCAGGTCCTCGGCAACCTCTCCCTCGAGGTCGTCTCCGGAGGCGACGTGGGCATCCCGGTGCTCCCCGCGGGTACGGCCGCCGTGATCCCGCAGAACCTCACCGCGTTCGGCGAGGGGCTCGAGATCCCGGCAGACCAGATCGCCCTCTACGTCGCGACGCGCGAGCTCGCCTACGCCCGCCTGTATCGGCACGCCAAGTGGCTGCACCTGCACGTGATGGCGCAGATCACCGACTTCGCCCGCGGTGTGACGGTGGACGTCGATGCCCTGGAGGACGTGGCGAGCCGCCTCGACCCCTCGAACCCCGAGGAGCTGCGCGCGGCGATCGAGGGCGGAGCCTTGCTCCCGACCCAGACCGAGGCGCAGCGCGAGGCCCTCGCCCGCCTGGAGAACCTCATCGCGACGATCGACGGGTGGGTCGACGTCGTCACGGCGGAGGCCACCTCCCGACTGCCGGACGGCGGCCGGATCGCCGAGGCGGCCCGTCGTCGCCGTGCCGTCGGCGGCCCCGCGGAGGACGCCCTGGGTGCGCTGGTCGGGCTCAAGCTCCGACCGCGACGCATCCGCGAGGCCTCGGCCATGTGGCGGGCGGTCACGGACGCGGTCGGCGTCGCCGCCCGGGACTCCCTCTGGGACTACCCGGACCTCATGCCCACCGCCGAGGACATCGACGACCCGACGGCCCTGATCGCGCGTCTGCAGGCCGCCGAGCGCGGGGAGCAGCCCGAGGCCGACGAATTCGATGAGGCGCTCGCCCGCCTGCTGGACGGCGACGACTTCTCCGCGGAGTCGCCCGCCGAGGAGGGCGAGACGGGTCCGCGCACCGACGGCGACGACGACACTCCGGAGGGCGAGCGCCCGGTCTGAGTCCGGCCATCCGGGTCGGGGACGGACGATCACTCTCCCTCCCCGACCACGGACGGACCGCCGACTTCTCCACCGATCCCCCGAATCGGCCTGCGGCTCCACGATGCTCCGCAGAATCGAGGGGTGCCGCTCACCCCGACGACCCTGACCCGTCTCGACCCCGCATTCCCGCTGCTCTGGCGCGACGGGATGACCCTCCAGGTCGGCGACGATCCCGCCATCCGGGTCCCGGCGTCCGCGCCCTGGGTCGAACGGCTCCTCAGCCGCATGCGCCGAGGGTTCCGACGCAGCACCTTCGATGTCATCGCGCACCGCGCGGGAGCGCCGCGGGAGGAGGCCAGACGGCTGCTGGCCATCGTCGAACCGGCGCTGCAGGACGAGCCCGCCCGCCCGCTCGCCGCCCGGGTGTCCACGCTCGGGCTCACCGACACCCGCGCCGAAGGGCGGCTCTGCGAGGCCCTCGCCGACGAAGGGGTGTCGCTCGCGACGACCTCGGCGCCGTCATCGACGGTGGTCGCCGTCGTCCTCGTTCCCGGTGCGGCGGCCGCCGTGCAGTTCGCGCCGTTCCTGCGCACGGACTCCCCGCACCTGCCGATCGCCGTCGAGCCGGCGCGCATCACCGTGGGACCGCTGGTCGTGCCGGGGCTCACGCCGTGTCTGACCTGCCGGGATGCCGAGGACACCGCTCGGGACCCTGCCTGGCCGCTGCTCCACGGTCAGCTCGTCGGCCGCGACCCCGGGCGCATCACACTCGCCAGGGTGGCTGCGGCCGGAGCGGTCGCTGCGCGTCTCCTCGCGGACCCCGAGGCCGCCCGCATCGCCCGGATCAGCGCGGACGGCGCGATCGGGTGGCGTTCGGTGCGGTTTCGCGCAGAATGCCTGTGCCGCGACCCGTCGTCCCCATCTCCGCCAGGAACCGCGAGGGCGCCCGTTCGCCGCGCCCCGCCGATCGTGCCCAGGACAGCTCCAGCGTGCGCGCAGCCCGCGTGACCCCGACGTAGGCGAGGCGGCGCTCCTCGTCCACGGCCTCGAACGTCGTGGCATACGAGATGGGCAGCGACCCCTCCGCCCACCCCGCGAGGTAGACGTGCGGCCATTCGAGGCCCTTGGCCGCATGCAGCGTCGACAGTGTCACCGTCCGCATCGTCGGCTCGTGCTGATCCTTCGCGCGGGCCATGAGCTCGTCGCTGAACGATCGCAGGGTCGCTTCCGGTCCGGCATCCTCCGCGAGCCGCAGGATGGCCCGTCGCGCCTCCCAGCCGTCGCGCTGAGCTCCCCCGGCGGCCGGCGGCTCCTCGGTGAGTCCCAGCTCGCGAAGCACCCGCCGCACCCCTGGCAGGAATCCGTGCTCGGTCGGCGCGACCGCCGCCGCACGGAGCGCGAGGATCGCCTGGCGTACCTCGGGCATGGCGAAGAATCGCGTGCCGCCGAGCACCGAGGTGGCGATCCCCTCGGCGGCGAGCGCCTGCTGGAGCACCGCGGACTGCGCATGGGCCCGATACAGAACGGCGATCTCGGACGGGGAGGCGCCGTCGGCGATACGGGCCGCGACACCGGCCGCGATCCCCGCGGCCTCCTCCGCCTCCGAGTCGTACGCCGTGACCGTCGGCGGCTCGGCGGTGAAGTGCTCCCGCGCGGGGACCAGCTCCAGCGCCCCGGGGCGACCGTGCATCAGCGCGTTCGCCGCCGTCAGGATGGGGGCCTGGGACCGGTAGTTCGTCTCCAGCCGGATGACCGTCGCGTCGGGGTGCCGCCGCTCGAACTCGAGGAGGAACCGCTGCTCCGCCCCCGCGAACGAGTAGATCGTCTGGCTGGCGTCGCCCACCACGCAGATGTCGTGCCGATCGCCCAGCCACAGCTCCAGGAGCCGGTTCTGGAGCGGCGACACGTCCTGGAACTCGTCCACGGTGAAGTGCCGGTACTGCTCGTGAACGGCGGCTGCGACCCGTGGCTCGGTCTCCAGCATCCCCGCACAGGCGAGCAGCACGTCCTCGAAGTCGAGCTGATGACGCTCGTCCTTCAGCGCCTCGTAACCGCGCATCAGCTCCACGAGCTGGGTGTGGTCGATCCCGGTGATCGGACGGCCCAGCTCGGCGTACCGGTCGATCGAGATCATCGACACCTTCCGCCACTCGATCTCCGAGGCGATGTCGCGCAGGGTCGCCGTGCGGGGACGCAGGCGGAGGGCATCGGCGGCCTGACCGAGCATGCGCACCTTGTTGTCGATGATCGACGGCGCGGGGGCCCCCGCCAGCGTGGGCCAGAAGAAGTTGAGCTGGGCGAGCGCGGCCGCGTGGAAGGTGCGGGCGGCGACGCCTTCGACGCCCAGTGCACGGAGGCGTCCGCGGAGCTCACCGGCGGCCTTCGCGGTGAACGTCACCGCCATCACCCGGGACGGCGAGTAGGCACCGGTGTCCACCCCGTGCGCGATGCGGTGCGTGATGACCCTGGTCTTCCCGGTTCCGGCACCCGCGAGCACCGCCACCGGCCCCCGCAGGACCGAAGCCGCCGCTCGCTGCCGCTCGTCGAGGGCATCGAGTGCGCTCACGGGCGCTCCTCGAACCAGTCGACGATGAGAGCGCGCGCGATCGAGGCGGGTCCCGGCAACCCGACGGGAGCGTCCCCGGCGAGCGCGGAGCCGATCTCCTCCCGCGTGAACCAGCGCACGTCGATGATCTCCTCGCCGTCGGGTCTGGCCGCGGCTTCGTCTTCGACCGCGGCGCGGAACCCGACCATGAGCGAGCGGGGGAAGGGCCACGCCTGCGAGGAGATGTAGCGCAGCGTCGAGAGGCGCACGCCGGACTCCTCCTCGATCTCCCGGTGCACGGTGGCCTCGAGGGATTCGCCCGCCTCTGTGAAACCGGCGAAGCAGGAGTACATGCGACCGCCCCAGTTCGCATTGGCACCGAGCAGCAACCGCTCGCCGTCCGCGCTCTCGACGGCGACGATCACCGCGGGGTCGGTCCGCGGGAAGTGCTCGCGGCCGCAGACCAGGCACCGCCGCGACCAGCCCGCGTTGCGCAGCTCCGTCCCTCCGCCGCAGGTGGGGCAGAACGGGGCGTCGCGGAGCCAGCCGGCCAGCGCGACCGCGGCGACGAGCACCTCGGACTCCCCGGCGTCCAGGCGCCCGCCGAGGTCGCGGAGGCCGAGCCAGATCTCGTCCGGCGCCGTGTCGAGAGCATCGGTCTCCGGCGGCAGCGCGGCGAGCAGGAGCGCGGAGCCGTCGGCTTCCCGACCGAGCATCGCCCATGTCCCGTCCGTGACGTCGTCCGCCGAGACGCGCAGCAGCGCCGAGGCCGCGACGCGCACACGCCCCTCCCGGACGACGATGACGCGCGAGGCCGCGAGGCCGCGGAGACGCTCGATCACGCCCTCCTCCTCGCGGAGTTCGGCGGCGCGGTCGAAGAACGGGCGCGGAATGCTCATCGACTCCCTCTCTCACGGGCGTGGCGGAGGCGGGACCGCCCCTGAGCCGACCTACCCTGGGGGCATGGGACGCTCTCCATTCACTCTAGCCGCGGCGGTGACGGCCGCACTTCCCGGCGCGGAGGTCACGGGCACCCGGGCGCTCACCGCGAACGGCGACGGGCGCTTCGACTCCGCCGTCGCCTCCCTCGCCGACGGCCGGGAGCTCGCGATCCGCGTGGCGGACGATGATGACGCCGCGCGCGAGCTGGCGGCCGAAGCCCTCGCGCTCCGCGCCCTCACCGACGGCGCGCGCGCCATGCTCCCGTTCCGCGCTCCCGGATACGTCGGCGAGACGAGGGTGGGCGAGGGCCGAGCGCTCGTGACCGAACTGCTCCCCGGCTTCCAGATCGAGGCGTCGATGGTTCCCGCCGGACGCGGCGCCGCGGAGTCCATGGGGGCCGCGATCGCCGCCGTGCACGCGCTGCCGACGTCGGTCGTCCGCGGTGCCGGACTCGTGATGCGCAGCGCGGAGGAGAGCCGCGCCGAGCTGGAGCGGCTCGTCGACACCGCCGCAGCCACGGGACGCGTTCCCGCCCGCCTCACGGTGCGGTGGCGGGAGGCCGTCGCCGACGACGACCTCTGGCGCTTCGAGTCGACGGTCGTGCTCGGCGGCGCGCAGGCCACGTCGTTCCTCTTCGACGATCATCCCGAGCGCGGCCCCGAGGTCACCGGCGTGATCGGCTGGCACGGTCTCGCGGTCGGCGATCCGGCGCTCGACCTGTCCTGGCTGTCGGCCGCGCCCGACGCCGCGGCCGACGTGCACGGCGCGTACGCCCGTGCGATGGATCGAACTCCCGACGCCGGTCTCGAGATCCGTGCGCGGCTGCTCGCCGAGCTGGAGTTCGCCCGCTGGCTCGTCCACGGGGACGCGCTGCGGCGCGAGGACATCGTGGAGGACGCGGCCGCGCTGCTGGAGGCTCTCGCCGACGGCCTGCGCCACGACGATCTCAGCGTGCCCGGCGATCGCCGCTCGGACGTGGACTCGGCGATGGACGCGCTCGACCGTGTGCCGGTGGCGGCCGCTCCCGAGGTGGACACCTCGATGCAGACCGATGCCTACAACCCGGATGAGCTCTGGGCGGCGGAGGCGGACGACGTGGACCTCGACGCCGCGCGCACCGGGTCGTCGGTGGCGGGGGCGGGCGAGCCCGCGGGCGCGCCGTCGCAGTCCGACGCGGAACATCGTGCCGCCGTGGCGAGCATCGAGACCGAGGACCTCTCCGGCGTCGCGCACGCGTTCGCCGAGACGCCGGGAAGCGGACGGGTCGAGACTTCCTTCCCCTCCTCCCCCTCGGCGGACGACGACGATTCCGAAGAGGCTCAGCGCGCGGCGCGGGCGGCGCTCCAGCGCTGGAAGAGCTCCTCCTCGGAGTAGACGCGGTCTCCGCGGATGACGAGGTCGTCGGCCACGTAGTACAGCGCCACGTCGATCTCCTCGAGCGGGACGCCGAAACGCCGGTGGTACGCGAGCCGGTAGAGGGCCAGCTGCAGCATGCGCTCCTCGCGCTCCTGCGGTGTGCGTGGTGCCCGCCCGGTCTTCCAGTCGACGATCTCGATCCGTCCGCCGCGGTCGGCGCGTCGGTACACCGCGTCGAGCTTGCAGATGACGATGTGGGCTTCCGTCGCGTCGGGGCGCACTCCGGGGAGACCGGCTCCCAGCGCGAAGTCGATCTCGATCTCCACGGCGAGCGGCTGCAACGGCCCCCACTCGCTCCGCTCGAAGGTCTCCTGCAGTGCGGCGAGGTCGGCGGCGTCCGCAGCGGCACCGGATGCCGGAGCACCCGGTGCACCGTCGTCCTCGGGCCCGTCCTCGTCGACCTCCCAGAGCGCCTCGTCCACCCGGGTTCCGACACCGACGAGCTCGGAGCGCTGCTCGACCCACGCGTGGAACAGGGTCCCCAGACGGGTCTGGCGGTACGGGCGCTCGGGCATCGGGCGCACGAGCGAGGACAGGGTCCCGGTGTAGTCCGTGACGTAGTCCTTGAACCGGGAGGCGGGCACTCGCGTGGGTGCCTCCGCGTCCGTCCCGCGCTGGCGGGCGGCTCGCTCGTCGAGGAGCCGGCGCAACTCCTCGGTCGGCTCGAGGGTGTCGCCCTGGAGGGCCTCCTCGACGACCGCCGCCGCGGCGCTCACCACGGGGCGCCGTCCGCCGAGCGGGTCGAGCGGCCAGTGCAGCGTGGCGCCGAGACCGTCGTACGGGTTCTCGTCCGGGTCGACCGGAGGGATCGCGTCGAGCCCGAGGACGTCGATGGCCTCCAGGAGGTACGGACTCGGCGTGCGCGGCGCCTTCTGACCCGCCCAGTGGGCGCCGCTCAGCAGCAGGTCGCTCTTGGCGCGGGTGATCGCCACGTAGGCGAGGCGACGCTCCTCCTGGCGCTGATACTCCCGGTAGGCGTCCTTGAAGCGCTTGAGCGCGCCGCCGTGGGGGTTCGCTTTCGTCGCCCCGCCCGACAGCGACGCCTGTGCGAGCTTCTGCCGCTTGCCGGGGTCGGCCTCGCCCTCCATCGCCTCCTCCGGGTCCCAGACGAAACGCGGGAGCGCGTCGCGGTCTCCGCGCAGCGCGAACGGCACGACGCCGAACCCGAACCATCCCGAGGTGTCGGACACCCGCCCCGGCAGCTCGTCGACGACGAGGCGCACGACCGCGACGGCGTCCCACTCCAGGCCCTTCGACCCGTGGATCGTGAGCAGTTGCACGACCCCGGGCTCCGGGGGCTCCGGTCGGGGCATGAGTTCGTCGGTGCTCTCCGCCTTGTCGAGCCAAGCCAGCAGGCTGCCGATCGTGCCGCGCTCGTCGGCGGCGAGGAACGCGCGTACCTCGTCGGCGAACGCCCGCAGCTGGGTGGCTGCGACCCGCGCGGGTCCCCGGGTCTCGTTGGCGGCGAGCTCGATATCCAATCGCAGCTCCAGCTCGATGAGCCGGATGAGTTCCGGGATCGGCTGGGACGACGCGCGACGCAGGCGCTCCAGCATCTCCCCCGCGGCGCGGATCCGTGAGCGCCCCTCCGGGGTGATGCCCTCCAGCAGGCGATAGTCGTCGCGGACCGCGCGCACGATGTCGACCGCGTCCACGATGGAGACGGCCTCGTCGGCACCGCGGGAGGAGCGCAGCCGCGCCCGCACCTCTTCCGGCAGGGGCATGAGGGCGGTGTCGCGCTCCGCGAGCGCGCGTCCCAGCTCGTACAGCGCCGCCATATCCGCCACCCCGACGCCGAAGCGCGGGCCCGTCAGGAGCCGGATCAGCGCCGAACCGGCCGTCGGGTCGTGCACCACCCGCAGGGTCGAGACCACGTCGACGACCTCGGGCGTGGCGAGCAGGCCCCCGAGTCCGAGGATGCGGTGCGGGATCCCTCGCGCGGCGAGCGCGCCGGCGAAGGTCTGCATGTGGCGTTTGGACCGGAACAGGATGGCGCCGGTGTGCGGGGAGGTCGAGGCCTCCTCGTGGGCGGCGCGACGTTCGGCGAACCAGGCCGCGACCTCGGCGGCCTCGTCGTCGACGGTGAACGGGTAGCGCACGGCGACCGTGCCCTCCCCCGCGCCCGGCCGCGGCTCCAGCGGCGGCACGTCGAGTCCGGGGCGCTGCAGGGGCTCCAGCACCCGGTTGGCGACGTCGAGGATCCGGCGGTCGTTGCGCCAGCTCGTCATGAGGCTGTAGGTGCGCACATCCCCCGTGCTCGAGAAGGATCGGGGGAATGCGTAGAGGTTGTCGGCGCTGGCTCCGCGCCACCCGTAGATCGACTGGTGCGGATCGCCGACGGCCATCACGGCCGTGTCGCGGAACAGCTCCGCGAGGAAGCGCGTCTGGATCACCGAGGTGTCCTGGTACTCGTCGAGCAGCACGACCCGGTGCTGCTCCCGGAGCTCGGCGCGGACGTCCGGCGCGGACTCGACGATGTCGTACGCTCCGGACACCTGGTCGGCGAAGTCGAGCACGCCGCGCCGGTCCTTCTCGGCGATGTAGTCGCGCACGAGGCTGGTCAGAGTCGGGAGGGTGCGCAGGTTGACCGCCGCCTTCTCGACATCGGCATGGGAGCGGTAGGGCTCGAACGCCGCGGCCTGTGCTGCCGCGAGACGCTCGGCCTCGGCGAGGTCGACGCGATGGTCGAGCGCCGCGCCGGCGAGCCGCTGCACGGCGTCGATGACTGTTCCGAGGGCGTAGTCGACCTCCTCCAGCTCCGGCAGATCGCTGCGGAGCACGACCTCCCGCGCCAGCATCCAGGACGCCGCCTGGCTGAGCATCGCCACATCGGGATCCCGGCCGATGCGTGCGGCGTGCTCGCGCACGATGCCGTCGGCGAAGGCGTTGTAGGTCGAGACGCGGGGACGGATGAGGAGGTCGTCGGCGGTGCGGAGCGCCCCGGGCTCCCCGGCCGTGCCGTAGTGCTGGGCGAGCTCGTCGAGGACATGGCTGCGCACGAGTTCGCGCTGCCGCCCCGGCGCGGCCTCCGCCACTCGACGCAGTGCCCCTCCGGCGACGATCTCCGGGAGATGCGGGAGCAGGCCCCGCCGACCGTATTCGTCGACGACGGCGAGGCGGGCGCCGATGCGCTCCGCGAGCTCCCCCGCCGCCTTGCGGGTGAACGTGAGGCCGAGAACCTCGTCCCGGCGGACGAGCCCGTTCGCGACGAGCCAGACCACCCGGGCCGACATGGTCTCCGTCTTGCCGCTGCCCGCCCCGGCGACGACGAGCGCAGGCTCCAGCGGCGCCTCGATCACCTGCTGCTGGGCAGGCGTCGGGGTCGGCAGTCCGAGCGCGGCGGCGATGTCGGTCGCCGAGAGCACGGCGTCCGGGGTTCCTGCGGTCATGCGCTCACCGCCGGCACGGTGTGGATGCGGCAGGGCTGGACCCGGCGCTGCGTGTCGGCGCAGTGGGCCTCCACCTGGGCCGTGAAGCTCGCCGCCGACATGCCGCGGGCGACCTCGGCGACCCGGTGCAGGAACTGCGACCGGGCCTCGGCGTCCAAGGCGTGCTGGTGCGCGACGCGGTAGTCGCTCTTCGCCAGGGTCTTCGAGACGATCACCAGACGCGCGCCCCCGAGCGAACCGGGCGCGGCACCGGGCACGAGCCCCTCCTGCACAGCGATCTGATAGGCCGCGAGCTGGGCATGGTCGACGACGCCGCCGTCCGCCTCCGGATCGGTCTTCCCGGTCTTGAGGTCGACGACCACCGTGGTCCCCTCCGGCCCACCGGCCATCGACTGCCAGCCGCGGCCGCGCGCCGGTCCGTGTTCGCCCGCGCCGGGCGGATACGCCTCGACCCGGTCGATGTAGCCGTGCACGATGGCGCGGTGACCGCGGTCCTCCCCCACCGGGTGCACGCTCGGCTCGGCGGTCTCGCCGGACACGTCGACGGCGAACCGGAACTCCACCTCGCTGCCGAGGACGCGCCCGCCGTCCCTCGTCACCTCACCGAGGTAGCTGTGCAGCCGGTCGACGAACAGGTCGGCGCGACGGCGCTCCTTGCGCCCGATCCAGGCCGTCTCGAAGTCGAGCTCCGGCCAATGTTCCTCCACGATCTCCCGCATACGCGCGAGGTCGCCGTCCGGCACGCGCTCCATCGCCTCGTGGACGATCGTGCCGATGCCCGCCGTCGGCGGCATGACGGTGTCGCCGCCGAGAGCCGAGACGACCCAGTTGAGCCCGCATTCCTCGTACGACTCCACCGCCGAGGGCGACACCCGGGCTCCGCTCGCAGCGAGATCGCGCAGCGGCGCCGCCGTCGAGGGCGCCGTGACGCCGTACCAGTCGTGCGGATGCGCTCCCGGCACGCCCTCCCGGGCGAGGATGGCGAGTTGGACGGCCGCCTCGCGCCTCGCGGGTTCGGCGTGTGTCGTGGTGAGCACCCGACGGTGCCGCGCGACCAGCCCGCGCAGCGTGAGCGGGTGCTCCGCGGAGGCATGACGCTCCGGCGGCTCCGGAGGGGGAAGGAATCCGAAGAAGGCGCTGGGCGACAGGTCGTCATCGTCCACCGCAGTGATGAGGAGGCGATGGCGCGCCCGCGAGAGTGCCCGCACGAACAGCCGCAACTCGTCGTGGAGCGCCGCCCGACGCCGGTCGAGCACGCCCGGTACCTCCGCCGGGAGGCCGGAGCGCGCCGCGGTCAGCGCGTCGGCGAGCCGCCAGGTCTGGAGCAGCCCGCCACGCAGCCGTACGTTGGGCCAGACGCCGTCCTGCACACCGGCGACGACCACCGCGTCGAACTCCGTGCCGAGCGCGGTGGCCGGTGTGAGCAGGGTGACCGTCCCCGGCCGGTCCGGCGACGACAGCGTGTCCTCCGGCACCTCGCTGTCGAGGATGTCGCGCACGAAGACCTCGGGGCGCTCGTCGGGGGTGCGCTCGACGAAGCGCTTGGCCGCGTCGAACAGAGCCACGAGAGCATCCAGCGAACGCGCCGTCTCGGCTCCGGTCGGCAGCAGCGAGATCTCCCGCCACGCGACCAGCAGCCGCCGCCCGTCGACGGCCCTGGCCTGCTCCCAGATGCGCCACAGGAGGTCGTGGATCGTCTCGCCTTCCGCCGCCGCACGAGCGACGCCGGCGACCGTCTCGGCGAAGCGCTCGGCGGTCCGCGACTCCGGTGCATCGATGAGCGTGAGGGTGGCCGGCGCCGACATCGCCGCGCGCAGCAGCTCGCGCGCGGGAGTCGACCCGCCCTGACCGAGTTCGAGGTGGCGGAGCCGCGCGCGCAGCCGACGGAGCGCGATCGCGTCCATTCCACCGAACGGCGTCCGCAGCGCCTCCTCCCAGGCCTGCACGGTGCGGTCCTCGTCCGCAGTCAGCGCGAGCCGCACGATGCCGACGATGTCGCGCACGATCCCCTCGCTCCCGAGCGGGCGCTGCACCCCGGCGGCCCTCGTCGGGATCTCGCGCGCGGCCAGCTCGGTCTCCAAGGCTGTGACCTGACGGGTGTCGTGGGCGATGACCGCCATCCGCTCCCACGGGATGCCGGCGCTCAGGTGCCAGTCGCGCATGACTCCCGCGATGCGGTCGAACTCCTCGTAGGGCGACGGCGCGAGGAAGGTCGAGACCTCCGCACTGTCGTCCCCCGCGGTGGGCGCCGGGGCGCGCCGATGCTCGACGCGTCCCGAGACGCCGATCGCCTGCGTCACCGTGCGCGTCAACGCGGTCAGCAGCGGGCGCTGACGGTGGGCGCCGTCGAGCACGTGCACGGTGGTGAGCGCGCCGGCGAGTTGCGCGAAAAGCTCGGGGCTGGCTCCGCGGAAGGCACCGGAGGAGATGTCGGGGTCGCCGAATGCGTGGACCGCGATGCCCCGGTCGAGGAGCGCCTGCACCACGCCGATGCCTCCGCGCGTCAGCTCCTGGGCGTCGTCGATGAGCACCACCCGCAGGGGCGACAGCGGCCCGAGGGGCGCGCTGTCAGCCGTGCGGAGGATCCCCGCTGCCTCGCTGAGCAGATCGGCGGCGTCGCGGTGCGCGGCCCGTAGGGCATCGAGCACCGCGCGGTACTCCTCCACGAAGTCGGCCGCCGCCGTCCACACCGCATCGCCGGTGGCGCGCAGTTCGGCCGGGCTCGCCCCCAGCTCCGTGCACTCCGCGAGGAAGGCGCGGAGTTCGGAGCGGAAGCCCTTCGAGGCGCGGACGGGCTCGCTGAGCGCCGGAGGCCAGGCGATGCGGGCGTCCTCGGCATCGCCGGCGAGCAGCTCGGCGATGATGCGGTCCTGATCGGCGCCGGTGAGCAGAGCCGGCGGCTCCGCGCCCTCCCTCACCATCGCGCCGCGGACGAGCTGGAACGCGAACGACCCGAGCGACCGGGCCAGCGGTCCCGGCGTCGCCTGGCCGATGCGCACGCCGATCCGGTCGCGCAGCGCGGTGGCCGCCTGTCGGCTCGGCGTGAGCGCCAGCACCTCTTCCGGCCGCAGCCCTTCGACCTCGAGGAGCTGCACCACACGGTCGACGAGCGTGCGCGTCTTACCGGTGCCGGGGGCACCGATCACGACGCCCGACGCGGTCGGCGGCGCCGTGATCACGGCTCGCTGCGCGGCATCCGACATCATCCCTCCACGCTATCGGGAGGCGCGGACATCGGCGTCGAGGGCGAACCTCCTCGCGGGTTGTGCGCTCAGGGCGAAACGACCGCCACCGCCGGTCTCCCCCGCTCGGTGCGCGATAGAGTTGGCCGAGTCCGACGACCTGCAAGGAGCACCCGTGGAAATCCGCATCGGCATCATCAACACCGGCCGCGAGCTGAGCTTCGACACCGCTGCCACGGCGGACGAGGTCCGCACCCAGGTCTCCGCCGCGCTCGAGCAGAGCGCCTCGCACCTGAGCTTCGCCGACGTGAAGGGCAACTCCTACATCGTGCCGACCGCGAACCTCGCCTACATCGAGCTGGGCACCGAGGAGTCGCGCCGCGTGGGCTTCGTCGCCTGACCCGCGCATGTACATCCTCCTCGCCCTCGTCGGCGCCTGCGTGCTCGGCATCGCCGCGCACTTCCTGATCGGCGGTCGCGAACGGCGCGGCGTCGCACTCGCCCCGGCGATCGCGACGGCTGTCTCGGCGATCGTCTACACGGCTCTGCAGTGGGCCGGCGTGGGCGAGGAGAGCGTCTGGCTGTGGCTGGCGAGCACCCTCGGAGCCGCCGCGGTCGCGGCGCTCGCCACCGCGGCTCTCACCGCAGCGCGTCGACGCGGCGACGAGCAGCGGAGAGCCGCGCTCGGGATCTGAGCTAGGACGCGAGGCCCATCGCGTCCATGCGCCGGGCGTGCGCCCCCATCAGCTCGGTGTACACCGGCTCGATGCGAGCTTCCTCCACGGCGAGGAGTTCGGGACGCAGAGCCGCGCGACAGACGAGGATCGTGTCGCCCACGAGACGCCGCGCCCACATGGACAGCAGCGAGCGCCACTCCTCGTCGCTCTCGATCGTCTCCTGGATGATTGCGACGATCTCGTGGCGCGCGTCGTCCTCGCGCAGGATCTCCGCGACCCGCCGCCCCGTCTCGCCGTAGCTCGAAGCGAGCGCGAGATAGAAGTCGTCGAGCATGCCGGCCGTGATGTAGACCGCGAGCAGGGTCTCGCGCGGGCGCGCCCCGATGGTCTTGCGCCGGAACGCGTCCAGATGCTCGCGGAACGGGAGCATGAGCTGCGTCGGGTCCTGACCGCGCGCCGCGATGATGTCGACGATGCCGCGGTGCTTGGTGAGCACCGCGCCGGCGGCGCGGGACAGCGACTCCTTCTCGGCCAGCTCGGGAGTCGCGCGGATGAGCCGCGTCAGCGTCTCGAAGTAGCCGAGCTGGAGGTAGGCCGCCTGGCCGAGGAACCGGTCGAGCTCCGGCGCCAGCTCCGCGAAGTCGACACGCGTCGCATCGCTCTGCTCGCCGCGGCTGCGCAGCGCCAGGGTGCGTCGCGGCGCGGCGTCGCGCTGCCAGAACCACTTAACCACGAGGTGTTCCTCCCGAGTCGGCCACGTCGTTCACAATACTCGGCAGAAGACGTCCTCCCTGCCCGGAGCCGCCCCTCCGGTAGGCTGGGCGTGTCCCCGCCGTCGGAGCGGGGCCCCGCGCCTGTGGCACACGAGACGGCGTGGCTCCGTTTACGAGGCGATCGCGCATGGTCGCCGGACAGGCATCTGAACAACAGTGACAACTTTCGCCGAACTCGGCATCGATCAGGACATCGTCGACGCACTGGCCGCGAAGGGCATCGTCGATGCCTTCCCGATCCAGGAGCAGACCATCCCCCTCGGGCTCCCGGGGCAGGACATCATCGGACAGGCGAAGACCGGTACCGGCAAGACCTTCGGCTTCGGCATCCCGGTCGTGCAGCGCCTCGGGAAGGATCCGGAGCACGGGGTCAAGGCCCTCATCGTCGTCCCGACCCGCGAGCTCGCGGTGCAGGTCTACGAGGACATCGATCTGCTCACGAGCAACCGCTCCACCAGCGTCGTCGCCATCTACGGCGGCAAGGCGTACGAAGGGCAGATCGACCAGCTCAAGGCCGGAGCGCAGATCGTCGTCGGCACGCCGGGGCGTCTCATCGACCTCGCCGGCCAGCGCCTCCTCGACCTCTCGAACGCGACCGAGGTCGTGCTCGACGAGGCCGACAAGATGCTCGACCTCGGCTTCCTCGCCGACATCGAGAAGATCTTCCAGAAGGTCCCCGCGGTGCGGCACACGCAGCTGTTCTCCGCGACCATGCCCGGTCCGATCGTCGCGCTGGCACGGCGGTTCATGACCAACCCGATCCACATCCGCGCCAACGACCCGGACGAGGGCCTGACGCAGGCGAACATCAAGCACCTCGTCTACCGCGCCCACTCGCTGGACAAGGACGAGGTCATCGCTCGCATCCTGCAGGCCGAGGGCCGGGGGAAGACGGTCATCTTCACGCGCACGAAGCGCGCGGCGCAGCGTCTGGTGGACGAGCTGAGCGACCGCGGCTTCAACGTGGGCGGCGTCCACGGCGACATGGGACAGGACCAGCGTGAGCGCTCCATGGCCGCGTTCAAGGCCGGCAAGAAGGACGTCCTCGTGGCGACGGACGTGGCGGCCCGCGGTATCGACGTCGACGACGTCACCCACGTCATCAACCACACCATCCCCGACGAGGAGAAGACCTACCTCCACCGCGCGGGACGCACGGGCCGCGCGGGCAAGACCGGGATCGCGGTGACGTTCGTGGACTGGGAGGACCTGCACAAGTGGGCCCTCATCAACCGCGCGCTCGAGTTCGGTCAGCCCGAACCGGTCGAGACCTACTCGTCGAGCCCGCACCTGTACACCGACCTCGACATCCCCGAGGGGACGAAGGGGCGGCTCGTGAGCGCGCCGAAGAAGGAAGCGGTCAAGACGGAGCGCACCCGTCGTCCGGAGCGCGCCGCGGACGCCGCCGAAGAGGGCACCGGAGAGGGCGGCACGCGCCGCCGTCGCCGCCGCCGCACCGGCTCGTCGTCTGTCGGCTCCACGTTCGCGGAGGGCACGCCCGAAGGGTCGTCCGGCGAGGGTTCCGCCGCGCAGACCGCCGACCGCGGCGCCGAGGGTGCCGGCACCCACGACGGCGCCGGCAAGGAGCACCACGACGGCAAGCCCGCCCCCGCCCGCCGTCGCCGCCGTCGTCGCGGCGGCTCCGGCACCGGGGCGGCACCCGTCACCGGCGCCTGATCCGCGTCATCGTCGTCCGAGGGGCGCCCGCACGGTCTGCCGTGGGGCGCCCTTCGTCGTGCAGGAGGTCGGCCGGAACCTGCGGCGGGTAGACCCAGGCGACGAGCACCACCGAGATGATCATCAGCAGGAACCAGGAGCTGAGCTTGCTCAGGGACACGGGCTGCCACCCCGCCGCCTGGTCGGGATACGCCCACGCGCCTGCCCACGTGCCGATGTTCTCGGCCAGGTAGATGAACACCGCCACCCCGGCGAAGACCGCGAGGAGCGGCAGCCGGATGGTGCGGCGCCATACGCGGGCGTGCATGACGGTGGGCAGCCACAGCACCACCACCCCGGCGAGGAGCAGCCACCTGGCATCCCACCACCAGTGGTGGGTGAAGAAGTTAACGTAGATGGCGGCGGCCAGGACGGCCGTCAACCACCGGCGCGGGTAGCGGATGAACCCAAGGTCGAACAGCCGGTACACGCGCACCATGTAGGAGCCGACAGCCGCGTACATGAACCCGCTGAACAGCGGGACTCCCCCGATGCGGAGGATGCCGTCCGCGGCGTACGCCCAGGAACCGACGTCGGTCTTGAACAGCTCCATCGCCGTGCCGGTGATGTGGAAGAGCACGATCACCCAAAGCTCCCGCCCGCTCTCGAGGCGGAACACGAGCATGGCCACCTGGATGAGCACGGCCGCGATCGTCAGCGCGTCGTTGCGGGCGAGCGCGGCGTCGTCGGGGTACCAGAGGCGGGCGGCGACGATCACCACCAGCAGCGCCGCACCGAACACGCAGGCCCAGGCCTGCTTCAGCACGAAGACGAGGAACTCGGCCAGCCCGGCGCGGAAGCCCGATGTCGGCACCGCACGGAGGAGTCGGCGAGCGATCGCGTCGACGCGGCGCTCTAGGGAGGTGGCACGTTGCATGCCTCGGACCGTATCGGTCCGCCTCGACAGAATGCCGGGAGACCGCCGACAGTCCGCCGGGGTCAGGGACGCCGCGGGCCGGAGCCGGAGGCGCGATCGATGATCCGGGCGACCATGTCCGCCGCGGTGGTGTTCTCCCCCGGCACGTTCGGTTTTCCGGTGCCGTGGTAATCGCTGGACCCGGTGACGATGAGGTCGTGCCGGGCTGCCAGTTCGCGCAGCAGCCGCTTGCCGGCGGCGGTGTTCTCCCGGTGGTCCACCTCGAATCCGGCCAGCCCCGCGTCGATCAGACGCTCGATGTACGGCACCGGCATCATCCGATCACGGCCCGCCGTCACAGGGTGCGCGATGATCGCCACGCCGCCCGCCTCGGTGAGAAGCCTCACGGCGGTCAGCGGCTCCGGGGCGTAGTGCGGCTCGTAGTAGCCCTCCCGCGGGTGGAGGATGCCGTCGAAGGCCTCGCCGCGGTCGCGTACGATGCCGCGCGCCACCAGCGCGTCCGCGATGTGGGGCCGGCCGACCGTCGCGTCGAGCGTCGTCTGGGCGAGGACGTCATCCCAGTGCAGGTCGTAATCGCGGCCGATGTTGCGGACGATGCGCTCCGCTCGTCCGATCCGGTCGTTCCGGATCCGGTCGGTCTCCGCCCGCAGCGCCGCATCCTCCGGATCGAAGAGATAGCCGAGCACGTGCACGCTGCGCCACTCGTGTTTGGCTGACAGCTCCATCCCGGGGAGGAAGGTCATGCCGAGCGCGACGGCGGCATCGCCGGCCTCCGTCCAGCCCGTGGTGCGGTCGTGGTCCGTGAGCGCGGCGGTCCGTACGCCGTGCCGATGCGCCTGCCTCATGACCTCGGCAGGCGACTCGGTGCCGTCGGAGTGGTTGGAGTGCAGGTGCAGGTCGGCAGGACCGGCGGGTGGAACGGGCATCCTCCGAGCGTACCGAGCGTCGACGCGCGTGGCGCGGAAACCGGACCCGGATCGCGTGGACGGACCGGCGATGCGAGGCAGGGACTTCACAGGCGGCGCTTCTAGGCTGGAGGGGATGTTTCGTCTCCTGGGGATCCTGCTCACCGTGCTCTTCGCGATCGCGTCGGCGATCGTGGTGTGGCCGCAGTTCTTCCACCTCGAGCAGACCTACCCGTTCGCTCAGCTCGTCGCCGCCCGCGGCCTCGTGCTCGGCGGGTTCCTGGTCATCGCGGTGCTGGCGCTGCTGCTCCTCCTCGCCCGACCGCTGCGCGGGTTCGCGGCCTCGGTCCTGATCGTCGCCCTCCTCGGTGCTGCGGCGACGGGTGCGATCGGAGCGACCCGCGGCTTCGGGGTGGCGGCCCTGCCTGAGCGGACGGACACGAGTCTGCGGGTGCTCACCTGGAACACGGCGGGTGAGGCCGTCTCCGCCGAGCAGATCGCCCAGGAGATCCTCGAGCAGGAGGCCGACGTGGTGGCGCTGCCGGAGACCACCGAAGAGGTCGGCGAGCGGATCGCGCTCATGCTGCGCGAGCAGGGCCATCCGATGTGGGTGCACCATGTGCAGTTCCGCCCGGACGTGGAGGACGGCCCGCAGTCGTGGCAGACCACGGTCCTGGTGGCTCCCGAGCTCGGCGAGTACTCCGTGATCGAGTCCTCCAAGGACGGAAGCAACAACACCGGATCCGTGCCGAGCGCCGTGCTCATGCCGATCGACGGGGACGGCCCCACGATCGTCGCCGTGCACGCCGTCGCGCCGCGCATGGAGGAGATGCAGCAATGGCAGAGCGATCTGCAGTGGATCGCCGACCAGTGCCCTGCGGGTGACTTCATCCTCGCCGGAGACTTCAACGCCACCGTGGATCACATGGCCTCCCTCGGCGTCGATGGCGGCGACATCGGCTACTGCCGGGACGTCGCCTCCCGGACCGGCAACGGGATGTCCGGCACCTGGCCGAGCTCGTTCCCCGCCCTCGCCGGTGCCCCCATCGATCACGTGATGGCGTCCGCCAACTGGCGCCCCACCGGCTCTGCCGTCCTCGAGGATGCCGGCGGGAGCGACCACCGCGCCCTCATCGTGCAGCTCGAGCCGGCCGGCTGATCACGCTGCGCGGCCTCCAGGTGAGAGACTGGACGGATGAGCACCGGAGAAAACGACACGATCGCTGACGAGACCGTCGAAACCCCCGTCGAGAACAGCTCGACCAATCGCAAGCAGCCCTTCCCGCAGGGCTTCCTCGACACCATCTCCACCGGGTGGGCCGAGCGTCCGGAGACGCTGCCCGCGCCGCGCGCCCAGGCTCCGTACGCCCAGCGCCGCCGCGCTGCCGTCTCGGCCGCGTTCCCCGGCACGCGGCTCGTGATCCCCGCCGGTTCGCTCAAGCAGCGCAGCAACGACACCGACTACGTCTTCCGCGCGCACTCCGCCTTCGCGCACCTCACCGGCTGGGCGTCCGACGCCGAACCGGACTCGGTCCTCGTCTTCGAGCCGACCGACGACGGGCATGACGTCACGCTGTACTTCCGCGAGCGCGCCGACCGCACCACGACGGAGTTCTACGCCGACGCCACGGTCGGCGAATTCTGGATCGGGCCGCGTCCGTCGCTCGCCGGTGTCGCCGCCGACCTGCAGCTGGCCACGGCGCACCTGCACGAGTTCGCCCCGGTCGAGGGCGAGCTGGTCCTCGAGGAGGACGAGACCCTCACCCGTGTCGTCTCGGAGCTGCGCCTCATCAAGGACGACTTCGAGATCGCCGAGATGCGCCGAGCCGTGGAGATCACAGCGCAGGGCTTCGACGACATCATCCGCGAGCTCCCCGGCGCGGTGGCACATGCCCGTGGCGAGCGCGTCGTCGAGGGCGTCTTCCACCGCCGCGCCCGCGAGGACGGCAACGGCGAAGGCTATGACACGATCGCCGCGTCCGGACCGCACGCCTGCTACCTGCACTGGACGCGCAACGACGGCGCCGTCGTGCCAGGAGACCTCATCCTCGTCGATGCGGGTGTGGAGGCCGACAGCCTCTATACCGCCGACATCACCCGCACGCTCCCGGTGTCCGGGACGTTCACCGAGGTGCAGCGCCGGGTCTACGAGACGGTGCGCGAGGCCGCGGACGCGGCTCTCGCGGCGGCGAAGGTCGGCGTCCGCTTCCGCGACGTGCACGCGGCGGCCATGGCCGTGATCGCTGAGCGCACCGCGGAGTGGGGCCTCCTCCCCGTCACCGCGGAGGAAGCCCTGGACGCGGACAAGGGCGGCCAGCACCGTCGCTACATGGTGCACGGCACGTCGCACCATCTCGGCATCGACGTGCACGACTGCGCGCAGGCCCGCCGCGAGATGTACTACGACGGCATCCTCACGCCCGGCATGGTCTTCACGATCGAGCCGGGACTGTACTTCCAGATCGACGACCTCACGGTTCCCGCCGAGCTGCGCGGGATCGGCGTCCGGATCGAGGACGACATCCTGATGACCGAGGACGGCCCGGTCAATCTCTCCGCGGCCATCCCCCGCACGGCCGACGAGGTCGAGGCGTGGATGGCGCGTCTGCAGGGCTGACGACGGGCGGGAGCGGGGCGGCGGCCCCGCTCAGTCCCGCTGCCCGGTGACGAAGGCGTCGACCACCGGTGCGAGGTCCGCAGCGACCTCCGCCGGCGGACGCCTCCGCCCCTTCACCTCGAAGGAGTGCCCGCCGCCCTCGACCCAGTGCACCCGCGCGTTCTGACAGCCGGCGACGGCCTCGTCGAGTTGGGCGATCGGCTGGATGAACGGGTCCGCGGTGCCCTCCACGAAGAGCTGCGGGACGGTGATCGATGGCAGGTGGGCGATGCGGGGCTTCTCCGGGCGGCCCGGCGGATGCAGCGGATAGCCGAGGTAGACGAGGCCGTCCACGGCAAGGCCCTCGGCGACGGCCATGGACGCCATGCGGCCGCCGTAGGACTTCCCGGTGGCCCACACGGCGGATCGTGGCGCCCGCGCGCGGGCCTCGGCGACCGCGGCCTCCCAGGTCGCGACCGCGTGGGCGGCAGGACCGGGCATGCGACGCCCCTGCTCGATGTACGGGAAGTTGAAGCGCAGAGTCGAGTACCCGAGCGCCGCGAGGGCGCGGTCGAACCCGACGAGGAACGGGTGGTCCTTCGCGGCCCCCGCCCCGTGCGCGATCAGGACGACGTCATCACGGGTACCCGGCGTCCACTCGGCGGACACCGTGATCGCCCCGGCGGGCAGAGCGACCTCGATGCGCAGGGCGGTGGCCCCCGTGGTCACCGCACGGACCCGGGGGTGCCCGTCTCCGGGTCGGCCGGCCGCGGCGGAAGACCCGGCTCGGGAGCCGGTGCAGGCTCGGGAGCCGGTGCCGGCTCCGGCGACGGCGCCGGAGCGGGGGCAGGCTCGGGAGCGGGAGCCGGTGCCGGGTCGGGAGCGGACTCCGGAACAGGCTCAGGAGCGGGAGCCGGAGCGCCCTGCGGAATCCGCTCGCCGTACTTCGGCGGCTCGTCCAGGTTCACCGGAGGACGCACGGGGGCGACCCGCTGCGCGCCGAGGACCTGCCGCGCCTTCGCCAGCGAGCCGGGCTGCACGGTCACCTCGTAGTGATCCGCGGCGAACTGCGTCACGCTCGCGAAGTCCCGGCGGCGGCGCACGATGGCGTAGGTGATGAGGCTGAGCAGCATGCCCACCGCGACGCCGATGAGGACGAAGCCGACGAACAGCTGGATCGGCACCTCGGGGTTGCCCAGGACGAGGATCGCCGACAGGAAGAGTCCGATGAGCACCCCGTTGATCGCTCCCGAGCGCGCGGCGGCGGCGTAGCCGAGTCGTCCGGTCACCCGCTCGACCGTCCGCACGCTCTGCCCGACGATCGCGATGTCGCGCGCGGGGACCTCTCCGGCGATCAGCTTCGACACCGCCTTCTGCGCGCTCTCGTAGTCGCGCATGGAGGCGACGATCTCACCGGTGTCCGTGCCGCTCGCGGGGCGATTCAGCATGCTCATCCGGCTATTCTTCCACGTCGTGCCCCGCGGCCGGCCGAGCGACCGCCGCAGCCGCCGCCCCGGCACGCCGCGGGCTACGCTGGTCGAGTGAGCACACAACGGGTTTTCGCCGCGCGCCTGGCAGGGTGCGCCGTCTTCGATCCCGTCGGCGACCGCCTCGGCAAGGTCCGGGATGTCGTCGTCGTGTATCGAAGTACCGCGGCCCCGCGTGTCATCGGGCTGGTCGTGGAGATCCCCGGCCGCCGGCACGTGTTCCTCTCGATCGGCCGGGTGACGTCCATCCGGTCCGGGCAGGTCATCACCACCGGCCTCATCAACGTCCGCCGCTTCTCCCCGCGTGCCGGCGAGGTGCGCGTCCTCGCCGAGATGCTGGGCCGACGGGTGAGCCTCACCGACGGCAGCGGCACGGCCGTGATCGAGGACGTGGCGATCGAACCCAACCGCCTCGGCGAGTGGGCGATCAGCCAGCTCTTCCTGCGTCGCCCGAAGACCGGCGCGTCGCCGTTCGCCAAGGGCCCGACGACGTTCGCCGCCTGGAGCGAGGTGACCGAGGAACAGGCGCCGGGCGAGTCCCAGTCCGCCGAGCAGCTCGTCGCCTCCTACTCCGAGCTGCACGCCGCCGACCTCGCCAACACGCTCCTCGACCTCCCGCAGCAACGGATGATCGAGGTGGCGGAGGAGCTCTCCGACGACCGCCTCGCCGACGCCCTCGAGGAGATGCCCGAGGACGAGCAGGTGCACATCCTCGACCGCCTCGGCGAGGAGCGCGCGGCCGACATCCTCGACCAGATGGAGCCGGACGACGCCGCCGACCTGCTGGCCCAGCTCCCACCCACCCAGCTGGAGGAGCTGCTCCAGCGGATGGAGCCGGAGAGGGCGGAGGATGTGCGGATGCTCCTGCGCTACGGCCCGGACACGGCGGGCGGTCTGATGACCCCGGAGCCGATCATCCTCTCCGCCGACGCCACGGTCGCCGAGGCGCTGGCGCTCATCCGCCGTCACGAGCTGCACCCGGCCCTCGCCGCGGCCGTGTTCGTCACGCTCCCGCCGTTCGAGACCCCCACCGGCCGCCTGCTCGGGCTCGTGCACTTCCAGCGGATGCTGCGCTACCCGCCGCACGAGCGTCTCGGCGCCATCCTCGACGACAGCCTCGAGCCGGTGCCGGTCACCGCCTCCGCGGCCGAGGTCGCCCGCATGCTCGCCAGCTACGACCTCGTCTCGCTGCCGGTCATCGACGCCGCGCACCGCCTCGTCGGCGCGATCAGCATCGACGACGTCCTCGACTACCTGCTGCCGGACGACTGGCGCACCCACGACAGCGACGACGTGGCGCCGCCCGTGACGGAGGCGCACTGATGGCGCGCAAGGAGCGGGCCGCCCGCCTCGACGCGCCAGGACGGAC
Organism: Microbacterium meiriae; assembly: GCF_040686935.1. Lineage (NCBI taxonomy): Bacteria > Bacillati > Actinomycetota > Actinomycetes > Micrococcales > Microbacteriaceae > Microbacterium > Microbacterium meiriae. Next base: position 32,143 of record NZ_JBFBMF010000001.1, read on the forward strand.
GAGCACCCGCCCCCGTTCCACCTCGCGCGACCGGTTCGGCCGCTTCACGGAGTGGGTCGCCCGCGCGATGGGAACTCCCGCATTCCTCGTCATCCTCAGTCTCTTCTGCATCCTCTGGATCGGCTGGAACACGCTGATGCCGCGCGAGGTCCGCTTCGACGACGCCGCGCTCGGCTTCACCGCGCTCACCCTCATGCTGTCGCTGCAGGCGTCGTACGCCGCGCCGCTCATCCTCCTCGCGCAGAACCGCCAGGACGACCGCGACCGCGTGCAGATCGAGCAGGACCGGCAGCGCGCCGAGCGGAACCTCGCGGACACCGAGTACCTGGCCCGCGAGATCGTCGCGCTGCGGATGTCGCTGGAGGAGCGCAACGCGCAGGTGGTCACCCGCGACGTGCTGCGGCAGGAGCTCCGTGCCCTGCTGGCAGAGCTGGGCGACACCGAGGAGAAGCCCGCGGGCGGCACCGCCTCATGACCGCGGCCGAGAACGTCAGAGCCGCAGTGGCGGCGGTGACCGATCCGGAGCTGCGGCGACCGATCGGCGACCTCGACATGGTGCGCGACATCTCGGTCGAGGACGGGGTGGCGCGTGTGGGCATCGTGCTGACGATCGTCGGATGCCCCGCCGCCGACCGCATCGAGCGCGACGTGCGCGGCGCCGCCGCCGCGGTCCCCGGCATCACGGACGTCGCGGTCGAGGTGGGCGTGATGACGCCTGCCGAGCGCAAGGCCCTCACCGAACGGCTCCGCGCCGGCCGCCCGGCGCGGCACATGCCGTTCGGGCCCGACTCGCTCACCCGCGTGATCCTCGTCTCCAGCGGGAAGGGCGGCGTCGGCAAGTCGACGGTCACCGCGAACCTCGCGGTCGCCCTCGCCGACCAGGGCCTCGCCGTCGGCCTGGTGGATGCGGACGTGCACGGCTTCTCGATCCCCGGACTGCTCGGGATCCCCTCCGGCACGCAGCCGACGCGCATCGACGACCTCATGCTGCCGCCGGTGGCCCACGGGGTGAAGACCATCTCGATCGGGATGTTCCTGCGCGACGGGGAGTCCGTGGTGGCCTGGCGCGGACCGATGCTGCACCGCACGGTCTCGCAGTTCCTCACCGACGTCTTCTTCGGCGACCTCGACGTCCTGCTCATCGACATGCCGCCCGGCACCGGTGACATCGCCATCTCGATCGGGCAGCTCCTCCCCCACGCCGAGGTGCTCGTGGTCACCACACCCCAGGCGGCGGCCTCCGACGTGGCCATCCGCAGCGGGCTCGTGGCACGCCAGACCGGGCAGCGCGTGATCGGCGTGGTCGAGAACATGGCCGCGTACACCCTCCCCGACGGCACCGTCGTCGATCTCTTCGGGGCCGGCGGCGGCGCATCTGTCGCGGAGGCCCTGTCCGTGCCCGACGCTGCGGTACCGCTGCTGGCCTCCATCCCGCTCAGCCCGGCCCTCCGCCAGGGCGGGGACGAGGGCGTTCCGGTCGTCACCTCCGCGCCGGACGATGCCGCCGCGGGGGCGATCCGCGCGCTGGCGGAGGCGCTCGCGCGTCGAGGGCGAGGCCTGGCCGGCCGAACGCTGCCCATGTCGATCGGGTGAGGGCGCGTGGGAGGATGGACGGATGCCGCATCGCTCCGTGACCGTGGATGAAGGGCTTCTGCGGAGGATGGCCAGAGACGCGGCCGTCTACGCGCTGACCAGGCCTGTCGCGATCGTGATGTGGGTCGCGCTGGCGGCGGGCCTCGTGCTCTCCGTCCTCACCCTCAACGACCGTCTCGCCACCGGAGAGGAGGTGAGCGCGCTCGTCGCCTGGATGCCCGCGGTGACCATCGCTCTGGGAGCGTATGCGGTGATCCTCACCACCTCGAGCGCCCGTCGGGCCGTGCGCGCCGCGATGCCGGTGGAGAGCGTGGTGTGGGTCGCGCTCGACGAGGATCGTCTGCAGCTGGGCAGCGATCGCCGCCGTTCCGAGATCCCCTACCGCACGTTCCAGAGCCTGCGCGTCGGCCGGGACGCGGTGATCTTCAAAGTCCGCGACGCCTCCGTCGCCACCGCCATTCCGCGTTCCCTCTTCAGCGACGAGGAGTTGGCGACGCTGCGGATGCGGATCTCGTGACCCGGGCGGGTCAGGTCGCCTCGGTGTCGAACGGCGGACGGTTCTCCGCGCTGAAGGTCGGCGGCGCGGTGCGCGGGGCCACCGGCTCCGCGATCGTCGCCGTGGCCTGCGCGGGGGTCGCGGGCTCCGGCTCCTCCAGGAGCGCGTCGCGGATGATGCGCCGAGGGTCGTACTGCCGCGGGTCGAGCTTGCGCCAGTCCACGTCATCGAGCTCCGGACCCATCTCCTCGCGCACGCGGGACTTCGTGTCGCGGAGGTATTCACCGGCCTTGCGCACGATGCGCGCAAAGCCCTCCGCGGCACGCGGCAGACGCTCGGGGCCGATGATCAGCACGGCGATCAGGCCGATGAGCAGCAGCTTCTCGAAGGTGAGGCCGAACGTCATGTGACCAGGCTACCGCCGCGCCTGCAGGCTCTGCGCGCGGTGAGCGAATACCCTGGACACATCAGCCATGCACGCAGGAGAGGCAGGTCATGAGCGAGCACGACGCCAACGCGCGCTTCCTTCGGGAGTCCATCGTCGAGCCGGAGACCATCGCCCGCGCTCGCGCCCACGCCGTCGAGCTGGGGGCCGCCCCGATCAGCGCGGTCGTCGGCTCGCAGATCGCCGTGCTCGCCGCCGCAGGCACCGCCCGCTCCATCGTCGAGATCGGCACCGGCGCCGGCGTCTCCGGACTCTGGCTGCTGCGCGGCGCGCCGACCGCGGTGCTGACCTCGATCGACAACGAGCCCGAGCACCTCGCCGCCGCCCGCCAGGCGTTCGCGGACGCGAAGGTGCCCGCCACTCGTGCCCGGTTCATCGCCGGTCGCGCGATCGACGTGCTCCCCCGGATGAACGAGGCGTCCTACGACATCGTCCTCGTGGACGCCGACCCCGAGAACGTCATCGAGTACGTCTCGCACGGCCTCCGCCTCGCCCGCACGGGCGGCCTGGTGCTCGTGCCCCGCATCCTCGCCGGCGGCCGCGTGGCCGACCCCGTCCAGCGCGACGACATCACATCCGCCTACCGGTCGCTCGTGCAGGAGACCCAGGAGTCGTCGGCGGTGCTGGCGACCGTCTCCCCCGCGGGCGAGGGTCTGCTGCAGCTGATCCGCCTCGACGACCGCGCCTGATCGGACGCTGCTCACGCGAAGAGGGCGAGGGATCCGCGGATCCATCGCCCTCTCGGTTCCGCCGCAGCGGACCAGATTCGATCAGGCCGGGGCCACGACGGCACCGAGCACGTCGTGAAGCTCCTTGGCCTCGGCGTCGTTCACGGAGACGACCAGGCGGCCTCCTCCTTCGAGCGGAACACGCACGATGATGAGTCGTCCCTCTTTCACGGCCTCCATGGGTCCGTCTCCGGTCCTCGGCTTCATCGCTGCCATCGTGGCTCCCTTTCCTCCGGTGGTATGGGACGAGTTTATCGGGTGCGGCCGCGCCGTGGACGTCACCGGACACAATCCGCGTCGCCGCGTCGTCAGGGCACCTGCCAGAACGTACTGCCGAGGGCATACACGTGATAGATCCAGACCCACTGACCCAGCAGGCACAGCGCGAGCACGCCCAGCCGCCAGGCACGGGAGCGCGGGATCGCGACCGCTCCCCACGCCGGGCTGAGCGGCAGCAAGAGGCGGAAGGTGCTCGACTGGGGGAAGAACACCGCGAGTAGATAGAGCAGGTAGCTCGCGCTCCAGAGACGCAGATCCGGGCCGAGCGCGCGCACCTGCGGGGACAGCAGCAGCGCGGCGGCCGCGGCGAGCACGAGGACGACGAGGGCGACGGGTCCCCATCCCGGCGGCAGACCCCACAGCTCGAACCAGAAGTGCGACGCCTGCACCCATCCCTCGAAGGGCACGAAGCCCTCGACGCCGCCGACGATCCAGTGCCGTCGCCACGCGAGCTCCGTGGCGAGGTAGGCGCCGGGGTCTCCGGTCACGACGCCCGCGATCAGCTGCCAGGCGAATCCGGTGGCCGTCGCCAGCGCGCCGAGTGCCACGATGTGCACCACTTCCCTGGCGCCCAGCGGATCGGTGCGGCGGCGCCTCCAGCGAAGGATCCCGTGCAGGCCGAGGTACAGCGCGAAGGCGAGCACGCCGGGACGGGTGAACCCCAGAACGGGGATCAGCACGTACAGCCAGGCGTAGTTCCGCCGGATCGTCGCGTCCAGGGCGAGGAACAGGAGCAGCAGGAAGAGCGTCTCGGCGTATCCGACCTGGAACAGGGCGGCGAGCGGACCGGATGCGAAGAAGACGACGGCCCACAACGCGGCCGCGTTCCCGACGCGGTCGCGGAGCAGCCGATGCAGGGCGAGACAGGCCAGGTAGCCGGCTCCGAGCGAGAGCACGAGGGCGCCGGCCGCCCAGGAACCGAGCACGAAGCCCAACGCCTTCGCGGCGTACGCGAACACCGGCATGAACGCCCAGGCGTTCTCGGCCACCTGCCCGTCGTCGGTCAGCGGGAGGTCCGAGGGATAGCCGTGCACGGCCACCTGCCAGTACCACTGCGCATCCCATCCGAGGACGAAGTCGATGAGTCCCGCGTCGTCGCCGAAGCGGGAGAACACCGTGGACACGGAGGCTGCGGCGATGAGGAATCCGGTCGTCACGACCCGTGCGAGGACGTAGACGATGCCGATGCGCAGGGCGAGCGGCATCCGCGCCCAGCGCCGCGTGAGCGTCAGTGCGACGTGAGCCATGCGCGCAGACCCCGCTCGACGGCGTCGATCTGGGCGAGCGGCACGCGCTCCTCGTCGTGATGGGCGAGATGCGGGTCGCCGGGCCCGTAGTTCACGGCCGGGATGCCGAGGGCCGAGAAGCGGGCCACGTCGGTCCACCCGTACTTCGGCTGCGGCTCCGCGCCGACGGCCGCGACGAAGCGGCGCGCGATGTCGGCGTCCAGACCGGGGCGCGCGCCCTCGGCGGCATCCGTGATCTCGACGTCGAATCCGGCGAGGACCGCCCGGACGTGGGCCTCGGCGTCGGCCGCGGACTTGTTCGGCGCGAAGCGGTAGTTGACCTCGACCTCGCAGGCGTCCGGGATGACGTTGCCCGCGACCCCTCCTGCGATGCGGACCGCGCTGAGCCCCTCCCGGTAGAGCAGACCCTCGACCATCACCTCGCGCGCCCGATACTCGGACAGTCGCGTGAGGATGGGGGCCGCGCGATGGATCGCGTTCTCGCCGATCCAGGCCCTGGCACTGTGCGCGCGGACGCCCGTGGTCCGCACGATCGCCCGCAGCGTGCCGTTGCACCCACCCTCGACCTGTCCGTTCGACGGCTCCCCGAGGATGGCGAAGTCGGCCTGGAACAGGTCGGGCCGTGCCGCGGCGAGAAGCCCGAGGCCGTTCAGGGAGGCCGCGACCTCCTCGTTGTCGTACCACATCCAGGTCACGTCGATCGCGGGGTCGGTGAGCTCGGCGGCGAGCTTGAGCTGCACCGCGACCCCGGCCTTCATGTCGACGGTGCCCCTTCCCCACAGATGCGGCACGCCGTCGATCTCGACGTCGCGCGTGGGCAGGTTGTCGTTGAGGGGCACGGTGTCGATGTGCCCGGCGATCGCCACGCGCTGCGCTCGGCCGAGATCCGTGCGGGCGACCACCGTGTTGCCGTGGCGGATGACCTCCAGGTGCGGCAGACCGGACACGGCCTCCTCGATCAGGTCGGCCAGGGTCTTCTCATCGCCGGAGACGCTCGGGACGTCGCAGATCGCGCGGGTGATGTCGGCGGAGGACGCGGTCAGATCGAGCACCATGCCCCCAGCCTACTGATGCCCGTCATGCGGGACGGGACACCGTCGTCGGCGCGATACCGTGGAGCCATGAGCGACGCACGATCTGTCTGGGGACTGGGCCTGACGACCACCGCGAGCGACGGCACGGTCCTCGACGCGTGGTACCCGGAGGTCCGCTCGTCCGCGCCGTCCGCGGACGAGGTCGCCACCGCCCGCACCGCGCTCGACGCGCAGACGGGCCAGGACGAGCGGCGCGACGTGACCATCGCGGTCGTCGAGCTCACGATCGATCTGGACGCGGCTCCGGCCTCCACGGCGGACGCCTATCTGCGCCTGCACGCCCTGTCGCACCTGCTCGTACAGCCGAACGCCCTCAACCTGGACGGCATCTTCGGTCATCTGCCGAACGTCGCCTGGACCAATGCCGGCCCCCTGCTCCCCGCCGATGCGGCGCGCCTGCGCCCGCAGCTCCAGCGCGCCGGGATCCAGATCCAGGGTCTGGACAAGTTCCCCCGCCTCACCGACTACGTGCAGCCCGCCGGGGTGCGCATCGCCGACGCCTCGCGCGTGCGGCTGGGCGCCCACCTCTCCCCGGGCACCACCGTCATGCACGAGGGCTTCGTGAACTTCAACGCCGGAACCCTCGGCGCCTCGATGGTCGAGGGTCGTATCTCGCAGGGCGTGGTGGTCGGCGACGGCAGCGACATCGGCGGCGGGGCCTCGATCATGGGCACGCTCTCCGGTGGCGGGTCGCACCGTGTGTCGATCGGCGCCCGCACGCTGCTCGGCGCGAACGCCGGCATCGGCATCTCCCTCGGCGACGACTGCGTCGTGGAGGCCGGGCTCTACGTCACCGCCGGCACGAAGATCGTCCTCGCCGACGGCCCCGCGACCGCAGACGGCGGACGGAAGACCGTCAAGGGCGCCGATCTCTCGGGCGAGGACGGCCTGCTCTTCCGTCGCAACTCCCTCACGGGCGCCGTCGAGGCCGTCCGCCGGGCCGGCGTCGGCGTGACGCTCAACGAAGCGCTCCACGCCTGACAGCGCACCTGCAGCCTTCGACCGGTCGCCGCTGGTAGACTGGGGTCGTTGCCCGCGCCGCCGGCCGGTCAGCATCGTCGTCGTCTAGGGGTCTCCGAGGACCGAAGCGAGCGCCCGCGCTCCCCTCTCCAGCCCGAACTGGCCATTCGCACGGCGAACGGACGCGCACTCGCTGCGTCTTCGCCCACCTCACCCCACTATCCCGCGCCGTTCTCGTGCGCTGACGGAGTTCTCTGCATGTCTTCCTTCCTCGATCTCGGCGTTCCCGCCGAGCTCGCCACCGTTCTCGCCGCCTCCGGAAAGACCGAGGCGTTCGCCATCCAGCGCGACACCCTGCCCGACTCGCTCGCCGGCCGCGACCTCCTCGGCCGCGGACGCACGGGCAGCGGCAAGACCATCGCCTTCGCGCTCCCACTCGTCGCCCGCCTGGCTGCCTCCGGCCACAAGCGCCGCTCCGGCCTGCCGCGCGGCCTCGTGCTCGCCCCCACCCGCGAGCTGGCCACCCAGATCGCCGCGACCGTCGCCCCCCTGGCCGAGGCCGTCGGGCTGCGCGTCACCACCGTGTTCGGCGGTGTCAGCCAGCGTCCGCAGGAGCAGGCGCTGCAGGGCGGCGTCGACATCGTCGTCGCCTGCCCCGGCCGTCTGGAAGACCTCATGAAGCAGCAGATCGTGCGTCTCAGCGCGATCGAGGTCACCGTGCTCGACGAGGCCGACCACATGGCCGACCTCGGCTTCCTCCCCGGCGTCACCCGCATCCTCTCGGCGACCCCCGCCGACGGTCAGCGCCTGCTGTTCAGCGCGACGCTGGACCGCGGCATCGACACCCTCGCCCGCCGGTTCCTCACGAACGCCGTCAGCCACGAGGTCGACGAGGCGAGCGTGCCCGTCGGCGAGATGACCCACCGGGTGCTCGTCGTCGACTCCCCGGAGAACAAGACCGTGCTGGTGCGCGACCTCGCCTCCGGCACGGGCCGCCGCATCCTCTTCACGCGCACCAAGCACCAGGCGAAGAAACTCGCCAAGCAGCTCACCGCCGCCGGCATCCCGGCCGTCGACCTGCACGGCAACCTGTCCCAGAACGCGCGCGAGCGCAACCTCGGCGCCTTCTCCGCCGCTCCTGAGGACGGCGGCGTCCGCGTCCTCGTCGCGACCGACGTCGCGGCCCGCGGTGTGCACGTCGACAACGTCGACCTCGTCGTCCATGTCGACCCGCCCGTCGAGCACAAGGCGTACCTGCACCGTTCCGGACGCACGGCTCGGGCCGGCGCGGCCGGCACCGTCGTCACCGTCGTCCTGCCCGAGCAGCGCCGCGACGTGAAGGATCTCCTGCGCAAGGCCGCGATCACGGCACCGCTGGAGAACCTCACCACCGACGCCGTCACCGAGCTCGTCCCGGAGCGGGCACCGCACGTGCGGCCCGCGCCCCCGCAGCCGCAGCAGCAGCGCTCCGCGAAGCAGCGGCCGGCGGGTGGCGAGAGGAGCACCGCGACCACCCCGCCGTCCCGCCGTCGCCGTCGTCCCCGCGCCGCGGGCCAGGGCGGCGCGCCGGGTTCGCAGCGTCAGGGCGGCCAGGGCCGTCAGGGCACGCGTGGAGCCCAGGGACGCTGATCCCGGCTCGCGCCTGACAACAGCGAAGGCCCCCTCGCACTCCGGTGCGAGGGGGCCTTCGGCGTCTGCGGCGCAGCGCTCAGCGCGTCGGGAACGCGCGCTCCGGCGACCCGGTGTAGAGCTGCTGCGGGCGGCCGATCTTGGTCTGCGGGTCGAGCTGCAGCTCGCGCCACTGGGCGAGCCAGCCGGGAAGACGGCCGATCGCGAAGAGGACGGTGAACATACGCGTGGGGAATCCCATCGCCTTGTAGATCACGCCGGTGTAGAAGTCGACGTTCGGATACAGGCGCCGCTCACGGAAGTAGTCGTCGGCGAGGGCGATCTCCTCGAGCTCCTTCGCGAGGTCCAGGAGCGGATCCGTGACGCCGAGCGAGCTCAGCACCTCGTCTGCGGCCTCCTTGACGAGCTTGGCGCGCGGGTCGTAGTTCTTGTAGACCCGGTGCCCGAAGCCCATCAGTTTCACGCCCTCTTCCTTGTTCTTCACCCGCTCGACGAACCGGGATACGCTCTGACCCGAGTCGCGGATCTGGCCGAGCATGGTGAGGACGGCCTCGTTCGCACCGCCGTGCAGGGGTCCGGACAGGGCCTGGATCCCGGCCGAGACGGAGGCGAACTGGTTGGCACCGGTCGAGCCGACGAGACGGACGGTGGAGGTCGAGGCGTTCTGCTCGTGGTCCTCGTGCAGGATGAGCAGCAGCTCGAGGGCCTTCACCATCGTCGGGTTGATCTCGTACGGCTCGGAGTTCACGCCGAAGTTCAGCTTCAGGAAGTTCTCCACGAAGCCGAGCGAGTTGTCCGGGTAGAGGAACGCCTGGCCGACGCTCTTCTTGTGCGCGTAGGCGGCGATCACCGGGAGCTTGGCGAGCATGCGGATGGTGTTCAGCTCGACGTGCTCGGGGTTGTGCGGGTCGGTCTGGCCCTCGTAGTACGTCGACAGAGCGGCGACGGCGGACGACAGCACCGACATGGGGTGCGCGGTGTGCGGCAGCGCGGAGAAGAAGCGCTTGAGGTCTTCGTGCAGCAGTGTGTGGCGACGGATCTTCTCGTCGAACTCGGCCAGCTCCGTGGCGGACGGCAGCTCTCCGTAGATGAGCAGCCAGGCGACCTCGAGGTAGCTGGTGCTGCCGGCGAGCTGCTCGATCGGATAGCCGCGGTACCGCAGGATGCCCTTGTCACCGTCGATGAACGTGATGTCCGACTTGGTGGAGGCCGTGTTGACGAAGCCGTAGTCGAGCCCCGTGAGGCCGGTCTGACGGGTCAGCGTCGAGAAGTCGATGCTGTCGTGGCCCGCGGTGCCGCGGACCAGGGGGAATTCGGCGGTGGTGTCGCCGATCGTCAGCTTCGCCGTCTGGTCTGCCGCAGCGCTCACGCGGACCTCCTCCTTCTGTCTGATCGCCCCGGCGTCGCGGGCGTCAGCAAGTTCTTGATCAAGCCGGAACTGGCGATCTCTCGGGCGCTGAGCGCCTGGCCGGGTGCCGACCGAATCGCCTTTACAGCCTAGTCGTCACACAGGCCTACTGTGACAACCGCCAAAGGGATCGGCACAGCAGGGAGGGTTCCTACAGATCCGCTCCGCGCAGACGCCGAGCCGCCTCGGCGACGAGGTCCGTCGGCGCCGTCAGCGACAGCCGCACATGCTCGGGGGACGACGCTCCGTAGAAGTGCCCGGGTCCGGCGAGGATCCCGAGGTCGGCGAGACGCGCCATCGACTCCCAGGCGTCGCGTCCCTCCGTCGCCCAGAGATAGAGCCCGGCCTGCGACCCGTCGATGCGGAAGCCGGCCGCCTCGACGGCGGGGAGCAGCAGGGCGCGCCGCTCACGGTAGAGCTCCTTCTGCGCCACGACGTGCGCCTCGTCACCGAGGGCGACGACCATCGCCTGCTGGACGGGCGCAGGCGGCATGAGGCCGAGATGCTTGCGCGCGGTGAGGAGCTCGCCGACCACGCGGGCGCATCCGGCGACGAAGGCCGCGCGGTATCCCGCGAGGTTGGACTGCTTGCTCAACGAATAGACGCTGAGGAGGTTGGCCCGCGTGCCGCCGGTCACCCGGGGGTCGAGCACCGACGGGATGGGCTCGTCCGCCCAGGGGCCGTCCCATCCCAGTTCGGCGTAGCACTCGTCGCTCGCCAGCACGGCGCCCAGCTCCCGCGCCCGCTGTACAGCCACGGCGAGCTCGTCGACGGTCCACGTGCGGCCGTCCGGGTTGCCGGGGGTGTTGATCCAGATGAGCTTCGCGCCCTCCGGCCACTCCGCCGGGTCGTCGGCCGCCAGGGGCGTCGCCCCCGCCACCCGCGCGCCGACCTCGTACGTCGGGTAGGCGACGCGGGGATGCACGACGATGTCTCCGGCACCGAGCCCCAGCAGCGTGGGCAGGAGCGCGACGAGCTCCTTGGAGCCGATCGTCGGCAGCACGTTGTCGACCCGGAGGTCCGGGACGCCGCGGCGGCGGGCGTACCAGTCGACGATCGCCTCCCGGAGCGCGGGGGTGCCGACGGTCTGTGGATATGCGTGGGCGTCGGTCGCCTCGGCGAGGGCCTGACGGATGACCTCCGGCGTGGGATCGACCGGCGAGCCGACGGAGAGGTCGACGAGACCGTCCGGGTACCGGGCGGCGCGCTCGCGGTAGGGGACCACGGCGTCCCAGGGGTAGTCGGCGAGGTCGCGGACGCTCACGGAGCGTGCCTACTCGCCCTGCGGCGGGAGCGCGGCGATGATCGGGTGGTCGAACGGGTAGACGCCGACCTTGGCGGCGCCGCCGGGCGAGCCGATCTCGTCGAAGAACTCGACGTTGGCCTTGTAGTAGTCCTGCCACTCGTCGGGGAGGTCGTCCTCGTAGTAGATCGCCTCGACGGGGCACACCGGCTCGCACGCCCCGCAGTCCACGCACTCATCCGGGTGGATGTAGAGCGACCGTTCGCCCTCGTAGATGCAGTCAACGGGGCACTCGTCGATGCAGGCGCGATCCTTGACATCGACGCACGGGAGGGCGATCACATACGTCACCCCCTCAGTCTACGACCCGTGGACCTCGGGTTCCTCCGAGGACGGCGTGGCGGGGCGGACCGGCTGCCGGGAGAACGACGGCCACGCGATGACGAGCAGCACGATGCCGGCGGCGAGATAGGTCCAGATGCGCCCGGCGAGGGTGTCCTGCACGACGACGGAGCCTCCGGGACCGACGCCCGAGATGAGCACGATCATGGCCAGCATCCCGAGACCGGCGGCGACCGCGGCCCCCCGGTCGTGGGTGAGCGCCCGCACGGCGATGAGGATCGCGGCACACGCGACAGCGGCGACGATCAGGCCGATCGGGATCGGCCCCCACATGACGCTGTGCGCGATGGTTCCCGCGACGCCGTAGACCCCGCCCACCAGGGCAGCGGCCACCCAGGACAGCACCCTCGACAACCACTTCCCGCGCACCCCCCCGATCCTACCCGGGCCGTGCCCGGGTAGACGACGGCTCAGGCGGCGAGACCGGACAGCCGCAGCAGCGCGGCGACGAGGGCGGCGGACGCCACCACCACGAGGAACGACTGCCGCAGCCAGAGGAGTCCCGCCGCGACGAGCAGGGCGGGCACGCGCGCGTCCACGGTGATCGCCTGCCCGTCACCGAGGGACTGCACCGCGACGAGGGCGGCGAGCAGCGCGACGGTGAGGAGGTCCGAGATGCGGGCGGGGCGCGGCGCCTCGAGCACCTTCGGCGGCACGAGATAGCCCACGGCCTTCAGCGCGAGGCAGATCAGGGCGGCGAGGAGGATGGCGCTCCAGAGGCTCATGCGCCCCCCTCCCCTTCGCCGACGCTCGCGGGACGCGGTGTCCCCAGCCAGTTGAACCACCCGACGACGATCGCGACGACAGCGGCGACGAGCACCGGGAGTCCCGGCATGAGGAACGGGGTGAGGGCTGCCGCGATCACGGCGGCCGCGATCCCGACGGCCACGGCCTGCCGCTGACGCAGACGCGGCCACAGCAGGGCGAGGAAGGCCGCAGCCGCCGCGGCATCCAGCCCCCAGGCCTTCGGGTCGCCGAGCACGTCGCCGACCAGCGCGCCGACGAGGGTGGTGAGGTTCCAGCCGAGGAAGATGCCGACCCCCGTGACCCAGAAGCCCACCCGGCGCAGGCGCGGATCGTCCTGCGCGATCGCGACGGCGGTGGACTCGTCGATGGTGAAGTGCGCGGCGGCCGCTCGCCGAGCCGCGCCGGCCCCGATGAGCGGCGACATTCGCATCCCGTAGGCGACGTTGCGCACGCCGAGGAGTGCCGCCGATGCGATCGCCGAAGGCAGGGCGGCCAGGCCACCGGCGGCGAACACCCCCACGAACGCGAACTGCGATCCCCCGGTGAACATCAGGAGGCTGAGCACGCACGTCTGCCAGACGTCGAGTCCCGCGGCGACGGCGAGCGCGCCGAAGGAGATGCCGTAGGCGCTCGTGGCGAGCACGACGCCGAGCGCCTCGCGCCACACCTCACGCTCAGCGGTCACCGGGTCCCGCTCCACCGCGACGTTCGCTTCACTGAACACACGATCATCATTCTGAACGTGGCGATCCGTATAGTCAAGCGAACGATCGTTTGCCATGATGAACGCATGGAGGATCTCCGCACCCGCATCGCCCGCACGCTCCGCCGCGAGCGCGAGGCCGCGAACCTGTCCGTCTCCGAACTCGCCCGACGGGCCGGGATCTCGAAGGCCACGGTCTCGCAGCTCGAGAGCGGTGCCGGCAATCCGAGCGTGGAGACGCTGTGGGCGCTGGGCGTCGCGCTCGGCGTGCCCTTCGCGGTGCTCGTCGACCAGCAGGCCAACGCCCCGACCCTCATCCGCGCCGACGACCTCGCGGGCGTGCCGTCCTCCGCCGCGGCCTACAGCGCCACCCTGCTCTCCGCGAGCCCTCCGGGTGCCCGGAGGGACGTCTACTTGATCCAGGCGGAGCCCGGCGATCCCCGCCGGTCCGACCCCCACCACGCGGGCACGGTCGAGCACGTGATCCTCATCGCCGGGCAGGCACGGGTCGGTCCCCCCGACGATGCCGTGGTGCTGAACCCCGGCGACTATCTGACCTATGCCGGCGACGTCGCGCACGTCTTCGAGGCGGTCGAGCCCGGCACGAGCGCCGTCCTCATCTCCGAGCTGCGCTGAGGTTCACTCCCCTGGGCCCGTCGGCGACGGGTCGGGGATCTCGTGCGGTCGGTACTGCGGCAGGCGCGACGCGGGCAGGATCGCGAGCGCGCTCACCGCGGCGAGGATCAGAAGGCCGAGCTTGAGCGTGCGCAGCCGCGACTCCTCGTTCACGGCGACCGCGGCGTCGACCTGTTCCGGCGTCGCGTCCGTGGTCTCCAGCACCGCACGCAGCTCGTCGTTGCTGATGAAGTTCACCTCGTTCAGATCGACCTGCGACACCAGCGACGGCGGCAGCTCGGGATGCTCCACGACCGCGCGGCCGACGTTGAGCGCGAGCAGGGACACCAGCAGCGCCCCGGCGAGCGCGGTCCCCACGGCGGAGGCCAGGTTCTGCGTGGTGCCGCGCAGCGACCCGACGTCGCCGGCGAGCTCGGGCGGCGCCGCCGTCACCAGCACGTTGAACACCAGGGTGACGAGGGCGCCCTGGCCGATGCCGAACACGACGAGCCCGGCGATGGTCGGCACCGTCTCCCAGTTGTTCGTCACCACGACCGACAGCCAGACGAGCGCCGCCGTGGTGAGGATGAACCCGAACACGCCGATCGTCCGCGGCGGGTATCGCCTGTAGAAGCGCACGACGAGCGTCGCCGTGATGAACACCGTGAGGTTGAACGGCATCATCGCCAGGGCCGTATCGAACGGCGTGCGTCCCTGGACGATCTGGATGTACAGCGGCACCGTGAAGTTCACGCAGGCCTCGAGGGCGACGACGATGAACATGGCGTACACCGCGGCGCGCTCCCGCGACGAGCCCAGCACGGTCAGGTCGATCAGCGGCACCTTCCCCTCGGCCATCCGCCGCCGGGTCCACAGGAAGAACCCCTGGCCCAGGATGATGCCCAGGACGATGAAGATCGGGGCGGGCGAGAGTCCGAGGACGGAGAACGGCGCGGACGGCGCCGCCGCGAGTGCTCCCCAGCTGTTCAGGTTGTTGAACCCGAGGGTGAGCAGCACGATCGCCGCGCCGATGAGGAGGGCGGCGACGATATCGATGCGGATCGCCGCGTCCCCGCGGTCGCCGCGCAGCGTGAAGCTCAGGGCGAAGACAGCCACGGCGATCGCCAGCACGATGACGAACAGCGGACGCCACCCGACGAGGGTGCCGAGCGTCCCTCCGATGAGGAAGGCGCTGACGCCGGAGATCGCGCGTGCCGAGCCGATCGCTCCGATCGCGGTGGCCTGCTGCGGTCCCCGGTAGTTCTCGGCGATCAGGGCCACGATCGAGGGGACGATGATCGCGGCGGCCGCACCCGCGACAGCCTGCCCGGCGATGGCCCACCAGACGGTCGGGGCGAGGAGCATCATCACGGCGGACCCGGCGAAGAGCGCGACGACGACGCGGAAGATCAGCACCCAGCCGACGCGCTGCCCGAGTTTGGCACCGGTCATCACGAGCGCGGCCACGGCGAGGCCGTACATCACGATCGTCGTGCTCGCGATGGTCGGCGGGACGCCGAAGTCGCTCACCATGCCGCCGAGCGAGATCGGCAGCGCCGCGACGTTGAACGACATGAGCACCTGTGCGAGGAACAGGCTGACCATCGGCAGCCAGGACGTCTTCGCGGGGGCGGGGGCCGTGCGGGTCATGGGCGCTCTCCTTCCGACGACGAGGCACCCGCCCCGCCGGCATGCTCACGCGCGGGCGCGGAGGCGAAGAGGTTCAGCCCGAGCGACCGCGACAGGTGTCCGATCGCCATCTGCGACCGGATCGAGTTGCCCGCCTCGTCCAGGCGGGGCGAGAACCCGGCGACGGCGCCCTTGCCAGGAGAGACCGCGACGAGGCCGCCGGCGACACCCGACTTGGCGGGCAGACCGATCTCGAACAGCCAGTCGCCCGACCGCTCGTACAGCCCGCTCGCCGCGACGACGGCCAGCGTGTCACGGCAGACGTCCGCGGAGACCACCCGCTCCCCCGTCACCGGGTTCACTCCGCCGTCGGCGAGCGTGGCCCCCATGACGGCGAGGTCGTGCGCGGTGACCGCCAGCGCACACTGCCGGGTGTAGACGTCGACGATCTCATCGGGGTCGCCGGCGAGCCGGCTGTAGCTGCGCAGCAACCAACCCAGGGCCCGGTTGCGCTCGTTCGACCCCGCCTCGGACGCGTAGACCTCGCCGTCCAGGCTCAGGGGGCGTCCGGCGAAGGCGGACAGCCCCTCGCGGACACGCTCCCACTGCTCCACCGCCGTGGCGCCCGGCATGAGCGCCGTGGTGGCGATCGCCCCGGCGTTGACCATCGGGTTTCGCGGATGCCCGTCGTTGAGCTCCAGCGCCACGACCGAGTTGAAGGCGAGCCCGGTGTTGTTCACACCCACGATCTCGCGGACCCGCTCGTGGCCGTGCTCCTGGATGGCCAGCGCATAGACGAACATCTTCGAGATCGACTGGATGGAGAACGGGTGCAGGGCGTCTCCGGCGTCGTGGATGCCGCCGCCCACCTCGATCACCGCGAGCCCGAAGAGCTCCGGATCGACCGCGGCGAGCACGGGGATGTAGTCCGCCACCTGGCCGGACACCTCGTCCACGTACCGGGCGTGGGCCTCGCGCACGAGCTCGTCCACCCGCTCCCACCCGGGCAGCGTGCCCGTGGAGACCTCCTGAGGGACATCGAGCCAGACGGTGGGATCGAGCACCACTCCTCCTCGGAATCGCGACGCCCCCAGCCGTCTCCCTGACACGGTAGCGCCCGTGTCAGGGAGACGGCTAGGGGCAGATCCTCCGCGAGGAGCCGGCTCTGCGGCTCAGTACCAGTTCATGGCCTGGGAGTGTCCCCAGGCGCTGCACGGAGTGCCGTAGGCGTCGGCGATGTACTTCAGGCCCCAGGCGATCTGGGTGGCGGCGTTCGTCTGCCAGTCGGCGCCCGCCGTGGCCATCTTGCTGCCGGGCAGCGCCTGCGGGATGCCGGTCGCTCCCCCGTCGTTGTTGTACGCCTGGTAGTTCCAGCCGGACTCCTTGTTCCACAGCGAGTTCAGGCAGGAGAACTGGTCGCCACCCCAGCCGTAGCGGTCCGCCATCATCTGCTGCGCCGTGGCCCGAGCGCCGTCAGGGGTGTTCGCGGAGGCGAGTGCAGCCGCCGCAGCCGCCGCCTTCTCCTCGGCCGCGCGGGCGGCGTCGTCGGCCGCCTTCTTCTCCTGCGCGGCGGTGAAGGCCTTCTGGAGGTCAGCCGTGGCGGTCACGACTTTCTCGGTCTCCGCCTCGGCCTGCTCGGCCGTCACGGTGATCAGGACCAGCGGCAGCGTGGATCGGTCGGCGAGGGTCTCCAGGTCGTCTTCGAGCGCGGTGGTGTCGACGGGCGCCGCGGCGCTCACGTCGAGGCCCGACTCGGCGACCTCCGCGGTCAGGCTCTTCGCCGCGGCGACCGCGTCGGTTCCGTCCGAGACCGTCATGACGGCCTGGTCGGCGATGCGGGTGAGCGGCTCGGAGCCCAGGTTCTGGCTCGTGACGGCAGAGGCGGTCTCGGAGCGCTCGGCCCCGGCTGCCGGGGCGGAGGCGAGGCCGACGCTGAGGGTGATGCCGACGAGCGCGGCCGTGGCGGCACCGAGGGCGATCAGGGGTGTACGGGTGACAGTGGCGCGAGCGGCTGCCGCGTCGGAGGCGCGCCGAAGCGCACGGGTCTTCTGAAGCAAGGCTGTGACTTTCGGGTCGTCGTACGCCCTTACAGGGGACTCATCGGGAGCTCGCCCCGGGCGCAAGTGAACGAGTCTGCGCCATCAACCTGAACGAAAACTAGCCCTCACCTGGGATTTTCATGAGAGAGGGCCCCACGCGGCCAGATGGCGGCGTGGGGCCCTCTCGAGAGGAGTGCGAGACGATCAGGCGTTCGCGTCCTGACGCTTGAGGCGCGAGGCCTCGCGACCACGGACGGTCTGGTCGAGGATCACCTTGCGGATGCGGACGACCTCGGGCGTGACCTCGACGCATTCGTCGTCACGGGCGAACTCGAGGCTCTCCTCGAGGGTCAGCACGCGCGGGGGCGTCATCGACTCGAACGTGTCGGAGCTGGCCGCACGCATGTTGGTGAGCTTCTTCTCCTTGGTGATGTTCACGTCCATGTCGTCGGCGCGGGAGTTCTCGCCGATGACCATGCCCTCGTAGACCTCCTGCGTGGGCTGCACGAAGAACGACATGCGCTCCTGCAGGGCGATCATCGCGAACGGGGTGACGACACCCTGGCGGTCGGCGACGATCGAGCCGTTCTGGCGCGTCGTGATGGAACCGGCCCACGGCTCGTAGCCGTGCGAGATCGCGTTCGCGATGCCGGTGCCGCGGGTCGTGGTGAGGAACTCGCTGCGGAAGCCGATCAGACCGCGCGACGGGACGATGAACTCCATGCGCACCCAGCCGGTGCCGTGGTTGGTCATGTTCTCCATGCGGCCCTTGCGGTTCGCGAGGAGCTGCGTGATCGCGCCGAGGTGCTCCTCCGGCGTGTCGATCGTCAGGTGCTCGAACGGCTCATAGGTCTTGCCGTCGATCTTCTTGGTGACCACCTGCGGCTTGCCCACGGTGAGCTCGAAGCCCTCACGACGCATGTTCTCGACGAGGATGGCGAGGGCCAGCTCGCCGCGGCCCTGCACCTCCCACGCATCCGGGCGCCCGATGTCGACGACCTTGAGCGAGACGTTTCCGATGAGCTCCTTGTCGAGACGGTCCTTGACCATGCGCGCCGTGAGCTTGTGCCCCTTGACCTTGCCCATGAGGGGCGAGGTGTTGGTGCCGATCGTCATCGAGATGGCGGGGTCGTCGACCGTGATCGCGGGAAGCGGGCGGACGTCCTCCGGGTCGGCGATGGTCTCGCCGATGGTGATGTTCTCGAAACCGGCGATCGCGACGATGTCGCCGGGGCCGGCCGACTCGGCCGGGTAGCGCTCGAGAGCCCGGGTCTTGAGCAGCTCGGTGACGCGCGCGTTGCTCGTGGTGCCGTCGGCACGCACCCAGGCCACCGTCTGGCCCTTCTTTAGCGTGCCGTTGAAGACGCGCAGCAGGGCGAGACGGCCGAGGAACGGGCTGGAGTCGAGGTTCGTGACCCAGGCCTGCAGCGGAGCCTCGTCGTCGTACGCCGGAGCGGGGACGTGCTCGAGGATCGCTTCGAACAGGGGCTCGAGGTCGTCGTTGTCGGGCAGCGCTCCGTCGGCAGGACGGTTCCGCGATGCAGCGCCGGCGCGACCGGAGGCGTAGACCACCGGCACGTCGAGCAGCGCGTCGACGTCGAGGTCCGGCACGTCGTCGACCAGGTCGGAGGCGAGGCCCAGCAGCAGGTCGTGCGCCTCCTCCTCGACCTCGGCGATCCGGGCGTCCGGACGGTCGGTCTTGTTGACCAGGAGGATGACGGGGAGCTTGGCCTCGAGCGCCTTGCGCAGCACGAAGCGGGTCTGCGGCAGCGGGCCCTCGCTCGCATCCACGAGAAGCACGACGCCGTCGACCATCGACAGGCCGCGCTCGACCTCGCCACCGAAGTCGGCGTGGCCGGGGGTGTCGATCACGTTGATCGTGATCTCCTTGCCGTCGGCGTGCTTGCCCTTGTAGGTGATCGCCGTGTTCTTGGCGAGGATCGTGATGCCCTTCTCGCGCTCCAGGTCGTTGGAGTCCATCGCGCGCTCCTCCACGTGCGAGTGGTCGCCGAAGGAGCCCGTCTGGCGGAGCATCGCGTCGACGAGCGTGGTCTTGCCGTGGTCGACGTGGGCGACGATTGCGACGTTGCGGAGGTCAGAGCGGAGGGCGTGCGCCATACAAGGGTCCTCAAAGAGTGTGGGGTTGCGCCGGGAAGCCGACGTTCCAGGATAACGTACGCGCGGATCGGGTTCCTGAACGCACGTCGTACCATCGTCCCGTGACCCTCCCCGACCCGACTCCCCCGGTCCCGCAGACGTCCTCGACCGCGCCGAGGCGGAGCGACGAGCCGCGCGAAGGCTCAGGGCGGCTGTGGTGGGAGATCGCCATCGTGCTGGCCCTGGGTCTCGGTCAGTCCGCGATCTACGCGATCGTGCAGCTCGCCTATCGGCTCACGGACGACACGCCCCTCGCGGATCAGACGGCCACCCTCAACCCCTCCCGCAGCGACCGGGAGGTGTTCGACCTCATCTATCAGGTGCTGTCGATCGGCTTCGGGCTGGTGCCTGTGCTCCTCGTCTGCTTCCTGTTGTGGCAGCGCCGCCGCCCCCACCTGGAGCGGCTGGGACTCGACGGCACCCGGGTGGCGGGCGACATCGGCCGCGGCGCGCTCCTCGTCCTCGCGATCGGCGTGCCGGGACTGGCGCTCTACTTCGGCGGCCGGGCCCTCGGACTCTTCGTCGCCGTGAACCCGGCGGGCCTCGACGCCCATTGGTGGACCGTGCCGATCCTGCTGCTCGCCGCCGCGCGCGCGTCGCTGCAGGAGGAGTTCGTCGTGCTCGGGTACCTGTTCGCCCGCCTGCGGCAGCTGGGGTGGTCGCCATGGACGATCATCGTCTCGACCTCGGTGCTCCGCGCGACGTACCACCTCTATCAGGGGCCCGGCGCCTTCATCGGCAACCTCGCGATGGGGCTGCTCTTCGGGTGGCTCTACCACCGCACCGGTCGGCTACTGCCGTTCCTGGTGGCGCACTTCCTCATCGACGCGGCGGCCTTCGTCGGCTACCCCTGGGCCGCGGCCACCTGGCCCGCCCTGTTCGGTCTCCCCGGCTGAGGCGGGCGCGGCCTGGCCTTCCGTCCACGCGCGCTGTGCCCTATCGTGACGAGCTCGAGAGAGTTGACACGGAGGGAAGCTCATGAGGATGAATCGGATCACCAAGATCGGAGCGGCGGTCGCCATCGCTGCCGGCATCACGCTGCTCAGTGCGACATCGGCGTCGGCGAGCCTCTTCGGACCGTACTCGGCTGCCGCGCAATGCAATGCGGACCGCACCGAGTACGTCCGCGGGGGAGGCAGCGCAGCGCCCTGCATCCGCGGCGTCGATGGCTGGTACTTCCAGTCGTACTGAGCATTGACGCTCGGAAGCACCATCAGTATGTTGGGGGCACCCACGAAGCCGTGGGTACATGAATCCGGGGGGATAACAATGAAGAAGAGACTGACTGCAACGGCTGCCGGCTTCGTTCTGGTCGCCGGCATGGTTTTCGGGGGTGCCGCTGCGGCCCAGGCCGCATCGTGGTTCGGACCGTTCACCGACTCGGCATACTGCCAGGCCGAACGTCGACTGTTCATGCAGGAGGGGTACTCCGTCGGGCCTTGTGTGCATCGGCCCAACCTGCCCGGCAGCTGGTTCTCCTACTCCTGACCAGTCCGGCACAGAGGTCCGCCTGCCGAGTCGGCAGGCGGACCTCTTTCGGCATCATGCCATGGCGACGTACAGCAAGGATCCCGCCGCCCAGAGCAGGACGGCCACGAGAACCAGGAGGGCGGGCACATCCCAGGAACGCCGAATCGGCGGACCTGTCGTGGAGGCCCCTTCCTCCCATCGGTCCCGGATCGCGGTGAACTGACGGAGGACGCCGGCGACCTTGGTCTCCTCGTCGTCCCGCATCCGGCTCCGACGCGGACGGGCTTGCGCTGGTCCGCCCCACGAGGTCAGCTCGGTGCCGTCATCGAGATGGAAGACGAGCTGCCACCGAAGGTCAACATCGCGGACGTGACTCCATCCGAAATCCGTCCGGCGGAGCAGGTTCTGCACGCGCGCACCCGTGTCATCGATGCGAATGTGCGAGACGAAGCTGACTTCGTACACCACCCAGAGCGCGAGAAGGAGCCACGGTGCGATCAACAGCAGCTGCATCCATCCGCTGCGCACGACGACGTCTCCGAGCAGGAACACCGCCAGCAGGATACTGAGGACCAGCATGACCGTGCCCGACGGGGCGCGGAAGGTCCGCGCCCCGTCGGACGAGTCGCTCACGGTCACGGTCAGAGACCGCCCAGCGGGATCGACGCACCGGGGATGGCCTCGAGGAGTCGTCCGGTGTACTCCTGCTTCGGGCTCGCGA
The DNA here is from genome assembly GCF_040686935.1 of Microbacterium meiriae. Taxonomy (NCBI): domain Bacteria; kingdom Bacillati; phylum Actinomycetota; class Actinomycetes; order Micrococcales; family Microbacteriaceae; genus Microbacterium; species Microbacterium meiriae. Next base: position 53,748 of record NZ_JBFBMF010000001.1, read on the forward strand.
ACGTCTCGTCCACGGTGCCCTGCTCCACGATGCGTCCGCGCTCCATGACGCAGACCAGGTCGCTCGATACGCGCACGACGGCCAGGTCGTGGGTGATGAACAGGTAGGTCAGTCCGAGCTCGGCCTGCAGATCCGCCAGCAGGCGGAGGATCTGCGCCTGCACGAGCACGTCCAACGCGGACACAGCCTCGTCGAGCACGACGATGTCGGGCTTGAGCGCAAGCGCCCGCGCGATCGCGACACGCTGCCGCTGACCTCCGGAGAGTTCGCTGGGGTACCGTGTGGCGAGCTCCTGCGGCAGGGACACCTGGTCGAGCAGCTCGCGCACACGCTCTCGCCGCGATACGCGGTCCCCCACCCCGTGGATCTCCAACGGTTCGGCGATCGTGTTCTCCAGGTTCCGCAGCGGGTCGAGCGACCCGTACGGATCCTGGAACACGGGCTGCATACGACGACGCAAGCCGAACGCCTGGGCCCGAGAGAACCCGGACACATCCACCCCGTCGATCTCGATCGACCCGGAAGTCGGATCCTCGAGCTTCAGGATCATCTTCGCGACGGTCGACTTGCCGGAACCGGACTCACCGACCAGCGCCAGTGTCTTACCTCGCGGGATCTCGAACGACACGTCGTCCACGGCGCGGAACATCTCGCTGCGGAATCCCCCCTGGCGGATCTTGTAGTCCTTCGTGAGACCGGACACCCGCACCGTCGGGGGCAGATCGGCGAGGTCGTCCAGCGTCTCCACACCGCGGTCTTCGACGACGGCCTGGATACGCTGGGAAGCGACGCTCGGCGCGGCAGAGACGAGCCGCTTCGTGTAGGGATGCTGCGGGTTCTGCAGGATCTCCCTACTCGGCCCGGATTCGACGATGGTGCCGTTCTGCATGACGATCAGCCGCTCCGCTCGCTCCGCGGCGAGGCCGAGATCGTGCGTGATCAGCAGCACCGAGGTTCCACGATCCCGAGTGAGGCTCGCCATGTGATCGAGGATCACTCGCTGCACCGTGACATCGAGTGCGGAGGTGGGCTCGTCCGCGATCAGCAGTCTCGGATCCGCCGCGAGCCCGATCCCGATGAGCGCCCGCTGCCGCATCCCGCCAGAGAACTGGTGGGGGAACTGCCGCAGACGCTTGGCAGCATCGGCGAGACCGGCCTGCTGCAGAACCTCGATCGCACGTGCACGAACTGCAGCGCGTCCCTGCGCGAGGCCGTTCGCCCGCACCGCTTCCTCCACCTGGAAGCCGATGCTCCACACCGGGTTGAGGTTCGACATCGGGTCCTGGGGGACGTAGCCGATCGCCTTGCCGCGGATCCGCTCCATCTCCCTCTCCGTGAGGCCGCTGAGTTCCTCGCCGTCCAGAGTGATGCTGCCGCCGGTGATCCGTCCCGTCCCCGCGAGGAGCTTAATGATCGAGGTCGCCGCAGTGGACTTCCCCGAACCGGACTCCCCCACGATCGCCACGGTCTCGCCTGCGGCGACATCGAAGCTGATCCCATGCAGGACCTGCCGCCTGCCGCTCTGAGTGTCGAAGGCGACCGTGAGGTCGCGGACGCTCAACAGCGGTGGCTTCATCGTCTGATCGTTCATCGGCGGGCCCTCGCCCTCGGGTCGAGGGCGTCTCGGATGAGCTCACCCAGAAGGATGAAAGCGAGCACCGTGACGGTGAGCGCGATCGATGGATAGATCAGGGCCATCGGTGCGACCCGCAGCGAGCGCTGCGCGTCACTGATGTCGTTGCCCCAGGACATCACGTCAGATCCCAGCCCGACACCGAGGAAGCTCAGCGTCGCTTCCGCGACGATGCCGCCGGCGAGAGCCAGCGTCGCGAGCACGAGGAGCGGAGCGAAGGCGTTCGGGATCACATGCGACAGCAGCGTGCCGAAACGGCCCTTGCCCAGGGCAGCGGAGGCCATCACGAAGTCGGACTGCTTCACCCGAAGCACCTCCGCCCTGACGACGCGCGCTGTCGCCGCCCAGGCAAACCCGCCGATCGCGAGCGACAGGGTGAACACGTTGCGGTACTGCGCGAACACCGTCATCACGACGACCGCCGCGAGGATGTAGGGGATCGAGAAGAAGATGTCGCCGATGCGCGAGAGGAGCGCATCGAGCCATCCTCCGTAGTAGCCGGCGAACGCTCCCATGATCAGTCCGAGGGTGGAGCTGATAAGGGTCGACAGGAGCCCGACACTGATCGACGTCCGCGAGCCCCAGACGATTCGAGCCCAGATGTCGCATCCCTGGAACGTGTAGCCGAGGGGGTGCCCTGCTGCCGGCCCTGCGTTCGAGTTCGCCAGTTCGCACTGGTTGTTCGGAGGGGTCTGGGTGAACAGAGTCGGCCAGAAGGCCATCAGCAGGATCACCGCGACGATGGCCAGCGAGATCCAGAACGAGGGGCGCCGTCGCAGGTCGGTCCACGCGTCCCTCCAGAGACTCGCGGGCTTGCCCTTGACGCGGACGGCGTCCGTGGGCGGCTGCTCGGCCGCGACAGGCGCGACGTAGTGGGTGGGGCGGTCACTTGACATAGCGAATCCTCGGGTCGAGCAGTCCGTAGAGCAGGTCCACGAGCAGGTTGACGAGAACGTAGATGATGACGAACACCGTCACGAAGGACACGATGGTCGGTCCTTCATGTCTCAGAGTCGCCTGGAACAGGGTGTTGCCGACTCCGGGAATGTTGAAGATGTACTCCGTCACGGTCGCTCCCACGAGCAGCACGCCGAAGTTCGTCGCCGAGTTGGTGATCACCGGGATGAGGGAGTTGCGCAGCACGTGGACCGGGATCACGCGGCCGCGTGACAGTCCCTTGCCGTAGGCGGTGCGTACCCAGTCCTGATTGAGGGTGTCCAGCACGGAGCCGCGCATCAGACGCATGCTCGTCGCGTACAGGCTCAGGCCCAGGACGATCGCCGGGAGCCAGAGGTCTCCCCAATCGTTCTGACCGCCCACGGTCGGACGGAACCATCCCAGCTTGATCGCCAGGAAGTACTGCGCGAGGAACGCGACGACGAAGATCGGCATCGACAGGAAGACCAGCGAGACGATCAGGGCGGAGTGGTCGAAGAACTTCCCCTTCCGCAGCGCCGAGATCGTGCCGATGATGATCGCCAGCGTGAACTCGATCGCGATCGCCATGATGGCGAGCCGTCCGGTGACGGGGAGGGTCCGCGCGAGCACGGTGCTCACGGACTCGCCCGAGAACGTCGTGCCCATGTCGCCCTTGAACACGCCGGTGATGTAGTAGAAGTACTGCACCAGGAACGGGTCGTCCAGGTGATACTGCGCTCGGATCGTGGCGAGCAGCTGCGGGCTCGGCGGCTTGTCGCCGAAGAGGGCCGCGATGGGATCGCCGGGCATCAGGAACACGAGCGCATAGATGAGCAGCGTCGCGCCGAAGAAGACCGGGATCAGCTGAAGAAGTCGCCGAAGGGTGTAGGCGAGCATCCTTGCTCCTTTCGTGGAGTCGGAGTCAGCCGGAGTGCACGACGCGAGGCGGTGACGTCGCCGCCACCGCCTCGCTGCCGTTCACTCCAAGGGCCTACTCGGCCTTGGTGATCTCGTAGTAGAGCGGAACCGAGTTCCATCCGACGGTCACGTTGTCGACGTTCTCGCCGAACCCGCCGATGGAGTTCTGGTACCAGAGCGGGATGACCGGGAGATCCTTGAAGAGGATCTCCTGAGCCTTCTCGTACGCGGCGTTGGCGTCGTCGGCGCTGGTGGCCGCCGCACCCTCCGCGAGCAGAGCGTCGACCTCGGGGTTCGAGTAGTCGCCGTCGTTCGAGGACGCTCCCGTGCCGTACAGCGGCTGCAGGAAGTTGTAGACGGCCGGGTAGTCGCCCTGCCATCCGGAACGGTTCGCCGTCTGGATCGTGCGCTTGCCGGCGTCGTCGCGAGCGTTGACCGCCGCGCGCAGCGTGGCGAGGTCGACGTACGGAGCACCGGAAGCATCGATCCCGAGGGTGTTCTTCAGCGAGTTCGACACGGCGTCGACCCAGACCTGGTGGCCGCCGTCCGAGTTGTAAGCGATCTGGAACGTGCCAGACCACGGGGAGATGGCGTCGGCCTCAGCCCACAGCTCCTTCGCCTTCTCCGGGTCGTAGTCGAGGACCTCGGAGCCGGGAACGCTGTCGCTCCAGCCGTCGATCACCGGAGTCGTGAAGTCGCTCGCAGGCGTGCGCGTGCCGGCGAAGATCTTGTCGGTGATCTCGTCGCGGTTGATCGCCAGCGAGATCGCCTGACGACGCAGCGCACCCTCTTCACCCGAGAAGTGCGGAAGCTGGCCGCCGATGGTGAACGACTGGAAAATCGCGGCAGGCTGGTTGGTGGCCCGCTCGCCGAGCTCGTCCTCGAACACCGGCAGGGATGCCTCGGGGATCTGGTCGATGACATCGATGTTGCCGCCGAGCAGGTCCGCATACGCGCCCTCGGGGGCGGTGTAGAACTTCAGCGTGAGACCGCCGTTCTGCGCGACGCGCTCGCCCTTGTAGTCGTCGTTCTTCACCAGGTCGATCTGGACGTCGTGCTGCCACGCACCGTCCTCGGCCAGCATGTACGGGCCGTTGCCGATCGGGTTCTCGCCGAAGGCCTCCATGTCCTCGAAGGCCACGTCCGGGAGCGGGTAGAACGCCGAGTAGCCGAGGCGCGTCACGAAGTCGGCCGCCACGTCGCTCGCCAGGTCGATGGTGAACGTGTAGTCGTCCACCTCGGTAAGGCCGGTGAGCTCGGAATCGGCGTCTGCCTTGAAGCCGACGATGTCCGCGAACCAGGACTGGTTCAGCTGAGCGTTGGAGAGCTGCGCGCCGTAGTTCCACGCGTCGATGAAGTTGTGGGCGACGACGTCCTCACCGTTGGTGAAGGTGTTGCCCTCCTTCAGCTTGACGGTGACCTTGTTGGGCGCGTCGACCGTGATCTCCTCGGCCATATCGTTGACGAGAGCGCCGTCGCCGTCATAGAAAGCCAGGCCCGCGAAGATCGAGTCGAGGATCTTCCCTCCGCCGACCTCGTTGGTGTTGGTCGGGATGAGTGCGTTCTCCGGCTCGCTGCCGTTAGCCGAGATGATCGCCGTGGAAGAGCCCGCGGGCTTCTCCTCACCGGCGTCGTTGCCGCCCGCACATCCCGCGAGCGCCAGAGCACCGATCGCGAGCAGGGCGGCACCCGTCAGGGCAATCCTGTTTCTTTTCACTTCACGTCCTCCTGTGGACAGTACTGAGTCTGCGCGGCTCATCATCGAGCGCGCAGGGATACCTGAGCGTAACCCGGGGGTCGCGCGTCCAGGACGTTCGGCTAACGAACTGTTACTGAGTGGTGACCATCTGTCACATGACGGAAACATGGCGTAACGCGAACGGCGCCGCGCCGCCGGGAGGCGGGCGCGACGCCGTTCGTCGTGCGGGTCCGTGTCAGGCGAAGGCCTCGATCGGCGGGCAGGCGCAGACGAGGTTGCGGTCGCCGTACGCCTGGTCGATCCGGCGGACCGGCGGCCAGTACTTCGCCGCCACCAGCGAGCGCACCGGATAGGCGGCCTCCTCGCGGGTGTAGGCGTGCGCCCACTCCCCCGCGATGAGCGAGACCGCGGTGTGCGGGGCGTGCACGAGCGGATTGTCGTCTGCGGGCCAGCGCCCCGCGGCGACGGCGTCCGCCTCGGCCTTGATCATGATCATCGCCTCGATGAACCGCTCGATCTCGTCGAGGTCCTCCGACTCGGTGGGCTCCACCATGAGGGTGCCGGCGACCGGGAACGACATGGTCGGGGCGTGGAACCCGTAGTCGATCAGGCGCTTGGCGACGTCGTCGACGGAGATGCCGGTGGCCTCCCTGAGCGGACGCAGGTCGAGGATGCACTCGTGCGCGACCCGACCGTTCTCCCCCGTGTAGAGCACCGGGAAGTGGCCGCCGAGGCGCTCGGCGATGTAGTTCGCCGAGAGGACCGCCGCGGCGGTCGCGCGCCGGAGGCCCTCGGCCCCCATCATGCGCACGTACGCCCACGAGATCGGGAGGATGCCCGCGGAGCCGTACGGTGCCGCGGAGATCACCGCACCCTCGAACGTGTGGCCGCCGAAGTGCTCGGCGCGCTGCGCGAGCGGGTGCGACGGCAGGTGCGGCGCGAGGTGCGCCTTCGCCGCGACCGGACCGATGCCCGGGCCGCCGCCGCCGTGCGGGATGGCGAACGTCTTGTGCAGGTTGAGGTGCGAGACGTCGCCGCCCAGGTCGCCGAACCGGGCGTAGCCGAGGAGCGCGTTGAGGTTCGCGCCGTCGACGTACACCTGACCGCCGGCCGCGTGCACCGCCCCGGTGATCTCGACGACCTGCTCCTCGTACACGCCGTGCGTGGACGGGTACGTGATCATCAGCGCCGCCAGGTCGTCGGCGTGCTGGGCGATCTTCGCGCGCAGGTCGTCCAGGTCGACGTTGCCGAGCGCATCGCTCGCCACCACGACGACCTTCATGCCCGCGAGCACGGCGGAGGCCGCGTTCGTGCCGTGGGCGGAGGACGGGATGAGGCACACGATGCGGTGGTCGTCGCCGTTCGCGCGGTGGTAGCCGCGGATCGCGAGGAGGCCGGCGAGCTCCCCCTGGGATCCGGCGTTCGGCTGCAGCGACACCGCGTCGTACCCGGTGATCTCGGCGAGCCAGCCCTCGAGCTGGTCGATGAGCTCCAGGTAGCCGCGCACGTCGGCCTCCGGGGCGAACGGGTGGATGCCCGCGAACTCCGGCCACGTGATGGCGGCCATCTCCGTGGCGGCGTTGAGCTTCATGGTGCACGAGCCGAGCGGGATCATGCCGCGGTCGAGCGCGTAGTCCCGGTCGGACAGGCTCTTCAGGTACCGCATCATGGCGGTCTCGCTGCGGTGGCTGTGGAACACCGGGTGCGTGAGGTAGTCGTCCTCGCGGCGGAGGGCGTCCGGCAGCGCGTCCGCGTCGCCGAGGCCGAAGCCGAAGGCGCGCTCCTGCTTCCCTCCGAAGACCTGCGCGACCTGGTGCAGCTCGGCCACCGTGGTCGTCTCGTCGACCGCGATGCCGATCGTGTCGACGTCGGCGACCCGCAGGAGGATGCCGTAGCCGCCCCGTGCCTGGTCCGCGTGCTCCGCCGCCCGGCCGGGGACGCGCACGGTCAGTGTGTCGAAGAAGTGCTCGTGGACGACCTCGGCGCCGGCCTCGACGAGCCACTCGCGCAGCAGGGTCGCCTTGGCGGTCACATCGCGGGCGATCTGTCGAAGCCCGTCCGGGCCGTGGTAGACCGCGTACATCGACGCCATCACGGCGAGGAGCACCTGAGCGGTGCAGATGTTCGACGTCGCCTTCTCGCGGCGGATGTGCTGCTCGCGGGTCTGCAGCGAGAGGCGGTAGGCCGGCTTGCCTTCGGCGTCGACGGAGACGCCGACGAGGCGTCCGGGCAGCTGCCGCTCCAGGCCTGCGCGCACGGCCATGTAGCCGGCGTGCGGGCCGCCGAAGCCCATCGGCACACCGAAGCGCTGCGTCGTGCCCACGGCCACGTCGGCCCCGAGGGTGCCGGGCGCGGTGAGGAGCGTCAGCGCGAGCAGGTCGGCGGCCGCGACGGCGAGCGCGCCGGCGACGTGCGCGGCGTCGAACACCGCGGACGGATCCCACACGCGGCCCGAAGCCCCCGGATACTGCACGAAGACGCCGAAGAGCTCGGCGGGGAGCTCCTCCCCCGCCGCGAAGTCGACCGCGACGAGCTCGATGCCGAGCGCCTCGGCGCGGGACGCGAGCATGGCCTTCGTCTGGGGCAGCGCATCCGCGTCCACTACGAACACGTTCGACGCGGTCTTCGATGCCCGGCGCGCGAGCAGCATCGCCTCCACGACCGCGGTGGACTCGTCGAGCATCGACGCGTTCGCGGTGGTGAGGCCGGTGAGCTCGGCCACCATCGTCTGGAAGTTGATCAGCGCTTCCAGGCGCCCCTGCGAGATCTCGGGCTGGTACGGCGTGTAGGCCGTGTACCAGGACGGGTTCTCGAGGACGTTGCGCTGGATGACCTGCGGCGTGACGGTGCCGTAGTAGCCGAGGCCGATCATCGAGCGGTTCACGGTGTTGCGCCCGGCGAGGGCACGCAGCTCGGCCAGCGCCTCGGTCTCCGACGCGGCGACCGGAATGCGGGAGTCGGCGACCGCGTCCTCCGGTCCCGTGTAGATCGAGGCGGGGACGGCCTGACGCATGAGCTCCTCGACCGGGCTCAGCGTCCCGCTGTCGACGGAGCCGAGACCGAGCGCGTCGAGCATCGTGCGCTGGGCGGCCTCGGTCGGTCCGATGTGACGATCGGCGAATGCAACCACTTCCGGATCAGCCCTCCGTGAGTGCGACGTAGGCGTCGCGGTCCAGCAGTCCGTCCAGCGCGCCGGCGGCGACGGACACCTTGAGCAGCCAGCCGCCCTCGAACGGCTCGGCGTTGACGAGCGAGGGGTCGTCGACGACGGCGTCGTTGATCTCGACGACCGTGCCGGCGACCGGGGCGTAGAGCTCCCCGACCGACTTGGTCGACTCGATCTCGCCGACGACGGAGCCGGCGGTCAGCTCGGTGCCGACGGCGGGGAGTTCGACGAAGACGACGTCCCCCAGCTTCTCGGCGGCGTAGTCGGTGATGCCGATGGTGACGGTGTCACCATCACCGGCGATCCACTCGTGCTCGTCGGTGTAGCGGAGTGCGCTGAGGTCGGTCATTTTGTCCTCCGGTAGAAAGGCAGGGCGGTCACGGTCGCGGGGATGCGGGTCCCCCGCACATCAAGGAATACTGCGGTTCCCTCCTCTGCGGAAGAAGGGTCGACGAAGGCCATCGCGATGGGGTGGCCGAGCGTCGGGCTCAGGGCGCCGCTGGTGATCTCTCCGATCGGGGTGCCGTCGGCGTCGACGACCGCGTAGCCGGCACGGCCGGCGCGTCGCCCCTCCGCCGTCAGGCCGACGAGGATCCGGGCGTCGTCGGCGGGCGCCGGCGCGTCCTTGCCGACGAAACTGTCCTTCGCGGCGACCACGACGCGGCCGAGGCCGGCCTGGGCGGGTGCGGTGGCGAGGCTGAGCTCATGGCCGTACAGCGGCATGCCGGCCTCCAGCCGGAGCGTGTCGCGGGCGGCGAGGCCGGCGGGAACCAGACCGTGCGGAGTACCGGCGTCGAGCACCGCGTCCCACAGCGCGGTCGCGTGGGCGGCCGGGACGAGGAGCTCGAAGCCGTCCTCTCCGGTGTATCCGGTGCGGGCGAGGAGCAGCGGCTCTCCGGCGAACCTCGCGGTCGCCCACGCGTAGTACTTCTGCTCCGCCCACGGGACGCTGACCTCGGCGATGCCCTCCGTCGCCGCGAGGATCTCCTCGGCCCGAGGGCCCTGCACGGCGATCAGCGCGTAGTCGTCCGAGACGTCGTCGACCTCCACGGCGCCCGCGTCCGCGTCCGCGATCCGCTCGGTGAGAGCCCGACGCACGGCGTCGCGGTTGCCGGCGTTCGAGATGATGAGGAAGTCGTCGTCGGCCAGCCGGTACACGATCACGTCGTCGACGATGCCGCCCTCCGCCGTCAGCAGCAGGGAGTACTTCGCCTTGCCGACCGCGAGCGCCGACAGCCGCCCGGCGAGGGCGTAGTCGAGGAAGGCCGCCGCGCCGGTGCCGCGGACCGTGAACTCGGCCATGTGCGAGATGTCGAAGACGCCCGCTGCCTGCCGCACCGCGTGGTGCTCGGCGAGGTCGGACGTGTAGCGCACCGGCATCTGCCAGCCGCCGAAATCGGTGAAGGAGGCGCCGAGCGCCTCATGGCGCTCGCGCAACGGGGTGTAGCGGGGGTCGGACATGGAGTTCTCCCGGGCTGGGTCGGGCGGGACGACGACGTCGTCCCTGGGAACTCCCCCTCTGTCATGGGCCTGAGAGCTTCGCCCGCGCGAGCGCAGGGCTTTCACCGTCGGCGGATCCCCGGGTGCTCGGGATCGCTTTTCAGAGCGGCCGGACCTCCGCGGTACGCGTACCTGAGAGATTGGCGGGGAGGCTTGCTCCTTCGGTGCCCGGCTGCATGCGCCGGGGCTCTCCCGCGTCGGTCGTTCGGCCTGTCTTCGATTGTGGGTTCAGTCTAGCGGTCTCCCCCGCCCGCTCAGGAGCCCAGGGCGAGCTCCGCCCTGACCTCGTCACGGAGCCTGCCGAGGTTCTCCGGTTCGGGTGCCGCCGCCAGAAGCGTCTTGGTGTACTCGTGCTGCGGGTTCAGGATCACCTCGTCGGCTGTTCCCCGCTCCACGACATCGCCTTGGAAGAGCACCATGATGTCGTCGGAGAAGTGCCGCGCGGTCGCCAGATCGTGTGTGATGTAGAGGACGCCGAGGTTCTCCTCGCGCTGCAGCTCGGCGAGCAGGTTGAGCACGCCGAGCCGGATCGACACGTCGAGCATCGACACCGGCTCGTCCGCCACGATGAACCGGGCACCGGGGGCGAGGGCCCGCGCGATCGCCACGCGTTGCCGCTGCCCACCGGAGAGCTCGTGCGGGCGCCGTTCGGCGAAGCTCTCCCCCGGAGTGAGCCGCACGCGCTCCAGCAGCTCGATCGCCCGCGCCCGCACCTCGCGGCTGTCGAGCTTCGGGTGGTGCAGCCGGATCGGACGCTCCAGGTGGTGCACGATCGTGTGGAAGGGATTCAGCGAGGCGAACGGGTCCTGGAAGACCATCTGCACGTCCGACCGGTAGCGCTCCAGGGCCGAGCCCCGCGTGCCGGATTCCTCGCCGTCCAGGAGGATGCTCCCCGAGGTCGGCGTCTCCAGCTTCATCAGCATCCGGGCGATGGTGGATTTCCCCGACCCGGACTCGCCGACGAGGGCCGTGGTCCGCCCCGCCTCCAGGGTGAACGACACGTCCTTCACCGCGTGCAGCACACTCGTGCGGAACCCCGACCGCAGGTGGAAGTCCTTGACGAGGTTCCTCGCCTCGAGGGTGCCCGCACGCCTCGTCCCGTCCACGCTCATCGGATGACCTCCTGGTTCACGCCGCCGCTGCGGACGAAGTCGCCCCGCTCGCCCGTGAGGGACGGGAAGCTCGACAGCAGCCGCTGGGTGTACTCGTGCTGCGGGTTGCGGTAGATCTCCTCGGCCGTGCCCTGCTCGACGATCCGTCCCTGCAGCATGACGGCGATGCGGTCGCTGATCTCGATGAGCATGGGCAGGTCGTGGGTGATGAAGATCACGGCGAACCCGAGCTTCTCCCGCAGACGCATGATCTCCCGGATGATGCCGCGCTGCACGACCACGTCGAGCGCCGTGGTGGGCTCGTCCATGATCATGACCTGCGGGTCGAGTGCCAGCGCCATCGCGATCATCATGCGCTGGCGCATGCCGCCGGAGAGCTCGTGCGGGAAGCTCGTCAGCCGCCCGGGGTCGACGCCGACGAGCGTGAGCAGCTCCTCGGCGCGCTCCTGCTTGGCCTTCTTCGACATTCCGGGGCGGTGGGTGTCGAAGATGTCGAAGATCTGCGCGCGGACCGAGATGACGGGGTTGAGGGAGTTCATCGCCCCCTGGAAGACCATCGAGATCTTGTCCCAACGGAATGCGCGCAGCCCGTCGCCGTCGAGTCCGACGACGTCGATGTCATGGCCGTCGCGGTCGTGGAACACGATCTCGCCGGCGGTCATCAGAGCCGGCGCCTTGAGCAGCCGGTTCATCCCGTACGCGAGGGTGGTCTTCCCGCAGCCCGACTCCCCCGCGAGACCGAGGATCTCGCCCCGGTGGAGGGTCAGCGAGACATCCCGGACCGCCTTGACGGGCGGATCGACCTCGTACTCGATCGAGACGTTCCTGGCGGTGAGCACGGCGTCGCTCATGCGGTGACCCCCTTCTCCTTCGCGGCCTTGCGCAGACGACGGGCCGCATCGGGCGCGTTGCGCAGCTTCGGGTTGATGACCTCGTCGATGGCGAAGTTGATCAGCGCCAGTCCTGCGCCGAGGATCGCGATCATGATGCCCGGCGGCACGAACCACCACCACGCCCCCCGGCCGAGAGCCTGACCGGACTGGGCGTCGTTGAGGATCGAGCCCCAGGTGATCGAGGAGTTCGGGCCGAGGCCGAGGTAGGAGAGCCCCGCCTCGCCGAGGATGGCGAAGATGATCGCGAACAGGAACTGCGCGGTCAGCAGCGGGAGCAGGTTCGGCATGATCTCGACGAGGATCACCCGGAGGGACTTTTCCCCTGCCACCTTCGACGCGTACACGTAGTCGCGGGTGCGGAGCGAGCGGGTCTGCAGCCGCAGCACGTACGCCGCTCCGGCCCAGGAGGTGATGCCGAGGACGAAGGCGACGAGCTGCCAGCTGCGCTGCGGCACGAACGACGCGATCACCATGACCAGCGGCAGTCCGGGGATCACGATCATGACGTTGGTCAGCAGCGCGAGGACGTCCTCCCGCCAACCGCCGAGGTACCCGGCCAGGACACCGAAGAGGAGCGAGAGCACGATGGCGATGCCGCCGGCCGTGACGCCGATGAGCAGCGACCCCTGCGCTCCGATCGCGAGCTGCGCGAGCACGTCGTTGCCGAGCTTGGTCGTGCCCAGCCAGTGCTCCGCCGACGGCGCGGCGAGGGCGGGGTTGTCGGTGCTGCGCGGGTTCTGCGTGAAGAACGGCGCGATGATCGCGAAGAGCACGATGGCGAGCACGAGCACGGCACCGACGATGAACTTCGGCGAGGTGCTGGGCAGGATGCGGCGGCGTCTGCGTTCCTGACGCTGGGTGGCCAGAGCGACGGTGCCCTCGGGGGCGACGGTGGGCGACTCCTCCACGAGGAGCGGGTTCTTCGTGTCAGACATTCTGGCGAGCCCTCGGGTCGATGAAGCCATAGACGAGGTCCATGAAGAAGTTGGCGACGAGCACCGTGAGGGTGATCACGAGGAACAGCCCCTGCATCAGCGCGTAGTCGTTGTTGGTGACGGCCTGGAACATGAGCTTGCCGACACCCGGGTAGGTGAACACCTGCTCCATGACGATGGAGCCGGCGACGACGAAGCCGAGGGTGATCGAGAAGCCTGCGATCGACGGGATGGCGGCGTTCCGCGCGGCGTACGTCGTCATGATGCGCCGCGGCCGCAGTCCCTTCGCCTCAGCGGTGAGGACGTAGTCCTCGGCGAGCGTGGAGACCATCATGTTGCGCATGCCGAACATCCAGCCGCCCACCGAGCTGATCACGATCGTGATCGCGGGAAGGAGCGAGTGGGTGACGGCGTCGGTGAAGAACGCCCACGTCGGTTCCGGGCCCTCCGGGAAGTCGAAGACGTCGTAGCCGCCGAACATCGGGAACCAGCCGAGCCCGACCGCGAAGACGGCGATCAGGACGAGCGCGAGCCAGAAGTACGGGATGGACTGCAGCACGGTGGTTGCCGGGATCAGGTGGTCGACCCAGGTACCGCGCTTCCACCCGGCCCAGGCGCCGAGCACGACGCCGAGCAGGAAGGAGATGACCGTCGCGGTGCCGACGAGCACCAGCGTCCAGGGCAGGGCGCCGGCGATCAGCTCGGCCACCGGGGTGGGGAACTTGGTCACCGACACCCCGAGATCGCCGCGGAGCATGCGTCCCCAGTAGGCGAGGTACTGCTCCCAGAGGGACGCATCGTCGCCGCCGAGCAGGAGCTTGATGTTGCGGATGGTGGTCTCGGAGACCTCTCCGCCGGCCCGCTGCATCTTGGCGATCATGATGTCGGCGGGATCCCCCGGCATGAGCCGGGGAAGCAGGAAGTTGATGGAGATCGCAGCCCACAGCGTGAACGCGTAGAACCCGATCCTTCGTGCATAGAACTTCATGTCACTCGTCCTGACTTCCTGCTTCCCCTGCTCCTCTCGTCACTCAGCCGGCGGGCTTGATCTGCGTCAGCACGTATCCGGCAGCGATGGCGCCCCAGGACGGCGGGAACGCGTAGAGGTTCTCCTCGGTCGGCCAGCCGGTGTAGTCCTTCGTGTTGTAGAAGGTCTGCGTGGCGTTGATCACGAGCGGGATGTAGGGCACGTCGTTGACGATCGCGTCCTGGATGGTGGCGTAGAGCTCCTTGCGCTCGGCCTCGTCCTCGGTGCTGATGGCCTGCTGGATGGCCGCATCGACGGTGGGGTTGTTGTAGCGGCTGAAGTTCCAGCGCCCCGGGGGGATCTCGGTGCCGACCGGGCTGGTGGACTGCACCTCGGTGCCGCCGAACCAGTCGCGGTAGATCTGGAACGGGTCGGCGATGGTCGTGCCGACCACGCCGCCGACGATCAGCTGGAACTCGCCGGACTGGCGGGCGTCGACGAACTCCTGCCACTGCACGGTCGACGCGGTGATCTTGATGCCCGCGGCCTCGGCCTGCTCGGCGATGAGCTTCGCGGCGTCGTTGTAGTCCGTCCAGCCGTCGACCGAGATCAGGCTGAGCTCGACGGGCGCGCCGTCCTTCTCGTAGATGCCCGACGAGCCCTTGGTGTAGCCGGCGGCCTCGAGGATGGACGCGGCCTCCTCGACATTGGCCTCCTGCGGGCTGACCTCGTACGCGTCGTCCGTGAGCCACTTCTCATCGCGCGGGAGCAGCGTGTAGGCGGGCGAGACGTCGGCGGTGAGACCGACGAACGCCTTGTCCTTGATGGTGGCCCGGTCGACGGCGACGTTCAGCGCCTGCCGGACGGCCACGTCCGTCTGCGGCCCCGTGCAGCCGAGCTCGGCGTTCGAGCACGTGTAGAGCACCGTCGGGTCCTGCGGCGTGTTGATCCACTCGATCTTGCCGTTGGCGGTCGCGTCATCCGGGTTCGGGATGAACATGCCGGTCCAGTCGAGCTCGCCCGCCGTCACGAGATCCTGCGCGGTCTGATTGTTGTCGACCGCGATGTACTGGACTTTCTTGATGGCCAGCTCGTCGGCACCGCGGTAGTTCTCGTTGGCGACCAGCGTGTAGGACTCGCTCGTGGTCTTGTCCACGACGTACGGGCCCGACCCGACCGGCTCCTCGTTCGTGAAGTTCGCGAAGTCGTCGACGTCCTTCCAGATGTGCTCGGGGAGGATGTAGCTCGAGCCCATCCGCTGGAACTCCGTGGTGTACTGCGCGATGCCGTAGGTGAGCACGACCGTGGTGTCGTCGGTGGCCTCCGCGGAGACCAGCTGATTGCCCTCGGGGTTGTTCGCCTCGTACAGGAAGGTGAAGGCCACGTCCGCGGCCGTGAGCGGCTCGCCGTCGCTCCACTTCAGGTCGGGCTTGATCTTCACCGTGATCTGCGTGCCGTCCTCGTTGTACTCGAAGGACTCGCCGATGAGGCCGATGGGCTCCTCGTCCTTGGTCTTGTTGTAGAAGAACAGGGGCTCGTAGATCGGGCCGAGTGCGCCATGGAGCACGTTCGGGGCGAAGGGGTTGTAGTTCGTGGTGATCGGCGTCGTGCTGCCGGCCCAGACGCGGAGGGCGCGGTCGCTGGACGCGTCGCCGCCTCCGTCATCGCTACCGCCGCCGCCGCAGGCCGTCAGGCCCAGGACGAGGACCGAGGCCCCCGCGACCGCCGTGAGCGCGATCTTGCGCTTTCCGTTACGGATCATTCTTCATTTCCTCTCGGTGCTGCACTGCAGGAGGGATTCTCCGGTTGGAGCCGAACCCCGGCCGGGGTTCACGGGAACCCCGGGAGGCGGCCGGTGGCCACTCTCGAAGGGGTTTGTTAGGACAGTAACCTAACAAACCCACCCCGGGGGGACAAGCCTTCCCGCGGGGAGGAGATAACGTTTCGGACTCGACGCGTTCGTTCGTCATCTGCGCGCACTAAAGGTCCCAATAACACTAAGATCGAATCCGGAGGTTAAGGTGCCTATGACTCGAAGTGCGGACATTCGCGTCGCCGTCTCGACAGTGATCCTCACGCTGCGCCGCGGTGACGATGGTCCGCCCGTGCTCGCGCTCCCCCTCGTCCGCCGCACCCGCGAGCCGTTCGCGGAGCGGTGGGCGCTCCCCGGCGGGTGGCTCACCCCCGAGGAGTCGCCGGTCGATGCCGCGGCCCGCACGCTCGCCGAGACGACCGGCCTCGCCCCCACCTACCTGGAGCAGCTCTACGCCTTCGGCGCCGTCGACCGCTCCCCCACGCGGGTCGTCTCGATCGTGTACTGGGCCCTGCTCCGCCAGGACGACGTCGAGGCCCAGATCACCGCGCACCGAGCCTCGGGCCGCGCGCCGGAGAACGTGGAATGGTTCGCTGCCGACGACCTGCCGGCGCTCGCCTTCGATCATCACGAGATCATCGAGTACGCGCTCTGGCGCCTGCGGAACAAGGTCGGATACAGCCGTGTGGCCCAGGGCTTCCTGCCCGCCGAGTTCACGCTCGCCGAGCTCCGGGAAGCCTACGAGTCGATCCTGGGGCGCGCGCTCGACCCCGCGAACTTCCGGCGGCAGGTCGAGTCCGCCGGCAACCTGACCCGCACCGACCGCTTCCGGACGGGCAGTCATCGCCCGGCCCGCCTGTACCGCGACGACACCGATCTCGAGCTGGCCGACCGCGGTCCGCTCCGCCCCGAGGAAACGAGAACCCGATGAGCATCACCTTCGTCCCGACGCCCGCGGTCCCCCCTGCGGACCCGTCCGTCGACCACGCGATCCAGGCCATCGTCGGCGGGGTCTCCACCGATGCCACCTGCACGACCGACCTCGCCGTCGGACCGTGGGACTTCGACACGCGCCCCGGGTACGGCCCCGGATCCTCCATGGGCGACGTCATCCCCACCGGGGCTCCCCGGCAGGGAGAGCTCCCCGGGGCCTACCGCGAGGCCGGCGAGGCGGAGCTCCACCGACGCATCGAGGCGGCGAAGGCCACGCTCGGAGACAGGGTGGTGATCCTCGGGCACTTCTACCAGCGCGAGGAGGTGGTGGCTCATGCGGACGAGGTGGGCGACTCGTTCCAGCTCGCCACCGCCGCCACGATGCGGCCGGATGCGGAGGCGATCGTCTTCTGCGGTGTGCACTTCATGGCCGAGACCGCCGACCTCCTCTCCCAGCCCGACCAGGCGGTGATCCTGCCGAACCTCGCCGCGGGGTGCTCGATGGCGGATATGGCCGACATCGACCAGGTGGAGGAGTGCTGGGAGCAGCTCGCCGACGTGCTGGGCGACCTCGACACCCCCGACGCCGACGGCCGCGTGCCGGTGATCCCCGTCACCTACATGAACTCCTCCGCGGCGATCAAGGGCTTCGTCGGTCGGCACGGCGGCATCGTGTGCACCTCATCGAACGCCGCCACCGTGCTGGAGTGGGCCTTCGCCCGCGGCCGTCGCGTGCTCTTCTTCCCCGACCAGCATCTGGGTCGGAACACCGCGAAGGCCATGGGGGTGCCGCTCGACCGGATGCCGATGTGGAACCCGCGGCGAGCGCTCGGCGGCTCCACCCCGGAGGAGCTCGTCGACGCGGAGGTGATCCTCTGGCACGGCTTCTGCTCCGTGCACCGGCGGTTCACCGTGGCGCAGATCGACCAGGCCCGCGCGGAGCACCCGGGGGTCCGCGTGATCGTGCATCCGGAGTGCCCGATGGAGGTCGTCGACGCGGCCGACGCGGCCGGCTCCACGGAGTACATCCGCCGCGCCATCGCCGAGGCCACGGAGCCGACGACGTTCGCGGTCGGGACCGAGATCAACCTCGTGCGCCGCCTGGCCGCGCAGTACCCGCAGCACCGGATCTTCTGCCTCGACCCGGTCGTCTGCCCGTGCTCGACCATGTACCGCATCCACCCCGGCTACCTCGCGTGGGTCCTGGAGGAGCTGGTCGCCGGCCGCACCCCGAACCGCATCACGGTCTCCCCTGACGTCGCCGCCCCGGCTCGCCTCGCGCTCGAGCGGATGCTCGCCGCCAAGCCGCCGGTGGCCGCCGGGGCACGATGAACGTCGTCGTCGTCGGCTCCGGGATCGCCGGACTCACCGCCGCGCTGCACGCGCACGAGCTCGGGCATGCCGTGACGCTCGTGACGAAGAGCGCGCTCGGGGGCGGATGCACGCCGCTCGCGCAGGGCGGCGTGGCCGGCGGCTACGGGCCGGGCGACGGACCGGCGGCGCATGCCGCCGACACGATCAGCGCCGGAGCGGGTCTGTGCGATCCGGCCGCCGTCGACGCCCTCGTGGCAGACGGCGCCGCCCGGATCGCCGAGCTCCGGGCCCGCGGCGTCGCCTTCGATCGGGCGCCGGGCGGTGCACTCGCCCGCGGGCGGGAGGCGGCGCACACCCATGCCCGCATCCTCCACGCCGGGGGCGACGCGACCGGGGCCGCGATCTCTGCGGCGCTGTGCGCGGCCGTTCAGCGCACGCCGATGTCCGTCCGCGAGCGGACGATGCTCCTCGATCTGATCGTCGAGGCGGGACGGATCCGCGGGATCACGGTCCTCCGCGACGGCGGCGCGGTCGAGATCCGGGCCGACGCCGTGATCCTCGCCACGGGCGGGGCAGGGCAGCTCTACGCGCACACGACCAATCCGATCGAGACGACCGGCGACGGCATCGCGGCGGCTCTGCGCGTCGGCGCCGCCATCGCCGACCTGGAGTTCGTGCAGTTCCACCCGACCACCCTCCCCGGCGTCCCGGTCTTCCTCCTGTCCGAAGCCGTCCGCGGTGAGGGGGCCGTGCTCCGCGACAGCGACGGACGACGGTTCGTGTTCGACAGCCACCCCGACGGGGAGCTCGCCCCGCGCGACGTCGTCGCCCGGGCCATCGCCGGTCAGGCAGCCCGGCAGGGGACGCCCGTGCACCTCGATGCCACCGGGCTGGGGGCCGACGCACTCGCCCGCCGCTTCCCGACCATCGACCGCGTGACGCGCGACCGCGGTTTCGACTGGTCCCGGGAGCCGCTGCCGGTGACCCCCGCCGCGCACTACCTCATGGGCGGCGTCGTCACCGACCGGCACGGACGGACCACGATCCCGGGGCTGTACGCCGCCGGCGAGATCGCCCGGACAGGAGTGCACGGAGCCAACCGGCTCGCCTCCAACTCGCTTCTCGAAGGAGCCGTGTTCGGAGCCAGAGCCGCCGCCGCGCTGGATGAGCCATGGCCCACCGCTGCCGTCGACATCACCCCGTGTCCGTCACCGACGGACGGGACAACGGCGGCGGACGCGGATGTCGCACCGGAGCCCCTCCCCCCGTTCGACCGCGCGGCTCTGCAGCGGCTGCTGTGGGACGAGGTCGGCCTGCGGCGGAACGGATCCGGCCTGCAGCGCGCTCTCCGCATCGTGCGCGGGTGGGCCGTCGGGTTGCCTCCTGCGGTCGACGTCCGCACGTACGAGGACCGGAATCTGCTGCTGGTCGCCGACGCCACCCTCCGTGCCGCCCTGGCACGCCCGGCCTCGGTCGGCGCCCATCACCGCGATGATCCCGCCCCCGGCGCACCGACCATGGCACACCCGTCGATCCTGGAGACCGCCTGATGCTCACCCACGCCACCCTGCACCGCGTCGTCGGAGCCGCGCTCGAGGAGGACGCCCCCTGGGGCGACCTCACCAGCACCACCCTGCTCCCCGCGGAGACGACGGCCACGGCGGACCTCGTCGCCCGCGAGGACGGGGTCTTCAGCGGCGGCGAGGTGTTCGCCGCCGCGTTCCTCCTCACCGACCCGGACGTCACGGTCGACCTGCACGTGGGCGACGGCGATGCCTTCACGGCTTCCGACGTGCTGGCCACCGTGACAGGGCCGGCCCGCGCTGTGCTCACCGCCGAACGCGTCGCGTTGAACTTCGCGCAGCGGATGTCGGGCATCGCGACGCTCACCGCCGCCTACGTCCGCGAAGTCGAGGGAACGCGGGCGCGCATCGCCGACACCCGCAAGACCACGCCCGGTCTGCGGGCGTTCGAGCGGCACGCGGTCGTGTCCGGCGGCGGGCGGAACCATCGGTACTCGCTCTCCGACGCGGTCATGGCGAAGGACAACCACCTCGCAGTGCTCCAGAGGTCCGGGCTCGATCTCGCGACGGCTCTCCGCGAGGCACTCTCGCGGCTGCCGCACACCGCCCACGTCGTCGTCGAGGTCGACCGTCTCGACCAGATCCCTGCAGTGCTCGACGGCGGCGCCCATACCGTGCTCCTGGACAATTTCTCCCTCGACGATCTGCGCGCCGGCGTGGCGCTCATCGGCGAGCGCGCCACCGTGGAGGCCTCGGGCGGCGTCGAGCTGACCACCGTCCGCGCCATCGCCGAGACCGGGGTGGATGTGATCTCGGTCGGAGCCCTCACGCACTCCGCGCGGGCGCTGGACCTCGGACTCGACCTCCGGATCGACTGAGTCCGTGCTGTACCTCGACCACGCCGCGACGTCTCCGGTACGCCCCGAGGTGCGGGCGGCCATGGAGCCCTTCCTCACCGAGGTGTTCGGCAACCCCGCCAGTCACCACACCGCGGGCGAGACCGCGGCGCGCGCGCTGGAGGACGCCCGCGCCCGGGTGGCCCGCGTGTTCGGGACGCGGGCCGGGGATGTCGTCTTCACCGGCGGCGGCACGGAGGCGAACAACCTCGCCGTGAAGGGACTCGCCCTGGGAGCGCTCGCCTCCGGCCGGCGGCGCGTCGTCGTGTCCCCCATCGAGCACGAGTCGATCCGGGAGTCGGCGGCGTACCTCGCGCGGTTCCACGGGGTGACGGTCGCGATGCCCGCCGTCGACGGCACCGGACGGATCACGCCGGACGCCCTCGACACGGCGCTCACCGACGACACGGCCGTCGTGTCCCTCGGACACGCGAACAACGAGATCGGCACCGTCCAGGACATCGCGGCGCTCCGCGAGGTCGTCCACGCCCGCCGCGTGCCCCTCCACGTCGACGCCGTGCAGTCGGCCGGCTGGCTGGCGCTGCACGAGCTGCATGCCGACGCGGTGTCGATCGCCGGGCACAAGCTCGGCGCTCCCAAGGGCACCGGGGCGCTCGTCGTCCGCGGACGCCTCCCTCTGGAACCGCTCCTGCACGGCGGCGGCCAGGAGCGTGGGCGGCGGTCCGGCACCGTCGACGTCGCGGGAGCGGTGGGCCTGGCGACGGCACTGGATCTCGCCGAGCGGGAGCGCGAAGACACCGCGACCCGGGTGGAGGCCGCGACGGCGCGTTTCATCGCCGAGGTGCAGCGCCGCGTGCCCGTGGCCGCACTCACGGGGCATCCCACGCAGCGGCTCCCCGCGACGGCGAGCTTCACGATCGCCGGCGTGAGCGGCGAGGCGGTGCTGCTGGAGCTGGAGCGCCGCGGGGTGATCTCGTCCAGCGGCTCCGCCTGCGCCGCGGGCAGCGACGAGCCCTCCCCCGTGCTGCTCGCGTGCGGCATCGCCCCGGAGGTCGCCCAGACCGCCGTGCGCTTCACCTTCGGGCGCTCGGCCCTCCCTGCGGACGCTCCGGAGCGTCTCGCCGCACTCGTCGCGGAAGCGGTCGACGCGGTCCGCGGCTGACGGACGGCCCTAGACTCGGCGGAGTGACCGCCCCCGCCCCGATCGTGACGCTGATCGTGCCCGGACGCGACATCGCCGCGTTCGCCCCCGCCGCCCTCGACTCCCTCCGTGCGCAGACGGACGAGCGGTGGCGTGCGATCCTCATCGACGACGGCTCCACCGACGACACGGGAGCGATCTTCGCCGACGCCGCCGCGACGGATCCCCGCTTCACCCTGATCCGGCATGAGGCTTCCGTCGGGCTCGGCGCCGCGCGCAATGTCGGCCTCGCACGGGTCGACACGCCCTTCACGGGCTTC
Source organism: Microbacterium meiriae (assembly GCF_040686935.1). Taxonomy (NCBI): domain Bacteria; kingdom Bacillati; phylum Actinomycetota; class Actinomycetes; order Micrococcales; family Microbacteriaceae; genus Microbacterium; species Microbacterium meiriae. The sequence continues at coordinate 75,390 of NZ_JBFBMF010000001.1, forward strand.
CTCGATGCGGATGACGAGCTGATGCCGGACGCCCTCTCGACGCTCGTGGGCACGCTCGAACGCACGGAGAGCGACTTCGCCGCCGGTGCCTACGTGCGGCTGCGTCCCCAGGGGCGAGGGTACGTGCCCGGCCGCGTACAGCCGTGGGTGGCCACGGCGACCTCTCCTCGCCGTCTCGGCACCACCCTCGCGGAGCACCCGCAGGCCGTGTCGAACATCGTCGCGTGGTCCAAGGTGAGCCGCACCGAGATGTGGTCCGACCTGCGGTTCCCCGAGGGGGTCGCCTACGAGGACCAGGTCGTCGCGCAGACGATGTACACCCGGGCGCGCGCCTTCGACGTGCTGCCTGACGTCGTGGTGCGCTGGCGCGTCCGAGCGGACGGCACCTCGATCACCCAGAGCAAGGCGCAGCCGCCCGTGCTCCGCGACTACCTCGCTGCGCTCCGCGGCGGCATCCGTGTCCTGCAGGCGGCGGGCGCGCACGCCGCCGTGACCGCTCGACTCGACCTCATCCTCGCGATGGACGTCGCTCCGCTCCGGGAGATCGCGGACACGCACCCGGATCCCGCCTACGCGGCGGAGGTGTCCGCGTTCCTGGCCGAACTGCGTGCCCTTCCCGAATTCGCCGACGCCCGCCCCGACCCCACCCTCGCCGACGCCCTCGCGTGGTGAGCCCCGCCGGAAGGACCCTCGCATGACCGACTACCTCTCCTCGCTCTTCGCGCTCGACGGCCGCACCGCGGTCGTGACCGGCGGCAGCTCGGGCATCGGTCGCGGCATCGCGACAGCGCTCGCCCGCGCCGGCGCGGCCACGGTGATCGTCGCCCGCGGCGCGGAGCGCATCGCGGAGACCGTCGAGGAGCTGAACGCGCAGGGGTGCCGGGCCGCGGGCGTCGTCGGCGATCTGGGCTCCCGCGACGGCATCCACGCGGTCGCGGAGGCCGCTGCCGTCCCCTTCGGCGAGCCGGACATCCTCGTCAACTCCGCCGGCATCAACATCCGTCCGCCCTACGCCGAGATCACCGAGGCGGACTGGGACGCGACGATGACCGTCAACGCGCTCGCCCCGTTCCTCCTCGGTCAGCGCTGGGCGCAGGGCATGGCTGCGCGCGGGTACGGGCGGCTCATCCACATCAGCTCGCAGCAGGCGCACCGGGCATTCGTGGGCAGCGGGGTGTACGGCGCCTCCAAGGGCGCGGTCGAGTCGCTCATGCGCTCGGAGGCCGAGGCCTGGGGTGGTACCGGCGTGACGAGCAACACCCTCGTCCCGGGATTCGTCCTCACTCCCCTGAACGCCCGCCTGCAGGAGGATCCCGCCACGATCGCGGCCCTCGCGGCCCGGACGATGGTCGGACGCAACGGCCTCCCGGAGGACTTCGCCGCGGCCGCGGTCTTCCTCGCCGGTCCCGGCTCGGCGTACGTCACCGGCCAGTCGCTGTTCGTCGACGGCGGGCTCTCCGTCCACTGACCCGCGAAGCCGTCAGCCGTCGGTCGGGCGCGGTCGGGCGTCGGCGCTGGATGCCGTCGGCAGCGGTACGCCGGTCGTGAGCGCCACGACCGCGTCGGCCGCCGCGGAGTCCTCCGGCTCGCGGTCCGCACGGCGCCCGGCGAGCGCCGCATCGACGCCCTCCTGGACACCGCCACGGATCGCGGCCTCCTCCTCGGCTTCTGCTTCGATCTCGGCGTTCAGCACACGCGACGCGGCCACCTGCTGTGCCGCCAGCTCGGCGTAGAGGCCGCCCTGCGCGAGGAGCTCCGCGTGGGTGCCGGACTCCACGATGCGACCGGCCTCGAGCACATGGATGACGTCCGCCCCCATGACCGTCGAGAGGCGGTGTGCGATCGACAGGGTCGTGCGCCCCTTGGCCGCCTCGTCGAGGGCTTCCTGCACCACGCGCTCGGACACGGTGTCCAGGGCGGAGGTGGCCTCGTCGAGCAGGAGCACCGGCGGGTCCTTCAGGAGCACGCGGGCGATCGCGATCCGCTGCTTCTCTCCGCCGGAGAGCCGGTATCCGCGCTCCCCCACGACGGTGTCGTAGCCCTTCTCGAAGCCCGCGATGATGTGGTGGATGTTGGCGGCGGTGCAGGCGGCGACCAGCTCCTCGTCCGTCGCATCGGGCTTCGCGTAACGGAGGTTCTCCCGGATCGTCGCGTGGAACAGGTAGGTCTCCTGGGAGACGATGCCCACGTCGTCGATGATCGACTCCTGCGTGAGCGTGCGCACGTCCGCCCCCGCGAACAGCACCGCGCCACCCTTGGCCTCGTACAGCCGTGGGGCGAGATAGAGGATCGTGGTCTTGCCGGCGCCGGACGGGCCGACGAAGGCGACGTGCTGCCCGGGCTCGGCCACGAACGAGACCCCGTGCAGCGTGGGGCGCGAGTCGGCCGCGGCATCCGGATAGCGGAACACGACGTCCTGGAACTCGACGCGTCCGCGCGGCCCAGAGGCCTGCGCGACGGTGACCGCGTCGGGGGCGTCGGTGATCTCCGGTACGAGGTCGAGGTACTCGAAGATGCGGGCGAACAGCGCGGACGAGGTCTGCAGATCGAGCGAGACCCGCATGAGCCCCATGAGCGGCATGAGCAGCCGCGCCTGGACCGTCGTGAAGGCCACGATGGTCCCCGCGGTGATCGCTCCCGTCCCGCCCGCGATGAGGTAGCCGGACACCAGATAGATGACGGCCGGCACGCTCGCCATGATGACCTGCACGACCGCGAAGAAGCCCTGGCCGCTCATGGCCCGGCGCACCTGCAGGCGCACCTGGTTGCGATTCTCCTGCTGGTAGCGCTCGGACTCGGTGCGCTGGCGGTTGAACGCCTTGGACAGCAGCATGCCCGAGACGCTCAGGGTCTCCTGGGTGATGGAGGTCAACTCGGACAGCGACTCCTGGGTCTCCCCCGCGATGCGCGCCCGCACCTGCCCCACGCGTCGCTGCACGAGCACGAGGAAGGGCATCAGCACGACCGCGATGAGGGTGAGGCGCCAGTCGATGAGGATCATCGCGACGAGGGAGGCGATCACCGTGACGGCGTTGCCGAGGATGCTGGTGACCGTGTTCGTGAGCACGCCGGAGACGCCGCCGACGTCGTTCTGGAGCCGCGACTGGATCACCCCGGTCTTCGTCCGGGTGAAGAAGCCGAGCTCCATCGCCTGCAGGTGCTCGAACAGCCGCACCCGGAGATCGCCCGTGACGCTGTTGCCGACCGTCGCCGTGAGCCAGGTCTGCGCGACGCCGAGGACCGCCGAGAAGAGGAAGAGGCCGACCATCGCCCCGACGAGCACGCCGAGCAGGGAGAGATGGGGGCCGCCGCCGTCGACGGGGAACAGGGCGTCGTCGAAGATGCGCTGCACGAGGAGCGGCGGGATGACCGCGATACCCGCGCCGAGGACCACGAGGACACCGGTGAAGAGGATGCGCCACCGGTAGGCGCTGAACAGAGCGACGACCCGGGTGCCGAGCCCGTCGATCTTCGGGGCCTCCGCGTTGAGCCGACGCTGGGCGTCCTCGTCCACGCCGCGGAAACCGCCCCGCGGACCACCGCCCATCCCGCCCATGCTCATGGCGCCAGCGTACTCAGGACGGCGGACACCGCGGGCCGCCGTCTCCGCTCAGGGCGGATATCGCAGGGATCGGAATGAAATGTCCCACCGACCCGTTACGCTGAATGACTCTCGCGAACTCTCGCACATCTCTTTTTCTTCCGATGCCCTGGAGGCCGCCCATGTCTGCCGTCGATACCGGCTCCATCACGACGCCCCCCGCATCGCACGGGGAGATCCCGCGCAAGGACATGCGGGTCATCTGGCTGCTGCTCGTCGCCGCCTTCGTCGCCATCCTCAACGAGACGACGATGGGCATCGCGATCCCGCATCTGAACACCGACCTCGGCATCCCGCCCGAGCTCGGACAGTGGCTGACGAGCGCGTTCATGCTCACCATGGCAGTGGTCATCCCGACCACCGGCTTCATCCTGCAGCGCTTCACGACGCGGCAGGTCTTCATCGCCGCGATGACGGCGTTCTCGCTCGGCACGCTCGTGGCTTTCGTCGCGCCCGGCTTCTCAGTGCTGCTCGTGGGCCGCGTGATCCAGGCCGCCGGCACGGGCATCATGATGCCGCTGCTGATGACGACGATCATGAACGTCGTGCCCGCGCAGTCCCGCGGTCGCATGATGGGCCGCGTCGGTCTCGTCATCTCGCTCGCTCCCGCGATCGGTCCGACGCTCGCGGGGGCCGTGCTCGACGCGTTCAACTGGCGCGCGCTGTTCGCCATCGTGCTGCCCATCGCCCTGATCTCGCTCGCCATGGGCGCGAAGTGGATGACCAACCTCGGCGAGACCCGCAAGGCTCCGCTCGACGTGCTGTCCATCCCGCTCGCGGCGCTCGGCTTCGGCGGCATCGTCTTCGGCCTCAGCCAGTTCGGCGGCGAGGGTGGATCGGGCGGCACGACCGGCGTCATCGCTCTGGTGGTCGGCGCCGTCTCGCTCGCACTGTTCGTCTGGCGTCAGATCGTGCTGCAGCGCGTCGACGACGCCCTGCTCGACCTGCGCGTGTTCCGCTCGGCGAACTTCTCGCTGGCCGTCATCATCATGACGATCCTGGCGCTGTCGATGTTCGGCACCCTGACGCTGCTGCCGCAGTACCTGCAGAACGTGGCCGGACTGACCGCGCTGGAGTCGGGCCTCATCCTGCTCCCCGGTTCGGTGCTGATGGGCCTGCTCGGTCCGATCATGGGCCGCGTCTACGACGCGAAGGGCACCCGTCCGCTGCTCATCCCCGGGACGATCCTCGTCTCGGCGGCGCTGTTCTTCTATTCGACGGTCGGAGAGCACACCGTGTGGTGGCTGCTGATCATCGTGCAGGCGGCCATGTCGGTCGGCCTCGCGATGTCGTTCACGCCGCTGTTCTCCTCGTCGCTCGGGTCGTTGCACCGCTCGCTGTACTCGCACGGCTCGGCGGTGCTCAACACGCTGCAGCAGGTCGGCGGGGCGGCCGGCGTCGCCCTGCTCACGGTCACGTACTCGGCGATCCTGCACGCCGGCGAGGACGAGGGCCTGTCGCGGGCCGTGGCCGGTGCCCCCGGAGCGCGGACGGCCTTCCTCATCGCGGCGATCATCTCGCTCGCGGCGGTCGCGCTCAGCCCGCTGGTGCGCAAGCCCGCCGACGACATCGGCGACGCGGCGCACAGCGGTCACTGACCGCGCAGCCACACCGACGGCGTCTGCTGCTCACCGCTCCTTGGGGGCGGGGATGTGGCAGACGCCGTTGCTGCAGTAGCCGGCGGCATCGCCCTCGAGCAGCTCGATCGCACCCGGCAGCGGCTGCAGCCCGAGCGGCGCGTCCTGCCCGGTGTTCTCCTGCTTCGATTCGGTCATCCCTCGATCGTACGCCTGCCAGGAGCACCGGGCGCCGCACGCTCTTCTCTGCGGCCTGAGAGCGGCGTATCGTTCCCGGCGAGGGGTGCGCACCCTCGCCGCGCGCCCCGGAGCCGAGGAGGCGCCATGATCATCCACCCTCCCGAACGGGCCACCGCGACCGGCCACGTCGCCGCGATGTACGAGAGCGACCTCGCCGACGACGGCATCGTGTTCGCTCACACCAAGGCCATGGCCGTGAACCCCGACGCCCACGCCGCCTTCGAAACCCTCGTCCGCGCGGTCGTCCCGTCGATCGGCGTGCCGATCTACGAGGCCGCGACCCTGGGGGCGGCGCGGGCCCTCGGATCCGCGCACTGTCTGCTCGCCCACGGCCGCCGTTCCCTGCGCGCCGGCGTCGTCGACGAGGAAGGACTCGCCGCCTTCGCCGCGGGAGACGACCGCGGTTTCACGGAGCAGGAGCAGGCCGTGATCCGCTTCGCCACGCGGCTGTCGACCGATCCGGGGGCGATGACCGACGCCGATGCGCAGGAGCTGCGAGACCGGGGGTTCAGCGACCGGCAGATCGTGGACATCACCCTGGCGGCGGCGGCGCGCAACTACTTCAGCAGGGCTCTTCTCGCGCTGGCCGTGCCCGTCGAGGACGTCCCTGGGCTGGACCCGGCGCTCACCGCGGCTCTCACACGGACCACCGGGGCCCCACCGCCAGGCGATCGATAGGCCGTTCCGCCTAATCTGGACGGATGCTCCGACGATTCCTCGCCCGCGTGTACTGGGCCGTCAGCCGGTGGACCCTCGTCGCCGACGCCGTGCCGACGCGACCGACCGTCCTGATCGGCGCCCCGCACACCTCGAACTGGGATTTCGTGCTCATGCTCGCGATCGCGTGGCGCCTCGGCATCGACGTGCACTGGCTGGGCAAGAAGAGCCTGTTCCGCGGCTGGCGGGGGCCGATCATGCGCGGGCTCGGGGGCATCGCCGTCGACCGGTCGGATCCGGCGCGCGTCGTCGGCGAGGTCGTGGACCAGGTGCATGCCGGGACGGTGTTCGGCCTCGTCGTCACCCCCGACGGCACACGGGGCGGCAACGAGTACTGGAAGAGCGGCTTCTACCGGATCGCGCGAGCCACCGGCATGCCGGTCACTCTCGGCTTCGTCGACCGCCACACGATGACGACGGGCCTCGGGCCGACGATCGACCTCACGGGCGACGTGGCCGCCGACATGGACCGGATCCGCGCGTTCTACGCCGACAAGCACGGCGTGCGCCCCGAACGTTGCACGGAGCCGCGGCTGCGCGAGGAGACCGCCGAGCAGCCGGAGGGCTGACGTCTCAGTCCTCGTCGGGTGCGTGGTCTCGGGCGTACGCGAGGTCGTCGTCGGACAGCGACTCGATCATCCCCACCACCGCTCCGGTGATCTCCCGGATCTCCTCACGGACGTCCTCGTCAAGATGCCGCGACCCGCTGTCGATGACCGCGCGACGCGCATCGTCGGACAGCTCGGGCCACCATTCGTCGATCGGGGGAAGGGTCATCTCGGGTCCTTTCCTGAGGCCTGTCCATCCGGCAGCGCAAGGTTCTGGACAGCGGCGGATCGTGCCCACGAGACTATCGCCATGACAGCAGAACCCCGTGGCGGCGCCGACGAGCGCGACGACCGCGATGACGGCCGCGACGAGACCCCGAACGAGCGCGCGGACCGCAACTGGGAGGAGCTGCTGCAGGAGCTGCGGGTGATGCAGACCGGCACGCAGATCCTCACCGGCTTCCTCCTCGCGGTGGCGTTCCAGCCGCGCTTCACCGATATGGACGAATTCCAGCGCGACCTGTATGTCGTGCTCGTGGCCCTCGCGGCGGTCGCCACCATCCTCGCCCTCGCCCCCGTCGGCATCCATCGTGCCCTGTTCGGCAGCCGGCTGAAGCCTGAGCTCGTCCGGACGGCGGCGCGCCTGGTGAAGATCGACCTCTTCGTGATCGGCGCCCTCACGATCGGGGTCACGACGCTCATCGTGGACTTCACGGTCAGCCGCACCGCCGGGATCGTCGCGCTGATCGCCTCGCTCCTGCTCGTGGTCGGGCTGTGGATGGCGCTGCCCGGCCTGCTGCGGCGCGCCCGCGCGCGGGTCGGAGCAGACGAAGGACCGCCGCCCTCGTCGGCATGAGCGCGACGGGGGCGGCGGTCGTACATCGGGCTGATCAGCGGCCGGCGGGGCTGCGGTTCTCCGCGCTCACCATCCACGCGAACTGCTCCAGGCGCTCGATGACGGCGTGCAGCAGATCCGCGGACGTGGGGTCTTCCTCGTCGACGGCGTCATGCACATCGCGCATCGTCCCGACCGCGGCTTCGAGGCGCGCGGTGACGAGGTCGATGGTCTCCGTCGTCGACACCTCACCGGTCGGGAACTCGGGGAGCGTCGTCGTCTTCGCGATCGTGGCGCTGCGCCCGTCAGGCACGGCGTGCAGGGCGCGCATGCGCTCCGCGATGGTGTCGCTGAACGTCCGGGCGTCCTCGATGATCTCGTCGAGCTGACGGTGGGTGTCGCGGAAGTTCCGTCCGACGACGTTCCAGTGGGCCTGCTTGCCCTGCAGCGAGAGTTCGAGAAGGTCGACGAGCACCGCCTGCAGGTTCGCCGCGAGGGTCGGGGATGCGGTGAACCCCTTCTCCGCATTCTGCTGGCGCGTGGTCTTGACGCCCGCCTTCGTCGCTCCGCTCTTGCTGTTGGAGCCGCTGGTCTTCTTGGTCTTCGTGTCTGCCATGGTGTGACCTCCTGCTGTCACGGTAACCCCGCGGCACAGCCGATTCGAGGGGGTTGACACCCACCGGGCGGACCCCCGAACGTGAGGGAGGCGACAGGGCCATCGAGAGAGGCGGAACAGTGGGAACAGCAGCACAGGAGGATCGTCCCGAGGTGGTCATCGCGCCTCTCACCGCGGCGGATGCCGGAGAGGTGCTCACGATCCAGCGGGCGGCCTTCGTGTCCGAGGCGGCGATCTACGGCAGCGTCGACATGCCGCCGCTGACGCAGACGCTCGCCGAGATGGAGGCAGAGCTCACCTCGGAGAGCGGACTCGGCGCCCGGATCGACGGCCGCCTGGTCGGCGCGATCCGGTTCGTCGAGGACGACGACCTGCTCCTGATCGGGCGGATCGCGATCGCCCCGGACATGCAGGGCGAGGGCATCGGGAGGAAGCTCCTCGACGCGGCGGAGAAGGCCTCGGACGCCCGCGAGTCCGAGCTCTTCACCGGAAGCCTCAGCGAGGCGAACATCCGGCTGTACGAGTCCTGCGGCTACGAGGAGCGCGAGCGGGTGCCGCAGGGCGACGGCACCGCTCAGGTGTTCCTCCGCAAGCGGCTGCGAGGCTAAAGGCACCACCCCCGCAGGCGCAAGGGGGTCGAGCGGATCCGGATGATGCGGAATCGTAGTCCGGACATGTCGCGACCGCGTCATGCCCCAACCGGAAAGGAGAGCTCATGCTCACCCTCACCGACAACGCCACCGCCATCGTGTCGACCCTCGTGAGTCGTCAGAACGACGCGCCGGCCGCTGGGCTGCGCATCCATACCGCCGAGGCGCAGGACGACACGGGCGCGGCCCGTCTCGCCGTCGCCGTGACCGCCGACCCGGAGCCCGCCGATCAGGTCGTCGAGCTGTCGGGCACCCGCCTGTTCCTCGACGAGGCCGCCGCCTCCGCCCTGGACGACAAGGTGCTCGACGCGGGCGTGGACGACGAGGGCTCCGTCTCCTTCGCCGTGCTCCCTCAGGTCGCCTGAGAGCTCAGACTTCGAACGCCGCGGCCGATCCGGCCGCGGCGTTCGCGTGTGTTCGGCGGAACTCAGTCCCAGTCCAGGTACTCCTCCAGCACGACGGCCGTCTCGATGGGGTGCGTCATCGGGAAGAGGTGGTCCCCGCCCTCGACGACCTTGATGCTGGCGCGCTCCGGAGCCGTCGCACGCAGGCTCTCGGCGTTCGCGGGCGGGGTGACCTCGTCGGCCGTCCCCTGGATCAGCAGCACCGGGATGACCGGGGCGAGGGGAGTGTCCACGTCCTCCACGCCGAGGAGGGCCAGACCGTTCACGCGCTCCGGGTGAACGAGCGCGAACGACCGCGCGATCGTGCCGCCGAAGCCGTGCCCGCCGATCCACGTGTCGCCGAGTCCGATGTGGTCGATGACGGCGAGCGCGTCCGCGACGCGGTCCTCGACCGAGGTCTCTGCGTCATCCGCGCGATGGCCGATCCGCACCACGTGGAATCCGGCCTCCTCCGCCAGGTAGTGACCGACCACTCCGAGCACGTCGGCGGCCAGGCCGCGCTCCTGGATGAGCACCAGCTTGACCGGCCCATCGCCCTCATCGACGAAGGGGATGGCGCGGCCCTCGGGCTCGAAGATCTGGGTGTCGGTCATCGGCGTCGTTCTCCTCAAGCCGTCGGTGTCAGGTTCGCAGGCGCCGTCCGCGCCGGGCTCCTGCGACCGGGCACCGGGCGGTGGCGCCTGCGTCCAGCGTAGCCCGCCGGGGGACGAGCCTCCTCCTCGCATCCCCCGGCGGAGTCATGGGGCGGCGGCGAGCTCGCGCCACAGATGCGCGAGGGTCGCAGCGCCGCGGACCAGCATGCGCAGATCGATGCTCTCGTCGCTCGCATGCCAGTGGTCCTCGGGCAGCCCCGTGCCGAGGAAGACGACCGGGGCGCCGAGTTCCCGGGACAGCAGCTCGGCCGGCCCTCCCCCGGCGTTGCCCATCCTCCCCCGCACCGCGCGACCGTAGCCGCGGGCGAGGGCCCGCTCCAGGGCGTCCCGATAGGGTCCGGGAGGAGAGACATACGGTTCCTGCGCGATGTCCTCGTCGACCTCGAGGCGATACGTCGCCTCGGAGGGCATGACGTCGGCGATGAAGGCGCGGAGCGCGTCGGCGACGTCGTGGTTGCGCTGATCGGCGACGGTTCGGATGCTCAGCGAGGCCATGGCCTCCCGCGGGATCACGGAGCGCTCGATGCCCTCCGGGTCTCCGGCGAGCAGCGAGATCACCTCGATGGCCGGGCGCACCCAGAGGCGCTCCTTCGGGGTGAAGCCCTCCTCCCCCACGATGACCCTGGTCTCGGTACGCCGCGTCCAGTCCTCGGGGTCGAACGGCAACGCGTCCAGTTCCGCAGCGCGCTCGTCGCTGAGCGGGGCCACGCCGTCATGGAATCCGGGGATGGCGATCCCCCCGTCCTCGTCGTGCAGCTGCGCGAGCACGCGGGAGAGCACGAGGGCAGGATTCACCGTCACGCCGGAGGCGGCACCGCTGTGCACGTCCCGGTCGGGCCCCTGCACCGTGAGCGTCGCGGTGAGCGTCCCCCGCATCGAGGTGACCGGAGCCGGGGAGTCGACCTCCCACTGCAGGGTGTCGGAGAAGACGACGAGGTCGCACACGAACCGGTCGGGGTCGGCCTCCAGGAGGTCCTTGAGGTTCGGGGAGCCGATCTCCTCCTCGCCGTCGATGAGCAGCTTGAGGTGCACCCCGGCTCCGACGCCGTCCACGGCCTCGACCGCCCGGTGCGCCCAGACGTGCGCGAGGGCCTGGCCCTTCGCGTCCGACGCGCCGCGCCCGTAGAGCCGCCCTTCTCGGAGCACCGGCGCGAACGGCGCCGTCTCGCTCCACTCCTCCGGCTTGGCGTGGCGGACGTCGTGGTGCGTGTAGACGAGGACCGTGGGTGACCCCGGCGCGCCCTCGCGCTCGGCGAACACGGTCACCGCATCGCCCGCCGGGAGCAGCGACGTCGTGAAGCCCGCGTCGCGCAGCTCTGCGGCGATCCAATGCGCTGATCGCACCCCGTCCATCCGACGCTCGGGGTCCGCCGAGACGGAGGGGATCTCGACCCAGGCCGACAGCCGCTCGACCATCTCATCGAGGTGGGACTCGAGGAAGGCGTCGATCGCGTCCTGCGCTGCCGCCGTCTCCTCCGTCATGGGGACAGACTGCCGGGAGGGCCGGGGATACGGGCGGGGGTTGACGGCGTCGGCGCCGACCGGCTATCACCGCGGCGAAGTCCGATTGTCGCGCGGGCCGAGAGTGATTGTCCCAGGCGCGTCGGGCTTTGGAAAGGCCCTGCGTGGATCGGCCGACCGGGCGTTGCATGGCCAGCCCATCCCCAGAAGAGAAAGGCTCGATATGTTCTTCCATCGACAGGAGCTCCAGTTCTCCGCGACGCCCGAGGCGCCGGACGCCGTCTACGCCCGCAAGCTGCAAGAGGTCCTCGGCGGGCAGTACGGCGAGATCACCGTCGCGCTGCAGTACCAGTTCCAGGCGTGGAACATGCACATCCCCGGCAAGTACCGCGACCTCGTCTTCGGCATCGGCGCCGAGGAGATGGGGCACGTCGAGATGCTCGCGGTCATGATCGCGCAGCTGCTCGAGAAGTCCCCGCTCGGCATCACGGAGGACGCCGTGCAGGATGACCCGACGGTCGCCGCCATCGTGGGCGGCACGGATGTGCAGCAGGGCATCGTCGCCGGTGCCGGCGCGCGTCCGGTCGACAGCAACGGCAACCCGTGGCAGGGCTCGTACATCACCGCCAGCGGCAACCTCCTCGCCGACTTCATGGCCAACGCGAACGCCGAGATGCAGGGCAGGGTGCAGGTCGCCCGGCTCTACCACATGACCGACGACCACGGCGTCCGGGATCTGCTGAGCTTCCTGCTGGCGCGCGACACGATGCACCAGAACCAGTGGCTCGCCGCGGCCGAGGAGCTGAAGGCCGAGGGCGCCGAGAAGCTCCCCGTGCCGAGCAACTTCCCGCTCTCCAAGGAGCACCGCGACGTGTCGTACCAGTACCTCAACTTCAGCGACGGTCCTGCCGCCGCGGAAGGCACCTGGGCGTCCGGCCCCACGCCGGACGGTCACGGCGAGTTCAGCTACCACGAGGGACCGACGACCACGGCCGAGATGCCTCCGCCCACCCACCCGGACGCCCGTTTCTACGGCACCACCGAGCTGCCCAACCTCGTGGAGAAGGTCGCCGGCGCCGCGCAGGACGCGCTCCACAAGGAGTGAGATGCCGTCATCGGTCTCGCGGAAGGGGCGGTCGCCGCGCACACGGGCACGGCGGCCGCCCCTCGACGCCCAGGTGGTGGTGATCACCGGCGGCTCTCGCGGCATCGGTCGGGAGGCGGCCTTCGGCTTCGCCCGAGCGGGAGCATCCGTCGTCCTGCTCGCCCGCGGTGAGCAGGCGCTGACCGAGACGGTCGAGGAGATCGCCGCGGACGGCGGGGACGTCCGCGGCATCGTGTGCGACGTCTCCGACCGCCGAGCGGTGCAGGACGCAGTCGACCAGATCACGCATGCGTTCGGCCGGATCGACACCTGGGTGGGCAACGCGGGGGTGCTCCTCTACGCCCCCGTCGCCGACACCACCCCCGAGGAGCTCCGCCGGATCCTCGACGTCAACGTCGTCGGACAGCTCAACGGCCTCCAGGCGGCGCTGCCGGCGCTCCGGCACTCGCGCGGGACCATCATCGTGGTGAGCTCGGCCGAGGCGGTGGCGGCGATGCCGCTGCACGGGGCCTACGCCGCCTCGAAGCATGCGGTGGAAGGAGCGGTCGACGCCCTCCGCCGCGAACTGCGCGCCGAGCGCGCGCCCGTCACGATCACCGTCGTCCGTCCCGCCGTCATCGACACCCCGATCTACCGCCACGCCCGCAGCCGCATGACGTATCGCCCGAGCGGACCGCATCCGCACTACCGCGCCCGGTCCGTCGCGCGGGCGATCGTCTACGCCGCCGTCCATCCGGCCCGCACGATCCACGTCGGCGGTGGCGCCCTGCTGCTCACCGGGGTCCAGCGGATCGCGCCCGGTCTTCTCGATGCGGCGCTCGGCCGGTTCGGGTCCCGGATGATGCGCACGAACGAGAGCGCCCCTGCGCAGTTCGGGAACCTCGTCGGTCCACTCCGCGACACCGATCAGCGGGGCGGGCTGCCGCACCGCGGACGGGGCAGCATCACGACCTGGCTACGTGTGCACCCCGGGTGGCGGACCGTGGCGGTCGCGGGCGTCCTCGGCGCGGTACTGGTGCCCTGGCGCCGCTCGCGCCGCTGAGCACCTACCCGACCGGCTCGGCGCCGCGCAACTCCCTCGTGCTGGCGCGTGGGCACGGATACCGTCGAGGCACACGGTCTCCGGCAGAAGGGAACTCCATGCTCCTCGGCATCCTCACCTCCTCCTCGGACGGGCGCCCCGAGGGTCGGGCGCGCCGATGACGGCGCGCTTCACCGTCGAACCGTGGGCCGTCGGCATCGAGAGCGTCGACACCGCCCATCTCGCGCAGGAGGAGTCCGTCTTCGGTCTCTCCAACGGCCACGTCGGCTGGCGCGGGAACCTCGACGAGGGTGACCCGCGAGGCGTCGCGGGAAGCTACCTCAACGGCGTGTTCGAAGAGCACCCGATGCCGTATGCCGAGGACGGGTACGGGTACCCCGAGACCGGACAGACGGTGATCAATGTCCCGAACGGGCAGCTCATCCGCCTGCTGGTCGGCGACGAGCCGTTCGACGTCGAGCACGGGACGGTGCACACGCACACCCGCCGCCTCGACCTCCGCGACGGCACCCTGCACCGGGAGGTCGACTGGGAATCGGCGGAGGGCCGTCGCGTGCACATCACGTCGACCCGTCTGGTCTCCCTCGAGCACCGGTCGCTGGCCGCCGTGCGCTACCGCGTGACAGCGGTCGACGGAGCCCTCGCGATCACGGTGCTGTCCGAGCTGCTCGCGAACGAACCGCTTCCCACGACCCACGACGACCCGCGCGTGCAGGAGCTCCTCGCCCGTCCGCTGGAAGCCGTCGCGGGATCGCAGCGCGGCGCGCGGAGCACGCTGCTGCATCGCACCCGGCGCAGCGGCCTGCGCGTCGCGGTGAGCGCTGACCACATCGTGCGCGTCTCCGGAGAGGGCGCTCCGGAGGTGACGACCGAGGTCGACGACGACCTGGCACGCACGCGCATCCGCGTGGACCTCGCGCCCGGCGAGGAGGTCGAGGTCGTCAAGCTCATCGGACACGAGTGGTCGGCCACCCTCGCGCCGCAGACGCTGCGGGACCGCGCGGAGGAGGCCGTGGAGGAAGCCGCTCGTCTGGGCTGGGAGGCGCTGGTGGCGGATCAGCGCGCGGTCCTCGATCGGTACTGGGAGTGCGGTGATGTCCGTATCGATGGCGATGCGCGGCTGCAGCAGGCCGTGCGCTTCGCGCTGTTCCAGGTGTTCCAGGCGTCGGCGAGAGCCGAAGCCCGATCCGTGCCGGGCAAGGGCCTCACCGGCTCCGGTTACGAGGGTCACACGTTCTGGGACTTCGAGGCGTTCGTGCTCCCCGTGCTCACCTCGACCGCTCCCGATGCCGCGCTCCAGGCACTGCGCTGGCGTCACGCGACGCTGGATCACGCCAGGGAGCGGGCGCGCACGCTCGGCCTGCGCGGCGCGTCCTTCGCCTGGCGCACGATCGACGGCCGGGAGAGCTCCGGCTACTGGCCGGCGAGCACGGCGGCCTTCCATATCAACGCCGCCGTGGCGGGCGCCGTCATGCACTACGTCCGGACGACGGGCGACCAGGACTTCGAGCGGGAGGCAGGCGCCGAGATCCTCGTCGAGACCGCGCGCCTCTGGCTGTCCCTCGGGCGCGGGGATGACGACGGCGGCTTCCACATCGACGGCGTCACCGGCCCGGACGAGTACACCGCCGTCGTCGACGACAACGTCTACACGAACCTCTCCGCGCGCCGGAACCTCCGCGGGGCGGCGGCTGCCGCCCGACGGCACCCGGAGGTCGCCGCGGCGCTGGGAACGGACGAGGAGGAGGTCGCCGCCTGGGAGGCCGCGGCCGACGCTATGACCGTGCTCTACGACGAAGAGCGACAGGTGCACCCGCAGTCGGCGGGCTTCACCGCGCACGCCCGGTGGGACTTCGACGCCACGGCGCCCGATGACTATCCGCTGCACAGCCACTTCCCGTATTTCGACATCTACCGCAAGCAGGTGCTGAAGCAGGCCGACCTCGTGCTGGCGCTCTACACCTCCCACGAGGAGTTCACCTGGGAGGAGAAGGCCAGGGCGTTCGCCTATTACGACGCCCTCACCGTGCGAGACTCCTCGCTCTCCGCGGCCGCCCAGGCCGTGATCGCCGCCGAGGTCGGGCATCTCGAACTGGCATCGGCCTATCTGGCCGAGCTCGCGGCCCTCGACCTGGACGACCTCCACGGCAACACCGACGAGGGACTGCACATCGCGGCACTCGCCGGCATCTGGATGGGCGTGACGGCCGGCTACGGGGGTATGCGGGAGGGAGACCACGGCCTGTCCTTCCGGCCGCAGCTTCCGGACGGCGTCACCCGTCTCGCGTTCGGAGTCCGGCTGCACGGCTGCATCCTGCACGTCGACATCGCACCGACGGAGACGACCTACCGACTGAGCGCCGGGGAGCCGGTGACGATCCGGCACGCCGACGAGGAGCTCGTCCTGCACGCCGGTGTTCCCGTGAGCCTGCCGACGCCGGACCGCGTCGAGCCGCTCACCCCGGCACCTGTGCCGCCGCGCTGGCGGGAACCGGGACGCCCGCGCGCCGGCGACTGAGGCCGCGCCGGTCCGTGTGCCATATCGAGGCGGGTGCGCGCAAGGCCCGCGGCGATGTCGGCCGTCCGCCGTAGGGTGGAGCCGTGCCTGATTCCCCCCACCCCGCATCGGATGTCCTCTGGGCGTGCGTCGAGGACGGCTTCCACGTCGGAAGCCGCGGCGGAGACTTCCTCGGCTACGTCGACCGTCAGCCCGACGGCCGCTTCGCCGCGTTCTCCGCGTCCGCGCAGCCGCTCGGCTTGCACGCCACGCTGAGCGAGGCGACCACGGAGGTCGTCGCCCACGCCGGCCCCTCGGAGGGCGATGCCGCCCTCGGAACCCCGGAGCTGGTGCAGGGGTGACGGCGGCCATGACCGACGGGTTGCTCCGCCTCGTCTACACCAGCACGGCGGCGCAGCCGTTCCGTGAGACCGCCCTGGAGCAGCTTCTGGAGCAGTGCCGTCGGTCGAATGCGGCCCGCGACATCACCGGTCTCCTCCTGTTCCGCCAGGGGCGCTTCCTCCAGGTCCTCGAAGGACCGGTCGAGGCCGTACGCCGACTCGTCGACACGATCGCGGACGATCCGCGTCATCGCGCGATGCGCATCCTCCTGGAGACGCCGATCACCACCCGGCTCTTCTCCGACTGGTCGATGGGCTACCGGTCGTTCCGCGGTGGGAGCGCGGCCGCCCCCACAGGCTTCCGCGACTCTTTCGACGACCTCGTCGACGGCGCGGACGCCTCCACCATGGAGCGCGCCCTGTTCGAGCTCACCCTGTGGTTCCGCACCCGCTCCGGCGCTGCGGTCCCGATCCCTGCCGGCAGCGGCGAGGGCACCTCCCTCCGGGTATGAGCAGGCCCGCGGGCGGACCGGAGCCGTCGCTCATCCAGCAGCGCATGGCACTGGAACGGCGGCGGAACTGGGGCATCTACGCGATCGTGTTCTCGTCGGTGATGACGGTCGGCTGGACGGTCGCGTTCCTCCTCGATGCGCCCGCCGGGTTGTGGCGCGTTCTCAGCATCATCGTGTTCGCTGCCGGGATCGTCGTCGGTATCGTCGAGACCCGCCGCGCGAGGCGCGCGCTCCGTGAGTTCGAGGATCGCCACGGGCCCGGAGCCGGAGTCCGGCACTAGGGGGTTGCTCGCGCCTCGGGGTCGCCGACCCCATAGGGTAGGCCCTACTTGCTCGGCACGTCGATGTGGATTGGAGCCCTATGAGGAGCGATGTTCGTTTCGTCGGAGACCGCGCACGCCGCGACGCCGAGGAGCTTTCGCGTGTGCTCGAGAGGAGGCGAGAGGATGAGACGGTCGACGTCGAGCTTCTCCGAGGGAGATCAGCAGAGCTCGCCGCCTCGATCGACTCGGATTGGGCCTCTGTCGTACTGCTCGCCGTATGGAACTCGCTCAGGGAGCCGACCGAGCCTGCCCGCCCACACGTGAAGCGGGCGTTGGAGCTCTTGCAGAGGATGCCGGACTCGGGAAGCTCCAGGGCTCTCGTCGATCTCGCGAACCTGGTCTCTGCATGCTGGCTCAGCCACGAAGCCGACGTGACGGAACTCGCTCCGATCTGGCAGTCCTCCGACCCCGACCAGGCCGTCACGATACTGATCAGCGGAGCGAGCCTTCCCACGACCTTTGACGCATGCTCACTGATGGCCGATGTGACTGGCAGCATCCGCGCGATCGCTGAGATCCTCTCGCTGCAGTCCGACCCTGGAGAGATGTTCTCCGCCGAAGACTTCCCTCATCTGTCGCGGCTACCTGCGTCGGGCGAGGCGCGTCCGATCTGGTTGGCTCTGTTCCTCCGGATGTCGCTGATCATCCGCCTGGCACCGTTCGAACCGGGCATCGCACCCCTCTCAAAGCAGTTCTCCACGCAGCTCTATTCCGAAACCGGAGAGTCGATCGTGCTCGGTTACGCGGAGATCACCTCGCTCCTCATCAGCCTTGAGGACGAAGTCGCTTCGTACCCGGTGATCAGCTCCGCCGGCGCCTGCTGGACGAGCTGTTATCTACTCGCGGACTCCCTCGCGCCGTGGCTCCTGGCTGCGATTCAGCAGACCACGCTCCGCGAGCACGTCATCTCCCAGCCTTTCGAAGACAAGGTCGTGAGCCTGCTCCGTTCGCATGGGTTCCGAGCCGGTTCGGTGGATGCCAACGGAACGTGGACGACGCAATCCGGCAAGGAGCGTCTCCACTGCGACGAGAAGAACCCCGGCCAGATCGATGTGCTCGCGACGCGTGACGACGATGTCTTCGTGTTGGAATGCAAATCCATCTTCTCGATGGGTCGGATTCGGAACATCGCAGAGAAGCTCGGACTCCATAGCCACAGCTGGCGCACCACCCTGAGGAAGAAACGGGAGTGGGTCGAGAAGGCCCTTCATCGCGACGCCGACCTGTCGTTGGTCGTCGTCGAAGGGATACAGGCATACACATCAGAGCAGGAGTGGAAGGGGGAGTCTCCCCTGATCACGTTCGAGACTCTGTCCCAACTGCTCGACGCTGCGGCGCTGCAGTCGGACGATTCGCGTGACGCGTGACGGTCACGAGGTCACGGAGATCATCGCCGAGGGAGTACTTGGTCCGTCCAGGTGAGAACGGGGGGTCTCGTGTTGGCACTCGGCGTCGACGGACAGCGCGCGAGGAAGCGCCTCAGTTATTGAAGCGGAACTCAGCTGAGTTGCGCCACGGATAGGCAATTCAGTCTTCCGAAACGACTGGACTCGCCTTACTTTGCCCGGACAGACCCGGCCTCAACTTGCCTCGGAGGCGGTCGTAACGCCATTCCAGCTGACGCGCACGTGCCGAGACAGACCCACAGTCTCTTGTAAGTGCAACATACATCTCACCGAAGTATGCAAGCAGGTCGTCATCCAGCCTCCGCACTCTCGTCACAGGAGCGGTCCTATCCATGAGGCCTTCGACCTGGGCGCTGTCGATTGTGGATAGGGATCGATCAAGGGCGCCAAGGTCTAGCAGCCCGCAGGCCCCCACTAGCTCCATCCCGAAATCCAAGCCCCGTGGACTCGGGGCGCGATCTTTTGGATAGCGCTCGCGCAGCAGATCGTCGAGTTCGTCGTGCGTGAGCGGCAGGTCGTTGGAGCCGGGTGCCAACGATTCCACCGGGTGGTGCTGTTCGGACTTGACCTCTCCCTCCATCGACGGGCGAGCAAGAATCCGATCAATGGCGACGAATGTCTCGTCTAGCGCCCGCCTCGCGTCGGCTGCCGCGCCGAACAACTGGTCGATCGTGCCCCGGTCCTGTTCCCCGATCGCGCGGTAGGGGGTGCCCTTATAGCGACGGGCATGCTCGAACTCCGCCCATGCGTGCCCCGCGACAGTGCGGACTTGAATCTCGAGGCCACCGAACTCCTGGAAGTACTGCTCCAACTTGCCGCCTGCTGTGAGCCAGTCGGCAGAGATGTCCTCGTTCTCGCGCGAGACCACCAGGTGCTGGCAGTCGTAGCCCCGCAGATGCGGCGGTTTGACGTCTCCCGGATTCTTGTCTTCTCCGGGCAACACCTGGAATCTTTGCCGCAACAGGTCACACGTGCGATCGCGGTCGGTGACCGAGTACGTGATCACACGGACTGCAACGATGTCAGTCATCGTCGCTCGAGGGTCGGCATATCTCTTTGCTTCCTGCTTGCGGCGAAAGGATGTAATCGACTTCGCACGTGCAGTCACATCATGAGGATTGATACCAGACTCTTCGAGGAGCCTCAATACGTAGGCTTGCATCTCGACAGCAGCAGTGGGAAGCCAGTCCCAAGCGGAGAAGTCAATCGACTCGACGGCGCTGCCCTCGCGACTTTTCGCATCGCCTTCGGCTTCGTGTCCCATGCGCACGACGATACCCGGGCGTGTTCATGTCGCGTACGAGTCCGCCCTGAAGCTCTGGGCGAGCCCAGGCTCAGTTGTTGAAGCGGAACTCCACGACGTCGCCGTCCTGCATGACGTAGTCCTTGCCCTCCAGGCGCGCCTTGCCCTTGGACCGAGCCTCCTGCACGGAACCGGTCTCGACGAGGTCGTCGAACGACACGATCTCGGCCTTGATGAAGCCCTTCTCGAAGTCGGTGTGGATGACGCCGGCGGCCTGCGGAGCCTTCGACCCCTTGGGGATGGTCCAGGCGCGGGCTTCCTTCGGACCTGCGGTGAGGTAGGTCTGCAGGCCGAGCGTGTCGAAGCCGATGCGGGCGAGCTGGTCGAGGCCCGACTCGTCCTGCCCCGTCGAAGCGAGGAGCTCGGCGGCGTCCTCGGGGTCGAGGTCCTTGAGCTCGGACTCGATCTTCGCGTCGAGGAAGATCGCCTGCGCCGGCGCGACGAGGGCGGCGAGCTCGGCCTTGCGGGCGTCGTCGGTCAGCACGGACTCGTCGACGTTGAAGACGAAGATGACGGGCTTGACCGTGAGGAGCCCGAGTTCGCGGATCGGCTCGAGGTCGAGGCCGCTGGTGGAGAGCAGAATTCCGCGCTCCAGCGCATCCTTGGCGGCCTTCGCGGCTTCGAGGACCGACGGGTCGATCTTCTTGCCCCGCACCTCCTTCTCGTACCGCGTGATGGCCTTCTCGACGGTCTGCAGGTCGGCGAGCATGAGCTCCGCGTTGATGGTCTCCATGTCCGACGCCGGGTTCACGGCACCGTCCACGTGCACGACGTCGTCGTCGGAGAACCCACGCACCACCTGGGCGATCGCGTCGGCCTCGCGGATGTTCGCGAGGAACTGGTTGCCCAGGCCCTCCCCCTCGCTCGCCCCTCGGACGATGCCCGCGATGTCGACGAACGACACGGCGGCGGGCAGGATGCGCTCGCTCCCGAAGATCTCGGCGAGCTTCTCGAGCCGCGGGTCGGGCAGGTTCACCACGCCGACGTTCGGCTCGATCGTCGCGAACGGGTAGTTCGCCGCGAGCACGTCGTTCTTGGTGAGAGCGTTGAAGAGGGTGGACTTGCCGACGTTGGGCAGGCCGACGATTCCGATAGTGAGAGCCACGGGGAACGAGTCTACCTGCGCCGCCCTCCCCCGCCTCACCCTCGCGAGCGCAGGCACCCACGCGGGATCAGGCGGCAGGGCGCGAAAAGCGCCTGATACGGCGTGGGCGCCTGTTCAGCCGCGGGTCGCGCGGAACGCCCTCGTCACGTACGGCACCTCGACCGTGTCGTCCCCGTGCAGGCCGAGCTCGTCGAACAGCGCGTCCATCTCGCGACGGATCCGGTCCTTCTCGGCCTCGTCGGCGGTGATCACGGCGCTGCGTGACGCGGCCATGCGGTGCAGGAGCTCCCGCGTCATGGGGCGCGACCACTCCCAGCGTTCCTGCGCCAAGGAGCCGAACGGCTCCGCCACCACGGGGTCGCCGGCCGCGAGCATGATCTCGGCGTTGCTGCCGTGCATGATGTCGGTGAGCCGCCGCACCCAGTCCACGCGCTCGTCACGGAGGTTCCAGACGAGTCCCAGTACACCGCCCGGCCGCACCGCACGACCGATCTCCGCGGATGCGGCGACGGGCTCGACCCAGTGCCATGCCTGGCCGAGCACCACGGCGTCCACGCTCGCGTCCGGCAGTGGGAGCTCCTCGGCGGTCCCGACGAAAGTGGGGACCCCTGGTACGGCCTCGCGAAGCGCGGCGAGCATCGCGGGGTCCGGGTCGATCGCCACGACCTCGGCGTCCGCAGCCGCGACGAGCGCCCGCGTGAGCTTGCCGGTCCCGGCGCCGACGTCGGCGACCCGACGCGCACCGTCCGCCATCGGTTCCAACATCCAGGCGACCGCCTCGAACGGGTACTCGGGCCGTCCGGCCTCGTAGCTTCCGGCCGCCGCACCGAAGGACCTCGCCAGTTCGTCCGCCATGTGGCCAGCATACGGCGAGCCTGCACAGCGACGTCGGAGGCCCGGGAGAGAGTGAGGACGTGCCACTGGACTTCACTGCGATCGACTTCGAGACCGCGAACTCCAGCCCGGCCTCCGCGTGTTCCGTGGGACTCGTGCGGGTGCGGGACGGGGAGGTCGTCGCCACCGCGAACTGGCTGATCCAGCCTCCGCCCGGCCATGACGAGTTCCAGGAGTGGAACGTCCGCATCCACGGCATCCGCCCCGAGCACGTGCTCTCGGCGGCCACGTGGGTCGACCAGTTCGAACGGCTCTGCGCCTTCGCCGGAGCCGACGTGCTCGTGGCTCACAACGCCGGCTTCGACCTCAACGTGCTGCGTCGGGCGACGGAGGTCACGGGCCAGATCTGCCCGCCGTACCGTTCGCTGTGCAGCCTCCAGGTGGCGCGGAAGACCTATCAGCTCGACTCGTACCGCCTTCCGCTCGCCGCCGCGGCGGCAGGGTATGCGGAGTTCTCGCATCACGACGCGCTCGCGGATGCGCTCGCCTGCGCACAGATCATCGTCGACGCGGCCGCCCGCGCCGGCGCCTTCGACGTGTTCGGGCTCGCCGACGCCCTCGGGCTCCGCGTCACCGAGCCCGCCGTGCCGGCGCTGGAGCGCGCCGTCGCCTGACGCGCCTCGCCGCCTCCCGGCGATGTCGGAGGCCCTCGGCATCATGGAGCCATGGATGCCCTGTCGATCGTTCTCCTGCTCGTGGCCCTCGCCGCGGGCGTCGCTCTCGGCTGGTTCCTCCGAGCCGGACGGAGCGCCGCCGACATCGCGCGCACGCAGGCTGAGCTCGCGGCGGCGCGAGACGACCGCGACCGCCAGTACGACCTCTACCGGGACGCGGTCGAACACGCCCGCTCCGAGCAACGGGCGGAAGCGCAGCGTGTCCAGCAGCAGAACGCCGTGCTGCAGGCCCTGGCGCCGGTGCGCGAGAGCCTTCAGCAGATGCAGTCCAAGGTCGCTGCGATCGAGAGCGAACGGCAGGCGCAGTTCGGCACACTCGCCGAGCAGCTCCGACGTGCCCAGGAGTCCGATGAAGCGCTCCGCGCGACGACCGAGTCGCTCGCGGGCGCGCTGCGCTCCACGTCCACGCGCGGCGTGTGGGGGGAGACCCAGCTGCGGCGCGTCGTCGAGGCCGCGGGGCTGACCAGACACGTCGACTTCGACCTGCAGGCGACGATCACCTCCGACCGCGGCCAGGGGCGCCCCGACATGGTCGTCCGCCTGCCGGGCGGCACGTCGATCGCCGTGGACGCGAAGGTGCCGCTCGACGCCTATCTCGAGGCGTCGGCGCTGCCCGCAGGCGACGCCCACGAACCGCAGCGTCGTGCCCACATGCAGAAACACGTCCGTGCGGTCCGCGCGCACGTCGACGCCCTCGCCAAGAAGGCCTACTGGTCAGGCCTCGACGCGAGCCCGGAGTTCGTCATCTGCTTCCTGCCGAGCGAGTCGCTGCTGGCCGCCGCCATCGACGAGGACCCGACGCTGCTCGACTACGCCTTCAGCCGCCGCGTGGCGCTCGCCTCCCCCGTGAACCTCTGGGCGGTCCTCAAGACGGTCGCGTACACGTGGACGCAGCAGGAGGTGTCCACCGAGGCCCGGAGTCTGCTGGCGCTCGGCACGCAGCTGTACGACCGCCTCGGCACGCTCGCGGGTCATGCCGACGACCTGCGGCGGGCGATCGAACGTACGGTCGACAGCTACAACCGCTTCGCCGGATCCCTGGAGTCCCGGGTTCTCGTCACCGCCCGCCAGTTCCCCGGCGTCGATGCGGAGGCCTTGGCACCGGTGCCGGCGATCACCGCGGACGGACGGCGCTTCACCGCGCCGGAGCTCCTGGTCCCGACCGAGGCCGAAGACGCCGCCGACGCGATGCAGGCTGATGTCGGCGAGGTTCGCGCGCGTCTGGATCACGCCGCCGCGCTTCCCGACCGGGAGGACTGACAGCGGCGACGGATCGACCGGCCGCGAGGGCGTCAGGCGACGCCGGGAACGCCGCTGAGCAGCAGGATGACGAGGCCGCTCGTAGCGAGGAAGGCGCCGATCATCCACCAGGCACTGACCTCGTGCCCCTCGGCGCGGCGGACGCGGAACAGCACGTCGGCGCGCCGAGCCGGGTCGACGGCCGGCTGCGCGACGGGTGCCGGCGGGGCCACGGCCGCCGCCTCGGCATCGGCGCTCACCCGGAGGATGCGTCCGGTGTTCGTCGTGATGATCTTGGTCGGCGCGGCGCTCTTCGAGCCGCTCGTGTGCTGCGTTGTCATGCGTTCGCCCTCCTGTGCCTGCGGTGCCTGGCGGCTCCGTCGACGGCGACAAACCCAGTGACAATTGTGACACGGCGGCTCGCCGAACCGGGGCCGACCTGTGGAGGAGGCGATACCGGGTCGGTAACGATGGCGGGAATCCTGCCCACGATCATCACCGCGAGAGAGGCCTCACAGCCACTTCGAGACGAGGTGCTCCGACGCGATGCGGCGCAGAGTGCCGGAGGCTCCTCGCAGGACCACGCTCTCGGTGTAGACGTAGCCGCGCTCGCGCCGCACACCGGCCACGAGCTGGCCGTCCGTGACACCCGTCGCGACGAAGATCGTGTTGTTCCCCTGCACGAGGTCGTCGGCTTCGTAGACCTTGTCCATGTCGAGCCCCGCGTCGATGCCGCGCTGGCGCTCGTCGTCGTCCCGCGGCCAGAGCCGACCCTGGATATGACCGCCGAGGGCCTTGATCGCACACGCGGTGACGATGCCCTCGGGGCTGCCGCCGACCCCCACGCACATGTCCGTGCGGGCGTCGTGCCGGGCGGCGTTGATGCCGCCGGCGACATCGCCGTCGCTCATGAGGCGGGTTCCGGCTCCGGCGTCGCGGATCTCCTGGATGAGCTGCTCGTGCCGGGGGCGGTTGAGCACCGACACCACGATCTCGTCCACCGGCTTGTCCAGCGCACCGGCGAGCTTGCGGATGTTCTCGCCGATGGGGAGACGGATGTCCACCACACCGACGCCGGCGGGCCCCGTGACGAGCTTGTCCATGTAGAAGACGCTGGAGGCGTCGAGCATGGTGTCGCGGTCGGACACGGCGATCACCGAGAGGGCGTTCTGCCGCCCGGCGGCGGTCAGCGACGTGCCGTCGATGGGGTCCACCGCGATGTCGCAGAGGGGCCCGCGACCGGTCCCGACGACCTCGCCGTTGAAGAGCATCGGGGCGTTGTCCTTCTCGCCCTCGCCGATCACCACGCGGCCCTGGAAGTCGACCGTCCCGAGGAAGGCCCGCATGGCGTCGACGGCCGCACCGTCAGCGGCCTCCTTCGCCCCGCGGCCGATGAACGGCACGGCTCGGATCGCCGCCGCCTCGGTCGCGCGCACCAACTCCATCGCGAGGTTCCGGTCGGGACGCAGCGGACTCAGGTCGGCAGTCAGACTCACCATGATTCCCAGCCTAGCCACGAGGAGGGCACCGATCGGCTCGTTTTCCGCTCGCGGGCTATGAAGAAATCGCACTTCTTAACGCCGACGAAGGAGAACCACCGCCACGGCGTGCCTCGCCCTGCCGACGCCGCACACCCGCCCCGATAGAGTGGCAGCTGTCCCGGCTTCACCTACCGCAGGAGTTCTCATGCCCGTCGCCACCCCGGATCAGTACGCCGACATGCTCGACCGCGCGAAGGCAGGCGGCTTCGCGTACCCCGCGTTCAACGTCTCGAGCTCGCAGACGATCAACGCCGTCCTCCAGGGCCTGACCGAGGCCGGCTCCGACGGCATCATCCAGGTCACCACCGGTGGCGCCGACTACTTCGCCGGCCACACGGTCAAGGCGCGCGCGACCGGCGCCCTCGCCTTCGCCCGCTACGCCACCGAGGTCGCCAAGAACTACCCGGTCACCGTCGCCCTGCACACCGACCACTGCCCGAAGGACGCCCTCGCGGGCTTCGTCGAGCCGCTCATCGCCGCCTCGGAGGAAGAGGTCAAGGCCGGCCGCAACCCGATCTTCCAGTCCCACATGTGGGACGGCTCGGCGGTCCCGCTCGCCGAGAACATCGAGATCGCCAAGGAGCTGCTCCCCCGCATGAAGGCCATCAACGCCATCCTCGAGGTCGAGATCGGCGTCGTCGGCGGCGAGGAGGACGGCGTGCAGCACGAGGGCTCGAACGAGGCCCTCTACACGACCTTCGCCGACGTGGACCAGGCCGTGCAGGCACTGGGCCTCGGCGAGCAGGGCCGGTACATCGCCGCCCTCACCTTCGGAAACGTGCACGGCGTGTACAAGCCGGGCGGCGTGAAGCTGCGTCCCGAGCTTCTCGGGGAGATCCAGGCCGAGGTCGCCGCGAAGTACAACACCGGCGCCAAGCCCCTCGACCTCGTCTTCCACGGCGGCTCCGGTTCGACCGACGAGGAGATCGCGCTCGCGGTCGCCAACGGTGTCATCAAGATGAACATCGACACCGACACGCAGTACGCCTACACCCGTGCCATCGCCGACTACATGTTCAAGAACTACGACGGCGTGCTGAAGGTCGACGGCGAGGTCGGCAACAAGAAGCAGTACGACCCGCGCGCCTGGGGCAAGATCGCCGAGACGGCCATGGCCGCCCGCGTGGTCGAGTCGACCCGTCAGCTCGGCTCGTACGGCCAGTCGAAGAGCTGACCGTCCGCACGAACACGAAGGGGCCCGGCATCATGCCGGGCCCCTTTCGTGTCTGCGCGCGGGGTCAGCGGGTCCCGGTCGCCTGGTCGAGGTAGGCGATGAAGGCCGGATCGCCCATCATCGGTACGACGAGACAGAAGGCGGCGATGCCCACCGTGACCACCGCCCCGACGACCGGGAGCCACCATGTGACGCGGCCACGGCGCAGGCGACGGATGGACAGCGCCGCGGTGACGCACCACCCGACAGCGAGCACCACGGCGGCGATGGTCCCCCACATGCGGCCCGCGGCGTAATTCGTGAACTCGCCCTCGATGCCCAGCATGCCCATGGTCTGGTTCATGACGGGAACGATGTCGAGGTAGGACAGACCGGTCACCACGACGTTGACGAGGCCGTAGGCGAGGAGTGCGATCGTCGCGAACCTGTCCACAGGGTGGGGGCGCGCCGGAGCGGACGGCTGCGGTGCGGCCGACGGGGCCGGCGCCGGGGACGGCGCCGTCGGTGCGACCACCTCCGCCAGGGGTGGAAGACCCGCGGCCCTCCGCTGCTCCTCCGGCGTGGCGAGTTCCCCGTAACGGGGGCGCTGGTCGGTCATCCCGCCATGGTATCGGCAGCGGCTCAGCGGGCCGTTCAGGAAACCGGGCCCCAACCGATAGCGGCCCCGGAGAAGTGGGGACTTCTCGGGGCCGCGGACGTGGAGCGCTGGGGACGCTCCTCATCCCGTTGGTCGCCGGCGCTGGGGACGCCGTAGGCGATCAGTAGGGCGTTGTCAGCCGCTACGTCTCCGATCATAGGGAACCCGCGATGCCCGCACCAGGCCCCGGAATTCAGATGGTGAACTCCGCGTCCGGCCCGTCGGTGTCGAGGGCATCCGCCCCCAGCTGCAGCGAGAGCCGCCGCGCCGTGCGTTGCAGGTTCGACACCAGTCGGCGGTTGACGACGGCCCGGTCGGCGGGCAGGGAGACCGCCAGCGACGCCGTGACACCGGGCGCGATGACGGGCACCGCGACGCACGTCGCGCCGATCGCGTACTCCTCCCGGTCGACCGCCCACCCCGGCGTCTGCTCGAGCTGGGTGAGGAGGGTCCGCCGATCGCTGATCGTCCGCGGCGTGAGCTCTTCGAGCCGGTGCCGGGAGAGGTAGTCCAGGCGATCCTCCTCGGAGAGCGCCGCGAGGATCTGCTTGCCGAGCGCGGTGGCGTGGGCACTGGCGTGCAGTCCCACCCAGAGCTCGATGCGCGGATTCCGCACGGAGTCCACGATGTCGACGAGGTGCATCTCCCCGTCCGCGTATCGGGAGAGGTAGGCCGTGGCGCCGACGTCCTCCGTCACTGCGCGCAGCGCGGCGCGCACCCGCGCCAGGAACACCCCGCGCGAGTCGATCTGCTGCTGGAACGACGGAAATCGGCCTCCCAGCACGAGTCCGTCCGGCTCTGCGCTCAGATACCCCTCATGCACCAGCGTGCGCACGAGGTTGTAGGTCGTTCCCGGCGTGAGTCCCGTGATCGACGAGAGCATCTTGGCCGGAAGAGGCCGTGGGGAGTTGGCGACGATGTCGACGAGGCGGAGCGCGCGTTGCACGGACCCGATGAGGGTCGGCTCCGCCTCCGCGGCGTTCACCGCTACGCACCCCCTCCAGCGGAGGCGCGGCCGCCGAGGGCGCGCGCGTCGCGCTGACCCGCGGCATCCTGACGGAGCTCCTTCGGCAGCGAGAACATGAGGTCCTCCTCCGCCGTCTTGACCTCTTCCACGTCGCGGTACCCGGCATCGCCGATCGCGTCGAGCACCTCGCGCACGAGAACCTCGGGCACCGACGCACCGCTGGTGACGCCCACGGTCTCCACCCCGTCGAGCCACTCCTGGCGGATCTCCTCGGCGTAGTCCACGCGGTAGGCGGCCTTGGCGCCGTACTCGAGGGCGACCTCGACGAGCCGGACGCTGTTGGACGAGTTGGCCGATCCGACCACGATCACGAGATCGGCGCCCTGGGCGACCTTCTTGATGGCGACCTGCCGGTTCTGCGTGGCGTAGCAGATGTCGTCGGACGGCGGGTTGTGCAGCTCGGGGAAGCGGGTGCGGAGCCTGTTCACCGTCTCCATCGTCTCGTCGACCGAGAGCGTCGTCTGCGACAGCCACACGACCTTCGACGGGTCCTTCACCTGCACGGTGTCGGCCTCTTCCGGTGAGTTCACGACGGTGACGTGGTCCGGGGCCTCCCCCGCGGTTCCCTCGACCTCCTCGTGGCCGTCGTGGCCGATGAGCAGGATCTCGAAGTCGTCCCGGGCGAAGCGCACGGCCTCGCGGTGGACCTTGGTGACGAGCGGGCAGGTCGCGTCGATCGCGTGCAGGCCGCGATCCGATGCGGCATTGACGACGGCCGGGGAGACGCCGTGCGCGCTGAAGACGACGTGCGCCCCCTCGGGCACCTCGTCGACCTCTTCGACGAAGATCGCGCCCTTGGCCTCGAGCTCCGTCACGACGTGGATGTTGTGCACGATCTGCTTGCGGACGTACACGGGGGCGCCGTAGCGCTCGAGCGCCTTCTCCACAGCGACCACCGCGCGGTCCACCCCTGCACAGTATCCGCGGGGGGCGGCGAGCAGGACGCGCTTGTGTCCGGGCACCGGGTTATCCTGAAGCCGCCCGGCCGCGGCGCGCACTCGTGGGATGCGAGGAGCGGGAAGATGAACGGCAGTCGAAGTCACCCCTCGATTCTACCGTCGCCCGGCTGGACGGGGCCGGTGAGTGCGCGGGCAGGAACGGGAGCAGATGACAGTCTTCGAAGCGGCGACAGGACCGGGCGAGACGCCACCGGCGGATGCCGTGGCCCCGCGCGACTCCACCGCCCAGGCGCCGACGTCCGTGGCCCGACTGAACGCCACCATCCGCGACTTCGTGGCCCGCTGGAACACGGTCTGGGTCGAGGGCGAGATCACCTCCTGGAACGTCCGCGCCGGGAACGTCTTCGCCCGCCTCAAGGACACCCGCTCCGACGCGCAGATCTCCATCCGCGTCTGGTCGAGCGTGCGCGGCCGCATCCCCGCCGACCTGGGTGTGGGCGATCACGTCGTCGC
The DNA here is from genome assembly GCF_040686935.1 of Microbacterium meiriae. Lineage (NCBI taxonomy): Bacteria > Bacillati > Actinomycetota > Actinomycetes > Micrococcales > Microbacteriaceae > Microbacterium > Microbacterium meiriae. The sequence goes on from NZ_JBFBMF010000001.1 coordinate 104,924, forward strand.
CGCCGTCAAGGCCGACTACTTCGTCCGCTCCGGCGACTTCAGCTTCGCGGTCTCCGCCATGAAGCACGTCGGGCTCGGCGACCAGCTCGAACGCCTGGAGCGGCTGCGCGTGCAGCTCCGCCAGGAAGGCCTCTTCGACCCCGCCCGCAAGAAGCGCCTGCCGTTCCTCCCCCACGTCATCGGCCTCATCACCGGCGAGCGCTCGGACGCCGAGAAGGACGTGCACCGCAACGCCGAGCTGCGGTGGCCGCAGGTACGGTTCAAGACCGCGTACGCCGCCGTACAGGGCGACCGCTGCGTGCCGGACACCCTGGCCGCGTTGGCCCGTCTCGACGCAGACCCCGAGGTCGACGTCATCATCATCGCGCGCGGCGGCGGCGACCCGCAGACCCTCCTCGGCTTCAGCGACGAGCGCCTGGTCCGCGCCGTCGCGGCGGCCTCCACGCCGGTGGTCAGCGCCATCGGCCATGAGAACGACCATCCCCTCCTCGACGACGTCGCCGATCTGCGCGCGTCGACGCCGACCGACGCCGCCAAGCGCGTCGTTCCGGACGTCGGTGAGCAGCGCGCGCTCATCGCGCAGCTCCGGTCCCGCGCCACGACGCGCCTCACCCAGCGCCTCTCGCACGACATCGCCCAGCTGGAGCAGCTGCGGTCCCGTCCCGTGCTGCGCTCGCCCGCTCCGATCATCGACACGCGCGCGCAGGAGACCTTCCTGCTCCTCGCCCGTGGCCGCGACGCGGTCACCCGGCAGCTCGATGACGCCGGCCGCCGGACCAGCGAGTTGCGCGCCTCACTGCGCGCCCTGTCCCCCGCCGCGACCCTGGCCCGCGGCTACGCGATCGCACACCTCGAGGGCGGTGTCATCCTCCGCGATGCAGCCGATGCGCCCGCGGGCAGTGCGCTGACGCTCACGGTGGACCGAGGGTCGTTGGCGGTGCGCTCGGAGGGCGAGATCGCGGAGGACGCCTGAGCGGGAGGCGTCCGAGGCACGACGTAGGATGGAGGAGTGAGCGCCGTGAACGACACCCCCGTGGACACGCTGTCGTTCGAGGCGGCCCGTGACGAGCTCGTGCGGGTCGTCGCCGAGCTCGAACAGGGGGCACCGACCCTCGAGCACTCGCTCGCACTCTGGGAGCGCGGCGAGGCCCTGGCCGCCCGTTGCGAGGAGTGGCTGCTCGGCGCGAAGCGCCGGCTCGAGGCCGCTCGCACCGCCACCGCCGACGAGAGCGACGCGTCATGAGCAAGGGCCCCGCGATCAACGCCGACCTCGGTCGGCCGGAGACACCTGACGAGACCGCCGCGCGCAAGGCCGCGTCGAGCAAGGCCTATCGGTCGAGCCAGACGGTCCGCAACCTCGTCGCCGCCCTCGTGGTGACCCTCGCGGTCGTCGTCGTCATCATCGCGCTCGTCCCCCGCGGTGAGCCGGTCGCGGCGAAGCCGATCGACGTGGCCGCCATCGCCGCGGACGTCGAGTCGTCCATGGGCAGCCCGGCTATCGTTCCCGAGACCGACGAGTTCTGGCGGGTGAACGCGGCCGAACTCCAGAGCGGCGCCCCCGTGGTCTGGGAGGTCACCCTCGCGCCCGCGGCGCAGGATGAGCGCGGATTCATCAAGCTCGCCCAGGCCTTCGACGCCGACGCCTCCTGGGCCCCGCAGCGGCTGAACGGCGTCGCCCCGACCGACACCGTGCGCATCGGCGGCCGGGAGTGGGACGTCTACCAGCCCGGCTCCGCCAGCGCCGAGGCGAACGTCACCTATGCCCTCGGCACTCAGGCCGGCGACGACTACGTGCTCCTCTACGGCTCCCGCTCCGCGGACTCCACCGCCGAGCTCGCGGAGTCGCTCATCCCCCAGATCCGCACCGTCTCGGAGGCCCGATGACCCACCCGCTGACCCCCGCCGCCGCCTGGAAGCAGATGCAGGACGGCAACCGTCGCTTCGTCCGCGACGAGCCCCAGCACCCGAACCAGAACGTCGACCGTCGCAAGGACCTCACCGCGGCCCAGCACCCCGTCGCGACGCTGTTCGGCTGCTCGGACTCCCGTCTCGCCGCCGAGATCATCTTCGACCTCGGCCTCGGCGACCTGTTCGTCGTGCGCAACGCCGGACAGGTGATCGGCGAGTCGATCGTGGCGAGCCTGGAGTACGCGGTCGCCGTTCTCGAGGTGCCGCTCATCGTGGTCCTCGCGCACGACTCCTGCGGTGCGGTGCGTGCCGCCATCGACGGCACGGCCATCGACGCCGACCCGCTCCCCCCGCACATCTGGAAGCTCATCGCGCCGATCGTCCCTGCCGCCCGCAAGGTCCTCGCGGAGAGCGGTGGCGGCACGGTGGCCGACATCGATGCGGAGCTCGTCGGCCGCGAGCACCTGCGCAACACCGTCAACGACCTGCTGCAGTCGTCCGAGATCATCAGCAACGCCGTCGCCGAAGGCCGTCTCGGCATCGTCGGCGCCAACTATCGTCTGGCCGAGGGCGAGGCAGCGCCCGTCGTCACGGTCGGCATCGAAGCCGAGGGGATCGACCCCGCAACCAAGGAGGGTTCGGAATGACCGACACCGAGTACCGCATCGAACACGACACCATGGGTGAGGTGCGAGTGCCCGTGAACGCGCTCTACGGGGCGCAGACGCAGCGCGCCGTGGAGAACTTCCCGATCTCCGGCAAGGGCCTGGAGTCGACGCAGATCGCCGCACTCGCGCGTATCAAGAAGGCCGCCGCCCTGGCCAACAAGGAGCTCGGCACCCTCGACGGCGCCATCGCCGATGCCATCGCGCAGGCCGCCGACCAGGTCGCATCCGGCGCACACGACGGCGAGTTCCCGGTCGACACCTACCAGACCGGCTCCGGCACCTCGTCGAACATGAACATGAACGAGGTCCTGGCGACGCTCGCGAGCCGCATCCTCGGATCGACCGTGCACCCCAACGACCACGTGAACGCCTCGCAGTCGTCGAACGACGTGTTCCCGACCTCGGTGCACATCGCGGTCACCCAGGCGCTCATCGACACCCTGATCCCCGCGCTCGACCACCTCGCGGTCGCGCTCGAGGCCAAGGCGGAGCTCTGGAAGGACGCGGTCAAGTCCGGCCGCACGCACCTCATGGACGCGACGCCCGTCACGCTCGGCCAGGAGTTCGGCGGGTACGCCCGTCAGATCCGCCTGGGCATCGAGCGCGTGCAGTCGGCGCTCCCCCGCGTGGCCGAGGTACCGCTGGGCGGCACGGCCGTCGGCACCGGGATCAACACTCCCCTCGGATTCCCGCAGAAGGTCATCGAGCTGCTGGCGGCCGAGACCGAGCTGCCGATCACCGAGGCGAAGGACCACTTCGAGGCGCAGGCGAACCGCGACGGTCTCGTCGAGGCCTCCGGCGCGCTCCGCACGATCGCCGTGTCGCTCACGAAGATCAACAACGACCTGCGCTGGATGGGCTCCGGCCCCAACACCGGTCTCGGCGAGCTGCACATCCCCGACCTGCAGCCGGGGTCGTCGATCATGCCGGGCAAGGTCAACCCCGTCGTGCCCGAGGCCGTGCTCATGGTGTGCGCGCGGGTCATCGGCAACGACGCCACGGTCGCCTGGGCCGGCGCCTCCGGCTCGTTCGAGCTGAACGTCGCCATCCCGGTCATGGGCACCGCGGTGCTCGAGTCGATCCGTCTGCTGTCGAACGCCTCGCGGGTGCTCGCAGACAAGACGATCGACGGCCTGCAGGCGAACGTCGAGCGGGCGGCGGCCTTCGCGGGTATGAGCCCGTCGATCGTGACGCCCCTGAACAAGCTCATCGGCTACGAAGCCGCGGCGAAGATCGCCAAGCACTCGGTCGCCAAGGGCATCACGGTCCGTGACGCCGTGATCGACCTCGGCTACGTCGAGCGCGGCGAGCTCACCCTCGAGCAGCTGGACGAGAAGCTCGACCTGCTGTCGATGACCCACCCGGGCTGATCCACGCTCGAAGACGGATGCCGCGAGGACCTCGGTCCCCGCGGCATCCGTCGTTTCCGGCACCGTCCCGTTCTCCGATCCCGTTCTCCGTCCGTCTCGGTTCCCACCTCGGACGCACGACCGCGTTCCGTCTGCACGACGGAATCCCCGGAACAGGACTACCCGCGGCTCCGGATCGTGCAGGTGACTCTTCCTCCACGTATCCCCATACACCCCGACTCGTCCCCACGACGCCCTTCGGCCCCCGCCGTGACGCCGGAGGACGCAGAATCGGCGAATGCTCGACCCCGTCTCGACCCTTCACCGTCTCGGAGGCATCGCCCGCGGTCGCGACCTCGGGGCTTTCGGAATCTCCCGCTCCGCCTTGTCCCGCGCGGTGCGCGCCGGCCGGATCCATCGGGTCCGCGCGGGGGTGTTCGCCACCCACGACCTCGACGCGACGGTGCTCACGGCGGCTGCCCACGGAGGGGCCATCAGCTGCGGCACCGCGCTACGTGCCCACGGAGTCTGGGTGCTGTCGGAGAGCGACGCCCTGCACGTCTGGCTCGGCCGCAACGGCCGCTCCCACCCGCACCTCGGGTGTCGCTGCGTCCGGCACCACTTCGAGGGAACCACCCGGTTCGGCGTCGTCGGCGTCGAAGGCGCGCTCCGACACCTGCACGCCTGCGAGGGTGACGAGTCGTTCTTCGTCTCGTTCGAGTCCGCCTGGCGCCTGGGTCTGATCGGCAGTGCGTCACGAGCCCGGATCCGCGCCGCGCTGCCCCGGTCCGCGCGTTGGCTCGTGGACTTCGCCCGTTCCGACGCGGACAGCGGTCTGGAATCCCTCCTGCGCCTCCGTCTCCACATCCTCGGCGTGCACCTCACGACGCAGGTCACGATCCCCGGTGTCGGCCGCGTCGATTTCGTTGTCGATGGTCGCCTCATCATCGAGGTCGACGGCCGCGAGCACCACGGTGCTCCCGAGATGCGTCACCGCGATCTCTCCCGCGATTCTGCGGCATCGCGACTCGGGTACGAGACGCTGCGCTTCGACTACGCCCAGGTCGTGCACGACTGGCCCATGGTGCAGGCCGCGATCGAAGGGGCTCTGCGCCGGGCCCGCGACCGCGTCTGACCATGGCTCCGCCCGCACGGCCCCGTTCCGCCCGCACGACCCCGTTCCGCCTGCACGACCCCGTTCCGCCCGCACGACCCCGTTCCGCCCGCACGACTCCGTTCCACCTGCACGACCCCGTTCCGCGTGCACGACCCCTCTGGCCCCGGCAGCCGGCCGACGGACCAGGATCGTGCAGGTGTCGCTACCGACGTCCGAGGGCCCGCGGGACGGATGCACGAGCTGGATACGCCTGCACGACGGAACACCCGTGATCGACCCACCACTGTCGTCGGATCGTGCATCCGGGAGATCGTGTATCCCGACGGGACCGTGTATCCACCCGTTCGCGTGACGTGACGTCTGGACCTCCAGGTGCACGATCCCGACATGGATGCACGATCGAAGAGGCCGCTGGGGCCAACAGGCGGGACGAGATCGTGCGGCCGGGACGCGATCGTGCGGGCGGGCCCGGGTCGTGCAGAGCCCGCCCGCACGGATCGGGTCAGCTGAGCTCGCCGCCCTCCAGGAGGTCCGTGACGAGGGCGGCGATGGCGGAGCGCTCCGAGCGGGTCAGCGTGACGTGTCCGAAGAGGCCGTGTCCCTTGAGGGTCTCGATGACGCTCGCGATGCCGTCGTGCCGACCGACCCGGAGGTTGTCGCGCTGCCCGACGTCGTGGGTGAGGATCACCCGGGAGTTCTGGCCCATCCGGCTGAGCACCGTGAGCAGCACGTTCCGCTCCAGGGACTGCGCCTCATCCACGATCACGAAGGCGTCGTGCAGGGACCGTCCGCGGATGTGGGTGAGCGGCATGACCTCCAGCAACCCGCGCTCCACGACCTCGTCGATGACGTTTCCGGAGACGACGGAGCCGAGGGTGTCGTACACCGCCTGGCCCCAGGGGTTCATCTTCTCCCCCTGGTCGCCCGGGAGGTATCCGAGCTCCTGGCCCCCGACGGCGAACAGCGGACGGAACACGATGATCTTCTTCTGCTGCTGCCGCTCCAGCACGGCCTCCAGACCCGCGCACAGTGCCAGCGCGGACTTGCCGGTGCCCGCGCGTCCGCCCAGCGACACGATGCCCACCTCGGGGTCGAGGAGCAGGTCGATCGCGATGCGCTGTTCGGCGGAGCGCCCGTGCATGCCGAAGATGTCCCGGTCCCCGCGGACGAGCCGGAACTCGCCGTCGCCGGTGACCCGACCGAGGGCCGATCCGCGCTCGGAGTGGATGATGAGGCCGGTGTTGACGGGGAGCCCGTGCACGTCCTCACTGATCCCGACCTCGCTCTCATAGAGGTCGCTGATGTCATCGCCGGAGAGGTCGAGGGTGGCGATGCCCGTCCAGCCCGAGTCGACGGCCTGCTCCGCGAGATACTCCTCGGCACGCAGCCCGAGGGACGCGGCCTTCACCCGCATCGGGAGATCCTTCGACACGATGGTCACGTCCTGGCCGTCCTGCGCCAGGTGCATCGCCACGGAGAGGATGCGGCTGTCGTTGTCACTGAGGCGGATGCCGGCCGGGAGCACCGAGAGGTCGGCGTTACCGAGCTCCACGCGGAGGGTGCCGCCCTCGCCGACCTCCACCGGGAAGTCGAGGCGGCCGTGCTCGACGCGGAGGTCGTCGAGGTGACGCAGCGCCTGGCGGGCGAAGTAGCCGATCTCCGGGTCGTGCCGCTTGCCCTCGAGTTCGGTGATGACGACAACCGGGAGCACCACGGAATGCTCCGCGAAGCGGAAGAGCGCCTGCGGATCGCTCAGCAGGACCGAGGTGTCGAGGACGTAGGTGCGCAGATCCTGATCGGGTTCTGCGGCCGCGGCCTGTCTCGTCGTCTGACGGGTGGACTGCTGCGCGGTGCTGGTGGACTGCTGCGCTGAACGTGTGGTCACGACCCACTCCCGACCCGGGGATTCCCGGCTATTCGAACGAGTCGACCAGGGGGTCACGAGTCGCGAACCTGAGGCCGACCCGACCGGGCGCCTTGCCCGATGCCTTGAAGGTACGACCGCCCGGGCGTTTTCCACGGACAAGACACGCCAGCGATTCGTTACGGGACGATGAACGATTCCTTGCCGAACGCGCCGAGGGTCTCATCGAGCAGTGCGAGGGTCTCGACGTCGGTGCCCGCGTGCGGTGCGACGCGGATCGACTCGCCACGCGCCGTGACGACCAGTCCGGCGTTCGCGAGGGCCGCCGCGAGCCGAGCGGGTTCCTCCGGTGCGAGGGCGACGATCCCCGCGCGCTCGGTGCGCTCGCGCGGGGAGACGACGGCGATCCCATGGCGGTCGGCGGTCTCGATCACCGCGTCCACCTGCGCGGAGACCCGCTCTTCGATGGCCGCGACGCCGGCGTCCCTGACATCACGTGCGCCGGTTGAGAGCCGGCCGGCGGCGAGCGTGTCCGGCACGCTGATCGTGTACGCCTTCGCATCCGGTGCCGGGGCGGGCAGGTCGTCGACGAAGAGTCCGCTCGCCGTCGTCCCGGTGATGCCGGAGAGCACGGGCGCGATGCGCTCGCGCGCCTGCGGCGAGAACCAGGCGAACCCGGTGCCCCGGCCCGCGCGCAGCCACTTGTACCCGTGCCCGACGACGACGTCCGCAACGCTGTAGTCGGCGTCGATCACACCGAAGGACTGCACGGCGTCGACGATGAGGAGGCGATCAGGGCCGAGGACGTCACGCAGCGCGGCGAGGTCGGCACGGTAGCCGGTGCGGAAGTCGACGTGGCTGACGGCGAGGGCGACGACCTCGTCGTCGAGGACAGCACTGACGGCGTCGGGAGTGACCCGTCCGTCCTCGGGCGTGATCCACCGCGGTGTGACCGCGCGGCCGGACGCGGTCGCCGCGCGCTCCAGAGTGAGGCTCACACTCGGGAACTCCGCCGTGCTCGCGATGACCGCGCCGGAGACCCCGTAGAGCGCGTGCATGAGGCCGTGCGTCGACGACGGCTGCAGCGTGACCTCCGCGGCGTCCGCGCCGAGGAGTTCGGCGATGACCTCCTGCGCCTGCCCGATCCGCTCTCCCACGAGGGCCAGCGACGACGGCCGACCGCTGCCGAGCAGGTCCGCGTCCGCGAACACCTCGGCACGGACCGAGGGTGACACGGGGCCGAACGCCGCCCAGTTCAGGTACCCGGGCTCGGCGTCGAACGTTCCGATGTAGTCGTCGAAGGAGCTCACTGCGTCATTGTGACACGCGCGCGCGGTTCCCGGATCAGCGTCCGAATCGGCGGTCGCGGTCGGCGTAGTCGCGGATCGCGCGGAGGAAGTCGACCTGCCGGAGGTCCGGCCCCAGGGCCTCGACGAAGTAGAACTCGCTGTGCGCGCTCTGCCACAGCAGGAAGTCGCTCAGCCGCTGCTCGCCGCTCGTGCGGATCACGAGGTCGGGGTCGGGCTGGCCGCCCGTGTAGAGGTGCTCCCCGATCATCTCCGGAGTGAGGTGCGCCGCGAGGTCTTCCAGCGTGCCACCCGATGCCTCATGCTTCGTGATGATGCTGCGCACCGCGTCGACGATCTCGTTCCGGCCGCCGTAGCCGACCGCGAGGTTCACGTGCAGTCCGGTGTGGTCCTTCGTCCGCTCCTCCGCGTCGGCGAGCACCCGTGCCAGTTCGACGGGGAGGATGTCGGAGCGGCCCACGTGCTTGACCCGCCAGTTCCCCTTCTGCGAGAGGGCCTCCGCGAGTTCCGCGATGATCTCGATGAGGTCGGCGAGCTCGGCCGAGTCCCGTTTGCGGAGGTTGTCGCTGGACAGGAGGTAGAGCGAGACGACCCGTACCCCGAGCTCATCGCACCAGCCGAGGAACTCCTGCATCTTGGCCGCCCCTGCACGGTGCCCTTCGGCCGGGGTGTCGAATCCGAGCTGCCGCGCCCACCGGCGATTGCCGTCGATCATCATCGCGACATGGTGCGGAACGGAGGCCGGATCGAGCTGACGACGCAGCCGGCTGGTGTACAGCCGGTACAGCGGTCCCCGCCCCGGGCTCTCGCGTGACATCACCCACCTACGCTACCCTGCCCCGGTCTTCCGCGCCGGTGCAGAACCTGGGGACATGTACGGGGCGGCGCATGCGCAGCCGCTTAGAGTGAGCACGTGAGCACTTCCGACCAGACCGGCGCCGACGTCCCACAGCTGCCGCTGCTCGAAGCGGCGGCCGCCGATGCGGCGACCGAGATCAAACCGACATGGCGCGGCTGGATCCACGCCGGCACGTTCCCCGTCGCGCTCGTCGCCGGCATCGTCCTCGTCGCCGTGTCGCAGGGCGCCGCGGCGAAGTGGGCCGCGGTGGTCTTCATGGCCACCTCGCTGCTGCTGTTCGGGAACTCGGCCGTGTACCACCGCTTCAACTGGCGGCCGCGGGTCAAGGGCATCCTCAAGCGGATCGACCATGCGAACATCCTGCTGCTCATCGCCGGCACGTACACGCCGCTCGCGACCCTGGCGCTGCCGCCGGCGAAGGGCGTCCTGCTGCTGACGCTGGTCTGGAGCGGAGCTCTGCTCGGCATCCTCTTCCGGGTGTTCTGGATCCACGCGCCGCGCTGGCTCTACGTCGCGCTGTACCTGCTGCTCGGCTGGGCCGCGGTGATGTACATCGTCGACCTGCTCGACGCCAACGTCGCCATGATGGTCCTCGTGATCGTCGGCGGTCTGCTCTACACGGGCGGCGCCATCGTCTACGCGCTGAAGAAGCCGAACCCCTGGCCCGGACACTTCGGCTTCCACGAGATCTTCCACGTGTGCACGGTCCTGGCGTTCCTGTGCCACTGGACCGCGTGCCTGCTGATCGCCCTGCACCCGCTGTCGCCGTCGCTCGGCGCGCCCTGAGCCGGGGTCAGCGCTCGCGCGGCTCCTCATCGGACGCGGCCGGCGCCTCCGGTGGGGTGCGACCGTCGTCCGCGGCGTTCTCTGCGGCGCGGGCGGCTTCTTCCGCGTCGAGCTCCTCGCGGACCTCTTCGCGATACCGCACTCGGCGGATCCGGCGGTTCATGTCCCAGATCAGCAGGATCACGGCGATGAGCACGAAGACGATCACCGCGAAGCCGGCGAAGCCCGGCGTGACCGACTCCGGAGCCACCGTCATCGACGGTGTCGGCATCGGAGTCTCGGAGAGGAAGCGCATGAATCGGCCTTTCGTACGCAGGTCGCATAACCTGGTAACACCAGCCTAACGACCGGAAGACCCCACCTGTGACGACCGCCCTCCAGCTCGACGAACGCTACGGCCGCACCCGCCGCCGTCGGTGGCCGTGGTTCCTCGCCGGGGCCGTCGCCCTGCTCCTCCTCGCCGCCCTCGCCTGGTCCACCGTGAGTCAGTCGATGAGCTCCGTCGATGCCGACGATCTGGGCTTCGAACTCGTGGACGAGCATGCCGTCGACCTCCGCTTCCAGGTCACCGGCGTCCAGGGCAAGGACGTCGTCTGCGTGCTCGAAGCCCTCGACGAGGAGTTCGGTGTCGTGGGCTGGAAGATCGTGGAGATCCCGGCCGGAGACGCCCACTCGCTCACCCGTGCGGAGCGCATCCCGACCGTCGCGGAGGCCACGACAGGTTTGGTGAACACCTGCTGGGTCGCCTAGACTGATGCCAGACAGACGACGCCCCGGCACCGTGCCGGGGCGTCTTGGCATATCCCCCGCGGCATCTCGGCGGGATCCCGATAGAAGGAGCTTCGTCATGTCCACCGATGCTCAGGTCCCCTTCCTCACGCAGGAAGCCTACGACCGGCTCGTCGCCGAGCTGGAACACCTCTCCACCGTCGGCCGCGACGAGATCGCCAAGCGCATCGAGGCGGCCCGCGAGGAGGGCGACCTCAAGGAGAACGGCGGCTACCACGCGGCGAAGGACGAGCAGGGCAAGCAGGAGGCGCGCATCCGCACCCTGGAGGCGCTGCTGAAGACCGCGAAGGTGGGCGAGGCTCCCGCCAGCCGCGGCATCGTCGAGCCGGGCACTGTCGTGACCGCGGTCGTCGCGGGCGGCGAGGAGGTCTTCCTCCTCGGCAGCCGCGAGATCGCCGCCGCCGGCAGCGACCTCGACGTCTACAGCGAGGCCAGCCCGCTGGGCCAGGCGATCCTCGGCCTCAAGGTCGGTGAGTCCTCGTCGTACGAGGCGCCGAACGGCCGCTCGATCAGCGTCGAGATCGTGAAGGTCGAGACCTACACGGGCTGACGCCTGTGCTTCACGACGCACCCCCTCGACCGCGACGGTCGAGGGGGTGCGTCGTATCGGGCGGACTCAGTCCGGGACGACGATGGGCGCGAACCCGGCGCGACGGAGGGTGTCCAGCGTGTGGGCCGAGTGCTCCGCCCCGCGGGTCTCCACGCTCAGCTCGAGGATGACCTCGCTGATCTGGAGTCCGTGGCCGTGACGGGTGTGCATGGCCTCGATGACGTTCGCTCCCGCCTCCGCGATGAGCTCGGACACGCGGGCGAGCTGACCCGGACGGTCGGGCAGCGGGATGCGGATCGTGAGGTACCGCCCGGAGGCGGCGAGGCCATGCGACACCACCCGCTGCAGCAGGAGCGGGTCGATGTTGCCGCCGGACAGCACCGCCATCGTCGTGCCGGTCGCCGACACGCGTCCGGAGAGGATGGCGGCGACGCCTGCCGCACCGGCCGGCTCGACCACGACCTTCGCCTGTTCCAGGAGCACGAGCATCGCGCGCGCGAGGTCGTCGTCGGAGACCGTGACGACCTCGTCGACGAGCTCCTTGATGATCTCGAACGGCACGGCGCCCGGTCGCGCGACGAGGATGCCGTCCGCGATGGTGGGGCGCGTGACGATGTCGACCGGCTCCCCGGCCGCCAGCGACGGCGGGACGGCGGCCGCGTTCTCCGCCTGCACACCGATCACGCGGATCGTGCGACCGAGTTCCGCGGCCTTGGCCTTCACCGCTGCGGCGACGCCGGCGATCAGCCCGCCGCCGCCGATCCCGAGGACGACGGTGTCGATCTCGGGCGCATCCTCCAGCAGTTCCAGGCCGAGTGTGCCCTGCCCGATGACGATGTCACGGTGATCGAAGGGATGGATGAGCACGGCACCGGTGCGCTCGGAGAACTCGGCGGCCAGGCGCAGCGAGGTGGCGACCGTCTCCCCCTCGAGCACCACGTCCGCGCCGTACCCGCGTGTGGCGAGGAGCTTCGGAACCGGGACCCCGAGCGGCATGAAGATCGTCGCGGGGATGCCGAGTGCCTGGGCGGCCAGGGCGACGCCCTGTGCGTGGTTCCCGGCGGAGGCCGCCACGACGCCACGGGAGCGCTCCTCCGCGCTGAGCCGGGAGAGGCGGTAGGCCGCACCGCGGATCTTGAAGGAGCCCGTGCGCTGGAGGTTCTCCATCTTCAGCAGCACCGGGGCGCCGAGCGCATCGGACAGCGCCCGCGAGGGCAGGGTCGGGGTGTGCGAGATCACCTCAGCCAGACTTCGAGCCGCGTCCTGGAACTCGGTCAGGCTGGGGACTGCGCTCATCGATTCCTCCGTCTCCGCTCGCGCGGAACTGTGCTCCAGATCAGGTCTCCGCTCGGCCCGACGCCGGTGCGCCAGGATCCCGAGCTGATGGTCACCGCCGCCACGTTCACGAACGCGGCCAGCGGAACGGCGAAGAGTGCGCCGGGGATCCCCGCGATCATCGCGCCGCCCGCGACCACGAGGACGACGGCGAGCGGGTGCACCTTGACGGCGGAGCCCATCATGATCGGCTGCAGGATGTGACCCTCGATCTGCTGCACAGCCAGCACGACCACGAGCATCCAGAGCGCGATCCACGGGCCGTTGTAGACGAGCGCGAGGAACACGGCGACCGCACCGGTCACGACCGCACCGACGATCGGGATGAACGAACCGAGGAACACCAGGACGGCGACGGGCAGCGCGAGCGGGACCTGGAGCAGGAAGGCACCGAGGCCGATGCCGATCGCGTCGATCGTCGCCACGAACAGCTGCGTCCTGGCATAGTTGACGATCGTCGTCCAGCCGTTGCGCGCGGCACCGTCGACAGCGGGACGGGCCTTCCGGGGGAAGATCCGGAGCGTCCAGCGCCAGATGCCGGCGCCGTCCGCGAGGAGGCAGATGAGGATGAACAGGGACAGCAGCGCCCCCGTGGCGACGTGCCCCACGGTGGTCCCGATCGCGAGGGCCCCCGTCCAGAGGACCTGTGCCTGCTCGCTGATGAAGTCGAGGCCCTGCTGCAGATAGTCCGCGATCTGCGTGTCCGACAGACTCAGCGGGCCCTCGTGCAGCCAGACCTGGAACTGGTCCAAGGCCTCGGTCGTGCGCTGCTGCACGTCGGGGAGCTGGGCGCGCACCTGCCACACCACGAGCCACATGAGTCCCGTGACGATCGCCGCGGTGCCGATGAGCGAGACGGCGATCGCGAGCCAGCGCGGGAACCCGTGGCGCAGCATCCAGGAGAACGCCGGCCACAGCAGGGCGGTGATGAGGATCCCGACCATGAGCGGGATGACGAGGAGCTTGAGCAGCATCACCAGCCAGATGAAGACGCCGATGGCCGCTGCGATGAGCAGCAGGCGCCAGGCGTAGCTCGCCGTGATGCGCAGAGGCAGCGGCACCGCTTCGTCGGCTTCGGTGGTCACGGTCCGATCGGTCACCACGGGGCGCGGACGGAACAGATCGCGCAGCCGGGGTCGCTGGTCCTCGCTCATCGCCTCAGTCTACGGTCATGCCGTATGCCGTTCGACGCATCTTGCGCGCGGCGACGATGTCGGATACCGGGGATACGCTGGCGGCGTGACCGACACCCTCAGTCCCGCTCAGGCACGCCGGATCGCCCTCGCCGCCCAGGGCTTCACCCGCGCACGTCCGGCCACCGTCTCCGGGCGCCATCTGCACCGCGTGATGGACCGGCTCGGCGTGCTGCAGATCGACTCCGTCAACGTGTTCGCCCGGTCGCACTACCTCCCGCTGTTCTCCCGCCTCGGCGCCTATGATCCCGCGCTCCTCGACCGCCTCTTCCTGTCCCGCACGACCCACTACGTGGAGTATCTCGCCCATGAGGCGACTTTCATCCCCGTCGAGGACTGGCCCCTATGGCGGTTCCGCATGGACGACTTCCGGCGACGCTGGTCCGCGGAGGACTCCTGGCTCCGCTCGAATGCCCGGACGGTGGAGTGGGTCCAGGACGAGCTTCGCGCGCGCGGACCCCTGCGCCCCGTCGACCTCCGTGCCGATGCCCCGCGCGAGCGCGGCACCTGGTGGGACTGGGACGAGGTCAAGCTCGCTCTCGAGCATCTGTGGCGCACGGGCGATGTGGCCGTGAGCGGGCGCCGGGGGTTCGAACGCACGTACGCCCTCGCCGAGCAGGTCATCCCGGACGGCATCCGGTCTCGGGAGATCCCGCGGGAGGACGCCATCCGCGAGCTCGTCCGGCGTGCGGCGCGCTCCAGCGGCGTCGGCACCGCGGCCGATCTCGCGGACTACTACCGTCTCCGCGACCGCGCTGCGGTGACGGCGGCGATCGCCGACCTCGTGGACACCGGAGAGGTGCAGCCGGTGAGCGTCCGCGGCTGGGAGCGCGGCGGCCGCCCTCTCCCCGCCTGGCGGCACCGCGAGGCGGTTCTGCCGCGGCGCGTCGAGACCGCCGCCCTCCTGACCCCGTTCGATCCGGTGGTGTGGTTCCGGGAACGCGCGTTGCGGGCATTCGAGCTCGACTACCGCATCGAGATCTACGTCCCGGCCGCGAAGCGCCGCTACGGCTACTACTCGCTGCCCGTGCTCGTCGGCGACCGGATCGTGGCGCGCGTCGACCTCAAGGCCGACCGCGGCACCTCGACCCTCCAGGTGCAGTCGGCGTGGTGGGAGCCGCAGGCTCGCCCGGGTGACGCCGAGGCGATCGCCGCGGAACTCCTGCGGGCCGCACAGTGGCAGGGCCTCGAGCAGGTGTCGGTCTCCGGGTGGGGCGATGCGACCGCAGCCGTCCACGCGGCGCTCGCCTCGACCGCGCCGGGCGTGGTGCGGCGTCATGTCCACGTGCGCGAGGGTGTCGCATGACCCGTCGTCACCGGTGGCTCCTGCCCGGTCTCATCGCGGTCGTCGCCGTGGCCGCAGCGGTGTGGTGGGGTGTCTCCACGCTCCGCTCGCCCACACCGGAAGAGGCCGTGCGGGACTACCTCCGGGCTCTGGAGACGGGCGATCCGGAGGCGGTCACGGCGACCGGGACCGAGGTGTCCGACCGCGCCCTCGCTGCGTTCGCCGGGGCAGCCTCGACCATCGAGGACGCCCAGGTCACGGGGGTCCGCGACAGCGACGGCGAGGTGTCAGCGACCGTGACGTTCCGGCTCGACGGGGACGAGCACGGGGCACGGCTGAGGCTGGATCAGGAGGACGGGCGCTGGGTCGTCGACGCCTCCGGCCTCGGCACGCTCCGCGCCACGACGACGGTCGGGACGGCCGTGCAGGTCGGCGATGCCGTCCTCCCGGTGGCGGAGGATGCGGCGCTGCTGCCTGCCGTGTATCCCGTGGCGGCCGCGCCCCTGACGCTGCTGACGGGGACGACCGAGACCGTCGTGCTGCCCGGCGGCGACGCCACGGCGACAGTGACCGCCGCGCTCCGCCCCGAGGCGACCGAGGCCGCACAGTCGCAGCTCGAGGCCTACCTGGAGACCTGCACGGCCGGTGGAAGCGCGATTCCCGAGAACTGCGGCATCCGGATCCCCTGGGGCACGGAGTTCCGAGAGGTCTCCGATGTCGCCTTCCGCGTCGAGCGGTTCCCGATGGTGACCCTCACCCCGACGACGTTCGCCGCCGACGACGGCGTCCTCGAGGCGACCGTGACCGGCACCGGACAGAACGGGACGACGCGCTCGGTCACCTATCGCAGCACCGCATGGAGCGTGCGCGGAGGCGTCGAGATCACCGCAGACGAACTCGCCCTCACCGTGTGGTGAGGGCGAGGATCAGAACTGCACGCGCGGCGGCTCGGAGATGGCGCCGCTGTCGGCGACCTCGAAGAACTCGCGCTCCGTGAAGCCGAGCCCCTTGGCGAAGAGGTTGTTGGGGAACACCTTGATCTTCGTGTTCAGCTCCCTCACCCCGCCGTTGTAGAAGCGCCGCGCGGCCTGGATCTTGTCCTCGGTGTCGACGAGGGCCTGCTGCACCTGCAGGAAGTTCTGGCTCGCCTGGAGCTGCGGGTAGGCCTCGGCCACGGCGAAGAGGCTGCGCAGCGCCTGCTGCAGGTGCCCTTCGGCGATCCCCGCCTCCCCGGGGCTGCCGGCGGAGAGGGTCTCGGCACGGGCGCGGGTGACGTTCTCGAACACCGCCTTCTCGTGCGAGGCATAGCCCTTGACCGTCTCGATGAGATTCGGGATGAGGTCGGCACGGCGCTTGAGCTGGACCGTGATGCCGCTCCAGGCTTCGTCCACGCGGACGTTCAGCTGCACCAGCGAGTTGTACGTCGCCCAGAGATAGACGCCGACGAGCAGGATCACCCCGACGACGATCAGTACCGGCACGAGCCATTCCATCAGTGCCCCACCCTTTCCCGTGTTTCTCTCATCCTAGACGCGGTGCCTGCACGTGGACTGGGGACTCGGCAGCTCGCCGGCCCGCGCATCAGCTGCCCAGAACGCGCTCCAGGTACCGGTTCGTGAACCGGCGCTCCGGATCGAGGCGGTCGCGCACTGCCACGAAGTCGTCGAAGCGCGGATACCGGTCACGCAGGGTCTCGTGCGTCAGCGTGTGCAGCTTGCCCCAGTGCGGGCGGCCGCCGTGCGCCAGCATGATCTCCTCCACCGCGCCGAAGTAGACGGTCGGGTCCGCCCGCCAGTACCGGTGCACCGCGATGTACGCGGTCGCGCGGTCGTGCGCCGTCGAGAGCCAGCGGTCGTCCGCCGCCGCGAACCGCACCTCCACGGGGAATTCGATGCGCCAGCCGCGCTGTGCGATGAGCTCCTGGAGGGCGCGGAACGCCGGCACGACCTCGGCGGCCGGCAGCGCGTACTCCATCTCGCGGAACCGCACTGTCCGACTCTGGGTGAGCACGCGGTTCGACAGGTCGGTGTACTCGCGGTCCCCGGTGAGCCACACGGCGAGCCGGTTGAACGGCGGCGTGATCGCCGGGACGGCCTGTCCCGCCGCGCAGACGACGCGGTACACGCCGTTGGCGAGAAGGGTTTCGTCCACCCACCGGCCCACGATCGGCAGAGGCTTTCTCCGCGTCGACTCAGGCAGCCGCGATTGCCGCTTGGTCAGTGCCACGTCGGTGTGCGGGAACCAGTAGAACTCGAAGTGGTCGGCCGCGGCGACGCGCTCGTCGATCGTGGAGAGCACCTCGTCCAGGGGCACCGGCTCGTCGATCGCATGCATCACGAACGTCGGCACGCACTGCAGCGTCACCTCGACGATGATGCCGAGCGCACCCAGCCCCAGGGCGACCGCCGGCAGCAGCTCGGGACTGTGCGCCTCATCGATGCGGAGGAACTCCCCGTCTGCGGTGATGAGGGTCACCCCCACCACCTGCGTGGCGAGACCACCGAAGCCGGCGCCGGTCCCGTGCGTGCCCGTGGATATCGCGCCCGCGATGGATTGCCGGTCGATATCGCCGAGGTTCTCCATCGCGAGACCGTAGCGCGCGAGCAGCCCGGGGATGCGATGCAGCCGCGTGCCGGCGAGGAGCGTGACGTGTCCGCTCGCGACGTCCGCCGAGACGAGGCCCTGGAGATCGTCGAGTTCGAGGAGCACACCGGGCGCGACGGCGATCCCGGTGAAGCTGTGACCGGCGCCGACCGCTTTGATCGTCAGCCCCTGCCGCGCCGCTGCCCGCACGGCGCGCTGCACGCCTTCGGGGCTGCGCGGGCGCTCGACCCGGACCGGGCGGACGGACGCCGATCGGCCCCAGTTCTGCCAGGTGCCGCCGATCCTCGTCACAGGAACGCCTTCCCCTCGCCGCGATACGTCGGCAGCTCGTCGACGACCTCGTCGCCGGAGACGAGGTGGTAGGCGGCGATGCGCTCTGCCGGTTCGCCGCTCTTGGCGTGACGGAACCAGACGCGATCGCCGACGCCCAGGGTGGCGGCGGTCGGCCCCTGCACCGGCGTCTGCACCTCTCCGGCCGCCTCCCGCGGAAGCGTGCGGAGGTTCGCCGGCCACACCGGGCGCGGCTGCCGCGAGGCGACCGCGGGACCGGAGGCGATCCAGCCGCCGCCCAGCACGGTGGCGATGTCCACCGCGGGACGGCGCACGACGTCGAAGGCGAACGCGGCGGCCGGTGCGGGCCGGAAGGACCGGTACCCGTCGAACAGGTGTCCCCCGAGCAGGCCGCTGCCCGCGCTGGCCTCGGTGAGGGACTCGTCGCTGCCGCTGAACTCGAGGGAGCCCGTCCCCCCGCCGTTGAGGAACTCGAGGGGCGTCACCGCGCCGACCGCGGAGACGATCGCCGCCCGCCGCTCCCGCAGCTCGTCACGCGACCGGGCCTGGACTCGACGGATGAGCGGCCCGTCGGGGCCGGCGTCGCCCTGTCCCGCGATCTGCGCGTCGTACATCTGCAGCCCCACGAGACGGAAGCCGGGGCGCGCCGCGACCTTCCGAGCGAACGCCGCGACCTCACCGGCCGAGAAGAGGGCCGAGCGGCGGACGCCGATGTGTCCGAGCAGCGCCGATCGCCAGGACGCGTCGACGTCGATCGCCACCCGGAGCTCGGGCCGCGCCGAAGGAGCCGCAACGCTGTCGACGAGATCGAGGTGCACCGGGTCGTCGATCATGAGAGTGATGCGCTGCGCCGCCTGTTCGTCGGCGCAGAGCCGTTCGAGGGCGGCCCGGTCGACCGTCGGGTAGCCCAGCACGATGTCGTCGTGCGTCTCCGCGAGCCAGAGGGCCTCCTCCAGCGTGAACGCGAGGATGCCGCGGAAACCCGGGAGGCGCAGCACGGCATCGAGGACCGCACGCACCCGCACCGACTTCGACGCCACCCGGATCGGCAGACCGCCCGCACGGACGAGCAGGTCCATCGCGTTGTAGCGGAGGGCCTCGCGATCGATCACCGCGACCGGCGCCGGAAGATGCCCGGTCGCCGCCGACAAGCGCGGCCAGTAGCGGCCCGGGTCCTCCCATTCGGGGGCGACCGCGGGGCCGCCCGGGACGGGGCTCAGTTCGTCGGTGAGGTCGAGCACTCCCCCACCCTATGGCCTGAGCCCCGCCGGGTCACGACCCCGCCGACGATAGGCTGGCCGCGCAGCCCCCGTAGCCCAATGGCAGAGGCAGGCGACTTAAAATCGCTTCAGTCTGGGTTCGAGTCCCAGCGGGGGCACCCGTCACCGTCCGAGGATGTCGCCGATCCCGGGGATGCCGAGATCACCGAGCCGCTCCCCCCAACCGGTCGCCGCCTCGCCGAGCCCCGACACGGCCTCGCCGGCCGAGCCGAGGATCTCGTCGGCGCCGCCGGCCAGAGCATCGAGGTCGAGGCCGGAGGCCAGGGCCTCGAAGTCCACGCCGAGCCCCGCCGCCTGCTCCAGGAGCGGTGCGGCCACGGTGCTCACGACGGCGCCGCCGGCCACGACGCCCAGCATGCCGACCGCCGCGCCGCCCGCAGCGACCGCGGCCCCGCCCGCACCGCCGCCGCGGACACGGGAGAGGAGTCCGCGCAGACGGCCCGGTCGCATCGCCTCGGCCCGTCCGGCCGCGCGGGCGAGGTCGTCAGGGGAGGACGAGCGCGGCCGCTCTTCCGTGGGGAGCTCGGCCCGCATGCGGGCCTCGACGTGCTCCCGCTGCGTCGGCGTGAGGCGCGTGAAGGCCTCGCGATGGATCTGCTCGATCCGGTGGGGGTCGGCCGTCTGCAGGAGGTAGTCGTACCGGGCGATGGCCGCACGGTCCGCCGCGGCGACGTCGCGCCCGCCGGCGGCACCGGGGGCCGGCGGTGGGGCGTACGTGCCCGAGGTGGACGCTCGTGCGCCGCCGGGACGGGCGTCCGCAGCCGAGGAGGCGGCAGGAGGCGTGGTCGGGCGCTGCGGCTGGGGGTCCTGGGCTCGGACGGCGTCCACCGCGCCCCGGATCATCCCGCTCCAGTCCGTCGAGGGGCGAGTGCCGTCGCCGGCACGCGCACCGGGGCTTCCGCCCTTCGCGTCGATGGCATCGGTGGCGAGGCGGATCAGGCGGGAGAGCTTCGACATGGGGGTCCCTTCGTGGGACGGGCCGCCGTTCTCCGCGACGTCGGGCGACGACAAGGGTTCCGGGCAGCCCGCGATTCGGGTGCCAAGGTCTCCTCCACCCTCGCGGGCCAGCGGGCCGGGGCACGATGACATGCCCGTCATGACGACGTCGCTGCAGACGGGAGTACTCCCCTTGCCTTCGACACGCTAGCGAGGCGGCCTATGGATCGGCTCCATGCTCCGGCACGGGGAGGGAGCCGCCGAGGATCCCGGTCATCTCCTCATACAGCGTCTGGAACGCGTCGCGGAGCTCCGCAGCGCCATCCGGTCGCCCCGCGGCCGGTACCGCCTCCGGCAGCGTCCCGAGGGCGAGGGTCGCCGCCGCCTCCCGTGCCACCGCCGCGCCGAAGCCGTCGGACGGCCGCCCCCGATCCGATGCCAGGACGAGCTGGTCGCGCAGCACTCCCGCCACCCCGAGGAGCACGGCGGCCGCGCGCAGGTGGCTGCGAGCGACTTCCGTGCCGAGAAGGCGGTCGTGCATCATGCGTGCGAATCGGCGGGCATGCGGCGTCGGAACGTCTCGCCGCGCGCGAAGGCGCCAGCTGTCCGCCGCGCCCGGCACGGCCTCGTAGGAGAGCGGCTCTCCATCCCGCAGATGCACCACCGGGATCGAGGGCGGCGCGAGGACCGTCTCGCGCTGCCACCAGTCCGCGGGAGCGACCGCGGCGGGAAGGAAGGCGGTGCCCGGAGCGTGCGTCCCCGGCCGGTCGGGCTGCACGAGATCGGCGGTACTGGCGAGCAGAGCGAGGCCCCGTTCCCTCGCGAACCGATGCAGCAGCACTCCCGCAGGGGCGACCTCGCCGACCTGGAGGGAACGCGCGAACTCCGCGGCCTCGGGGAGCGGGAGCA
Organism: Microbacterium meiriae; assembly: GCF_040686935.1. Taxonomy (NCBI): domain Bacteria; kingdom Bacillati; phylum Actinomycetota; class Actinomycetes; order Micrococcales; family Microbacteriaceae; genus Microbacterium; species Microbacterium meiriae. The sequence continues at coordinate 125,954 of NZ_JBFBMF010000001.1, forward strand.
CCACGGCGACCGCCGACGGGTCGGGTCCGGGCGGCATGAGCCACGGGCGGCCGGAGAACGCCGCCACCCGGAGGGCGTGCGAGGCGTAGCCGTCTCCGGGGGTGAAGAGTCTCAGGGCCGCCCCGGGCCGTCCGGCGATCGCCTCGTGCACCTGCGCGATGAGACGCGGGTGCGGGCGCACCGCGGCGTCGAGTACCAGATGGTGGGTGGCTCGTCGTGTCCACGGCTGCCACGCCCCGGCCTCGGCGCCGACACCCGCCTCCGTGTTCGTGCGGCTGATGCGGACGAGCGCGCCGTCGAGCTGTTCCGCGAGCCGCTCCGCCCGCTCCTCGTCGCCCGCCGCCGTCCGGATCGACACACTGACGGTCGGCGACTCTCCCCCGTGCGCGCTCACCGGACCTCCTCCCAGCGTCGTCCGGGGGTGCGTGCACACGCCCTTCCCGAGCACCCTGCGAGCGTACAATGTGAGATGTTACGTCGCCAACTCTCGCCGCGCCGCGAACGGAAGAAGGCCCCGGCGCTCACGCGCTCAGGGCCTTCTCCTCAGAACAAGGTGGTCACTTCGCCGCAGCGGTCTCCGCGGAGTCCTTCGACGACGAGGCCGGAGCTTTCTTGGCTGCGGGCCGCTTGGCGGCCGGCTTCTTGATCTCTGCAGGCGTCTCCGCCGCGGGGGCAGCGGCCGGCTTCTCGGCGGCCGGAGCCTTCGCCGCCGGGGCACCAGACGCCGGAGCAGTGTCCGCGGGTGCGGCGGGACGCGGGCGGGCGGCGAACTCCTCGAAGACGTAGCGAGGGTTCTGCACCGTCTGCAGGTTCACGAGGTCGCGGCCCAGCCACAGGTTGTTCCACCAGCCCCAGAGCACGCGCCACTTGCGCTCCCACGTCGGCATCGCGAGGCCGTGGTAGCCGCGGTGCGCGAGCCAGGCGATGAAGCCCTTGAGCGCGATCTTGCCGGACTGGAAGACGCCGTTGTACAGACCGAGGCCCGCGACAGCGCCGAGGTTCTTGTGGAAGTACTCCTTGGGGCTCTCGCCGCGGAGCACGGCGACGACGTTCTTGGCCAGGAGCTTCGCCTGACGCACGGCGTGCTGGGCGTTCGGGACGCAGAAGCCGCCCACGCCGCCACCCGAGAGGTCGGGGACGGCCGAGACATCACCGGCGGCCCAGGCGCCCTCGACGAACGCCTCGGGCGTACCGACGCGGAGGTCGGCACGGGTCTGGATGCGACCGCGCTCCTCCACCGGCAGATCGCCGCCGCGCACGACGGTCGGGTTGGCCATGACACCGGCGGTCCAGACGATGACGTCCGTCGGGATGACCTCGCCGGTCGAGAGTTCGACGTTGCCGTCGATGGCACCGGTGACCTGTGTGTCGAGGTGGACGTTCGCGCCGCGCTTGGCGAGGTCCTTGAGAACCCACTCGCTCGTCTTCAGCGAGACCTCGGGCATGATGCGCCCCATGGCTTCGATGAGGTGGAAGTGCGTGTCCTCGAAGCTCAGCTGCGGGTACTTGCTCACCAGCGAGGAGGCGAGCGAGCGGAGCTCCGCGAAGACCTCGATACCCGCGAAGCCACCGCCGACGACGACGACGGTCAGCAGGCGGTCGCGCTCGGGGCCGGCCGGGAGGGAGGCGGCCTTGTCGAAGTTCGACATGACCTTGTCGCGGATCGCGACGGCCTCTTCGATCGTCTTGAGCCCGATGGCGTTGTCGGCGATGCCCGGGATCGGGAACGTGCGCGAGACGGCGCCCGCGGTGACGACGATCTGGTCGTACGCGAACTCGTACGGCTCGCCGACGGGCGGCGTGATGGTGGCCACCTTCTGCGCGTGGTTGATGTTCGTGACCTTGGCGGTGAGCACGTGCGTGCGCTTCAGGTGACGGCGGTGCGCGACGACCGAATGCCGGGCCTCGATCGATCCGGCGGCGACCTCGGGGAGGAACGGCTGGTACGTCATGTACGGCAGCGGGTCGACCATGGTCACGTCGGCCTCACCCTTGCGCAGGTGCTTCTCGAGCTTCCACGCGGTGTAGAAACCCGCGTACCCTCCGCCGACGATCAGGATCTTGGGCACAGTGCTGTTCTGAGGCACAGAAGAACTACTCCTCGGAGTCGGGATGGTGGCGTACGGGAACGCGCGCCGATCGGATGCGCCGGGCAGCTGCGGTGACGCCAAGCGCTACCAGGATACCAGGGACCGTGAGGGCGATGAGCGGCAGGGTACCGTAGCGCAGGGAATCGGCGCTGGGAAGCAGCGGTGAACCGGGCTCGGTCGGTGCATCCGCATCCGGCAGCGGCGGGATGTCCACGGGGGCGAGGGTGGGCTCGGGGGTCGGCGCGCTGTCCGCGCGGCGGAACAGCCGCACCCATTCGGCCAGGTCGCCCATCGGATTCTCGCTGACGGTCGGGATGTTCGCCGAGATCGCCGCGTCCGCGTCCACGAGCCCGAAACCGTACAGCGGGTCCCGAGGTTTCTGCGCGTCGGCCACCGGCATCGCCGTCTTGATGATGCGGTTGATGACGTCGTTGGCCGAGATGTCGGGATGCGCCGAGCGGATGAGTGCGGCGACACCGGCCACGATGGGGGCCGCGCCGCTGGTCCCGCTCCAGGAGACGACCTCGCCGTCCGCGGACACGCCGAGCAGGCCCTCGCTCGGCGCCGAGATGCCGATGGTGATGCCCTGGGTCGAGGCCTCGATGCTGGCCGTTCCGGTCTGGTCGACACCGCCGACCGTGAGCACGCCGGGGATCGTGGCGGGAGCGCCGATGATGTTCGTGCCGCTCCCCCGGTTGCCGGCCGCGACGACGACCACGACATCGTGCGCGAAGGCGTAGAGGAACGCGTCGTCCCAGCTCTCGTCCCAGTCGAGGGTGTTCGTCGTGAACGACAGGTTGATGATGTCGGCGCCGTGATCGACCGCCCATCGGATGCCCTTGGCCACCTGCTCGGTGAACGGCACGGCCGCCGCGGCGCCGAAGCCGACCGAGACCGAGAGCAGGTCCGCCTCCGGGGCGACGCCGATCATCCCGGTGCCGTCGGGCTTGCCTCGCCCGGCCGCGAGCGACGCGACCCAGGATCCGTGGTTGCCGTCCACCGCACCGAGGGGCGTGCGGCCGTCGGGGGTGCCGGCTCCGGACACGTCGGTGCCGCCGACGACCGCCTCGCCGAAGACCTGCGGCACCTTGCCGATGCCCGTGTCGATGACGGCGATGGTCACGCCCTCGCCGCGCGTGGTCTGCCAGGCCTCCCTGATGCCGGCGCCGTCCAGCCAGTACTCCGCCGCGCGGATCGGGTCGGCGGGGTCGTCGGCGACCGGCGGCGGCGTGGGGGTCGGCGTGGCGGTCGACCCGAGGAGCAGGACGGATGCCGCCACCGCCACGAGGGCGACGGCGCCGCGCAGCACCCGCCGCCGCGTCATGCCGAGCGTGCCGGATCGTCGCGGAGGGCGGCGCCGGGCTCCTCGCAGCGGCACACCTCGGGAGACCAGGAGCTGCGGGCGAGCGCGGCGTCGCCGATCGGGTTCACACCGGCACCCGCCGCCAGGGCGTGCCCGGCGAGAGCGTGCAGGCACTTCACCCGCGTGGGCATGCCTCCGGCAGAGATCCCGTCGATCTCGGGCACCTCGCCGAACTGCGCCCGGTCCGCGAGATAGGCCTCGTGCGCCGCCTGATAGGCCGCGGCCACGGTCTCATCCTCGGCGAGCAGCCCCGCCAGCTCGGGCATGACCTGGTTCGCCTCGAGCGTGGACATCGCCGCCGTCGCGGCCGGGTGCGTCAGGTAGTAGAAGGTGGGGAACGGCGTGCCGTCCGGCAGGCGCGGAGTGGTGGCCACCACCGTCGGGTTGCCGCACCGGCAACGGGCCGCGATGCCGACGACTCCGCGGGCGGGCCGCCCGAGCTGGGTCGACACGACGGCGAGCTCGGCGGAAGTGGGCGCGGGGAACGGCGGAGTGGTCACCCCACCAGCGTAGGGGAGCCGTCCGGGAGGATGCTCGGAGCCGGACCCTCAGCCGGCGGTGGCGGCGGTGTCGCTCAGTCCCGCGGAGACGAGGGTGCGCAGCAGCTGCGGCATCCAGTCGGCCGGCTTCTCCTCGAGCGTGTCGCTCACCGGCTCCTGCTCCCGCGGGAGGGCGGAAGGATCGAGGTCGTTGTCGATGAGGTACACGACCTCGCCCGGCTTGACGTAGTAGAGCCGCTCACGGGCCTGCGTCGTGATGTACGCGGGGTCGTCCCACCGCTCCCGCTCCGCGGTCAGCGCCGCGATCTCGTCTTCGCTCACCTGCACGGACTGCTCCAGCGCGGCGATCTTCTGCCGCTGGTCGATGAAGGTCCCGAGGGTGGGGACGAGCACCCAGGCGCCCAGCACGACGAGGGACAGCATGATCACCGAGAACGCGGACAGCCGGATGCCGGATGCCCACTCGCGCACGTCCACGCGTGGCGCGGTCGTGGCCGCGTCGCGGGGCCGTCGCGACCTGGACGATGTGGGGCGGGCAGGGGCCGCCCCGGGAGACGGCGAAGGAGGAGCCGGTCGTCGTGCCACGGCTCCTCCTTCGTCTCTGCCGCCTTCCGGGCGGCGCGGTCGTGCCGCGGAAGCGGCGTCGCTGTCTCGGGCGCTCAGGCCTGGTAGCGCGGGAAGGCCGAGCGGCCGGCGAAGACCGCCGCGTCGCCCAGCTCCTCCTCGATGCGCAGCAGCTGGTTGTACTTCGCGACGCGCTCGCTGCGCGCCGGGGCGCCCGCCTTGATCTGGCCGGCGTTCGTCGCGACCACGAGGTCGGCGATCGTCGTGTCCTCGGTCTCACCCGAACGGTGCGAGAGCATGGCGGTGTAGCCCGAGCGCTGCGCGAGGCTGACCGCGTCGAACGTCTCGGTGAGCGTGCCGATCTGGTTGACCTTCACCAGGAGCGAGTTGGCGACGCCGCGCGTGATGCCGTCGGCCAGACGCTGCGGGTTCGTGACGAACAGGTCGTCGCCGACGAGCTGCACCTTCGAGCCCAGGGCGTCGGTGAGGTGCTTCCAGTTGTCCCAGTCGTCCTCCGCGAGGGCGTCCTCGATCGTGACGATCGGGAAGTCGTTGACGAGACCGACGTAGTACTCGGTGAGCGCCTCGGCGTCCCAGTCCTTGTTGTCGAGACGGTAGACGCCGTCGGTGAAGAACTCGGTGGCAGCGACGTCGAGGCCGAGCGCGATGTCGGTGCCGGGGGTGAAGCCCGCCTTCTCGATCGCCTTGACGAGGAAGTCGAGGCCCTCGCGGTTGCTGGGCAGGTCGGGGGCGAAGCCGCCCTCGTCGCCGAGACCGGTCGCGTAGCCCGCGGCCTTCAGCTCGGCACGCAGCACGTGGTAGGTCTCCACGCCCCAGCGCAGCGACTCGGAGTAGGTCTCCGCGCCGATGGGCGCGAGGAAGAACTCCTGCATGTCGATGCCGTTGTCGGCGTGCTCTGCGCCGTTGATGACGTTGAACAGCGGCACGGGCAGCACGTGCGCGTTGGGACCGCCGAGGTAGCGGAACAGCGGCAGGTCGGCGGAGTCGGCGGCCGCCTTGGCCACGGCGAGGCTCACGCCGAGGATGGCGTTGGCGCCGACGCGCTTCTTGTTGTCCGTGCCGTCGACCTCGATGAGGATCTCGTCGACGATGCGCTGCTCGCTCGCCTCCACGCCCTCGATGGCCGGGCCGAGCTCGTCGATGACGGCCTCGACGGCCTTGAGCACGCCCTTGCCCGAGTAGCGGCTCTTGTCGCCGTCGCGCAGCTCGTATGCCTCGAAGGCGCCGGTCGAGGCGCCGGAGGGGACGGCCGCGCGCTGCACGATGCCGTCGTCGAGGAGCACCTCCACCTCGACGGTCGGGTTTCCGCGCGAGTCGAGAATCTCGCGTGCGCCTACAGCCTCGATCAGTGCCACTGATGTGCTCCTTGTTCAGGATGGAAGGGTGTGTGGAGCGTCGTCGATCCGCGCCCAGTCTATCCCCGGCATCGGACGGCTCCCGGAGACGAGGCGGGGCGATGCGCCGGAGTCACACGACGAGGGCGAGCGCGATGCCGTCCCACCCCTTGATCCCGACCGTCTGCAGCGCCGTGGCGTCGAAGCGCGGGTCTTCCCCCAGCATCCGCAGGCCCGCACGGGTGCCGTTGACCTTGGAGTCGGTCGAGTCGTCACGGACGATCTCGCCGTCGCGGCCGATGTTGTCGAGCACGACCACGGTGCCGGGGTGACCGAGCTTCGCGGCCCAGTCCAGGTAGACGGTGTTCGACTCCTTGTCGGCGTCGATGAAGACCAGGTCGAAGGCTCCGGTGAGGGTCGGGAGCACGTCGGCTCCGCGCCCGATCCGGATGTCGACCCGATCCCCCACCCCGGCGGCATCGATGCTCGCGCGGGCGACGGCGGCGTTGTCGGCCTCCGCCTCGATCGTCACCACCAGCCCCTCCGGTCCGACCGCTCGCGCCATCCAGATCGTCGAGTAGCCGCCGAGGGTGCCGATCTCCAGCACGCGGCGCGCACCGCTCATCCTCACGAGGAGGTTCAGCAGCTTTCCCGCGACCGGGGCGACCTCGATCTCGGGGAGCCCCGCGGCCCGCTGCGCCTCGAGCGTCGCCTCCAGCGCCGGGTCCGTGCCCACGAGCGTGTCGGCGAGGAAGGTGTCGGCGCGGGCCCAGGCGGCGGGAGTGGATTCCATGTGCTCAGCCAACCCCCGGCGCCGGTCGGCCGTCAAGCGTCGGCGGGGCCGGAGGGGTCCGCGGCGCGGCGAGCTCCGGCTGACGGCGGAACTGCCCGGTGAGCGCCAGGACGAGGGCCACGACGGCGGCGACGATCCAGCCCGCCACGCCGAGCGGCCCGGCCAGGGCGAGGTCGGGCTGCACGGCGGCGACGATCATGATCATGCCCGCGGCGGCGTTGAGGGATCCATGCGCGACGACCGCCGGCCACAGTGAGCCGGAGCGCAGCCGGAGCCAGCCGAACAGCACCCCCCACGCCACGCAGCCGCCGATCATGAACAGCACGCCGGTGACGTCCGTCCGGCCGAAGTTGTAGCCGAGCAGGATGACGGGGCTGTGCCACAGCCCCCAGATCGCTCCGGTGAGCAGGAGCGCCGGCCAGGTGCCGAGCGGACGAAGCGCCGGGAGCAGCCAGCCGCGCCACCCGAGCTCCTCCCCGAAGGCGAGCACGCTGTTCACGAGGGCGCCGACGGGGATCGCCGCGAGCTGCGCGAACACGACCACGCCGACCGGCGGCACCGGCGTCCCCGGGGGAAGAGCCTGGGCGAGCTGATCCGCGAAGGCCGAGAAGGTGAGGTCGAGCCGCACCCACCCGAGCACGGCCGCGAGGAGGATGCCGAGGGCGACGAGCACCGGCGGCACGAGCCAGGCCGCGACCAGCAGCCCGACGACGCGCTTCGCGGGCCGCAGCGGCCACAGCCCGAGGAAGCGCGCGCGGACGCCCTTCTCCGGTACGCCCGTAGTGAGCATGACGACGAGCACCGCGGCCGCCGGGGTGAACATCATCACGGGAAGGATCGCCCCCGCGAAGGGCTCGGCGAGTCCGTCGCCGAGCCAGAGGGGCAGGCAGACGAGAGCGGCGAGCCCGCAGGCCGTGAGGGTGAAGATGAGGACGGCGCGCCACGGGACGCGCGTCGGTGTCGTGGTGGTCATCGCTCCGTCCTCTCCGTCTCCCCGGAGACTGCAGACCCCGCAGACCGGTCCACGTACGTCTGCAGGAGCGCTGCCGCCTCCTCCGCGCCGTCGATCGTGATGACGAAGGGACCGTGGTCGCGGCGATGCACCTCGATCGCCGGACCCTGCCGCATCACGATCCCGCTGCGGCCGTCCGGGGCGAGACGCCAGCCCCAGCCGCCGAACTCTCCGAAGGGCGAGATGCGCACGGCCCGGACCGAGACGATCTCCGCCACCGGGATGGTCGTGCGAGGCCACCCACTCACGGCGCGGGCGTCGATGCCGTCCGGCGTGACACGCACCCGGAACGACGTGGTCGCCGCCAGCGCGAATCCGACGACGAGCGCCACCAGGGCCGAGACCCAGGCCATCGGGGTTCGGGTGACGACCATGATCACGGCGAGCGCCACGAGCCCGAGCAGCACGAGCAGCAGGAAGACGAGAGCACCGGTGGGCATGGTCGTCGTCCCCACCCACACGACGCGCTCCCCCTCGCCGACCCGCACGTCGTGTCGCGGCGTGAGGGCGGCGCCGGGGATCGCACGGACGCGCGGCTGCACGAACCACGCCATCGCGCCCACGCCGAGGAGGGCCGCGAAGGCCAGCCCCATCACCCCCGCGATGCCAGGGACGTCACCGGCGGGCGGCAGGTCGCGCTGGATCGCGAGGGAACCCAGGCAGATCACGGCCGCGAACGCCGACATGCCGGCTGCGGTCGCCCCGAGCAGCCGGGCGGTGGCGCCCCAGTGCGCCCCGACGGCGACGAGCGTCGTGATGGTCAGGAGCACCGGGATGCCGAGACCGACCCCGAGCAGCACCCAGAGGTAGGTGGTTGCCGGGCCGAACCCGTCCGCCCCGTCGACGCCCCAGTGGATCGCGACGCCGGCGGGGAACGACGGGAGCCAGCTCGTCAGCACGAGAGCGGAGATCGCGACGATGAGCACGGGGAGGACCGACGCCACGAGGACGAAGGCCCGTCGCGCGCGGCGCAGGGGGGCCGGAGGGGTGCGAGTGGGGTCAGGCGTCGTCATCGGGGGCCTCCTGGGGAGTCGCGGCGGGGGTGGGCGGTTCAGCTTCTGCGCGGTGCGTGCGGACGATTCCGGCGAGAGTGTCGGCGGAGACCCCCAGGGTGGCGGCCCGTCGGATCAGCCCGTCGATCTCGTGCGAGAGCTCGGCGAGGGGCGCGGCGGAGGCGGCGATCACGGCGCCCCTGCCCCGCCGGAGGTCGACCAGGCCCTCGTCGCGCAGGCGCTGGTAGGCGTGCAGGACGGTGTGCTGGTTGATGTCGAGCGCGGCCGCCACGTCGCGGGCGGCCGGCAGACGATCGCCGGGCGCGAGGGCGCCGGAGAGGATGTCCGCGCGCACCGAAGCGGCCACCTGGTCGTAGAGCGCGTGCGGACTGTCGACATCGACGCGGATGAGCATGGCGCCTCCCTTCTCTAGTTATTCTATGTGAACTAGAACAACTGTGCCAACCCTCCAGTCGTCTTCGTCGCAGCCGCGCGTATCCTCCACACTGACCTCATGCGCATCACGCCCCGCCGCCTCGCCCTCGGCATGAGCCTCTGGATCCCCAACCTGTGCAGCGGCATCCGTGTCCGCCGGTTCAGCGACGACTGGACGCGCGCGACCGTGGAGCTGCACGTGAACCTCCTCACCCGCAACTATGTGAAGACCGCGTTCGGCGGGTCGATGTCGGCGATGACCGATCCCTACTTCTTCATGCTCGTCATGCACCAGCTCGGGCGGGACTACGTCGTATGGGACACGCGCGGCGAGATCGAGTTCCTCAAGCCGGGGCGTGGGGTGCTGACCGCGGAGTTCGAGGTGACGCGGGAGAAGGCCGAGGAGTTGCGACAGCGTGCCCACGGCGGGGCCAAAGTGCTCGAGTGGTTCGAGACCGTCATCACCGATCGCCACGGGGACGTCGTGGCGAAGGTGCGCCGCGAGGTCTACATCCGCGAGAAGAAGCGCGTCACCGCAGCGCGGGGATGACCCGTCACCCGCCGTTCACCCCGGCGTGGGACGATGACCGGATGCCCCTCGCCCGCCGCCTGACGCTGCCGGACGCCGTAGCGATCGGCCTCGGATCGATGATCGGCGCCGGCGTGTTCGCGGTCTGGGGTCCGGCCGTCGACGTCGCCGGAAACGCGACGCTCGTCGCCCTCGCGATCGCCGCCGCGGTCGCCTACGCGAACGCCACCGCCTCCGCGCAGCTCGCCGCTGTGCACCCGGTCGCCGGCGGCACGTACGCCTATGCGCGGGCGGAGATCGGACCGTGGTGGGGCTTCGTCGCCGGATGGAGCTTCGTGATCGGCAAGATCGCGAGCTGCGCCGCCATGGCCATGACCTTCGCCGCCTACGCCGCGCCGGCGGGATGGCAGACCCCCGTCGCCGTGATCGCCGTCGCCGCCCTCGCGGTCGTGAACTGCCTGGGCGTGACCCGGACGGCGCTGGCGACCCGCATCCTCGTGGCGTGCTCCCTCCTCGGGCTCGCGGTCGTGGTGGCGGTCGGCTTCGGCGCCGCGCCGACCGCCTCGCCCGCACCACTGCCTGACGCGACCGTCTACGGGGTGCTGCAGGGCGCCGGGCTGCTCTTCTTCGCCTTCGCGGGCTACGCCCGGATCGCGACGATGGGTGAGGAGGTGGTGGACCCCGCGCGGACGATCCCGCGCGCGATCGTGCTCGCTCTCGGCGGTGCCGTCGTCGTCTACGCGCTCGTGGGCCTCGTGGTGCTCCTCGTCCTCGGCGGCGACGCGCGGGGAGCGGCCGCGCCCCTGGCCGACGTCCTCACCGCGGCCGGCTGGTCGGCGTTCGCCCCCGTGGTGCGGATCGCCGCGGCGGCCGCCTCCCTCGGCGCTCTGCTCGCCCTGCTCACCGGCATCGGCCGCACGACGCTCGCCATGGCGCGGGAAGGCGATCTCCCTCGGGTCCTCGCCCGTATCGACGACCGGAACCAGGTGCCGCGCCGCGCCGAGATCACCCTCGCCGTCATCGTGATCGGGCTGGTGCTCGTGGGAGACCTCCGGGAGGTGATCGGGTTCTCGTCCTTCGGCGTGCTGCTGTACTACCTCATCGCGAACGCCGCCGCGTTCCGCCAGCAGGGGGCCGCCCGACGCTACCCGCGGATGCTGCAGGTGGGAGGAGCGCTCGGCTGTCTCGTGCTGGTGAGCACGCTCCCCGTCCTCGCCTCGCTCCTCGGCACAGGCGTCGTGCTGCTCGGCATCGCCGGACGGGCCGTGCGGATGCGGTGGCCGCAGCGCGGGCGGCCCTGATCGGTCTCAGCCGGAGACACCCGCGCGATAGTCGCGGGGTGGCAGACCGAGGACGGCCGCGAAGTCGCGCGTGAGATGGGCGTGGTCGGCGTACCCCAGCGCGGCGGCGAGCGACGTCAGATCCGTCTCCGGCTCCTCGCGGAGACGCTGTGCCGCCTCCTGCAACCGGCGGCGGCGGATGATCGCGCCCGGCGAGAGCCCGACGGTGCGGTGCGTGAGCCGCTGCAGCGTGCGCACCGAGACCGCGAGTCGGGTCGCCGCCTCCTCCGGAGTCAGCGCCGCCCCCTCCCCCAGCAGCACGTCGAGCATCGCGTTGGCCTGCCGCCCCACCGCGCCGACCGGGCCGACGCGCTGAGACAGCCACGCGGAGAAGACCGCGACGGCGCGCTCCCGTCGCCCGGGCTGTGACCGCATCGCCGCCGTCACCCCCTCGTGCAGATCGGGCGCGTCGAAGGACCGCTCCGCGTCGACCAGACCCGGCGCGTCGTCGGTGAGGGCCACGACGGCCGCCGGGCGCAGGAGAGCGCCGACAGCCCACCCCGACCCCCGCAGCTCCCTGGTCGACGCCCGTGTCGTGGCGCCCGAGATCGACACGCCCTCGGGGGCGACGACGAGGTTGACGGCCGGATACGAGACGATCTCCTGCCGGGACACCTCGCCCTCCGGGAGGCTCCACTCCGGGATCCAGAACCAGGCGACGAGCGCCGCGGCATCTGCCGGCGGGGGCAGCCGATGGAACGCGGGCAGCCGCGCGGGGTAGAGCACTCCGCGCGTCCGGTCCACCATGGCCCCCAGCGTAGAGCGCGCCACCGACGTGTCGTCGAGGACGTGTCGCGGATCTTCAAGCGGCTGTCGCCCTCCCCGTCCTACCGTGGCGACATGACGGATCAGACACCTCCGGCCGGCGTGACCGGCGCACACACGACCGACGGCCGCCCGCACAGCGCGACCTCGCTCACCCCCTTCCTCGCGATCCCCGACGCCGCCCGCGCCGTCGAGTTCTACCGGGACGTCTTCGGTGCCCGCGTGGTCGACGTCACGGAGTTCGGCGGCACCGTCGCGCACGCCGACCTCGACTTCGGACTCGGTCGGCTCCAGCTCGGCGAACCCAGTCCCGAGTACCACCTCGTGCCGGCTCCCCCGGGAGAGGACGACTGCTATTCGATGGGTCTCTATGTCCCGGATGTGGACGCCGTGGTCGCGCGCGCCGTCGAAGCGGGGGCGACCGTCCGCGAGGCGCCGTCCCTTTTCGTCTCCGGCGACCGCTACGCGAGCATCCGCGACCCGTTCGGCGTGCGGTGGTCGATCATGACGCGCGTGGAGGATCTGTCCGACGAGGAGAGCGCCCGACGGGTGGCTGCGTGGGCCGCCTCCTTCACTGCGGCACCGGAGGGCGCCGAGAGCTGAAAGCGGCCACGGCGGAGCGCTCGACCGCGGGCAGCAACGCCTCCGCGGTGCGGCGGTAGCCGAGGGCGCTCGGATGGAAGCGGTCGAGGCTGAACATCTCCTCGGGCTCGTCGAAGAACATCGGCCCCACGGCGCGCCGCAGGTCGACCGTCTCCGCGCCCTCTCGGCCTGCCGCCTCCGCCTGCACCTCGGCCAGCCGCCGGGACAGACCGGAGGCGATGCGGCGCAGCGGCTGGGGCACGGCACGCAGGGCGCCGAGGTCGGGGCAGGTGCCGACGACGACGCGGGCACCGAGCGCGTGCAGGCGGACGATGGCCTCGCGCAGATGCCGTGCCGACTCCGCGGGCGGGAGGCGGTGGGTGACGTCGTTTCCGCCGACCACGATCACGGCGACGTCGGGGCGATAGTCCGTGGGGAGCCGGGAGATCTGCCCGGCGAGATCCCGCGACTCCGCGCCCACGACCGCGGCGGTGCGCAGCCGCACCGGACGCCCGAGTCGGCGTGCCGTCGCCTTCGCGAGCCGCGCCCCGAGGGTCTCCTTCCGCCGTGCCGCTCCCAGGCCGGCAGCGAGGGAGTCGCCCAGCAGCAGGAGGTCGAGCGGCTCGCCCTCGAGCCCTGGGCGCCAGACACGGTCGGCGTCGAGCGACTGCTCCCCCAGCGGCTTCCCGATGCGCCGGCGCGCGACGGCGGCCTGCCGGTCGAGGACCGCGCGGGCTCCCACGAGCAGGACCGCGGCGAGCGCGATGACGGTGAGGAGAGGCAGGCGGCGCACGGCCCGATTCGAGCCGACCGTCGTGAACGCCCGGTGAACGCGTCTTCCGACGGGGGCGACTCAGGCCAGCGTCTTGATCTCGAGCTCGTCGTCTCCCGGCCGCACGCTCGCGAAGTGCGTGTACCCGTCCGCCGCTGACCGTTCCAGCAGCGCCTTGAGGTTCTTCGTCCGCTGCTCGAGTCGCACCCGCGCGCCCTTGGCGACGAGAGCCGTCTTGTGCGCCACGAGCTCCGCCACGGGGACGGCGGCGTCGTGGACGAGCACGATGGCCTGCGCGGCGGTCGCCGGATCCGTCGAGACGAGGTCGACCAGGCGCTCGAAGCCGAGGGAGAAGCCCACCGCGGGGACCTCCTGCTGCAGGAACCGGCCGATCATGCCGTCGTACCGTCCACCGCCGCCGAGCGAGTATGTCACGGAGGGGTGCGCGAGCTCGAAGATGGTCCCCGTGTAGTAGCCCATGCCCCGCACGAGGAAGGGGTCGAACACGAGAGGGATGTCGTCCTGCCCGCGCCCCGCCGCGACCGCCTCGCCGATGCCGACGAGGTGGGCGATGAGCTCGTCCGGCGCGCCGTCCGGGAGCGCCTTGCGGATCTGGCGGTCGCCGAACGGGTGGTACTCGAGCGTCTGCGGGCGACCGAGGAAGGCCTGGAACGCGTCGACCGCCGTGGCCGTCGCCCCCCGCTCGCGGAGCTCGGCGGCCACGCCCTCCGGTCCGATCTTGTCGAGCTTGTCGATCGTGATCAGCACCTGCGGGCGCTCGTCCTCGGTGAAGCCGAAGTGCTCGAGCATCCACTCCAGGACGCGGCGGTCGTTGATCCGCACGCTCGCGCCCTCCAGACCCAGCGCGTCGACGGTGTCGAGCGAGGCCGCCAGCAGCTCGGCCTCCGCGCGCGCCGACGCGTCGCCGATGATGTCGATGTCGCACTGGACGAACTGGCGGTAGCGCCCCTTCTGCGGGCGCTCGGCCCGCCACACGGGCCCGATCTGGATGGACCGGAAGACACCGGGGAGCTGCCCGCGGTTGCTCGCGTAGAAGCGGGCGAGCGGCACCGTCAGGTCGTAGCGCAGGCCGAGATCGGAGAGCTCGGCGGGGTCATCGGCAGCGGCGCGGATGGCCTCCGCATCCAGGCCGCGGCGCAGGATGTTGAACGACAGCTTCTCGTTGTCGCCGCCGATGCCGGCATGCAGCCGGTCGTACTCCTCGACCACGGGGGTCTCGATCTCATCGAATCCGTGCGCGCGATAGCGGTCGCGGATGACGGAGAGCACCCGCTCACGGCGGGCCTTGTCGGCGGGGAGGAAGTCGCGCATGCCGCGCGGCGCGTTCACGGTAGCCACCCGTCCATCTTCCCAGGTCGGCGGCGGTGTCCGCGTCGCGTCAGCCGGCCTCGGCGGCGCGGACCTCGTCCTCCAGGCGCGTCAGCCGTTCCCGGAGCGCGCGCTCCGCGTCCCAGCCCTCGGCCCTGGCGGTGTCCACGAGGGCGAGCAGGGCATCGCCGAGTTCCTCCTCCGAAGACGGGCGCATGGCGGACGGATGCGTGGGCACCACGCCGGCACCGGCGGCACGGCCCGACATCTTCTGGGCGCGGGCGAGGGCCGGCATCGCGCGCGGGATCCCGTCGAGCACGCTGCGGCGGGTGCGCTTCTCCGCTGCTTTGGCGGCGTTCCAGTGCACGAGCACCTCCTCCGGCGTCTCCGCGACCTCGCCGCCGAACACGTGCGGGTGCCGCCGCACCATCTTCTCGGTGAGCGTGCGGGCCACATCGTCGATGTCGAAGGGGTCGTCCGGATCCTGCGCCGCGATGGCGGCGTGGAAGAGCACCTGCCACAGCAGATCGCCGAGTTCCTCGCGGAGGTCGGCGCGAGACCCGTCCTCGACCGCGTCGATCACCTCGTGGGACTCCTCGATGAGGTACGGCACGAGATCGCGATGCGTGATGCGCTGCGACCACACGCACCGCTCCCGCACCGTGCGCATGGTCTCCGCGGCCGCACGCAGCGGATCATCGATGCCCTCGGGTCCTCGCTGCTCGCTGGTCATGCTTCCTCCGGACTCCGGCTCACGCGGGGATGGGCGCAGCGCGACGGTACCACCGGGCGCGCAGGGTGACGACGATGCCGGACAGGATCAGCGCGAGCAGCGAGCCCACGAGGACGCCGAGGATCGCCTGGTCCCGGATGACCGCATCGCCCTCGAACGCGAGGTTCGCGAGCAGGAGCGAGACGGTGAATCCGATACCGCCCAGGGCGCCAGCGGCGACGATGTCCGCGAAGGGCAGCGCCGGGTCGGCGCCCGTCGGCCGGATGCGCATGGCGAGCCAGCCGAACAGGGAGATGCCGATGACCTTCCCGACCGGCAGCGCTACGACGATCGCCCAGAACGCCGGGGACAGGGCCGTCGGCGAGACCGCCGGGATCACGACGAACGCCGCCACGAACGCGAACAGCGGCAGGATCGCCCCGTTCACGGTCGGCTCCAGCGCATGCCGGGTGCGTCCGGCGGGTACCGGCGCCATGACGAGGCCGAGCATCACGCCGGCGATGGTCGCGTGGATGCCGGACGAGGCGACGAGGCCCCACGTGACGACGCCGACGACGGCCATCGCGACCGCGACGAGTGTGTGGCCGGTGGCATGCAGCAGGCGGCTCAGCAACCAGAACACGGCCACCCCGACGATCGCGAGACCGAAGAGGAGCCACTGCACGTCGTGCGCGAAGAGCACCGCGATGAAGATGATGCCGATGATGTCGTCGAGGATCGCAAGGGCCAGCAGGAACACCCGCACCCGGGAGGGCAGTCCGCGACCGAACATCGCCAGCACGCCGAGTGCGAAGGCGATGTCGGTGGCGGTCGGGATCGGCCAGCCCGACGCCGTCTCCGGCCCGCCCGCGATCAGCAGGTACACGAGGATCGGCACGAGCACGCCGCCGGTCGCCGCGATGGCCGGCTGCACAGCCTTCCGCGGGGAGTCGAGCTCGCCGTGGGTGAGCTCGTGCCGCAGCTCGATCGCCACGACGAGGAAGAAGATCGCGAGCAGGCCGTCCGACACCCAGTGCGCGATCGAGAGGTCCAGCGCCGTCCCTGGGACCGCGAGATGCGTCTCCAGCAGTCCGGCGATCGCGTCGTGCGTGGGCAGGTTCGCGAAGAGGAGGCCGAGGCCGGCGGCCACGAGCAGGAGGACGGCGGGGAACTGCTGCCCGCGGAGGGGGTTCGCTGTGATGCGCATCCCGTCCATCGTAGGCCGGGATGTCACACGGTCGTCATGCGTGCGGGACACCCCGATCCACCCGGCTACTCTCGGAGGGTGACCCCCGATTCCCCCGCTTTCTCCGAGCCGACGCCCACCGAGGCCATCCGCGTGATCGGTCGTTTCGAAGCCGGTCGCGGCATCCCCGATGCCATGCGCTCCGACGTGCGGATGCTGGGCCAGCTCCTCGGCCAGGTGCTCCGCGAAGCCGGCGGCGACGACCTCTTCGAGGACGTCGAGCGCCTGCGCCTCGCGACGATCCAGGCCTACGAGGACCACAGCTCCGACGCGTTCGACCGCGCCGCGGCGATCGCCGACTCCTTCACGATCGCCCGCGCCGACGAGGTCGCCAGGGCGTTCACCTGCTACTTCCACCTCGTGAACCTCGCCGAGGAGCACCAGCGCGTGCGCGTGCTCCGGGAGCGGGCGGGACAGCCGAGCCCTTCGACAGGCTCAGGGGCCCAGGGGGGCTCGGGCCCTTCGACAGGCTCAGGGACCCAGGCGACGGACACGGTCGCGGGGGCGTACGCCCGGCTGCGCGAGGAGGTCGGCGACGACGAGGCCCGCCGGCGTCTGGACGGCCTGCGCTTCCACCCGGTCTTCACGGCGCACCCGACCGAGGCCCGTCGACGCGCCGTCTCGTCGAGCATCCGCCGCCTCTCCGAGCTGCTCACCCAGCACGACGCGGCGAGCGCCGGCGGCTCCGAGGAGCACCGGGCCCGCCGCCGGATGCTCGAGGAGATCGACACCCTCTGGCGGACGGCGCCGCTGCGCGCACAGAAGCCCTCACCGACCGACGAGGTGCGCACCGTCATGGGCGTCTTCGACGAGACGCTGTTCACCACGGTCCCGCACGTCTACCGCCGGATCGACGACGCCCTCCGCGGCGAGGAGTCCGGCGCCAGCGCTCCGGTCGTCCCCGCGTTCGTGCGTATCGGCTCCTGGGTCGGCGGCGACCGCGACGGCAACCCGTTCGTCACCGCCGCCGTGACCCGTGAGGCGTCGCAGATCGCCTCCGACCACGTGCTCCGCGGGCTCGAGCGGGCACTCGACCGGATCGGCCGCACCCTCACGCTCGCCGCCGACGACACCCCGCCCAGCACCGAAGTCATCGCGCTCTGGGAGCGTTTCGCGGCCGCAGAGCCGGCGGTCGCCGACGAACTCGCAGCCCGCTCGCCCGACGAGCCGCACCGCCGTGTCGTCCTCGTCATGGCCCGCCGCGTGGCGGCCACCCGCCGCGGAGACGACGAGGGCTACACCGGTCCCGAAGAGCTGCTCGCGGAGCTGCGCGCCGTGCAGTCCTCCCTCGTCGCCGCCGGAGCCCGCCGCCACGCCTTCGGGGGCGTGCAGCACCTGATCTGGCAGGTCGAGACCTACGGCTTCCACCTCACGGAGCTCGAGGTGCGCCAGCACTCCCAGGTGCACGCGAAGGCTCTGGCCGAGTTGGAGGCCGGCGGGGCGATCAGCACGCAGACGGAGGAGGTGCTGGAGGTGTTCCGCGCGATCGCGGACATCCAGCGCGACCGGGGGCTTCGCGCCGCGGGCCGCTACGTCGTCTCCTTCACACAGGCGGCCTCCGACCTCGCGAACGTGCACCGCCTCGCCCGCCACGCGCTCGGCGACGACGCCCCGGTGCTCGACGTCGTGCCCCTGTTCGAGACCTTCGCCGACCTCCAGGCCGCCCCGGAGATCCTCGCCGAGGCCGTCACCTTCCCCGAGTTCCGCGAGCGGATGGCCGCCACAGGGAACCGGCTGGAGGTCATGCTCGGCTACTCCGACTCCTCCAAGGACGTCGGGCCCGTCGCCGCGAACCTGGCGCTGTACACGGCGCAGGAGAAGATCGCCCGCTGGGCGCAGGAGTCCGGCATCGAACTGACCCTCTTCCACGGCCGCGGCGGTGCGCTCGGCCGTGGCGGCGGTCCCGCGAACTCGGCGATCCTCGCGCAGCCCCCGCACTCGGTCGACGGCCGGTTCAAGCTCACCGAGCAGGGCGAGGTCATCTTCGCCCGCTACGGCGAGCCCGCGATCGCGATGCGGCACATCGACCAGGTCGCCGCGGCGACGCTGCTCGCCTCGTCCCCCACGGTCGAGGAACGCACCAGCAGCGCAGCAGCCCGCTACGCCGATGTCGCCGCGACCATGGACGCCGCCTCGCGCGAGCGGTTCTTCGCGCTCGTCAAGGCCGAGGGCTTCGCCCCGTGGTTCGCCACCGTGACCCCGATGGAGGAGGTCGGCCTGCTCGCGCTCGGGTCGCGACCCGCCCGCCGCGGCCTCTCGGTCGAGTCGCTGGAGGACCTCCGGGCCATCCCCTGGGTGTTCGCGTGGACGCAGGCCCGCATCAACCTCGCCGGCTGGTTCGGACTCGGCACCGCGCTCGAGGCTGTCGGCGACGAGGAGCTGCTGGCGGAGGCCTACCGCGAGTGGCCGCTGCTGCGCACGATGGTCGACAACGTCGCGATGAGCCTCGCCAAGACCGACGAGCGCATCGCCCGGCAGTACCTCGCCCTCGGCGACCGCGACGACCTCGCCGCCCTGGTGCTCGACGAGCTCGCGCTCACCCGCCGCTGGGTCATCCGACTCACCGGTGGCGAGGGCCTGCTGGAGAACAAGCCCGTGCTGCAGCGGGCCGTGCAGCTGCGCAGCCCGTACGTCGACGCCCTCTCGCTCCTGCAGCTGCGGGCGCTCCGCGCTCTCCGGTCGGCGCCGGAGCAGCCGGAGGGCTCGGGAGCCGACGCCGAACAGCAGCGCCTGCTCCTCCTGTCCGTCAGCGGGGTCGCCGCCGGCCTCCAGAACACCGGGTGACCCGAGCCCTCCCGCCGCGTGCGCGGAGGCCCTCGTCGCCGACGCTAGAGTGAAACCTCCGCCTCACCCGGCTCTGCTTTCGCGCGCGACACGATCGCCCGCACCCCATCCCCCATCAGAAAGCCCTCCCGCGTGACCGTCACCACCCCCACCGACTTCCACCCGCTCGCCGCCTCCGTGCAGCCCGTCTTCGACACGGTGCTGGCACGCAGCCCGCACGAGCCGGAGTTCCACCAGGCCGTCCACGAGGTGCTGCACTCCATCGCCCCGGTGCTGGAGCGCCACCCGGAATACGTGGACGGCGGGATCCTGGAGCGCCTGGTCGAGCCGGAGCGGCAGATCATGTTCCGCGTGCCGTGGGTCGACGATGCCGGGAAGCTGCAGGTCAACCGCGGGTACCGCATCCAGTTCTCCTCCGTGCTCGGCCCGTACAAGGGCGGCCTGCGGTTCCACCCGTCGGTCAACCTCTCGATCATCAAGTTCCTCGGCTTCGAGCAGATCTTCAAGAACGCGCTCACCGGTCAGGGCATCGGCGGCGGCAAGGGCGGCTCCGACTTCGACCCGCACGGGAAGTCCGACGCCGAGGTCATGCGGTTCTGCCAGTCGTTCATGAACGAGCTCTACCGGCACCTCGGCGAGCACACCGACGTCCCCGCGGGTGACATCGGCGTCGGCGGCCGCGAGATCGGCTACCTCTTCGGCCAGTACCGCAAGGTCACCAACCGCCACGAGTCCGGCATGTTCACGGGCAAGGGCACCGGCTGGGGCGGCGCCGAGGTGCGGACGGAGGCCACGGGCTACGGCGCGGTGTTCTTCGCGCAGGAGATGCTCGGCGTGCACGGCGACTCCCTCGACGGCAAGCGCGTCGGCATCTCGGGCTCCGGCAACGTGGCGATCTACGCGATCCAGAAGGCCGCCCAGCTCGGCGCGACCGCGGTCACGGCGTCCGACTCCTCCGGCTACGTCGTCGACGACGCGGGCATCGATCTCGACCTGCTGCGTCAGCTCAAGGAGGTCGAGCGCGCCCGCATCGTCGAGTACGCGAACCGCCGCCCCAGCGCCCGCTTCGTGGAGAGCGGCAGCGTGTGGGACGTGCCCGTGGACATCGCGGTGCCCTCCGCCACGCAGAACGAGGTCAGCCTCGCCGACGCGGAGGCCCTCATCGCGAACGGCGTGCGTGCTGTGTCCGAGGGCGCCAACATGCCGTGCGTCCCCGAGGCGGTCGAGGCCTTCCAGAAGGCGGGCGTGCTGTTCGCCCCGGGCAAGGCAGCGAACGCGGGCGGTGTCGCGACCTCCGCGCTGGAGATGAGCCAGAACGCCTCGCGGCAGCGCTGGAGCTTCGGTGACAGTGAGAACAAGCTCCGCGAGATCATGGGCGACATCCACCGTGCCGCCTTCGAGGCCGCCGAGCGTCACGGAGTCCCCGGCGACTACGTGGCCGGTGCCAATATCGCCGGCTTCGAGCGCGTCGCTGCGGCGATGCTCGCCCAGGGCGTCATCTGACCCGGTTCGAATCGCCTGATTGGTCGTGAATCCGGCCGGGATGCGACCATCCGGGCGATTCGAAGGGTGTGCGGTCAGACCTGGCGGTCGTCGGCGTGCCGCGCGAGGGAGCTGCCGTAGCGCTCCGTGAGCTGGACCATGAGGTCGGGAGTGTCCCGGTCGACGCCGAAGACGTGTCCGGGGAAGTCGAGCTCGGGCTGGGCCGCCGCGATCTCCGCGTCCCTGTCGGGTGAGAGCAGCTGCACCGGATCGCCAACCGCGACCCACCCGATCGGCACCACCGTCCCCGACGGCAGCACGGCCCGGCGATGCACGATGGCGTTGACCCGCACCTCGCAGCGGTCCCCGACGAGCGCCCCGTTGAAGACCCGGGCCCCGGACGCGAAGAACACCTCCTCGCCCACGGTGGCCCCCGCGATGCTCGCCAGCGTGCCGACGAGGGTGTGCGCCCCGATGTGGACGGCGTTGGCCGCGGTCGCCCTGATCAGCGCGTTCTCCATGACGATGACGTGCGCCCCGAGGGTGATGGGGCCGCCCTCCGCGGTGATGACGGCGCCGTGCAGCACCTGGCAGCCGGGTCCGAGCTCCACGTCGCCGGAGATGACGGCGGTGGGAGCGACGACGGCGGTGTCGTGGATGCGGGGGCGAGCCCCGAGGTGCTCGTACAACATGCGGCCAGACTAGCCCCCGGCGTCTGCGGCGTGCACGACTTCGGAGATCATCACCGACACGCCGGACCCGAGCCGCCGGCGACGGCGTGTCGTCCGCGGGCTCCGCAGTCGTGCACGGCGGAGGCGGCCGCGACCGCCGGCCGGGTCACTCGGGCTTGGCGGGCTCGGGGAAGATGGCGGTGAACAGCTGGTCGACCCAGGCGAGCAGTTCCGCGTCGGGCAGCGGCTCCACGCCCACGCCGACCGCGGCGGGCACCGTGGGCATCGGCACGACGAGAGCCTCCCCGCCGGAGACGAGCTTCGCCTTCGGATAGAGCCGCTGCAGCCGGACCTTGATCGAGTCCTCGAGGCGGGCGGGCGCGAGGCGCAGGTTCGAGCCCATGGCCACGACGTCGGTGAGCCCGGCCCTGGCCGCCCGGCGCCGCAGTCGCGCGATCGACACGAGTCTCGTGACCTCGTCCGGCGGCGTGCCGTACCGGTCGACGAGCTCCTCCACCACGAGGTCGATCGCGTCGTCCTTCGCGGTCGCGGCCGAGGCGGCGGAGAGCTTCTGGTACGCCTCGAGCCGGAGGCGTTCGCTGTCGATGTAGTCCTCCGGGATCCGGGCGTCGAGCGGCAGCTCGAGTCGGAGCTCCTGCCCGGTCTCGACCTCCTCGCCCCGGAAGGTCGCGACGGCCTCGCCGATCATGCGCAGATAGAGGTCGAAGCCGACCCCCGCGATGTGTCCGGCCTGCTCGGCGCCGAGGAGGTTGCCCGCACCGCGCAGCTCGAGGTCCTTGAGGGCGACCTGCATACCGGAGCCGAGGTCGTTGTTGACCGCGATGGTCTGCAGCCGGTCGGCTGCGGTCTCGCTCAGCGGCTTCATGTCGTCGTAGAGGAAGTACGCGTAGGCGCGCTCCCGTCCGCGACCCACGCGTCCGCGGAGCTGGTGGAGCTGGCTCAGACCGTACTTGTCGGCGCGGTCGATGATGATCGTGTTCGCGTTGGAGATGTCGAGGCCGGTCTCGATGATCGTGGTCGACACCAGGACGTCGAACTTGCGCTCCCAGAAGTCGTCGACGACCTGCTCCAGCGCGTGCTCGCCCATCTGGCCGTGCGCGACGGCGATCCGCGCCTCGGGGACCAGCTCGGCGAGCTCCGCCGCGACGCGCTGGATCGACTGCACGCGGTTGTGCACGAAGAAGACCTGGCCCTCGCGAAGGACCTCGCGGCGGATGGCGGCGGCGATCTGCTTGTCGCTGCGGGGCCCGACGAACGAGAGGATCGGGTGCCGATCCTCCGGCGGCGTGGCGAGGGTCGACATCTCGCGGATGCCGGTGACCGCCATCTCCAGGGTGCGCGGGATCGGGGTGGCGCTCATGGCGAGGATGTCGACGTTGGTCTTCATCTTCTTCAGCGCGTCCTTGTGCTCGACGCCGAACCGCTGCTCCTCGTCGATGATCATGAGGCCGAGGTCCTTGAACAGCACCTGGTCCGTGAGGATGCGGTGCGTGCCGATCACCATGTCCACGGAGCCGTCGAGCAGGCCCTGCAGGGTGAGCCGCGCCTCCTTGTCGGTCTGGAACCGCGACAGCGGCCGCACCTTGACCGGGAACCCGGCGAAGCGCTCCGTGAACGTCTCGAGGTGCTGCTTCACGAGCAGGGTCGTCGGGACGAGCATCGCCACCTGCTTGCCGTCCTGGATGGCCTTGAACGCCGCCCGGACCGCGACCTCGGTCTTGCCGAAGCCGACGTCGCCCGAGAGCAGCCGGTCCATCGGGATCGGCCGCTCCATGTCGGCCTTGATCTCGTCGATGGTCTGCAGCTGGTCGTGGGTCTCCGCGAACGGGAACGCCTCCTCCAGCTCGCGCTGCCAGGGGGTGTCAGGGCCGAAGGCGTACCCCTTGGCGCTCATCCGGGCGGAGTAGAGCTTGACGAGCTCGACGGCGATGTCGCGGACCGCCTTGCGCGCCTTGCCCTTGGCCTGCGCCCAGTCGCTGCCGCCCATCTTCGACAGCGTCGGGGCCTCGCCGCCGACGTACTTCGACAGGAGGTCGAGCTGGTCGGTGGGCACGTACAGCTTGTCGCCGGGGTAGCCGCGCTTGGACGGCGCGTACTCCAGCACGAGGTAGTCGCGGATCGACTTCGCGGCGTTGCGGCCGCCGGTGGAGACCTCGCGCTGGGTCATCTCGACGAACCGGCCGATGCCGTGCGTGGCGTGCACCACGAAGTCGCCCTGCTTGAGCTGCAGCGGGTCGACGACGTTCTTCCGACGGGACGCGAGCTTCTTGACGACGCGCTGGTCGCCGCCGATCGTGCGGCCGTAGAACTCGTTGTCGGTGAGGACGGCGAGCTTCGCCTCGGGCACCTGGAAGCCGGCCTCGACCCCGCCCACCGTGAGGGTCGCGACCCCCGGGTCCGGTGCGTCCGCGATCGACTCCACCACCCGGGCCGCGATGCCTCGGTCGGAGAGCACGTCGCGGGCACGGTCGACGAGGCCGTGTCCGGTCGCGAGGACGACCACCCGCCAGCCGTCGGCGACCTTCGCGTCGACGAAGGCGATCGCGCCGTCGACGTTGCCGTGGAAGGAGGGGATGACGGTGGCCGCCTCGACGCTCTCCGCGGTCGCGTCGCCGATCCCGAAGGGGCTCAGGCGCCACCACACGCCGCCGCGGTCGCGGACGACCTCGCGCAGATCGGCGATGGTGAGGAAGTCGCCGGCGCCGAGGTCGATGGGGGCCGAGGCTCCCGAGGTCGCCGCGCTCCAGGCGGCGTCGAGGAACTCGCGGTTCGTCTCGCCGAGGGTGAGGGCGCGGGCGGTCGAGCGCTCGGGGTCGATGACGGCGGTCGCCGTGCCCTCGGGCAGGTACTCGACGAGCGACTTGAGGGGACCGGCGACCGCGGGCAGCAGCGACTCCATGCCCTCGACCGGGATGCCCTCGGCCATCTTCTCGAGCATGCCGCTGATGGCGGGGAAGCCCCCGATGAGCGCCCTGGCCCGCTCCCGCACCTCGGCGGTCAGCAGGAGCTCGCGGCTGGGCGGGAGGTCGACGCCTGGCACGTCGCCGGGCAGCGAGCGCTGGTCCGCCACGGAGAACGCGCGGATCTGATCGATCTCGTCGCCGAAGAACTCCACGCGGTACGGGTGTTCGGACGTGGGAGGGAAGACGTCGAGGATGCCGCCGCGGACGGCGAACTCGCCCCGTCGCGACACCATGTCGACGCGGGAGTAGGCCCGTTCCACGAGCTGCTCGGCGACGTGGTCGAGCTCGTTGCCGCGGCTGCCCACCGTCAGCTCCAGCGGCACGATGTCGCCGAGGTTCCCGGCGATGGGCTGCAGCGCGGCGCGCACGGAGGCGACGACCACGAGAGGGCGCTCCCCTGTCCATTCGGCGACGCGGCGCAGGGTCTGCAGTCGCAGGCCGACCGTGTCCGGGCTGGGGCTGAGGCGCTCGTGCGGCAGCGTCTCCCAGGCCGGGAAGGTGAGCACCTCGGCATCCGGGACGTAGGTCTCCAGGGCCTGCGCGACCGATTCCGCGCGGCGCCCCGTGGGCACCACGGCCAGCAGCGCCGCCGGGTGGCCGGCCGCCGCACGCTTGGCGAGCAGACCGGCGAGAACGGGCGCGTCGAGCCCGTCGACCAGGCCGAGGTCGGCGTCGGTGTGCGCCCAGGCGAGAGCGTCACGATACAGAGACGCCTCTTCCAAGGCGCGCAGAATCCCCGGAACAGTCACCGGACAAGCCTAATCGCGCCCACGGACACTGCGGTCGACTCTCCCTGTCCCACCCCTTTCCGTGCCTCCCACCCCGTTACGGACGCGCGGAAGGGGCCGGGGCGGACCGAAGGGGCCGGGTCGAGCGTCTTAGGCTGGAGGGATGCCTCCGGTCACCCTCACCACCGCACGACTCGTCCTCCACGCTCCGACGGAGGCCGACGTCGACGCGATCACCGAGGCCTGCCAGGACCCCGAGATCGGGCGGTGGACGACGGTGCCCTCCCCCTACTTCCGCCAGGACGCGGAGGACTTCGTCGCCCTCGTGGAGCAGTGGTGGGAGGACGGCTCGCAGACCGTCTGGGGTGTCTACGCCGACGACGTCCTCGTGGGCATGGTCGGCCTCCACCACATCGGGGAGCATCCGGCCGGGGGTCATGCCGAGCTCGGCTACTGGGTCGTCGCGGACGCACGCGGGCGCGGCTACCTCGTCGAGGCCGCGCGCGCGGTGCTCGACTGGGGTTTCGCGGAGCTCGGCCTCGCCCGCATCCGGTGGCAGGCCGTCGTGGGCAACGTCCCCTCCGCCCGCGCCGCCCGCGCCCTCGGCTTCCGCTTCGAGGGCACCATGCGTCAGGGCCTCACCAGCCAGCGCGGTCGGGACGACGGCTGGCTCGCCGGGCTGCTGCGCGACGACGACCGGACGCCGGTGGAGTGGCCTGTGCTCTGAGCGCACGCCACGCGTGACAGCGTCGGACCCCGGTGACAGGATGGCTGCATGCCTGAGATGCCGGAGGTCGAAGGACTCGTCGCGTTCCTCGGCGAGCGCACCACCGGACGCACGATCACCCGTGCCTCCGTGGCCGCGATCGCCGCGCTGAAGACCTACGACCCGCCGATCTCGGCGCTGGAAGGCGCGTCGATCACCGGGGCGGAGCGCCGCGGCAAGTTCGTGGTGCTGTCCTGCGGGCCCGAGCTGCACCTGGTCTTCCACCTGGCGAAGGCGGGATGGCTGCGCTGGTACGACACCCTGCCCACCACGCTCCTCAAGCCGGGCAAGTCGCCCATCGCGCTGCGGATCGCCCTCGACGACGGCAGCGGTTTCGACCTGACCGAGGCCGGGACGAAGAAGTCGCTCGCCGTGTACGTCGTCCGCGACCCCGCCGAGGTGCCGGGTATCGCCCGCCTCGGCCCCGATCCGCTCGACCCGTCCTTCACCCGCGACGCCTTCGCCGCGCTGCTCGACGACCGCCGGATGCAGATCAAGGGGCTGCTCCGCGACCAGGGCGTCATCGCGGGTATCGGCAACGCCTACTCCGACGAGATCCTGCATGCAGCCCGCATGTCGCCGTATGCCATCGCCGGCACGCTGGACGACGCCGAGATCGACCGGCTGTTCGCGGCGATGCAGGAGACCCTCGCCGAGGCCGTCGCTGCTGCCGCGGGCAAACCTCCGGCCGACCTCAAGGATGCCAAGCGCCGCGGCATGCGGGTGCACGCCCGCCGGGGCGAGGCGTGTCCGGTCTGCGGCGACGAGGTGCGCAGCGTCTTCTTCGCCGACCGCTCGCTGGAGTACTGCCCCACCTGTCAGACCGGCGGCAAGGTCCTCGCCGACCGGCGACTGTCCCGCCTGCTCAAGTGAGGGCCGGGCACGGCCCCTGCCACGGAATGAAACGGGCGCAGACGCGTTGAGTACACTCAGAGCAGCAACGTGCTCCGGGGTCGGTGGGAATCCGAACCGGCGGTGACAGTCCGCGAGCGTTCCGAGTGATCGGGATGCCGATCCGGTGGAATTCCGGAACCGACGGTGATGCGAGGGACACCTCGCTAGTCCGGAAGGGAGGCAGCACGAGGCGCACGCGCGTGCGTCCGTTCCGCCAGCCTGCAGCGACCCCGAGCCGCAGAGAGGACGACGACGGATGGCAGTGACCGCGACAGAGCGCCGTGCGATGGATCGTGCGCTCGCCCTCGCGACCCGCGGCCCGCGCGGGGTCAACCCGCAGGTGGGCGCCGTGATCCTCTCCCCCGACGGCGAGGTGCTGGCCGAAGGCTGGCATCGGGGCTCCGGCACCCCGCACGCCGAGGTCGACGCCCTCTCGAAGCTCGCGCCGGGCGCTGCACGGGGCGCGACGGCGATCGTGACGCTGGAACCCTGCAATCACACCGGTCGCACCGGCCCCTGCGCGCTCGCGCTCATCGAGGCCGGCGTGACGCGGGTCGTCTACGCGCTCGACGACCCCGGTGAGGTCTCCGGCGGCGGCGCGGAGCGGCTGCGCGCCGCGGGCGTGAGCGTGGACTCCGGCGAGCGAGCCACCGAGGCCCGCGCCGTGATCGGCGACTGGCTCACCGCGTCGCGCCTCGGCCGTCCGCACGTGACCGTCAAGTGGGCGCAGAGCCTCGACGGCAGGGCTGCGGCGGACGACGGTTCCAGTCAGTGGATCACCGGCCCGGAGGCCCGCGCCGACGTGCACCGGCGCCGCGCCCAGGCCGACGCGATCGCGGTGGGTACCGGCACCGTGCTCGCCGACGACCCCGCGCTCAGCGCCCGCGCCGGCGACGACCTCCTGCCCCACCAGCCCGTCCCGGTCGTGATCGGCACCAGGGCCACCCCTGCGGATGCGGCGGTGCATCGTCATCCGCACACGCCGCTGTTCTTCGACACGCACGACCTGTCGGCGGTCCTCGCCGAGCTGCATGCGCGCGGCATCCAGACACTGTTCGTGGAGGGCGGCCCGACGCTCGCCAGCGCGTTCCTCTCCGCCGGGCTCGCGGACCGCGTGCTCGCGTACGTCGCCCCCGTCCTGCTCGGCGGGAGCCGCCTGGCCGTGACCGACGTCGGTGTCCGCTCGATCGACCAGGCACGTCGCCTCGTCGTGGACGAGTGGCTGCCGTTGGGTGCAGACCTGCTCGCGATCGCGCATCCTGCGGACGCGGACGACCCGGACCGCACCGGCCCGGAGAAGGAGGGAACCCTCTGATGTTCACCGGAATCATCGAGGAGATCGGCGAGATCACCGCCATCGCGGAGTCGGGCGACGGCTGGCGCCTCACGGTGCGCGCCCCGAAGGCCGCTGCCGACGCCGTTCACGGCGAGTCGATCGCGGTCTCCGGCGTCTGCCTGACCGTCGTCGGCTCCACCGCCGAGACCTTCGACGCCGACGTCATGAAGCAGACGCTCGACGTCGCGGCCCTCGGCGCGGCGACCGTCGGCACCAGGGTCAACATCGAGAAGGCGATGCCCGTCGGTGCGCGGCTCGGCGGGCATATCGTGCAGGGCCACGTCGACGGCACCGGTGTCGTGCTCGAGGTGCGGCCGGGCGCGCAGTGGAGCGTGCTCCGCATCAGCCTTCCGGACGACCTCGCGCCGCTCGTCGTCGACAAGGGCTCCATCTCCGTCGACGGCACCTCGCTGACGGTGAGCGCAGTGAGCCCTTCGACCCCTTCGACAGGCTCAGGGACCCAGGAGGGCTCAGGGACCCAGGAGGGCTCAGGGACCCTGGAGGGCTCAGGGACCCGGGGCGGGCACTGGTTCGAGGTGTCGCTCATCCCGGAGACCCTGGCGGCGACCACCCTCGGCACCCGCGTGGTCGGCGACCGCGTGAACCTCGAGACCGACATCCTCGCGCGGCACGTCGAGCGGCTGCTCGCATTCCGCGCCGCACCGGAAGGGGGCTCGCGATGAGCCTGGCAACCATCCCCGAAGCCCTGGAGGCGCTGCGCGCAGGACGCCCCGTGCTCGTGGCCGACGACGAGAATCGCGAGAACGAGGGCGACGTCGTCCTCTCCGCCGAACTCGCCACACCCGAGTGGGTCGCCTGGACCGTGCGCTGGTCCTCCGGGTTCATCTGCGCGCCGATGCCCACCGACCTCGCGGACAGCCTCAACCTCCCGCCGATGGTCGCGGCCAGCGAAGACGCGCGCTCCACCGCGTACACCGTCAGCGTCGACGCCGCGGAAGGGGTGACGACCGGGATCAGCGCCAGCGACCGCGCCCGCACCCTCAACGTGCTGGCGAACCCCGACTCGACGGCGACGAGCATCATCCGCCCCGGCCATGTGCTCCCGCTCCGGGCCGTGGACGGCGGCGTGCGCGAGCGCAGCGGTCACACCGAGGCCGCGGTCGAGCTCATGAAGCTCGCCGGCCTCCGGCCCGTCGGCGCGATCGCGGAGGTCGTCGCCGAGGACGGCAGCATGA
Source organism: Microbacterium meiriae (assembly GCF_040686935.1). Lineage (NCBI taxonomy): Bacteria > Bacillati > Actinomycetota > Actinomycetes > Micrococcales > Microbacteriaceae > Microbacterium > Microbacterium meiriae. Next base: position 155,174 of record NZ_JBFBMF010000001.1, read on the forward strand.
TGCGGCTTCCCGGGCTCCTCGAACTCGGCGCCCGCGACGGCGTGCCGGTCATCACGATCGAGCAGCTCATCGTACATCTCAACGAGATCGACCCGGAGGGGGCGACGCCGGCCGCCCAGCGCGGTCGCCGGGTGAGCCTCCGTGCCGACGCCACCGTGCCTACCGACCACGGCACGTTCCGCTTCCTGGCCTACAAGGACCGCGTCACCGGCACCGACCACATCGCCGTCGTATCGGGCGAGCCGACCGAGACCGCCCTCGTGCGCGTGCACTCGGAGTGCCTGACCGGCGAGGCGTTCGGATCCCAGAAGTGCGAGTGCGGCCCGCAGCTGGATGCCGCGCTGGACGCCATCGACCGCGAGGGCGGCATCGTCATCTACATGCGGGGACACGAGGGCCGGGGCATCGGTCTCATCAACAAGCTGCGCGCCTACAGCCTGCAGGAGGACGGCCTGGACACCGTCGATGCGAACCTGGCACTGGGCCTCCCGGCGGACGCCCGCGACTACGCGGCAGCGGCCGGCATCCTCACCGATCTGGGGGTCTCGAAGGTCCGGCTGCTCACCAACAACACCGACAAGGTGAACAAGCTGCGTGAGCTCGGCCTCGACGTCGTCGAGCAGGTGCCGCTGATCGTGGGCGTGGGCCCGAACAACCACCAGTACCTGGAGACCAAGCGCGACCGCATGGGCCACATCATCGGCGAAGCAGAGCTCGCCGAGGCCCTCGCGGCGGGAAAGGACGAGGAATGAGCGGCGCCGGAGCACCCAAGACGGGGAACATCGACGGGCGGGGGCTGGAGGTCGTCGTGATCGCCGGCACCTGGCACGAGGTGATCTCGAACGGCCTGATCGCCGGCGCCCAGCGGGTGCTCGCCGAGGCCGGAGCGACGCATCGCCTGGTGCGGGTGCCCGGTTCGTTCGAGCTCGCCGTGGCCGCGCAGGCCGCCTTCGCGGGCGGTGCGGATGCGGTGGTCGCCCTCGGGGTCATCATCCGCGGCGGCACGCCGCACTTCGAGTACGTCTCGGCCGCGGCTACCGACGGCCTCACCCGTGTCTCCCTCGACGCCGGCAAGCCGGTCGGGTTCGGGCTGCTCACGCTCGACGACGAGAAGCAGGGGCTGGACCGCGCAGGCCTGGAGGGCTCGAAGGAGGACAAGGGCGCGGAGGCCGCGGACGCGGCGCTGCGCACCGCCCTCGTGATCCGCGGGCTCCGCGGCTGATTCCCTCCGCCTCGCGCCCGATCGCGGGCGCGAGGTCAGGCGTGCCTTGGTGGCGCGGAATGCCGCGCTCTCGTACGGTGAGGGCATGGAGACCCTGCGCCACATCGTGCTCTTCGTCCACCTCATCGGCTTCGCCGTGCTCTTCGGGGCCTGGGCGGCGCAGGCGTTCGGCGGCAAGCGGGTGTTCACGCGTCTGATGAGCATCGGCATGACGATCGCCGCGGTCGCCGGCCTCGCCCTCGCCGCCCCGTGGGGCCTCCCGGAGGGCGTCGAGATGAACTACGCCAAGATCGGCACGAAGCTCGTCATCCTCCTCGTGATCGGCGCCCTGCTCGGCATCGGCACGGCGCGCCAGAAGCGCGACCAGGTCGTGCCGCCCGCGATCTTCTGGCTCGTGGGTATCCTCACGGCCGTGAACGCCGCCATCGCCGCGATCTGGCGCTGACGCGCGCATCAGCGCAGGCTGCGCTCCCAGAGCGCGGATGACTGCTCCGCGGCCCCATCCGTACGGATGCGCTGGCCGTTGCGTCCCCCGCGGGCGAACGTGGCGGTGACGCCCGGCGGGATGTCGGAAGCCGCCACCGGGCTCGACGACCAGGTGCAGGCGCGCACGTGCACGAGGTCTGCCGCTACCGCGGCCGGATCGTCGTCGTAGCGCCACGGTCCCGTCAGCCGTCCGAGCCAGAAGAGTCCGTCGACGTCCCTGGTCCAGACGAGGGTTCCCGTCGGAAGCGCCGCGAAGCGCTCCAGCCGCCGCGCGGCCCGCTCTCCATGGCGGGCGTCGACGGCTGCGAGCGCCGCAGTCAGAGAGCCGGGCGTGCTGTCGAGCCGCCCACCCATGCCGCAGACGCCCTCGGCGAGCGCACGCTCGACCGCGACTCCCGGCGCGACGGCATCGTCGCGAGAGCGCATCGGTGCGCGGTAGGCGATCGGTTCGCCGGGGCTTTCGTCCGTCATGGGAGCGGCACGAGGGTCGCCTCGACATCGCGCCCGTCGACCACGACGCGCATCATCGTGTGCACGGGCTGTCGACGCCGGTCGGTCGGAGAGCCCGGGTTGAGCAGCCGCAGACCGTTCGGCGTGACGGTGTCCCAGGGGATGTGCGAGTGTCCGAAGATCAGCACGTCGACATCGGGGAAGGCGAGATCCATCCGCTTCTCCCGCCCGGTCGCGGCGCCCGTCTCGTGGATGACGGCGACGGCGGTGTCCTCCACGGTGAACCGCGCGATCTCCGGCAGCACCCGGCGGATCTCGGGGCCGTCGTTGTTGCCGTGCACACCGTGGAGCACGCGCGCGCGGGACTGGAGCAGCTCGACGGTGGCGAGATCGACCCAGTCCCCCGCGTGCACGACGAGGTCGGCCTCGTCGATGGGCTGCAGCACCGCGTCCGGCAGCCGCTTCGCCCGCTTCGGGACGTGCGTATCGGCGAGGAGCAGCATCCGTGTCGTCATGATCCCCCTCCGGCCGGTCTCCCCCGACTCTACGCGCGGGCACCGACGCCCTCGACCCGGTCCGTCATCAACGTCCAGGGAACTCCCAGGAAGGCGTAGACTCGCCCGAGTCCGCCGGTATACCGGCGGAGGATCGGAGACCCCTTGAGCACCGCCACCACCCCCGCGAACCCCCGCTCGCGCGTCATCACCGCGAGCCTCGTCGGCACCACCATCGAGTTCTACGACTTCTACGTCTATGCGACGGCAGCCGTGCTCGTCTTCCCCACACTCTTCTTCCCGAGCACGAACGACACCGCGTCGCTGCTGTCGTCGTTCGCCGTCTTCGGCGCGGCCATGGTCGCCCGCCCGATCGGCGCCGTCGTCTTCGGGCACTTCGGCGACAAGTTCGGGCGCAAGGCGACCCTCGTCGCCTCGCTCCTCACCATGGGCATCGCGACGTTCGTGATCGGCCTCCTGCCCACGTTCCAGCAGATCGGCTGGGTCGCCCCGCTGCTCCTGCTGATCCTCCGTCTCGCCCAGGGCTTCGCGCTGGGCGGCGAGTGGTCGGGCGCCGCGCTCGTGGCCACCGAGAACGCCCCGAAGGGCAAGCGCGCCTGGTACGGCTCGTTCCCGCAGCTCGGGGCGCCGCTCGGTTTCATCATCGCGAACGGCATCTTCCTCGCCATCAACTTCGCCCTCCCGCACCCGGAGGACTCGGCGCTGAAGTCGGAGGCCTTCCTCTCCTGGGGCTGGCGCGTGCCGTTCCTGTTCTCCGCCGTCATGGTCATCATCGGTCTGTGGGTGCGGCTCCGCCTCGTCGAGTCGGACACGTTCAAGAAGGCGGAGAAGACCGGCGCGATCCGCAAGCTCCCGCTCGCGACCGTATTCCGGCACCACTGGAAGCAGCTCATCCTCGGCACGTTCATCATGCTGGCGACGTACGTGCTGTTCTACCTGATGACGAACTTCACGCTCACCTACGGCACGAAGGCCGCCGACCTCGAGACCGCGTCGGCCGCCGCCCGGGCAGCGGCCGAGGCGACCGGCAAGGACTTCGACCCGAGTGTGTTCGCGGCGCAGTTCTACCCGGGCCTCGGCTTCGGCTACACCGACTTCGTACTCATGCAGATCATCGGCGTCGTGTTCTTCGGCATCTTCACGTTGCTGTCCGGACCGATCGCCGACGCCATCGGGCGCCGCAAGCTGCTCCTGTGGGTCACCGGACTCATCGTCGTCTTCGGTCTGTCGTTCAACCTCTTCCTGCTGCCGCAGGCCGACCCGAAGTTCACCGGGGCCCTCACCCAGGCTTTCCTCGTGTTCGGCTTCATGCTCATGGGCACGACATTCGGGCCGATGGGGGCTCTCCTGCCGGAGCTGTTCCCGACGAACGTGCGTTACTCCGGTTCGGCGATCGCGTACAACGTGTCATCGATCCTCGGTGCGGCCGTGGCGCCGTTCATCGCGGTGGCCCTGTGGGCGGCCGTCGGCGGCGAGCCCTGGCTCGTGGGACTGTACCTCTCGTCGATGGCGGTGCTGACGTTCATCGCGCTCATCTTCACCCCGGAGACGAAGGACCACGACTACGAGGACGACCTCGGTCTGGCCTCCGCGGTCGAGCTCTAGAGGCCGACCGGACGACGAACGGCTGCACTCCCTCGGGGGTGCAGCCGTTCTCGTCTTCCTGGTCAGACGCTCACAGCATCACGACGTCGCAGTAGCGGGCCGCCGTCTTCGCCAGTCGACGATCGGCCGTGAGCAGAGGGACGTCGAGGGCCTCGGCGAGCGCGACATAACCGGCGTCGTACGCGGAGACGTCCTCGCGCAGCGACCAGATCCGTGGGATGAGACGACGCAGCGGATGGCGGGTGATCTGCAACGCCCCGAACGCATCGAGGGCCTCGCGGGCAGCGTGTGCCGGCATCGACGACCGCATCGTGAGCCGGCGCAGCACGGACAGGACCTCGATGTCGAGACCCGCGTGCGCATGGAACTCCTCGCCGTGCGCCCACTCCTCCTCGCCGAGCAGGGCCTCGATCGCCGCCGAGGCATCGAGCACGACCGCCTCGGACGACACGCTCACCTGCGCCCGTCCCGTTCACGATCACGGGCGGCGAGGATGCTCTCGCGCGTCAGGGAGACGCCGGCGGCGCGCGCCCGTGCCCGCGATGCCTCCAGGACTTCCGCATTGCTGCCGTACCGGACGAGGGCTTCCAGCTCGCGCGCGACGTAGTCCGACAGGCTCATGCGTTCCGCCGCGGCACGCTCTTTGAGCCGGGCGTGAACCTCGTCGGGCAGATTCCTCACTTGCAGCATGCGAGCCATCCTGCCAGCATCGCATGCGCTCCACATGCGGACAAGGGGGCGCCTGTGGACAACGCGCACGTCAACACTTCTTGACGCGCACGCGCGCGTCAACGAATATTGACGCGAAGGAGGTGTCCATGTCTCAACCGACCACCATCGCCGCGGCCGAGGGCGGCGAACCCCTCGCCGAGCTCCACCGCCTGGCGGCGCTGCGCAAGGAGCTCGCGCGCGCCGAAGAGGCCCAGGTCCGTCGCGCCCGCACGAGCGGCTACTCGTGGCAGGCGATCGCGAGCGCCCTCGGCGTCACGAAGCAGGCGGCACATCGCCGTTTCGGCCGCACCTGAGCCCATACAGCCGCCCCATAGGAAATGACCGCGCCCCGAGTACGGTCGAAGTACCATCTCCAGATCGAGGTCCCCCATGTCCCGCACGGCGACAGCACGCCGACGCGGACGGGGCGCACCGGCCGACGGGCCCCGCGCCACCTTCCGCCAGCTCCTCCCCTTCCTCTTCGAGCACAAGCGCACCCTCGTCGTCGTCGCCGTCCTCAGCGTGTTCGGCGCCGCGACCTCGCTCGTGCAGCCCCTCCTCGTAGGCCAGGTCATCGAGGCCGTGCAATCCGACGGCACGATCGGCGTCCTCGTGTGGCTGCTCGTCGGTTTCGTGATCGTGTCGTCGATCATCTCCGGGTTCCAGCACTATCTGCTGCAGCGCACCGGCACCGCGGTCGTCTACTCCAGCCGCCGCAAGCTCATCGCCCGCATCCTGCACCTGCCGACGTCCGAGTTCGACGCACGGCGCACCGGCGATCTCGTCTCCCGCGTCGGCACCGACACCACGCTCCTCTACGCCGTCCTCACGCAGGGGCTCGCCGACGCCGTCGGCAACGTCGTGCTCTTCGCGGGCGCGCTCATCGCGATGCTGCTCATCGACCCCGTTCTGCTCCTGCTCATCGTCCTGGTCATCGGCGTCTCCGTCGTGGTCGTCGTCGCCCTCAGCGGCCGGATCCGGACGGCGTCCACGGCCCAGCAGGAGAAGGTCGGCGAGCTGGCCTCGGGCGTCGAGCGGGCCGTCGGCTCCATCCGCACCATCCGGGCCTCCGGTGCGACCGAACGCGAGACCTCGGCGGTGACGGAGCGGGCCTCCGAGGCGTACGGCATCGGCGTGCGGATCGCGAAGATCTCCTCGCTCGTGGTGCCCGTCGCCGGCATCGCCCTCCAGCTCTCCCTGCTCGTCGTGCTCGGCGTGGGCGGCTTCCGCGTGGCGGCCGGAGCCATCTCGATCGCGGCCCTCATCTCGTTCGTGATGTTCCTCTTCCTGCTGGTGATGCCCCTCGCCTCGACGTTCGGCGCGATCACCTCCGTCAACCAGGCCCTCGGCGCGCTCGGCCGCATCCAGGAGGTGCTCGACCTCCCCACCGAGACCCAGGACGACGCGGCCACCGCCGCGGCCCTGCCCCGCGAGGAGGAACCGGCTCCGGACGCCCCCGCCCTGGAGTTCCGCGATGTGCGCTTCCGCTACCCGGAGAACGTCGTCGCCGCCCGCCGTGCCGCCGCGAGGGAGGCGCAGACCCTGCTCGCCGATGCGCACCTGGAGCAGACCGACGCCGCACCCGCCCCCCAGGACCACGAGGTGCTCCGCGGGGTGTCGTTCGCGGTCCCTCGTGGGGCACGCGTGGCGCTGGTCGGTCCGAGCGGAGCGGGGAAGAGCACGATCCTCTCCCTCATCGAGCGCTTCTACGATCCGACGGGCGGATCCATCCGGTTGAAGGGGCACGACACCCGCACCTATCCGCGGGACGAGCTCCGCGCCCACTTCGGCTACGTCGAGCAGGACGCTCCGACGCTGGCCGGCACCCTCGCCGAGAACCTGCGGCTCGCCTCCCCCGACGCCACCGACGCGGATTGCGAGCGCGTGCTCCGCGCCGTGAACCTCGGCGACGTGCTGGAACGGAACCCGCTCGGCGTCGACGCTCCCGTCGGCGAGGACGGCGTGATGCTCTCCGGCGGCGAGCGGCAGCGGCTCGCGATCGCCAGGGCGCTCCTCACCGACGCCCCGATCCTGCTGCTGGACGAGTCGACCTCCTCGCTCGACGGCGTGAACGAGCAGCGCATGCGCGAGGCCATCGATGCGGTCGCCACAGACCGCACGCTCGTCGTGATCGCCCATCGTCTGTCCACCGTCGTCGACAGCGACCTCATCGTCGTGCTGCAGGACGGCGTGGTCGTGGGACAGGGCACCCACGCCGAGCTCGTGGAGTCGACCCCGCTCTACCGCGACCTCGCCCGCCACCAGCTCCTCGCCTAGCTCCCTGTACACCGCCGAGACCCCGGCTTTCCGCCGAGACCCCACCTTCCGCACGTATGCGGGGCGGGGTCTCGACGCGAAACCGGGGTCTCGGCGGGAGTGGGTGCCACGAAGGCGGGGCGTCGGAGACCACTCAGCCATGGGTTCGTCTCTGATGCCCCGCCTTCGCGGGTAGGGCTCGACCCGGAGGCCGAGGGTGCCGGCTCCCCCGAACCGGCACCGGTCTGGGGGCTACGCCTTCGCGAGGCGGTAGCGCAGCGACGCGAGCTCCGTGCGGAGGGCCGCGGGCACCCGGTCGCCGAAGGTGTCGTAGAACTCCTCCGTGAGGTCGGCCTCGGCCTTCCACGCCTCGGGGTCGACGGAGAAGAGCTCGTCGAGGTCTTCCGCGGGGATGTCGAGACCGTCGAGGTTGAGGTCCTCCACGCGCGGCAGGCGTCCGATGGGGCTGTCCACCGCCGGCACGTCACCGGCCACGCGGCGGATGATCCAGTCGACGACGCGGGAGTTGTCGCCGAATCCGGGCCAGAGGAACCGGCCGTCGGCACCGCGGCGGAACCAGTTCACCTGGAAGATGCGCGGCGCGCGGTCGAAGCGCAGGCCCCGGCCGACCTTGAGCCAGTGACCGAAGTAGTCGGCCATGTTGTAGCCGCAGAACGGCAGCATCGCGAACGGGTCGCGGCGCAGCTCGCCGACCGTGCCCTCGGCCGCCGCCGTGCGCTCGGAGGAGATGTTCGAGCCGAGGAAGACGCCGTGCGTCCAGTCGGTGGCCTCGACCACGAGCGGGACGTTGCTCGCGCGGCGTCCGCCGAAGAGGATGACGTCGAGCGGCACAGCCTCCTCCCAGTCCTCGGAGATCTGCGGGCACTGAGCCGCCGACACCGTGAAGCGCGAGTTGGGGTGCGCCGCGGGACGGCCGGAGTCGGGCGTCCAGTCGTTGCCCTCCCAGTCGATGAGGTTCGCCGGGGCCTCGTCGGTCAGGCCCTCCCACCACACGTCGCCGTCGGGGCGGAGCGCGACGTTGGTGAAGATCGTGTTGCCCCACAGCGTCTCGACCGCGGTGACGTTGGTCGACTCACCCGTGCCGGGCGCGACGCCGAAGAAGCCGGCCTCCGGGTTGATCGCCCAGAGGCGTCCGTCCTCGCCGGGGCGGATCCAGGCGATGTCGTCGCCGAGGGTCTCGACCTTCCAGCCGGGGATCGTCGGACGCAGCATCGCGAGGTTCGTCTTGCCGCATGCCGAAGGGAAGGCCGCAGCCACGTGGTAGGCCGTGCCCTGCGGGTCGATCACGCGGATGAGGAGCATGTGCTCGGCGAGCCAGCCCTCATCACGCGCGATCACGGAGGCGATGCGCAGCGCGAAGCACTTCTTCGCCAGGATGGCGTTGCCACCGTAGCCCGAGCCGTACGAGTAGACCTCGAGCGTCTCCGGGAAGTGCACGATGTACTTGTCGTCGTTGCAGGGCCACTCGACGTCCGGTTCGCCGGCCTCCAGCGGAGCACCGACGGAGTGCACCGTCTTGACCCACGGCGCGCCCTCGGCGATCTGGCGGGTGACCTCGTCGCCCACGCGGGTCATGATTCCGATCGACGCGACGGCGTAGGCGCTGTCGGTGATCTGCACGCCGATGTGCGACAGGGGTCCGCCGACGCGACCCATCGAGAACGGCACGACGTACATCGTGCGGCCGCGCATCGAGCCCTCGAAGATCTCGTCCATCTTCGCGTGCATCTCTTCCGGGTCGGCCCAGTTGTTGGTGGGCCCGGCGTCCTCCTCGCGCTCCGAGGCGATGAAGGTGCGGGCTTCGGTGCGGGCGACGTCGCTGGGGTGCGAGCGCGCCAGGTACGAGCCGGGGCGCCACTCGGGGTTCAGCTTGATGAGCTTGCCCTCGTCGACGAGTCCGCGCAGCAGCCAGTCGTTCTCGGCGCGCGAGCCGTCCACCCAGTGCACGGCGTCCGGCTGCGTGAGCGCGCGGATCTCTTCCACCCAGGCGGCGAGCTCGGCCATTGCGGGGGTGTCGTAGGAAGGGGCGGTGCCGAACGTGCGCGTCGGGGCGACAGGGGACGTGCGAGGGGTGAGGACTTCGGCCATGGCCATGACTGCTCCTTCGAAGTGTGGGGCGTTGCTTCCATCTTCTTCGCCCTTGACGCGGACTTTCGGCCAAATAGAACGATAAGAATCACGGTTCTTTCGCTAGACTCAAACAATGGCGTCCTCCGGCATCCACCTCACGACCCTCGGCCACCGCATCCGGCACCGCCGCCTGGAGAAGGGGTACACCCTCGACGAGCTCGGCGCCCTCGTCGGCGTCGCCGGCTCCCAGCTCAGCCTCATCGAGAACGGCAAGCGCGAGCCCAAGCTCTCCCTCCTCCAGGCGATCGCGCAGGCCACCGGCACCGAGGTGACCGACCTCATCTCCGGCGAGCCGCCGAACAGACGCGCGGCCCTGGAGATCGAGCTGGAGCGGGCCCAGGAGAGCCCGGTGTTCCGTCAGCTCGGTGTCTCCCCGGTCCGCGTCACGAAGGGCATGAGCGACGAGACCATCGAATCCATCCTCGGCCTCCACCGCGAGCTGCAGCGCCGCGAGCGCGAGGCCATCGCCACCCCGGAGGAGGCCCGCCGCGCCAACACGGAGCTGCGACTGCGGATGCGCGCGCAGAACAACTACCTCCCGGACATCGAGAAGCTCGCGGAGAAGCAGCTCAAGGCCGCCGGCCATTCGCAGGGCGCTCTGACCCACCGCACCGTGAGCATCATGGCCGAGAAGCTCGGCTTCGAACTCATCTACGTCAACGATCTGCCGCACTCGACGCGCTCGGTCACCGATCTCGAGAACGGCCGCATCTACCTGCCCCCCGCCTCGATCCCCGGTGGACACGGCCTGCGGTCGATGGCACTGCAGGCCATGGCGCATCGACTGCTCGGGCACACGCCGCCGACGGACTACGCCGACTTCCTGCAGCAGCGGTTGGAGATCAACTACTTCGCCGCGTGCTGCTTGATGCCGGAGACCGCCGCGGTGGCCTTCCTGCAGCAGGCGAAGAAGGACCGCAACCTCGCGGTGGAGGACTTCCGCGACGGGTTCGGCGTGACGCACGAGGCCGCCGGCATGCGCATGACGAACCTGCTCACGCAGCACCTCGGCATGTCGCTGCACTTCCTGCGCGTCGACTCGACCGGAGCCATCACGCGCGTCTACGAGAACGACGACCTGCCCCTGCCGATGGACGTGACGGGAGCGGTGGAGGGGCAGCGCGTGTGCCGGAAGTTCCAGGCCCGCTCCGCCTTCACGGAGCAGAACCGCACCGTCGAGCACCACCAGTACACGGACACCCCGTCCGGCACGTTCTGGTGCTCCACGCAGACCGGGTCGTCGAGCGAGGGCGAGTTCTCCGTCACGGTCGGCGTGCCGTTCGACGACGCCCGGTGGTGGCGGGGACGCGAGACGAACGATAGGGCGGTGTCGACCTGCCCCGACGAGGCGTGCTGCCGCCGCCCGTCGGCCGAGCTCACGGAGCGCTGGAAGGGACGGGCGTGGCCGAGCGCCCGCGTGCACACCCACATGTTCTCGCCGCTCCCCCGCGGCATGTTCCCCGGCGTGGACGACAACGAGGTCTACAACTTCCTCGGCCGCCACGCCAGTGAGTGACCCGCCGACCCACCCCCTTGCGTGCGCCCCGGCCCGCTACGCGCTGCCGTAGGGGGCCGGGAGGCACGGAAAGGGGTGGGTCGACGAGGCTCAGGCGATGAAGGCCGCGAACCGGGCGAGTGCGGCGGTGACGGCGGCGGGGTTTTCGGGGGGCTCGAAGAGAGTGGGAGGGGCGGTGTGGGCGGCGGCGGCGTGCGTCCAGCAGCCGATCACGCGGCCGTGCTCCACCACGGTCGCCCGGACCATCCCGTTCTTCCCCGGTCCCACGGCGGCGAGGTGTTCCGGAGCGCAGACGACGGTGCGGTCGGCATAGGAGATGTAGTACTCGTCGAAGGCACCGAGGGCGAAGACGGACGGCCGGCCCGCCGCGCGCCGGGGCGGGGTGCTCCCGACGAAGACCCCCTCCTCGACCTCAGTTACTCGGGTCGCCGCGCGCTCCGCCGCCTCCCGGGACCGCCCGAGCGTCAGGCCCGACCACCACGCGAAGTCCGCGACCCCGGCGGGCCCGTGCCCTTCGACGTAGCGGACGAACAGCTCGGCCAGCGGGTCGTCCGGGCGGGCGTGGTCGCGGATGTGGTCCGCCGCGAGCACGAACCGCTGCTCCCGCGTGATGCCCTCCCGCGGCACGACCGGCCCCTGCACGAGCACGCCGGAGACCGTCATCGCGAACAGCAGGTGGATGCCGCGCTGCCCCGAGGGGTCGATGCCGATGCCCTCGAGCACCGCGAAGATCTCGCTCCGGGTGAGGCCGCCGTCACGGAGCCGCGGCGTGAGCTCCCGGACGACCGCGTCGATCATGGCGTCGTCGATGCCGAGCTGCCGCTGTCGGGAGGCCGCCTGCTGCTGCTGTCGTGCGGCCGTGACCTCCAGCACCCACCCGAGATCCCGCGCGGGGATCGTGTGGAGCGTCCCCCGCATGGTCCAGGCCCGGACGAGGTCCCCGCGGTCGAACGCGGCATCGACGTCGCGGAGGCGTACGTCGCCCTTCGTCCGCACAGCCAGCGCCCACCGTCCGGCCGTGAAGTCCTGGCTCTGCACCGCCAGCAGCCGCCCCGCCGCCCCCGCCACGTTCGCCTCCGGCGCGGTCAGCCCCTGCCACCGCAGCCGCTCCTCCCGCCACTGTGAGGTCTTCATGCCCCTCATCATGCCGCGACCCACCCCCTTTCGCGTGCCCCGGCCCCGTGCGTGCGGACGCAGGGGGCCGGGTCGAGCGGAAGGGGGTGGGTCGACGGGAGAGGTCAGAGGGTGACTTCGCGGCGGGTGGGGAGGACGACGGGATGCGAGCCCGCCATGGTCTCCAGCACCCGGATGACCTGGCAGGAGTAGCCGAACTCGTTGTCGTACCAGACGTAGAGGATGAGGGTGTCCTCGTCGGCGATCGTGGCCAGACCGTCGACGATGCCGGCGCGGTGCGAGCCGACGAAGTCCGTCGAGACGACCTCAGGACTCTCCACGTAGTCGATCTGCTGACGGAGCTTCGAGTGCAGCGAGACACGACGCAGGTAGTCGTTGACCTGATCCTTGGTGGCGGGGCGCTCCAGCGTGAGGTGCAGGACCGCGAGCGAGACATCCGGCGTGGGGACGCGGATCGCGCTGCCCGTGAGCCGTCCCTCGAGCTGGGGCAGGGCCTTGGCCACGGCCTTCGCCGCGCCGGTCTCGGTGATCACCATGTTCAGCACGGCGGAGCGGCCGCGACGGTCGCCCTTGTGGAAGTTGTCGATGAGGTTCTGGTCGTTCGTGAACGAGTGCACGGTCTCGACGTGGCCCTTCACGACGCCGTAGGCCTCGTCGATCGCGGCGAGCACCGGGGTGATGGCGTTGGTCGTGCACGACGCCGCGGAGACGATGCGGTCTTCCTCGGTGATGGTGTCGTCGTTGATGCCCTGGACGATGTTCTTCAGCGGGCCCTTGCCGGGAGCGGTGAGCAGCACGCGGGCGACACCCTTCGCACGGAGGTGCTGGGAGAGTCCCGCCTCGTCGCGCCAGCGGCCGGTGTTGTCGACGACGATCGCGCGGTCGATGCCGTAGGCGGTGTAGTCGACCGCCGCCGGGTCGTCGGAGTAGATGACCTGGATGCGCGTGCCGTTGGCGATGATCTGCTCGGCCTCTTCATCCACCGTGACCGAGCCGGCGAAGCGGCCGTGCACCGAGTCGCGCAGCAGCAGCGACGCGCGCTTGACGAGGTCGTTCTCGGAGCCGCGGCGCACGACGATGGCGCGGAGCCGGAGTCCGCTCCCGCCGCCGGTGTGCGCGATGAGGATGCGGGCCAGCAGCCGGCCGATGCGCCCGAAGCCGTAGAGCACCACGTCGGTCGGCGGCGCCGGGACCGCGCCGACGGCCGGGGCCAGGGTCTCGGCCAGGTACTCCTCGAGCGGGCGGCCGCTCTCCGCGTGCCCCTCCACGAGGCGGGCCACGTCGATCGACGAGGCGCCGGGGGCGAGAGCGTGGATGCCTTCGAGCACCGCCAGGCTGTCCTCGACCTCGAGCCGCTCGTGGCCGAGCTGGGCCACGCGCTCGTGCACCTCGACGAGGCCGGTGGCCGAGAGGCCGAGCAGGCGGTGGCCGTGCAGCGAGGTGACCACGTCGCGCTCGCGCTTGAGAGCCCCGATGAGCGGGATCATCCGCTCCGCCAGCTCTTCGCTCGCCGTCCATTCGTCGCGGTGTGCCGCGGAATCGTTCATCTGCGTCCTTGCATGTGTGAGCGCGCGCCGAGGTCGCCGGCGCGCGCGAGGTTGCCGGGGTGTTCGGGGGATGACTCCAGGGTACAAGCCGCGGAACCGCGCGCCGAATCGGTCGGCGCGGGACATCCCGGACGCGCGAGTTTTACGTCTACACTGGTGGAATAATGAGCAGCGCACTCCTCGGCGACGACGCCGACCTCCTCCTCCGCGGTGGCCGCATCCACACCTTCGACGCTACCGATTCCGTCGCCACCGCGATCGCCGTCCGCGACGGGATGATCGTCGCCATCGATGACGCGGCCGAAGCCCTCCCGGCCCGCGAGATCGTGCAGCTCGACGGCCGCACCGCGATCCCCGGCCTCAACGACGCGCACCTCCACGCCGCGTGGCTGGGCGCGCGCTGGCCGCACCTCTTCTTCTCCGACACCCCACCCGAGGAGCAGCCGACCGGTCGCCTCGTGACCACGGCCGGTGAGCGACGCAGCGCCCTGCGCCGCGCCTGGGCACTGCTCGCGGAGCTCGGCATCACGAGCTACACGGAGCCGGGCATCGGCCCCGGGGAGGACGACGGGGAGACCGGCTGCTTCGGCACCGACATGCTCGAGTCGTATGTGGAGCTGCACCGCGAGGGGGCGCAGACCTCGCGCGTCACGCTGCTGCGCCTGTTCGGGACGATCGACGGAGAGAGCTCCCTGGAGGACTTCGCCGCCGGTCTCCCGGTGCCGCCGCCGACGACCGACCCGCGCTGGCTCGCGATCCCCGGCGTGAAGATCTTCGCAGACGGCATCCCGCCGATGGCCACCGCGTGGACGTCCGCCCCGTACCCCGACGGCACCACCGGGCACCTGCTCACGCGCGGCGACGCCGATCCGCTCAGCGCCTTCCAGCAGATGATCGCCCTGGCCGCCGGTCGCGGACTCCAGATCGCCGTGCACGCCACCGGCGATCGCTCGATCGAGGAGTTCCTCACCGCACTGGAACGCGCCGGCGAGACTCCCCCGCCGCTGGCACCCCACCACGTCGTGCACGGCGACCTCGCGACGCCGGCGCAGATCCGCCGCGCGGAGCGTCTCGGCGTCGGGTTCGCCGTGCAGCCCCTCATCGCCGCGCACACGCACTCCTGGGCGGCGCTGCAGCTCGGAGAGGCTCGGGTCGCCGCCGCCTGGCCGCTGGCCGAGATGCTCTCCTCGGGGGCGCTGACCACCGTGACCAGCGACGCGCCGATCGCCACGCCGGACTGGCGACCCAGCCTCGACGCCTCCCTCGCCCTCCTCGCCGCGGACGGCCGGGCGGACGACGCCGGGACCCGACGCCGACTGCTCCGCACCATGACGGCCGACGCCGCGATCCAGGACGGCGCCGCGAGCTGGAAGGGCACCCTCGAGCCCGGCAAGGTCGCCGACATCACGGTGCTCGACGAGGACCCCTGTACCCCGGGGCGCCCGTTCGCCGCCCTCCGCGTCGAGCGCACGATCGTCGACGGCCGCACGGTCTTCGCGCGCGGCTGACTACCCGCCCCACGAAAACGGCGGGCGGCATGTTCACGCATGCCGCCCGCCTCTGATCCCCCTCGGACCAGTCTCGAACCGCGGTCGTCAGACCGCGGTGGCCAGGAGCACGCGCGGGCTCCCCGGCAGGGCGACGGTGTCACGCACCGCCCAGCCGGCGTCCGTCAGCCAGCCGCGCACCTGCGACTCGGGGTACACGACCGTGCCGTCGATCACGAGGTACTCCCCCGCGTGCAGGGCGTCCAGCGCGCGCTGCTCGTCGTCGTCGTCGAGGAAGAAGTCCAGCACCGTCAGCGTCGCCCCCTCGACGGCCGCGGCACGGAGCCGCCGGAAGATCTGCGCGTTCTCCTCCGCGGAGAAGCGGTGGATGACGTGGTTCGCGAACACCGCGTCGTAGGCGCCCACGGGGGCCGCGGTCGCCGTGTCCCCCACCTCGACGGCAGCCCGGTCGGCGACGCCCGCCGCTGCGACCGCCTCGGCCACGCCGTCCTCGAATCCCGGGGCGTAGACGAACGTCGTGTGCAGCTCGGGGTTGCGCGCCATGACGGCGAGGGCGAACTCGGCGGACAGACCACCGAAGTCGAGGACCTTCGTCGCGCCGGCGAGGTCGACGAGCCGGCCGAACTCCTGCGCGTGCAGGCGGTTGTACGTCATCACCCCCGCCATGAACGTCCCCCACCGCGCGTCGTCCATCTGCAGGTCCCCCGGTTCGGTGGTGTCGACCGTGTGCGCGAACTGCAGCCAGTGCGGGTAGCTGATCTCGTCGAGGAACGTGAGGAATGGAGCGAGATCGATGACCGCATCCTCCCCCGTGAGGTAGGCGGAGGCGTCGGGCGCCAGGGCGTAGCGCCCCTCCACCCGGACGAGGAGACCCTTCGCGGCCAGGGCATCGGCGAGCAGCCGGGCGATCCGCTCGCTCACCCCGCAGCGCTCGGCGATCGCAGCAGCCGTGTCGGCGCCAGCGGCGACGGCAGCGAACAGGCCGATGCGGCTGGCCTGGAAGAGCTGCTTCGCGGCCATGTAGCCGGTGGCGATGTCGAGGATGCGGGCGGCGTCGGGGGTGGGGGTGTCGGTCATGGCGGATGCCTTTCGATATGTCTACGAATGTTGGAAATAAAGGACAGAAGGGGGCCGGGCGTCGATCGGGCGGATCAGTCCGCGAGGAACCCGCGCACAGCGTCGCGGAACGCGGCGGTGTGCAGCGCCGCGAGATGATCCCCGGGGACGCGTCGCACCCGGACGTCGGGCAGCCGCGCGGCGAGCTCGTCGATGCCCGCGGCCATCGGGTCGTCCTCGCCACCCAGGAGCAGCACCGGCATCGCCGGCGCTCCGGCCTCGGACGCGAACGGCTCGGCCGCGAGCCCTTCGATGAGGTCGAGCAGATCGTCCGGGCGGTTCCCGGGCAGGCTCACCATGTGCACGATCATCCCGGTCAGCGGGTCGACGGGAGCCGGTCCGCCGGCGAGCGCGGCCCGCGCGGCGGAGAGGTCGACGAGCGCGAAGGGCTCCCCCGCACTGAGGCCGCCGAGCACGAGACGCCGCACCGCGACACCCGGGTGCCGGGCGAGGTCCCACGCGAGCCGGGCGCCGAGCGAGTACCCGACGAGGTCGACCTCCTCCGGGCCGATCGCTTCGGCGAGCGCGTCGAGCACCGCGGAGGTCGGCACGACTCCGAGCCCGGGGGCGTCGCCGTGCGCCGGCAGATCGAGGACCCGGCGCGGCCGGTCGCCGAGCACCGCCGTCCACTCGCTGTCCGGCCAGTCCTGCGTGCCGCGCGAGGCGAGGCCGTGCAGGAACACCACGGGTCGTTCGGGGGGAAGGGTCATGACGGGCCGTCCTCTCGGGACCGGCCCCTCGCCCTCAGCGCAGCCGCGCGAGGAACCGGTCGATGTAGTTCTCGTAGTCGGCGATGCGGTCGCCGTCCGGGTACATGAGGTTGATGACCGTCGCCCCGACCGCCGCGGAGATGTACTCGTCGGCGAGCGGGCCGTAGTCCTGGTCGCGGATCGATCCCTCGTCGCGGGCCGCCTCCATGCGCGCGATGAGCGAGGACCGCCACGAACCCAGGTGTCCGCGGTAGAGCTCGGCCAGCGACTCGTTCGCCATCGCGTACTCCCAGAGCGCCAGGAGCACCCGGCCCGCGGCGATCTGCTCCGGGTCGCGCGGCACGGTGGCCTGCAGGAAGCCCCGCAGCGCGTCGTCCGCCGCCACCGGTTCCTGCCCCGCGGCCTCCACGCCCTCGGACATCTGCTGCAGGATCGTCTCGAACGTCGCCGCGACGATGCTCTCCTTCCCGGGGAAGTAGTGCTTCAGCGCGCCGTTCGCGAAGCCGGCCTCCGCGGCGATGCTGCGCATGGTCGCCGCCTCGAACCCACCCTTCAGGATTATGCTCTTGGCCACCTCGACGATGTCCCGTCGCCGCTGGTCGTGGTCGATGATCTTCGGCATGGCGTCCTTCCGGCCGAGTCCGGGGTGTGGCGTGTTCGGGCCTGGAGCTACCGTACCGCCGCATCGGGCACCTCCCGCAGAGCGAGCCATCGCGCACGGCGTTCCCGCTGAGCCACCGGGTCCGCGACGGGCGAGGCCAGTCGCAGGCGCTCGGCGTACGGGTGACGCGGCGTGCGGGTGACCTGCTCGCCGTCGCCGGTCTCCACGATCTCGCCCCGGTACATCACGGCGACCCGGTGACAGACCCGCCGGACGACGCCGAGGTCGTGCGAGACGAACAGGTAGGCCACGCCGGTGTCGCGCTGCAACTCGATGAAGAGGTCGAGGATGGTCGCCTGCGTGGTGAGGTCGAGCGCGCTGACCGGCTCGTCGCACACGATCAGCCGGGGTCCGCGGACCAGGGCGCGGGCGATCGCGATGCGCTGCCGCTGCCCGCCGGAGAACTCGCTCGGATACCGGTCCATGCTCGTGGAAGGCAGCCGCACGCGGTCGAGCATGTCGCGCACGCGCGTGTCCGCCGCCTTCGCTCCGATGCCCGTCGTCAGCAGCGGCTCGGCGAGGATGTCGCCGATGGTCAGTGCCGGGTTGAGGGAGCCGTACGGGTCCTGGAACACGACCTGCACGTCGTCAGCGAGTGCCCGTCGGGCCTTGCCGCCGAGGCCGCCGATATCCCGGCCGTCGAAGCGGATGCGGCCCGCGGTCACCGGGGCGAGGCCGAGGATGGCCTTGCCGAGGGTCGACTTGCCCGATCCGGACTCGCCGACCAGGCCGAGGCATTCACCGGGGGCGATGTCGAGGGAGACGCCGTGGAGCGCGCGGAAGGCGTGCCGACCCCGGCCGTACTCGACCACGAGGTCGTCGACCTGCAGCAGGGGGTTCACCGGAACGGCGTTCATGCGGGGACCTCCGTCCGGCGGCTGTCGAGCGCGGCGCGCCCTTCGGCTTCGTCGA
The DNA here is from genome assembly GCF_040686935.1 of Microbacterium meiriae. NCBI lineage: Bacteria > Bacillati > Actinomycetota > Actinomycetes > Micrococcales > Microbacteriaceae > Microbacterium > Microbacterium meiriae. Next base: position 173,674 of record NZ_JBFBMF010000001.1, read on the forward strand.
GCGACGCGGCGATGAGCTCGCGCGTGTACTCCTGGGTGGGCGCGGCGAAGAGGTCGTCCACGGGCCCCGACTCCACGATGTCGCCGCCGCGCATGACGATCACGCGGTCGCAGATGTCGGCGACGACGCCGAAATTGTGCGTCACGATGAGCAGCGCCATCCCGTACTCGGCCTGCAGCTCCCGCAGCAGTTCGAGCACCTCGGCCTGCACGGTGACGTCGAGGGCGGTGGTGGGCTCGTCCGCGACGAGGAGCGACGGCCGACCGGCGATCGCGCCGGCGATGAGGACGCGCTGGGCCATGCCGCCGGACACCTGATGCGGATAGCTGCGCATCACGCGGTCGGGGTCGGACAGCCCGACCCGTAGGAGCACCTCCCGCGCCCGCTGCCGGGCGGCGGTCTTGCCGAGCCCGTGCGTGCGACGCAGCGGCTCGATGAGCTGATGCCCGATCGTGTACGAGGGGTCGAGGTTGCTCATCGGCTCCTGCGGCACATAGCCGATCGTGCGTCCGAGCAGGGCCTGGCGCTCCTTCAGCGTCGCGTGGGTGACCTCCGCGCCGCCGACCCAGATCGCGTCGGCGGTCGCCCGGCCGGTCGCGGGGAGCAGGTCGAGCACCGAGAACACGGTCTGCGACTTGCCCGACCCGGACTCGCCGACGATCCCGACGACCTCCCCTGGGGCGATGTCGAGCGTCACGCCGTGCACGACCTCGGTCTCCCCCGTCGGCGTCGCGTGGACGACGTGCAGGTTCTCGACGCGGAGGGCCGACGCCGGTGCCTCGTGGCGGACGCTGCCCGTGGCGGGAGCCGCGGCGACCTCGTCGCCGGTCTCGAGCACACCGCGCCGCCGCCGTCGGGCCGCTCGCGGCGTGCGCACCTGCACGAGCTCGGCGAGCGTGGAGCCCATGATCGCGAGGACGGCGATCGTGAGACCGAGCGCGGCGGAGGGCCACAGCAGCATCAGGGGGTAGGTGAGCATGAGCCGGAAGCCCTCGAGCATCATCGCGCCCCAGCTCGGCACGTTCGAGTCGCCGATGCCGAGGAACTGGAGCCCCGCCTGCATGCCCATCGCGATGCCCGCTGTGAGCGCGGTCTGGATGATCACCGGCGGGTAGACGGCGGTGATGACGTGCCGGAAGATGATGCGCGCGTCCGACAGGCCCGACACGCGGGCGGCATCGATGTACGCCTCGCCGCGGACGGCGAGCGTCTGCGACCGCGCGATGCGGAAGTACCCCGGCACCATGAAGACGCCGACGGTGACCATCAGCAGCTCGAAGTTGTTGCGGCTGCCGGCGGCGACCACGAGGAGGATGATCATCCCGGGGATCGACTGGAGGGCGTCGCTGATCCAGGTCGCGACCCGGTCGAAGACGCCGCCGAAGTACCCGGCTGCGACACCCGACGGGACCCCGATGACGAGCGCCGTGACGATCGTGATGAGTGCACCCCACAGTGTCGTCCTCGTCCCGTAGATGAGGCGGCTGAGGATGTCGCGGCCGGTGGAGTCGCCGCCGAGCAGGTGATCCGGCGAGGGCGGGGCCTTGGCTGCCGCGAGGTCGACGAGGTTCGGGTCCATCGGCGCGAGCAACGGTGCGAACACGCCGACGAGCACGATGAGCACGAAGATCGCGAGCGGGATGGAGCCGCCGGGGTGACGGAGGAAGCGTCGGAACAGGCTCGACCGGCGCTTCTGGGCGGCCCGGTCGAAGGCGACGCGGATGTCTGTCGTGGTCATGCGACGCGCACCTTCGGGTTGATCCAGCCGAGCACGAGGTCGAGCAGGAGGTTGATGAGGACGACGAAGACGATGGAGACCACCGTGATCCCGAGCAGCATCGGGATGTCGCCGTTCTGCGACGACTGGTTCGTGAGCTGCCCCAGACCGGGGAGGCTGAAGATCTGCTCCACCACGATCGCCCCGGAGAGCAGGCCCACGAACATCAGGGCGATCACCGTGAGCGCGGCGGGCGAGGCGTTGCGGAGGATGTGCAGGTTCACCCGGGCGGCGGACAGGCCGCGGCTGCGGAGGGTGCGCACCCAGTCCTGGCGGCTCTGGGCGATGACGGCGTTGCGCAGCTGCTCCGACACGGCGACGATGCCGCCCAGGGCGAGGGAGATCGCCGGCAGCGTGATCGAGCGCAGCCAGCCTTCGACGGACTGCGTCGGCGGGACGTAGCCCACGGCGGGGAACCACTTGAGCTGCACCGCCAGCCACATCACCAGGACCAGGCTCACCCAGAACCCGGGAAGTGCGAAGAGGACGACGGAGATCCCCTTGATGATGCGGTCGAACCAGGTGCCGGGGCGGAGTCCGGTGATCATGCCGAAGGCGACGCCGATGACCGCGGTGATGAGGGTCGCGAGGGTCACGACGGAGAGAGTGACGGGGACCTTCACTGCGAGCTGCGCGCCGACCGGCTGGAAGTTGCGCCACGAGACGCCGAAGTCGAGCAGGACCGCGTGGGAGAACCAGTCCCAGAACTGGACGATCAGGGGGCGGTCGAGTCCGATCTTCGCCGCCAGGGCCTGCTGCTGCGCGGGACTCGCGGTCGTGCCGAGGAGCGAGGCGGTCGGATCGCTGATCGCGAGGTGCGCGAGGAAGAACGTGCCGATCGAGACCGCGACGAGCAGGAGGATGCCGGACAGCACCCGCTTCGCCGTGAAGAGGAGCATGGGGGCCTCTCGAGGGTGAGGAGGAGGGAAGGGGTGCCGGGGCGGCCGCGTGGCGACCGCCCCGACGGGCGTTCAGCCCTGCGTGATGTACCGCAGCGTCGGGAACATCATCCCCACGACGGGCTGCAGCTGGATGCCGGGCGCCGTGTAGTAGATGTTGTTCGCCTGGTACCAGACCGACCACCAGGCCTGGTCGACGAGGGCCTCGTTGAGCTCCTTGATGGCGGCGGTCTGCGCGTCGCCGCGCTCCGTCTGCACCTTCTCGACGAGCGGGGCGATGACCTCGTTCTGCGCGTAGTCGGGCTCCGGGTTGAACCACTGCACGCTCGTCAGCTGCCGGGAGACGGTGGCCACGTCGTTGCCGTCCATCGCGAGGAAGGAGATGAACATCGGGTAGTTCGGGGCGTTGAGCTGATAGTCCGGCATCTGCATGTTGTCCCAGGTGACCGTGATGCCGAGCTCGTTGAGGGCCTGCTCTGCCGACGGCTTCCACATCTCGAAGATCGGGGACATCGGCATCGAGATGTCGAAGCCGTCCGGGTAGCCGGCGTCGGCCAGGAGCTCCTTCGCCTTATCCATGTTGAACGCGTAGGCATCGTTGAGCTCGGGGTCGTTGATGTCGCCGCCGTCCGGGAAGACCTGGTTGGTGGCCACGCCCGCACCGCTGCCGACCGCCGCGAGGACGGCCGCACCGTCGAACGCGTAGTTCAGCGCCTGGCGGACCTCGAGCGTGCCGAGGGGCTCGCTCTTCGCGCCGGTGTGGTCGGTGATGACGAGGCCCGCCCACCCGGAGACGCGCTGGGCGGTGTTCCAGCCCTGCTGCTCGGCCTGGTCGAGGTTGGCCACATCGCCGTACTGCACGTTGATCTGACCGCTGAGCATCGCGTTGTGCCGGGCGGTCGCGTCGGTGATCGGGTAGATCGCGAGTTCGGCGAACGGGTACGTCTTCGCGTCCCAGTGGTCCTCGGTCTTGGTGAAGTGGTACTCGGCGCCCGCGACGCTGGTGTCGCTGTCGAGCACATAGGGGCCGGAGCCGACCGGGTCGCTGCCCAGCGTGCCCGCCTCGATGGAGGCCGGGGGCATGACGTAGCTGCGGCCGAGGCCCATCAGGTAGAGGATCGTGTCGTCGCGCTGCGTGAGGGCGATGCGGACGGTGTCGTCGTCGACCTTCTCGAAGCCCTTCGCGTTGACGTAGGCCTCACCGGACCGGGCGCCGGCCTTGAGGTACTCGAGGCTCGCGACGACGGCGTCGGCGTCGACCGGGGTGCCGTCGCTGAACACGGCGTCGGTGCGGATATCGAGGTCGATGCTGAGGTCGTCGTCGGCCACGGTCCACTTCGTCGCGAGCGACGGGATCGGGGTGCCGTCGGCGTCGAGGGCGATCAGGGCGTCGTACACCGCGGACAGGTAGGGGCCGTCGAAGCCGATGTCGGCGAGGGACGGGTCCCACGAGGTGACGTCGAGGAAGTTGCCGATGTTGAGGGCGTCGGGGCCTTCGGCGCCGCCGCCCTCGGACGGCGAGGGCGTTCCGCCGCCGCTGCAGCCGGCGAGTGCGAGGGTCGCGGCGACGGCGGCGGCGACCGCGAGGGGCATTCGTTTCATGGTTCCTTCTCTCGGGTGCAGGGGGTGGTGAAGAAGGTTCGAAGAGCCGCTGACCGGAGACCGGGACCGACGCCACTTCGATGTGTCGTGCTGGTTAGTCTACATGCGTGGAAAAAGAGCGCAAGCGCGTTTCTTCCTCTGGCCGCGCGGACCGATGCCTCAGCGCGCACCCGCCTTGCTCCCCCGCGCACATCCCGCCCCGTCCCGTACCCCGCCCGCCCGCACCCCGCGGGTGCAGGTGCGGGTACCGGGATCAATAACGCACCCCTTTCCTCCCCGCGCGGCCCACTTCTGATCCCGCCACTGCGCCCACCCGTCCAGCCAGATCAGAAACGCCCCTCGGCGACGCCTCTTCGGCACCCTTTTTCATCCCGCACCGGGGTGAGCGACGGCGCGAACGGGCCACACTGCCACCCCCGAGGGCCACCGCACCCCTTCCCGGGATCAAGAACGCACCGCCCACCCGGGCCCCAGGAGCACTTCTGATCCGGAGCGTGCGCGGGGCACTTCCGATCTGGCGCGGAGGCGAGGAGCAGTTCCGATCTGCTGCGGACACGAGGAGCACTTCTGATCCGGAGGCTCCAGAGAGCGGTCCGGTCGCGCACGAGCGGCGCGCCCGGCGACCGCCACCAGAAGCGGGATCAGAATCGGCCGCACGCCCTCCTCACGCGGCGCGTTTTCGAATCGGCGCACAGAACGTCAGGCCCTGCGGGATCAGAAACGTGCCCGTGGGGCGCGCGCGAGGTGCGGAACTGATCCCGCGCCCGGAGCGGGACGCGGGGGCGGAGTGGGACGGGGGCCAAGCGAGTGCGGGATCAGGAACGTGCTTGTGGGGTGCGCGCGAGGTGCGGAAATGGTCCCGCACGCGGAGTGGGACGCGGGGGCGGAGTGGGAGGCGGGGGCCGAGCGAGGCGGGATCAGAAACGGGCCTGCGGGGCGTGCGCGAGGTGCGGAAGTGATCCCGGACGCTGGGAAGCGGGAGGGGGAAGCCTTGGGAGATACGGGGTCACCAGGTGCCGTCGGGGCGGACGGCGTGGTCGACGCGGCAGTCGGCGAGGGCGGCGCGGACCTCGGCGCCGTGGTCTCGGGCGAGGGCGAGGGCGGCGTGGTTGTCCTCGAGCTGCGCGACGCGGGAGGCACCGAAGAGTACGTTGGCCGTCGCGGGGTTCGCCAGACAGAAGGCGATGCCGAGGGCAGCCGGCGTCACCCCGAACTCCCCCGCGACCCGCGCGACCTCGGGGTACACGGCGAGGATCCGCTCGCGGATACCTCCGACATCGGCACCGATCTTGCGCTGAGGCATCCGCCCCGTGGCGAGGATTCCGCCCTCGAACACGTCGGAGGCCTGCAGCGCGAGGGTTCCGTCGGCGAACAGGGGCCCGTAGGCGTCGCCCTCCGCCATGGCCCGGCGCGCGATGCCGTACTTGAGCTGCGCGAACGCGGGGCCGACCACCCCCTGAGCGGTTGCCTCGGCGAGCGCCGCCCTGGTGTCCGCGATCCGCCAGTTGTTGATCCCCCACGAGTCGACCAGGTCGTCGGCGATGAGGGCGTTCACGTCGGCGACGAGTCGCGGCATGTCCGGGGCGTCGAGGTAGTCCCCCACCACGAGGGTGTCGAAGCGGTCGAGGCCGGCCCGCTCGAGCGACTCCTCGATCTGTGCCCGGAAGCCCTGGTGCGGCCAGTCCCAGAGCCAGATCTTGCCGCACAGCACGACCTGGGCACGGTCCACCCCGCTCACCCGGAAGGCCTCTCCGAAGAGGATGTCGGTCCGGGAGTTCTCGGCATGCGGCCCCATGTTGTAGTACGCGATGTCGAAGAATCCGGCATCGAGGTCGACCGCCCGCTGGATGAGCTGCACGGCATCGTCGAAGCCCGTGCGGTCCCAGGTGTTCCACGATCCGAGGGCGAGCGGCGGCACCGTCGCACCCCGAGGAGACAGCGGCTTGCGGGGGTATGTCACATCGGGCATGAGGGCTCCTTCGCCGTCTCGGGGCACGGGGTTGTGTTTTTCTATGTTTGTAGAATATAACGGAGGAATCCCATCGGAACACCGTCAGTGAGGACGACCATGACCGCTTCCCCGCGCCGCATCCTCGTCACCGGAGGAGCCTCCGGGCTCGGCCGCGGCATCGCCAGCGCCTTCCGCGCCGCCGGGGACGAGGTGTTCCTCGGCGATGTGAACCTCGAGGCCGCCCGGGCCGTCGCCGCCGAGATCGGCGCCACCGCCCTCCCCCTCGACATCGCCGACGAGGGCGCGGTCACCACCGCCGCCGCGCAGCTCGCGGACGCCGGCGGGCTCGACGTCCTCGTCAACAACGCCGGCGTCGTCGCCGGCGGAGGCACGCTCCAGGAGGTCGCGGTCGACGCGGTCGACGCGGCCCTGCGCGTCAATGTCCGCGGCACGTTCCTCATGCTGCGGGTCTTCGGCGGGCTGCTCGCGGCCGCCGGCCACGGGGCCATCGTCAACATCTCCTCCATCGGCGCCCGGCAGCCCACCCCGGGCCTCGGACACTACGAGGCCACGAAGGCCGCGGTCGACGCGCTCACCCGGACGGCCGCCATCGAGCTCGCCGGCTCCGGGGTGCGCGTCAACGCCGTCGCCCCCGGTCCCGTGCTCACGCCCCTGACCGCCGACTTCGCCTCGAACCCCGATGCCCGCGCCGCCTGGGAATCGCGCATCCCGCTCGGCACCATCGCCGAGGTCGACCAGGTCACCCCGCTCGTGCTCTTCCTCGCGAGCGATGCCGCCAGCCACATCACCGGGGTCTCGGTCCCCGTCGACGGCGGCCAGCTCCTGGTCTGACCCCCGTCCCCCTCCGTGCGGGATCGATTCCGCCCCTCCCTGGCACCGCGGAGGACCGTCTTCGATCCCGCCACCCGTCCCGCGACTGGAGAACCCATGACCCTCCCCACCACCACCCGCGCCGCGGTGCTCACCGCGCACGGCGAGCCGCTCACCCTGCAGGACCTCCCGCTGCCCACCGAGATCGAACCCGGCGCCGCCCTCGTCCGCATCGCCTGCACGACGCTGTGCGGCACGGACATCGAGATCTGGGAGGGGAAGATGTCGTTCCCCGGCATGCTGCCCATGGTCCTCGGTCACGAGATGGTCGGCGAGATCGTGGCCACCGGGCCGGACACCCGCGACGCGCTCGGCCGCCCGCTCTCCCCCGGCGACCGGATCGGCTGGTCGGAGTCCACCTGCGGCGAGTGCCACGGCTGCGTCGTGCTGCGCGAGCCGGTCGCGTGCTCCCGCCGCGGCTACGGCTTCCTCCAGCGCGCCGACGTTCCGCCGTTCGCGACGGCCGGGCTCTCCGAGTACGCGTACGTGACCCCGGGTGCCGCCACGCTCCTGCTCCCGGCGACCGTCAAAGACACCTGGGCCTCCATGGCGGGCTGCGCCGCGAAGACCGTCCTCCGCGCGTTCGAGCGGGCCGGCCGGATCCGTCCCGGCTCCCGCGTGGTGGTGCAGGGATCCGGCGCCCTCGGCATCTTCGCCACCGCAGTCGCGAGGATCGCGGGTGCGGGGCAGGTCATCACCGTCGGCGCCCCCGCGGCTCGTCTGGAGCTCGCCGCCCGCTTCGGTGCCGACGCCGTCGTCGACTTCCGCGACGGGCCCGTCGTCGACCAGGTCCTGGCGCTCACCGGAGGCGAGGGGGCGGACCACGTGTTCGACTTCGCCGGAGCCCCGAGCGTCGGCCCGGACGCCGTCGGCATGGCCGCCCAACGCGGCACCGTGGCGATCGTGGGCTCGACCGGTCCGGCCGGAGACGGCTTCGCCCTCAGCACGATCATGGGCAAGGAGCTCACGGTCGTCGGCTCGCTCAACGGCGACATCTCCGACTACGCCCGTGCGATCGACTTCTTCACGGCGTTCGCCGACCGCTTCCCCTGGGATGACCTGTTCAGCGCCCCGGTCGGCCTCGCCGACGCCTCCGCGAAGATCGCCCACATGCACCACCTCGATGAGGTCAAGGCCGTCATCGACCCGAGCCTCTGAGGAGCACCATGACCACTCCCCTCCCCCTCCGCGAGATCGGCCGCAGCGGCCTGCACGCCTCCCTGTTCTCCCTCGGCTCCTGGCACACCTACGACCGCATGGACTTCGCCGACGCGGTGGCGCTCCTCCGCGAGGCCACCGACCGCGGCGTGAACCTCTTCGACGTGGGCGTGTACTCCGCACCCGGCGCCCCGCCCGTCTTCACCGACGTGATCTTCTCGGCGATGGTGCACGCGGCCGGGCTGCGCCGAGAGGAGTGGCTGCTGTCCTCGAAGCTCTGGCTCGAGGCCTTCGGCGCCGACGGCTTCCGTCCACAGCTCGAGAACGCGCTGATGCGGGTGGGAGTCGAGCACGCCGACCTCGTGATCCTCGGCGACCTCCGCCGCGACGACCTCGAGCTGCGCGATCTCGTGCTCGACCTCGCCGCGCTCGCCGACGCCGGCCTCATCCGCGCGTGGGGCGTGAACAACTGGTCGGCGGCGAGCATCCAGACCCTGATCGACCTCGCCGCCGCGGAAGGCGTGCCCGGTCCGCAGATCGCGCAGCTCAAGTACAGCGTCTCGCGGCGGTCGATCCCGGACGGCGAGCCCTTCGCGCGCCTCTGGGAGCAGGGCCTCACGCTGCAGGCCTCGGACTGCCTGGAGGGCGGGATCCTCGCCGGGAAGGTGAACGGCGACCGGCAGATCGGGCGCGACCCCGGCGGCATCCGCGAACGGATCATCGCCGACGTCCCCGCGTTCACGGCGGTCGCGGAGGATCTCGACGTGACGCCGGCCCAGCTCGGCATCGCCTTCACCCTCACCCACCCCGTCCTGACGACGACGCTGTTCGGCGCCTCCCGCGTCGCGCAGCTGCGGGCGAACCTCGACGCGGCCGCCCTCGTCGACCGCGTCGGCGCCGCCGAGCTGCGCCGTCTCGTCGAGCCCTTCTGGGCCGACCGCGGGGTCGTCGACCCCGAAGGCCCCTGACGCCGTCCCACCCGAGGAGAACCATGACCATCCCCGTCCCCTTCGATCCCGACGTGCAGGCCGTGCTCGACGAGATCGCGAAGAACCCGCAGCCCGCCCTCACCCGCGAGACCCTGCCGCGCGACGGCGTCGACCGGATGTTCCCGGACAACGACGCCGTGATCGCCGGCCGGGACATCACATGGGAGGACCGCGTCATCCCCGGCCCGCCCGGAGCACCGGACATCGAGGTCACGATCTTCCGCCCCGCCGGCTCGGAGACCTCGACGCTCCCCGGCTTCGTGAACATCCACGGCGGCGGCATGATCGTCGGCCACCGCTCCTGGGAGACGGCTCGAGTCGTCGACATCGTCGCGGAGCACGGCGTCGTGGCCGTGAACGTCGAGTACCGCCTCGCCCCGGAGGACCCGTACCCCGCGGGCGTGGAGGACTGCTACGCGGCCTTCGTGTGGACGCACACCCACGCCACGGAGCTCGGCATCGACCCCGCGCGCATCGTCGTGGGCGGCGGCAGCGCAGGCGGGGGCCTCACCGCGGCCGTCGCCCTGCTGGCGCGTGATCGGCGGGGCCCCGTCATGGCCGGGCAGTTGCTGCTGTGTCCCATGATCGACAACACCAACACCACGGTGGCCAGTCGGCAGTACGACGGCATCGGCACCTGGCAGCGCGACATGAACCTCCTCGCCTGGTCGTGCGTCCTCGGCGAGGAGCTCGCGTTCAGCGCCGAAGCCCCCGCCTACGCCGCTCCGAGCCGCGCGACGGACGTCTCCGGCCTCCCGCCCGCCTACATCGAGGTCGGAGAGGCGGAGATGTTCCGCGACGAGGACACCGAGTACGCCCTCCGGATCTGGGAGACGGGCGGTCAGGCCGAACTGCACGTCTGGGGCGGCGGTGCCCACGGCTTCGACATGTACATGCCGGACGCCGAGATCACCCGCGCCGCCCTCGCCGCGCGCGCCTCCTGGCTGCGACGGATCTGGCGGACCGCCGCATGAGCACGCCGGAGCCGGTGCCCTACGACCCGGAGCTCGTCGCCGGACTCGACGCCTTCGTCGACCTCGTCGAGGTCATCCCGCTGCGCGCGGACACCATCCACGCCAACCGCGATCACTTCGCCACGATCATCCCGCCGATGGCCGTGCAGGCCGCCGGCCGTGCCGTCGCGTGGGAGGACCGGGTGATCCCCGGCCCCGTCGGGGCTCCGGACCTCGAGATCACCATCGTGCGCCCGGCGCAGGCGCCCGCAGACCCGGCACCGGCGGTGCTGTCGATCCACGGCGGCGGCATGGTGCTCGGCACGCGCTTCTTCGGCACCGCCGAGCTCATCGACCTCGCCGAGCGGCACGGTGTCGTCGGCGTCGCGGTCGAGTACCGTCTCGCCCCGGAGCACCCCGGACCGGCGCAGGCGGAGGACTGCTACGCGGCACTGGAGTGGATGGTCGCCCACGCCGACGAGCTCGGCATCGACACCTCCCGCATCATCGCGTCCGGGCAGAGCGCCGGCGGCGGACTCTCGGCGGCGGTCGCGCTGCTCTCCCGCGACCGCGGCGGGCCCCGGCTGGCCGGGCAGCTCCTCGGCTGCCCGATGCTCGACGATCGCAACGACACCCCGTCGAGCCGCCAGTACGACGGCTTCGGCGCCTGGGACCGGAACAACAACGACACCGCGTGGGACGCGATCGCCGGGGCGGACCGGTTCACCGATCGCGTGTCGCCGTACACGGCGCCGGCCCGGGCCACGGATCTGTCGGGACTCGCTCCGGCGTTCATCGAGGTGGGCGCCGCCGAGACCTTCCGCGACGAGGCCGTCGCCTACGCGTCGCGGATCTGGGCCACGGGCGGCCAGGCCGAACTGCACGTCTGGGCGGGCGGCTACCACGGCTTCTCCGGGTTCTCCCCCGAGGCCGAGGTCTCGCAGGCCGCGGTGGCCGCGCGGGAGAGCTGGCTGCGCCGCGTGCTGCGCCTGGGCGGATGAGCCTCCCGGCGCGCGGTGAGCCCGCGCGGATGGGCACGCTGCGGGCGATGCTGGTGCTCGGCATGCTGGAAGCCTTCGGTCCGCTGTCGATGGACCTCTACCTGCCCCAGCTCCCCCAGCTCGCGGCGTCGCTCGGCACGACCGAGGCCCTGGCGCAGGTGACCATGTCGGCGTGCATGATCGGCCTCGGCCTGGGGCAGCTCGTGGCCGGTCCCCTCAGCGACCGGCTGGGTAGACGTCTGCCGCTGCTGGTCGGCGTCGCGGCGTTCGCGGTGCTCTCCGCGGTGTGCGCGGTCGCCCCGACCATCGAGCTGCTGCTCGTCGCCCGCTTCCTGCAGGGGCTGGCGGGATCGGCAGGCATCGTGATCTGCCTGGCGATCGCCCGCGACCAGTTCGAGGGCATCGAGCTCTCCCGCATGCTCTCGCTGCTGTTCCTCGTCTCGGGCACCGCGCCGATCATCGCGCCGGTGGTGGGCGGCCAGCTCGCCCGCATCATGGACTGGCGCGGGATCTTTGGGGTGCTCAGCGGGATCGGCGTCATCCTGCTGCTCGTGGTCGTCTTCCTCCTGCCGGAGACGCTGCGACCGGAGGCGCGCCACGGCGGAGGCCTCCGCGTGCTGCGGGCGCATGCCGGCGCCGTGCTGGGCGACCGGCTCTTCGCCGCGGTCCTGTGCGCCTCCGCCGGTGCGGGCGTGGCGTTCTTCACCTATCTCTCGATGTCGTCCTTCGTCCTGCAGGACGAGTTCGGCCTCAGCCCGCAGAGCTTCAGTCTCGCCTTCGCCGCCGGCGCCCTCGCGAGCATCGTCGGCAGCCAGTCGAGCCGCCTGGTCGTGCGCCGCTTCGGCCCCCTCCGCGTCTACCTCGGCGGGGTCACGGCGACGCTCGTCGCGACCACGACCTTCCTCGTCCTGGCACTGAGCGGGACGGGGGTGGCGGGCGTGGTGGCGGCACTCGTCGGGTTCATGCTGTGCGCGGGCCTCGGCGGCCCGAACGGCCAGACACTCGCCCTCGCGCATCACGGCGCCAGGGCGGGGACGGCGTCCGCGCTGCTCGGCATGTCGTCGTTCCTGTTCGGCCCGGTGCTCGCCCCGGTCGCCGCCGGGATCGTGGGCACGAACGCCGTCACGATGGCGGTCACCATGACCCTGGCCGCCGCCGTCGCGGCGATCGCGGCCTGGGCCTTCGTCCGCCCCGCGGCGCGGGAGTGAGAGCCTCGCACCGGACGGTCAGCCCGCGATGCTCATCGCGACGACCCCGATCGCCATCGCCCAGGATTCCACCGCGAGCAGCCGGGCGGCGCGGCCCCGATGCGACGTCGTCCGCCACCCTGCGGCGATCGTCCAGGCGACGACGCTGAGAGTGCCGAGGAGGACGAGCGCGCCGAGCGCGCCGCCGAGTCCATGACCCCCGTGCCCCGCGGACGCCACCACGCCTTGACCGACCGATCCCGCCGCGCCGTGGAAGGCGCAGATCGCCATCACGAGCGATCCGAGAGCGCGGTGACAGCAGGGGGCCGCGGACGTCGCCCCGCGGACGCCCATCGTGCCGATCATGCCGGACACGAGCAGCAGGGCACCGATCAGCAGGGCACCCAGCGGCCCGGTCCCGCCCGTCGCCATCAGCAGCATCCCCGCCGCCATCACCACCGCGGCCTGGCGTCCCTGCCACGGCACAGCCCGCCGCGCAGCGAGGCAGGCGCCGGCCGACACGAGCGCCGCCGCCGCCATCAGCCACGATGCTGCCGGGAGCAGGAGGTCCACAGCCGAAGTATATTGATCGTTCGCTCAAAAAAGCGAGACCCCTCGTCATACGACACAATGAGCACGTGCCCCGCATCGTCGACCATGATGAGCGTCGCCGTCAGATCGCCGACGCGCTGCTCGTCGTCGCCGCCAGAGACGGTCATGAGAGCGTGTCCTCGCGGGCGGTGGCGAAGGAGCTCGGCGTCGCGACCGGTTCGCTGTGGCACTACTTCGACGGCTTCGACGACGTCGTCCGGGCCGCCGCGGCCGAGGTCACCCGCCGCACCGACGCGCGCATCGCCGCGGCGACGGGCGGACTCCGCGGCCTGGCGCGCCTGCGGGCCCTGATGGGCGAGGTGCTCCCCGTCGACGAGCGCACTCGCACCGAGGCGCACGTCGTCGTCGGCTTCTGGGGGCGCCTGGCCACCCTCGCCCCGACTCCTGACGCCGGAGCGCCGACCCTCGCGACGTGGCAGGGCAGCGTCCGCGAGGCACTGGAGGAGGCGGTGAGCGACCGAGAGCTGCGCCCGGACACCCCCACCGGCGACCTCCTCGCCCTCCTGCGCTCGATCACGTACGGCCAGCAGGTCGTCGAGGTCACCGAGCCGCAGACGGCGGCGGCGCACTTCGCGGTCCTCGACAGCATCCTCGCCCCCTGGCGTCGCTGACCTCGACCCCGCTGGTGCGCCCCTGTTGTGCGCTCGCGCGCGCCGTCGTATCATCGTGCCAACCCGTTTCTTGAGCACTTGCTCGAAAATAGTGAGGTCAACGATGTCCCCGCACTCCCCCCAGCCCGTCTCCCTCGAGCCGATCGCCGTCCCGCACCCGCTCGACCCGCTCACCGGTGCCGAGATCGCCGCCGCCCGCGCGGTGCTCGACGCGGCCGGCCTGCTGACGGCGACCACCCGCGTGCCGATGCTGCTCCCCGACGAAGCCACGAAGGAGGAGCTCGCGGCTTGGCGCCCCGGCTCCGCCATCGACCGCCGTGTCGACGTGACGCTGCTCGACACCGCCACCGGCGTCGCGACCGAGGTGATCGTCTCGATCACCCGTGGCGAGGTCGTGCGGCAGGAGCGAGTGCCGAACGACGCCCCGCCGTACGGCCAGCCGCAGTACCTGTTCGAGGAGTACGAGCGGGCAGAGGCCATCGCCAAGGCGTCCCCGGACTGGCAGGCGGCCATGCGGCGGCGGGGCCTGGCGGACCACATGGACCTCGCCTTCTGCTCCCCCCTGGCCCCGGGCTACACCGGCCGGGCCGACGAGGTGGGCCGCCGCGTGATCCGGTCCCTCACCTTCCTCCGATACGACGAGCAGGATTCCCCGTGGGCCCACCCCGTCGAGGGGCTGATCGTGCACATCGACCTCACCACGGACAGCGTGATCCGCGTCGAGGACGAGGGCGACGTGCCGGTGCCCGCCGGGCACGGCAACTACTACCCGGAAGTGCAGGGCGCGGCACGGACGACGCTGCGGCCCATCGAGATCACCCAGCCGGACGGGCCGAGCTTCGCCGTGTCCGGATCGCTCGTCGAGTGGGAAGGCTGGTCCATGCGCGTGGGCTTCAACGCCCGCGAAGGCCTCGTCCTGCACGACGTGTCGTTCCAGGGGCGCTCCGTGCTGCACCGGGCGAGCGTGCCCGAGATGGTAGTGCCGTACGGCGACACCGCCCCCGGGCGCTTCTGGATCAGCTACTTCGACGCGGGCGAGTACCTCCTCGGCAAGAACGCCAACCACCTGGAGCTCGGCTGCGACTGCCTGGGCGTGATCCGGTATCTCGACGGCTACGTCGCCGACGACCACGGCCACCCGGTGCGCATCCCGAACGTGATCTGCATGCACGAGGAGGACTTCGGCATCCTCTGGAAGCACACCGACCTCTCGGGACGGTCCGACGTGCGGCGCTCACGGCGCTTCGTGGTCTCGTACTTCTCCACGATCGGCAACTACGACTACGGCTTCTACTGGAACTTCGGACTGGACGGCTCCATCGAGGTCGTCGCCAAGGCCACGGGCATCGTGTTCGCCGGCGCCGGGGAGCCGGGCGTCCGTCAGAAGCACGCCACCGAGCTCGCCCCCGGCGTCTTCGCCCCGGTCCACCAGCATCTGTTCTGCGCGCGGCTCGACGTGGCTATCGACGGCCAGGACAACCGGCTCGTGGAGGTGGACGCGCAGCGGGTGCCGATGGGGCCGGACAACCCGTTCGGCAACGCGTTCACCTGGTCGGAGACGGTGCTCGAGACCGAGCACGCCGCCCAGCGTGAGGCCGACTCCTCCGCCGCCCGCGTGTGGGAGGTGCAGAGCGCCTCGCGGACGAACCACGTCGGCCGCCCGACCGCCTACCACCTCGTCCCGGAGCCGACCGCCCTGCTGATGGCCGACCCCGCCTCCTCCGTCGCCGCGCGCGCGGCCTTCGCCACGAAGCACCTCTGGGCGACCCGGTACGAGCACGGGCAGATCTGGCCGGCCGGGCGCTACCCCAACGCGCACCAGGGCGGCGCCGGCCTCCCGGAGTACACGGCCGACGACCGCCGGATCGACGGCGAGGACATGGTGCTGTGGCACACCTTCGGCCTCACGCACTTCCCGCGCCCGGAGGACTGGCCGATCATGCCCGTGGACTACGCGGGATTCTGGTTCAAGCCCTACGGCTTCCTCGACCAGAACCCCGCCATGGACGTGCCGGAGTCCTCGCAGGCGCACGGCGGCGCGACGGCGACGGACTCCTGCTGCGGCGGCGACTCCTGCGCCTGCGGTCACTGAGCGCTCCCGGGGCCGCTCCGCCGCGCGATCAGTAGCGGGCGGAGAAGGCCCCGTCGGCGTGGAGGAGCTGACCGGAGATCCAGCGCCCCTCGTCCGAGACGAGGAACGAGACGACGGCGGCGATGTCACCCGGGGTGCCGAGGCGCCCGAGCGGTGTCATCCCGGCGAGGCCGACGCGGGTCTCCTCGTCCATCCATCCGGTGTCGATGGGGCCGGGGTTCAGGACGTTGGCGGAGATGCCGCGCGGACCGAGCTCCCGCGCGGCCGAGATGACGAGCCGGTCCAGCGCCCCCTTGGAGGCCCCGTAGGGCAGGTTCCCGGTCACGTGATCGCTCGTGAGTGCCACGATCGCGCCGCCCTCCTCGGCCTGCCGGGCGAAGGCCGCGATGAGGAGCAGGCTCGCCCGCGCGTTCACGGCGACGTGCCGGTCGAAGCTCTCAGCCGTCGTGTCCAGCACGCCGGACTCGACGTCGTGCGCGTGGCTGAGGACGAGCGCGGAGATCGGGCCGTGCGCCTCCGCGACCTCGGCGATCAGGCGCTCCGGCCCGTCGGCGGTGGAGAGGTCGGCGGGGTGATCGGCGTCGTCGAGGTCGCTGGTGACGACGGTCCAGCCGTCGGCACGGAGCCGCGGGACGATACCCGCGGCGATGCTGTTCGCGCGCGCGGCGCCGGTGACGAGAGCGAGGGGCATGCCCTCACGCTAGCGGGCGGGCCGTCGCGGGTGCGAAAAGGTGCCCCGATCGCTCCCGTCAGGCGCGTTTCTCATCCCTACCGAGGGGAGAGCGGGTCAGGCGAGGGCGGCGATCGCGTCGCGGAGGATGCCGTCGGCCGCGGCCAGCGCCTCAGCGGCGGCCTCGGCGGAGGCGCCCGTCGCGAGCAGGAGCAGCGCGAGCTTGACGGAACCGTCCGCGGCCTGCAGCGCGGCGGACGCGGCGTCGACGTCCACACCCGCGAGCTGCGACACCGTGCGGATCGAGCGCGCGTGCAGCTTCTCGTTCGTGGCCAGCAGGTCGACCATGACCCCGCGGTACGTCTTGCCGAGCTTGATCATCGAGAGCGTCGTCAGCATGTTCACGACGAGCTTCTGGGCCGTGCCGGACTTCAGCCGCGTGGAGCCCGAGATGAACTCCGGCCCCGTGACGACCTCGATCGCGATGTCGGCCTCCGCGCCGATCGCCGACCCCGCGTTCGAGGCGATCGCCACCGTGAGGGCGCCGAGGCCCCGGGCGTACCGCAGCCCGCCGATGACGTAGGGCGTACGGCCGGATGCCGAGATGCCCACCACCGTGTCCCGCTCGGTGAGGTTGAGGTCGCGCAGGGCGAGGGCCGCGGCCTCATCATCGTCCTCCGCGTTCTCCACCGCCGAGCGGATGGCCGTCTCCCCGCCGGCGATGAGTCCGACCACCATCGACGGGTCGGTGCCGAAGGTGGGCGGGCACTCGCTCGCGTCGAGCACGCCGATGCGACCTGCCGTGCCCGCACCGATGTAGATGAGGCGACCGCCGCGTCGGAAGCGCTCCGTGATGCCGTCCACCGCCGCCGCGATCTCCGCCGTGCGACCCGCCACGGCCTCGGGCACCCGACGGTCCTCGGCGTTCATGCGCTCGACGAGCTCAGTGGTGCTCAGCAGGTCGAGATCGCCCCGCTCGGTGGACGAGGCCTCGGTGTCCAGGCCCGCGAGCTCGGCGAGAAGGGTGGTCAGACGGGGGTCATTCGGCACGGTGCACGAACCTTTCATGGGGGAGGTCGAGGCGACGGGTCAGCAGCAGGGCCCCGTCCATGGCGCCGCCTCGCGCGGGGACGACCCGACGGCCGCTCCCGTCGAGCGCGCGTGCGAGGGCGGCGCGGAATCCGTCGTGGTCGGTGAGGCCGCCGTGCAGTGCGACGTCCGCGGTCGGCCCGGCGGCCGCAGCGGTCGTCGCAGCGAGGAGCCGGACGGCCTCCTCGACGATCCCGCGGGCGACGGGGTCGTCGTCTGCGGCGGCGGCGAGCACGAGGGGCGCGAGGGTCGCGAGGCGGCGGGCGAGAGCTCCGTCGGCGGCGAGCCAGGCCTGCACGGCCGAGGGCGGGCCGACGGGGGCGGCGAGCGCCGTGGTGAGAGCGGTGGGCGCGGCCAGCCCGTCGTGGGCACGGAGCACGGCGCGCAACGCCTCGCGGCCGAGCCAGGATCCGCTGCCGAAGTCGCCCAGCTCGGGACCCCAGCCGTCGACCAGACGCGCACCGGAAGGGTCGACGCCCAGCGCCACGGCTCCGGTGCCGGCGATGAGCAGCACGCCGGCCGCGCCGTCGAGAGCGCCCGCATGGGCGGTGACCACGTCCGACGCCACGGCCACGCGCGCTCCGGTCCGTGCGGCGAGCGCGGCGGCGAGTTCCGCGGCCGCCTCCGGGGCGAACCAGGCGCCGGCCGCCCCCACGCCGAGCGTGTCGATGCGCTCGACACCGTCGAGCAGCGGGAGAATCGCGGTGAGCGCCGCCTCCACTCCGCCCGCCGCGGCGAGGCCCGGCGCTCCGATCCCGGAGCGCTCCCCGGCCGTCGCGCCGTGCACGACGAGGCGGCAGCGGGACTTGCCGAGGTCGACGGTGGCGGTCGTCTCGCTCATCGGCACTCCTCGGATCCGGCGGAAAGAAAGAAAAGCGACTACACAACACATAGACTCGCTGAAAAGAATTTACCATCCCGTTCCGCCGTTCCGGAGGATACCGTGAGCATCCAGTCCACGATCGAGGCCGCCGCTGCGACCCTGCCCCCGTCGCTGGCGCGCGTCGCGGCCGCCGTGCGGGAGAATCCGAGCCTCGTGATCGACAAGACGATCAGCGAGCTCGCCGAGGAGTGCCGCACCTCGGTCGCCTCCGTCGTGCGGTTCTGCCGCGCGATCGGCTTCACCGGATACGCGCCGCTGCGGATGGCCCTGGCCACCGAGCTCGGCAAGGAGGCCGCGCAGTTCTCCGCCCGCGGCGCCTACGGCTCGGAGATCTCCGACGAGGACTCTCTGGAGGAGGCGGTCTCCAAGCTCGCGGCCCTGGAGCTCCTCGCCATCGAGGAGACCGTCGGCCAGCTCGACTTCGCTGTGCTGACCGCAGCCGTCGCTGCTATCGACGGCGCCGACCGGATCCTCCTCTACGGCATCGGCGCCAGTCAGTTCGTCGCGGAGGACCTCGCGCACAAGCTGCTCCGCGTCGGCCGCAACGCCCACGTCCTCTCGGACCCCCACGAGGCGATCGCCGCCGCCGTGCTCCCCGTGGGCACGACCGTCGCGATCGGGTTCTCGCACGCCGGGTCGACGATCGAGACGGTGCGGTTCCTCGAAGCCACCGTCGCCAACGGTGCGACGACCGTCGCCGTCACCTCCGTGAAGGACTCCCCTCTCGCCCAGGTCGCCGACCACGCCCTGTTCACCGAGGTGCGCGAGTCGACCTTCCGTGCCGGGGCGATGGTGAGCCGGATCGCGCAGCTCGCCCTCGTGGACTGCCTGTTCATCGGCGTCGCCAAGCGGCGGTACGCCGAGACCGTCGACGCCCTGCAGCGCACGCGTCAGGCGACGCGCCTCCTCCGCGACTGACGTCGGCGCCGAGCCCTCGTCCCGTCAGCGGATCACGGCATCGGGAGCGGTCAGGGCGTCGGCCCGCGGCGCGTGACCGCCCATCGTCCCCGCCGTGCGCAGGAACACGATGATCCAGCTGAAGATCAGCACGGCCGCGATGAGCTCGACCGCCGTGAGGTTGTAGTAGCCGACAGCGAAGAACGCCCCGAGCAGCACGATGACCAGCACGTACGTCCACCCGAGGCCGACGAAGACGCGCGGGATGCTGCGCACGAACCACGGCAGGCCGACGACGACCACCGCGAACACCACCACCATGCCCGTCGCGACGGTGTTGTGCAGGCCGAAGAACTCGTCGACGGGGAAGATCCCGACGCACGCGAGGAAGATGCCCATCAGGATGAGCCCGCCGCGCACGATGGTCCGGCCACGACGGTCGACCGGATCGTCGACGGGCAGCCCCGCCGTCGCATAGCGCGAGATGGTCGTCACCATGATCCCCGCGATGATGAGGGTCACGTTGAAGGCCACCGAGGCGCTGTTGCTGCTCATGCCCAGCGCCGACAGGTTGTCGCGCCACCAGTGCACGTCGCTCGATGCCAGCATCGCCGCGAACGCCCCGACGACGAGGAACACCGCCAGGACCAGCGACAGCACGGTCGGCGTCAGAGCGACGGCGCTGAGGAAGGCGACGTAGCCCGTGAGCGCGAACGCCACGGCGACCAGGATCGCGCCGGGGAACGCGAAGACGGGGGCGTCCACGAAGCTCTGCTCCAGCAGCTGCGCGATCCCCAACCAGCCGAGGTAGGCGATCGCGGCGTGCGCGAAGGCGATGGCGGCGAGGTCGTACCAGCGCAGGCGGTCGCCGGGTACCGCGAATCCGTCCCTGGCGCGGGTGGGGTCGGGCTCCGGAACCCGCACAGCGAGCCGCCCCAGGGCGAAGGCGAGCGCCGCCGCGATCGCGCCGCCGTAGGCCGCGAACATACCGATCGAGCCGGTGCCGCTGATCGAGAGCTCCCGCCCCCAGAACACCGGCAACGCCACGAGGAACCCGACGAGGAGGAACGCCGCACCGACGATCAGCGCCGTCGCCTCGAACACCGCGTCGGAGGTGGCGGGTCCGCGCACCTGGCGGAGCACCTGCCGGATCCGCTGCGTCACCGTCGACATCATCCCGCCGTTCACGGACCACATCCTAGACGGCACCCCCGCAGGATCGTCGCCGGTGGTAGCATCACGGAACGGATCGTATACAACGTCGTCGTTCCCACCAGCCCGAGGTGATCAGTCATGAACGGTGCCCTCACCACCCCCGCCGAATCGGTGTCCACGCTCGTCGCGCGCAACATCAGCGAGTTCCGCGCCGCCGTCTCCGAGTCGTTCGTCCCGCTGCAGGTGTCCACCGCGGGCGCCGACCAGTTCCGCGGCGTGATCCGCGGCGCCGCCGTCGACGAGGTGCACGTCAACGACATCCGCGCGACCTCGCACGTCGTCGAGCGCACCACCGAGCTCATCGCCCGCGGGGACCGCTCGTACTTCAAGGTGAGCCTGATGCTCGCCGGGACGGGCCTGCTCATCCAGGACGACCGCGAGGCCGTGCTGCAGCCCGGCGACCTCGCCGTCTACGACACCGATCGGCCGTACTCCCTCGTCTTCGACCAGGACTTCCGCACCATGGTCGTCATGTTCCCGAAGCACCTGATCAGCCTCCCGCCGGACATGATCGGGCAGCTCACGGCCGTCCGCATCTCGGGTCAGGAAGGGCTCGGCGGCATGGTCGTGCCGTACCTGACGCAGCTCGCCGGCAACCTCGACGAACTCGCCGGCACGACGGGAGCCCGGCTCGCGCACAGCGCCCTCGACCTCGTGACCACCGTCTTCACGCGGGAGCTCGGTCTCGACCAGGTCTCCGCCGACCCGCACCGTGCCCTCATGCAGCGGATCCGCTCGCACATCGACCGCAACCTCGCCTCCACGGACCTCGGACCGGCCTCCATCGCCGCCGCGCACTTCATCTCCACCCGCCACCTGCACGGACTGTTCCAGGAGCAGGGGGTGACCGTGTCGACGTGGATCCGCACCCGCCGCCTCGAGCAGTGCCGCCGCGACCTCCTCGACCCGATGCTCGCCGACCGCCCCGTCGCCGCCATCGCCGCCCGCTGGGGCTTCGTCGACGCGGCGCATTTCAGCCGCGCGTTCAAGACCGCCTTCGGCGTCTCCCCCAGCGAGTACCGCGCCACCCACTGACCCTGTTGTTCCCGTTCTCCCCGTCGCGCGCGGGATCAAAACCGCCCCGCCAGCGCTCGCCTCGCGCACGTCCCTGATCCCGCGCCTCCACCCCAGCCCCGCGTGCGGGATCAAGAACGCACCCCACTCCCGTCGGGCAGGGGCACTTTCGATCCCGCACCGACGAGCGGCACGCCGTGCGCGGGAGACACGACTCCCGCGCGCCAGAGGACACGACTCCAGCGTGCGGGATCAGGAACACGCCCCATACGCGTCCGGCAGGGGCGTTTTCCGTCCCGCGCCGGGGTGGCCGCAGGCGGGACGCCCGTGCGGGATCAGGAAGGCACCCCACTCGCGTCCGGCAGGGGCGGTTTTGATCCCGCACGGAGGCCAGGGGCGGATCCAGGTGACGGAACCGGGGGACGGAACCGGTACGGGGCCCCGCGGGGACGGGGCTTGCCCGGGAGGGCACGCCGGTTGACTCTCGGTGCGGGATGGACTCCGCGCGCTTGAGGGCTCCCCCGGGCCGGCCGGAGCATGAGGCAAGCGCATCGCGACGACGCGGTGCCCGGGGCGACGAGGCCCCGCCGTGTGCGACGTCAGGACCCTCATGACCGACATCTCCGCCGACCCCGCTCTGGACGAATGGCGCACGTACGACGAGTTCGCCGCGGGCATCGACACGTTCCGCCTGCCGAACACGATGCTCGCCGGAACCGCGCTCACGCTCACCCTCGACGACGACACCACGCTCGCGCTGAGCTTCGACGAGGACTCCGTGGTCTGGGAGGGCCTGGGCTCCTCCGGTCGCGACCCGTACGACGCCGTCCGCGTCCGTGACGACGTCGTCTTCGTGAACATCCCCTTCGAGACCCGCGAGCGCGAAGCCCTCACCGTCGTGTTCTCCACCACGACCCACCGCGCCACCGTCATCCGCTCCCGCATCGCCGCCGAGGCCGTCGAGGGCACCCCGCAGGTGGGGCAGGACTTCTGGGCCGCGACCACCGATGCCGGCCCCGCGACCGGCGAGGTCCCCGGTCCGAGCCGCGACCTCATCGGCAAGCGGAACATCTACCGCTACAGCCCCCACCACCTGTACGAGCACGTCTACGTCTCCAGCCAGCGCTACGCGTGGCAGTGCCTCGAGGGCGTCCAGCGCGGTCACGGCGACATGGACCTCTCCACGGTGTGGAAGTTCGCGAACGGCCTGTACCTGTTCTGCTTCCGCGAGTTCCGGATCGCGGTGGCGAGCGTCTGGCTTCACGACCTCGGCTACCAGCTCATGACGACGGGGATCTTCCTCGGACTCAACGGCGACGGCGAGTCCGAGCACTCCCGCGCCGGCGGACACATCTACCCGCTGGGCGCCGTCGCCTACCCCGACGCACAGCCCGCCTGACCCTTCGATCCCTTCGACAGGCTCAGGGACCCAGACGGGCTCAGGGCCCTTCGACAGGCTCAGGGACCCAGACGGGCGCAGGGCCCTTCGACAGGCTCAGGGACCCAGACGGGCGCAGCGACCCACCACGGAAAGAGAGCACATGAGCAACGCAGACCTGATCCGCGACCACTACGCCGCCAACGACCGCGGCGACCTGGACGGCATGCTCGCGCCCTTCGCGGCCGACATCGAATGGACCGAGGCCGCCGGATTCCCCTACGCCGGAACGTACATCGGCCGGGACGCGGTCGCCGAGAACGTCTTCGGCCGCATCCAGGAGGAGTGGGACGACTACACCGTCGCGATCGACGAGGTCGTCGACGGCGGCGACGTCGTGGTCGGCATCGGCACCTACTCCGGCACCTACAAGCGCACCGGGCGGTTCTTCGCCGCCCGGGTGGCCCACGTCTGGCGTGTGGCGGGCGGCGAGATCGTCGCCTTCGAGCAGTTCACCGACACGGAGCTCGTGAACCGCGCCCTGCGCGCGCCGTCGACGAGCACCGAGACTCAGCCTTCGAGCTGACAGCACGACCCGAACAGGAGAGGCAGGAAGCACATGAACAGACGAGCATCCGGCGCCGCGGCGATCATCGCCGTGGCCGCCCTCGCTCTCGCCGGCTGCGCCGGCGGCGACGGAGCCGGGGGCGACGGTGCCCCCATCGTCGTCGGCTCCGTGAACACGATCAGCGGCCCGGCGACGTTCCCGGAGGCCTCGCAGGCGGCTGCCGCCGTCTTCGACGCGTTCAACGAGGACGGCGGCCTCGACGGCCGCACGATCGAGTACAAGATGCTCGACGACAAGGGCGATCCCGCCACGGCCACCGCCTCGGCGCGGGAGATCGTGGGCAGCGACGAAGCCGTCGCGCTCGTGGGCTCCGCGAGCCTCATCGAGTGCGAGATCAACGCGAAGTACTACGAGCAGGAGGGCATCCTGTCGGTGCCCGGCATCGGCGTCGACACGGGCTGCTTCGACAGCGAGAACATCTCGCCGGCGAACGTCGGCCCGTTCAACGACATGACCCTCACGCTGCAGTACGGCTCCGAGGTGCTCGGACTCGACGACATCTGCATCCTGCTGGAGATCGCCGGTTCCACCCGCCCGACCTATCAGGCCGCGATCGACAAGTGGACCGAGATCACGGGCAAGGAGCCGAAGTACGTCGACGACACCGTGCCCTACGGCGCCTCCGACTACACGCCCTACATCGTCAAGGCACGCGACCAGGGCTGCAAGGCCCTCGCGATCAACCCGGTCGAGCCCGACGCGATCGGACAGGTCAAGGCCGCGAACGCGCAGGGCTGGGACGACGTGACCTGGCTCTACCTCACGAGCGTCTACAGCGAGAACTTCGCCGACGCGATCGACGACGCGGGCGCCGGCATCTACGTCCCCGCCGAGTTCTACCCGTTCACGGACGACAGCGACATCAACGCGGACTGGCGGACGCTGATGGAGGAGAACGACATCCCCCTCACCTCGTTCAGCCAGGGCGGGTATCTCGCGGCGACCTACTTCATCGAGGTGCTGAAGAGCATCGACGGCGACATCACCCGGGAGAGCGTCTCCGAGGCGCTGAAGGGCATGGACCCGATCGAGAACCCGATGGTGGGCACGCCCTACGCCTTCGGCACGCAGAACACCGCGGGCTGGCCGATCATCCTGAAGTCGGGCACGAACGCCTGGGAGAAGGTCGCCGACGACTGGCTCCGGATCGGCGAATAGTCCCGCGCTTCGACAGGCTCAGCGACCCACTCCGGGTCCCGCGCTTCGACAGGCTCAGCGACCCACGCAGGGTCCCTGAGCCTGTCGAAGGGCCCTCACCAGAAAGGACGCCTGATGCTCCAAGGCGCCATCGCCGGACTCGCCGCCGGCGGCCTCTACGCCGTCCTCGGCGTCTGCCTCACCCTCATGTCACGCCTCGTGCGCGTCGTGAACTTCGCCCAGGCCGCGACCGGCATGTTCGGCGCGTTCACCGCCGTGTGGTTCGTGCGCGAGATCGGACTGCCCATCTGGCTCGGCTCGATCCTCGGCGTCCTCGTCGCGGGCCTGCTCGCCGCGGCCATCGGCTTCATCGCCGCGACGTGGCTGTCGGAGGCCTCGACGACGACCCGCTCCGCCATGACGGTCGGCCCGCTCCTGCTGCTCATCTCGCTGTCGTTCATCCTGTTCGGCAACAAGCCGCAGCCGTTCACCCCGATCATCGCCGGGCCCGCGTTCTCCTTCGGCGGCGTGGTCGTCAGCCAGGTCACCGTCGCGACGGTGGCTATGGCCGTCGTCACCGCCGTCGCCGTCCGCATCGTGCTGCGCCGCACCAGGGTCGGCACCCAGCTGCGCGCGCTGTCGGAGCGGCCGACCACGGCGGAGCTGCTCGGCATCCGCTCCCGGCCGCTGTCGATCGCCGTCTGGTTCGTCACCGGGATCATCAGCGCCATCGCGATCATCATCGTCGCGCCCTCCCAGTCGAACGACGCCACGAGCCTGTCCATGCTCATCGTCCCCGCTGCGGCGGCCGCGCTCCTGGGCGGCTTCCGCCGGCTCGACCTCGCCGTCGTCGGCGGGCTGCTCCTCGGCGTCCTCGGCGGACTCGTCGCGCAGATCGACGAAGTGGTGCTCGTGCGCAACTTCCTGCCGTTCCTGTTCATCGTCGTCCTGCTGCTCTGGACGCAACGCAAGGAGGTGTGGGATGCCGCTCGCTGACCGCCCCTGGTTCCGGATCACCTGGCCGTTCGCCGTCGCCGTCGTCGGCATCGGCGTGGGCGCGCTCCTCAGCGCCGCCCTTCCCGGCTACTTCGTCTTCCTCGCAATCAGCGCCGTCACGGCCGCGATCGCGATCCTCGGCCTCGGCATCGTCACCGGCTCGGCCGGGATGATCGCCCTGTGCCAGCTCACCTTCGCCGCGGTCGGGGCGTGGATCGTCTCCCTGCTGAACGTGATGCAGGCGCCCGGCGGTTTCCTCGTCTGGCTCGTGCTCGGCGGCGTCGCGGCCGGCCTCGTCGGCATCCTCGTCGGCCTCCCCGCCCTGCGGCTGCGCGGCGTGAACCTCGCCGTCGTGACGCTCGGATTCGCGGCCGCGGCGGACGTCACGCTCGTGCAGATCCAGTTCCCCGGCTCCGCGGACGGCATCGCGATCGAGCGGCCCGCGCTGTTCGGCAGTGACCGGGAGTTCTTCTTCCTCTCCATCGTCGTGCTCGCCGTCTGCGGCCTGGCGGTGTTCTTCCTGCAGCGCGGACGCTGGGGCGCCAGCTGGAAGGCCGTCGCATTCTCCGAGCGGGGCACGGCCGCGGCCGGGCAGAGCGTGCGCACCGCGAAGCTCACGGCGTTCGCGGTGTCGGCGGCCCTCGGCGGCATCTCCGGCGGGCTGCTCGCCGGACAGGTGCAGCTCCCCTTCGCCTCGAGCTTCACACCACTGCAGTCCCTCGCCCTGTACGTGCTGGCGATTATGTCCGGCGCGCACCTCATCGACATGGCCATCTTCGGCGGACTGCTCTGGGTGCTCGTGCCGGAGCTGCTCAAGCGCTGGGGCGTGCCGCAGGACTGGGGCTTCGTCGTGTTCGGTGTGCTGGGCGTCCAGGCCCTCACGAGCGGCACGAACCTCGGCCAGGGCATCCGCAACCTCCTGTACCGGCGGGCCGACCGGCGCACGGCCACCGCGGAGCTCACGGCGCTCCCGCCGGACGCGGGAACCGATGCGACGGCGATCACCACGACCACGACGGCCACCGTCGACGAGGCCGCCCTCGACGGCGCCCCGGTGCTCACGGTCGACGGGCTGACCGTGCAGTTCGGGGCGCTCAAGGCCCTCGACGACGTCTCGTTCACCGTGCCCGCCGCCTCGATCATGGGGCTCATCGGTCCGAACGGCGCCGGGAAGTCGACCTTCGTCGACGCCATCAGCGGGTTCCTCCCCCAGCACGAGGGCCGCGTGCTCCTCGGCGACCGCGACCTCGCCGGGCTCTCCCCCACCCGGCGCGCCCGCCTCGGACTGCGACGGACCTTCCAGCAGGACCGCGTCCCTCCGGCGCTCACGGTGGGCGGCTATGTGCGCTTCGTGGCCCGGCGGCGCCTCGCCGCGGCGGACATCGACGAGGTCCTCGCGTTCTTCGGGTGCCCGCCTGCCCGGGCGCGCCTGTCGAGCGTCGACGTCGGCACCCGGCGGCTCGTGGAGGTCGCGGCGAACGTCGCCGCCCGCCCGCGAGTGCTCATCCTCGACGAACCCGCCGCCGGCCTCTCGCACGAGGAGCATCTGGCGCTCGCGGCTCGCCTCCGCGAGCTCCCCGGGCGCTACGGCGTGGCCCTCATCATCATCGAGCACGATCTGGACCTCGTCCGCTCGGTGTGCCCGACCCTCACGGTCCTCGACTTCGGCCGCGTCCTGGCGAGCGGCCCGCAGGCCGAGGTCCTCGCGAACCCCGACGTCGTCAAGGCGTACATGGGAGAGACGGAGCTGCTGAAATGAGCGCACTGGTGCTCGACGGGGTGACGGTGAGCCGCGGCGCCGGGCCGGTCATCTCGGACGTCTCGCTGCGGGTCGTCGGTGGCGAGGTCCTGGCGCTGGTCGGCCCGAACGGCGCCGGCAAGACGAGCCTGATCGAGGCGGTGTCCGGCGTGACACCGCACTCGGCCGGGTCGATCCTGCTGGACGGGGATCCGATCGACCGGCTCTCCCGCGTGGCGCGAGCCCGGCGCGGCATCGTGCACATCGAGCAGGGGCGGGCCGTGTTCCCGTCGCTGACCGTGCGCGAGAACCTCTCCCTCACGGCACGCACCGCCGGGGAGATCGAGGCCGTGCTGGCGCAGTTCCCGGAGTTGGAGAAGCGCATCGACTCCCCCACGGCGCTGCTGTCGGGTGGGGAGCAGCAGATGGTGGTGCTGGCACGGGCGTTCGCGGCGAAGCCCCGGGTGCTGCTCATCGACGAGATGTCCCTGGGCCTCGCGCCGGTGGTGTTCTTGCGCCTGATGCCGATCGTGTCGTCGATCGCGGAGTCGGGGGTGGCGGTGCTGCTGGTGGAGCAGTTCACGCAGCTCGCGCTCGGTCTCGCGCAGGAGGCGGTGGTCGTCGCCGGCGGCCGCGTGTCGTTCCAGGGCGCCCCGCAGGCCCTCCAAGACGACCCCGCCCTCCTCCACCGCGCCTACCTCGGGGGCTGAGTCCCCCGTCGACCCACCCCGTTGCGTTCCTCCCGGCCCCGTGCGTACGTGCGCAGGGGGCCGGGGCGCGCGAAAGGGGGTGGGTCGGCGGCGTGGGGGTTAGCCTGAGGGAGTGACCGAGATCCTCCACGCCCGCGCCGCCCTCCTCGACATGGACGGGACCCTCGTCGACTCGACCGCCGTCGTGGAGCGCCTCTGGCTCGCCTGGGCGGAGCCGCACGGGATCGATCCGGAGACCGTGCTCCGCACTGTCCACGGGCGGCAGGGGCATCAGAGCATGGCGATCTTGCTCCCCGAGCGCGACCACGCGATCAACCTCCGCGAGAACGAGGTCATGCTCGCGACCGAGGCCTCCGACGTGGACGGTGTGATCGGCATCCCGGGCGCCGAGGACCTGCTCGCCGCGCTGCAGCCGTTCCCGCACGCCGTGGTCACCTCGGCCAACGTCGCCCTCATGACCGCGCGGATGGGCCAGGCCGGGCTCACGGTCCCCGAGCTCGCCGTCACGGCGGAGAACGTCTCCGCCTCGAAGCCCGATCCGGAGGGCTTCCTCCTCGCCGCCCGCACGCTCGGCATCGACCCCGCGGACTGCGTCGTGTTCGAGGACTCCGGCGCCGGCATCCAGGCCGCCCACGCCGCGGGCATGCGCGTGATCGGCATCGGTCCGCACGCCGCAGCCCACGCCCCGACCGCGCACGTCGACGACCTCACGCACGTCGCCGTGGTCGCGACCGACGACGGCTTCGAGCTCCGCATCGACTGAGGCGCGACAGCCGCCGCTCGACCCTGACCCCGCGCTACATCCCGGCGTGGTCGAAGGCGATGGTCGGCACGTCGACCACGTGTGACCCGCCGTCCGCCACGATCACGGCGCCGGTGATGTACGACGACTCCCCCGACCCGAGGAAGCGGACGACCGAGGCGATCTCGGCGGGCCGCGCGGGGCGGCGCAGCGGCACATCGGCGGTGACCGTCGCGTACCCCTCCTCGCGGGAGCCGAGGCCGGCATGCGCGGCGAACTCGTCCATCTCCTCGTCGGCTATCGGCGTCTGCACCCATCCGGGGCAGATCGCGTTGACGCGGACGCCGTGGCGCCCGTAGTCGCGCGCGAGCGTCCGCGTGAGGCCGATGAGCGCGTGCTTGCCGACCGTGTATCCGGCCACCGACGGCCCCGCGAAGAGTCCGGCCAGCGACGAGACGATCACCACCTGCCCCTTGGCCTCGATCAGCGCCGGCAGCGCCTCGCGTGCCATCACGAACGCGGTGGTGAGGTTGGCGCGGATCGCGGCGTCCCAGCTCGCGTCGTCGGTCTCGGCGACCGGCGAGAAACCGTGTCCCCCGGCGTTCGCGACGAGGACGTCGATCCGGCCGAACCGCGCGAGGATCTCGGCGATCGCGGCCTGCGCCGACGCGGTGTCAGCTGCATCGGCGACGACGGGCAGGGCTCCGACCGCGCGCTCGACCTCGTGCAGCGGCTCCGGCCGGCGGCCCACCACGACGACGTGCGCCCCCTCGGCCGCGAACCGCTCCGCGACCGCTGCGCCGATGCCCGTGCCGCCTCCGGTGATGACGACGACGCGTCCGGAGACGCTTGATCCGACCACGGTTGCCATGTGTGCTCCTGTGTGTTCTGCGCGCGTGCGCTGTGGGGCCGGACGCGGTCGCGTCAGGCGGGGAAGCCCGACCGGGCGGTGTACCCGAAGTCGCTGAGGAGGGTGGTGCCGTTCACGGCCCGGCTCCTCGGGGAGAGGAGGTACGTCACGTGCCCGGCGACCTCGTCGGCGCTCTGCACGGGGAAGGCGGGGTCGGCGAAGGCCTCCGAACCGAGATCCCCGCGGCTCATCGGAGTGTCGACGATGGACGGTGCCACCGCGTTCACCCGCACCCCGGTGCCGGCGAGGTCGACCGAGAGCGCCCGCCCGAACTGCACGAGCGCCGCCTTCGATGCGGCGTAGGGAGCCATGCCCGGCGAGGCCACGACGGCCGAGTCGCTCGCGAGCAGCACGACGGACCCCACGGCGGACTCCCGGAGCGCCGGGATCGCGTGCTTGAGCACGAGGAACGCGCCGGTGACGTTGACGGCGAGGACGCGGTTCCACTCCTCCAGTGCGGTCTCCTCGATCGGCGTCCCGACCGGGCCCGAGATCCCGGCGCAGCAGACCACCGCATCGAGACCTCCCATCGCGCGGATACCGGCGTCGACCGCGGCGGCCACCTGCTGTTCGTCCGTGACGTCGGCGGCGAGCAGCACCGGATCGGCGCCGGCGTCCTCGGCGGCGTCCCGGAGCGCAGCCGCATCCCGATCGAGCAGCGCGACCCGCACCCCTTCGCCGGCGAGCGCCCGGACGACGGCACGGCCGATGCCGCTGGCGGCCCCCGTGACGAGGGCCGTCGTGCCGTCGAGCTGCAGGTCCATCGCGTCCTCCGACCGCGGCCCGGCGCCGCGCGGCGCCGACGAGACAGCGGTGTCGTCCCGGTCATCCTGCTCCGCGGGGCGAAGGGGCCGCACGCCCACCGGCGGGGTGTGCGCGGTGGCACCATCGTCCTTCGCTCACGGTCAAGCGCCGGATCGAGGCGGCGAGCAGACTCGCTCTATCGACGATTCCCCTCGTCGTCGATGCCGTGTCCGCACGGCCGTCACCCGAGCAAAGGAGCCGACGTGGCAGAGCAGACCTCCGCACCCACGACGCCGCACCACACCTCCCTCCGCCCCGGCGCCCTCGGCGTCGCCGGCATCGTCTTCCTCGTCCTGGCCGCCGTCGCACCGCTGACCGGGATCGTCGTCGTCGCCTCCCTCGCCATCGCCCTGGGCAACGGCGGCGGCACCCCGATGTCGTTCTTCCTCGTCGCAGCGATCCTGCTGCTGTTCGCGATCGGCTACGCCCAGATGTCGAAGCAGCTCGTGAACGCCGGCGGCTTCTACGCCTTCGTCGTGAAGGGCCTCGGCCGCACCGGCGGACTCGTCGCGGGCCTGATCGCGACGCTCGGCTACAACTTCTTCGTCGTCGGCACGATCGGCACCAGCGGCTTCTTCATGCAGACGATCATCCGCGACCTCACCGGACTCGACGTGCACTGGCTCGTCTGGGGCCTGCTGTCGATCATCGTCTGCTTCGTCCTCGCCCGGATCGGCGTCGACTTCAGCTCGAAGATCCTCGGCGTGTGCCTCGTGCTCGAGGTGCTCATGCTCGTCGTGTTCGACGTCTCCGTGCTCGTGCAGACGGGGTACGACGTCGCCGCGTTCAGCCCGGAGGCCGTGTTCTCCGGCTCGCTGCCCATCGGCCTGCTGCTCGCGGCGACCGGCTTCCTCGGCTTCGAGGCCACTGCGCTCTTCAGCGAGGAGGCCAAGCAGCCGCTGCGCACGATCCCGCGGGCGACCTACACCTCTATCATCGCGATCGGCGTGATCCTCGGCGTCACGACCTGGGCCGTGGTGAGCGCGACCGGCGTCGCGCAGGCGCAGGCCACGGCGCTGGAGCACCTGCCCACGGGCGACCTCATCTTCTCGCTCTCGCAGCAGTACCTGGGCGGTCCGCTCACGACCGTGATGATGGTGCTGCTCCTGGTGAGCCTGTTCGCGGCGATGCTCGCGTTCCACAACTCGGCCACCCGCTACCTGTACTCGCTGGGTCGCGCGAAGATCCTCCCCCAGGCCCTCGCCCGCACCCGCCCGAACGGTGCCCCGCAGCTCGCGGGCATCGTGCAGGCCGGCTTCGCGGCGATCGTGGCGATCCTGTTCGCCCTCGCCGGCGCCGACCCCATCGTCACGCTCGTGCCCGCGATGCTCGGCTTCGGCACCCTCAGCGTGCTGATCCTGCAGGGGCTCGCGGCGATCTCGATCGTCGTGTACTTCCGGCGCCGGAACGACCCGCGGTGGTGGAGCACGTTCATCGCGCCGGGCATCGGCTTCCTCGGCATCGCGGCCATCTCGATCCTGGCGATCGTGAACTTCAACATCGTGGCCGGCTCCGAGGAGCTCGCGATCCGCCTGATGCCGCTCCTGCTCGTGCTCGCGCTGATCGGCGGCATCGTCTACGCCGCGTACCTCCGCCGTGCCAAGCCCGCCGTCTACGACGGCCTCGCCACCGACCTGGAGCGGTTCAGCGACCGCTGACGCCCGCGCCGACCCCGTTCCCCGAAGGAAGGAATCCCCATGACGACCCTCAACCCCGCCGACACCTCCACCTGGCTCCCGCTGGAAGGGCTCGCCCCCGGTTTCGATGCCAACAAGGCCCCGCACAGTACCGCGCTCAGCGGTCGCGAGATCGCTGTCGTCGACGCCCGCGGCACCCGCATCGTCCACCGCTTCCACGACTCGACGGTCGCCTGGGAGTACCAGCCCGGCGCCGAGGACCCCACGGAGGCCGCGTCCGACACCGACGACTACGAGGCGTTCGAGGTCGACGACGAGCTCTACTTCGTGCAGTTCCACCACCGCTACCTCCCGAACGAGGCGGTCTCGCTCGTGCTCGATCTGCGGCACGGACGCTCCCTCGCGGTGATCTCCGAGATCCTCCCCGCGCCCGAGCAGGGCCGCACCCGCGTGCAGCACCACTTCGCCGCCGGCGCCATCGAGGGCGCCGCGGTCACCGGTGCCGAGGCCGCCCCCACGACCACGCTCATCGGCCGCCGCGTGGAGTGGGTCTACAGCGAGGAGCACGCCTATGAGCACGTGTACCTCTCCCCGCGCTGGTACTCGTGGCAGTGCCTCGCCGGTCCCGAGCGCGGGCTCGCCGACACCGACGAGAACAGCGTGTGGGAGGTCCGCCCCGGGATCTACGTCTTCGCGTGGCGCGAGAAGGTGATCCCGTGCGCCTCGGTGACGATCGCCGACCACCGCGACGTGAACGCGATCCGCTCCCACGGCGTGCTGTTCGGCCTGGACGAGAGCGGTGAGGTGCCGACGCACTTCACGTTCGGCGCACACGGCCGCCTGCTGTCGACCACCCACCACACCCCGTCGCTCGAGCCCGCGACCTTCGGAGATGCCTGACATGACCGACGTCGCCGACCTCATCGTCACCGGTTCCGTGATCCGCACGTCGGACCGCGCCCGTCCGCGTGCCGAGGCCTTCGCCGTGCGCGACGGACGGATCCTCGCCGTCGGCGACCGCGCCGACGTGGAGGCGTTCCGCGGCCGTCGCACGCGGCTGGTCGAGGTCGGCGACGCGGCGGTCTATCCCGGGTTCGTCGACGTGCACAACCACCACGCGCTCGCCGGACGGACGGAGCTGTTCGAGCTGTCGCTCGCCCCCTCGCTCAGGCTCGACGAGATCCTGGACCGGGTGCGGGAGAAGGCACAGACCCTGCCCGAGGACGCCTGGATCGTCGGCGGCGCCGTGGCCACGACCCTGCTTCCCACCCTCGCCAACACCGCCACGCGGCGGCGTCTCGACGAGGCAGCGGGCGGACGGCCGGTGGCGCTCATGGAGGACTCCCGCCACAACCGCTGGGCCAGCACCCGGGCGCTGGAGCTGGCCGGCATCACGGCGGACAGCATCCCGACCTCCGGGGTGACGCTGCTCGACCCCGACGGCACCCCCACCGGCGTACTCCTGGAAGCCGCCGGCATCCCGGTGCAGGAGGCGTACGACCGCAGCGGCGGACTCACCGCGGAGCAGCACGCGGCCGCCTCCCGTCGCGGGATCGAGCTGCTGAACTCGTTCGGGATCACGGCGTTCCAGGACGCGGGGGTCTCCGTCGACATCCTCGCCGCGCTCGCCGGACTCGACCGCGCCGATGAGCTGCACGCCTGGGTGGTCTCCTCGCTCCTCATCAACGACGAGATCTTCGGGTTCGACCCCATCGGCGCTCCCCTGCTCGACCGCGGCGAGGAGTTCCGCACGCCGCACCACCGTCCCGACTTCGTGAAGATCTTCCTCGACGGCGTCCCGCCCGCACGCACCGCCTCGTTCCTCGACCCGTATCCGGCGGATCCGGTGCACGGGGCGCACTTCCACGGCGAGACGACCATGACCCTCGACGAGCTCACCGACTGGCTCCGGGCCGTCGCGGCGCGCGGTCTCGGGGCAAAGGTGCACTGCACCGGCGACGGGTCGGCACGCCTCGTGCTGGACGCCGCCGAGCGCCTGCGCGCGGACGGATTCACGACGCCGGTGCAGATCGCGCATGGGCAGTTCCTCGCGGAGAGCGACATCCCCCGACTCGCGGCGCTGGACGTCTCCGCCGACATCTCCCCGTTCATCTGGTACCCGGGCGTCATCCCCCAGGCGCTGGCGGACGTGCTGGGAGAGCGTGCCGAGCACTCGCAGCCCAACCGCGCACTCCTCGACGCCGGGGCCCTCGTGGCCGGCGGCTCGGACTGGCCGGTGAGCGAGTCGCCGAACACGCTCGAGGGCCTGCAGGGGCTCGTGACACGCGCCGATCCGCTCGGTCGGGCCGCGGGCACGCTCTGGCCGGAGCAGGCGATCTCGGTCGAGGAAGCGCTGGAGGTCTTCACGATCAACGCCGCGACGGCGATGGGGCTCGGCGCCGAGACCGGGTCCCTGACCCCCGGCAAATCGGCCGACTTCGTGATCCTGGAACGGGATGCGATCGGCGGACCGGCGGAGGAGATCGTGCACACCGAGGTCGTCTCGACGTGGTTCGCCGGGCGCCCGGTGCACGAGCGCTGAGCGCGCCGCGCCGTACGATGGGCGCATGCGCCGCTTCCCCGCCTCCGTCTATCGGGTCGGGGACGAGCCCGACCCCCGGTTCTCCCTCGCCAACGAACGCACGTTCCTGGCCTGGACCCGGACCGGCCTGGCGCTGATCGCGGGCGGCGTCGCTCTCGAGGTCCTCGGCCTCGACCTGCACCCCTGGTTCCGGCTGGCGGCCTCGCTGCTGCTGATGATCGCCGGCACGGCCGTGGCGCCGCTCGCGTGGTTCGAGTGGATGCGGGCGGAGCGCGCCCTCCGGCAGGGACGACCGCTGCCCGGCGCGCTGTCGGCGGTGGTGCTCGCGGTGGTCGTGGTGACGACGGGGCTGCTCGTCCTCGCCGGGGTGCTGTGGCGCTGAGCGAGGCCTGCCGATGACCGCCCCCGATACTCCGGTGCCCGCCACCCCTGCCCCCGATCTGTACGACCCCGGGCTGCAGCCGGAGCGGACGGAGCTGGCCTGGCGGCGCACGGCCCTCGCGATCGCGGTCGGCTCGCTGCTGTCGCTGCGGGTCTTCCCTCTCGTGCTGCCGAGCGGCGCCGAGGGGTGGGGCCTCGTGCCTGGCGTGCTGGGCGTCGGCACGGCGGCACTGCTCTGGATCGCCGCGCGCCGTCGGCAGCGTCGGACGACCGCGGTGCTCACCGCGCGGGCGCGCGGCCCGCTGCCGGGCGGCGGTCTCCCGCTCGCGCTGACGGTGTTCGCGACCGGGTTCGGGATCGTCGCCCTCGCGCTCGTGGCCGTGACGCTGCTCACGCGCTGACGCGCAGGAGCGCGAGGCGATCGCGACAGATGCCGTGATCGCCCCGCGTCCCCTCGCCGCCCTCCCTCAGTCCGCGAGGATGAATCGCGCGCCGCGTTCGCCGATCATGGCCGCGGGCGCGTTGGTGTTGCCGGTGGGCACGGTCGGCATGACCGAGGCGTCGATCACCCGGAGCCCCTCGATCCCGCGCACCCGGAGCTGCGGGTCGACCACGGACTCCGGGTCGGAGCCCATGCGGCAGGTGCCGACCTGGTGGTGATAGGTGATGGCCGTGCGGCGCACCCACTCCTCCACGTCGTCGTCCGCCACGTCCGGCCCGGGGTAGACCTCGACCGCTCCCCACTCCTCGGCGAGCGCAGGCTGCGTGCCGATGCGGCGGCACTGGCGCACGGAGGCCGCGAGGGCGTCGGCGTCGCGCTGATCCTCCAGCGCCGCCAGGTCGATGTGCGGCAGGTCGTCGACGCCGGGGCCGGTGAGGCGCAGCTCGCCGCGGCTGTACGGCGTCACCAGGCCCGCCATGAGCGTGAACCCGTCGGTGCCGCGCGGCTCCAGCTCGCCCCACATGGGCACGGAGAAGTGGATGGGCTGCGTGTCCGGCTGTGCGAGGCCGTCCCGGCTCCGCCAGAACAGGTGGCTCTGCGTGACGGACACTCCCGGCTGCGGCGGGCCGACGGGCTTCTTCTCGGTCGCGAAGATCACGGGTGACAGGAGGTGGTCGTGCAGATTCTTGCCGACAGCGGGGGCGTCGAGCACGACGGGGATGCCGAGGGCACTCAGCTCGGCAGCGGGACCGATGCCCGAGCGGAGCAGGATGACGGGCGTGCCGAGTGCTCCCGCGGAGAGGATGACCTCGTCCGCGAACACCTCCTCGGTGTCATCGCCCTCCCCGAGCCGGATGCCGACCGCGCGCCCGTCGCGCACGATCACGGAGTGGACGGCGCGACCGGTGAGGATCGTCATCCGGTCGGCGACGGGCTGCGCGTAGGCGGTCCAGGTGTTGACGCGGCGGCCGTCCCTGATCGTGACCTGCTCCTGCGACACCCCGTCGAGGGTGCCGCCGTTGTAGTTCGGGTTGCGCGGCAGCCCCTCCTCCACCGCGGCATCGATGATCGAGGCCTGGATGGGCGAGAGCGCGTAGTCGTCGGTCACGGGCAGCAGGTCGTTCTCGATCGCGTCGTAGATCGGCTCGACCTCGGCCCACCCCCATCCGGTCGCCCCTGCCGCCTCCCACGCGTCGTAGTCGGAGGCCGCGCCGCGCACCCAGATCATGGCGTTCAGCGCGTGCGAACCGCCGGTGACCTTCCCGCGAGGCAGATGCAGACGACGACCGGCCGCGTGCGGCTGCGGCACGGTGAAGAAGTCCCAGTCCTCAGCGGAGTGCCAGAGCTCGCCCGCCCGCGAGGGGTCGTGGATGGCCGGGTTCGTGTCGTAACCACCCGCCTCGACGAGCGTCACCGCGACACCGGCGTCGGTGAGACGCCGCGCGACGATGGCGCCCGACGTACCGGCTCCGACGACGATCGCGGAGCGCACCGCGCCGCTGTTCGTCGCGGCCACGCTCAGGCCTTCCGGCCGGGTCCGGAGACGACCTGGGTGACCGCGACGGACTTGAGCCCCTCGACGCCGAACTCCAGCCCGTAACCCGAGCTCTTCACCCCGCCGAACGGCACCATCGGGTGCAGCCCGCCGTGCGAGTTGATCCACACCGTGCCGGACTGCATACGCGCGGCGACGGCGCGGGCCTCCTCCGGGTCGCTCGCCCACACCGAGGCTCCGAGGCCCGCGTCGAGGGCGTTCGCCAGCGCGAAGGCCTCGTCGACGTCGCTGTACCGGATGACGGGGAGGGCCGGGCCGAACTGCTCCTCCTGGACGAGCGCCGCATCGTTGTCGATGTCGGCGACGATGGTCGGCCGGTAGAACAGCTCGCCGAGGTCGGAGGCCGGCTCGCCGCCCGTGACGATCCGGGCGCCGCGGCTCTTCGCGTCGTCGACGAGGCGGCTGACGATGTCGAACTGCGGGCGGTTCTGCAGCGGTCCGAGCACGTTGGCCTCGTCGAGGCCGTTGCCCATCGGCACCTGCTCGGCGATCGCGGCGAGACCGTCCACGACCTCGTCGTACACGGAGTCGTGCACGTAGAGGCGCTTCATGGCGGCGCAGGTCTGTCCGGTGTTGATGAACGCACCCCAGAAGAGGTCTTCCGCGATGGCCGACGGATCCGTGCCGGGGAGCACGATGCCCGCGTCGTTGCCGCCCAGCTCCAGCGTGAGGCGGGCGAGGTTGCCCGCGGAGCTCTCGATGATGCGACGCCCGGTCGCGGTGGAGCCGGTGAACATGATCTTGGCGATGTCGGGGTGCGAGGCGAGGCGGGCACCCACCTCACGGTCTCCGGAGACCCCGATGAGGACGTCGGCGGGCAGCACGTCGTTCATGACGGCGAGCATCGCCAGGACGCTCAGCGGCGTGTACTCGCTGGGCTTCGCGACGACCGTGTTGCCCATGCGCAGCGAGGGGCCGATCTGCCAGATCGTGATCATGAGCGGCCAGTTCCACGGCCCGATGGCCCCGACCACGCCGGCGGCCTTGTAGACGAGCTCGGCGTGCAGCGTCTCGTCGTCGACGAGCACCTGCGGCTCGAGGACGGTGGTGGCGTTGGTGCGCAGCCAGGCCGAGCATGCCCCGAGCTCGAACCGCGCGTTGGGGCCGTTCAGCGGCTTGCCCTGCTCCCGCGACAGGAGGTAGGCGAGCCCTTCGGCGTTCGCGTCGATGGCGTCGGCCGCGGCCAGGAGGAGTGCGCTCCGCCTCTCGTGTCCCAGCGCCTCCCACGCGGGCTGTGCGGCCTTGGCGCGGGCGATGGCATCGTCGAGGTCCGCGACCGTGGCCACGGGCGCGCGTCCGATTACCTCCCGCGTCGCGGCATCGGGGATCTCGCGACCCTCGCCGCGCGGGGGCTGGATACGGTCGAGCAGCGCCGCGGCGGCGGACGCCGCAGAATCGGTGGATCCGGAGTCGACGGCTACGGGAACGGCGGAATCGGACATCGGTGTCTCTCCTTCGAGCGGGTCACGGCGCGGACGCCGGTCTTCTTCTCATTCTCGGTCGGCCCTTCCCGCCGCACTTGTCGCGGAGCGCGCCGGAGATGTCCCCGCGCGAAGGATGCGTCCGCGGACCGGTCCCGCGTGAGCGAATCGGGCCCCCGTCCGGTCCGGGGAGCCGGGAAGCGCCGGTCGCGGCGTGCGCCATCGTCGTCTCGGATCCCACCAGGCCGGCCCTCGCACCTGCGGCACTCCCCCTCGCATGCGGATCTGCCAGCCCGAGGTGTCCAACGTGCGGTGATGGTGCCAGCACAGCGCGACGCCGTTGTCGGTGTGGGTCGGACCCCCGCGAGCGTGCTCCGTGACGTGGTGGATCTCGCACCAGGCGGCCGGGACGTGACAGCCGGGGATCAGACACTCGCCGTCCCGCACGCCGATCGCCCGGCGCTGTGCGGGGGTGAAGATCCGGTCGCTCGACCCGAGCCCGACGATCCTTCCACCGGCCCCCAACACGACCCGCTGGACCGTCCCTCCGCACGCCGTGTGCGCAGCCACCCGCGTCGACACCGGCGTCTCGACGCCCTCGACCCGCGCCCAGCCGTGCCCCGTGGCATAGTCCTCGGCGGCGACCGTGACGACGAGGGTCGGCGCGGCACCGCCCAGCCGCGGCATGTCGTCATGACGGGCCGCGATCCCCAGAGCCGCCGCGAGCGCGTCGTGCTGCTTCTGCGCCCGCGTGCGCCCATCGACCATCCCGCCGACGTCGCCGGACGGAAGCACATCGTCATCCGGCGAAACCGCAGCGTCCCGACTTTCGTTCCCCTCGAGTTCGGCGGACGGCACGAAGTGGACGCCGGGAAGCGGCGGACCGTCGACCTTCGGGTTCAGATACGCGTCCCAGATCCGCTGCAGCTGCCCCGCGACCTCGGGCAACAGCGCGCCCCTGACCGGGATCACGCCGTCCTTGGCGCGCCCCAGCACGACGCCCCGGGCCCGCAGCGCGATGTCTTCCGCCGGCTCCGCGCCGTCCGGATCGAGGTACTGCACGATCATCTGCGCCCGCACCCGCAGATCCTCGGGCGTCGGCGCCGGACCGGGCTCGTTCTCATCGTCGCAACTCTCCTCGCCCCGCGCGACCTCCGCCAGATACGCGTCGGCCTCCCAGCGGTCGGCGAGGCGCACGCGAGGGCCGGCCTGCTCGATCGGCCCGGTGGCGGCCAGCAACCCGGTCACGCCGATCGCCCCGTCGAGGAGGGCCTCGCGCAGCGCCGGCCACCGCGCCGGCAGCCACTCCCCGGAGGAGAGGTCGACCTCGCGCCGCACCAACCGCGCGCTCTTCACCAGGCGCGCGGCGGACGCGCCGTCAGTGCGGAGCACACGCTGCAGCAGCTCGTTCATCGATCGGCAGCCGAAACGTCCGCAGAACGCCGGTTCCCCGGACCCCGCCGGACGCGGATCGGCGCTCGCCACCGCGTCCACGATCACAGCCTCCACGCGTCGCTGGATCTCGCCCGCGACCCGCAGCAGGTCCATCATCTCCCGCGCGTCGAGAGCGCCCACCGTGCCGGATCGCAGCACGGCGTCGAGAGCGACGACCGTGTCGTCGAGAACCGCTGCCGGGGTGCTTTCCATACGACGATTCAACAGAGGGCCACCGACATTGCGAGGCCCGATAATCCCCGTTCAGCGCAATATTCCAATACGCGCGAGGGACTCTTCCTGCATCCACAGAGACCCGCGATCAACATTCCCCAGCACCGCAGCATCCACACCGCCTGCCCCCACCGAAACCCCCGCACCTCACCGGCGCTCGCCGCACCCCAACGAGGCCCCCGTGCCCTCGACCGCGGGAGAGAACGTCACGCCCGGTCGGAGTCCTCGAAGATCAGGATCGTCCGCGTCGAGCGGATCGACGGGATCGCCTGGATGTCCTCCAGCACGATGCGGCGCAGGTCGCGGGCGTCGTTCGCGCGCACGAGCAGCAGCACGTCGAAGTCGCCGCCGACGAGCGCCATGTGCTCGATCTCCGGGATCGCCCGGAGCCGCGCGCTCACCTCCTGCCAGGTGGCCTGCTCGATCGCGAGCGTGACATAGGCACTCGCGTGATGCCCCAGCAGCACGGGGTCGGTGCGCACGGTGTATCCCGTGATCACCCCGGCGTCGGTGAGGCGCTTGATCCGCGCATGCGCCCCCGCCCGCGAGATGTGCACCGCCTCGGCGATCGCGGTCATGGACGCCCGCGCATCCCGCCGCAGCTCCACGAGGATCGCGCGATCCGTCTCGTCCAGCGCCGCCATGGCACCCCTCTCCCGTCCGGGAAATCCTGACATTTCGGAAGCCATTGTGGCATGTCGCGAGCAATCGTCCACGATGCCTCGACGGATCTTGGATGAGTGTCGCATGCGCGGCATGCTGTCCTCATCGAGTTCGGCAAGGAAGGCGGACGGATGCACCCCCACGACATGCTCCCGCGCGACACCGCGGTACGACTGATCGCCGAGGACGGGACCACCCTCCCCGACGAGACCTACGCGCTCCCCGCCGCCGACGTCCTGCTGGCGGCGTACCGTGGCCTCGTCGAAGGCCGTCGTATCAACGATCAGGCCGGCGTG
The DNA here is from genome assembly GCF_040686935.1 of Microbacterium meiriae. Lineage (NCBI taxonomy): Bacteria > Bacillati > Actinomycetota > Actinomycetes > Micrococcales > Microbacteriaceae > Microbacterium > Microbacterium meiriae. The sequence goes on from NZ_JBFBMF010000001.1 coordinate 214,813, forward strand.
CTCGTGCGCCAGGGCCGCCTCGCGGTCTACCCGTCGTCGCACGGCCAGGAGGCCTGCCAGGTGGCGGCGGCGATGGTGCTCGGCGACACCGACTGGCTCTTCCCCACCTACCGCGACTCGGTCGCCGTGATCGCCCGGGGTGTCGCACCTGCGGAAGCGATGGTGCTCCTCAAGGGCGACTGGCACTCGGGCTACGACGTGCGCGCGCACCGCGTCGCCCCGCAGGCGACCCCGCTCGCGACGCAGCTCCTGCACGCGGTCGGCTTCGCGCAGGCGGCGAAGCACCGCGGCGAGGACACCGTGGTGCTCGCGCTCTGCGGCGACGGCGCGACGAGCGAGGGCGATTTCCACGAGGCGATGAACTTCGCCGCCGTCTTCCACGTCCCGGTCGTGTTCTTCGTGCAGAACAACGAGTTCGCGATCTCGGTCCCCCTCTCCCGGCAGACCGCCGCCCCCTCCCTCGCCCACAAGGCGGTCGGCTACGGCATGCCGGGGCAGCGCGTCGACGGCAACGACGTGGCCGCGGTCCTCGCGGTGCTCACGGACGCCGTCGACCGCGCCCGCGCCGGCGGCGGCCCCTCCCTCATCGAGGCCCACACGTACCGCATGCAGGCGCACACCAACGCCGACGACGACACCCGCTACCGCGAACGCGAGGAGGTGCAGGCCTGGCTCGCCCGCGATCCGCTGCTCCGCCTGCGCGCGCACCTCACCGCGACCAGGACTCTGGACGACGAGGCAGAAGAGCGCTTCGCCGCGGGCGCGGAGGAGATCGCCGCCGCCATGCGCACCGCCCTGAACACCGATGCGGAGCTCGACCCGGAAGACCTCTTCCGCTTCGTGACCGCGACCCGCTCGCCCCAGCGGGAGGAGCAGTGGCAGCTCCTCCGCGACGAGATCGCCCGCTCCCACCCCGCCGAGACGATGACGACCGGAGGCGCCCGATGACCATCGCCGAGCACGAGACGCCGGTCGCGACGACCGTCGGCACCACCACGACCATGACCATGGCCGCCGCCCTCAACCGCGCCCTCGCGGACGCCCTCGCCGCCGACCCCGACGTGGTCGTGTTCGGAGAGGACGTGGGAGCCCTGGGCGGCGTGTTCCGCATCACCGACGGGCTCACCGCCCGCTTCGGCGAGGACCGCTGCTTCGACACCCCGCTCGCGGAGTCCGGCATCATCGGCACCGCCGTCGGCATGGCGATGAACGGGATGCGGCCCGTGGTCGAGATGCAGTTCGACGCCTTCGCCCTCCCCGCGTTCGAGCAGATCGTCAGCCACGTCGCGAAGCTCGGCAACCGCACCCGCGGCGGGATGCGCATGCCGCTCGTGATCCGCATCCCCTTCGGCGGCGGCATCGGGGGCGTCGAGCACCACTGCGACTCGTCCGAGGCGTACTACGCGCACACGCCCGGCCTCACGGTCGTGAGCCCGTCCACCCCGCAGGACGCCTACTCGCTGCTCCGCGCGGCCATCGCCTCGCCGGACCCCGTGGTCTTCCTGGAACCGAAGAAGCTCTACTGGTCGAAGGGCGAGGTGGACACCGCGGTGACCGCGGAGATCGGCTCGGCGCGCATCGCCAGGGACGGCACCGATGTGACCCTCCTCGCGTACGGGGCCTCCGTGCCGCTCGCGCTGGAGGCGGCGGAGGTCGCCGCGGGCGAAGGGCGCAGCGTGCAGGTGGTCGACGTGCGCTCCCTCTCCCCCTTCGACGACGAGACGGTCACCGCGGCGGTGCGGTCCACGGGACGCGCGGTCGTGATCGCCGAGGCCCCGGGCTTCGTCAGCGTCGCCTCCGAGATCCAGGCCCGGGTGTTCGAGCGCTGCTTCGAGTACCTGGAGGCCCCCGTGCGGCGGGTGACCGGGTTCGACACCCCGTACGCGCCGCCGAAGTTCGAGCACTGGTATCTGCCCGACGTCGATCGGGTGCTCGACGCGATCGACACGCTGCACTGGGAGGACGACGCATGAGCACGCCTGTGAAGACCGCCGCCCGCGTGTTCCGCCTGCCGGACCTCGGCGAGGGACTGACCGAGGCCGGCCTCGTGCAGTGGCTGGTGGCCGTCGGCGACACGATCACGACCGACCAGGCGATCGCCGAGGTCGAGACCGCGAAGAGCGTCGTCGAACTGCCCTCGCCGTTCGCGGGTGTCGTGACGGCGCTGCACGGCACGCCCGGCGACACCATCGACGTCGGGGCCCCGGTGCTGGAAGTCGCCGACCCCGGCAGCGAGGAGACCGCGTCCGCGCCGCAGACCCCCGCCACACAGCCCGAGCACGAGGCGTACCGGCAAGAGGAGCGTGCGGGGTCGGGCAACGTCCTCATCGGGTACGGCACCTCCGCGTCCGCCTCGACGGGTCGGCGACGGCGCCCCGCGGCGTCACGCCCCACGCCGGCGCCGGCCTCGACAGCGCCCGCACCCGCAGCACCCGCCTCGACCGCTCCGGAGTCAGCCGCACCGGTCGCCCGCGACGCCGCACGACCCGCGCCGGTCGCCGTACGCTCGCCGCTCGTGCGGCGCCTCGCCCGCGATCTGGGCCTCGACGTGCACGCGATCTCCCCCACCGGAGCGGACGGGGCGATCACCCGCGCCGACGTGCTCCGCGCCGCCGTGGACCACGCCGTGGACGGCGTCGCCGCGGCCCCGACGCCGACCTCCGCGACCGCTCCCACCGGCGAGATCGACGGCCTCCCGGTCCGCAGCAGGGAGCGCCTCTCCCCGCTGCGTCGCACCGTGAGCGCCCGGCTCGCCCGCAGCCGCTCGGAGATCCCCGAGGCCACCGTGTGGGTCGACGTCGACGCCACCGATCTCTGGAATCTCCGCGCTCAGATGGCTCCCGACGGCGGGAAGGCCCCGTCGATCACGGCGCTGCTCGCGCGGTTCGTGCTCCTCGCGCTCGAGGACTACCCCGTGCTCGCCTCGCGGCTCAGCGACGACGGCTCCGAGCTGATCTCGTTCGAGGGCGTGAACCTCGGCGTCGCCGCCGACACCGAACGCGGCCTCCTCGTCCCGGTCGTCCCGCACGCGCACCGGCTCACTGTCACCGACCTCGACGCCGCCCTGCGCGAGCTCGCGGCCACCGCGCGCGCCGGCACCCTGCCGCCCGAGCGGCTCCGCGGATCCACCTTCACCCTCAACAACTACGGCGGGCTCGGGGTCGACGGCTCGGCGGCGATCATCAACCACCCCGACGTCGCGATCCTCGGCATCGGCCGGATCATCGAGCGCCCCTGGGTCGTGGATGGGGCGATCGTGCCGCGTCGCATCGTCCAGCTCTCCCTCGTGTTCGATCACCGGGTCTGCGACGGCGGGTACGCGGCGGGGTTCCTCCGCCGCGTGGGGGAGCTCATCGAGCATCCGCTCCGCGCCTTCGGGAGGGTCTGAGGTCGACCCGGCCGGCGAACCCTCGTGGGCGGAGCGCCGATACGCTACGCTCGGCGATTACTGACCGATCATTCGGTAAGTCATCGCCGACGTACCCGCGTCGGTGCTCCCCCCTCGCAGAACAACGGAGTTCGCATGACCTCAGCCACCGCAGCCGCCTCGTCGACCGGAAGGATGCCCGCAGAGGAGCGGCGCGTCCTCGCCGGCACCCTCGTGGGGACGTCGATCGAATGGTACGACTTCTTCATCTACGCCCAGGCGGCGGGCCTCGTGCTCGCCCCGCTCTTCCTCGCTCCCATCGCGGAGTCGAGCCCCGGGCTCGCCCAGGTGCTCTCGTTCGCCACCATCGGCATCTCGTTCCTCTTCCGCCCGCTCGGTGCGATCGTCGCCGGGCACCTCGGCGACAAGCTCGGCCGGAAGAAGATGCTCGTCTTCACCCTCGTGATGATGGGACTGTCCACGTCCCTCATCGGCCTGCTGCCGACGTACGCCGCCATCGGCGTCGCCGCCCCGATCCTCCTGATCCTCCTGCGCATCCTGCAGGGCTTCTCGGCCGGCGGCGAATGGGGTGGCGCAGCCCTGATGGCCGTCGAGCACGCCCCGTCGGCGCGACGCGGCCTGTTCGGCGCGTTCCCGCAGATCGGCGTGCCGGTCGGCATGATCCTCGCCACCTTCACCCTGTGGGCGCTCACGAGTTCGATGTCCCCCGAGGCCTTCCTCGAGTGGGGCTGGCGTATCCCGTTCCTGCTCTCCATCGTGCTCATCGCGGTCGGCTACGTCATCCGCCGCGCCGTCGACGAGAGCCCCGTGTTCGAAGACCTCCGCCGCCGCCGCAAGGAGGCCTCGGCCCCGCTCGGACAGCTCTTCCGCGCGCACACGAAGCAGGTCGTCCTCACGGCCGTCATCTTCATCGCGAACAACGCCGCGGGCTACCTGCTGATCGCCTTCTTCGCGACGTACGCGGTCACGGGCCTCGGCATGGAGCGCCCGCCGGTGCTGCTGGCGACGACGCTGGCCTCGTTCGGGTGGCTGATCTTCACCCTCTGGGGCGGGGCGCTCTCCGACCGTCTCGGCCGGATCCGCACGTTCCAGATCGGGTACGTCGCCCTTGCGGTGTGGGCGATCCCGATGTGGTTCCTCATCGACACGGCGAACATCATCTGGTACTTCGTGGCCCTGTTCGTCATGACGTTCGCGCTCGGACTCTCGTACGGCCCGCAGGCGGCGCTGTACGCCGAGATGTTCCCTGCGAACGTGCGGTACTCGGGCGTCTCGATCGGCTACGCCCTCGGGGCCATCCTCGGCGGCGCGTTCGCACCGATGATCGCGGAGGCGCTGCTGAACCAGTTCCACGCCGCGTGGACGATCGGCGTGTACATCGCGGTCGCGTCGATCATCTCGCTCATCGGCGTCTCGCTGGTGAAGGAGACGAAGGGCGTGGATCTCAGCGTCTGACGCCCGGTCCGGGATCGCGGCCGGCCGTGCGCCTGTGCCATAATTACCTTACGATCGGTCAGTAATTCACGACCGGCCGCTCCCGGACCACACCAGGACGACGAAGTCAGGAGATCCGCATGCCAGAGGCCTACCTCGTCGGAGGGGTCCGCACCCCGGTCGGCCGTTACGGCGGCACCCTCTCCGCCGTCCGTCCCGACGACCTCGCGGCGCTCGTGGTCGGCGAGGCCGTGCGCCGCGCCGGGCTCGACCCGGCGCGTACCGAGCTGGACGAGGTCATCCTCGGCGCCGCCAACCAGGCCGGAGAGGATAACCGGAACGTCGCCCGGATGGCCGTGCTCCTCGCCGGTCTCCCCGACACCGTGCCGGGCATCACGGTCAACCGCCTGTGCGCCTCCGGGATGTCCGCGGTGACCATGGCCGCGCAGGCGATCCGCGCGGGCGACGCCGATCTCCTCGTCGCCGGAGGCGTCGAGTCCATGACCCGCGCCCCCTGGGTGCAGGCCAAGCCGGAGAAGGCGTGGGCGAAGCCCGGAGCCGCCTTCGACACCTCCATCGGCTGGCGCTTCCCGAACCCGCGGCTCGCCGCGCGGGACAAGGCCACCTTCACCATGCCGGAGACGGCGGAGGAGGTGGCCCGCGTCGACGGCATCACGCGCGCCGAGGCCGACGCCTTCGCCGTCCGCTCCCAGCAGCGCGCCGCCGCCGCGATCGCCGCGGGCCGCTTCGCCCCGGAGATCGTCGGCGTGCCGGTCCGCGACGGCGAGGTGCTCGTCGACGAGGGCCCACGTCCGGACACGACCCTCGAGGTGCTCGCGCGCCTCCGCCCCGTCGTGGCCGGCGGAGAGGTCGTCACGGCCGGCAATTCCAGCGCCCTCAACGACGGCGCCTCGGCCGTGCTCGTGGCGAGCGCCGAAGCCGTCGAGCGCCACGGACTGACGCCCCGCGCGCGGATCGTCGTCGGCACCTCCGCCGCCCTGGCTCCGGAGATCATGGGACTCGGACCGGTCCCCGCGACGGAGAAGGCGCTGCGCCGTTCGGGGCTCTCCCTCGACGACATCGGCGCGGTGGAGCTCAACGAGGCGTTCGCCTCGCAGTCGCTCGCCTGCATCCGGCGGCTCGGCCTCGACGAGGACCGCGTGAACGCCGACGGCGGAGCCATCGCCCTCGGCCACCCTCTCGGCTCGTCCGGCTCACGCCTGCTCGTGACGCTGATGGGACGCATGGAACGCGAGGACTCCCGTTACGGCCTCGCCACGATGTGCGTCGGCGTCGGCCAGGGCGCGGCCGTGATCCTGGAGAAGGTGTGAGGGGCGCGGACGAGCCGCTGCTCGTCACCCGCACCGCGGACCGCGTCGTCGCGACCCTGAACCGTCCGCACAAGCGCAACGCGATCGACCAGGCCACGATCGACGCCCTGCACGCGCTGTGCGCCGAGCTGGAGGAGACGCCGCGCACGCTCATCCTCACCGGCGCCGACGGGGTGTTCGCGGCGGGCGCCGACATCGCGGAGCTCCGGGACCGTCGCGCCGACGACGCCCGTCGCGGCATCAACGCCCACGCGTTCGTCCGCGTCGCGGAGCTGCCGATGCCGGTGATCGCCGCGATCGACGGCTACGCGCTCGGCGGTGGCGCGGAACTCGCGTATGCCGCCGACATCCGCCTCGCGACGCCGACCCTGAAGATCGGCAACCCGGAGACCGGCCTGGGCATCCTCGCCGCCGCCGGAGCGAGCTGGCGGCTCAAGGAGATCGTGGGCGACGCCCGTGCCATCGAACTGCTGCTCACCGGACGCACCGTGCACGCCGAGGAGGCCCTCCGCATCGGGCTCGTCTCCTCGCTGCACGACCCCGCCGATCTCCTCGCCGCCGCCCACGCGGTCGCCGACCGCATCGCCCGCAACGACCCCGCGGCGACCATCGCGACCAAGCGGGTGTTCCGGGTGCCGCGCGACCAGCACCCCGCGGCCGACCTCGAGGAGCAGGCCGCGCTGTTCGAGAGCCCGGAGAAGCACCGTCGCATGACCGCGTTCCTGGAACGGAGAGACCGATGAGCACGCCCTCCTCCCCCGAGGCCGCAGTCCCGGCCCGCGTCGGCGTGCTCGGTGGCGGACGCATGGGCGCCGGTATCGCCCACGCCTTCCTCCTCGCCGGCTCCCCCGTGACCGTCGTCGAGCGGGACGACGACGCCGCCGCGGCCGCCGCCGCCCGCGTGCACGGGTCGATCGACGCCTCGCTCTCCCGCGGCACGGCCGTCGAGACCGCCGAGGCGTATCGCGCCCGCTTCGCGACCGGGACCGACGCCGCGCTGTTCGCGGACTGCACCCTCGTCGTCGAGGCCGTCCCGGAGGAGCTGTCACTCAAGATCGAGGCGCTCACCCGTGTCGAGCAGCACCTCGCGGACGATGCGGCGCTCGCGTCCAACACCTCGTCCATCTCGATCGACGAGCTCGCAGCCGTGCTCGACCGCCCCGGGCGCTTCCTCGGGATGCACTTCTTCAACCCCGTGCCCGCCTCCACGCTCGTGGAGGTCGTGCGCGGCGCCGCGACCGCGCCGGACCTCGTCGCGGACGCGGCTTCCTGGGTCCGCGCGCTGGGCAAGACGCCCATCGTCGTCGCCGACGCCCCCGGTTTCGCGTCCTCCCGCCTCGGCGTCGCCCTCGGCCTCGAGGCGATCCGGATGCTCGAGGACGGCGTCGCCGACGCCGCCGACATCGACGCCGCCATGAACCTCGGCTACAAGCACCCGGTCGGGCCGCTCCGGCTCACCGACATCGTCGGGCTGGACGTCCGGCTCGGCATCGCCGAGTACCTCGCGGCGCACCTCGGCCCGCGCTTCGAACCCCCGGCCCTGCTGCGCCGCCTCGTCGCCGAGGGACACCTCGGCCGCAAGAGCGGACGCGGCTTCTACGAATGGGACGACTGATGAAGGGAACCCCGATGACCGAGATCCTCCCCAGCTACGTGCAGGGCTCCTGGTGGACGCCCACCTCCGACGCGGACGCCACCGAGGTGCGCGACGCCTCGACCGGAAAGACGGTCGCCCGCGTCTCCACCGCCGGCCTCGACCTCGGCGCGGCGCTCGACTACGCCCGCACCACCGGCCAGGCCGCGCTCGGGGAGCTCACGTTCCACCAGCGCGCCGTGCTGCTCAAGCAGCTCGCGCTCGCGCTGACCGCCCGCAAGGAGGAGCTGTACGCGATCTCCAGCCGCACCGGCGCCACCGCGCAGGACTCATGGGTCGACATCGACGGCGGCATCGGCGTGCTCTTCGCGTACTCCAGCAAGGGCCGCCGCGAGCTGCCGAACGCGAAGGTCTACGTCGACGGCGCCGTGGAGAACCTCTCGCGAGACGGCTCCTTCCTCGGTCGGCACATCTACACCCGGCTGCCCGGGGTGGCGGTGCAGATCAACGCCTTCAACTTCCCGGTGTGGGGCTCGCTGGAGAAGTTCGCGCCGGCCTTCCTCGCCGGTGTCCCCACGGTCGTGAAGCCCGCCACCCCCACCGGGTACCTCACCGAGGCCATGGTGCGGGTGATGGTCGAGTCCGGTCTGCTGCCCGAGGGGTCGCTGCAGCTCGTGTCCGGCAGCGTGCCCGACCTCTTCGGCCACCTCCGCCTGGGCGACCTCGTCGCGTTCACCGGTTCCGCGTCGACGGCCGAGCGGCTCCGGGCGCACGACTCGGTGCAGACCGGCGGGGTCCGCTTCACCAGCGAGACCGACTCGATCAACGCCTCGGTCCTCGGCACGGACGCCGCCTCCGGCACCCCGGAGTTCGACGCCTACGTGAAGCAGCTCGTCGCGGAGATGACGTCGAAGGCCGGGCAGAAGTGCACCGCGATCCGGCGGGCGATCGTGCCGGAGGACGCGGTGGACGACGTGATCGCCGCCGTGCGCGACCGGCTCGCGGCGCGGATCGTCGTGGGCGACCCGCGTGCCGAGGGCGTGACGATGGGACCGCTCGCCTCGACGGCCCAGCGCGACGAGGTGCTCCGGCAGGTGGCGCGACTCCGCGAGGGCGGCGGCGAGCTCGTGATCGGCTCCCCCGAGGCCCCGACGGTCCGCCGTGCGGACGGCAGCGAGGGCCCGGCGGAGGACGGCGCGTTCGTGGCGCCGATGCTCCTGCGCTTCACCGATGCGACGAGCCCCGCCGTGAACGAGATCGAGGCGTTCGGCCCGGTCTCCAGCATCCTCGGCTACCGCACGCTGGACGAGGCGGCGGCGCTCGTGGCCCGGGGCGGCGGCTCGCTCGTGACGAGCGTCGCGACGCACGACCCGGAGGTCGCGACGACGCTGGCCGCGGGGATCGCGGCGTACAACGGCCGCGTGCTCTTCCTCGACCGCGACGACGCCCGCAGCTCGACCGGACACGGCTCCCCGCTCCCGAACCTCGTGCACGGCGGCCCCGGCCGCGCGGGCGGCGGCGAGGAGCTCGGTGGCATCCGGGCGGTGCTGCACCACATGCAGCGCACGGCGGTGCAGGGCTCCCCGGAGATGATGACCGCGCTCACCGGGGTGTGGCACCAGGGGGCCTCGGCCCGTCCGTTCGACGCCGGCGACGGCGTGCACCCCTTCCGCAAGTCGCTGGCGGAGCTGCGCATCGGGGACCAGGTCGTCAGTCCCTCACGCACCGTCAGCCTCGACGACATCGAGACGTTCGCGGCGTTCACGGGCGACACGTTCTACGCGCACATGGACGAGGCGTCGGCGGCGGCGAACCCGTTCTTCCCCGGACGCGTGGCCCACGGCTACCTGCTGGTGTCGTGGGCGGCCGGGCTCTTCGTCGATCCGGCTCCCGGTCCCGTGCTCGCGAACTCCGGGCTGGAGAACCTGCGCTTCGTGACCCCGGTCTCCCCCGGCGACGAGATCCGCGTCGAGCTCACCGCCAAGCAGATCACGCCGCGGGAGACCGACGAGTACGGCGAGGTGCGCTGGGACGCGGTCCTGAAGAACCAGGACGACGAGCTCGTCGCGACCTACGACGTCCTGACCCTCGTCGCGAAGGAGCTCACCCCCGCCGCATAGTCCCCCGAGACCCCGGGCACTCGTCGAGACCCCGCCCTTCCCACGCGGAGAGGGCGGGGCCGCGGCGCGAAGCCGGGGTCTCGGGGTCAGGGGTGGCGGAGGCCGTCGAGGGCGATCGCGACGACGTCGTCCGCGAGACGATCGGCGCCCTCGCGACCGCCGGGACGGTACCACTCGACGATCGAGTTGATCATGCCGAACGTCAGACGGGCGACGACGGCCGCGTCGATGTCGGAGCGCAGGGAGCCCTCGGCCTGCGCCTCCGCGACGAGAGCGGTGATGCGGCGGTCGAACGCTCGCCGCCGGGTGAGGGCACGGCGCTCCACCTCGGTGTTCCCGCGTACGCGCAGCAGCAGCGTCACGGCGGGGAGCTGGTCCACGAGCACATGGACGGCCCCGCGGAGCACGTGCTCCAGGCGGGCGACCGCATCGGCGGCTCCCCCGCTGTCCGGGAGGGGCGCGTCGACCACGGCCTCCAGCCCGCCGAGGGCGCTGTCGAGGGCGCGGTCGAGCATCTCGTCCTTCGACCCGAAGTGATGGTAGATCGCCGACTTCGACAGCCCGAGGCGCTCCGCGAGCATCCCGATCGAGGTCGCGTCGTAGCCGTGCTCGTTGAAGGCGGCCACCGCGACGGCGAGGATCCCCTGCTGGTCGTACCCGGGGCGGCCGCGCCGCGTGGTCTGCATCTCGGACATCCCCCTCAGTCTCGCACCGCCCGCCGCGCTCATCGCGGAGGTCGCCGCCGAGACCCCCGCGTGTCAGCGCAGGTCATACACGCGCTTGTACTTGCCCTCGCTACGCGGCAGTGCCCCCGGCTCCTCCAGGCGGACGGCGACCGACGAGCCGATGAACACCTTGATGCGCTGCACCAGCACCTGTGCCGCCGCCTCGCACGTCTCCACGGAGAGGTCGGGATGGCGCTCGATGCGCACGGTGAGGGCGTCCATCCGGCCCTCCTTCGTCAGCTCCAGGATGAAGTGCGGGGTGAGCTGCTCGATGCCGAGGACCAGCTCCTCGATCTGCGTCGGGAAGAGGTTGACGCCGCGCAGGATGATCATGTCGTCGTTGCGTCCGGTGACCTTCTCCATGCGCCGCATCCCCGGCCGCGCCGTGCCGGGGAGCAGACGGGTGATGTCCCGTGTGCGGTACCGGATGACGGGGAACGCCTCCTTGGTCAGCGAGGTGAAGACGAGCTCGCCCCGTTCGCCGTCGGGCAGGGCCTGCAGGGTGTCGCCGTCGATCACCTCCGGCAGGAAGTGGTCCTCCCACAGGTGCGGGCCGTCCTTGGTCTCGAGGCACTCGTTGCCGACGCCGGGCCCCATGACCTCGCTGAGCCCGAAGATGTCGAGGGCGTCGATGCCGAGCCGCTGCTCCAGCTCGTGCCGCATCTCATTGGTCCAGGGCTCCGCGCCGAGCACCGCCACCTGGAGCGAGGTGGACCGCGGGTCGATGCCCTGCGCCGCCATCGCGTCGGCGATCGTGAGCAGGTAGCTCGGCGTGCACAGGATCGCGTCCGGCTCGAAGTCGTGGATGAGCTGCACCTGGCGCGCGGTCTGCCCGCCCGACATGGGGATCACGGTCGCTCCCAGCGCCTCGATCCCGGCATGCGCGCCGAGCCCGCCCGTGAAGAGGCCGTAGCCGTAGGCGTTGTGCACCTTCATGCCGCGCCGGATCCCGCTGGCCCGGAGCGAGCGAGCCACGAGCGACCCCCAGCGGTCAAGGTCGCCACGCGTGTAGCCGACGACGGTCGGGCGCCCCGTGGTGCCGCTGGACGCGTGGATGCGGGCGACGTCGGCCATCGGCACCGCGAACATCCCGAACGGGTACGTCTCGCGCAGGTCGTCCTTGGTGGTGAACGGCAGCCGGTGCACGTCGTCGAGCGTGCGGATGTCGTCGGGGTGCACGCCCGCCTCATCGAACTTCCGCGTGTAGAGCGGGACGTTGCGGTAGGCGTGCTGCACGGTCAACCGCAGGCGCTCGAGCTGGAGCTGCTCGATCTCGGCGCGGCTCATCCGCTCCTCGGGGTCGAGCTCATCGGCCGTGGGCGGGCGGAGGGCGGAGGCGGGGGCGGTCATCGTCGACACGGGGACTCCTCGGAACGGGTGGGATCAGAAGGTGCGGGAGGTGGTGCGGGAGCGGCCGCGGAACTCGGCGACGGCGTCGCCCTGCTCGTCCACGACCGTCACGTCGTAGAGGCCGGAGCGACCGGTGCGGGTGCGGCGGACGGCCGTCGCGGTGAGCGTCTGCCCCGCGACGGTGGGCTTGAGGAACGAGATGTCGGCACCGGCAGCCACCGTCACCCGATCGTCCTCGTTGCAGGCGATCGCGAAGGCGGTGTCGGCGAGCGCGAACACGAGGCCACCGTGGGTGATCCGGAAGCCGTTGGTCATGTCCTCGCGGACGCGCATCGACACGACCGCGTGCCCGGGGTCGTCGCGCTCCACGACCAGACCGAGCATCGCCGAGGCCCGGTCTCGTGCCATCATGGCCCGATTCGGCCGGACGGCCTCCGCCGTCTCCGTCGTCGTCTCCGTCATCGCCGACCTCCTCGTCGCGCTCGGGCGGGACGACCTCGTCCCGCCCGCCCATACTAACTGAACGATCGGTCAGTAACGCAAGGAGGTCGAAACGACGGTCGACGGTTCACCTGATCGCGAGCGGCGGCCAGAGGGTCGCGTCCTCCACGGTCACCCCGGTGATGACGGCCGCGGGGTCCGCAGCATCCCGATCGGCGCGGAAGCGGATGACACCCCCTTCGCGCGTCGCTGACTGGTAGAAGTACTCGCCCGACGAGACGATGCGGATGAAGGTGCCCTCCGGGAATGCGGCGGCCGCCTCCGTCACCGGCGCGCCGATGCGGACTCCGCCCGTCGCGGGCAGGAGGGCACCGTCCGGCTCGACGTCGCCCTGCACGTTCGCGATGCCGGCGGTGATCCCCGCGAGCGTCGTGCCATCGTCCGTGAACTGCAGCAGGAGCGTGCTCGCGTCGTCCCCACTCGTGAGGCGCACCAGCGTGTTCGAGCCGCCGGCGACCTGCGCGGTCGCCCCGGGGACCGCCGCCAACGCCTCCTCGCGAGACATACCCAGCTGGAGCGGTCCGACGCCCGTCGCGGTCATCTCCCATTCGCTCCACGGGGCGGCGGGATCGGCCGTCTCCGGCGTCGGCGTCGCGGGCGGCGTGGCGGTCAGCTTCTCCACGAAGGCGGTCTTCGCTTCCCCCGCGCGGTCGCGCAGGAGCAGCGCCGCACGCTCGGCGTCGAACTCCGATCCGTCCCTGGCCGGCTGCCACAGGTGCACGATGACGTTCCCCACCGCGGCGAAACCGTGGTGCGCCCGCCAGGCGCTCTGCCCCGAGCCCATCTCCAGGGTTCCGGCGAAGGCCCGGACGCCGTCCATCTCCGGCGCCGCGACGGCGGCGAAGGTCCCCGTCCCCTGCGCATCGAACTGCGCACACTGCTCGACCGTGTCGAGGAGCTCGTCCATGCGCGACGCGGCGATGTCGTCAGACGGGAACTGCAGGATCTCCTGCTTCCCACTCATGCCCGTGTCGTCCGCGTTCACCCACGGCACGGTACGCGCGCCGATGCTGCCCATGGAGGCTTCCATGATCAGCAGCACGCAGACCGCCGGCGTGAACTCCGGTCCGCCGCCGTCGGAATACTGCAGGAGCGTGTCCTCGACCTCCGTCGCCGGAGGCGCGGAGGGAAGTAGGTCGGCGACCTCGGCCGGCGTGAGCGCGAAGGCGTCGAGCTCGTCGCCGACGAAGAGGAGGGGCCCGGCATAGGGATCAGGAGTGGGCGTCGGGGTCTCCGGCGCCCGTGATGCGGTCGCCGTGGGTGTCGCCTCCGGCGTCGCCGCGCACCCCGGGAGCACGACCAGCACTCCCGCCACCACCGCCGCGAGGAGCGCCGCTCCTCGCATCTTCCGCCCGCCGTGCACCGTCGCCGACATGAACCCTCCGCGTGATCATGTGCGCCGTGAACACGGCGCCCCCTGAGGGAAGAGTAGCGGTCGGGAGACACCCCGAACCCACCCGCACACGGTCGATATGCGAACGAGACAATAGTCATGCCACGGAAGGCATACAAGCCATGCCGATCGCATCCGCAGGAGCCGTGCGGCTCAGCCGGCGCCGCCTCCGCCGAGCACGAGAGCTGCTGCCTGTCGCGCCTCCGCAGCGGTCGCCGCGCGGCTCGCACCCTCCGCCGCCCGCCGGCACTCGTCCGGGCCCACCGCGTCGAGCGCGGCCGCCACCCGCCCGAGCGCGCGAGGCGTCATCGACAGCGAGGTCGCTCCGAGCCCGACGAGCACGGGGGCGAGCGCAGGATCACCGGCCGCCTCCCCGCAGATGCCGACGGCCTTGCCCGCCGCACGTCCCGCCGCCCCGACCGTCCCGATCAGCCGCAGCACCGCCGGCTGCCAGGGGTCGTTGAGATCGGCGAGCGCGCTGGACAGCCGGTCGGCGGCCAGCGTGTACTGGGCGAGATCGTTGGTTCCCAGGCTCACGAAATCCACGACCTCGAACAGCTCGGCCGCCAGCAGCGCCGCCGCCGGGGTCTCGATCATGATCCCCGCCCTGTCCAGCCCCGCGGCACGACACCGCGTGGCGAAGTCCGCCGCCTCGTCGACCGTGGCGACCATCGGCGCCATGACCTCCACGTCCGCGGATTCCGCGTCGGCCGCCCTGGCGAGCGCGCCGAGCTGGTCGTCGAGCAGCGCTGGCCGGCGACGGGAGAGACGCAGGCCCCGGACGCCGAGCGCCGGGTTGTCCTCGTCGTCGTCGTTCGCGAACGGCAGGGGCTTGTCGCTCCCCGCATCCAGCGTGCGCACGACCACCTTGCGTCCGGGGAACGCGCGAAGGACCCCGCGGTACGCCTCCACCTGCTCCTCGATGCTCGGCGCTTCGGTCCGGTCGAGGAAGCAGAACTCGGTGCGGAACAGTCCGACCCCCTCGGCGTGCGCCGCCGCGGCGCTCCCGGCATCCGATGCCCCTCCGACGTTGGCCAGGAGCGGCACGCGGGTCCCGTCGGCGAGACGGCCCCGTCCATCGAAGGTGACGACGACCGCCGCGGCCCGTGCCTCGGCGATCTCCGCCTCGTCCGGGTCGACGTGGATGGTGCCGTGGTCGCCGTCGACGAGGAGCATGGCACCCTCGGGGATCCCCGTCGCTCCGGCCACCCCGACCACGGCGGGCAGTCCCAGCGCGCGCGCGATGATCGCCGTGTGCGAGGTCGGCCCGCCGTCCGCTGTCACGAGGGCGACGCAGTTCCCGCCGTCCAGCGCTGCCGTGTCGGCGGGGGCGAGGTCGGTCGCGACGAGCACGAACGGCTCGTCACGCTCGGGGACCCCTGGTATGTCCACCCGGAGGACCTCGGCGATCATGCGGTCGCGGACGTCACGGATGTCGGCGGCGCGTTCCGCCATCCTCCCGCCGAGAGCCGTGAGCGCCGCTTCGTGCGCCGCGGAGGTCTCCCAGACCGCTCGCGCCGCCGTCCGCCCCTGTGCGCGCACGAGGGCGGTGGCTTCGGCGACGAGCTCCGGATCGGAGGCGAGGAGCCGTGACGCGTCCAGGATCGCCCGTGCCTCTCCGCGCGCCCGCTCGGCGCGCGATCGCAGCTGATCGGCGACGGCGACCGCCGCCCATTCGATCGTGGAGACCTCGGCCTCGCGACCCTCCGGCGGGACGACGGTCTCGGCATCCGGTTCCGGGAGTGCCGGTGCGAGGGCCACCGCCCTCGCGGCCACACGTCCGGGACTGACCCCACGGCCCTGCAGCACGGTCCCGGAGACGATCTCCGGCGGCGGCGCGGACGCGTGGTCGGCCCCGGTTCCCGTCTGAGCGTCCCCGGCCGTGCCGGGCGCGGGCGCGGGTGCGGTTCCGGGGCTGCCGGCGGCGCCCTCGTCCGTCTCGACGCCCTCGCCGAACCCACCCTGGAACAGCGAGACCAGGCGGTCGATCGCCGCCTCGGCGTCCGCTCCCCGACCGGTGAGCTCGATCTCGGTCCCCTGACGCGCCCCGAGCGCGAGCAGCCGGGTCAGGCTTCCGGCCGCGGCTTCCTGGCCGTCCGGCAGCCGCCGCAGACGCACGTCCGCGCCCGCCGCCGACTCCGCGATCAGCGCGGCGGGGCGGGCATGGATGCCGAGCGGGTTGCGCACGCGCACACGATGCGTCACGGTCTCCCCGGCCACGTCGGGCGAGGCGGAGTCGTCCCCCGCCGACGCCGGCGCGGAGTCCGCTGCCGCCGCGCCTTCCGCGTCCGCCGGGCCGAGCTGGCCGGTCTTCGCCGCGAGGGCGGACGAGGCTTCGTCGGCGACCGCGTCGAGGTCGCCGCCTGCCGCCGCAGCCACGACCGCCGCGAGGAGCCCCTCGACGAACGGTGCCGGAGCCAGCCGCACCGGCACGTCGCTGCTGCGCAGTTCGAGCGCGAGTTCGGCGCTCAGAACGGCCGACCCGAGGTCCATCAGCACGAGCACGCCGTCGACGTCGGGGGCGAGCTCGTCGATCGCCGCCGACACCGCGACGGCGTCCGTCCCGAGGATCGGCGCGCCCTCCGCGTCCACACCCGCACCGGCCGCCACGCGGACCTGCACGCCGCCGCCCGGCACCATCTGCAGGGCGAGTTCGAGCGCCGCCTCCCCGAGCCGGGCGCTGTGGGAGACGGCGACGATCCCGATCATCCGGCGTCCGCGAGGGCCGCGGCGAGCGTCTCGAACAGGAGCGCCGTCGAGGCGGCTCCCGGGTCGAGATGTCCGGCGCTGCGTTCACCGAGGTAGCTCGCTCTGCCCTTCCGGGCGACGAGGGGCACCGTGGCGTCACGACCGGCGGCCGCGGCGTCCGCAGCCGCCCTGGCCGCCGCCGCGGTATCCGCTCCGCCGGAGAGGGCGGCATCGAAAGCGTCGACCGCGGGGGCCATCGCATCGAACATCGTCTTGTCTCCGGCCTCGGGCTTGCCCCGCGCGACGATGCCCTCGAGCCCCGCCCGCAGTGCCGCGGCGAGCGCCGGTCCGTCCAGTGTCGTCACCGCACCGGCCGACATCCCCATGCGCAGGAAGAAGGTGCCGTAGAGGGGGCCACTCGCACCGCCCACCGAGCTCACCAGGGTCATACCGACGGACTTGAGGAGTTCGTCGATCGTCGCGGGCGTCGTCGCCGCGAGCTTCTCCCCGACCGCCGTGAAACCCCGCGCCATGTTCGCGCCGTGGTCGGCGTCCCCGATCGCGGAGTCCAGTTCCGTGAGCCAGTCGCGCTGCGCGGTGACGGCCTCGCGGTAGCGGGAGATCCAGTCGACGAGGACGTCGGTGCCGACGGCCGCCATCACGCGCCCCACCGCAGGCCGGGGGTGTTCACCGGGGCGTCCCACAGCCGCAGCAGCTCGTCGTCGGCCTTCAGCACCGTGACGGAGCACCCGGCCATGTCGAGGGAGGTGATGTAGTTGCCCACCAGGTTCCGCGCGATCTGCACGCCGGACTTCTCCAGGATCGCGGCGACCTCGCCGTACATGAGGTAGAGCTCGATCAGGGGCGTGGCGCCCATGCCGTTGAGCATCACGATCGCGGGTCCGGTGGCGTCGAGGTCGCCGAGGATCGGCTCGACGAGCTGCCGGGCGATCTCCGATGCCGGCGCGAGCGGCTCACGATGCCGTCCCGGCTCGCCGTGGATGCCGATGCCGATCTCCATCTGATCGTCGGGGAGGTCGAAGGTGGGCTTCCCGGCGGCGGGCACCGTGCAGCTCGTGAGGGCCATGCCCATCGAGCGCCCCTGCCCGTTGATGCGCTTCGCGAGGTCGACGACCGCCGCGAGGTCGCGGCCCTCCTCCGCCGCGGCCCCTACGAGCTTCTCCAGCAGGACGGTGAGGCCGACGCCGCGACGGCCGGCGGTGTAGAGCGAGTCCTGCACGGCCACGTCGTCGTCCACGACGACCGTGCCGACCTCGATCCCCTCCATCGCCGCGAGCTCGGCGGCCATCTCGAAGTTGAGCACGTCGCCCGTGTAGTTCTTGACGATGTGCAGCACGCCGGCGCCGCGGTCGACCGCCTGGGTCGCCACCTGCACGCGGTCGGGGGTGGGCGAGGTGAAGACCTCGCCGGCGACGGCCGCGTCGAGCATGCCGGTGCCGACGTAGCCGCCGTGCAGCGGTTCGTGGCCGGATCCCCCTCCGGAGACGACGGCCACCTTGCCCTGTTCCTTCGGTGTCGCCCGGGTGATGACGTGGTTCTCCAGGTCGACCGAGAGTTCGGGGTGCGCGGCGGCGACGCCCTTCAGGGACTCGACGAGGACGTCCTCCGGGGCGTTGATGAGCTTCTTCATCCTGCGATCTCCTTTGATGCGGCGTGAGTCTCGAGCAAAAATCCGAAAAGGATTCGTCAATGTCGAATATGCTCGGAGCCTGCCGGGTTGTCAAGATCGATCCGGCGACCGGAGACCCGGCTCGACGACGACCGGAAGGAGGACGAGCATGATCCAGGCGATCGACCGCGCGGCGAAGATCCTCGACCTGCTCCAGGGCGCCCGCCACCTCGGTATCACCGATCTCGCCGCGGCCCTGAGCCTTCCGCCGTCGACCGTGCACGGGCTGGTGAAGTCGCTGTGCGCGCACGGCCTCGTCGCGAAGGAGCGCGGCGGACAGCGCTACATGCTCGGCCCTACCCTCCTGCGGTTGAGCAACGTGTACCTCGACACACTGGATGTGCGGGCGCGGGCGATGCGCTGGACGCAGGAACTTGCCCGGCGCACCGAGCTGTCCGTGCGCCTCGGCGCTCCGCACCTCACGGACGTCCTCGTGATCCACCACAACCTCCGGCCCGACGACAGCCCGCAGATGCTGGAGACGGGGATGGCCGTCCCCGCGCATGCCTCCGCCATGGGGAAGGTGCTCCTCGCCTACGACCAGGGCTTCCAGCAGAGCGTGTTCGCGGAGCCCCTGCGCAGCCTCACCGGCGACACCATCACTGACGTCGCCCGACTGACCCTCGAGCTGCCGGGGATCGCGGAGCGCGGGACGGCGGGGGAGACGGACGAAGCCGTGCTCGGCGAATCCTCCCTCGCCGCCCCGATCGCCGACGCCTCGAACACGATCGTCGCCGCCGTCGCCGTCGTGCTGCCGACGTCGGAGGCACCCGCATCCGACGCGACCATGCACGCGCTGCGGGACACGGCACGGAACATCTCCCGCGAACTCGGCGCGACGACCTGGCCGCCACCCGTGGCCCCCGCCGAGGACTGACGGCGTCGGTTCGGGGACCGGTGCTCAGCCGCGCAGGCCGAGCGCGAACGGCAGCACGGCCGTGGCTCCGGCCTGCCGCACCCCGCGCGCCGCGACCGTCAGGGTCCAGCGACTGTCGATGAGGTCGTCGACGAGCAGCACCGGACCGGCGGGGACCTCGAGATGCGCCGCGTCGAACCGATCCCACACCCCCGCGAGCCGGAACACGCTGTTCCCGCCCGCCTGCCCCGACGGACCCCCGTTCCGCCACTCCAGCGCGCCGAGGTACGGCAGCCGCCCGATCTCCGAGAGCCCGCGGGCGAGGGAGTCGACGAGCTGCGGATGCGAGCGCGACGGCATCGCGACCACAGCCATCGGCCGCTCCGCCCAGTCCCACCCGGCCAGCACGCGCACGCAGGCCTGCAGCAGCGCCGGGCTGATCGGCGCGTCCGCGGCACCCGCGGCGAAGATCTCGCGCAGCGCGCCGCCCCAGCCGAGGTCGGTGAGCCGGGCGAGGGCGCGTCCCTCGTCGGCCTGCTCCCCCGCGGGGATGCGACCGCGCACCGGCACGCCCAGACGGTCGGCGCCGGTCGGCCACGCGCGGCGAGGCTCGACCGGCACACCGACCCGGTCCAGGGACTCCGTCGCCTGTGCACTCGCCGTCTGCGCGATCTCCGCCGGGAACCACACGCCCGCGCAGTTGTCGCACCGACCGCAGGGAGCCGCGGTGTCGTCGTCGAGCGCCCGCTGCAGGAAGGCCATGCGACAGCCGTCCGTGCGCTCGTACTCCAGCATGTGCTCCTGCTCCGCGACCCGTTCGGCGGCGATGCGCTCGTAGCGCTCGGCGTCGTACGTCCACGGCTGTCCCGTCGCGACCCAGCCGCCCTGCACACGGCGCACGGCACCGTCCACGTCGAGCACCTTCAGCAGCAGCTCGAGGGGCGTACGACGGATGTCGACGACGGCTTCCAGCGCCGGCGTGGAGATCGGGCTGTCGCCGAGCGCCGCGATGACCCGTTCCGCGCGCTCCCGATCGGGCATCGACGCGGTCGCGAAGTAGTGCCAGATCTCACGGTCCTCGACACCGGGGAGCAGGAGCACGTCCGCGCTCTCGCTGGCACGCCCGGCTCGTCCGACCTGCTGGTAGTACGCGACGGGCGAGGATGGGGCACCGAGATGCACGACGAATCCGAGGTCCGGCTTGTCGAACCCCATGCCGAGGGCGCTGGTCGCGACGAGCGCCTTCACCTCGTTCCGCTTGAGCATGCCCTCCGACTCGGCGCGCTCCTCGGGATCGGTCTGGCCGGTGTAGGCGCGCACGTCGTGGCCGTGGTCGCGCAGGAATCGGGCGGTGTCGACCGCCGCCGCCACCGTCAGCGTGTAGATGATCCCGCTGCCGGGGAGGTCGTCGAGGTGACTGAGCAGCCAGGCCAGGCGGCTCGCCGAGTCCTTGAGGCGGAGCACGCCGAGCCGCAGCGAGGTGCGGGCGAGCGGCCCCCGGATCGTGAGCACGGGCACCGCCTCCGCTCCGCCCGCGCCACCAGGCAGCGCCCCGAGCTGCTCGGCCACGTCGGCCACGACGCGGGAGTTCGCCGTCGCGGTCGTCGCCAGGACCGGCACGTCGGCGGGCATCTGCGCGATGAGATCGCGGAGCCGGCGGTAGTCCGGGCGGAAATCGTGCCCCCAGTCGCTGATGCAGTGCGCCTCGTCGACGACGAGCATGCCGAGCCGCGCCACCAGCGTCGGCAGCTGCTCCTCGCGGAAGGCCGGGTTGTTCAGCCGCTCCGGGGAGACGAGCAGCACATCGACCTCGTCCCGAGCGAGGCTGTCCTGCACCTCCGCCCATTCGTGCGCGTTCGTCGAGTTGATGGCGACCGCGCGCACCCCCGCGCGCTCGGCCGCGGCGATCTGGTCGCGCATGAGCGCCAGGAGCGGGGAGACGAGCACGGTGGGGCCGGTGCCCTGCCGGCGGCGCAGGAGGGTCGCGACGAAGTACACCGCCGACTTCCCCCACCCGGTGCGCTGCACGACCAGCGCGCGGCGACGCCCCTCCACCAGCGCCTCGATCGCCTCGAACTGGCCGTCGTGGAAGTCGACGTCGGGGCGGCCGACGAGTTCGCCGAGGGCGGCGCGGGCAGCCTCGCGGAGGGGCACGGCAGTAGTGGAGGTCATGCCTCCACTCTGCCGCAGGCCTCTGACAGGACTCTGCCCGTCGCCCACGCTCGGTGGACGACCGGCGCGGAACCCGTAGCGTGGAGGAATGATCACCCGCGAACTCGCCGTCGCGCTCCGCGATGCCGGCCTGACCTGGAAGCCCGCGGAGGGTGACCGGTTCCAGCTCGACCTCCCGGACGAGGTGGAGCTGGAGGCGGAGGCCGACGTCTTCACGGTCAGCGCGATGACCATCGAGGCGCGGCAGACGCCGGCCGGCACGGATCTCGCCTTCAACGGCACGACGGAGTGGGCGCTCGACGCCGTGACCCTCGCCGATGCGGTGTGGCTGCCGCGCGAGGACCAGCTGCGGGACCTGCTCCGCGGGACGTTCCGTGCCCTCATCCGCCTCCCCGACACGTTCCGCGTCGAGATCGAGCTCGCCGGGACTCCCCTGCTGTTCGAGCACCCGGACCCGGCGGAGGCCTACGGCCGCGCCCTGCTGGCGCTGATCTCGCGCTCCCGCTGACACGTCCTGTTGAATCGGGCCGTCGCGTGTGTCAGAATTACCTAACGATCGGTCAGTAAAGAAGGACCGGACCCCGAGGAGTCGATGATGACCAGTCCCGCAGACCTGTCCCTCGTGGACGGCGAGACCTCCGACGAGGAACGCCTGTTCGACGAGCTGATCGCGAACGAGCAGCGCATCGAGCCCCGCGACTGGATGCCCGAGGCCTATCGCAAGACCCTCATCCGGCAGATCTCCCAGCACGCCCATTCCGAGATCATCGGCATGCAGCCCGAGGGCAACTGGATCACGCGCGCCCCGAGCCTCAAGCGCAAGGCGATCCTCATGGCGAAGGTGCAGGACGAGGCCGGTCACGGGCTCTACCTCTACTCCGCCGCGCAGACCCTCGGCATCACCCGTGACGAGATGATGGACCAGCTCATCTCCGGAAAGGCGAAGTACTCGTCGATCTTCAACTACCCCACCCCTACCTGGGCCGACATGGGCGCGATCGGCTGGCTCGTCGACGGCGCTGCGATCTGCAACCAGGTGCCGCTGTGCCGCGCCTCCTACGGCCCCTACGGCCGCGCGATGGTGCGCATCTGCAAGGAGGAGTCGTTCCACCAGCGCCAGGGGTTCGAGATCCTGCTCTCGCTCATGCGGGGTACGGACGAGCAACGGCAGATGGCGCAGGACGCGGTCGACCGCTGGTACTGGCCGAGCCTGGCGATGTTCGGGCCGCCCGACGACCAGTCCCCCAACTCCGCCCAGTCGATGGCGTGGAAGATCAAGCGCTTCTCGAACGACGAGCTGCGTCAGCGGTTCGTGAGCATGCTCGTGCCCCAGGCCGAGATCCTCGGCGTCACCCTCCCCGATCCCGACCTGCGGTTCGACGAGGAGACCGGTCGCTACGAGATGGGTGAGATCGACTGGGACGAGTTCTTCCAGGTGCTGCGCGGCAATGGCCCGTGCAACGCCGAGCGTCTGGAGCGCCGCCGCACGGCGCACGACGAGGGCGCGTGGGTGCGGGAGGCCGCCGCGGAGTACGCCCGCAAGCAGCGTTCCCGCCTGGCCCCTGAAGGGGCGGTGGCGTGATGGCGACCCCCGGGGCCGACCCTTCGACGAGCTCAGGGACCCAGGGACGGGAGGTCTGGCCGCTGTGGGAGATCTTCGTGCGGGCGAACCGCGGGCTGAGCCACGTGCACGTCGGCTCGCTGCACGCCCCCGACGCCGACATGGCCATCCGCAACGCCCGCGACCTCTACACCCGCCGGGGCGAGGGCGTGTCGATCTGGGCGGTCCCCGCCGAGGCGATCACCACGAGCGACCCCGACGCCAAGGGCGCGTACTTCGAGAGTCCCGCGGGTAAGAACTACCGGCATGCGGTGTACTACACCGCGTCCGAGGGGGTGCCGCACCTGTGACCCTTCGACACGCTCAGGGACCCAGCTCCGCTCAGCAAGCCGGCGACGTCCACGGGGATGCGCACGGCGACGTCTCCGTCGACGAGTTGCGGCTCAGCGAGGAGCTCGCGGGCGCCGGCACGACCGCGGCGAGCGCCGACATCGCCGAGTACGCCCTGTGGCTCGGCGACGATGCGCTCATCCTGTCGCAGCAGCTCGGCGCCTGGATCTCCCGGGCCCCCGAGCTGGAGGAGGACGTGGCGCTCGGGAACATCGCGCTCGACCTGCTCGGCCACGCCCGCTCCTTCCTGCACTTCGCGGGGACGTGGGACGGCCGTTCCGAGGACGACCTCGCCTACTTCCGCGACGAGCCGGAGTTCCGCAGCGCCTGGATCATGGAGCAGCCGAACGGCGACTTCGCGCAGACCATCGCCCGCCAGCTCGTCGCGTCCGTCTATCTCGTCGAGCTGTATGCCGGGCTCCGTGCGAGCTCCGAGCCCACCCTCGCCGCGATCGCGGAGAAGGCGCTGAAGGAGGTCGACTACCACCGCGACCACGCCGTGCAGTGGGTGCTGCGCCTGGCGGGCGGGACGGAGGAGTCGCGGCGCCGCATGATCCGTGCCCTCGCGGATGTGTGGCCGTACGTCGACGAGCTGTTCCGCGATGAACCGCTGATCGACCGGCTGGGCGACGCCGCCGTGCGACCGTCGACGCTCCGCGCGCCGTTCGACGCGGTCATCGCCACCGTGTTCGCCGAGGCCGAGCTCACGGTGCCGGAGGTTCCGGCGTCGTCGGCGGGCGGCCGGAACGGCGCGCACGCGACCCCCTTCGGCCACCTCCTCGCCGAGATGCAGGTGCTGGTGCGACGGCACCCGGGGGCGTCATGGTGACCCGGACGACCGCCGACGCGGAGGCCCAGGCCTGGCGGATCGCCGCCGCCGTGCCGGACCCGGAGGTGCCGGTGCTCACGATCGAGGACCTCGGCGTGCTGCGGGCGGTCGAGCTCCGCGGCGAGCGCGTGGTCGTCGACATCACGCCGACCTACAGCGGGTGCCCGGCCATGGACACGATCCGCGACGACGTCGTGCTCGCGCTCACGGCGGCAGGATTCGCGGACGTCGAGGTGCGGCTCGTGCTCTCCCCCGCGTGGACGACGGATTGGATGAGCGACGCGGGGAAGCAGAAGCTCCGGGAGTACGGGATCGCGCCGCCCAGTGGCCGCGCGGCGATGCCCGCAGGTCCGATCCGACTCGCCCTCAGCGTGCGCTGTCCGCGGTGCGGCTCGCTCGACACCCGGGAGGTCTCCCGCTTCGGGTCGACCTCGTGCAAGGCACTGTACGAGTGCCGGGCCTGCCTGGAACCCTTCGATCACTTCAAGGTGCACTGATGTCGCTGTTCTCCCCGGCCCCGACGACGACGCCGGTGCCCTCTCCCGCCTTCCCCGCCCGGGCGCGCAGCCGTGCCCGGTTCCACACGCTCGAGGTCGAGGACGTCCGGCCGCTCACCGAGGACTCCGTCGAGGTGACCTTCACGGTGCCCGCGGAGCTCGCCGACGACTACGACCATCTCCCCGGGCAATACGTGGCGCTGCGCACGACGCTGGACGGCGTGGAGGTGCGGCGTTCCTACTCGCTGTGCCGGGCGCCCGAGCATCGCACCGACGGGGCACCCACCCGCCTGAGCGTCGCCGTGAAGCGCGACGAGGGCGGGACGTTCTCCACCTGGGCCCAGACCGGCCTGCACCCGGGCTTCCGCATCGACGTCATGAGCCCCCAGGGCACCTTCACCTCCGGCCTCGACGATCTGGACGAGAAGCACGTCGTCGGGATCGCGGCCGGCTCCGGGATCACGCCGCTGATGGCCCTCGCGCACACCGTGCTCTCCCGCTCGCAGACCTCGCGGTTCACGCTCCTGTACACGAACCGCTCGACGCTGGACGTGATGTTCCTGGAGGACCTCGCCGACCTCAAGGACCGCTACCCGACACGGCTCACGCTGCACCACGTGCTGTCCCGCGAGCAGCGGACCGCGCCGGTGCTGTCCGGCCGCATCGACGAGGCCAAGCTACGGACGATCCTCGACGCGCTGATCGATCCGGCCGACGTGGACGAGTGGTTCCTGTGCGGACCGCTCGCACTCGTCGACCTGTGCCGGGAGGTGCTGGCCGACGTGGGCGTGCCCCGCGAGCACGTGCGCTTCGAGCTGTTCACGACCGGCGACGAGCCGGTGCGGGACGCCCGACCGGTCACGGTGCGCTCGGGCGAGAAGACCGTGCGGATCGAGGTGAACCTCGACGGCGTCTCGTCGACGGTGGAGAGCCCCGTCGCAGCGCGCGAGTCGGTGCTGAACGCCGCACTGCGGGTGCGGCCGGACGCCCCGTTCGCGTGCGCGGGTGGCGTCTGCGGCACCTGTCGGGCGCGCGTGCTGGAGGGCAGCGTCACGATGACCGAGAACTACGCCCTGGAGCCCGACGAGCTGGAGCGCGGCTACGTGCTCACCTGCCAGTCCCACCCGACCAGCGACCGCGTGGTCGTGGACTACGACGTCTGACCCGGAGACCCCATGATCGATCTCGCCATCGCCGACGACGTCGCCACCGTGGTGCTCGACGCCCCCGCGAAGCTCAACGCCCTGGACGAGGCCGCCCTCGCGGAGCTCGACGCCGCGTACCGGGAGGCCGAGGCCGCCGGGGTGCGGGCGCTGCTGCTCCGCGGTGAAGGGCGGGCGTTCTGCGCCGGGCGGGACATCTCCGCCGTGGATCCGCGCGACGACGATGTGCTCGGCTACCTCGGCGGACGCGTGACGCCTCTGCTGCAGCGGATGTCCCGCTTCCCGGCGCCGACCTTCGCC
Source organism: Microbacterium meiriae (assembly GCF_040686935.1). NCBI lineage: Bacteria > Bacillati > Actinomycetota > Actinomycetes > Micrococcales > Microbacteriaceae > Microbacterium > Microbacterium meiriae. The sequence continues at coordinate 240,795 of NZ_JBFBMF010000001.1, forward strand.
GTCGCCCACGGCGCCTGTCTCGGCGTGGGACTCGGCCTGCTCATCGCGACGGATGTCGTGTACGTCGCGGAATCGGCGAAGATCGGCTCGCCGTTCGCCGCCCTCGGTGCCACCCTGGACTCCGGCGGTCACGCGCTGTTCCTCGACCGGCTCGGCCCCCACAAGACGCTCGACCTCATCTACACCGGCCGTCTCATGAGCGGCACGGAAGCCGTGCGCTCGGGGCTCTTCTCCCAGGTGCTCCCGGACGACGAGGTGCGGGTCGCCGCGACCGCCGCTGCGGGGAAGGCCGCCCACGGCGCCACGGCCGCCTTCCGGGCGAGCAAGGAGCTCGTCGCCCGCATCCGCGACGAACGCCTCACCCTCTGGGAGTCCATCGACGTCGAGAACGCGGCGCAGGCCGCCCTGTGCGACACCGAGGACTACCGGGAGGGCTTCGCCGCGTTCCAGGAGAAGCGGAGGCCGGAGTTCCGCGGGCGCTGACGCCACGCCCCGGTGGTCGCTGTCAACCGTCTCGTGCGGTGTCCGACGCCGGTGGGAGGATGCCCGCATGCTGCTCTCGGAGCTCGTCACCACCACCGACCAGGTCGCCGCGACCTCGTCCCGCCTGGCCAAGATCGAGGCGATAGCGGCGCTGCTCCGCCAGGCCGACGCCGACGACATCGCGCCTCTCGTGGGGCTGCTCCTGGCCGCGCCCCGCCAGGGTCGCCTCGGCGTGGGGTGGCGGGGGCTGACGGCCCTCGCCATCGAGCACACCACGACGCCGACGTTGACCATCGCGGAGATCGACCACGCCTTCGACACCCTCGCGCACACCTCGGGCTCCGGTTCGGCGGGCGTGCGCAGCGAGCTGCTGCACGACCTCGCCGCCCGAGCCACCGCTCCCGAATGGGACTTCCTGACCAGGGCGATGCTCGGGGAGCTCCGCACCGGAGCGCTGAGCGGCGTGCTCCTCGACGCGATCGCCCGCGCCGCCGAGGCCCCGCCTGCCGCGGTGCGACGAGCCGCCATGCTCTCCGGCGACCTCGGCGAGACGGCGCTGCTCGCGCTCACCGGCGCCGAGGGCGCACTCGAGGAGGTCGGGCTCCGGGTGGGTCGCCCCGTGCTCCCGATGCTCGCGGCCACGGCGCCGACGCCCACGGCCGCTCTGGAGATCACCGGGCGCGCCTCGGTCGAGTACAAGCTCGACGGCGCGCGCATCCAGGTGCACCGCCGCGGCGACGAGGTCGGCATCTACACGCGGAGCCTCGCCGACGTCACCCACCGGCTGCCCGAGATCGTCGAGGTCGTCCGGGGTCTTCCCGCGCAGGAGGTCATCCTCGACGGCGAGACGCTGGCGCTCGACGAGGACGGCGGTCCCCGGCCGTTCCAGGAGACGATGTCGCGGTTCGGTGCGGATGCCGCGCGGGAACTCGCCCTGCGCCCCTGGTTCTTCGACGTCCTGCACGTGGACGGCCGTGATCTGCTCGACGAGCCGCTGTCGGTGCGTCAGGAGGTCCTGGCCGCGGTCGCCGGTGAGTGGCGCATGCCCGGCATCGTCACCGACAGTGCGGAGGAAGCCGAGCGTCTGTCCCGGGAAGCGCTGGCGGCCGGCCACGAGGGTGTGCTGGTCAAAGCCGTGGATGCGACGTACACCGCCGGCCGCCGAGGCAAGTCCTGGGTGAAGGTGAAACCCGTCCTCACGTTCGACCTCGTCGTCCTCGGCGCCGAGTGGGGGTCGGGGCGCCGGCGCGGATGGCTGTCGAACCTGCACCTCGGCGCGCGGGACCCGGACGGCGACTTCGGCGACCCGGGCGGTTTCGTGATGGTCGGCAAGACGTTCAAGGGCCTCACGGATGCGCTGCTGCAGTGGCAGACCGACGAGTTCCCGGCGCACGAGACCCATCGCTCCGCGTCGACGGTGTTCCTCCGGCCGGAGCTCGTGGTCGAGATCGCGATCGACGGCGTGCAGCGGTCCCCGCGCTACCCCGGCGGCCTCGCCCTCCGGTTCGCCCGGGTCAAGGGCTACCGTCCGGACAAGACCGCCGCAGAGGCCGACACGATCCAGACGCTCCTGGCCCTGCGGCGGGGTGCGACGGACGACGCCTGATCAGGCCGTGGGCGGGAGCCCCTCGTCCTCCTGACGCACGGTGCCGCGGAACGACCAGGGGAAGTCGATCCAGAGGTCGGTGTCCTTCCACGCGAAGTCCGGCTGGATGATCGTCGAGGGCTTCGTGTAGATCGTGACGGAGCGCACGTCGGCGCCCTTCTCCTGCAGCAGCTGCACCGCGAGCGCCAGCGTGCGACCGGAGTCGGCGACATCGTCCACGAGCAGCACGCGGCGGCCGTCCAGATAGGCCATGTCGAGCTCCGGCGGCAGCACCTCCGGGGCGTCCAGCACGGTGCCGATGCCCGTGTAGAACTCGACGTTGATCGCGCCGCAGTTCTTCACGCCGAGCCCGTACGCGATGGCCCCGGCCGGGAGCAGGCCGCCGCGGGCGATCGCCACCACGACCTCCGGCTCGAAGCCCGTCGCCGAGATGTTCCGCGCCAGATCGCGCGTCGCCACGCCGAAGCCGTCCCAGGTGAGCGTCTCGCGCTCGATCGATGCATCCGTCATCGGTCCATTCTCGCGCATCCGCTCCGCCCGAGCCGCCGCTAGACTGAGCAGGTCCGGCCCCGCCGGTGCCTGAAAAAGAGGCACGAAGCACCTCGCATCGCCGCGAGGGCGAGACACATACGGATCCCCCTTCTCCGTCCCTGTCTCGAAAGGCTTCTCCATGCCCTCCGTCTCCGCGCACGTCGCCCTCACCCTCGCCCAGCACGTCGATGCCGTCTTCGGCGTCATGGGCAACGGCAACGCCTACTTCCTCGACGCCCTCGAGACGCAGACAGACGCCACGTTCACCGCCGTCCGCCACGAGCAGGGCGCGGTCGTCGCCGCCGACGCCCACTTCCGCGCCTCCGGCCGCATCGCCGCGGGCACCTCCACCTACGGCGCCGGCTTCACGAACACGATCACGGCGCTGGCCGAGGCCGTGCAGGCGCACGTGCCGCTCGTCCTCGTGGTGGGCGACGAGCCGACCTCGGGGCCGCGGCCGTGGGACGTGGACCAGATCGCGCTGGCCTCGGCGGTGGGCGCCCGCACCTATACCGTCGGGCGGACCGATGCCGCCGCGACCACCGTCATCGCCGTCGAGCACGCCCTCACCTATCGCGTGCCCGTGGTGCTCGCGATCCCCTACGACGTCGCAGCCCTCGAGGCGGGCGCGGTACCGGCGGCCCCGGCTCCCCGGCTCCCCGCGCCGCTCGCACCGCGCGGCGCGTTCGCCGAGGGCATGCTGGATGAGATCGCCGCCGCCCTGCGCGATGCCGAGCGTCCGTTCCTCCTCGCCGGCCGCGGGGCCTGGCTGGCCGGCGCCGGCGAGGCTCTGGGTGCCCTCGCCGCGCGGACCGGAGCACTGACCGCCTCCTCCGCCCTCGGCCGCGGCATCTTCCCGGACGCCCGGTACGACCTCGGGGTCACCGGCGGCTTCGGCGCCGAGGGGGCGATGGAGCTCGTGCGGACCGCCGACGTCGCGGTGGTCTTCGGCGCCAGCCTGAACCAGTTCACGATGCGCTTCGGCGACCTCTTCGCCCCGGGTACCCGGGTGTTCCAGATCGACACGGCTCCGGCCGCCACGCATGCCCATGTCGGCGGCTTCGTGCGCGCCGATGCCCGTCTCGCCGCCGAGGCCCTCGTCGCCCGCCTCTCCTCCGGGCACGACTTCGGAGATGCCGCCGGACTCGCCGGGGGCATCCCCGACTCCGGCGGCGAGTCGGGCACCGGCTCCGCAGTTGTGTCCGCCCGACCCTGGCGGGAGACGGTCGATGTCGCCGCGGCCCGCGCGTACGAGCCCGGGGACGAGCTCGCCCCGGACGGCCGCCTGGACCCGCGTTCCGCCGCGCGCCGGATCGCCGAGCTCCTCCCCGAAGACCGCGTCGTGGTCTCGGACGGCGGGCACTTCATCGGCTGGGCGAACATGTACTGGCCGGTCGCCGCGCCCGACCGGATGATGATGATCGGCACCGCGTTCCAGTCGATCGGACAGGGCTGGCCCAGCGTGGTGGGGGCGGCCCTCGCCCGTCGTGACGCGACCATCGTTCTCACCTCCGGCGACGGCGGCGGACTCATGGCGATCGCCGACCTCGAATCGGCCGTGCGGGCGGCGGGCGGACGCGGCATGGCCGTGGTCTGGAACGATGCCGCGTACGGTGCCGAGGTCAACCTCTACGGACTGAAGGGCCTGGCCGAGGGTCCGATGCGCATCCCCGAGGTCGACTTCGCCGCGTTCGGAGCCGCGGTCGGCGCGGAGGGTGTCGTCGTGCGGACGCTCGATGACCTGGAGCGTCTGGCCACCTGGGCCGAGGAGGACCCGGCGACCCGGCGCTTCCTCGTCCTCGACCTCCGGATCTCCGGCGACGTGATCGCGCCGTACCAGCAGGAGATCATCCGCGTGAACTCCTGACCCGCGCGGGCCGATAGGCTCCCGGGATGACGGATGCTCCCGAGGTCCTGCGCTACAGCGCCTTCGCCGCGACCGCGGACGGCGGCAACCCGGCCGGGGTCGTGCTCGCCGCGGACGGGCTCGACGAGGCGGACATGCAGCGGATCGCGACCGAGGTCGGCTACTCGGAGACCGCGTTCGTGCAGGACGCCGCGGCGGACGGCTCCCGCTTCCGGGTGCGGTACTGGTCGCCTGCCGCGGAGGTGCCGTTCTGCGGTCATGCGACGGTGGCGACCGCGGTCGCCCTCGCCGAACGGCAGGGTCCCGGGGCGGTCGTGTTCGAGACCGCGGCCGGAGACGTGTCGATGGAGTCCTTCGCGGACGCGGACGGCCGGGTCACGGTGTCGTTCACGAGCGTCGAGCCGGAGGTGCGCGACCTCGACCCCGTCGTGCGTGACCGCCTCCTCGCGCTGCTGGGGATGGAGCCGGCCGATGTCGACCCGCGCTTCCCGGTCCGCGAGGCGTTCGCGGGCAACTGGCATCCGATCGTCTTCGTCGCCGACCGGGAGCTCTTCCACCAGTTCCGTTTCTCCCCCGCCGAGGTCGCCACTCTCATGCGCGCGCGGGGCTGGCACGGCACGGTGACGGTGCTGCACGCCGAGGATCCTGCCGAGATCCAGGCCCGCAACCTCTTCCCCGTGGGGCGCATCACGGAGGATCCGGCGACAGGGTCCGCGGCCGCTTCGGTCGGCGCCTACCTCCGCGCCCAGGGCTATCCGGGCGACACCGTCCGCATCCATCAGGGGGCCCACGTCGGTCGCCCGAGCGAACTCCGCGTCGCGATACCGGCCTCCGGCGGCCTCGTCGTCTCGGGCGGAGCCACCCGCCTCCCCTGACCCCGGCCGCGGACTCCTCGGACTCGAGAGACGGAGCACGAGGCACGCGCGGTCACCCGCGCGACGCGGTTCCGTCTGCGCGACCACAGCCCTCGCCCGGCCGTGCATCCGTCCCCGGATCGTGCATTCGTCACAGCACCCGAGACCTCGCTCCTACGACCCGGCTCCGTCTGCACGACCCGGCTCCGTCTGCACGACCGAAACCCTCCCCGGGTCGTGCACTCGCACCCGCGTCGCGCACCCGTCATCCGACTCGAGACCCCGCCTCCCCGGGCATCGGAACGTCTGCACGAGCCGGTTCCGCCTGCACGACCAAACCCCGCCCCTGGTCGTGCACCCGCCCCGCGATCGTGCATCCGGAACCCGAACCAGGCCCCGGAACCCGAACCAGACCCCGGAACCCGAATCGGAACCCGACCCAGACCCCGGAACCCGAACCAGACCCCGGAACCCGAACCAGACCCCGGAGCCCGAACCGGAGCGCGAGTCGTCACCCCTGGGCGCTGTAGTCCGGGAGCTCCTGCAGGGTCCAGGTATTGCCATCGGGGTCGTCGAAGCGCACGAAGCGCCCCCAGTCCTGCTCGTCCACGCCCTCCGCCTCCACGCCGAGGCCGCGCAGGTGCGCGAGAGCCTCGTCGGCGTCGGGGACGACCACCTGGATGGTGTTCTGCTGCCCCGGCTCCAAGCCGGTGGTCAGCCCCGTGCCGAAGGCGATCGAGCAGGCCGATCCCGGCGGCGTCATCTGCACGAAGCGCAGCCCCTCGTACGGCACATGGTCGTGGTCGGCGTTGAAACCGATCTTCACGTAGAAGTCCTTCGCCCGGTCGACATCGCTGACCGGGACGAAGATGAGTTCGATCTTCCAGTCCATCACGCACTCCTCCTGTCGGGCTCCGTCACCCGTCGGCCCTCACAGTACGCGCGGCCTCCGACACCCGCCAGGGCCGGACGTGCGCCGAGGGTCAGCGCGCCGGCAGCAGCGCCCCGTCCAGGAACTCCGCCAGCTCGTCCACGCCGTCCAGCGGGAGGATCGCGGCGACGTACTGGTCCGGACGCACGACGATCACGACACCGTCACGGGACAGCTCCCGCGCCTCGAAGATGTCCGTCTCGCACCACTTGCTCGGGCCCGCGGCGTAGACCTTCTCCCAGTCGGTGAGTCCGAGCGGGCCGGTCTTCGGCTGGAAGAGCTCGGGCGTCGTCGTGACCTCGACCTCCTCGAAGGGCTGCTGGTACACGGCCTTCACGTCGAACACGGCGTCGGCGTCGGCGTCAGCCGGGGTGAACCGCGCGAACACCGGTGCCGCCTCCTCCGCCCACGCGGCGAGCGCCTCCCCGGTCCGGTCGCCGAAGGCGTAGACCCGCCAGCGGCCGTCGGCCTTCGCATGGTGCCCGAGGTGGACGACGTTGCCGTCCCCGACCCTCACGACCTCCGCCGACTTGAAGCGCTTGCCCAGCAGGTAGCCGACCGCGAGCTCCTGATGGGCGTCGGTGCCGGTGATCATGGAGGACGTGTACTGGGTCATGAAACCGGAGGGGAACTCGGCCGTCGCGAGATAGTACGTGGCCAGCTCGTTCGGGTCGGAGATCTCCTCCGGCTTGCGGGCCATGAGGCTGGACCACTCGCGGTCGAAGTCGATGAGCTGCTGCGCGACGGGACGACGCTCGGCGCCGTACGTGGCGAGCAGCGCCTCGGGGGCACGGCCGCTCAGCACGGAACCGAGCTTCCAGCCGAGATTGAAGCCATCCTGCATCGACACATTCATGCCCTGGCCGGCCTTGGCGCTGTGCGTGTGGCAGGCGTCGCCGGTGAGGAAGACCCGCGGGCTGCGATCGACGCCGGGGTCGACGTCGTCGAAGCCGTCCGTCACACGGTGGCCCACCTCGTAGACGCTGTGCCAGGCCACCTGCTTCACATCGAGCGTGTAGGGGTGGAGGATCGCGTTGGCGCGCCGGATGATCTCCTCGATGGGCGTCTGGCGCACGCGGTGGTCGTCGTCCGCCGCGACCTCGCCGAGGTCGATGTACATGCGGCTGAGGTAGCCGCCCTCCCGCGGGATGTGCAGGATGTTGCCGGCCTTGGAGTTGATCGCGCACTTGGTGCGCCAGTCCGGGAAGTCGGTGTTGACGAGCACGTCCATGACGCCCCAGGCGTGTGCGGCGCTCGCGCCCACGTGCGTGCGGCCGATCGCCTGCCGCACGCCGCTCCTGGCGCCGTCGCAGCCCACCACGTACTTCGCCCGGACCACGCGCTCCTCTGCGTCACCGACGTGGCGGACGCGCACCTCGACCGGGTACTCGCCCTCCTCGTGCACGGTGAGCCCGAGGAACTCCACGCCGTAGTCCGGCACGATCCGGCCGGGACCGTCGGCCGCCGCCTCGGCGAAGTAGTCGAGCACGCGCGCCTGGTTGACGATGAGGTGCGGGAACTCGCAGATGTCGTAGGCGTAGTCAGCGGTGCGGGTGGTCCGCACGATCTGATCGGGGTGCTCCGGGTCGGGGCCCCAGAAGTTCATCCAGCCGATGTTGTAGGCCTCGGCGATGATGCGCTCGGCGAAGCCGAAGGCCTGGAAGGTCTCCACGCTGCGGGGTTGGATGCCGTCGGCCTGCCCGAGGACGAGGCGGCCCTCGCGCTTCTCGATGATGCGGGTGGTGATGTCGGGGTACTGCGACATCTGTGCCGCGAGCAGCATGCCCGCGGGCCCGGAGCCGACGATGAGGACGTCGACCTCGTCGGGCAGGGCAGCGGGGCGGTCGATCCCGGTGCCGGCGGCGTCCTGCACGCGCGGGTCTCCGGACACATAGCCGTGGTGGTGGAACTGCATCGTCGTCGATTCCTTCCGGACGTCTTCGTCGGGTGTTGCGTCCAGGAACACGATGTTCTATATTCGAACACAGTGTTCTACTATTGAACACAGCTTAGACCGGTGCCTCGCGCATCGCAAGGAGAGCCATGCCCGAGCGCCCCGCCGCCCCCGCCTCGCAGACGCTGAGTCGCGGCATCCGCATCCTCGAGGTACTCGCCGACGCCCGCGGCGCGCTGACCATCGACGACATCGCGGGGCGCCTCGACGTGCACCGGTCCATCGCCTACCGCCTCCTCCGCACCCTCGAGGACCACGGTCTCGTCACCCGCGACGCGAGCGGCGCCGTGAGCCTCGGCGCCCGCATGGCCGCTCTCGCCGCCGGCGTGGCCCACGACCTTCAGGCAGAGGCGTTGCCGGAGCTGACCGCCATCGCGAACGAGCTCGGCATGACCTGCTTCCTCGCCGTCCTCGACGGCGCCGAGTGCATCACCCTCGCCAGCGTCGAACCGCGGCACGCCGTCGCGAGCGTCGCCCAGCGCCCCGGCGCGCGGCACTCCGTCACGGTCGGCGCTCCCGGGAAGGCGATCCTCGCGCAGCTCGACCCGGCGGAGGTGCCCGTCGGCATCTCCCCCGCCCTGCGCGCCGACATCGACACCGCCGCCGCACGCGGCTATGCCACGAGCCACGACGAGGTCATCCCCACGGTGCAGTCCGTCGCCGTCCCGCTGCGTCTGCGCGGCCAGCGTCCTGCCGCGATCGCGGTCGTGCACGTGGCCACCGACCTGGACGACGGGGAGATCGCCGCGCGACTCCAGCGTTCCGCCGACCTCATCCGCGAAGCCCTCGAGGGCTGAGCCGGAACGCACGAGAGCGCACGCCCCCTCAGGGACGTGCGCTCTCGGATCGCCGGGTCAGACCTTCGCGAGCCCGCGGATCGGGCTGACGGACTGCTCCTCCTCGTGGTCCGGACCGAGCGGGATGCCCGACCGGTCGCGCAGCAGGAGCGTGGCGACGAGACCGAGGAGCGTCATGCCGGCGAGGTACCAGGTGACGGCGTCCGTCGATCCGGTCTCCTTCACGATCGCCGTGGCGATGAGGGGCGCGAAGGCGCCACCGGCGATCGCGCCGATCGCGTAGGAGATGGAGACACCGGAGAACCGGATGCTCGCGGGGAACAGCTCGGTGTACAGCGCCGCCTGCGGCCCGTAGGTGAAGCCGAGGCCGATCGTGAGGATCGCGAGGCCCGCGAACAGCAGCCCCACCTCGCCGGTGTTGACGAGCGGGAACAGCGTGAACACGCCGACGAGCTGGAGCACCCAGCCGGTGAGGTAGGTCGTGCGACGGCCGATACGATCCGACACCCAGCCGGCCAGCAGCGTGGTCAGCAGCCAGGTCACGGCCGATCCGGTGACGGCCCACAGCACCGGCCCGCGCTCGAGCCCGATGGGTCCGTCGGGGTTCGTGGCGTAGCCCTGGATGTAGCCGCCGGTGGTCATGTAGCCCACGGCGTTGTTCCCGGCGAAGACGAGGGCCGCGATGATGACGAGCAGCAGGTGCTTGCGGAACAGCTGCACGATCGGCATCTTCGCCTTCTCCTTGCGCTCGGCGAGCTCGGCGAACACCGGGCTCTCCTCCACACGGCGGCGGACGTAGTAGCCGACGAGGATCAGCACGACGCTGAGCAGGAACGGCACGCGCCAGCCCCAGGCGAGGAACTGGTCTCCCGGAGCGATCGCGGTCATCAGCGCCATGACGCCCGACGCGAGCAGCAGGCCTAGCGGCACGCCGATCTGCGGGGATGCGCCGAAGATGCCGCGCTTCTTGCGGGGGGCGTGCTCGACGGCCATCAGCACCGCGCCACCCCACTCGCCGCCGGCCGAGATGCCCTGCACGATGCGCAGCAGCACCAGGAGGATCGGCGCCATCACGCCGATGGTCTCGTAGGTGGGGAGCAGACCGATCAGGGCGGTCGCGGCACCCATGAGGATCAGCGTCCACATCAGCACGGCCTTGCGGCCGAGCTTGTCGCCGTAGTGGCCCGCGAGGAACGCGCCGAGGGGCCGGAAGAGGAAGCTCACACCGACCGTGGCGAAGCCGACGAGAGCGCTGTTGGCGCCGAGCGGCGCGAAGAAGAGCTGTCCGAAGACGAGCCCGACCGCCGTGGCGTAGATGAAGAAGTCGTACCACTCGACGGTGGTCCCGACGACGGTGGCGAAGACGACACGACGCCGGTCGGCCGCCGTCGCGATGGTTCCGGTGGGTGTAAACCCATCCTGTGACTGCCCGCTCATGGGGTGTCTCCTTTGTGCTTGTGACCGCGTTGTCACGGCGCGCGCGGACGTGAATCCGATCTGCTTGCCGAGGGGTGAGACGATGATATATGATTTCGGATACGACGCACAACGCGTCCTGACGAGCGCGAGGAGGCGCATCCGTGACGGACACCATCGCCCGCCCGGGGAAGATCATCGCGATCCACCTGAGCTACGCCTCGCGGGCCGACCAGCGTGGTCGACGCCCCGCCCACCCCTCCTACTTCTTCAAGCCGGCCAGCTCGGTCGGCGTCTCCGGCGGCACCGTCGAGCGCCCCGCCGGCACCGAGCTGCTCGCGTTCGAGGGGGAGATCGCGCTGATCATCGGCGCCCCGGCCCGCCGGGTCGCCCTCGCCGACGCCTGGGATCACGTGCAGTGGGTGACCGCCTCGAACGACCTCGGCCTCTACGATCTGCGCGCGAACGACAAGGGCTCCAACGTCCGCTCCAAGGGCGGCGACGGGTACACCCCGCTCGGTCCGGAGCTGATCGACGCCCGCACGGTCGACCCGGCGGCCCTCCGCGTGCGCGCCTGGGTGAACGGCGAGCTCCGTCAGGACGACACCACCGCGGGCCTCATCTTCCCGCTGGCCCAGCTCGTCGCCGACCTCTCCCAGCACTTCACGCTGGAGACCGGCGACGTGATCCTCACCGGCACTCCCGCAGGATCCTCGGTCATCGTCCCCGGCGACGTGGTCGAGATCGAGGTCGACGCCCCGGACGCCCCCGGCGCTCCCACGTCCGGCCGCCTGATCACGACGGTCACGCAGGGCGATGTCCCCTTCGACGGCGACCTCGGTTCGCTCCCCGCCGTCGACGACCTCCAGCGCACCGAGGCCTGGGGCTCCCGCGAGGCCGCGGGCCTGCCCGCCGAGGACACCGCGCCCACGCTCACCCCCGAGCTCCGCGCCCAGCTTCTCGAAGCCCCCACCGCCGGCCTCTCGGCACAGCTGCGCAAGCGCGGACACCACTCCAGCTTCATCGACGGTGTCTCTGCGAACCTCCCGGACACGAAGATCGTCGGCACCGCGAAGACCCTGCGCTTCGTGCCGTTCCGCGAGGATCTCTTCCGGAGCCACGGCGGCGGGTACAACGCCCAGAAGCGCGCGTTCGACGGCGTGGCCGAGGGCGAGGTCATCGTCATCGAGGCCCGCGGCGACGCGACCACCGGCACGCTCGGCGACATCCTCGCCCTGCGCGCGCAGACCCGCGGTGCGGCGGGCGTGGTGACCGACGGCGGCGTCCGCGACTTCCAGGCCGTCGCCGAGATCGGACTGCCGGTCTTCTCCCAGGGCGCGCACCCGTCCGTACTCGGCCGCAAGCACGTGCCGTGGGACGTCGACGTGACGATCTCGTGCGGCGGTGCCACCGTGCAGCCCGGCGACATCATCGTCGGCGACAGCGACGGTGTGATCGTGATCCCGCCGGCTCTCGCCGCCGAGGTCGCCGCCGACGCCGTGGCCCAGGAGATCGAGGACGCCTGGATCGCCGAGCAGGTCGCCGCCGGACACCCGGTCGACGGCCTGTTCCCGATGAACGCCGAATGGCGCGCCCGCTACGAGCAGGCGACCGGCACCGGAGCGGAGCGGAAGTGAGCACGGTCGAGAGCGCCAGCAAGTCGGAGCAGGCGTACGCCTGGATCCGCGCGCGCATCTCGGCGCACACCTACGGTCCCGGCTACCGTCTGGTCCTCGGGCCGATCGCCGAGGAGCTGGGCATGAGCGTGGTCCCGGTGCGCGAGGCGATCCGCCGCCTAGAGGCCGAGGGGCTCGTGACCTTCGAGCGCAACGTCGGCGCCCGGGTGACCCTCGTGGACGAGGGCGAGTACGCGCACACCATGCAGACGCTCGGACTCGTCGAAGGGGCAGCGACCGCGCTGTCCGCTCCCCTGCTCGACGCGGACGCGCTCGCGCAGGCCGCGGAGGTCAACGAGCGCATGAGCCGCCTGCTCGACCACTTCGACCCGCACACGTTCACCGAGCTCAACCGGCAGTTCCACTCCGTGCTGTTCGAGCCCTGCCCCAACCCGCACCTGCTCGACCTCGTGCACCGCGGCTGGGCCCGGCTGTCCGGCATCCGCGACTCGACCTTCGCCTACGTGCCCGGCCGCGCCCACCACTCGGTCGACGAGCACACCCAGATCCTCGAGCTCATCCGCGACGGCGCCGAGCCGCTGGAGATCGAGCTCGCCGCCCGCAACCACCGGTGGCGCACGAGGGACGCGTTCCTCGACGCCCTGCACACCCGTTCCGTCCCCGCCCAAGGAGAAGCATCATGACCGACTCCCGTATCCCCGCCGACCTGCCCGACCACATCCAGCACTACATCGACGGCGCCTTCGTCGACTCGATCGACGGCGACACGTTCGACGTGCTCGACCCGGTGACGAACCAGACCTACACGACGGCAGCCGCCGGCAAGAAGGCCGACATCGAGCGGGCCGTCGCCGCCGCCAAGCGCGCCTTCGACGAAGGTCCCTGGCCGCGCATGCTCCCCCGCGAGCGCTCGCGCGTGCTGCACCGGATCGCCGACATCGTGGAGTCGCGCGACGCCCGCCTCGCGGAGCTGGAGTCCTACGACTCCGGCCTGCCGATCACGCAGGCCCTGGGCCAGGCCCGCCGCGCCGCCGAGAACTTCCGCTTCTTCGCCGACCTGATCGTCGCCCAGGCCGACGACGCCTTCAAGGTGCCGGGCAAGCAGATGAACTACGTCAACCGCAAGCCGATCGGCGTCGCCGGGCTCATCACCCCGTGGAACACGCCGTTCATGCTCGAGTCCTGGAAGCTCGGCCCCGCGCTCGCCACCGGCAACACGGTCGTCCTCAAGCCGGCCGAGTTCACGCCCCTCTCCGCCTCGCTGTGGGCGGGCATCTTCGAGGAGGCGGGCCTGCCGCAGGGCGTCTTCAACCTCGTCAACGGCCTCGGCGAAGACGCCGGCGACGCGCTGGTGAAGCACCCCGACGTGCCGCTCATCTCCTTCACCGGCGAAAGCCGCACGGGACAGATCATCTTCGGCAACGCCGCCCCGTTCCTCAAGGGCCTGTCGATGGAGCTCGGCGGCAAGTCGCCCGCCGTGGTCTTCGCGGACGCCGACCTGGAGGCCGCCGTCGACGCCACGATCTTCGGCGTCTTCTCCCTCAACGGCGAGCGCTGCACCGCCGGGTCCCGCATCATCGTGGAGCGCTCGATCTACGACGAGTTCGTGGAGCGTTATGCCGCGCAGGCGCAGCGCGTCAAGGTCGGCTACCCGCACGACCCCGAGACCGAGGTCGGCGCGCTCGTGCACCCCGAGCACTACGACAAGGTGATGTCCTACGTCGAGATCGGCAAGACCGAGGGCCGCCTCGTCGCCGGCGGCGGTCGCCCCGAGGGCTTCGAGGAGGGGAACTTCGTCGCCCCGACGGTGTTCGCCGACGTGGCCTCCGACGCCCGCATCTTCCAGGAGGAGATCTTCGGCCCGGTCGTCGCGATCACCCCGTTCGACTCCGACGAGGAGGCGCTGGCGCTCGCGAACGACACGAAGTACGGCCTCGCGGCCTACATCTGGACGAACGACCTCAAGCGCGCCCACACGTTCGCGCAGTCCGTCGAGGCCGGCATGGTGTGGCTGAACAGCAACAACGTCCGCGACCTGCGCACGCCGTTCGGCGGCGTGAAGGCGTCGGGCCTGGGCCACGAGGGCGGCTACCGCTCCATCGACTTCTACACCGACCAGCAGAGCGTGCACATCACGCTCGCCTCGACCCCGCACAACCCGACGTTCGGCAAGAACTGACGCCCGCCGGACACAAGCAAGGACGCTGACATGACCGACAAGACCGCCAAGACCCTCACCTCCTCCGGCTACTACGTGAGCCAGGAGGCACCGATCCAGAGCGACAACCCCGTCGCGACGCCGAAGAGCACGCCGCCGGACATCCTGCGCTGCGCGTACATGGAGCTCGTCGTGACCGACCTGGCCGCCTCGCGGCAGTTCTACGTCGACATCCTGGGCCTGTACGTGACCGAGGAGGACGACGAGGCGATCTACCTGCGCTCGACAGAGGAGTTCATCCACCACAACCTCGTGCTGCGTCAGGGGCCGATCGCCGCGGTCGCCGCGTTCTCGTACCGGGTGCGCGCCGCGGAGGACCTCGACCGTGCCGTGGAGTTCTACACGGAGCTCGGCTGCGACGTCCGTCGGCAGGAGAACGGCTTCGTGAAGGGCATCGGCGACTCGGTGCGCGTCGTCGACCCGCTCGGCTTCCCGTACGAGTTCTTCTACGCCACCGAGCACGTGGAGCGCCTGTCCTGGCGGTACGACCTGCACACCCCCGGCGAGCTCGTGCGCCTCGACCACTTCAACCAGGTCACCCCTGACGTGCCGCGCGCGGTGCGCCACTACCAGGACCTCGGCTTCCGCGTGACCGAGGACATCCAGGACGACGAGGGCACCGTGTACGCCGCGTGGATGCGTCGCAAGCCCACCGTGCACGACACCGCGGCGACGGGCGGCGACGGTCCGCGCATGCACCACGTCGCCTTCGCCACGCACGAGAAGCACAACATCCTCGCGATCTGCGACAAGCTCGGGGCGCTGCGCCGCTCCGACGCCATCGAGCGCGGCCCCGGCCGGCACGGCGTCTCCAACGCGTTCTACCTCTACCTGCGCGACCCCGACGGCCACCGCGTGGAGATCTACACGCAGGACTACTACACCGGCGACCCCGACAACCCTGTCGTCACCTGGGACGTGCACGACAACCAGCGCCGTGATTGGTGGGGTACCCCCGTCGTCCCCTCCTGGTACACCGACGCCTCGCTCGTGCTCGACCTCGACGGCAACCCGCAGCCGGTGATCGCCCGCACGGACTCCAGCGAGATGGCCGTGACGATCGGCGCCGACGGCTTCTCCTACACCCGCGCGGACGAGGGCGAGACCTCGATGCCCGAGTACAAGCAGGGCGAGTACAAGCTCGGCCACCAGCTCTAGGGGTCACGGATGCTGTCTGAGGAGACGATCGCGCAGATCGCGGCGGAGCTCGCCGAGGCCGACCGCACCCACGGGGTGATCCCGCGCATCACCGCGCGATACCCCGAGGCGACCGTGGAGGACTCGTACGCCATCCAGGGCGTGTGGCGGGACTCGCAGGTCGCGGCCGGACGTCGGCTCGTGGGCCGCAAGATCGGTCTGACGTCGAAGGCCATGCAGCAGGCGACGGGGATCACCGAACCCGACTACGGCGTCATGTTCGACGACACCGTGTACGAGTCCGGCGCGGAGATCCCCACCGATCACTTCTCCAACGTCCGCATCGAGGTCGAGCTCGCCTTCGTGCTCAAGGAGCCCCTGGAGGGCCCCGACTGCACGCTGGACGACGCCCTCGCCGCGATCGACTACGCCGTGCCGGCCCTCGAGGTGCTGAACTCGCACATCGAGCTCGAGGGCCGCACGATCGTCGACACCATCAGCGACAACGCCGCCTACGGGGCGATGGTGCTGGGGACGGTGCGCAAGCGCCCGGACGAGATCGACCTGCGGTGGGTCCCCGGCGTGCTCTCCCGCAACGGGGAGATCGAGGAGACCGGTGTCGCCGCAGGTGTGCTCGGCCACCCCGCCACCGGAGTCGCCTGGCTCGCGAACAAGTTCCATCAGCACGGCGCGCGTCTGGAGGCGGGCGAGATCATCCTGGCAGGATCGTTCACACGCCCGATGTGGGTGTCGCGCGGCGACGAGGTGCTGTGCGACTACGGACCGATGGGGACCATCACATGCCGCTTCGTCTAGATCCGTCCTTCCGTGAGCAGCTCGCCGCGTCCGACCGCCCCTTCGTCGGCATGTGGGTGTGCTCCGGCAGCCCGCTGCTCGCCGAGGTCGCCGCGGGGTCCGGGCTGGACTGGCTGCTCATCGACATGGAGCACTCGGCGAACACGCTCGAGTCCGTGCTGACCCAGCTCCAGGCGGTCGCGGCCTACCCGGTCACCCCGCTCGTCCGGGTGCCCTTCAACGATGCGGTCGCGATCAAGCAGGTGCTCGACCTCGGCGCGCAGAACCTCATCGTGCCGATGGTGTCGTCCGCCGACGAGGCGCGTGCCGCTGTGGCCGCGACGCGGTATCCCCCCGAGGGCGTCCGCGGGGTCGGCAGCGCCCTGGCCCGCAGCGCTCGCTGGAACCGCGTCGACCGGTACCTGAAGGAGTCCGCGCAGCACGTGTCGCTGACGGTGCAGATCGAGACGGCCGCGGGGGTCGAGGCCGCCGCCGACATCGCCGCGGTCGACGGGGTGGACGCGGTGTTCGTCGGCCCCTCCGACCTGTCCGCGTCGATGGGCCTGCTCGGACAGCAGACGCATCCGGACGTGGTCGCCGCCGTCGAGTCGGTGTTCGCCGCGGTGCGCGCCGCAGGGAAGCCGGTGGGCGTGAACGCCTTCGACCCCTCCGCCGCCGACGCGTATCTCGCGGCGGGCGCGGACTTCGTGGCCGTCGGCGCCGACGTCGCCCTCCTCGCCCGTGCCTCCGAGGCCCTCGCCGCCCGCTTCCTCCCCCGCTCCGACGCCCCCGGCCGCCCCAGCTACTGACTTCGAGTCGCGCACCTGGCTCCATCCGCGGCCGGAATGGGGCCATTTGCACGATTCGAAGCGGCCGGGAAGGATGAGCCGGTGCACAGACTGGCGGCGATGCAGGACCGCAACTTCCGGTGGTTCTTCCTCGCGCGCGCCCTGACGCTCGTCACCGGCTCGATGTCGGCCATCGCCCTGGCGTTCGCGGTGCTCGAGATCGACAACGACGCCCGCTCGCTCTCGATCGTGCTCGCGGCCTTCACGATCAGCAACATCGTGTTCGTCCTGTTCGGAGGGGTCGTCGCCGACCGCCTCCCCCGCGCCCTCATCATCCAGTCCTGCTACGTCGTGGACATCCTGTCGGTCGGGGCGATGGCCGCTCTGCTGTTCACCGGCACGGCTACGGTCCCGCTCCTCGCGGTGCTGTCCGCGCTCAACGGCGCCTCGTCCGCGTTCGTGCTCCCGGCGATGCAGGGCATCATCCCGCAGCTGACCACTCCCGCGCACCTCCAGCAGGCGAACGCGATGCTGTCGTTCGTCCGCTCGGCCGTCACGATCGGCGGGCCGGTCATCGCGGGCGTCCTGGTCGCGACCGCGGGACCCGCGTGGGCCATGGTCGTGCAGGCGGCCGGCTGGCTGCTCGCGATCCCGGTCCTCGCCCTCGTGAAGCTCCCGCCGCCTGCGGCCTCCGGCGGCACCACGATGTTCCACGACCTCCGGGTGGGCTGGCGCGAGTTCTGGAGCCGCTCCTGGCTGTGGACGATCGTACTGGCCTTCATGATCATGAACGCGATCCACGTCGGAGCCTGGGGCGTCGTCGGGCCCTACATCGCGAAGAACGACGATCGCCTCGGCATCTCCGGCTGGGGGTGGGTCGTGAGCGCGGAGGGCGCGGGGGTCCTGGTGATGACCCTGCTGCTGATGTGGTTCCCCCTCCGCCGCCCCCTGCGCTACGGGATGATCGGGATGGCGGTGTTCGCCCTGCCGCTCACCCTCCTCGGCGTGCACCCGGCCGTGGTGCTGCTCGCGATGGCCGCGTTCGTGGCCGGGGCCGGGGCCGAGGTCTTCGCGACCGGCTGGAACCTCGCGATGATGGAGAACATCCCCGGCGAGAAGCTCTCGCGGGTCGCGAGCTACGACATGCTCGGCAGCTTCGTCGTGATGCCCATCGGCACGCTCGTGTACGGCTGGCTGGTCACCCACGCGGAGCCGGCCACCGTGCTCACCACCTCCGCCGTCCTCTACGCCGCGATCGCCCTGGTGACGCTGCTCGTCCCCGCGGTATGGCGGATGGGGCGCCCCGCGGCGGCCGTCACGGAGCGCGCGGGAGTGGCGGATTCATAGCAATCCCGGCGAGACTGTGAGCATGACCTTCCCCCCGCTGCAGCCCCTCGCCGACCGTGCCGCCCTCTTCACCGCGCTCCGCCAGGACGCCCTCTCCGCGGCCGCCGACGCACTCGGCGAGCACCGGTGGGACGCCGATCTCGCAGCGGGGACCCTGACCTTCACCGCGAACGCCGACCCGACCCGGCAGCTCGTGACCCGCGCGCACCTCATCGCCACGATCGCCCCCGGTCCGCGCTCGCTGCTGTGGGCGTGGGCACACCCGCAGGGCGACCCCCAGGGCGTCGCGGCGCAGCTCCGCGCGTACGGCGAGCAGCACGGGATCGCCGAGCTCACCACCCCCGAGGTCCCGTTCCCCGCCGATGCCTCGGGCGACGCGGACTGGATCGCCCGCGGGGCGCACACGATCGGCGGCGTCGCTGTCGAGCTCACCGGACGCTCCCCGTACTACTCGGCACCCGTCGACGGCGGCACCCGCGCGGTGTTCCTGCTCGACGCGCCGCTAGCCCCGCTCACGGTCGCCGACACGGTGGTGGCCCTCCCCCGCACCCTCGCGCAGACGCCCCTTCCCGACGCCCGTACGGCCGTCTGGGACCTCGCCCGCCTCGCCGGGTGGACCCTCACCTGGACGGACGAGTCGTTCTCCGGCGCCACGGTGACGGATGCCTCGGGCACCGCGACGATCCGCTTCGACGAGCAGGCCCGGATCAGCGGCGTGGAGAGCTCGCTGCACGGCCAGGTCTGAGTCCGCAGAAACGCACGAACGCCGCAGGGATCACCGGGATCCCTGCGGCGTTCGCGTGAATCTGCGACGCGGCGCGGAGGTCAGACCGTCCGCTCGGCCGCCTCGACGACGTTGGTCATGAGCAGGGCGACGGTCATCGGACCGACGCCTCCGGGATTCGGAGACAGGTACCCGGCGACGTCGGCGACCTCGGGAGCGACGTCGCCGAAGACGACGTTCTTCCCGGTCTCCGGGTCCGTCTCCCGGGTCACGCCGACGTCCAGCACCGCGGCTCCGGGCTTGACGTCCTCGGCGCGGATGAGGTGCTTGACCCCCGCGGCCGCGATGATCACGTCGGCCTCCCGCAGGTAGCGCGGCATGTCGACCGTGCCGGTGTGCGTCAGCGTGACCGTGGCGTTGAGGTCGCGACGGGTCAGCAGCAGCCCGATCGAGCGCCCGATCGTGACACCGCGACCGACGACCACGACGTGCTTGCCCTTGAGGTCGTAGTCGTTGCGCAGCAGCAGCTCGATGACCCCGCGCGGGGTGCACGGCAGCGGCGTGTGGATAGGCGCGTTGACGTTGAGGACGAGGCGCCCGAGGTTGGTCGGGTGCAGCCCGTCCGCGTCCTTCGCCGGATCGATCCGCTCCAGGATCGCGTCGGTGTCCAGGTGCTTCGGCAGCGGCAGCTGCACGATGTACCCGTGGCAGGCCGGATCGGCGTTGAGCTCGTCGATCAGTGCCTCGACGTCGGCCTGGGTGGCGTCGGCCGGCAGCTCGCGCTGGATCGAGTTCATCCCGATCGCCTCGGACTGCCGGTGCTTCATGCCCACGTAGAGCTGCGAGGCGGGGTCGGCTCCCACCAGCACGGTGGCGATGCCGGGGGTGACGCCCTTCGCCTTCAGCGCCGCGACCCGCTCCGTCAGCTCGGCACGGATCTCGGCCGCCGCCGCCTTGCCGTCGAGGACGACCGCGGTCACTGCTGCAGGTCCGGGTAGAGCGGGAAGGCCGCGGCGAGCGCGTCCACGCGGGCGCGGAGCGCCTCGATGTCGGCACCGGGGAGCAGCGCGAGGGCGATGATGTCGGCCACCTCCGTGAACTCGGCGTCGCCGAAACCGCGGGTCGCGAGCGCGGGCGTGCCGATGCGGAGGCCCGAGGTCACCATCGGCGGACGCGGGTCGTTCGGCACGGCGTTGCGGTTCACGGTGATGTGGATGTCGTGCAGGAGGTCCTCCGCCTGCTTGCCGTCGATCTCGGCGTCGCGGAGGTCGACGAGCACGAGGTGCACGTCCGTCCCGCCCGAGCGCACCGCGATGCCGGCGTCCTTCACGTCCTGCTGCGACAGGCGCTCGGCGATGAGCTTCGCCCCGCGCAGCACGCGCTCCTGGCGCTCCTTGAACTCCGGTGTGCCGGCGAGCTTGAACGCGGTCGCCTTTGCCGCGATCACATGCATGAGCGGACCGCCCTGCTGACCGGGGAAGACCGCGGTGTTGATCTTCTTGGCGAGGTCGGCGTCGTTGGTGAGGATGAAGCCCGAGCGGGGGCCGCCGATGGTCTTGTGCACGGTGGAGGACACGACGTGCGCGTGCGGCACCGGGTTGGGGTGCAGGCCGGCGGCGACGAGGCCGGCGAAGTGCGCCATGTCGACCCAGAGGATCGCGCCCACCTCGTCGGCGATGGCGCGGAACGCGGCGAAGTCCATCGTGCGCGGGTAGGCGGACCACCCGGCGATGATGACCTTGGGCTTGTGCTCGATGGCGAGGCGGCGGACCTCGTCCATGTCGATCGTCGAGGTCTCGGCGTCGACCCCGTAGGCCACGATGTCGTACAGGCGGCCGGAGAAGTTGATCTTCATGCCGTGCGTGAGGTGGCCGCCCTGGTCGAGTGAGAGGCCGAGCAGGGTGTCGCCGGGGCGGGCGATCGCGTGCAGGACCGCGGCGTTCGCCGAGGCACCGGAGTGCGGCTGGACGTTCGCGAACTCGGCGCCGAACAGGCTCTTGGCGCGGGAGATGGCGAGCTCCTCCGCGACGTCGACCTCCTCGCAGCCGCCGTAGTAGCGACGGCCGGGGTAGCCCTCGGCGTACTTGTTGGTGAGCACGGAGCCCTGCGACTGCAAGACCGAGACGGGGACGAAGTTCTCCGAGGCGATCATCTCGAGGAAGGTCTGCTGGCGCTTCAGCTCGCGATCGAGGACCTCGGCGATCTCCGGGTCGACTTCGGACAGCGGGGCGTTGAAGTAACGGTCGGTCATGACGTGCTCCTTTTGACGACGGATTCGAAAAGGGTGTTCCTATCGGCCCAGGCGCGCGGTCGAATTCCGTGGTCAGTCGCTCCCCGGTGGTTGTCCACCCAGACGCCAGTCGCGACGGTTACGAGCATAGCCGATGCGCGACGCCGCGCACGCGGTCGTTTCGGGCGTCGTGCCCACCGCTTGCAGAATCGTTTCGATCGCCCTGTTCCCTTGCGGCGTTCCGGCGGCTAGGTTTTGTTCATGGTCCTACCTCTTGATCTGCCCCTCGTCCCTGCACCGGTGTCCGCGAAGGCCCGCGACGGACGCCTGCCGCTGTCCGCGACGACGCGTGTGCTCGGCTCCTCCCCCGCCGCCGGACAGCTGATCGACGCCGTCGCACGCCGCACCGGCCTCACCCTCACCGCGGCGGACTCCGGCCCCGCCGAGATCGAGTTGTTCGTCGATCCGGCATCCTCCACCCCGGAGGGCTACACGCTCGAGATCGGCGACCGCGCCATCCTCATCGGCGCCGATGAGGCGGGGCTCTTCTACGGGGTCCAGACGCTGCTGCAGCTGCTGCGTGAGGACGACGCCGGCTGGGCGCTGCTCCGTGCCGACATCGCGGACGCCCCGCGCTTCGCCCGCCGCGGCGTCATGCTCGACGTGGCCCGGCACTTCTTCGGCGTCGACGACGTGAAGAGATTCATCGACAGCACCAGCGCGCTGAAGTTCAACCACCTGCACCTGCACCTGACGGACGACCAGGGCTGGCGCGTGCACATCGACTCCTGGCCGCTGCTCACCGAGCGGGCGGCCACCACCGCGGCCGACGGCGCCCCCGGTGGCTTCTACACCAAGGACGACTACCGCGAGATCGTGGCGTACGCGGCTGCACGCCACATGATCGTGATCCCCGAGGTCGACCTCCCCGGGCACACCCACGCGATCGGCGTGGCCTACCCCGAGCTGGTCGAGGCCCCCGTCCTGAACGACGCACTGGTGGCCCAGTCCGAGCAGCTCGGCCAGCCGCTCCCGGTGGCCGGAGAGCCCTATCTGGGCTGGGGCGTCGGGCACTCCAGCGTGCGCATCCACGAGGAGGAGACGTATCGATTCGTCCGCGACGTCGTCCGCGAGCTCGCCGAGATGACCCCGGGGCCGTACATCCACATCGGCGGCGACGAGTCCCTCGGCACGCCCCAGGCCGACTTCGACCTCTTCGCGGAGCGCGCGACGGCGATCGTCGTCGAGGAGGGCAAGACCCCGGTGGCCTGGCACGAGATGGGCTCGGCTGCGGGCATCGCCTCCGGCACGGTCGGCCAGTACTGGGGTATGACGACGCCGACCGGAACGCACGCCGAGGAGGCCGCGCACTTCGTCGAGCGCGGCGGCGCCCTCATCATGTCGGCGGCGGATGCGACCTACCTCGACATGAAGTACACCGCCGACTTCCCGCTGGGTCTCACCTGGGCCGCGATCATCGACGTCCGTCGCGCCTACGAGTGGGAGCCGACCGCTGTCCTCGACGTGCCCGACGAGGCGATCCTGGGAATCGAGGCGCCGCTGTGGTCCGAGACCACCCGCACGCTCGACGAGGTGGAGCAGCTCGTGTTCCCCCGTGCCGCCGCGCAGGCCGAGATCGCCTGGTCGCCGCGCGAGGGCGTCGGCCGCACGTGGGAGTCCTTCCGCGACCGACTCGGTGCGCTCGCACCGCTGTGGAAGGCTGAGGGGGTCGATTTCCACCCCGCCCCCGAGATCCCCTGGAGCGCCCGTTGAAGACCCTCTCCTCCGCGACCGGTTCCCTCGTCATCCACTCCGTCCGCCTCGTCGATCGCGGGGAGATCGCCGAGGACGCGTGGGTGCGCATCGAGGACGGCGTCGTCGTCGCGCGCGGCACGGGCACGGACTGGCAGCCCGCGACCGAGGTGGTGGACGGGACGGAGGTGGCAGGCGCCGGCGCGCTGCTCACGCCGGGCTTCGTGGACATCCACGGTCACGGTGGAGCGGGCGCCGCCTACGACGACGGGGTGGACGCGATCCGGACGGGGCGGAACCTGCACCGCGCGCACGGCACCACCAGGGCGGTCATCTCGCTCGTCACCGGCACGATCGACGACCTGGCCCGCAGCGTCGCCCTGATCGCCGCCCTGACCAGGACCGACGGGGACGTGCTCGGCTCGCACCTCGAGGGCCCGTTCCTCGACCCCGGTCACCACGGGGCCCATGAGCCCACGCTGCTCCGGCACCCCGTCGCGGCCGATGTGGCCCGGCTGCTGGAGGCCGGAGAAGGCACGGTCCGCCAGGTCACCATCGCTCCGGAGCTCCCGGGCGGGATCGACGCCGTCCGTCAGATCGTCGCGGCCGGCGCCGCCGCCGCCGTGGGTCACACCGATGCCGATGCCGCCATGGCCGTCGCGGCCTTCGAGGCCGGCGCCTCGCTGCTGACCCACGCGTTCAACGCGATGCCCGGCATCCACCACCGCGCTCCCGGCCCGGTGCTCGCCGCGGCCGCCGACCACCGGGTGATCCTGGAGGCCATCGCCGACGACGTCCACCTCGACCCCCACGTCGTCAAGCTCGTGTTCGACGCGGCCCCGCACCGCGTGGCGCTCATCACCGATGCGATGGCGGCCGCAGGAAGCGCCGACGGCAGATACGACCTCGGTGCGGTGAAGGTGACCGTCGAGAACGGCGTGGCCCGCGCCGACGACACCGGCTCGATCGCCGGCTCCACCCTGACCCAGGACGTCGCGCTGCAGCGGGCCGTGGCAGCGGGCGTCGATCTGCCGGAGGTCGTGCGTGCGCTCACGGAGACGCCGGCGCGGGCCATCGGGCGCGACGCCCACCTCGGCGCACTGCGTCCCGGCCTGCTCGGCGATGCCGTGCTGCTGGACGCGGAGCTGCGCGTCGCGCGGGTCTGGACAGGACCGGCGCTGCCCGCCTAGGCGTGCAGCGCTTCGCGCGACGCGCAGCGCTGCGGTCTCCGGTCGATCGGACGAGATGGCGGCGCCGGATTCCCCAGATCGACGTCGCGCTTCTCGCGAGGTGGGAGTGGAGGGCCGCCGTTCTCCCCAGATCGGCGGCCCTTTCCCTCCCGTTCGAGCGGGCGGGGCCGGGAGCTCCTCCCCCGAGGATCCCGACCCGCCCACTGGTGCAGTACCCCCCGCACCAGCGCCGGAACTCCGCCCCCCGGTGGAGTCCATTTCGGCTGTCTCTACGGGATGAGACGAGGGCCGGCCCGGTTCATTACGCGGTTCTCGGAAAAAAGTTCAGAAAATTCTCGCTGGGGCATCACCGCCGGGGCGCGGAGGCGTCCCCGAGCATCTGCTCCGAGTCCTCCCCGGGGGTGGCCACCGCGCCTGTTTCGCGAGAGAATGGACTGACCGCGTAATGAAAGACGCCTTCTCGCGTCTCTCCTCCTGGGGACGGTTGTGTGCCCCGGGACCAGATGGATGACCGTGCACCGAGAGAACACCACACCAGACGAGACCATCGGCGATGCCGACCTGATCCTCCGCGTCCGCTCCGGCGACAAGGGGGCGTTCGGGGAACTCTGGAGGCGGCACTATCCGTCCGGCATGGCCGTCGCGCGATCGGTGACCTCGTCGATCGATCCCGACGATCTGGTGCAGGAGTCCTACACCCGCATCTACCAGGCGATCCTCAAGGGCGGCGGCCCCAACGGCTCGTTCCGCGCCTACCTCTTCACCAGCATCCGCAACACCGCCGCGGCGTGGGGACGAGCACGTCGCGAGACCGCGATCGACGAGCTCGACACGGTGGCCGATCCGGACAGCACCGAGCACGCCACGAACGAGGCCCTCGACCGCAGCCTCACCGCGCAGGCCTTCCGCAGCCTCCCGTCGCGGTGGCAGGAAGTGCTCTGGTACACCGAGATCGAGCAGATGAAGCCGCAGGAGGTGGCTCCGCTCCTCGGGATGAAGGCCGGCGCGGTGTCGCAGCTCGCGTTCCGTGCGCGTGAGGGGCTCCGCGAGGCGTGGATCCAGGCGCACCTGCGGAGCGCGAGCCCCGGCTCCGAGTGCCAGTGGACGATCGAGCACCTCGGCGCCTACTCGCGCGGCAACCTCGCGACCCGCGACCACCGTCGCCTCGAGCTGCACCTCGACGAGTGTGCCCGCTGCATGATCGTCGCCGCCGAGGCCAAGGACGTCTCCAAGCGTCTCGCCCTCGTCCTGCTCCCGCTCGTCCTCGGCGCCACCGGGGCCTCCGGGTACCTCGCTGCCCTGCAGGGCGGTGCGCCGGTCCTGGCCGTGGCGGGGATGTCGTCCACCATCCCGGGCGCGGTGTTCGTCGGTGACGGCGGCATCGGCCAGGCCGCGGCGGCCACCTCCGGCGCGGGCGCAGCCGGCTCAGGAGCGGGCTCGGTCGGCGGCGCCGGCTCGGGCGCGAGCACGGGCGGCGTCTTCACGGGCATGGGCGCCGTCGTCGGCGCCGGGTCGGCAGCCCTCGTGGTCGCCGGAGTGGTCGCCGCAGCGGCCATCGTCCCCGGACTCGCGGGCGCGAACCCGGCGACCTCCCTGCCCAGCGCCTCGGACACCGACCCGTCGTCGATCGCGACCGACATCGCCCCGGACTCCTCGCTGAACCTCGACAAGCCCGTGGTGATCGAGACGCCGGAGAACGACGCGACGCCTGCACCTCCTGCCGAGGAGGAGGCGGCGCCGCCCGTCTCCTCGGAGGCCGGGCCCGACACGGCACCCGCCGTCCCGGATCTCCCCGCGGCGCTTCCCGAGGCCACGCAGCCGCCCGTCGCTCCGGTGGACCCGATCGACCCCGTGGACCCTGTCGATCCGGTCGATCCGGTGGAGCCGGTCGACCCCGTCGACCCCGTCGACCCCGTCGACCCCGTCGACCCCGTCGACCCCGTGGACCCCGTGGATCCTGCGATCCCGACGGAGCCGCCCACCTGGAGCCCCGCCGACTACTGGCTCGGCGAAGACCTGCACTGGTACTACCTCGTGCCGATCGCCGGAGCTCCGGGCACGATCGTGCAGGCTCTCCTCGGCACCGCAGACGCCGGCAGCGTCGTCCTCGGCGAGGACGGCACCGGCACCCTCGAACTCCGCGCCTCGCTGGACCAGTTCCTGTTCGCCAGTCTCGTGCCCGTGACCTTCCGCTACGTCCTCCCCTCCGGCGCGGACGCCCCGTCGGCCGTCACCACGCTCTACGCCTTGCAGCCCCAGGACGCGGCGGCCGATGAGCGCGCTGCGGCGGCTGCGCCTGTCGAGCAGACGGCGGTCGTCATCGACGAGGCCGAGCCGGTGACCGCTCCGGTCGAGGCCCCGGCGCCCGCCGTCTTTGAGGACACCGCGACACCTGCCGACGAGGTCGAGGCAGCTCCCGCACCCGTGGAGCCCGCGCCGGCGGAGCCCGCGCCGGCCCCCGAAGCTGCGCCGGCCGCCGAAGCTGCACCGGCCGCACCGGCCGAGGAGGCCCCGGCCACGGAGGCCCCGGCTCCGACCGAGGACGCTCCGGTCGCGGAATAGACTGGACGCATGACCCCGGATTCCGCCCCCGTCGCCGGCGTCGACCGTCCGGCCATCACGGCCCTCGACATCGTGCGCGTCGTCGTCCTCATCGTGGCGATCGCCTCGCTCGCCCTGTGGGGGTTCGCCAGCTGGGACCTGCCGTGGAGCATCGTCATCGGCGTCGGCGCCCCCGTGGTCACCCTGCTGCTGTGGGCGCTCTTCCTCTCGCCGCGGCCGGTTCTTCGCGTGCATCCCTTCCTCCGGGCGGTCGTCGAACTGTTCATCTACGTGGGCGTGACCATCGCCTGGTGGTCCATGGGGCAGGCCCTGATCGGCACCGCCTTCGCCCTGGTCGCCGTCGTCGCGGGCGTCCTCAGCGGACGCCGCGCCCTGGCATGAGCGCACGGTCGTGAGCGTCGTCTCGCTGCTCCGCGACGCCCTCGGGGCGCGCGTGGACGTCAGCGAGCAGGCGAGGCAGGACGCCAGGTCCGACAGATCGGGTCATGCCGCGGTGGGCCTCCCGCAGGCCGTCGTCCATGCCGAGAGCGTGGACGACGTGCAGCAGACGATGCGGATCGCCACCGCCACGCGCACTCCCGTCGTCGTGCGCGGCGCCGGGACGGGGCTCGCCGGCGCCGCGAATGCGGGTGACGGCGAGATCGTCCTCTCCCTCCGCCGGATGGACGCCGTCCTCGAGGTGCGACCGGACGACCTCCTCGCCGTGGTCGAACCCGGGATCCTCAACGCCGACCTCAACGCGCACCTGGCCGCGCACGGCCTCTGGTGGGCCCCTGACCCCGCCAGCCGCGACATCTCCACGGTGGGTGGCAACATCGCGACCGGAGCCGGCGGACTCCTCTGCGCGAAGTACGGTGTCGTGCGGGATGCGGTCCTCGGCGTCGACCTCGTCCTCGCGGACGGTCGCCTGCTGCACCTCGGCCACCGCAGCGTGAAGGGCGTGACCGGGCTCGACCTCACCGCTCTCGTGGTGGGATCGGAGGGTACGCTCGGCGTCGTCGTCGGGGCGACGCTCAAGCTGCGCAGACTGGTGCCGGGCGAGACCTGCACGGTGACCGCGACCTTCCCCGGCGTGCGAGCCGCGGCCGCGGGTTCTGCCGCCGTGACCGCTGCGGGAATCCAGCCGGCGATCATGGAGCTCATGGATGCCGCCAGTCTCACCGCCGTCCATGCCCTCCTCGGGCTCCCGGCACCGACGCCGGGGGCCGCGCAGCTGACGATCCAGACCGACGGCCCCGCCGCCCGCGCGGAGGCGGAGGACATCGCCGCGATCCTGAGCGCCCACGAGGGCGTCCCCGTGGTCTCGCACGACCCCGTCGAGGGCGATCGGCTGCTCGCGGTCCGGCGATCCATGCACGCCGCGATGGCGTCGCTCGGGACCACCCTCATCGAGGACGTCTCCGTGCCGCGGAGCGCCATGCCGGCCATGTTCGACGAGATCGCACGGATCGAGCGGGAGTTCGAGATGGTGATCCCGACGGTCGCACACGCGGGCGACGGCAATCTGCATCCGAACTTCATCTTCGAGGGCCCGGAGACCCCGGCCCGGGTGTGGGAGGCGGCCGATGAGCTCTTCCGCGCCGCGATCCGGCTGGGCGGAACCCTCACCGGCGAGCACGGCATCGGCGTCCTCAAGAGACGATGGCTGGCCGACGAACTCGGCGAGGACCAGTGGCGCCTTCAGCGCGACATCGCGGCCGTGTTCGATCCGCTCGGCATCCTCAACCCCGGAAAGGTCTTCTCCCCCGATGCCTGACATCCACGTGAGCGCGGCCGTGATCGTCGATGCGGAGGGCCGCGTCCTGGTCGTCCGCAAGCACGGCACGACGCGCTTCATGCAGCCGGGAGGGAAGCCGGAAGCGGGCGAGTCCCCCGCCGAGACCCTCATCCGGGAGCTGCACGAGGAGCTCGGTCTCGAGCTCGCGGAGACCGACCTCCGGCCGCTGGGGCGCTTCGTGTCGGCGGCCGCCAACGAGCCGGGGCACCGCGTCGTGGCCGACGCGTTCTCGGCCTCGATCGATCCCGACGGGGTCCGGGTGCAGGCCGAGCTCGCCGAACTGCGCTGGATCACCCCGGCGGACGTCGTGACGCTTCCGCTGGCCCCGCTGAGCGTCGAGCACCTGCTGCCGCTCGCCTGGCCCGCCGCAGCGCGCTAGCCCGTCCGGGTCAGATGCCCTGCCAGGAGGGCTTGTTCGCGAACGTGTAGCGGTAGTAGTCCGCGAGCTGCAGCTTCGACGCGGCAGCTTCGTCGACGACGACGGTGGCGTGCGGGTGCAACTGGATGGCCGATCCGGGCAGCAGCGCCGTGAGCGGCCCCTCGACCGCGCCGGCCACCGCCTCCGCCTTGCCGGCGCCGAATGCCAGCAGCACGAGGTGGCGGGCCTCGAGGATGGTGCCGAGGCCCTGCGTGATGCAATGCATCGGCACGTCGTCGATGGAGTCGAAGAAACGGGCGTTGTCCTCGCGCGTCTGCTCGGTGAGGGTCTTCACCCGCGTCCGGGACGCGAAAGAGGACCCGGGCTCGTTGAACCCGATGTGGCCGTCCGTGCCGATGCCGAGGATCTGCAGGTCGACGCCGCCGGCCGCCGCGATGGCCGCGTCGTAGTCCTCACCGGCGTGCTGGATGGTGGCCTGCGCGCCGTTCGGCACGTGGATGCGCTCCGGGTCGAGGCCGAGCGGCTCCACCACCTCACGGGTGATCACGGAGCGGTAGCTCTCCGGGTGGGACGGGTCGATGCCGACGTACTCGTCGAGCGCGAAGCCGCGCACCTGCGACACGTCGCGTCCCGCGAGGCGGCTGCGGAGAGCCTGATAGACCGGCAGCGGCGTCGATCCGGTCGCGAGCCCCAGGACAGCGTCCCGACGGCTGTCGATGAGCTCGACGATCTCGGTGGCGACCAGGGCGCCGGCGGCCTCGGCATTCTCGACGATGACGACCTCAGCCATGCGGAACGATCTCCTTCTCAGAAATGGATGCGCCCACCAGAGCGGCGCCGAAAGCGGCGGCGGGGGAACCCGCGGGGAGCAGTTCGATTCTCTCATCCAGCCGCAGCGACTTCAGGAACGGTGACGCCTCGGCACCGGCGTGCAGGGCGGCACGGACCCCCTCCGCCAGCCGGCCGCCGAGAGCGGTGAGTCCCCCGCCGATGACCACGGTCTCGACGTCGGCCGACAGCACGAGCACGCGCACGGCCGCCGCGGCCCCGAAGAAGAGGTCCGCCTGCAGGGCCTGCGCGTGCGGATCGCCCGTGTCGGCCGCCTCGACGATGTCCTTGACGGGCAGCGCACCGGGACGTCCCCACGCCTTGGCCAGCGCCCCACCGCCGCAGAAGGTCTCCACGCAGCCGCGCTGCCCGCACCCGCACAGCCGACCGCGGGGATCGACGGAGAGGTGTCCGACCTCGCCGGCGGTCCCGCGTGCGCCGCGCCAGATGCGGCCGTCCACCACGATGCCGGCGGCGACGCCGGTGCCGAGATTCAGATAGGCCATGGAGCCGGCGACGTCGCTCAGGACCGCGGCGCCGAGCGCGGCGGCCTTCACGTCGTTCTCCACCCGGAACGGAACGCCGAGTGCGTGCTCGGCGCGCGCCGCGAGGTCGAGCGACTCCACCCCGAGGTTCACCGCGTGCAGCACGCGGCCGGTCTCCGCATCCACGAGGCCGGGGATGCCGATGCCGGCGGATCCGACCGCGGACAGCGGCAGTCCGCTCTCCTCGGCGAGGGCGGCGACGGTCGACACGATGCTGTCGACGACGGCGTCCTCTCCCCACCCGGTCGGGCGGCGGAGGCGGGCGAGGATCGTCCCTGCCGGATCGACGGCGACGGCGTCGATCTTCGTGCCGCCGACGTCCAGGCCCACGCGAAGGGGCCGACCGGCGCGGTCGGCGGAGGCGGGGACGATCATCGGATGCCGTTCCCGATCATGGTCGCGGATGTCACGACACCCCCAGCTGCCCGGAGAGGACCATGACGGCGGCACCGCGGAGCACGATGTCGTCCTGACGGGTGAGCCGCACCATGACGTCCTCGAAGACGCCCTCGAGCGTCCGCGCGTGCAGCGTCTCGACGGCCGCGTCGATGAGCGTGCCGTCCAGCAGCTCGGCGGGCCCGGAGAGCACGACCTCGGACAGGTCCAGGGCGGCGACGATCGGGGCGATCGCGATCGCCATGCGGGTCCCGGAGTCGCGGAGGATCTCCTCGCGGGCGGCCGGGTCGGCGTCGAGCGCCTCCTGCATGCGACTCACGCTCAGCCATGCCTCCAGGCAGCCGATCTTGCCGCAGGCGCAGCGAGGGCCGCCGTCCGTGCCGACGACGACGTGACCGATCTCCCCGGCGGCGAAACGGCTGCCGAGGAGCGGCTGGCTTCCGGTGATCAGCCCAGCACCCACGCCTCGACCGATCTTGATCAGCATGAAGTCGGCCTCCGCCTCGCCGAACGTGTACTCGGCGAGGACCGCGGCATTGGCGTCGTTCCGTGCGAGCACCGGCAGGTCGAGGTCGGCGCTGAGCTTCGCCTCCAGCGGGAAGTCCGTCCAGCCGAGGTTGGGCGAGCTGAGGACGAGGCCGTCCGGGCGCACGACGCCCGGGGTGCCGATGCCGACGCCGAGCACCGGCTGTGTGGCGATCTCGACGAGGGTCTGCGCGAGGCTGCGGAGAGCCTCATACGCGGCATCGCCGTCCGGCGTCTCCGGACGCGGCACCTGCCGCCGCTCCAGCACGTCGCCGTCCAGGCTGAGGACGGCGCCCTCGAAGGCGGTCGGACCGGAGAGGTCGAGCCCGATGATCTGATGCCCCACCCGATCGATGTCGATGAGGATGGGCGGCTTGCCGGGGCCGACGGCCTCGCGCACGCCGATCTCGACGACGATGCCGTCGGCGATGAACTCCGCGACCAGATCCGAGATCGTGACGCGTGTGAGGCCGGTCTCGCGGGAGAGGTCAGCGCGACTCATCGCCCCCGAGTGATACAGCGTCTGCAGCACGAGCGCGCGGTTGTGGCCGCGGGCGTGCTCGGGGAGCACCTTGGTGCGCGAGCGGAGATGCCGCGCGGGGCCGAAGGCGTGCGCGTTCGCGGCGACGAAGTCAGTCGTCGCCGCGGGGCGCTGATCATCCGAAACGGACATGTTTGTTAGTAGACCTTACGAACAGGATTTGTGCAACTGTTCCGCGCGATTCCGCGGGCAGGGTTACCGAAACGTGACATCATGCCGACCGCGGCGGTTCGCCGTCCGCCGCCATCCGGAGCAGCCGCTCGACGAGCCCGGCGACGATCCCCTCCCGGGTCTCGACGGTCATGGGCTTGCCGGGCACGCCCGGTCGCCGCTGCTCGGGCGACGGCCCGTCCAGCGGACGATACCGCACGCCCACCGCGGCGAGGCGCCGCAGATGCGTGGGCAGCCGCCGGGCGAAGTCCGCGAAGGGCGCGGGCTCTCCCCCGTCCCACAACCGCTCCGCGATCGCGGCGAGGCGCGGGAACATCGCGAAGTCGACCCGGTCCCTGCTCGGCAGGTGCTCCGTCCAGATGTTCGCCTGCCCGCCGACCGCGCCGTCGACGACCTCGAACGAGTACGCGCGCTCGATGGTCAGCGGGGGCCCGACGCGGATGGGCTCCTCAGCCGATTCGGACTGCGGGTAGTCGAGGTACACCTCGAGATCCGGGCACCCGACAACGGGAATCCCCCGCCGCAGCGCCTCGCGCATGGCGACCGGCCCGCGCCAGGCGAGGATGCGCACGCCCTCCGGGACCTCGCCCTCCAGCACCTCGTCCCAGGCGAGTGCCGTCCGTCCCCTGCGGCGGACATGCGCGACGAAATGCGCCGTGAACCAGGGCTGGACGTCGTGCGCGGTGGCCAGCCCGAGCTCCCGCATCCCCGCGGCGGCCGTGGCGCTGTCGGCCCATTCGGTCACCGGGACCTCGTCGCCGCCGATCCCGATCCATGCGGACGGGAACACGTCGCACAGCGCATCGATGGCGGCACGGCCGAAGGCCAGCGCCTCCTCGGTCGGCGCGAGGGTGCGCGCGTTCACGCCGAAACGCTCCCACGGCCCGGTGGGCGGCGTCCCGACGTCGAGGTTGCCCAGCTCCGGGTACGCGGCGAGCGCGGCCTGGATGTGTCCCGGCAGCTCCACCTCGGGCACGAGAGTGACGAAGCGCTCCTCCGCATACCGCACGAGGTCGCGCAGCTCGGCGGTCGTGTAGAAGCCCTCGTGCACGCCGGGCTCGACCGTGGCCTCAGGGCCGTGGCCGCGTTGCGTGGCCTCGCGCCGCGCACCGACCTCGGTCAGGCGCGGATACCCCGGCACCTCGAACCGCCAGCCCTGATCGTCCGTCAGGTGCAGGTGCAGGATGCTGAGGTGGTGATCGGCGAGCAGGTCGATGAGACGACGGACGTCTTCCGCAGGGCGGAAGTGGCGCGCCACGTCGAGCATCGCTCCACGCCAGGCGTAGGCGGGAGAGCCCTCCCAGCGCCCTGCCGGGATCGTCGCGGGGAGAGCGGGGTCGTGATCCGGGTCGCGGAGCTGACGGAGCGTGGTCGCGCCGCGGAAGACCCCCTCCGGCGTCGCCCCCGCGATCTCGATCCCCGCGGCCGTCACGGTCACGCGGAAGGCCTCGGGGCCATGGCGCCCTGCCGCGGATGCCGCGGCGCCCAGCTCCGGATCGATCACGAGGCGGATGGCGGGCAGCGTGTCGTCCGCTCCCCCGCCGCCGAGTCGTGCGACGGCCGCGGCCAGCTCCGGTGCCGTCTCGATCGGCGTCGACGGGGTCCATCGGAAGCCCGGAGCCAGGGAGTCGATCTCTGCGACGACGTGCGGCACCGTCGCGCGCGGCGCCGAGGGGGGCATCCGCAGCGCGCGGCCGGCGACCGCACCGGTGGGGTCGCCGTCGATGACGACCGGCACACCGCCGACGAGAACCTCGCGCACACCCTGCGGCACACCGTGCGGGTCGTCGAACGTGGCTCCGGCCGCGATCGTCTCCGGGTCGAACAGCACCAGGTCGGCGGTGGCGCCCTCGCGGAGCACACCGCGCGGCGCGTCACCGCGGTCGAGGCCCAGGCGGGCGGCCGGGTTGCCGGAGAGATGGCGGACGGCCTCCTCGAGGCTCAGCACCCCCAGGTCCCTGACGTAGTGACCGAGGTAGCGAGGGAATGTGCCGCGGCCGCGCGGGTGCGGCCGGGCACCGATGAGGATGCCGTCGCTGCCTCCGGAGTGCCGCGGGTGCCGCATGATGGCGCGGACGTTGTCCTCGTCGCCGATGTGCATGAGCACGCCGGTGGCGCCCGCATCGGCGAGGATCGTGTCGATCACGACGTCCACGGCGCGCTGCCCGGTCTCCGCCGCGATGGCGGCGATCGTGCGGCCGACGAGGCCGGCCAGAGCGGGGGTGCCTGTCCCCGAGATCTGGATCACCGACCAGTCCGCCACCTCGCCGTGGAACCCGTCGCAGCCGATCTCCTCCAGCTCGACGCGGACGGCCTCGCGCCCCTCCGCATCCAGGCCGGCCAGGACGCCCAGCAGGTCGCCGGTCGCCGCCAGCCTGCTCGGCAGGAGCGCCGCGAGAGTGGTCGCCCCCGGGAGGTACGGGTAGGTGTCCAGCGTCACGTCGACGCCGTCGGCCGTCGCCTCGTCGACGAGCGCCAGCAGCTCCGCGGCACGCCCGCGGTTCGGCGCGAAGTTCATGGTCGCGTGCGTGAGATGGACGGGACACCCGGTACGGCGGCCGATCTCGATCGCCTCGCGATACGCATCCAGCGCCGCCCGCCCGTAGCTGCGGGTGTGCGGCGCCCAGTAGCCGCCGCGCTCCGCGACCACTCGGCAGAGCGCCTCCAGCTCGGCGACGTCGGCGTACATCCCCGGGGTGTAGGTCAGGCCGCTCGACATGCCGAAGGCCCCGGCGTCCAAGGCCTGTCCGAGGAGGTCGGCCATCGCCGCGATCTCGGCGGCGGTCGCCCGACGGTCATCGTGCCCGACCACCATCATCCGGAGGTTGCCCTGCGGCACCAGCACCGCGGCGTTGGCCACCGCGGCGACGTCGATCGCCTCCAGGAAATCGTCCATAGACCGCCACGGGACCTCCGCCGGCCGCCCGTTCCAGCCCGCGATCTGGGCGGGGATGACGGCGGCGGTCGCCTCGTCCAGCGGCGCGTAGCCCAGGCCGTCCTGGCCGAGCACCTCCGTCGTGACCCCCTGACGGATCTTGGCGTCGTGCGCGGCGCCCTGGAGCACCGCGAGGTCGCTGTGCGCGTGCATGTCGATGAAACCGGGCGCCAGGACGAGGCCGGACGCGTCGACCTCGACCGCGTCGTCCGGCAGCTCGATCCGGTCGGCATCGCCCTCGCGGATGACGGCGACGACCCTGGCCCCCTCCACCGCGACGTCCGCGACGAAGCGCGGGGCGCCGGTGCCGTCGACGACGGTCGCCCGCCGGTAGACGCGCACGAGGCCGGCTGCCGCCTTCTCCGCGCTCAGAAGCACGTCGCCACCGCCCCGATCACCCGCGGGTCCGGAGCGTCGGGGTCGTCGATCACGGCCACGACGCGCCACTTGTCGAACGCCGTGCACGGATGCGAGAGGCCGAGGCGCACGACCTCGCCGACCGCGACGGTCGCCCCGTCGGCGGGTCGGAGGAAGGCGTGCTGGTCGTTCAGGGCCGTCACGGTGCCGGCGACCGACTGCGGCGCCGGGAGGTCGATGTCGAACGGCACGTCCCGCCGCCCGGCGTCGAGCAGGGCGAGGCCGGGTTCGGGCTGCGAGACCACCCGCGACCACGCGTGCATCGCGGAGCGCAGCGGGGCGGTGTCCGTGAGCGGACCGAACGGCGACATGCGGGAGTAGAAGCCGTCGTCGTGGATCTGGAAGGCACCGGAGCGCAGCACGACCTCGGCGTCCGCTCCCGCGGCGCCGAGGACTGCGGCGGCGCGATCAGGGAAGGAGCTGCCGCCCGCGCTGAGCACGGGGCGGACGCCGTCGGGGTACTCCAGTCGGCGATGCAGCTCGACCAGGGTGGCCAGGAAACCGTCCACCGCGGCGACCGACGCCGCGGAGCGATCGGGACCGAAGGGCCCTTCGTAGCCCGTCACTCCGGCGAGGCGGAGACCGGGGGCGGCCATGATCGCCGCGGCGATGCGCTCGCCCTCCGCCACGGTCCGCGCACCCGTGCGCCCCTGCGCACCGCCGAGCTCCACGAGCACGTCCAGCGGACGCGGGG
Organism: Microbacterium meiriae; assembly: GCF_040686935.1. Classification (NCBI taxonomy): domain Bacteria; kingdom Bacillati; phylum Actinomycetota; class Actinomycetes; order Micrococcales; family Microbacteriaceae; genus Microbacterium; species Microbacterium meiriae. The sequence goes on from NZ_JBFBMF010000001.1 coordinate 276,822, forward strand.
CGTCCGCGAGGGCATCGGCGAGGATCGCCACGCCGGCGAGGGAGTCCGCCCCGCACAGGATCCGCAGGCCTTCGTCGGCCGCGAGCAGCGCCCCGAGCTCACGGGCCGCAGCGCCGTCGGTCACCCCGTTGGCGATGAGCACCGTCGGGACACCGGCGTCGACGGCGACGCGGGCCTGCCACGGCGTCGCCACGGAGATCCCCCAGGCCCCGGCGTCCAGCAAGCGCTGCCACAGCGCGGGCGCCATGGTGGTCTTGCCGTGCGGGGCGAGGCGGACGCCCTCTCGCCCCGCCCAGCCGAACACGGTGTCCTCGTTGTGTGCGATCGCGTCGGCATGCACCGTGAGCACCGGCGTGCCGAGGTCCGAGAGGCGCAGCCCCGCACCGGCGACCTCCGACAGACGCAGCCCCGCGGCGTGCGTCGGGAACCCCTTCGCCCAGGCGCCGAGGACGGGATCCGGAATTTGTAGAGGCATCTAACAAGGCTACTAGGCTGGCGGCATGACCGCGAAGACACGAGTTTCCACCGACGCCGCCCCCGCTCCCGCGCACACGTTCTCCCAGGGCGTCCGCAAGGGCCCGATCGTCCAGGTCTCCGGCCAGGGCCCCGTCGACCCGCAGACCAACGAGTACCTGTACCCCGGCGACGTCGCGGCGCAGACCACCCGCACGCTCGAGAACGTCAAGGCCATCGTGGAGGCCTCCGGCGCCACGTTCGACGATGTCGTGATGCTGCGCGTGTACCTCACCACGCGCGAGGACTTCCCGATCATGAACGAGGCCTACGGCGCGTTCGTCGAGGCCCACACGACCAGCGGCGTGCTGCCCTCGCGCACCACCGTCTTCACCGGTCTTCCCCGCGAGGAGATGCTCGTCGAGATCGACGGGCTCGCCGTCATCGACTGACGCCCCGACACCCCTGGCGAACGGGGAGGCACCTTATCAGGACCGTTGCCTCCCCGTTACCAGCCATCCCGTACCATGGACGACAGGACACGTCGAGACTGCGGGGGGTGTAGTTCGTGACCGATCTGATTTCCACGCCGGGCACTGCGACGGGGGCACAGCCCGACGATGCGACCCCGACGAGCGTCCTGACGCCGGAGGCGGCGACCGACACGGCCCCGCCGCAGACCGGCGAGCAGCCCCTGGCCTGGGCTCCCGTCGAGCCGGCCCCGAAGAAGCGCCGCCTCGGCCTGTGGATCGGTCTCGGCCTCGGCGTGGTCGCGCTCGGCGCCGGCGCCGCCTCGATGATCCTCATCGCCCCCGGCACCACCGTCGCGGGCATCCCGGTGGGCTGGATGACTCCCGGTGCCGCCGCCGAGACGATCAGCTCGCACCTCGCCCAGACCGAGGTCACCCTCACGGGCGACGGCGACGACGCCGTGCTCACCGGAGCCGACCTGGGGGCGACCGCCGACGCCACGGCCCTCGCCGATGCCGCGTTCTCGGCGCATCCGATGTGGAATCTCGGCGCCTGGATGGGCGACCCCGTGCCCGCGGACATCGTCCTCGACCAGGAGACCGCATCCGCCGCGCTCCGGGCGGCCGTCCCCGGGAGCTTCGTCGACCCGGTCGACGCCGCCGTGGTCTTCGACGCCGCGAAGGGCACCTACACCGTCACTCCGTCCGTTCCCGGCACCGGTGTCGACGTGGCCGATCTGAACGCTGCTTTCGTCGAGGCTGTCGGCGACGGACGCACGACCTTCGAGTACCCGGGCGGCCCTGTCGAAGCCCTGCCCGCCGTGTCCGACGACGACGCGACGGCGACCGCCACCACCCTCAACACCATGCTGTCCACCATCGGCTTCTACGTCGGCAAGGAGCGCACCGTCCCGGTCTCCCCCGCGGTCGCCGCGTCCTGGCTGACCGTGGTCGACGAAGACGGCCAGCTCCGCATCGAGGCGGATCCGGCGGCGATCCAGACCACCGTCGACACGCTGCCCGCCGCCGTGGACCGCGCGCCCGTGAACGCGACAAACATCGTCGACTCCGCGGGGAATGTGCTGCGCGCCGAGAAGGAGGGCGCCACCGGACGCGCCCTGGGAGACACCGACGGCATCGCCGACGACTTCGCGACGCAGCTCGCCGCGGGCGACGGCACCTTCGCGCTCTCCGTGACCGAGACGCCGTTCGAGACGACGAACCTGTTCCGCCGTGCGGAGATCAACCTCAGCACGCAGCGCGCCTACCTCTTCGAGAACGACAAGGTCGTGCAGTCCTGGGCGGTCTCGACGGGCCTGCCCGGTACGCCGACGCCGACCGGCAACTTCAAGGTCTTCGCGCACACGTCGATGCAGGACATGGGCTGCTACGAGGGTGCGCCGTACTGCACCGAGGACGTGCCCTGGATCACGTGGTTCGCCCCGAACATCGGCTTCCACGGCACCTACTGGCACAACAACTTCGGCAACCGGATGAGCCATGGCTGCGTGAACCTGCCGATCGACCTCGCGAAGTACGTCTACGACTGGTCCCCCGTGGGCCTCGAGGTCTCCGTCTACAACTGACCCGGTTCGCGTGCCGAGCACAGCTTCGGAGACGCGGAACGACACGCCGTCGAGGCGTCCCCTCTCCCAGGGTGTCGCGGTCGCGCTCCGCAGTCGTGCTCGGACCTGGCGGAGGGCGGACAGCGAGAAGGGGGCGGATGCCGCAGCATCCGCCCCCCTTCCGTCGTCTCAGCGCAGGGCGTCGACGATCTCGTTGAGCGTCGCGGACGGACGCATGACCGCCGCTACGAGCTTCTCGTCCGGGCGGTAGTACCCGCCGATCTCCACGGGCTTGCCCTGCACCGCGTTGAGCTCGGAGACGATGGCCTCCTCGTTCGCTGCGAGCTTCTCGGCGACCGGGGCGAAGGCCGCGGCGAGCTCCGGATCCTTCGTCTGCTTCGCCAGCTCCTGCGCCCAGTACAGCCCCAGGTAGAAGTGGCTGCCGCGGTTGTCGATCGTGCCGAGCGCGCGGCCCGGCGAGCGGTCCTCCTCGAGGAAGGTACCGGTCGCGGCGTCCAGCGTCTCGGCGAGCACGCGGGCCTTCTCGTTGCCCGTGCGGTCGGCGAAGTGCTCGAGCGAGGCGGCCAGCGCGAAGAACTCACCCAGCGAGTCCCAGCGCAGGTAGTTCTGCTCGACCAGCTGCTGCACGTGCTTCGGAGCGGAGCCACCGGCACCCGTCTCGAACAGTCCGCCGCCGGCGAGCAGCGGCACGATCGAGAGCATCTTGGCGCTCGTGCCGACCTCGAGGATCGGGAACAGGTCGGTGAGGTAGTCGCGCAGCACGTTGCCCGTCACCGAGATGGTGTCCAGGCCGTGACGCATGCGGGCGAGCGTGTACCGCGTCGCCTCCTCCGGCGCGAGGATCGTGATCGTCAGGCCCTTGGTGTCGAGCGTGGCGAGGCCCTGGTGCACCTTCGCGATGATCTGGGCATCGTGCGAGCGGTTCGCGTCCAGCCAGAACACCGCGGGCACGCCGGTCGCACGGGCACGGCCGACGGCGAGCTTGACCCAGTCCATGACGGGGATGTGCTTGGTCTGCGTCGCGCGCCAGATGTCGCCCTTGCCGACCTCGTGCTCGATGAGGACGGTGCCCTCGCTGTCGAGCACCTGGACGATGCCGTCCGCCGCGATCTCGAACGTCTTGTCGTGGCTGCCGTATTCCTCGGCCGCCTGCGCCATGAGACCCACGTTCGGCACGGTGCCGATGGTGGCCGGATCGAGCGGGCCGTTCGCGATCACATCGTCGATCACCGCCTGGTAGACGCTCGCGTAGGACGAGTCGGGGATGACCGCGATCGTGTCGGCCTCCTCGCCGTCCTTGCCCCAGAGCTTGCCGCCGTTGCGGACGAGCGCCGGCATGGACGCGTCGACGATGACATCGCTCGGCACGTGCAGGTTGGTGATCCCCTTGTCGGAGTTCACGTACGAGAGACGCGGCCCCTCGGCGATGGCCTTGTCGAACGCCGCAGCGATCTCCTCGCCGCCGGTGACGTTCGCCAGGCCCGCGAGGATGGAGCCGAGGCCGTCGTTCGCGCTCAGTCCGGCCTCGGCGAGCTGCGTGCCGTACTGGTCGAAGACATCCTTGAAGAACGCCTTCACCACGTGGCCGAAGATTATCGGGTCGCTGACCTTCATCATCGTCGCCTTGAGGTGCACCGAGTAGAGCACGTCGTCGGCCTCGGCCTCCGCGAGGGTGTCCGCGAGGAAGGCGTCCAGCTCCTTCGCGGAGAGGAACGTCGCGTCGATGATCTCGCGCGGGAGGACCTTGAGTCCTTCCTTGAGGACCGTGACGGTGCCGTCCTTCGCCGTGTGGCGGAAGGAGAGGACGTCATCGTGAGCGGCGACCCACGAGCGCTCGTTGTGCTTGAAGTCGTCGTGGCCGAGGGTCGCGACGCGGGTCTTCGAGCCCTCGGCGAACGGCTTGTTGCGGTGCGGGTGCTTCTTGGCGTAGTTCTTCACCGCGAGCGGCGCGCGACGGTCGCTGTTGCCCTCGCGCAGCACCGGGTTCACTGCGGAGCCCTTGATGCGGTCGTAGCGGGCGCGGACGTCCTTCTCCTCCAGCGACGAGGGCTCGTCCGGGAAGTCGGGGACGTCGTAGCCCTGCTGCTGCAGTTCCGCGATGGCGGCCTTGAGCTGCGGGATCGACGCGGAGATGTTCGGCAGCTTGATGATGTTCGCCTCGGGGAGCGTGGCGAGGCCGCCGAGTTCGGCCAGCGCGTCGCCGACCTGCTGCTCCGGGGTGAGCTTCTGGGGGAAGGCGGCGAGGATGCGGCCGGCAAGAGAGATGTCCCGCGTCTCGAATTCGATGCCCGCCTGGCCCGTGTAGGCCTGGATGATCGGCAGGAACGAGGCGGTGGCCAGCGCCGGTGCCTCGTCGGTGTAGGTGTAGATGATGGCGTCGTCGGTCACCGGGAGGTTCTCCGTTCACGAGGGCTATTTGTCTCGATACCAAGATACCTGAGCGGCCCTCGCCCCGAAGCGGCGCTCCCGGCGACGGGGTCCGGCACGTGACCGGTCCGTGAAAAGTCCACCCGAGTGATGAATGCGGTGACCGGAGGGGTTAGCCTGGGGTCATGTCCGAACTGCGCATGGTCGAACTCTCCGCCGCGACGATCGTCGCCGTGAACAACCTGTCGCTCAAGCCCGGACAGGAGCAGTTCCTCGCGCCAGTCTCGTACGGCATCGCGGCCACCGTCATCAACCCGCAGACCTCCTGGCAGCGGGTGATCCTGGACCGCAACGAGGTCGTGGGCTTCGTCAGCGCCAACTTCGACGACGAGGCCCCGGAGGAGCACTTCCGCTCCGTGCTGTGGCGCATCAACGTCGACGCGGACGACCAGGGTCGCGGCATCGGCCGCTTCGCCGTCGAGAACCTCATCGACGAAGCGCGCAGCCGCGGCGTCGACCACGTCAACGTGATCTACGAAGCGGGCGAGGACGGCCCGGAGGCCTTCTTCCGGCGCGTCGGCTTCACCCCCGTCGGGGAGACGGCCTACGGCGAGGTCATCGCCGAGATCCGGGTCCCCTCCTGAGACCGGCGGCGGGGTCTCGAATCCCCTCCCCCATCGAGACTCCGTCGCCCTCGGATTCGGCCGGGCGGCGCGACCTCGATCCCTCTCAGCGCTGACCGCTGCCGTCGGGAGGAGTGCCCTTGCCCCGACGGCTGTTCCACGCGGCGAGCGCGGACGCGGCGGCTCCCGCCGCCCGGTCGATGGCCTCCGCGGAGCGGTGCAGCATGTCCTGCGCGGCGTCCTGCCAGGCCGCGGTCGGAGGTGCCTCGCCCGTCTGGACCTTCGCCGCGTGCTCGGCGGCCTCGAACGCCCGCTCCAGCTCCGCGACAGCGTCGCGGTACGCCGCGTACTCGGCGGCGGTCACCCGGCCCGTCGTCTGCCGACGCGCCCCGACCGCGGCACCGGCGGCCCGCAGGTAGGCGGCCGTCTCCGGACGCTTCACGTCCGTCATCTCGGGATAGGTGATCTGCAACGCGGGGTCTGTCTCATACCGCATCCACCGCGCGGTCACCGCGTCGTGCTCCGCATACAGGCGTTCCAGCGGCCGCGGCGCGGAGCCGGCGGGGATCGCGGCGCGAGCGGCGTTCACCCTGACCCGCCGGGCGCGGACGTCGGCCGCCGCGGCCCTGGCGTCGCGCTCACGCTCCTTGAGCATGCGTCGGGCACCGGACACCTGCTCCGCGCTCGCCCGCTGCGCGGCCCGCTCGGCGGAGACCCGGGCGAGGTCGGCCCGTGCCACCTTCAGGGCCGTCCGTCGCACCACCGCGCGCTGCTGGGCCTCGCGGAGGTCGTGCCGGGCCGCGTCGTACTCCAGCCGGCGGCCGCTGCGGGTGTTCCGCCGACGGACGCCGATCGCGCCCGCGGTCACCCCGGCGGCGGCGGTCGGCGCGAGCCACCACCACTCCGCGACGAGGAGGAAGGGGTCCATCCCTCGATGCTACCGATCCCGGCGCACCCGCGCCCGGACGAGAAGCCCCGGCATCCGTACGGATGCCGGGGCCACTGTCGCGTCAGGACGTCAGACGAGCGTCTCCTGCCACGCCGCGTGCAGCTGGGCGAACTTCCCGGTGCCGCCGATCAGCGCGGCCGGGGTGTCGTCCTCGATGATCCGGCCGTGCTCCATCACGAGCACACGGTCAGCGATCGCCACCGTCGACAGCCGGTGCGCGATGATGATCGCCGTCCGGTCGGCCAGCAGCGTCTGCAGCGCGTCCTGGATCAGCCGCTCGGACGGGATGTCCAGCGAGGCCGTCGCCTCGTCGAGGATCAGCACCGCCGGGTCGGCGAGGAAGGCGCGGGCGAACGAGATGAGCTGTCGCTGCCCTGCCGAGACACGACCACCGCGCTTGTTCACGTCGGTGTCGTACCCGTCCGGCAGCGCCGAGATGAACGCGTCGGCGCCCACCGCCCGCGCCGCCTCGCGGATCTCGTCCAGAGTCGCATCCGGGCGCCCGAGCGCGATGTTGTCGGCGACGGTCCCGCTGAACAGGTACGCCTCCTGCGTGACCATGACGATCGCGCGGCGGAGGTCCTTCGGGTGCAGCGACCGCAGATCGACACCGTCGAGGGTCGCCGTCCCCGCGGACGGGTCGTAGAACCGGGAGATGAGCTTGGCCAGCGTGGACTTGCCCGCCCCCGTCGTCCCGACCAGCGCGATCGTCTGCCCGGCGGGGATGTCGAGCGAGAAGTTCGGCAGGATCGTCTTGTCCTCGTTGTACGCGAACGTGACCTCGTCGAAGCGGATGTGCCCCCGGGACTCCCAGAGGTCCACCGGCTTCTCGGGGTCCGGCACCGTCGGCACCTCCTCCAGGACGCCCGACACCTTCTCCAGCGCCGCGGTGGCGGACTGATAGGAGTTGAGGAACATCGCGATCTCCTGCATCGGAGCGAAGAAGTTGCGCACGTAGAGCACGGCGGACAGCAGCACGCCGACCGTCAGTGCCCCCTCCGAGACCCGGATGCCGCCCCACAGCACGACCACGCCCAGGACGAGCGCCGCGACGCCCATGAGCCCCGGCTCGAACGTGCCGAACAGCAGCATCGAGCGGCGGTTCACGTCCCGGTACTCGCCGGCCACGCCCTGGAAGGCCTCGTCGTTGCGCGGCTCCTTCCGGAAGGCCTTGACCGCGCGGATGCCCGTCATGGTCTCCACGAACTGCACGATCACCTTCGCGCTGATCACCCGGGACTCGCGGTACACGAGCTGGGAGCGCGAGTAGAACCAGCGCATGAGGAAGAACAGCGGCACGCCGCCGATCGCGAGGATCAGGCCGGACTGCCAGTCCCACACGCACAGGGCGATGAACGTGAAGACACCGAAGAGCACGCCGGAGACGAGCTCGTTCAGGCCGCCGTCGAGGAGTTCCTTGATGGAGTCCAGGTCGCTCGTCTGGCGCGAGATGATCCGCCCGGACGTGTACGACTCGTGGAACTCCAGGCTCAGGCGCTGGGTGTGCAGGAAGATGCGCTTGCGCAGGTCCAGCAGGACGGCCTGGGTCAGCTTGGCCGCGATGATGACGTACCAGGCGATGAGCACGGCGGCCAGAGCGCCGGCGAGCAGATAGATCCCGCCGACGACGAAGGTGGGCATCCAGTCGGCATCGTCGAGCACCGCCGGCAGCGCGCGGTCGAGGCCGATGCTGATGAGGATCGGGCCGGCCACCTGCAGCGCCGTCGAGATGACGAGCACCGTGCCGGCGAGCACGATCTGCGGCTTGAGCGGGCGCACGAGCGAGCCGAGCAGCCGCAGCGAGCGACGGCGGATCGCCCTGCTCTCCTCCGTGGTGAGGCGGGAGCGGTCCTCGTCCTGGGTTCCGGTGAGGGAGCTCATCGCTGCACCTCCTCTCCTGCGAATCGGGAGGCGCTTCCCGGCGCCTCATCGTCGGCCTCCTGGCGGATGCCGTCCTGCACGGTGTCGTGGATCTCCGACTGCCCGTCGCGGATGATCGGGATGGCGCCGGTGCGAGCCGCCTCCTCGGCCTCCAAGCTGGAGATGACGTGCCGGTAGTGCCGGCTCGTCTTCAGCAGCTCGGTGTGCGTGCCGACCGCGGTGATCCGGCCGTCCTCCAGCAGCGCCACGCGATCGGCGAGGGCCACGGTGGACGGACGGTGTGCGACGATCATCGCCGTGGTGTCGGCGAGCACGTGCCGCAGCGCCTCCTCGACGAGGGCCTCGGTGTCGACGTCCAGCGCCGACAGCGGGTCGTCCAGGACGAGCACCCGCGGCTTGGCGGCCACCGCTCGGGCGAGGGCGAGCCGCTGGCGCTGCCCGCCGGACAGGCTCAGTCCCTCTTCGCCGATGACCGTCTCGACGCCCTCGGGGAGCGTGTCGACGAAGGCGGCCTGCGCGACGTCGAGCGCCTCGCGCAGGACGCGCTCGGCTTCGGGGCTGTGCACGTCGAGGTCGGCGCGCCCGAGCAGGACGTTCTCGCGGACCGAGGCGGAGAAGAGCGTCGCGTCCTCGAACGCCATCGCGATGTGCTCGCGCAGCTCGGCGAGCGTCAGGTCGCGCACGTCGACGCCGTCGAGCGTGACCCGCCCTCCCGTCACGTCGTAGAGCCGCGTCGGCAGGGTCGTCAAGGTGGTCTTGCCGCTGCCGGTGAGCCCGACCAGCGCCATGGTCTCCCCCGGTCGGAGGACGAGGTCGATGCCGTCGAGCAGGTCCCGCTCGTCGGGGGCCGCGTCCTGATAGCGGAAGTGCGCGTTCTCGAACGCGAGCTCGCCGCGCGGGTTCTCGATGTGCACGGGGTTCGCGGGGTCGGTGATGGTGTTCGTCTCCGAGAAGATGTCGAACACGCGGTCCGTCGCCGTGCGCGCGTCGAGCATGAACGAGAAGAGGAAGCCGATCGACTCGATGGGCCAGCGCAGCACGACGGCCATCGCGAAGAACGCGAAGAGCTCCGCCGAGGTGATCGCGTCCTGCGAGATGAGCCAGATGCCGGACATCAGGCTCAGGCCGAAGGCGATCTGCGGCATGAGGTCGAGCCAGAACCAGATCGAGGCGATGGCTCGGGCCTTGCTCATCTCGGTCTCGCGCAGCGTCTCGGCCTGACGGCTGAAGCGGCGGAGGGCGTGCGTGCCCCGTCCGAACGCCTTGAGCACCCGGATGCCGTGCACGCTCTCCTCGACGCTCGTGGCGAGGTCGCCGGCCTGGTCCTGGCTGCGCCGCGTGAGGGCGCCGTAGCGCTTCTCGAACAGGTAGCCGCGGATCCACAGCGGGATCGCCGTCACCAGGAAGATCGTGCCCAGCAGCCAGTGCCAGCGGAACAGCAGGACGGAGCCGATGAGGATCGTCAGCACGTTCACGACGAGAAGCACGAGGCCGAAGGCGAGCCACCGGCGGATGAGGCCGATGTCCTGCATCATGCGGCTGAGCAGCTGGCCGGACTGCCACCTGTCGTGGAAGGCGACCGGGAGGGTCTGCAGTCGCGAGTACAGCTCGGTGCGCATGCGGTACTCGACCTGCGTGGCCGGGAACAGCACGAACTGCCGGCGGAGCCAGACCATGAGCGCCTCGCCGAGGCCGAGCGCGAAGACGGCGAGCGCGCCCCAGACGATCGCGTCGAGCGCTCCGGACTGCACCGGCCCGCCGATGATCTGTTCGAGCACGATGGGGATCATCAGCGCGATGAGCGCGGCCGCGAGCGCGCTGGCGGCACCGCCGGCGAGACGCCAGATGACCGGCTTCACGAACGGCTTGAGCCGCCACAGCGCGGCGGGCGTGGAGAGGGAGGACGAGGGGGACGGTTTCTGCGCGGAAGACGTGGAAGACATGTCTCTCAGAGGAGTCGAGGGTGAGAAGAGTGAAAGGACGGATGCGAGAGCGGGCTCACGGAGCCCGGCATCCGGTGCAGAAGAGGGCGGGGGCTCTAGGAGAGCGGGCGCGCCGGGGTCGAGCCGAGGGTGGCGATCCGCGCGGTGGCGATCGTGGTCATGGTGTCCTCCTCAGGGCTCGGCGAGGTCGTCCGGTTGGCGCGACAGCCCATCAGCCTATTCCTGTGAACCAGCTGAGCGCAAGAGGAATTCCCGAGACGACGAAGAGCCCGCTCTCCGGGGAGCGGGCTCTTCGAACCGAGAGGTCAGCGGGCGGCGCGCTCGCGCGCCAGGAGCCTCTCCTTCACGGGCAGGCCCCAGGCGAAGCCGCCGAGAGAGCCGTCCGTGCGGAGCACCCGGTGACAGGGCACGAACAGGGCCGGGGCGTTGCGGGCGCAGATCGACGCGGCGGCCCGCACCGCACGCGGATTGCCGAGCCGGGCCGCGAAGCCCGTGTACGTCAGCGGCTCCCCCGGGGCGATGCCGCGGAGCGCCGCCCATCCGGCGATCTGCAGGGCGGTGCCGGTCTGCGCGACCGCGACCGCGTCGATCGCCGTGACATCACCGGCATAGTACGCGCGCACGGCACCCGCCGCGTCCGTCTCGGTCTCCCGCACGGCGTCGGGACGGCTTCGGGACGGCAGGCGTCCGAGGATCGCCTCGACGTCGTCGGTCCACCCCGACACGAGGACCCGCTGGCGCTCGTCGGCGAGGATCGTGAAAGGACCGTCGGCGGTGTCGAGGGTCTGGATGAGTGCGGTCATGAGGTCTCCTCGGTGTCGGATTCGGGGCCGCGGGCGGGCCGGGTGGCGGTCTTGCTCCGTGGTCCGGCGGGACGGATCGGGGCGGCACGCCACAGGTGCGCGCTGAGGTAGCTCCGCCACGGCGCGGTGCGCTCCGCCCAGGCGGTGAGGGTCTTCGGTTCGGCCGGGAGACCGGCCGCCGCGGCACCGGCGCGGAGGGCGACGTCACCGGGCAGCAGCACGTCCGGATCGCCGAGCACCCGCATCCGCACGTAGTCGGCGGTCCAGGGACCGATGCCGGGCATCGCCAGCAGGGCCGCGCGCTGCGTGGGGCCGTCGTCGCCGACCGTGAGGGTCAGGCTCCCGTCCGCGAGGGCGGCGGCGGCTCCGGTGACGGCGCGGATGCGGGCGGCGGGCCCCCGCAGCACCTCGGCGCCGTGGGTCGCTATGGCCGACATCGTCGGGAACAGCAGCCCCTCGGGGGTCCGCTCCCCCAGCGCGTCGGTGAGGGCGGTGAGCGCGGTGCGGGCGGCGACGACCGTGATCTGCTGCCCGATCATCGCGCGGATGAGCATCTCGTGCGGATCGGCCGCTCCGGGCACGCGGATACCGGGGGTGCGCGCGATGAGGGGAGCGAGAGGCGGGTGCGCCGCCAGAGCCGCGTCGATCGCCAGGGGGTCGGCGTCGAGGTCGAAGATCCGACGCGTGGTCGCCACCAGCGGCGCGAGGTCGCCGAGCTGCGCGACCCGAGCCCGGAGGTGCAGCCGCTCCGTCTCCTCCTGACGCACCTCGAACCACGCGGGGCCGCCCGGCATCCGGAGGTGTCGGGAGAACGCCATGGCCGTGGCCTCCTCGACCCCGGTCACCGCCCGCGCCGCCATCCACGCGAAGATCCCGGCCGCATCCAGGGGACCCCGGTACGGCAGGACCAGGTCGATCGTTCCCGGCACGGACGCGGACGGCGTGCGGCGGCGGGCGCGCAGCTCTCCGGGCGTGAGGCCGAACACCTCGCGGATCGTGTCGTTGCACTGCCGGACGCTCTGGAAACCGGCGGCGAAGGCGACGTCGGCGATGGGCATGTCCGTCCCCACGAGCAGCATCCGGGCGGTGTGGGCGCGGTGCGCTCTCGCCAGTGCCAGAGGTCCGGCGCCGAGCTCGGTCGTCAGCAGCCGCGTAAGGTGACGGCTCGAGTAGCCGAGGCGCGCGGCGAGCCCTGGCACGCCCTCGCGCTCGACCACGCCGGACGCGATCAGCCGCATGGCGCGAGCGGCGGTGTCTCCGCGGACGTCCCACGCGGGCGACCCGGGGGCGGCCTCCGGCAGGCAGCGTTTGCATGCGCGGTAGCCCGCCTCGTGCGCCGCGGCACTGGTCGGATAGAAGGTCACGTTCTGCGGCTTGGGGGTGCGGGCGGGGCAGCTCGGACGGCAGTAGATCCCGGTCGAGCGCACGGCGGTGACGAACTGGCCGTCGAAGCGGGTGTCCCGGGCGCTGATGGCTCGGTAACGCTCGTCGAACGCGGTCACGGGGAGGCTCATGTCCACCACTCTCTCACCCCCGCATGGCTACGGCTGGCGGAAATCGGACATCGCGGTTTCTTCCCCGAAACCCCGCCGACGCGCCGAGACCCCGGGGGGCAAACGTGCGCACACCGGGGTCTCGACGGAAGACCGGGGTCTCGGTCAGTGGAAGAAGTGACGCTCCCCAGTGAAGAACATCGTGACGCCGGCCTTGCGCGCGGCATCCACGACCTCCTCGTCACGAACGGACCCACCGGGCTGCACGATCGCCGTGACACCCGCGTCGATGAGCACCTGGGCACCGTCCGCGAAGGGGAAGAACGCATCGGACGACGCGACCGATCCGGCGGCACGATCTCCCGCCCGCTCCACCGCGAGGCGGCACGAGTCGACCCGGTTGACCTGGCCCATGCCGACGCCGACCGTCGCATTGTCCTTCGCCAGGACGATCGCGTTCGACTTCACGGCCCGGCAGGCCTTCCACGCGAAGATCAGGTTCTCCATCTCCTCGTCACTCGGACGCTCACCCGACACGAGCTCCCAGTTCTTCGCGACCGAGACGATGTCGTCCGGGAAGCGGTCCGCGTCCTGCAGCAGCAGACCGCCGGACACGAGCCGCACGTCCATGCGCTCCTGCTGCCAGTCCTCGGGGAGCTGCAGCAGGCGCAGGTTCTTCTTCGCCTTGAAGACCTCGAGGGCCGCGGGCTCGAACGACGGCGCCACGATGACCTCGGTGAAGATGTCCTTCAGGTTCTCGGCCATCTTCAGCGTCACGGTGCCGTTCGCGGCGATCACGCCGCCGTACGCCGACACGGGGTCGCACTCGTGCGCACGGAGGTGCGCGCTGGCGATCGGGTCGAGGGCGTTCGGGGCGGTCGTGGCGATCCCGCAGGGGTTCGCGTGCTTGATGATGGCGACCGCGGGCTTGACCATGTCGTAGGCGGCGCGCAGGGCCGCGTCGGCGTCGACGTAGTTGTTGTACGACATCTCCTTGCCCTGCAGCTGCGTGGCCTGGGCGATGCCGTGGCCCCCGGCGCGGGTGTAGATGGCGCCGCGCTGGTGGGAGTTCTCGCCGTAGCGGAGCGTCGCGAGCCGCTCGGCCTGGATCGTCAGATGAGCCGGAAGGTCGCCCGGCTCGTTGAGGGTCCCCTCGGCGAACCACTGCGCGACGGCCGTGTCGTAGGCCGCGGTGTGCGCGAAGGCCCGCGCCGCGAGCTCCCGGCGCTGGGCGAGCGAGGTGCCCCCCTGCTCCACGGCCGCGACGATCGCGGGGTAGGACTGCGGCGACACGACGATCGCGACGTTGGCGTGATTCTTCGCGGCCGCGCGCACCATGGCGGGGCCGCCGATGTCGATCTGCTCCACCACGTCGTCGCCCTCGGCACCGGAGGCCACGGTCTCCACGAACGGATAGAGGTTGACCACGACGAGCTCGAACGGCGCGATGTCGAGGTCGGCGAGCTGACGCTCGTGGTCCTCCAGGCGCAGGTCGGCGAGCAGGCCGCCGTGCACCTTCGGGTGCAGGGTCTTGACGCGGCCGTCGAGCATCTCGGCGACACCCGTGACCGCGGCCACGTCCGTCACCTCGAAGCCGGCGTCGCGGATGGTGGACGCCGTGGAGCCCGTCGAGACGATCTCGACGCCCGCCTCCGCGAGCGCGGCGGCGAGCACGAGCAGGTCGGTCTTGTCGCTGACCGAGACGAGGGCGCGCCGGATCGGCACCGTGTCGCGATCGCGGTAGAGCGTGGGGTCGTGGCGGGGGCCGGCCATGATGGGCTCCTTCGTGCGGGGGCGTCGGGGGGTCAGGGGGCGGAGGTCAGGGCGAGGTCGCCGGTCGCGATGCGCCGGACGACATCGATGAGGAGCCGGCGCTCGACCGGCTTGATGCGCTCGTGCAGGGTGTGCTCGGTGTCGTCGGCCCTGATCGGCACGCGCTCCTGGGCGAGGATGGGGCCGGTGTCGACGCCGTCGTCCACGACGATCACGCTGGCGCCGGTCTCGCGGACCCCGGCGGCGAGGGCATCGCGGACGCCGTGGGCTCCGGGGAACTCCGGGAGGTACGCGGGGTGGGTGTTGATGATCCGGGGTGCGTAGGCGGCGACGAGCGAGGACGGCAGCAGGCGCATGAGCCCGCTGAGCACCACGAGGTCCGGCGTCCAGACGGCGAGCTGACGACCCAGCTCCTCGCCCCACGCCTCGCGGCTCTCGTGCTCGTGCCACGGCACGGTGAAGCTGGGGATGCCGAACTCCTCGGCGTGGGCCAGCCCGTCGGCTTCGCGGTCCGCCCCGACCACGACGACACGCGCCGGGAAATCGGGGTGACGAGCGGCCTCGAGGAGGGCGCGAAGGTTCGAGCCGGCGCCCGAGATGAGTACGGCGACCGTGAGCACGCGCCCAGTCTACCGGCGTGCCGGCGACGCTCCGACCCGGTCCGCCGAGCGCTCGGGACGCCTAGCGACGGTCGTCGTCGGCGGGGTCCTCGGAGCCGAGCGTGGCCATCTCCTCGATCCAGCGGTCCGTGCGCTCTTCCGCGAGCTCGTCGCGGTTGCGCGGGGACAGCAGGAGGATCGCCGCGCCGACGAGCACCTCCGCTCCCAGCGACAACGCGAACGGCAGCACCGCCGGTCCCACGACCTCGAGTCGCCCCGGGCCCATCGAGCCGTTCGCGAAGGCGGCGGCGAGCGCGGCCACACCGGCCGAGACCGCGGCGATCCCGACCGCGATCACAGCCCGGTGCAGGAGCCCGAGCGGGGTCCCCTCCCAGACGAGGCGCGAGCGCACGGCCCACCCGGCGAACGCCCCGGCGGCCACCGGGATCAGGATGACGATGAGCATCCACATCGAGGTGTTCTCCGGCAGCAGACCGAAGGCGGGGATGCCCGGGACGACGCCGAGCTGCGTCCCCGCGGGCGACACCGCGGTGCCCGCGCCGACGGCGAACCCGGGGCCGGCGAGCCAGGAGGCCGCCCACACCACGAGTGTCGGAAGGTAGGCCAGCTGCCCGAGGGTCAGCACGGTCGCCCCGAGGGCATCGACCCGCGCCGCCTGGAACAGCGCGACGACCTCGCCCCCACGGGTCAGGACCGACAGGGCGACGGCCAACGCGGCAGCCCCCAGCACACCGACGAGCGCGAACGCCGCCCCGCGCACGACCGCGGACGGTACCGGCGCCCAGTCCTCCCTGGCGTCCAGCACATCGTGGATGCGGTCCAGCACGCCGCCGTCGCCGTCCTCCCACGCCACGCGGACGGCGCCGCACACGGCGCCCACGAGGTAGACGGCGGGGGGCAGGAGGATCGCGAGAGCCAGCGGGACGCGAGCGGCGCCCAGCGCGGACGTGAGGGCGACGACCGTCGAGATCACGGCGAACACGACCGTCCCCGACAGGGAACCCAGCACCCACGCGCCGGACCGTGCGGCCCGGGCGCCGGAGCGCGCCGCGAAGAGCAGGGTGAGCAGCAGGAACGCCAGCGGCGTGACCGAGACGACGAACCGCGCGGCGTCTGCGGGAATCGCCAGGGTGACGAGCAGCGCGTCCGGGATCGTGATCTCCAGAGGGACACCGTGCCCGAACTCCCACAGCGTTCCGGTGAGCGGCCACAGCGCCCCCCAGTCCGCGGTGACACCGAACGCGAGCGTCCACAGGAGCGTCAACGGCGCCAGCAGCACGGCCAGCCCGACGGCGGCCGCGATGGCGGCGTCGAGGGCGGCGAGGAGCGCGACGAGGAGGCGTTGCATAGCGCCTTCGAGACTACGACGACTTCCCGTCCGGCCCCCGTGGGCGCGCGCGAGGCGGACGACACGGTAGCGTTTCTCCGGAGGTTTCCCGATGACTACTGCCCCACCCGCCCCGGCGTCCACCGAACCCACCGGTACCCTGGACCGCTTCTTCGAGATCAGCAAGCGCGGATCGACGATCGGCACCGAGATCCGTGGAGGCCTCGTGACGTTCGTCACGATGGCCTACATCGTGATCCTGAACCCGATCATCCTGTCCGGAAAGCCGGATGTCGCCGGCGACATGCTCGACTTCAACGCCGTCGGTGCCGCGACGGCCCTGACCGCCGGCGTCATGACGATCCTCTTCGGTGTCGTCACCCGCCTGCCGTTCGGCTTCGCCGCCGGACTCGGCATCAACGCCTTCGTCGCGTTCTCCGTCGTCGGCCAGGTCACCTGGCCCGAGGCGATGGCGCTCGTGATGATCAACGGTGTCGTGATCGTGCTCCTCGCCGCCACCGGGCTGCGGAAGGCGATCTTCGACGCCGTGCCCTTCCAGCTGAAGATCGCGATCACGGTCGGCATCGGCCTGTTCATCGCCTTCATCGGCTTCGTGAACTCGGGCTTCGTCACGGCGACCGGCGCCTCGTCGCCGCCCGTCGGCCTCGGCGTCAACGGGTCGGTCGCGACCGTGCCGAGCCTGCTGTTCGTGATCACCCTGCTCCTCACGGGCATCCTCATCGCGCTCCGCATCAAGGGCGGCATGCTCATCGGCCTCATCGGCGGCACCGTGCTCGCGGTCATCGTCGAGGCCATCTGGCACATCGGCGCCCGCGGCGTCGACGATGAGGGCAATGTCGTCAACGCCGGCGGCTGGGGACTCACCGTCCCGGCGCTGAACGGCTCCCCCGTCAGCGTCCCCGACCTGAGCCTCATCGGCGCCGTCGACTTCTCGTTCGACCTCGGCAAGGTCAGCCTCGTCGCCCTCGTGATGATCGTGTTCACGCTCCTCTTCACGAACTTCTTCGACGCCATGGGCACGATGACGGGCCTGGCCAAGGAGGCCAACCTGGCCGACGACAACGGCGACTTCCCGCGCATCAAGTCGGCCCTCGTGGTCGAGGGTGTCGGGGCGATCGCCGGTGGTGCGACCTCGTCGTCCTCCAGCACGGTCTTCATCGAGTCCGGCGCGGGTATCGGCGAGGGTGCCAGGACGGGACTCGCGAACGTCGTGACGGGAATCGTCTTCCTCATCGCGATGTTCCTGACCCCGCTGACCTCGATCGTCCCGACGGAGATCGCCGCCGCGGCGCTCATCATCGTGGGTGCGATGATGATGGCGCAGATCCGTCACATCGATTTCGGCGACTTCCGGGTGCTGCTGCCGGTGTTCCTCACGGTCTCCGTCATGCCGCTGACCTACTCGATCGCCAACGGCATCGGGGCGGGCTTCGTGAGCTGGGTGCTCATCCACGCCTTGTCCGGCAAGGCCAAGACCATCAGCCCGCTGCTGTGGGTGGTCGGCGCCGGCTTCCTGATCTTCTTCGCCCGCGGTCCCATCGAGGCCCTCTTCGGCGTCGGGATCTAGCCCCGCTCCGAGTCGCGCACATGGCCCCATTCCGACACGGAATGGGGCCATGTGCGTTATTCGAGGGAGGTGAGGGTATGACGAAGGCCCCGGGGTGGAGCCCGGGGCCTTCAGGTCAAGCGTAGCTCAGATCAGAGCGACTCGATGATCTCGCGCATGAGAGCGGCGGTCTCGGACGGCGTCTTGCCGACCTTGACGCCGGCGGCCTCGAGGGCCTCCTTCTTCGCCTGCGCGGTACCGGCCGAGCCGGAGACGATCGCACCGGCGTGACCCATGGTCTTGCCCTCGGGAGCCGTGAAGCCCGCGACGTAGCCGACGACCGGCTTGGTGACGTTCGCCTTGATGTACTCGGCCGCACGCTCCTCGGCGTCGCCGCCGATCTCGCCGATCATGACGATGGCCTTGGTCTCGGGGTCGGCCTCGAACGCGGCGAGCGCGTCGATGTGCGTGGTGCCGATGACCGGGTCGCCGCCGATGCCGATGGCGGTCGAGAAGCCCAGGTCGCGCAGCTCGAACATCATCTGGTAGGTCAGGGTGCCCGACTTCGACACGAGGCCGATCGGGCCCTTGCCGGTGATGTTCGCGGGCGTGATGCCGACGAGCGCCTCACCGGGGGTGATGATGCCGGGGCAGTTCGGCCCGATGATGCGGGTCTTGTTGCCCTTGCTCTGCGCGTAGGCCCAGGCCTCGGCCGAGTCGCCGACGGGCACGCCCTCGGTGATGACGACGAGCAGCGGGATCTCGGCGTCGATGGCCTCGATCATCGCGTCCTTCGTGAAGGCGCCGGGGACGAAGGCGATCGACACGTCGGCGCCGGTCTCCTTCATGGCCTCGGCGACCGAGGCGAAGACGGGGAGCTCGACGGCGTTGCCGTCCTTGTCCGTGTGCGAGACCGTGGTGCCGGCCTTGCGGGCGTTCACGCCGCCGACGACCTGCGTGCCGGCCTTGAGCATGAGCGCGGTGTGCTTGGTGCCCTCGCCGCCGGTGATGCCCTGGACGATGACCTTGGAGTCCTTGTTGAGGTAGATCGACATGTTCTGTTCCTTAAATCCTGTCGAAGCGTCAGGCGTTGGCGAGCTCGGCGGCCTTGTCGGCGCCCTCGTCCATCGTCGCGGCCAGGGTCACGAGCGGGTGCGCGTAGTCGGCGAGGATCGCACGACCCTCGTCCACGCGGTTGCCGTCCAGGCGGACGACGAGCGGCTTGGAGGCCGTGTCGCCCAGCGTCTCCAGGGCACCCTTGATGCCGTTGGCGACGGCGTCGCACGCCGTGATGCCGCCGAACACGTTGACGAACACGCTCTTGACCTGCGGGTCGCCGAGGATGACGTCGAGACCGGCGGCCATGACCTCGGCCGAGGCGCCGCCGCCGATGTCGAGGAAGTTGGCGGGCTTCACGCCGTTGTGGTTCTCTCCGGCGTAGGCGACCACGTCGAGCGTCGACATGACCAGACCCGCGCCGTTGCCGATGATGCCGACCTCGCCGTCGAGCTTGACGTAGTTGAGGCCGGACGCCTTGGCCTTGGCCTCGAGCGGGTCGGCGGCGTCCTTGTCCTCGAGCGCCTCGTGCTCGGGGTGGCGGATCTCGGAGGCGTTGTCGTCGAGCGTGACCTTGCCGTCGAGCGCGATGATGTCGCCGTCCTCGGTGCGGACGAGCGGGTTGACCTCGACGAGCGTCGCGTCCTCACCCTTGTAGACGTCGTACAGCTTCACGAACACAGCGGAGACCTTCTCGACGAGGTCCTCCGGGAAGTTCGCGGCGCGAGCGATCTCGACCGCCTTCTCCTTGTCGATGCCGGTCAGCGGGTTGACCTCGACGCGGGCGAGGGCCTCGGGCTTCTCGACGGCGAGCTGCTCGATCTCCATGCCGCCCTCGACGGAGCACAGGGAGAGGTAGGAGCGGTTGGCGCGGTCGAGCAGCACGGAGAAGTAGAACTCCTCGGCGATGCGCGCACCCTGCGCGACCATGACGCGCTTGACGACGTGGCCCTTGATGTCGAGCCCGAGGATGGCCTTCGCGGCTTCGTACGCCTCATCGGGGGTCTTGGCGACCTTGACACCGCCGGCCTTGCCGCGGCCTCCGGTCTTGACCTGGGCCTTGACGACCACGACACCGCCGATTTTCTCGGCAGCCGCCTTCACCTCCTCGGGGGTGTCCGCGACGATGCCGGCGAGGACCGGCACTCCGTACTTCTCGAAAACGTCTCGTGCCTGGTACTCGTACAGATCCACTGTGCTTCCTTCACTGGGCTGCGGTCTGGTCTGGTGATTCTCTCGATGTCGAGACATCGACCAGTCCCCCAGCCTACTACCGCAGGCTGAGCGCTCCGACGCCCGCGGACCTCGGCGTCGAGCCCACGCCTCCGGTACGATTCTTGAGCGTCGAGGCAGGGGAGACGAGATGACGGACACCTTCGACTGGTCGGATCCGGTGGCGACACGCGCGCGCATCGAGCAGCAGGTGAAGGATGCGGAGCGTCGCGCTGCGCAGGCCGCGCAGGTGCGCGACGACATCGCCGGCGTGCGCGAGCGGGTGGCCTCTCCGGGCCGCGACGTCACCGTGACGGTGGACGCCTCTGGTCGGCTCGCCGACGTCGCGCTCACGGATGCCGCTCTGCAGCGCTCCCCCGCCGCCCTGGGCGCCCTCATCGTCACCCTCGCCGCCACCGCGCAGAAGGCGGCGGGCGCGCGGGCGGTCGAGATCGCGGCGGAGGCCTTCGGCGCGGAGGACGCGGCGGTCGCGCATCTGCGTCAGGAGATCGCCGAGCTCCCCGACCCGAGTCAGGACGGCCGACCGCAGATCGAGTACCGCTGATGGCCGAGCTGATCGCCGTCGACACCGAGACCGTCCGCCAGCACGCCCAGCGCGTCGCGCAGATCGCCGCGGACGTCCGGCTCGCCGAGAACGCCGCCGGCTCGATGAACGTGGGCGGCGGCGCCTTCGGCGTGATGTGCGCCTTCCTCGTCCCCCCGGCACAGATCGTCTCGTCGATCGCCGCCGGGGCGATCACCGCCGCCGCGACGATGCTGGAGAAGTCCGAGGAGCAGCTCCGGGGCCTGGCGGACGACTTCGACGAGGGAGAGCAGCGTCAGCTCGATTCGATCCGTGGGCTGCTGTCCTCCGTGGAGGGCGCTCGACGATGACCCCGCCGAACCCGCTGGTGGCGGGACCGATCGACCCGACGACGCCGTTCAGCGGAGCCGGTCTCCTGGAGGACGGCTACGACCTCGTCACCGCGATCGAGAGCGGCGACTGGGTCTCCGGAGGACTCGCGTCCTTCTCCGCCCTCGCGAACACCGTGGCCACGGCCATGGATCCGCTGGGCTCGCTGATCGCCGCCGGGCTGGGGTGGCTGATGGACCACCTCGAACCCCTCAAGGGGTGGCTCAACGATCTGACCGGCGATGCCGGCGAGGTGGCGGGTTTCGCAGCGACCTGGGGCAACATCGCGCAGCAGCTGCAGCAGGCGGGCGGGACCCTCGACGCCCGCCTCTCCGACGTCAGCTCGATGTCGGGCGAGGCGATCGCGGCGTATCTGCGGCTGCAGTCCGACGTCGCCGCCCACATCTCCGCGGCCGCCGCCTGGGCCGGCGGGATGAGGACTGGCATGGAGACCGCGTCCATGCTCGTGCAGATCGTGCACGAGCTGGTCCGCGACACCCTGTCGCAGCTGGTCGGATCCCTCATCTCGTACGCCAGCACGCTCGTCGTGTCGCTGGGCACAGCCACCCCGTACGTCATCGCGCAGGCCACGAGCCGCGTCTCGGCCATGACCGCCCGGATCTCCGGCACCGTGCTCAAGCTCGTGGACGCCGTGACGGCCCTGACGAAGCACCTCGACGAGCTCAAGTCGCTGTTCCAGCGCCTCGGCGACCTCTTCTCGCGCGGCCCGGGCGGTGGGCATGGCCCGTCCGGCCCCGGTGCTCCGCACAGCCCTGACGGCAGTTCGCCCGGCGGCTCGTCCCCCGGTGGCTCGTCCCCCGACGGGTCCACCCCGGACGGCCCCCGTGTGCGCGACCAGAGCACGCTCACGGACGAGCAGATACAGACGTACCTCGACCGCTACTACCCGGACGACGCCGCCGACTTCGCGAACAACGGCACGCTCCCGCCCGACGTCCAGATCCCGAAGGGGCCGGAGGTGCTCCAGCCCGACGGGAGCATCGACTGGAGCCAGGTCCCCGGCGGAGGCTACGTGCTGGATGCCGACGGGCAACCGATCCGGCAGCCGCACACTCCCCAGGTCGGGGACGTCCTCGACCGCTACGGTCCCCCCGACGGCCGGTACACCTCTCCCGTGCCCGAGAGCGGCCCGTACACGTACGATCAGCGCTCCCTGCCGTATGTGGAGAACCCGGCCCACTACCACCGCTACGAGGTCGTGGGCGACATGTCCGACCTCCGCGCGACATACGACGGCGCACCGCAGCAGGTGAAGGACGACCTGGCGGCCGCCGGATTCAAGCCCGAGTACCTCGGCTCGCAAGGGTACCGAGGAGACATCGCCCCCGGCTTCGGGTCGACCGGCGGCGGCGTGCAGGTGCAGCTCTCGCTCTCCGTGGAGCACCTCCTCCTGCTCGGCGTGCTGAAGGAGACGACGTGACCGACCTGACTGCCGTCGGGCCGCGGAAGGAGACCATATGAACGACCTCACCGCTGATGAGGCGCAGCGCATCATCCAGGAGGAGAAGCTCACCGCGACCGCCAACTGGTACGGACGCACCGGCCGCAGGGAACGGTCGGCCTGGATCGACCGCGACGGGGACGACTGGATCGTGTGGGACACCGATGAGCGCGGTGACCGGTTCTACGGCCCCTCGCGCTTCGCGTCGGAGACCGAGGCGCTCGACCAGTTCCTCCGCATGGCGCGCGCCCACAAGGCCGCCGACGCGCACGCCGTCCGCCGGATCGAGGGTCGGGAATGACGGAGCTGTGGATCGGACCCGACGGCGTCGCGATCGATCGCGAGCCGCTCCCCCGCGGCGCGGAGGTGTGGGACATGTACGGGCCGGTCAACACGCGCTACGTCTACCTCGTGGAGAACGGCCGGCCGGCCGCCTATCCGGAGCGCTCCCTGCCCTGGGTCGAGAACCCCGCGGCGTACCACCAGTTCCTCGTCGTCGGCGACTGCGTGCACATCCGCGCGGCGTACGAGCGGTCGGGGGACGCCGTCCTCCGACGGGACCTGGACGACCTCGTGGACATCGGCTACTACCGCTGGGACGCCCCGATCTTCCGCGGCACGGTGGCCCCGGCCTTCGGCGACCCCGGCGGCGCGACCCAGCTCGTGCTGCCCCTCCCCCTCACGTTCTACCTGCGTCTCGGCCTGGTCCGGGAGCTGGCCGTCCCCGGAGCATCCGCATGAACCGCGACACCGTCCTCGCCGACCTCCGCGCGCGTGGCTCCGTCGGCTTCTGCTTCTTCGACGACCCCCGGGGCAAGACGAACACCGTCGTCGTGTCGTACGGCAGAGAGGGTTTCCAGACCTGGATCCATGACGAGCGCGCGCAGCCGATCGAGGGGTCGCTGCGCGTCTTCGCCGCAGAGCAGGAGGCGCTGGCCGACTTCGCCCATCGCGTGCAGCTCTGGAACCGCGTCAGCGGAGTGCTCTCGCCGGGGCCGTCGGGCGCCGGTGCCGCGGCGGTCTAGGATTTCGCCATGCACGAATCCGCAGAGCTGCGCACCGGGGGCGTCGTCGCCGCCGCGCTCGAACTCTTCAGCGCCCAGGGGTTCGACCAGACGTCCGTGGAGCAGATCGCCAAGGCCGCCGGCGTCTCCCGGTCGACCTTCTTCCGGCAGTTCGGCGGCAAGGAGGACGTGGTCTTCGCCGATCACGAGGTCCTGCTGGAGCAGCTCCGGGAGTTCCTCGACGAGGGGCACGACGATCCGTGGGGCGCGGTCTGCGCGGCATCGGAGTCCGTGTTCACGCACTTCGCGAACGACCCGGAGCTCGCGCGACGGCGCTACCAGATCGTGCGGGAGGTGCCGGTGCTCCGTGAACGCGAGATCATCACCGTGTTCCGCTACGAGCGGCTGTTCGACGAGTACCTGCGCAGCGCCCTGCCGGGAGTGGATCCGCTGGACGCGGTAGGCTTCGCGGCGCTCGTGACGGCGGTGCACAACCACGTGCTGCGACAGCTCCTGCGCGGACGCAAGAAGGTGCCGCTGTCCACCCTCCAGTCCGCGCTCGCGGATGCGCGTCGACGGTACGGCGTCGGCGAGGACACCGCGGCGGGGGCTCCAGACGACATGGTGGTGGCGGTCTTCCCGCGTTCGATGCCCGTCGCCGAGGTCACGCGGAGGCTGCGCTCCGAGCTCGACTGAGCCCGCCGGAGAGGTCGTGATACCGAGTATCGAGGAGTACGATACCTGGTGTCACGAAGGAGCATCATGAGCACGGAAGCCTCCCCCGTCCCCGGCGAGCGCGTCTCGTCCTACGACATCACCGGACGGCAGGACAGCGACTACTACGCCGTCTTCGCCGACATCCCCGCCGTCGACCGGGAAGCCTGGGACCGCGCGAAGGCGTACGTCGACGAGGTCGCCCCGCAGATGGCCGAGGCCTGGGACCGCGCCGAGTACCCGCTCGACGCCGCCCGCCGGATGGGCGAGATGGACCTCGTCGTCGACGGCGTCGACCATCCCGCGCTCACCCGGCTCTCCCCGCTCGCCGCCGGCCTGGTCAACATGGAGATCTCGCGCGGAGACGGCTCCCTCGGCACGATCCTCGCCGTGCAGGGCGGCCTCGCGCTGCGGACGCTCGCCCTGTTCGGCTCGCCCGCCCAGCAGGACCGCTGGCTCACGGAACTCGCCGACGGCTCGGTACTCGGATCCTTCGCGCTGACCGAGCCCGACCACGGCTCGGACTCCGTCTCGCTGGAGACCGTGGCCCGCCGCGACGGCGACTCCTGGGTGCTCCGCGGCGCCAAGAAGTGGATCGGCAACGGCGCCTCGGGCGGCATCACCTTCGTCTGGGCACGGGTCGACGACGAGTCCGCCGCCGAGCACGGGGCGGTGCGGTGCTTCCTCGTCGAGCAGGACGCCCCCGGATACACCGGCACCGTGATCCGCGGGAAGGCCTCCCTCCGCGCGATCCATCAGGCGCACATCCGCCTGGACGACGTGCGGGTACCGCTGGACGCGGTGCTGCCGGGGACCAGGAGCTTCAAGGACGCCTCGACCGTGCTCTACGCCACCCGGTCCGGAGTCGCCTGGTCGGCGCTGGGCCACGCGACGGCCTGCTACGAGGCGGCGCTGGCCTACGCGAAGGAGCGTGTGCAGTTCGGCAAGCCGCTCGCGAAGTTCCAGATGGTGCAGGAGCGGCTGACGCACATGCTGGAGGACCTGACGGCGATGCAGCTTTACTGCCGCCGGATGGCAGACCTCGAGCAGGCAGGAGCGCTGCGTCCGACCCAGGCCTCGCTCGCCAAGTTCCACAACACCCGGGCGGCCCGGCGGATCGCGGCGACGGCGCGTGACCTCCTGGGAGGCAACGGCATCCTTCTGGAGAACGGCGTCATGCAGCACATGGCCGACATCGAGGCCATCCACACCTACGAGGGCACCGAGTCCGTGCAGGCCCTCCTTCTCGGCCGCGACATCACCGGGATGAGCGCCTTCGCCTAGCCCTTCGAATCGCTCACTTCGCTGGATTCGGCGGCCGGATGCAGCGAAGTGAGCGATTCGAAGCAGAGGAGGCGGTCGCGATCGTCCCAGGGGTCGACGGGGCGGAAGCCGCGGGACGTGTAGAGCCGGATCGCGGCGTCGCGCCACTCCCACACCGACAGCCGCACCGCACCCTCGGCCTCCGCCAGGACGTCGTGCTTCTCCTGCTCCGTCTGACGGAGGTACGTCGAAACCGCCGTACCGACGAACGCGGAATCCTGTGGCCACTCCGCCTCGCGGACGGAGACGCCGCCGTGCGACGCGGAGGCCGCGGGCATCAGTCGCAGCCGCAGCCGCCGGCGGGGGTCTTCACCATGAAGCAGACGTCGCACACGCCGTAGTCGCGTTCGACGGGCTTCGGCGCCGCGGGCGTGCGCGGCGCCGACGGGGTGCGCGGCGTCGTGGGACGCTTGGCCTTGACGGGGGCCTGCGGGGCGAACTCGCTCGGGTGCGTGACGTAGAAGTACGGCGCGCGCCCCTCGCTGGGCTGCAGCCGCAGGCGGGTCGAGCCGACGGTGACGACCTCGTCCTCCGTGAATCCGTTGGTGTACGTGCGGCCGATGTGCAGCGCCGCGCCCTCGCGCCGGATCGCCTCGATATAGCGACCGCGGTCGATCAGAGAGGTCACCCCCGCGGAATCGACGATCTCGGTGATGAACGCATGGTTCACCGGATCGATGCGGTGCGCGCGGAGCGCCTCGGGAAGCGAGCGGTACGGACGGGAGGTGCCGGCGGGGGTCGGGCCCTGGACTTCATTCATCCCTTCCAGGATCGCACGGCGCAACCCCCTCCGCCGACCGCGGACTCGCGTGCGAGACTGGCCGCATGGCACTCGCGACGATCATCGGATCCGGCCCGAACGGCCTCGCCGCCGCCGTCTCCCTCGCCCGCGCCGGCTACCGGGTACGCGTGCTCGAGGCTGCGGACACGGTCGGAGGGGGCCTGCGCACTCGGGAGGCCACCCTCCCCGGCTTCCGTCACGACGTCTGCTCGGCCGTCCACCCCGCAGCCGTCGCCTCGCCCTTCTTCCAGGCGTTCGGGCTCGACGAGCGGATCGAGTGGATCCGCCCCGAGATCTCCTTCGCTCATCCGCTGGACGACGGTCGTGCCGCCATCGCGTGGCGCGACATCGAGCGCACCGCCGCCGACCTCGGCATCGACGGGGACGCCTGGCTGCGCCGGCTCCGCCCCCTCAGCACGCACATCGACGGCGTCACGGACTTCACCGGGAACCAGCTCCTCCGCCTCCCGCAGGACCCGATCACCGCCGTCCGCTACGCCATCCGCATGCTCGACCAGGGCACGCCCCTCGCGCGGACCGCCTTCCGCACGGAGGAAGCGGCCGCACTCACGGCCGGAGTGGTCGCGCACGCGAACTCCCCGCAGCCCACGCTCGCCGGCGCCGCGGCGGGGCTGCTGCTGGCCGGGCTCGCCCACGCCGGCGGCTGGCCGTACCCCCGCGGCGGCTCGCAGGTGATCGCGGACGCCCTCATCGCCGATCTCGAGGCCCATGGCGGCACGATCGAGACGGGCGCCCGCGTCACCGACCTCGCCGACCTGGACGGGGGCGACCCCGACCGCGGTGACGTGCTGCTGCTCAACACCTCTCCCCGGCTCGCACTCACCCACCCTGACATCCCGGCCTCGTACGCCCGCGCCCTCCGCGGCTACCGCTACGGCGCTGCGGCGGCGAAGGTCGATTTCGCGCTCGATGGACCCGTCCCGTGGGCGAACGAGCACGTGCGGAGCGCCCCGACCGTGCACGTCGCCGGGACGAGGGAGGAGGTGTGGAACAGCGAGAACGCGGTCGCGGTCGGCCACGTGTCCGAGCGTCCGTACGTGCTGGCGGTCCAGCCCTCGCTCTTCGACCCGACCAGGGCGCCCGGCGGCAAGGCCGTGCTCTGGGCGTACATCCACGTGCCGAACGGCTCCGACCTCGACCCGACCGAACTCATCACCGCACAGGTCGAGCGCTTCGCGCCGGGATTCCGCGACCGGATCCTCGCCCACCACGCGGTGCCGGCATCCTCGCGCGAGGCGATCAACCCGGCCGAGATCGGCGGCGACATCTCCGGCGGCGTCTTCGACATGCGTCAGGCCCTGCGCCGCCCCGTCCTCTCCCCCACCCCGTGGCGGACGCCGATGCGCGGCGTGTACCTCGCGTCGGCCTCGACTCCGCCCGGCCCCGCGGTCAACGGCATGGCGGGATGGCACGCGGCACACACCGTACTCCGCGACGCCGGCACGCCCGCGGAGCTCGACGACCTGTTCGGCTGACCGGGCCCTTTCCCCCGCTCGCCGCGCGGTCCAGGATGGGTGCATGCGCTACGAGATCCCGGCCCCCATGCTCGCCAAAGCCGTCGCGGCCGTTCCCGACCCCGACAAGACGCCGGGCGGCCTGCTCTACGAGCCGAAGTGGGACGGGTTCCGCGGGCTCATCGCCTGGGACGGCGAGAAGGTCGAGATCGGGTCCCGCGGCGCGAAGCCCCTGACGCGCTACTTCCCGGAGCTCGTCGACGCGATCCCGCAGCTGCTGCCGGTGCCCTGCCTGCTCGACGGCGAGATCGTCGTGGCCACGGGTCCGCACGGCGCGCAGCGTCTGGACTGGGAGGCCCTCAGTCAGCGCATCCACCCGGCGGCCTCCCGGGTCGCGAAGCTCGCCACGGAGACCCCGGCCATGTTCATCGCCTTCGATCTGCTCGCCTCCGGGGAGGACGACCTGCGGGCCCAGTCGTTCGAGACGCGCCGGGCCCGGCTGGAGACGCTCATGGAGTCCGTGGAGCACCCGCTGCACCTGACCAGGACCACCCGCGATCGGGACGCGGCCGTCCGCTGGCTCGAGGAGTTCGAGGGCGCGGGGCTCGACGGCGTCGTGGCGAAGCCGCTGGCCCAGCCGTACGCGCCGGGGAAGCGCACCCTGTTCAAGATCAAGCATGCGCGGACCGCCGACGTCGTCGCCCTCGGCTACCGCATCCACAAGTCCGGCACCGGGGTCGGCTCGCTGCTCGTCGGGCTCTACGACGCCGACGGGACCCTGCGCCAGGTCGGCGGGGTCGCGGCGTGGAGTGACGTGAAGCGGAAGCAGCTCGTGGAGGAGCTCGCGCCGCTGGTCGAGCGCGACGAGGACGGCGCCGCCGTGACGGGTGAGGGTGAGCGGTCGCGGTTCAGCGGATCGAAGGACGTGTCGTTCGTGCGCCTGCGCCCCGAGCGGGTGCTGGAGGTGCGGTACGACCAGCTTGAGGGCGCCCGCTTCCGCCACACCGTGCAGTTCGAGCGGTGGAGGCCGGACCGGGACGCCCGCTCCTGCACGTACGACCAGCTCGACACCGTCGACGGCTACGACCTCGCCGACGTCCTGAGCTGAGCGCACTCAGTCGTCGACGGGGTTGCCGTCGGCATCCCAGTTCGCGGCGTTCTTCTTGCTCGGCTGCACGCGCGGCGGCTCTCCCGGCATCTTCGGGAACTCCGGTGGGAAGGGCAACTCCCCGAGCCCGTCCGCCGTGTCGCGCTCCCACCACTCCAGCAGCGTGTCGATGCGCCCGGGCTTCGCCTGCATGTCGGCCCAGGGGTCGCCGACCTCTTCGAGCCGCTGCGGGACGCTCCGGACGGTGAACGTCCTGGGGTCGAGATCGTCGAGCTCGTCCCAGTGCACAGGCGTCGCGACGGTCGCACCGGGGAGGGCGCGCGGACTGTAGGCGCCGGCCATCGTGCGGTCGCGGTTGGCCTGGTTGAAGTCGACGAAGAGGCGCTCGCCCCGCTCTTCCTTCCACCAGTTCGTCGTGACGCGATCCGGCATCCGGCGTTCGAGCTCCCGGCCGGCGGCGATCACGGCGTGCCGCACGTCGAGGAACTCGTGGGTCGGCTCGATCGGGGCGAAGACGTGCAGGCCGCGGTTGCCGCTCGTCTTCGCGAACGCCTCCAGCCCGGCCTCCCGCAACACCTCCCGCAGAGCGTGGGCGGCGGGGACGGCCTCGGCGAACCCGGTGCCCGGCTGAGGGTCGAGGTCGATCCGCAGCTCGACCGGGTTGTCGGAGTCGGTCGCCAGCGATGCCCACGGGTGGAACACGATGGTGTTCATCTGCACCGCCCACACGATCGCGCTCGTGCGGTTCAGGACGATCTGCGGGTGACGGCGGCCGCTGTTGTAGGTGACCGTGACGGCGTCGACGAAGTCCGGAGTGCCCTTCGGCGGGTTCTTTGAGAAGAACCCCTCGGGACGCGGACTGCCGGCACCGCCGACGCCGTCGCGGAAGCGCTCCAGGGACACCGGGCGGTTGCCGTTCGCCGAGAGGAACGGCACAGACACGAGCTGCACGTATTCGGCGAGCTCCGCCTTGGTGATACCGAGGTCGGGCCAGACGATCCGATTCGGGCTGGAGAGCGCGACCTCACGCTCTCCGTCGGTGTCGGCGACGGTCAGGGTCACGCGTTCAGAGGCCATGCTCCGACCCTAGGGGGCGGTCACGACGCACGGAACCCCCGGCAGGCCCCCGGGTACGCGTGCGGTCAGTCCTCGATCCGCACCGCGCGCACGAGCACCGGGGCGAGGGCGTCGCGCTCCACCACCATCGAGGGTCCTGCGGAGTCGATGATGACGCCGGCCATCTCGGAGTGGCTCGACAGCACCTTCGCGAGCTGGTCAGGCTCGAAGGGCAGCGGGCGGTCGCCGCGGCCCAGCGCGATGACCTCCAGCGGGTGCGAGAAGAGTTGGAGGAAGCGCCGACCGTCGGCTGTCTGAGCCTCGGCGATGCCGACCTGACCGGTGCCGGATCCGTCGTTCACGGCCACCCACATGCGCGTCGTGGCGAGGGCCTCGCCCACCTTGGCGGGCGAGTCCTGCTCCCGCGGAGCGGCGAGCAGCGACTTCACGGTCATGTCGACGTCGGCCTGCTCGAGCGTCTTCTGCAGGAGCTCGGTGGGGAACACCACGCGATGCGGCGCGGACGCGTTGTCGATGATGAGACCCGCGAAGTCGCCGGAGACGACCTGCTGCATGACCGAGGTCGTCGGCTGGGCGACCGCGGACGTGGCGGACGGGTCTGCTTCGAGCTGGACGGAGTCGCGGACGGCGGCCGCCGAGCTGAATGCCAGCATGAACTGCCGCTCTCCGTCGCGGACCACGGCGACGGCCAGCGGCTTGCCCTCGCTGATCTGCGCGCGGGCATCACCGCTCACGCGGATGTAGAGGTGGCTCTGCAGAGCCTGGCGGAGCACTCCGAGGAGCTGCTCGTTGGAGGCGCCCGCCTCGATCTGCGCCAGGGACTCGCGCAGGAGGACGTTGTCCTTCATGCCCGCCACGGTCTCGGTCTGCTCGGGCGGGAGCGCAGGAGCGAGCGGGAGCTTCCGCTCGGCAGCCGGCGCCGCGGGCTCCTCCGCCGGGCGCGGCGGTGTCGCTGCGGCAGCGGGCGCCGGTGCTGTCGCGGCATCCGGATCCGGAAGGGCGACCTCGGGTCCGGCTTCGGCGCCGACACCGCGGAACGCCTGGACGGAGATGCCGACGGCGGGCGAAGCCTCGGCCGCCGGAGCCTCGGTCTCCTCGGTCGCCGTGCTCGCGTCCTCCTCGGTGTCGGCTGCCGGAGCGGCGGAGGGGGCGGGAGCGACGGCGTCGTCGCCGGACTTCTTGCGGCGGGAGAAGAGGGCCATGGGAGCCAGCCTAACCGTGTCTCCCCGCCCCCTTCGCCGCGACGTCAGAGCTTCTGGATCGGTGCGACCTTGATGAGCAGCTTCTTCTGCCCCGCCGTGTCGAACCGGACGTGTGCGATGCGCTTGGCCCCCTCACCGGTGACGGCGTCGACCCGACCCTCACCGAAGTCGTCGTGCCGGATGCGGTCTCCGGCGGCGAGCTCGAGGTCGCCGTTGTCGCGCATCTTGGCGGTGACGCGGTTGGGGATCTTGTCCATCGCCGTCGAGAGCGGCTTGAGGGAGTCGCGGGGCAGGGCCTTGACGCCGAAGCGGTCGCCGGAGCCCCCGGAGCGGCGGGCGTTCAGCGCGCGGGACTGCATGCCCCCGCGGGAGTTGACGTCGCCCGGGGACTGCCGCCAGTCGATGAGGGAGGCCGGGATCTCCTGCAGGAACCGGCTGGGCATCGCGACCGTCACCTCGCCGAACTGCGCGCGGGTCATCGCCAGGGACAGGTGCAGGCGCTTGCGGGCGCGGGTGATGCCCACGTAGAACAGCCGCCGCTCCTCCTGCGGCCCGCCGGGCTCTCCCGCCGAGATGCGGTGCGGGATGAGGTCCTCCTCGACGCCGGTGACGAAGACCGCGTCGTACTCCAGGCCCTTGGCGGTGTGCATCGTCATGAGCGAGACCGACCCGGACTCGTCGTCGAGGTCGTCCGCATCGGAGACCAGCGCGACCTCGGTGAGGAAGTCGGTGATGGTGCCCTCGGGGTTGTTGCGCGCGAAGTCGCGGGTCACGGCCACGAACTCGTCGAGGTTCTCCACGCGGGCCTCGTCCTGCGGGTCGCGGCTGGCGCGCAGCGCGTCGAGGTACCCGCTCTTGGACAGCAGCAGGCTGAGCCCGTCGGCCACGGAGGTGGGCGGCGGCACCTCCCCCGTCGGCGGGAGCATGATCGCCGTCGCCTCGGCGAGAACCGCATCGAGCTGGGCGATGGCAGCGTGGATCTTCGGGCCCACACCGAGCTGCCCCGGAAGCGACAGGGCCTCGCGGAAGGAGATGCCGTGCTCCTCGGCGAAACGGGCGATGGCGGTCTCTGTGACGTCGCCGATGCCGCGCCGCGGCTTGTTGAGGATGCGGCGCACGGCCATCTCATCGGCGGGATTGGCGACCGCCACGAGGTAGGCCAGGGCGTCCTTGATCTCGGCGCGCTCGTAGAACTTGGTGCCGCCCATGATCTTGTACGGCACGGCCGAGCGGATGAAGATCTCCTCCAGCGCGCGGGACTGTGAGTTCGTGCGGTAGAAGACGGCCATCTCCGAGTACGGCATGCCCTTGCGGTGCAGGGCCTCGATCTCGTCGGCGACGAACTGGGCCTCGTCGTGCTGCGAGTAGCCGGTGAAGCCGATGATCCTGTCGCCCTCGCCGCGGTCGCTCCAGAGCTTCTTGTCCTTGCGGTCGAAGTTGTTGCCGATGACGGCGTTCGCGGCGGAGAGGATGTTCTGCGTCGAGCGGTAGTTCTGCTCGAGGAGGACGACCTTCGCCCCCGGGAAGTCGCGCTCGAACTCGCTGATGTTGCGGATGTCCGCGCCGCGGAAGGCGTAGATCGACTGATCCGAGTCGCCGACCACCGTCAGCGACGCCCCAGCCTCACCGGCGCCCGGTGCCGGCTCGGGGTCGGGCTCGAAGATCATCATGCCGTTGGCGGCATAGGGCTCGGGCGTCGAGCCGACGCCGGACACCGGACGGGTGAGCTCGTGGATGAGCGCGTACTGCGCGTGGTTGGTGTCCTGGTACTCGTCGACGAGGATGTGGCGGAAGCGGCGGCGGTAGGTGTCGGCGACCTGGGGGAACGCCCGGAACAGGTAGACCGTCTGGCCGATGAGGTCGTCGAAGTCGAAGGCGTTGGCCTTCTGGAGCTGCCGCTGGTAGTCGGCGAAGACCTCGACGAAGACGCGCTCGGCCGGGTCGCTCATGTTGGCCTGGCGTGCGTAGGCCTCGGCGTCGGAGAGCTCGTTCTTGAGCTTCGAGATGCGTCCCTGCACCGCCGCCGGGGTGAGGCCGTAGGCGTCGGCCTCGTGCTCCTTGACCAGGCGCTTGAGGAGGGCGCGGGAGTCGCCGGAATCGTAGATGGTGAAGTTCTTCGTGAACCCGAACTGCTGCGCCTCGCGGCGGAGGATCCGGACGCACGCGGAGTGGAAGGTGGAGATCCACATGCCGCGCGCGGCGTCGCCGATGAGCCCTTCGACGCGCTCGCGCATCTCGCCGGCGGCCTTGTTGGTGAAGGTGATGGCGAGGATCTGGCTCGGCCACGCCTCCCGGCTGCGCAGGAGCGAGGCGATGCGGCGCGTGAGCACGCTCGTCTTGCCCGAACCGGCGCCGGCGACGATGAGCAGCGCGGGGCCGCGATAGGTGACGGCCTCGAGCTGCTGGGGGTTGAGGCCGGCGAGGAGGTCGTCCTGCGCGGGGGCGCCGGAGGACTGCGGGCCGACGGATCCGGGGACGATGAGAGGGGCTTCGGTCATGACCTCTCGAGTCTAGGCGGCGGCACCGACATCGAGGGCCCCGGCGGAGGGGTACGCGGACGACGCGCACCCCTCCGAGTCAGACGGCGGTCCGCTTCCGGTCAGGCGATGCGCGTGCCGGGCGGCAGCCGTCGCGCCGGCGTCCGCGTCCGTGCCCACGCTCCCGCGAACAGCGCCCCGGCGAGCACGACCTGCACCCCGAGCCCCACGAACCAGCTGGGCACGGTCTCGTCGATCACCTGCTCAGCCGTCTGGGAACCGCTCTCCGGATCGCAGTCGTCCCATCGCTGCTCCAGCGGCGAGAGCTGCGCGCTGCGGACACCGAACTTGATCTGCCCGTACAGATCGACCGGGTACCCGCTCGTGTTGAACTCGGTGGGGGTCGCGTCGGCGAGCACGACGAACGGGTTGGCGGCGAGCGCCCACCACACGAGGTCGAACCGCGGCGCCTCGTACGTGTAGCTGTCCCAGCTCTCGCAGTCCACGTTGCCGTTGCTGTCGTAGGGGCGGCTGTAGGTGGTCGCCTCGCTGCGCACGGCCAGGCCGCCGAGTGCGAAGACGATGATCGTGCCGATGACGAGCGCCGACACCACGAGGTAGGTGGACGCGACGGAGAACAGCGGCCGGGCGATGAGGCCGCTCAGCCCCACGCCGATCGCCGCGACGATGATGATCTCGGCGGCGAGGACGAGCAGCGCCACGAACAGCACGATCGGATCGGTTCCACCCGCCAGCAGCGACGCCGCGAGGAACGGAACGGCCACCAGCAGGAACGCGCCGCCCGTCGCGATCGCCGCGAGGAGCTTTCCCAGCATGATGTCGCCGGTCGACGCCGCGGTGACCTGGATCGGCGCGAGCGTGGCCGCCTCCCGGTCGCCGTTGATGGCGTTGCCGCTGAGCGTCGGCGAGACGAGCACGACGAGCAGCAGGACCACGTTGACGACGATGGACGACACGCCGGCCCCGACGTCCTCCCCCCAGGAGTACACGGCGAACGACAGGCCGGTGACGCCGAGGAGCACCAGCGCGAAGACGCCGAGGAGCACGTACCAGCCGACGCTCCGCAGCCGCTGGGTCAGTTCCAGGCGCGCGATGACGCCGATGTTCGCGAGGCTCATGCTCCCGCCTCCGTTCCGTGGGGTGCCGCAGGCGGCGGGGGTGGGGTCGTCGCCGCGGGCGGCTGCGGGTTCCGGAGCGCGAGGAAGGTGTGCTCCAGGTCGCTCTGCGCGGGCGCGAACTCCGCGACCGGGAGACCCGCCTCCACGAGGTGACGCAGCGACTGGGCGGCGGCGTCCTCCCCCGGGAAGCCGACGAGGACGGCCCCACGGTCCACGGCGAGGGACTCGGGAGCGAGCCCGAGGGTCGAGGCGACCTGCCAGGTATCCGCGTTCAGGCGCGCGGGTGTCGCACCGGCGAGCCGCACCCGCCAGGCGCGGACCGTGCTCTGTGCCGGAGCGGCGTCCACGACCGCCCCGCCCACGAGGAAGACCGCGTCGTCGACGACCTCCTCGAGCTCGGACAGGACATGGCTGGAGATCAGGACCGTGCGTCCCTCGGCCGCGAATCGGCGCAACAGCACCCGCAGCTGCACGCGGGCCTCGGGGTCGAGGCCGGAGGCCGGCTCGTCGAGGAGCAGCACCTGCGGGTCGTGGACCAGGGCGCGGGCGAGACCGAGCTTCTGCTTCTGCCCGCGGGAGAGCACCTTCGCCGCCGAATCCGCGAGCTCCCCGAGACCGACCAGGCCGAGGAGGTGCTGCGCCCGCCGTTCCGCGTCCGCGCGGTCGATCCCGTAAAGCCGGGCCGTGGTCACGATCGTCTCGCGGGCGGTGAGGGAGGGCCAGGCGCCGAGGGCATCCGGCATCCACCCCAGCACCCGACGGGCGGCGAGCGGGTCGGCCTCGGGGTCGATGCCGCCGATGCGGATCGAGCCGCTGTCGGGGGCGAGCAGCGAGGCGAGCATCAGGAGCAGGGTCGTCTTGCCCGCCCCATTCGGGCCCACCAGGCCCGTCACCCTTCCCGCCTCTGCGCGCAGCGTGGCCCCTCGCACGGCCTGCACGTCCCCGAACGCTCTACTGACGTCGTCCACCACTATTCCGGTCATGCGGTCAGTCTGGCATCGCCGGGCGCGAGCGCCGGGGACCTCCGGGCTGATGCCCAGCCGCGCCGCCCCGCGGGTGACACAATCGCAGTATGCGCACGATCCTCAACATCATCTGGGTCATCCTCGCGGGCTGGGCGCTCTTCCTCGGCTACGTGCTGGCCGGCCTGCTGCTGTGCATCCCGATCATCACGATCCCGTGGGCCATCGCGTCGTTCCGCATCGCCGCCTACGCCATCTGGCCCTTCGGCCGCGAGGTCGTCAGCAAGCCGACGGCCGGCGTGGGTTCGTTCCTCGGGAACGTGCTCTGGGTCATCCTCGCGGGATGGTGGCTCGCGCTCGGTCACATCGTGTCGGGGCTGGCGCTGTGCGTCACCATCATCGGCATCCCGATGGGCATCGCCGACTTCAAGATGGTCCCGGTCTCGCTCATGCCGCTCGGCAAGGAGATCGTCTCCACCCGTCAGGGCGCGTTCGACCGCACGCTCTGACCCGACGGGTCAGCTGCGGAAGAACGCCACGCCGAGATCGGGGTGGTCGACGAAGACGCCGTCCACGCCCTGCCGGGCGATCACGCCCCACTCGGCCTCGTAGTGCCCGAACGCGCTCTTGCCTCCCGGGCCGCGGTAGGGCGCCGCGAGGAAGGCGTTCTCCGGGCGGCAGGTCCACGTGAAGACGGTCAGGCCGCGGGCGTGCGCATCGGCGACCAGCGCCGTGCCCGGCACCAGGAGCATCTTCTTGTCGACGCTGATCCCGTCGACCCGATCGACGAGGCGGTCCAGATTCCCGGGGGTCACGGTCTCCGGGTAGCTCAGGGCCTTCGACCCCTCGGCGACGAGCAGGTCGTACGGCTGTCCCGCCGCCTCGATGAGGTAGACGAAGCTCGCGTCGACGCCCTCGGCACGGAGCTGTCCGAGCACGGTCGATTCGAAGCTCTCCACGATCAGCGGCAGCTCCCCCGCCGCCCACCGTGCATCCCGCAGCTCCCGCGCGATGAGGGGCGCGAGGTCGAGCCCGATGCTCGCGAAATGCGTGGCGTGCTTCACCTCGAGCACGACGCCGATCGGCCGGCCCTGCTCCTGCGCGGCCGCCCGTACGAGGTCCAGAACGTCGCGCAGGCGCAGGATGGGTTCCGTGCCGTCGAAGGAGGCGCTGGACGCCCGGAGCTTCGGCAGCCGTTCCCGGCAGCGCAGCGTGGACAGTTCGGCCCAGGTGAAGTCCTCCGTGAACCAGCCGGTCAGTGCGGCGCCGTCCACGCGCCGCGTCGTGCGGCGGTCGGCGAACTCGGGGTGATCGGCGACGTCCGTGGTGCCGGAGATCTCGTTCTCGTGCCGCACGACCAGGACGCCGTCCTGGGTGGCGACCACGTCCGGCTCGACCGCGTCGACTCCCATCGCGAGAGCGAGCTCGTAAGACGAACGGGTGTGCTCCGGTCGGTGGCCCGGGGCACCGCGGTGCCCGATGACGAGCGGGGATTTGCTGGGCACGCTCACAG
Organism: Microbacterium meiriae; assembly: GCF_040686935.1. Lineage (NCBI taxonomy): Bacteria > Bacillati > Actinomycetota > Actinomycetes > Micrococcales > Microbacteriaceae > Microbacterium > Microbacterium meiriae. Next base: position 314,095 of record NZ_JBFBMF010000001.1, read on the forward strand.
CGTAAGGCACCCCGGGAGTGTCGCCTCACGGGTATCGTGGAGGAAAGCGACCTACGACCCCCCTTTGGAGTGAGGCCCACCTGATGAGCAACTTCGCTTTCAACAATCCTGCTTTCCAGCAGCAGGACCCGCGCAACGTCGCGACCTACCCGGGTGCGCCCCAGGGCGCTCAGGGCGCGCAGGCCGCGTCGCTCCAGCACGGCGCGATGGATGCCGCCGCCAACGCGCAGCTCGAGGGCATGTACGCCGCTCCCGCCGCGGGCGCCCTCGAGACCGACCGGATGTCCGTCGAGGACACCGTGTGGAAGACCGCCGGCCTCTTCGGCATCCTCCTCGTCACCGCCGTCGTCGGCTGGGTGCTGACGCTCGGCGGCCTCGACGTGCCGCGCTACGACCCGTACAACCCCGCCGCCGTCAACGTGCTGCCCTGGGCTCTCGGGGCGCTCGGCGGCTTCGTGCTGGCGATGGTCATCACCTTCACCTCGCGCAAGAAGGTCCGCCCCGCGCTGATCTTCGCCTACGCGGCCTTCGAGGGGCTCTTCATCGGCGGCATCTCGGCGTTCTTCGAGGTCCGCTGGCCCGGCATCGTCTTCCAGGCGACGCTCGCGACCGTCTCGGTCGTCGGCGTGACCCTCGCCCTCTTCGCCAGTGGCAAGATCCGCGCGTCCAAGAAGGCCACGAAGATCTTCATGATCGCGATGATCGGCTACCTGGTCTTCTCGCTCCTGAACCTCGTCCTCATGTGGACCGGCGTCAACACCAACGCGTTCGGCATGCTCAGCCAGCCGATCATGGGCATCCCGCTCGGCCTCATCATCGGCGTCCTCGTCGTGATCATGGCGGCGTACTCGCTGGTGCTCGACTTCGACCAGATCCAGCAGGGCGTCCGCAACGGCGCTCCGCGCAAGTACGGCTGGCTCGGCGGCTTCGGCATCATGGTCACGGTCGTCTGGCTGTACGTCGAGATCCTGCGGATCATCGCGATCGCCCGCGGCAACAACTGACGCGATACGGCACCACGAAAGGCCCGTCTCCCTGCGGAGGCGGGCCTTTGCCATATCCGGGACGGTGCGCGCAAGGGGTTGGCACGCGGTCCGGCGACCCGCCACAGTGGATACCACGAAGCCCCGGCACCCCGGGGCTCCTGACCCAAGGAGCTGACCATGAGTTTTCTCGGCTTTCTTCTTCTCGGCCTCATCGCCGGAGCCATCGCGAAGCTGATCCTGCCCGGCAAGCAGGGCGGCGGATGGTTCATCACCCTGCTGCTCGGCGTCGTCGGCGCCCTGCTCGGCGGCTGGCTCGGCAGCCTGATCCTCAACCGTCCGCTCACGGAGTTCTGGGACCTCGGCACCTGGCTCCTGGCCATCGGCGGTTCGATCATCGTGCTGCTGATCTACGGCCTCATCGCCGGCCGCGGCCAGCGGGTCAACGACTGACGCAGACCCCACTCGACGCGCTCCGCGTCACCCACGCCCGTCCCTCACGGCTGCGAGAGCATCCGTGAGGGGCGGGTCTTTTCGTGCCGCGGCCGGTCAGCTCGCGGCGCCACGCGCCTTGCGCTCCAGGAGGCCGCGTTCGCGGTCGTTGCCGGCCAGCCCCGCGGCCGCCGCGAACTCGCTGCGCGCCTCGCTCTCCCGCCCGAGTCGCCGCAGCAGCTCGCCGCGCGTGGCCGGGAGCAGGTGGTAGCCGTGCAGCGCCCCGGACGCCGCCAACTCATCTATCAGCCGCAGGGCGGAGGCGGGCCCGGTGGCCATGGCCACGGCGGCCGCGCGGTTCAGCTCCACCACCGGGGACGGGGTGAGCCTACTGAGCGCCTCGTAGAGGACGACGATGCGATCCCAGTCGGTCTCGTCCACGGACGGCGCGACGGCATGGCATTCGGCGATGGCGGCCTGCAGACTGTACGGCCCGCGTCCACGGCCGAGCCCGTCCGCCCGCGCCAGGGCCCCTCTCCCCCGCGCGATGCGGCTGCGGTCCCACCGCCGACGGTCCTGATCCGCGAGCAGCACCGGGTTTCCGTTCCGGTCGGTCCGCGCCGGGAAGCGTGCGGCGGTGAGCTCCAGGAGCGCGAGCAGGCCGTGAACCTCCGGTTCCCGAGGCTGCAGCGCGGCGAGCACCCTGGCGAGCCGGATGGCCTCGTCGCTCAGCTCCGGCCGCATCCACTCCGGACCGCTGCTGGCCGCGTGCGCCTCGTTGAAGATGAGATAGAGCACACCGAGGACCGCGCCGAGCCGCGCCGGCTGCTCTTCCCTCGGCGGCAACTCGAGCGGCGCGTGCGCGGCCGCCAGCGTCTTCTTCGCGCGCACGATCCGTTGCTGCACGGTCGCCGTGGGGACGAGGAAGGCGCGGGCGATCTCCTCACTCGACAGACCGCCCACGACCCGCAGCGTCAGCGCGACCTGCGCCTCCCGGGAGAGCACCGGGTGGCACGCGATGAAGAGGAGGCGCAGCACATCGTCGTCCACCGCATCCGGGTCCCAGGGCAGCTCGGGCTCCTGCGCCTTCTCCCGTTCGAGGTCGTGCGCGATCAGAGCGAGGCGGTCGTCCAGCCGCTCGCGGCGGCGCCACCCGTCCACCGCCTTCCGCTTCGCCACGGTCGTGAGCCACGCCGCGGCGTTGCGTGGCACCCCCTCGACGGGCCACTGCCGCAGCGCGGCGACCAGAGCCTCCTGCGCGAGGTCCTCCGCCAGACCGAAGTCGCCGACCATCCGCGTCAGCGTGCCGACGATGCGCGCGGACTCGATGCGCCACACCGCCGCGACGGCCCGCTCGGCCGCCTCCTGCGCGGAGGCGGCCGAGCTCGTCACGGGGTCGGGTGAGCGGTCCATCAGCGGAGCGGCGTCACGCCTGCTCGGCGCGGCGGGCCTGCTCTTCCCGCCAGCCCGCCTCCTTCTCGATCCACTCGTTGTCGGCGGGGAAGTCCTCCGGCCCGGTGACCCGTCGCACCTCGAGGAACGATCCCGGTCCGAGCGGCGCCCGGCTCGCCCATTCCGCGGCCTCCTCCCGCGAGGAGACCTCGATGATCCAGAAGCCGTTGAAAAGCTCCTTCGTCTCCCCATACGGGCCGTCCGTGAGGAGCGGCTTCTCGGCGCTGAAGTCGACGACGAAGCCCTCGGCCGCGTCGGTCAGCCCCTCGCCCGCGACGAGGACGCCCGCCTTCATCATGGACTCGTTGTACCGGCCCATGGCCTCGATGACCTGCTCGAAGGGCATCTCCTGATAGGCCGCCACCGCGTCGTCGGTCGCGCGCATGATGAGCATGAACTTCATGATGTTCTCCTTGTTCCGAAGGGCTGTGTTTCGACCCTCTCATCACAGACGTCGAACGGGAACAGCGGAGATCGACATCGGGGTGGAACTTCTTCCCGGTCTTCTCCCGGGAGCGCGAGGGACCCGACGCCCCTCGCGACGGTCGCGTTCAGCGGCGCCGGGACGGAGCCTGCACGACGGCGGCGATGGTCGTGGCCAGCGCCTCCATCGAGCGCTCCGGACTCCACGCCGCCGCGACGGCCGGCGCCTCGGCACGCAGCGCCGCCAGACGGTCCTGGTCGGTCAGCAGCTCCCGGAGCGCCTCCCCCAGCGCCTCCACGTCGCCCGCGGGGACGAGAACCCCGCCGCCCGCACCGAGAACATCGCGGATGCCGTACCGTACGTCGTAGGACACCACGGGCGTGCCGTGCAGGAGGGCCTCGACGATGCCCAACGGCTGCCCTTCGAACGCCGTGGAGGTGACGAGCACGGATGCCCGATCGAGAACGGTGGCCGGATCCGCGGTGTAGCCACAGAGACGCACGCGGTCCGCGGCGTCGAGCTCGGCGATCAGTGCCGCCAGCCGCTCCTGCTCTGCTCCCGTGCCCCAGATCTCCATCCGGGAGCCCGGCACGTCCGCCTCGATGAAGGCACGGATGGAATGGTCGATGCGCTTGCCGGCCGCGAGCCGCCCCAGCACGACCACGAGGCCCTCCTCGCGCAGGTCGTCACGGCGCTCGACCGGCGCGATGGGGTTCGGCACCACGACATGGTTCGCGGTGTCGCCGAACCGGGCCACGACGTCGTCGCGCTGCGTGGCCGTCGGCCAGATGACCGCGTCGAAGCGGTCGGCCAGCCGGAACCAGCGCGTCCAGAGCGTGTTGAGGCTCGCGTCGGGCGTGTAGGGCGCCTCCACGTGCATGGTGTGGATGGGGTGCAGGATGCGGACGCGCGGGTCGACCCAATCGGCGATCAACTCACCGAGCTGGCGGGACTCGCAGATCACGACGATCGGACGGTCCCCCACCGCCGCGGTGACGTGCCCGAGCCAGGCACCGTAGAGTCCGCGGAAACCGTGCAGCGCACCGACGACCACACCGGCGCCGTCGTACACCAGCACCGGTTCATCCGTCAGGTGCCAGTCGGGGTTGCCCGGGATCACCGGGAGCGCCGCGAAGGGGCGCCCCTCGGGGTCCGCGAGCACCCGGTACTCCACGTCGGGGTCGGCCGTCTCCGCAGCGTCGGCCGCGTCTCGCAGCCAGGAGGCGGCTCCTCCCTCCGGCGCGACCGCCTCGTCGAAGAGGTTCCGCAGGCGATCGCGGGCGGTGAGCGCACCGCGCTCGGTGAACACGCGACGGTGCTCGGCGTGCTCGGCCGCCGTCCCCGGGTCGAAGGTCAGCAGCTGCGGACCCGCGCCCTCCCCCGCCCCTGCGGCGGCCAACAGCCGGGCGCGCGCGAGCGTGGCGATCGTGTACCCGCCGTCCAGCCCCGGGATCAGGCGGCTGGACAGCACCAGGTACTCGGCGTCCGGGAGGACAGGCGCCGAGACCGGGGGCATCGTGCCCCCTACTCCCACTCGATCGTCCCCGGCGGCTTCGACGTGACGTCGAGCACGACGCGGTTGACGTCACGGACGCCGTTCGTGATCCGGTTCGAGATCTTCGACAGCACGTCGTACGGCAGGCGCGTCCAGTCGGCCGTCATGGCGTCTTCGCTGGAGACCGGACGCAGCACGATCGGGTGCCCGTAGGTGCGGCCGTCCCCCTGCACGCCCACCGAGCGCACGTCGGCGAGGAGCACGACGGGGCACTGCCAGATCTCCTGATCGAGGCCGGCCTTGGTCAGCTCCTCGCGGGCGATGGCGTCGGCCTCACGCAAAATCTCGAGACGGTCAGCGGTGACCTCACCGATGATCCGGATGCCGAGGCCGGGCCCCGGAAACGGCTGGCGGCCGACGATCGCCTCGGGGATGCCGAGCTCGCGACCGATCGCGCGGACCTCGTCCTTGAAGAGGGCCCGCAGCGGCTCGATGAGCTCGAAGTCGAGGTCGTCCGGCAGCCCGCCCACGTTGTGGTGCGACTTGATGTTGGCGGTGCCCGCACCGCCACCCGACTCCACGACGTCCGGGTAGAGCGTGCCCTGCACGAGGAACTTCACCGGGGCGCCGCCGTCGGCCTTCGCCTCCTCGACGAGGTCGAGCTGCACCTTCTCGAACGCCCGGATGAACTCGCGCCCGATGATCTTGCGCTTCTCCTCCGGGTCGGTCACGCCCTGGAGGTGACCGAGGAAGGTCTCGGCGGCGTCGACCGTGATGAGCCGCACGCCGGTGGACTCGACGTAGTCGTTCTCGACCTGCTCGCGCTCGCCCTTGCGGAGGAGGCCGTGGTCGACGAAGACCGCGGTGAGCTGGTCGCCGATGGCCTTGTGCACGAGGGCGGTCGACACGGCGGAGTCCACGCCGCCGGACAGCGCCGAGATGACCCGGGCGTCGCCGACCTGCTCGCGGATGCGCTCGACCTGCTCGGCGATCACGTTGTCGGGGTTCCAGTCGGATGCCAGGCCGGCACCCTTGTGGAGGAAGTTCTCGAGCACACGCTGACCGTGGTCGGAGTGCTTGACCTCGGGGTGCCACTGCACGCCGTAGAAACCGCGCTCCTCGTTCGCGAAGGCGGCGACCTTCGTGGCCTCCGTCGTCGCGAGCACCTCGAAGCCCTCCGGGGCCTTCGCGACCTGGTCGCCGTGACTCATCCACACGTTCTGCTCGATCGGCTGCCCGCTGAGCAGCGTGCCCCCGTCACCGGAGATGACGGCATCGGTCGCGCCGTACTCACGGAGGCCGGTGTGCGCGACCTCGCCGCCGAGGGTCTGCGCCATGTACTGGAAGCCGTAGCAGATGCCGAGCGTGGGGACGCCGAGGTCGAAGACCGACGGGTCGAGCTTCGGTGCACCCTCCTCGTACACCGAGGACGGACCACCGGAGAGGATGATCGCGACGGGGTTCTTCGCGGCGATCTCCTCCGCCGTGGCGGTGTGCGGCACGATCTCGCTGTAGACCCCGGCCTCGCGCACGCGGCGGGCGATGAGCTGCGCGTACTGGGCGCCGAAGTCGACGACGAGCGCGGGGCGCTGCTGGGTCTCGGACTGTTCGGTCAACGGACACCTTCCGGGGCGATCGCGGAGGCCTCGGCGGCCTCCCTGGTGGCGAGATAGGTCTTGACTTCACGGGCGACGACCGCCTCCATGAAGAACGACAGCAGCGGCACGACGCCGCCGAGCGCGAGCAGGATGAACCGCGGGAACCGCCAGCGCATCAGACTCCACATGCGGAAGCACGCGAAGAGATAGACGACGTAGAACCAGCCGTGGGCGACGAGGATGAACAGCGAGATGTTGAAGCCGTCCCCGAGGGAGGTCATCTCGCAGGAGTTCGTCCACGGCGCGAACAGCGACCACCACTGGCAGTCCGGTCCGGCGATGACGCCGGCGAACCAGAGCGGGCCGCCCGACCCTCCGGCGAAGAGCTCGAGGTGGATCGGCGTGTACTTCAGCACCATCTCGGCGAGCAGCAGGAGCAGCATGACTCCCGTGATGATCGACGCGATCTGGTAGAACTTCAGCGCACCGCGGATCGCCGGAAAGCTGGCGACTTTCGGTTCGGGCATGCCCACAGTCTAGTCGGCGGGGCGCGCCACCCCGACCCCGCGGAAACGACGGAGGCCGCCGGGTCGCCCCGACGGCCTCCGCCACGTCATCCGCCGATCGGCGTCAGAACCATCCGGTCAGGAGGTCCCACAGCCAGTCGACGATGTCCTTGATGATCCCGCCGATACCGCCGGCCCGGTTGACGGTCACGGTGGCCGTAGCCTCGTCCCCGTCCGCCTGCGCCACCGCGACGGTGTACTTCCCGGGCTGGGCGTTCTTCGGCACCGTCACCGAGGTGCTGAACGTGCCGTCCTGGCGGACCTGCACCGTGCCGACCTCGACGCCCTGGCCCTTCTTCGGGCGGAGCTCCACCGTCACGGTCTCGCCGGGCTGGTAGCCCTCGCCGGTGATCGCGAGCTTCTTGCCCGCGGCCACCTTCGAGGAGCCGAGCGCGATGGTCCCCGCGAACTCCTCCTCGCCGGCGATCGTGAACGGCACCTGCACCGTGGTGCCCGTCGCCGGGACCTCGACCGTGAGCTGCTGCTCGCCGAACACCCCGGACGGCACCGTGAAGGTGAGGGTGGCGCGCCCGCCCTCGTCCGTGGTGTCCACGATGGTCGGGTCGACCGTGCCGGCCGCGAGCTGCGTGTCACCGAGCGACAGGGTGACCGCTCCCGGAGCCGCCTCGCCCCCGCTGAAGGCCAGCGAGGAGAGGGAGACGGTCACCTGGTCGCCCGCGCGGTAGCCGTCGGCGTCCGCCGGGCTGACCGTCACGCCGACCGCACGCTGGGCGAGGTCGGGCGAGGCCGTCTTGTTCGCGTCGAACCAGTCGACCATGGACTGCAGGTCGATCTTGCCGGTGTCCCGCTTGCCCGCGCCCTCCTTGAAGGTGGCGAAGTTGTCGCCGCCCGCCGCGAGGAAGGAGTTCGCCGCCACCGTGTACTCCCCGTTCGGGTCGATCGCAGTGCCGTTCAGCGTGATCGAGGTGATCCGCGAACCCGCGGCCGCCGTCGGGTCGTAGGTGTAGACCAGCCCCTCGGAGACGCCGAGCTTGAGGAACGGTCGCGCCGATCCGGCCGGCTGCCACTGCTCCTCCAGCACGCCCTTCAGCTGCGTGCCGGTGAGGGTCAGCGTGACCAGCGTGTTGGCGAACGGCTGGACGGTCGCCGCCTCCCGGTAGGTGACGTTGCCGTTCGGATCGTCGGCGTTGCTCGACGCGTAGGTCAGGTTGGCACGGATGCCGCCCGGGTTCATGAGAGCGATGTCCGCGCCCGTGGACCACTTCTGCACGTCGGCGACGAAGTTGCCGATGGTGGACTCGCCACCGCGGTTCTCCGAGCCGTTGGTCTGCCGGGCACGGTTGAAGTCGGCGGTGATGTCGCCGACCTTCACGGCGCCCAGCACGTCGGCCTCCGCCTTCGCCTTGTCGACGATCGCCTGCACCTCCGGCACCGCCGGGTACAGCGGCTTGCCCGCAGCCGTGAGGGGCTTGATCTCGTTGGTGATCGAGAGCAGCTCCTTCGTCTTCGGGTCGACCTGGATGTTCATGAGGCCGAGGTTCTCGCCGTACTGCCCCGCCGAGACGACCGGCCGGCCATCGATGACGTGGTTGTAGGCGAGGTGCGTGTGCGCCGAGACGATCGCGTCCACGTCGTCGTCGACCCCGTAGACGATCTCGCCCAGCGGCGAGTCCTCGGTGATCGCGGACAGCGCGGTGCTCTCCGCGCCTTCGTGCACGAGCAGGATCACCACGTCCGCCTCGCCGTTGGCGGGGTCCCCGTCGCGCAGGTCGTCGGCCACGGTGTTCACGGAGTCGACGATGCTGCGCACCTCGAGATCAGCGATGCCCTCGGGCGAGACGAGCGAGTCGAGGTCTTCCGTGACGGCGCCCACGAATCCGACGCGCACGCCGTCGAGCTCCTTGACCCAGGCCGGGGCCAGCGCGGGCTCACCGGTCTCGGTGAGGAAGACGTTCGAGGAGATGTACTCCCAGTCCGCGCGCTCCTGGACCCGGTCGCGCAGGTCTTCCCAGCCCTGGTCGAACTCGTGGTTGCCCGCCGCGCTCACGTCCAGACCGGCGGCGTTGAGCGCGTCGATCGTGGGGTTGTCGTCGTTGATGAACGAGGTGAACGTCGACGCCCCGATCAGGTCGCCGGCTCCGGCGAAGATCGTGTTCGGGTTCGCCGCACGGAACTGCTGCACCGCGCCGGCGAGCACGGCAGCTCCTGCCGCCGCCCCGTCCGCCTCGATACGGCCGTGGAAGTCGTTCACCGTCACCACGTCGATGCTCACCGGCGGGATCTCCGAGGAGACGCCGACGAGGATCGGGTCGTGGTCGCTCGACCGGTAGGGGGTGCCCTCCTCGGCGGCGCCGAACGCATAGCCGCGGTCGCTCCACTCCGGCGAGTTGATGCCCCACACACCGGCGCCCGTGATCGACGGGACGAGCGAGGGCGAGGCGATCACGTGGTCGAGCGAGCCGAGCTCGCCGTCGAACGTGTAGGTGTACTGACCTGCGGCCTTGTCGGCGGCGACGTCGCTCCACCCCTGCGAGGTGAACACGTCGATCGGGTCTTCCTGCCCGTAGGCGTTGAAGTCGCCGATCAGCAGCATGTCGCTGCTGCCGCTGCTCTCGGCCAGCTCGTCGGTGAAGTCGAGGACGGCCTGCGCCTGCTTCACCCGGTCGGCGTTGAAGAAGCCCTGACCGTCGGCGGGCTCGGCCCCGGCGCCCTGCGGCGGGGACTTCGACTTCAGGTGGTTGGCGACGACGGTGACGACGCGGCCGTCGATGTCGAACGCCTGGGCGATCGGCTCGCGGGCGTTGCCCCACACGGACTCGTCGGTGACGGTGGCACTGTCGCCCACCGTGCTCACGGCGTCCTTCTTGAAGATGATCGCGTTGGTGATGTAGTCCGTGGTCGCCGGGTCCTGCAGAGCCTCGGGCGTGCGCACGTAGTCCCACACGTCGGAGCCCGCGTCGGCGTTGAGGCCGGCGACAAGGTCCTTCAGGGCGGTGTCGACGGGCTTGCCCAGCTTGACCGAGTTCTCGATCTCCATCAGAGCCACGATCTCCGCGTCGAGGCCGTTGATGGCCGAGACGATCTTGGACTTCTGAATCGCGAACTGGGCGGCGTTCGCCGCGCCGCGGGCGTCGGCGTTCTCGCTCTTCAGCGTCGTGAAGTAGTTGTAGACGTTGAATGACGCCACCTGCGCGTCACCGCCCACCTCCGGAGCCTTCTCGGGACGCGGGTTGGTCGCCTCGAAGGTGACCTTGCGCTCCGCCGGGGAGGCGTCGTCGATCGGGACGACCGGCTGCAGCCGCCAGTCGTCGAAGCCCCACTGGAGCACGTAGCCGTTGGACCCGAAGTCGACGGTGTCGCCGTTGCGGACCACCGTGTCCTCCGTGAAGTACGGCTGCTGGCCCGGGTGGCCGCTGTTGGTCACCTGGATGGACCAGGCGTCGTCGAGCAGGATGCGGTTGGCGCGGTTCTCGGCCGCGATGGCGGCGGCGTCGGCCCCGGGACGCGTGGTCTCGGTGCTCTTGACGTTGAGGTCGTCGCCGGCGTTCAGCCACAGCGCCCCGTAGTTGTAGAGCTGGTGGCTCGACGCGAGCCGGTACGTGCCGGTCGGGGCGACGTACATGTTCTCGTACTGCTCGCGGTCGGCACCGCGTACGGTGTCGGGCAGCGGCGTGAGCGCGGGCACGCCCACGCCGGCCGTGACCACCGAGACGTCCGCGACCGCGGCAGGGGCGATCTGGGTCTGACCGTAGTACTCGCTCACCGTGCCGGTCACCGAGACGAGGTCGCCGATCTCGAGCGTGGGCGCGAGCGCGTTCAGGAACACGAACACGCCGTCCGAGGCGCCCGGGGTCGCGTCGGTCTCGCCGCCCGAGCCCTGCGTCTGGATCACGATGCCCTTGTAGCCGCCGGTCCGGTGGTCCGCCGTGACGACGCCCTCGACGCGGACGCGCTGTCCGGCGAGCGGCGAGACGTCGCCGGTGCCCTGGACCTCCGCGATGGTGGCGGCCTTCGGCTCCGTCCCCGGCTCCTCGCCCGGGTCGGTGCCGGGATCCGTGCCGCCGGAGTTCTGCGGGGTGATGGTCGCCGACAGTGCGAAGTCGGCCTTGTTGTCGTCCGCGTCCGCACCGTCCGTGCGATTCAGCGACCGGACGTCGGTGTTGCTGGTGGGGGCGGTGGCCGCCGCCGTCTCGAAGGTGTTCGAGGTGCCGTAGCCGAGGAGGTCGATCACCCCGTCCACGCCGACGGTCGAGCCGGGGGTGAGAGTCACCGCCGCGGTGCCCTCGACGAGCGCCAGGGTGCCGTTGGTGCCGCTCGGGCTCAGCGTCGTGGTGGCGTCGGGAGGGGGCAGCGCGGCGCCGTTGGTGCCGTTGCTGTTCGCCTGCACGAGGAAGTAGCCGCCCGCCGGGATCGTCCCCTTCAGCGGTGCGACGCCGTTGAAGGCGCCGGTCCCGGCCGCGGAGCGGTACTGCAGGGACATGCCGTCGAGCGTGACGGGCGCCGCCGTCGGGTTGTAGAGCTCCACGAACTTGTTCGTGAACGCCGCCCCGGCGCTGCCGCCGGACAGATAGGCCTCGTTGATCACCACCCCGGTGCCCTCGGTGTTCGCCGATGCGGGCGCGGCCACCAGCGAGCCGAGGCTCAGGGCGGCGACGCACGTCGCGGCGAGAGCGCCCACGCGCCCTCGGATTCTGCGGTGCGAGACGGGGGGCAGGGTCTCCCCGTGCTCAGGAGCGGACATCATCGGTGCTGTCTCCTCGATCGTGTTCCGGCGCTGCTCAGGACGCTGTCATCGCACACATCGGGAACTCCCAGCGTGCGCACATGGAGCGAGCATACGGAGCGGTTCGGACATCCTCAACGGAGTTTTCCCATTGGTCATCCAGCGCTCACCGAATGGCCGCGACGCCCCCTGACGAAGGTTCACACGCCGGCCCTGCGGCGCGCAGAAGCGCAGCGTTCGCCGCGCGGATGCGCAGTGGCCGTCAGACGGCCGCTGACCCCTCGGCGTCCTCGAACTCCTCCACCTCGCGCTCCCAGGCGTCCTTCGCCAGGCGGTACCAGAGGTAGAACGCGAAGCCCGCGAAGATGACCCACTCGGCGGCATAGAAGACGTTGAGCCAGTTGACCGGGGACTGCTCCTCCGGCGCGGGCGAGGCGATGTCGTCGAGCCCTGCCGTGGCGGTCGTGGAGGCGAGATACGGACGGTAGACGTCGAGCTGCTCGGTGTCGTGCCAGCGGCTCAACAGAGCGGCCGGGGACATCCGGTCCATCTGCTCCGGATCGGAGCGCGGAGGCACCGACGGACCCTCATCCGAGATGACGCGACCGGCGACCTCGACCACGCCGCCGTCCGCCTCGGCTTCCAGACGCTCCACGGCGGCGTCGGCGGCCTCGCGATCCGGCGCCCAGCCGATGGCGACCGCCAGCGAGACGCGCTCGTCGACCCGGAGCTGTCCGGTGACCCAGTACCCCTCGGCGCCGTCGTTGAAGCGGCTGCCCACGACGAGGAAGTCCCCGGGGACCCAGACGCCCTCCGTCTCCACGCGCTGCCCGACGAGGGGCTCGGGGAGGTACTCCCCCGGCTGCACGACCTCGTCCAGCGGCCGGACCTGCTCGGTCGCCCCCGGCGCCGGTGGATCGGTCTCGATCGCCCGCTCCAGCTGCCATTGGCCGAGCCAGGCGAACACCCCGGCGACGATGAGGCACAGCAGCAGCATCGCGATCCAGCGTCCCCGCAGCATGACCTCACGAAGGGTCGGCGGGAAGGGAGCAGGTGCGGTCACGGTGATGCGGAGACCTCAGGCCTCGTACGGGGCCAGCACGACCTCCACCCGCTGGAACTCCTTGAGATCGGAGTACCCGGTGGTGGCCATCGACTTGCGCAGCGCGCCGATGAGGTTCGCGGTGCCGTCGGCGACCGGCGCCGGGCCGTAGAGGATCTCCTCCAGCGTGCCGATCCCGCCGACCTCGACGCGTCGTCCGCGCGGCAGCTTCGGGTGGTGCGCCTCGGGACCCCAGTGGAATCCCTGGCCGGGAGCGTCCGTCGCGCGAGCCAGGGCGACCCCGAGCATGACGGCGTCTGCGCCCATGGCGAGCGCCTTCACGATGTCGCCGGAGGTGCCGACGCCGCCATCGGCGATCACGTGGACATAGCGCCCGCCGGACTCGTCGAGGTAGTCACGGCGAGCCGCGGCCACATCGGACACCGCGGTGGCCATGGGCGCGTGGATGCCGAGGGTGGCCCGGGTGGTGGACGCCGCGCCGCCGCCGAAGCCCACGAGCACGCCGGCGGCACCGGTGCGCATGAGGTGCAGGGCCGCCGTGTAGGTCGCGGCTCCGCCCACGATCACCGGCACGTCGAGGTCGTAGATGAACTTCTTGAGGTTCAGCGGCTCCGCCACACTCGACACGTGCTCGGCGGAGACGGTCGTGCCCCGGATGACGAACAGGTCGACGCCGGCCGCGGCGACGGTGTCGTAGAACTCCTGCGTGCGCTGCGGGGTGAGGGAGCCGGCGACGGTGACGCCGGCTTCGCGGATCTCGGCGAGTCGGCGGGTGATGAGCTCGGGCTTGATGGGCTCCGAGTAGAGCTCCTGCATGCGCACGGTCGCGCGGTCCTCCGCGAGGCCGGCGATCTCGGCGAGAAGCGGCTCCGGGTCCTCGTACCGGGTCCAGAGACCCTCGAGGTCGAGCACCCCCAGGCCGCCGAGCTGCCCGAGCATGATCGCGGTGCGCGGGCTGACGACCGAGTCCATCGGCGCCCCGAGCACCGGGATCTCGAAGCCGAAGGCGTCGATCGTCCATGCGGTGGACACGTCCTCGGGGTTCCGCGTGCGCCGTGAGGGCACCACCGCGATGTCGTCGAACGTGTACGCGCGACGCGCGCGCTTTCCTCGGCCGAGCTCGATCTCCATGGTCACCCGTCCAGCCTACCCGGCGCCCGGCGGCCTCCGCGGCGGTCAGCGCGCACGCGCCACCCGCCGCTCGTCCCAGACCGGCTCGTCGGATTCGTAGACCTTGCCGTCCGTGCCGAACACGAGGAACCGGTCGAAGGAGCGAGCGAACCATCGGTCGTGGGTGACTGCGACCACGGTGCCCTCGAAGCGTCCGAGCGCCTCCTCCAGCGCCTCGGCCGACTCCAGATCGAGGTTGTCGGTGGGCTCGTCGAGGAGGAGGAGGGTCGCGCCGGACAGCTCGAGCAGGAGCACCTGGAACCGCGCCTGCTGTCCGCCGGAGAGCGACTCGAACGCCTGCTGGGCCTGGCGGACGAGGCCGTACCTGTCCAGGGCCGAGCTCGCCGCGTCCCGGGGCATGCCGTCGCGGAGGTCGTCCCCCCGATGCAGGATCTCCAGCAGCGTGCGGCCGACGAACTCCGGGTGCGCGTGGGTCTGCGCGAAGAGCCCCGGCACCACGCGGGCGCCCAGCACCGCGCGTCCGGTGTGCGCGACGGGGCGGAGCTCCTCCGCGACCGCGGTCACGTGGCCGAGGGACGGATCCGGGTCGGTGCCGCCGCGGGCCAGCAGCCGCAGGAAGTGCGATTTGCCTGAGCCGTTCGAGCCGAGCACGCCCACCCGGTCGCCGTACCAGACCTCGGCGTCGAAGGGACGCATGAGACCGGTCAGCTCGAGCCGGTCAGCCACGACGGCCCGCTTCCCGGTCCTGGCCCCGCGGAGGCGCATGTCGAACTCCTGCGCCGGGGGCCGCTCCTCGGGCGGGCCCGCCTCCTCGAACTTCCGCAGTCGCGTCTGCGCCGCCTGATACCGGGACGCGAAGCCGTCGTTCGCGGACGCCTTGACCTTGAGGTTCGCCACCAGGATGCGGAGCTTCTCATGCTGCTCGTCCCACCGCCGGCGCAGCTCGTCGAGCCGGTCCATCCGATCGGCGCGCGCCTGATGGTAGGTCGCGAAGCTCCCGCCGTGCACCCAGGCCGTCGACCCCGCCGCACCGGGTTCCAGCGTGATCAGCCGATCGGCGGCTCTGGCGAGGAGCTCGCGGTCGTGCGACACCAGCAGCACGGTCTTGTCCGTGGCGCGCAGCCGCTCCTCGAGCCACCGCTTGGTCGGCACGTCGAGGTAGTTGTCCGGCTCGTCGAGCAGGAGCACCTCATCGGGGCCGCGCAGCAGCGCCTCCAGGGCGAGCCGTTTCTGCTCTCCGCCGGAGAGGGAGGTGAGCTCGCGGTACCGTGCCCGCTCGAACGGCACGCCGAGCGCTGCCACGGTGCACTGATCCCACACGGTCTCGTGCTCGTAGCCGCCGGCGTCCGCGTACTCGGCGATGGCGGAGGCGTAGGCCATCTGGGTGTCGTGCTCGTCGCGGTCGATGAGCGCGTTCTCCGCGGCCTCCAGCGCCTCCGCCGCCGCACGGAGACGCGTGGGGGCCACCCGCACGAGCAGCTCGTGCACGGTCTGGCCCGGCTCGCCGTGCCCGACGAACTGGTCCATGACGCCGAGTCCGCCGTCGATGGTCACCACCCCGTCGTCGGCCGGCTGCTCGCCGCGGATGATCCGCAGCAGCGTCGTCTTCCCCGCCCCGTTCGGCCCGATCAGAGCGCTGGTCGAGCCCGCCCCGACCCGGAACGACACCTCGTCGAGAAGCGGTCTGCCGTCGGGAAGCGTCAGTGAGATCCCGGATGCGTCGATGTACCCCACAGGCGTTGCCGTCCTTCCGCCCGCGGACAGCGAGCCGACCAGGCTATCAGTCCGCGCGACTGAGGGTCTGCAGCACCTCGGTCTTGGGAGCCGCCGGGAGCACGAACCGGAACTCGGTGCCCACCCCCTCCTCGCTGGTCACGTCCATCGATCCGCCGTGGGCCAGCACGATCGCGCGCGTGATCGTGAGGCCCAGCCCCACCCCCGGGACGGCGTTGCGCGTGGCCGTCGACGCCCGGAAGAACCGGGTGAAGAGCATGCGCTGCTCGTCCTGCGGGATCCCGACCCCGGTGTCGGCGATGGCGACCTGCACCCCGCCGTCGAGGCGACGCACGGCGGCCGTCACTCGGCCCCCGCGCGGGGTGAACTTGATGGCGTTCGAGAGGAGGTTGTCCACCGCCTGCCCGAGGCGTCCGGGATCGACGAGCAGCGGGATCGGCTCGTCCCCGACCTGCAGGTCCAGCTCGATCCCCTCGCGTTGCGCATGCGGCCCCGCCGAGGCCACCGCCGAGCGCACGAGCTCCGCGACGTCGGCCTCGTCCCGCTCCAGGGGGAAGCGCCCCGATTCCACCTGCGCCGTGAAGAGCAGATCGCCGACGAGGTTCAGCAGGCGCTTCGCGTTGCGCTCGATGATGCCGACGAACTCCTGCTGGTCCTCGGTCAGGGGCTGACCGGGGTCGTTCTGCAACAGGTCGAGGAAGCCGATGATCGCACTCAGCGGCGTCCGGAGCTCATGGGAGATCATCCCCACGAACTCGTCCTTCATGCGCGCGACCTCGACGGCTCTGGTCTCGTCCGTGAGCACGAACAGGTAGCCCTGCTGCGCGCCGGACGGATCCTTGTGCGGGGTGACGGTCACCCGCGCCGGCACCGTCGTGCCGCCCGCGGTCCTCACCTCAATGTCGCCGTCGACGGTATGGCCGGCGTCCGCGTGGGCGAAGAGCTCGCGGAGCCCGTCCGGCACTCCTGCGCGGTCGGGCGCCCCGCCCTGCCCCGCCGGCACCCCCGAGACGTCTTCGCGCGACGCGGTGTCCTCGGCGAGCATCCTCAGCGCCGACGGCGAGAAGAAGCGGTCGACGCGCACGTCGTCGAGAGCCTCGTCGTGGGAGAGCCCGAGCAGGCGGACGGCCCCGGGGTTCCACGCCGTGACGCGCCCCTCGCGATCGGTGCCGATCACGGCCTGCGCGGTGATCGACGCCCACAGGCCCTCGAACGAGTCGAGCAGCACGCGGTACTCGTGCTCCTTCTGACGAAGCTGCACGATCATCGAGACGTTCTCGGACAGCGCCTTGGTCCGCTCCGTGACCAGTTCCTCCGCCTGCTGCACCCGCAGGCGCTGCTGCCGGGAGAGCTCGTTCACCACGGCCGCGACGGCCGCGAAGACGAGCGGACCGACGACGCCGCGGAGCCACACCACCGCGTTCGTCGGCGGTTCGACGACGTAGGGGATCAGCAGCGCGAACGACGTGAACGCGCCGACGACGAAGACCCAGCGGATCCCCGGCGCCGCCGCGATCCAGATCACCGGCAGGAGCACGAGCGATCCGAAGAGCGAGGCCGCGCCTCCCGTCCCTGCACGGAACAGGCCCAGTCCCAGGATGTCGACCATCGGCACCAGCAGCACGATCCAGCCCTCGCGGATGTGCAGCGCGCTGAGCACCCCGGCGTGGAGCGTCGCGACGAGCACGACCGCGAGGCCGGTCAGCGCGAGGACGACATCGGTGAACGGCAGGCTGGGGATGGCCCACGTCATCACGCCCGCGATCGCGGCGGCGACGAGCGTCGGGACCTGCTTGACGATCGGGCTCGGGTTGTCGACGACCCGGTACCAGCGGTTCTCGGCACGCTCCAGCGGCGTGGCCCTCATCGCGGCACCCGCTCCACGGCCCGATGCAGGTCCGCCCCCGTGATGGGCTTCGGCAGCGCGGCGTCAGAGGGTGGATACTCCGCGACGTCCAGCACCGAGCTGACGATGAGGAAGCACTCCGGGTAGCGTTCGTGGATCAGCCGGCAGCACGCCTGACCGGAGATGCCGGGGAGCAGCAGGTCCAGGACGGCGACCTGGGGGTCGATGTCCGGGAAGGCGGCGATGGCAGACTCCGCATCGGGCGCGACGAACACGTCGAAGCCCTCCCGATCGAGGTACCGCCCCAGGAGGGTCGCCTGATCCGGAGCGTCCTCGACGACCAGGGCGAGCGGCCGTCCGGTCATCGCAGGAGCAGCTCTCGGACGACGACGATCACGACCACGACGGCGAGGGAGATGAGCGCCTGCGGGATGAGGCGGCGCTCCTTCCGGGCGTCGGCCGTGATCTCCTCCACCTCGGCGTCGTGCGATGGTGCGTCGGTCATGAGTCGACCCGTCCGATCTTCTCGGTCTTGATCCAGGAGGCATCCGCGCGACGCCACTCCTTGAGGTACGAGTCGGCGGTGATCGCGCACAGCAGTGATCCGTAGCCGCAGACGTAGAGCAGCAGGCCCGCGAAGAAGCGTCCGGCCGGAAGCGGCTCGACCGCCCGCGCGAGCCAGATGCCGAGCATCGACACCGGCCCCCAGAGGGCGAACGCCAGCAGCCACAGCACAGGCGTCTGCTCCGTCGACTCCTGCCCGGCCGCGCCGATCAGGCCGTCCAGGGCCCAGGGGAACAGCGCCAGGGCCATGAGGATCAGCGCCCCGAGCCCCGGGAACATGATCGCCTCGCGCCAGGACTGCCGCCCGATGCGCGGATCGAGCTGGACGGAGTAGAGCATCGAGAAGATGTAGATGGCCGCCGCGGCGATCCACATGAACCGGAACACGAACTCCGCGACGTCGCTGTGCAGGAGCAGGAGGACGATCATCGCGGTGGCGGCGAGGAGCAGGAGCGCCGGCATCAGCAGGATCGTGAACCAGGCCAGCCCGAAGGGGATGCTGCCCAGGTTGTGGTCGCGACTCGGACGGAACCAGAGCTTCTTGTAGATCGAGGTGAGCTGCACGTTGCCGCGCGCCCAGCGCAGCCGCTGCTTCCAGAGACTGTCGATCGTCCGCGGCTCCTCGGCGAGCACCACGGCGTGCGGCTCGAACACCATCCGGCGGCCGTGGAGCTGACTCTCGAAGGTCGTCATGGTGTCCTCGGCGAGCGTGCCCGTCGGGATGCGACCGCCGATCGCCTCGAGGTTCGCGCGGGAATGCAGCTGGGCGCCCCCGGCGAGGCAGGCGATCGCTCCCCCGACGTTCTGCGTGCGCCGTGCCGAGAGCTGGCCGATGACGTACTCGATCGCGATGAACCGGGTGAGGTAGTTGCGGTCCCTGCTGCCCTCCGCGATGTAGGCCGTGACGGCCCCGACCTCTTCGTCCGCGAGGTGCCGGGTGAGCTTGCGCAGCGAGTCCCGCGCGAAGATCACGTCGGCGTCCATGATGAGCACCGCTTCGGTCCACGGGTCGGCGAGCACGACGTCGAGGCCGTGGTTCAGCGTGTGCGCCTTGCCCTCGCCACCCTTCTCGCGCCGCAGGTGCACGACCCGTCCCGGGTAGGTCGCCGCCTTCTGCTGCACGATCGCCGGGGTGTCGTCCGTGGATGCGTCGTCGACGACGAAGACGCGGAGGCGCTCGGCGGGGTACTCGAGCTGGAGCAGCCGCTCGATCGCGGGGCCGATGACCAGGCCCTCGTTCCACGCCGGGATGACCACGGCCACGTTCGGGTGGTACGGCGCGGCCTTGCCGTAGTGATTGCGGAAGGCGTGCAGCGGCAGCATGAGGAACTGCAACCCGGTGTTGACGACCGGGAGCGTGCCGATCAGCACGCAGAGGAGGAGGATGACGACGACGACCGTCTCGATCCAGGTCAGCTCGGGCATCAGCGTCCTTCCGTCCCGTCGAGCAGCGGGAGGATGCGGGAGTACCGGCCGACGTCTGCGGCCACGTGGCTGTCGGTGGACGCGACGATCCCGGCACCCGCGCGCTCCAGCGCGGTCAGCGCCTCCGCGCCGGGGCACACCCACTTCTCGTTGACCTCGACGAGGGTATCCGTCTCCGCGGCGGCGCGAGCCCAGGCCTCGAGGCGCTCGGCTCCGAGCTCCTCCTCCGCGAGACCGATCTTCGGCAGGATCGAGAAGCAGTGCGCGAGCTGGTTGCCCGGATGGCGTCGCATGGTCGCGATGACCGCGTCCGTGAACTGGTCGAGGACGTCGGCCGGCGCCCACCCCGCGGCGATGCGCTCGCGGACGGCGGTGGGACCGAGCGGCCCGTCCACGCCGGGGAACTGATGGTCGGCGATGAGGATCCGGTCGATGCCCTCAGGCAGCACCGGCATGTCGAGTTCCCCCGAGGCGTCGAGGATCTTCGCCTCGACGCCCGTGAGCACCGTGAGTCCGTCCGGAACGCGCAGCCGACGGACCGCGGCGAGGTACTCCGGCACCCAGGTCGTGCTCTGCCGTACGTGGTCGACGAGGCGGACCGTCTCGAGACCGACGGCCGCAGCGGCGGCGACGTTCTCCTCCAGCGTGGAGACCGCGTCATCGGAGAACGTGGAGTGGACGTGGTGGTCTCCGCGGAGGGCGGGATGGCTCACAGTTCCTCCTGGTGACCGGCGTGCGCCGACACGAGCACGTCGTCGACCTCGACGATCACGTCCTCCAGGAAGCGCACCGATGCGACCTCGCGGAAGGGCACCTGCACCGGGATCTCCCGGCCGAGGAAGAGGTCGGCGACGAGCGACGGGATGTCGACTCCGGCGGCGATCGTCAGCGGGAGTGCCCCGGGGAAGCGCGCGTTGACCTCGAGCAGCACGGCCCGCCCGTCCCGGTCGCGACGGAGCTGCACGTTGGCGACGCCCACGAGGCCGATCGCCCGCGCGATGGCGGCGGCGGTCTCCTCGAGCTCGGGGTCGCGGAGGGTGCGACCGGCGATGGCGACGCCCGAATCCACGCGCGCACGGGTGCGCGGGACCGCCGCGACCACACCGCCGGAGGCGTCGGCGATCACATCGACCGAGTACTCCTCGCCCGGGAGGAAGTCCTGCACGATCAGCCCCTCATCGGCGGGGAGGGCCGCGAGCGCCTCGGCGTCCGGGACGAGGCGCACACCGCGACTGCCCGCCCCCTGCCGGGGCTTGGCGAACACGGGGAACTCCCACGCGACCTCCGCGGCATCCGGCCCGGCGAGCACGGTGCGCGGCACACGACCGGTCGGCGCGCAGCGCTCCGCGAGAGCGAGCTTGTCGAGGGCGGTGTGCAGCGTGTCGGCGGGCGGCGCGGCGAGGACCGCGGGGGCCAGCTCGTCGCGGCGGTCCGCGAGGGCGATCAGCTCCACGTCGACGGTCGAGATCACGAGGTCGAGACCGTCCTCCGCGACCATCCGCGCGATCGCCGGCACGAAGTCCTCGTCACGCCCCGGGGGAACCAGACGGCGTTGCGCCGGTGGGACGAGGTAGATGCCGCTCGCCCATCCGTCCATGTCGGCCGCGAAGACCGTCAGATCGGGCCGTCGCAGCAGGGAGCGGATCACGGCGACGCCGGCGGGGCCTCCGGCTCCGGTGACCAGTACGCGCTTCGTCATCAGCTCTCCCGTCGACTCAGTTCATGGGCGCCGATGAACTCGGCGGTCTCGCGCACGACCTCCAGCGGCTCGACCGCCTCGCCGCCGCCGAACCGCGACCAGTAGCGTGCGGTGGCGGTGACGAACTCCGGCGCGAGATACTCCCGGTTCGCCGCGGTCTGGGACTGGAAGCACTCCAGCAGCCGCAGCTTGTCATCCAGGAAGC
The DNA here is from genome assembly GCF_040686935.1 of Microbacterium meiriae. NCBI lineage: Bacteria > Bacillati > Actinomycetota > Actinomycetes > Micrococcales > Microbacteriaceae > Microbacterium > Microbacterium meiriae. The sequence continues at coordinate 335,396 of NZ_JBFBMF010000001.1, forward strand.
GGTCGATGCGGACGAAGCGCGTGGGCCGGTAGTCGATGGTCGCGGAAGGGCTCTGGTAGCAGGCGACCGTGCCGACGCGGCGGGTCGCGACGATCGTCGCCTCGTTCACCGCGCGGTGATCCTGGTGGCGGTCGTGGTGCGAGTGCGTGTAGACGATGGTCGGCTGGATCTCCTGCACGACCTCCTCGATGAGGCGGACGGTCGATCCTCCGCCCGAGATCTCGGTGTCGATGAGGTCTTTGACGAACAGGCGCGCCCCCACCTGCTCGGCCGCGGCGAGCGACTCATGCTGGCGACTGTCCGCGTCACCGCCGCGCGCTCCGCGGGAGAGCGTGAGGATCGTGATCTGATCGCCGGCGGCCGCGTGCGCCGCGAGGATGCCGCCGACGCCGATCTCGACGTCGTCCGGGTGCGCCCCGATCGCGAGGACGACCTCGCCGGTCTTCGCCTCCGCCTTCCGGCGCCGGGACTCCTCGACGAGCCGGGCGACCGACTCCACGAGTCGGGCGTTGTCGAGCGGCTTGGTGAGGAACTCGTCGGCCTGCGCCCGGAGCGCCGACACGGCGTACTCGACCGAGACGTGCGCGGTCATCACGACGACCGGCACGGTCGGCATGAGGCGCCGCAGTTCCGCGAGCAGCTCCAGGCCGCTGAGCCCCGGCATCTCGATGTCGGTCACGACGACGTCGGGTTTCACCGCCGCGGCCTTCTCGAGCGCCGATCGGCCGTCGTCCGCGAGATCGACGACGCAGCCTGCACGCCGTTCCAGGACGGTCTTGACGAGCAGGGCGACGTCGTGGTCGTCGTCGACGACGAGGATGCGAGGGGGGACCTCAGCCATGTACAGCTCTCCTTGGGGAGATTCCCTGCCGGGGGGATTCGGCGGTGCGAGCTCGGTGCCTTCATCACCGGGCCGCAGGGAAAGTCGAGCGGGGTACGTCGATTCTGGCACAGGGCTCCACCCCCGGCCCGCAGCGCGTCAGCCCGCGCGCGCCGCCCGCTTCTCCTCCTGATAGACCCGGATCGCCTCGTAGCGCTCCGCCGATCGCGCCCGCCTCTTCGCCGCCTGCTCCTCGCGGTTCTTGGGCGGTGCCGAGGTCACGAGATCGTCGAGCAGCCGCCGCGTGGCCACGGCGATCTCGGCCACCGCGCGATCGAACACCTCGCGGTTCGCGCGCGAGGGCGCCGTCGTCCCGGAGATCTTGCGGACGAACTGGAGCGCGGCCTCCTGGCACTCCTCATCCGTGGCTGCGGGCTCGAGGTTGTTCAGAGGCACGATGTTTCGGCACATACCGGCACCGTACGCGCGGCGCGCGGGGCCCGGAAGGGGGATGGCATGCCCGTCCCTCCATCGCTACGCTCTGGGCTACGACCGGAACCGAGGAGAGATCATGACCGACGCACCGTCGCCCGACGCCCCGCCGCCCTACAACCCGCCGCCGCCCGGCGGCGCGCCCTCGCCGTATCCCGCGGCCTCCGCTCCCCCGCCCGGCGCCCCCTACGGGCAGGACGTGCCGACCTCGCCGCCCGGGCGGGTGCTGTCGATCATCGGCCTCGTGCTGGCGTTCCTGCTGCCGCCGGTCGGCCTCATCCTCAGCATCATCGCCGCCGTGCAGCTCGGCAAGGCGAAGGCCCCCAAGGGCATCGCGATCGCCGGCATCATCGTCGGCGCCATCCTGACGATCTTCGCGATCATCGGGATCGTCCTGCTGGTGACCGTGCTGGCCGGTGTGATCGGAACGTGCGCCGAGCTCGGACCCGGGGTGTGGGACGTCGGCGGCGTCACCTACCGCTGCGGCTGACCGCACCGCGGACGACGAGGGGCCGGATGCAGCGCATCCGGCCCCTCCTGCGTCCCCCTTCCCGGGGGCCGCTGTCACTTCTTGTAGTTCGGCGCCTCGACGACGATCTGCACATCGTGCGGGTGCGACTCCTTGAGTCCCGCCGAGGTGATGCGCACGAACTTGCCGCGCTGCTTGAGCTCCTCGATGGTGCGCGCACCGACGTAGAACATCGACTGCCGCAGCCCGCCGACGAGCTGGTAGGCGACGGCGGAGAGCGGGCCGCGGTACGGGACCTGGCCCTCGATGCCCTCCGGGATCAGCTTGTCGTCACTGGGCACGTCGGCCTGGAAGTAGCGGTCCTTCGAGTACGAGGTCTGCTTGCCGCGCGTCTGCATGGCGCCGAGCGATCCCATCCCGCGGTACTGCTTGAACTGCTTGCCCGACTGGAAGACGATCTCGCCCGGCGACTCGTCCGTGCCGGCGAGCAGCGAGCCGAGCATCACGGCGTCGGCGCCGGCGACCAGGGCCTTCGCGATGTCGCCCGAGTACTGCAGGCCGCCGTCGGCGATCACCGGGACCCCGGCCGGACGCGCCGCGAGCGACGCCTCGTAGACGGCCGTCACCTGCGGTACGCCGACACCGGCGACCACGCGCGTCGTGCAGATCGAGCCGGGCCCCACGCCCACCTTGACCGCGTCGACACCGGCGTCCACCAGCGCCTGCGCGCCCTCGCGGGTGGCGACGTTGCCGCCGATGACGTCGATGTGCGCGAACGACTCGTCGGCCTTGAGGCGCTTGACGAGGTCGATCACGCCCTGGGACTGGCCGTTGGCGGTGTCGACGACGAGCACGTCGACGCCGGCGTCGCGGAGGGCCTCGGCGCGCTCCCAGGCGTCGCCGAAGAAGCCGATCGCCGCGCCCACCCGCAGGCGGCCCTGGTCGTCCTTGGTGGCGAGCGGGTACTTCTCGCTCTTGTCGAAGTCCTTGATGGTGATGAGGCCGGCGAGCTTGCCGTCCTCGTCGATGAGGGGCAGCTTCTCGACGCGGTGCTTCGCGAACAGCGCGATGACCTCGCCTGCCGCGACGCCCACCGGGGCGGTGACGAGGTTCTCCCTCGTCATGACGTCCTTCACGAACGTGCTCTGGCGCTCGAAGCCGGAGACGAAGCGCATGTCCCGGTTCGTGATGATGCCGACCAGACGACCCTCGTCGTCCACGACCGGGAGACCGGAGATCCGGTACTTGGCGCACAGCGCGTCGACCTCCTCCACGGTCGCGTCCTGCGTCGTGGTGATGGGGTCGGTGATCATGCCGGACTCGCTCCGCTTCACGCGGTCGACGTGCGCGGCCTGGTCGGCGATCGAGAGGTTGCGGTGCAGGATGCCGATGCCACCCTCCCGCGCCATGGCGATCGCCATGCGGGACTCGGTCACGGTGTCCATCGCGCTGGAGAGGAGCGGCGTCGCGACGGAGATCCGCCGCGTGATCCGGGACGACGTGTCGGCCTCGCTGGGGATGACGTCGGTGTGCCCGGGGAGCAGCAGCACGTCATCGTAGGTCAGTCCGACGAAGCCGAAGGGATCGTGCTGGTCCATGGAATCTCCTCCTGCGCGAGTGGCGCGGATCCGGGTGCGAATGGGGGGTCGACGTCGGCCGGTGCGCGGGCGCGACCCGTATGGAGATTCTAAGCGAGACACGCCCGAGAACATTCCCAGAGCCCTGTCGTTACCGGACCGTTGGCCCGGACGATAGGTGAATCGCCGATCGCCCATTACGCTCAAGTGCGTCGTCCATCCCCGCGGTTCGACCCGAGTCCGCGGAGACAGCACTCACAGTGGAGGTTGCGTGGGACCCACAGCACTCGCCGGACCGCGAAAGCGCCCTTGGGCCTTCGCCTTCTTCGGAATCCTGATGGCGCTCGCGGCATCGCTCCTCCTCCCTCCCTCAGCCGCATCCGCGGAGACGACGGACGACGGCCAGGAGGTCACCGACTTCTACTTCGCCGGCGTCGTCACCGACGGCGACGAGCCCGTCGAGGGCGTCGTGATGACGATCGAGGGCAACGGCTTCGACGCCGAGACCGAGACCGACGCCGAGGGCAAGTGGCGCCTGTACGTGCCGGAGAAGGAGACGTACACCCTGACAGTCGACGAGTCCACGCTTCCGGACGGCGTGATCGTCGACGCGACGCAGCTCCCCGAGGGGATCCAGCCCGTCTCGGGCACGACCGCCTCGTTCGAGCTGGAGTTCGGGCTCACCGGCACGAAGATCGTGAACTTCTTCCTGGGCGAGGGCGAGCGGGTGACCGTCTCCTTCCTCGACCAGCTCCTGTCGCGCATGGTGGGCGGTCTGAACTTCGGTCTGCTGCTGGGGCTCGCCTCGATGGGCGCCGCGCTGATCTACGGCACGACCCGGCTGTCGAACTTCGCGCACGGCGAGATGGTGAGCTGGGGCGCGGTGGTCACGCTCGTCGTCACCTCGTTTTGGCAGCTCCCGCTGTGGGCCGGCATCATCGCCGCGGTCATCGGCGGTGCGGCGCTCGGCTGGGCTCTGGACGCCGGCATCTGGAAGCCACTGCGGCGCCGGGGTCTGGGCGTCGTCCAGCTCATGATCGTCAGCATCGGCCTCTCGCTGGCCCTCCGCTACGGTCTGCAGTACATCATCGGCGGCAACACCTATCAGCTGCCCGGTTCCAGCCCGGAGCCCATCCGTCTCGGGCCGATCTCCCTGTCGTACATCGACCTGATCGGCATGGCGACCAGCATCATCGTGATCCTCGGCGTCGCGTTCTTCCTCACCCGCACCCGCACCGGCAAGGCGACGAGGGCGATCTCGGACAACCCGCAGCTCGCCGCCGCCTCCGGCATCGACGTGGACAAGGTCATCCGCATCGTCTGGATCCTCGCCGGCACCCTGGCCGCGATCTCCGGGATCCTCTGGGCGTACTTCCGACCCGGCGTGAAGTGGGACATGGGTATGCAGATGCTGCTGCTGATGTTCTGCGCCATCACGCTCGGCGGGCTCGGCTCGGCGATCGGCGCCCTGATCGGCTCGATCATCGTCGGCCTCGCGGTCGAGGTGTCCACGCTCCTCGGGGTGCCGACCGACCTCAAGTACGCCAGCGCCCTCGTCGCGCTGATCATCATCCTGCTCGTGCGACCGCAGGGCATCCTCGGACGCAAGGAAAGGTTGGGCTGACGCATGGACTTCGGAAGCATCTTCGGCAACACCGCCTCCTACCTGTTCAGCCCGACGACGATCGCCTACGCGCTCGCGGCCACCGGCCTCGCTGTGCACTTCGGCTACACGGGTCTGCTCAACTTCGGCATGGCGGCCTTCATGGCGATCGGCGGCTACGGCTACGCGATCTCGATCCTCACCTTCGGCTTCCCGTGGTGGCTGGGCGTGCTCGTCGGCATCACCGGCGGAGCGCTCTTCGCCCTGCTGCTGGGAATCCCGACGCTGCGTCTGCGCGCCGACTACCTCGCCATCGCGACCATCGCGGCCGCGGAGGTCGTGCGCCTGATGTTCGTCACGGAGCTGTTCAAGGACTGGACGAACTCCGCCGGCGGGCTCTCCGGCTACCACCAGAGCTTCCGCGATGCCAACCCGTTCCCTCCGGGGACGTACGGCTTCGGCCCGTGGACGTACAACGCGAACGACCTCTGGGTGCGTGTGTTCGGTCTGCTCACCCTCGCTCTGACGATCCTCGTGGTCTGGGCGCTCATGCGCAGCCCGTGGGGCCGCGTGCTCAAGGGCATCCGCGAGGACGAGGACGCCGTGCGGTCGCTCGGCAAGAACGTCTTCGCGTACAAGATGCAGGCGCTCGTGGTGGGTGGTGTGATCGGTGCGCTCGGCGGCATCGTCTTCGTCCTGCCCTCGGCGGTCATCCCCGGCAGCTACTCGACGTCGCTGACGTTCTTCCTGTGGACGATCCTGCTCCTCGGCGGTGCGGCTACGGTCTTCGGCCCGACGCTCGGCGCCGTGCTCTTCTGGGTGGTGTTCGCCTTCCTCGGCGCGCTCCTCCCCGCGATGGCCACGGCCGGCTACCTGCCCATGACGAGCGCACAGGCCGACGTGGTGCGCTACATCCTCATCGGCATCGTGCTGATGCTCATCGTCGTGTTCCGCCCGCAGGGCATCCTGGGGAACAAGAGGGAGATGACCTTTGTCAAGTGAGAACGACGCGGCCGTCACGCCCGCGAAGAGCGCTCCCCGCGCCAAGACCACCGGGCTCGCCGCGGGTCCCGCCGCCCCCGGAGTCAAGAAGGTCGACCCGATCCTCGTCGTGGACGCGGTGCAGCGGCGCTTCGGCGGACTGACCGCCGTCGACGTCGATCACCTCGAGATCCCGCGTGGCGCCATCACGGCACTCATCGGCCCCAACGGCGCCGGGAAGACCACACTGTTCAACCTCCTCTGCGGGTTCGACAAGCCCAACAGCGGTACCTGGTCGTACGACGGCAAGAGCCTCTCCGGCATCCCGTCCTTCAAGGTCGCCCGGATGGGCCAGGTGCGCACCTTCCAGCTCACCAAGTCGCTGTCGCTGCTGACCGTGCTGGAGAACATGAAGCTCGGCGCGAAGGACCAGCGCGGCGAGGGCTTCTGGGCCGGGCTCTTCCCCTTCCTCTGGCGCGCGCAGGAGCAGGAGATCGAGCAGCGGGCCCACGAGCTCCTCGTGCGCTTCAAGCTCGACGCCAAGGAGCAGGACTTCGCCGCCTCCCTCTCCGGCGGTCAGCGCAAGCTCCTGGAGATGGCACGGGCGCTCATGAGCGACCCGAACCTGGTGATGCTCGACGAGCCGATGGCCGGGGTGAACCCCGCCCTCACGCAGTCGCTCCTCGACCACATCCTCGATCTCAAGGACCTCGGGATGACGGTGCTCTTCGTGGAGCACGACATGCACATGGTGCGTCACATCGCCGACTGGGTCGTCGTGATGGCCGAGGGGCGCGTGGTGGCCGAGGGGCCTCCGGAGACCGTCATGGAGGACCCCGCGGTCGTGGACGCCTACCTGGGCGCCCATCAGGACGTGGACCTCGGCGCCGTCACCGGCCGCCTCCCGGTGATCTCGGACGCCGACGCGGAGCGCATCCGCGAGCAGATCGAGACGGAGGTCGAGGCCGAGGTCGAGGCCGAGGACGCCGCCGAGGAGGACAAGGCATGAGCACCGCGATCCCCGCCGAGGGCACCCCCGAGACCGGCGACGTCATCGTCGAGCTGAAGGACGTGCACGCCGGCTACCTGCCGGGAGTGAACATCCTCAACGGCGCGAACCTCGTCGCCCGCCAGGGCGAGCTCATCGGCATCATCGGCCCGAACGGCGCCGGGAAGTCGACGCTCCTCAAGGCGATCTTCGGCATGGTGAACGTCCGCGAGGGCGACATCACCGTCAAGGGCGAGAGCATCGTCGGCCTCAAGGCCGACAAGCTCGTACGCCGCGGTGTCGCCTTCGTGCCGCAGACGAACAACGTGTTCCCGTCGCTCACCATCCAGGAGAACCTGGAGATGGGGCTCTACCAGAACCCGAAGATCTTCGCGGAGCGGCTCGAGTTCGTCAGCAGCATCTTCGCGGAGATCGGCAAGCGCCTGAAGCAGCGTGCGGGCTCGCTCTCCGGCGGCGAGCGCCAGATGGTCGCCATGTCCCGCGCGCTCATGATGGACCCGTCCGTGCTGCTGCTGGACGAGCCGTCCGCCGGCCTCTCCCCCGTGCGGCAGGACGACGCCTTCATCCGCGTCTCCGACATCAACAAGGCGGGCGTGACGACGATCATGGTCGAGCAGAACGCCCGTCGGTGCCTGCAGATCTGCGACCGCGGCTACGTGCTGGACCAGGGGAAGGACGCCTACGAGGGCACCGGTCGGGAGCTGCTGAACGATCCGAAGGTCATCGGCCTCTACCTCGGCACCCTCGGGACCGACGCCGCCTGAGACCTCGCGCCGCACGAGGAAGGCCCCGGATGCCGAAGCACCCGGGGCCTTCATCGTGCGGTGTTTACTTGATGCGCGAGGTGACGTTCTCGGCGTCGAACTCGTAGACGCCGATCGCGGCACCCTTCGGGTCGTTGTTCTCGTCGAACGTGATCTCGCCGGAGAGGCCGTCGTAATCCGGCGTGCCGCCGTCGTTGATGATCGCGGCGCAGTCGGCGAAGTTGTCGCACTTCTCGCCGTCGCCGTCGCCGCCGGAGACGGTGATCATCTCCGCCGCGATGTCCGGGCCCTCGACCGAGCCGGCCTTCAGCGCCGCCAGAGCGATGAGGACCACGGCGTCGTACGCCTCGGCCGAGTAGGTCACGGCGTCGATCGGGTCGTTGCCCTCGGCCGTCCAGACCTCGTTCAGCTGGTCGAGGAAGTCCTGCGGCAGCTCGGCGCCGGCGCGGGTGCCCTTCGAGCCCTCGAGGCTGACCGGGATGTCGGCGCCCCAGTCCTTGAGGTTGCCGTCGACGAGGTACAGCGAGCCCGTGTCGACCCCGGCGTTGCCCAGCAGCGGCGCGATGGTGGCGAACTGGTCGTAGGAGACGACAGCGACGGCGTCCGGGTTCGCCGCGGCGATCTCCGACACCTGCGCGTTGAACTGACCGTCACCCTGGTTGTACGACGCATCGGCGACGACCTCGCCGCCGGTGCTCTCGAACGTGGCCTTGATCGCCTCGAACAGGCCCGTGCCGTACGGGTCGTTCTGGTAGATGATGCCCAGCGTCTTGTGGCCGTCCTCGGCGATCTCGTTGCCGAGGACCTCGCCCTGGAGGTTGTCGCTCGGTGCGGTGCGGAAGTACAGCGGGTTGATGCCCGTGAAGTCCGGCGAGGTGTTGGACGGGGACACCGTGAGGATGTCCGCACCCGCGTTGCCGTCGAGGATGAGCTTGGTGACGCTGGAGGACGCCGCGCCGATCATGGCGGTGATGTCGCCGTTGCGCAGGTTGGTGATGGAGGTCTCGTAGGCCTTGTTGTCGAGGTCGCCCTCGTCGCCCGTGCTGAGGTCGATCGTGATGCCGGCGTCGGCCTCGTTGATCTGGTTGACGGCGAGCTGGACGCCGGCCTCCATCGGCGCGCCCAGGAAGGCGAGCGTACCGGTGGCGGGCAGCAGCGAACCGAGCTTGAGCGTCAGGTCGGCGGCGGGCTTGTCGCCGCCCCCGTCCGACGGCTCCGCATCGGGCGTGCTGCTGCAGCCCGCGATGATGAGGGCGGAGGCGCTGACCAGCGCGATCCCGGCGAAGATCCTCGCGCTGCGCGAGCCCTTCAGTGCGTTCATGATGCTCCCTTGCGTAAACGAACGTGGATGATGACCACAGTCGGGTGCTCTAACACTAGGGCGTGCGCCCCGCGCGCAGGAGGGGCAAGTATCTCGGTGCGTTAACGATCCAGGGCCGCCGTTTCGGTGCGCGGGCAGGACCGATCAGAGCGCCGCGGCGCGGGTGGCACGACGGCCGCGACGCGCGGCGAGGAGCAGATCGACGACGAAGACCGCGATCGCGACCCACACCAGGAGGAACCCGATCCAGCGCTCCGGCGGCATCGGCTCGTGCAGCACGACGACCCCGATCACGAACTGCAGGACCGGGGTGAGGAACTGCAGCATCCCGATGATCGTGAGGTCGACGCGACGCGTGCCGGCCGCGAACAGCAGCAGGGGGACAGCCGTGGCCACCCCCGCGAAGGCGAGCAGCACGGCGTGCGGCCAGCCCGCGGTCCCCATCGTCAGGCCGACGGGCGTCGTCGCCACGATCACGAGCTGCACCACCGCGATGGGGATCAGCCAGAACGACTCGAGCGTCAACCCGCTGACCGCGTCGACGGCAGGGCCGATCTTCTTCTTGATGAGCCCGTACAGACCGAAGGAAGCGGTGAGGGTCAGGGCGATCCAAGGGACGTGGCCGTACGCCACGATGATGACGACGACCGCGACGGCCGCGATCCCGACCGCCGCCCACTGCAGACGGCGGAGGCGCTCCTTGAGGACGAAGACGCCGAGCAGCACGGTGGTGATCGGGTTGATGAAGTAGCCGAGCGCCGTCTCCACCACGTTCTCGCTCAACGTGCCGAGGACGAAGACCTGCCAGTTGACGTAGATGAGCAGGCCGGCGAGGGCCGTCCACCCGAGCAGTCGCGGACTCCGGACGATCGCGAGGAAGGCGGGCCATCCCCTCGTGACGGTGAGCAGCAGAAGACAGAAGACGAAGGAGAGCAGCACCCGCCAGGCGACCACCTCCCACGGCCCGGTGGGCTGCAGCAGGAGGAAGTAGAGCGGCAGCACGCCCCACAGGAGGTATGCGCTCCCGGCGTAGGCGACGCCCGCCGTCCGGGTGGCGCGGGTCGTCTCGGGGGTCACCGCACAACCCTATGCCCGCGAGGACGAGGGCCGCGCCGCTCCGGATGCGGAAGAGGGCCCGGATGCCGAAGCATCCGGGCCCTCTTCGGACCGGGTTCCCGTCCGCCGTGCAGAGGGAACCGGGTGTGCGATCAGCGGACGACGACCGCCAGGACGTCGCGAGCCGACAGGACGAGGAACTCGTCCGCGCCGAACTTCACCTCGGTGCCGCCGTACTTGCTGTAGAGCACGCGGTCGCCGACGGCGACGTCGAGCGGAACGCGGTTGCCGTTGTCGTCGATGCGGCCGGGGCCGACCGCCACGACCTCGCCCTCCTGGGGCTTCTCCTTGGCGGTGTCGGGGATGACCAGGCCACTCGCGGTGGTCTGCTCGGCCTCGACCTGCTTGATGACGATGCGGTCCTCGAGCGGCTTGATGGAAACCGACACGGTCTACCTCTTCTTTCTTGACGCTGACACGAAAGACTCGTTCGCACTCTCAACCCGAGAGTGCTAATGCCAGTGTAGGCGGTCGGCTGGCACTCATGCAATGCGAGTGCCAACCCGCGTCACACGTCACGCGGGTCCTAGGCTGGGAGGGTGGAGATGTCCGAGCTGCGCGCCCTGCTGACCCCCGCCGGCCTCGAGCTGCTCGACGCGCTCGGGCCGGTCACCTCCACCGCCGAGGCGGCCGCAGCCGTCTCCCGGCTGCGGGCTGCGGGACACTCCCCCGACCTCGTCTCCGCCGTCGTCGGGCAGGCGCACCTGCGCGCCAGGGCCACGGCGAAGTTCGGCCCCTTCGCCGCCCGCATGCTCTTCACCCGCGCGGGCCTCGAGCAGGCCACCCGCCTCGGCGTGGCCGCCCGCCACGCCCAGCGGATCCGCCGAGCCGGCCTCACGAGCGTCGCGGACCTCGGCTGCGGGATCGGCGGCGACGCCCTCGCGTTCGCCGGCGCGGGACTGGCGGTCCATGCGGTGGACGCCGACGAGGTGACCGCGGCCCTCGCCGCCTACAACCTCGCCCCGTTCGGCGACGACGCCACGGTCCGGCACGCCACGGCGGAGGACGCGCTCGGAGAGCCGGTCCCCGGCCAGGCGATCTGGATGGATCCCGCCCGCCGCACCTCCGGACACAGCGAGACCCGGCGCGTCTCCGCCGACGACTACTCGCCGTCCCTCGACTGGGCGTTCGCCGTCGCCGCGCAGCGCCCCACGGGGATCAAGCTCGGCCCCGCCCACGACCGCGACGCCCTGCCCGCGGACGCGGAGACGCAGTGGGTCAGCGCCGACGCGAGCGTCGTCGAGCTCGTGGTGTGGTCCAGGGAGCTGGCCAGGGAAGGGGTCCGGCGCTCGGCCCTGGTGATCCGCGGCGAGCGCTCGCACGAGCTCACCGGCCCTGCCGATGCCGAGGACGCTCCGGTCCGACCGCTCGGGGCCTTCCTCCACGAGCCGGACGGCGCCGTCATCCGGGCGCGCCTCATCGGCGACGTCGCCCGCAGCCTCGATGCGGGGATGCTCGACCCGCGCATCGCCTACCTCACCTCCGATGCCGCGCTGACGAGCCCGTTCGTGCAGTCCTTCCGCGTCCGGGAGACGCTGCCGATCACGCCGAAGACGATCAACGCGGCCCTGAAGACGCACGGCATCGGCCGCATCGAGATCAAGAAGCGCGGGGTCGACGTCGACCCCGCGGCCTTCCGGCGCAAGCTGACCCTGCGCGGCGACGCCGAGGCGACCCTGATCCTCGCCCGCTTCGGCGATCAGCGACGCGCGATCCTCGCCGACCGGGTGCCCGTCGCGGACTGAGAGCGATCAGTCGTCCGGGTCGCGGCCAGGGATGTCGACGCGGATCGGATCCCCCGGCGGCCCGGTGGTCACGAGATACGACTCGCCCGTCGCCTCGTCGACCACGGCCGGGCCCGAGGTCACCGTGAGGTAGGGCATCTGCCAGCGGGTGAAGGCCACCTCGACCACGGACGCCGACAGCAGCTCTCCCGTCTCCTGATCCACGTCGAGGAGCTGCACGCGCAGCCCGGACTGGAGCGCCTCGTCGAGGGTGGCGCACTGCCGCGAACCGTCGGCGTCGACGATCAGGCAGCGCTGGGCGGGGCCGGTCGTCGTACGGCGGTCGCCCAGCCACACCGGCTGCTCGCGGAACGAGCCGAGGAGGGTGAGGTTGAGGTCATAGCCGTCGCGGATGAGTTCCTTCACCCTCGGGCGCTGCTCCTCCCCGAACTGGGCGAAGAGCGTGGAGCTTCCGCCCCACCGCTGGATGCTCACCATCGGCTCGTCCGCGGTGGAGAACAGCATCACCGCCGTCACGCTGTCGGTGGAGAACGAGTCCTCGTCGTCACCGGCATCGGAGGCCGCCACGGGGAGGGCGGCGTACAGGCCCGGTCCCAGCTCCTCCTCCGCTGCCAGACAGGTGGATTGGGAGTCCTCACCCACGTCGAGGATCAGGCACCGGGTGGCCCCGTCATCCTGCGTGGCGAACCAGGCGAGCGCGCCCTCCGCCTCCGCCACCGGGCGCACGGAGCCGGGGTCGTAGTCCTCCCCGGCGAGTTCGATCCGTCGCTGCTCCTGCGTCTCGGTCAAGGGGAACGCCTCCGACCGCGGGGCGAACAGCGCCCATCCCGCCCCGACGCCGATCGCCAGGAGGGTCGCTGCCGCCACGAGCACCGGCACGACTCCGCGCGCCCGCATCGGCGCGCCCGTCTCGACGGGTGCGGGTGGTGCTCCGGCCGCGGCGAGCGGCGATGCGTCGGAAGCCGGCGGCGGATCGGACTCCCGACCCTCGTCTTCCGCCACCGGGAGCGCCTCGGAGGCTGCCGTCGGCCGTTCCTCCGCCGGAAGCTCCTGCCGTCGATGCTCCTCCTGGAGCTCGCGCAGGCGCCGGGCACCGGCGGCGTCGAGTCCGCCGTCCCGACCATAGGCCGCGCGCTCCAGTGCTCGGCGCTCCTCCGCCGCAGCGGAGCCCTGGCGGTCAGTCTCCTCCCGCACCGACGTCGCTCCCCTCTCGGATGATCACGAACGACCCGAAACCGGAGGTCGGCAGCTCGTAGGTCGTCATTCCGCCGGTCTCCGCGTCGGTCACCTGCAACCGCAGCCGACCGTCGTGCTCCTGCAGCGTCTCCGTCGTCTCACAGGCCCGCGGCGCGTCGGCCGTCGCCCCGTCGTAGATGAGGCACTGCCGACCCGTCTCCCCTTCGGAGGCCGTCCAGATCGGGACGTCGCGGTCGTACCCGGCGACCCAGATCGAGTTCGGGTCGAAGCCGTCATCGGCCAGGCGCTCGGCGGTCCGTGTCTCCGCCTCGTTCGCGTAGGTGGGGCCGCCCTCGCCGGAGCCGTACTCCGAGACGTCGACGCTCACCGCCGGTTCACCGTCGGGCGTGAGGAGCAGATGGGCCATGACCTGGCGCGTGTACTCGTCGTCGCGCTGGGTCGTCACCTCGCCCCAGAGGCCGTCCTCCTGCACCGCTTCCCGCTGGTTGCAGCTCGGCGTCGTGCTCTCCCCTGCGCCGAGGACCAGGCAGATGCTCGCACCCCCGTTCTGCGTCGCCACCCAGATGACCGCGTCGTCCTCCGTCGCGAGCGCGCGCACCGAGCCCGGGTCGAATCGTCCGGACGCGACGAGATCGGACTGCCATCCCTGCTGCTCGGCGCTGAGGGAGACCGCTGTGCCGCCGCTCCGGCCGAACGCCAGCCATCCCACGCCGACCCCGAGGAGGAGCACGACGACCGCGCCGAGCGCGCGCATGCCGAGGGAACGGCGCCGCCGCCTCTCAGCCGGAACGTCGCTCTGAGCGGTGACGATGTCCGCGGACTCCTCGTCCGGCTCCACGGGCGCGTCGTCTCCGGCCGACGGCTCGTCGTCGTCCTCTGCAGCGGCGAAGGAGCCGAGGGACGGCGGAGGTCCCGGCGACGGGCGTCGCCGGGCGGCGTCGAGCTGTCGCAGGCGCGCGGCCTCCGCGTCCGTGAGGCCTCCGCCTGGGCCGAAAGCCTTGCGCTGCAGGGCCCTGCGCTCCTCGACGTCGTCGTCGTCCGTCATGGCCAGCCCGCCTAGCCGAGTCTCTCGAACTGCATCCCCGCCCAGACCAGCCATCCCAGGCTGTACACGGTCGCGCACAGGCCGAGCACGAGGGCCCAGCGCGCGATCGCCCGGTTCTCCACGGGGCGCCGGAGGGACATGATGGCGGCGATCACCGCGACGATCGCGACCGGGATCCCCCACCCGACGAAGAACGACGCGCCGAGGGCGACGATCGCCGCCAGCAGCGCCCACGGGGCCAGGCGGGTGTCGTCGACGACGGCCGGCTCGACCGCCGGCTCCCAGCCCTCGTCCTCTCCGTGGTCGAGGTCGGGCCCGCTCACCACGACCGGCTCGATGCCGACCGGACCGGTCGGCAGCTTCGTGTAGCCCTCGCGCGGCGCTCCGGGAAGGCGCGCCGTCCCTGCCGGGCGTTCGACCTGCCCGCTCGCGCGCTCGACCCGCGCACGGGGCGTGGCCCCGTCCGACTCCGGCTCCTGCGCGAGCCCGGTCACGCCGGCACCGCCTCCGCGACCTGGATCTCGGTGACCGGCAGGGTCGAGTCGGCGCCGAAGCCGAGGGTCGATGCGGGGCGCCCGGACGCGATGAGCTCAGCGGCCAGCGCCGCGATCATGGCGCCGTTGTCCGTGCAGAGCGACAGCGGAGGGATGCGCACGGTGACGCCGGCCTCGGCGGCCCTGGCGAGGGCGACGTCGCGGAGCCGACGGTTCGCGATCACACCGCCGCCCAGGAGCAGCCTCGGCACTCCGAGGTCGGCGCACGCGTTGAGCGCCTTGGTGACGAGGACGTCGACGACGGCCTCCCGGAAACTGGCGGCGACGTCGGCGATCGGGAGGTCCCGGGCGTCGGCACCCGCCTCGGCGTTCTCGGCCTCGAAACGCTCGATCCAGCGGGCGACCGCGGTCTTCAGCCCGGAGAACGAGAAGTCGTAGCGATGCTTCGCGAGGTCGGAGGCGCGCGACAGCCCGCGCGGGAAGCGGATGGCGTCCGGGTTTCCGCCCACCGCGGCCCTGTCGATCTCGGGGCCGCCGGGGTAGGGCAGGGACAGCAGTCGGGCGACCTTGTCGAAAGCCTCGCCCGCGGCGTCGTCCACGGTCTCGCCGAGCAGCTCCACGTCGGTCGTGAGGTCGCGCACGTGGAGCAGGGAGGTGTGGCCGCCGGAGACCAGCAGCGCGATCGTCGGATACTCCAGGGGCGCCGAGTCCGGCGTCAGGATGTCGGCCGCGATGTGACCGACGAGGTGATTGACCGCATACAGCGGCTTGTCCAGGGCGACCGCGAGTCCCTTCGCCGCCCCCACACCGACCATGAGCGCTCCCGCGAGGCCCGGACCGCTGGTCACGGCCACCGCATCGAGGTCGGCGAGACGGACGCCGGCCTCGGCGAGCGCGGCGTCGATGGTCGGCTGGAGGGCCTCGAGATGCGCGCGGGCGGCGACCTCCGGCACGACGCCGCCGTACCGGGCGTGCTCGTCCATGCTGGAGGCGATCGTGTTGGACAGCAGCGTACGACCGCGCACGATGCCGATGCCGGTCTCGTCGCAGCTCGTCTCGATGCCGAGCACCAGGGGCTCACTCATGCGGTCGCCTCCTCCGGCGTGTCGGCGGGCGCCGGGTGGCGGCGCAGATCCAGACGCATCACGATCGCGTCCACGTCATCCGGCTGATAGTAGCGGGGGCGCCTGCCGATCTCCTCGAAGCCCTCCGCGCGATACAGTCCTTCGGCCGGAGGGTTGTCGGTGCGCACCTCGAGGAACACCTCATGCGCCCCACGGTCGGCGGCCGCTTGCAGCAGCGCACGCAGCAGCGCGCGCCCGCGGCCCTGACCCCGGACCTCGGCGAGGAGGGCGATGGTCTGGATGTCGGCGTCCGCACCGCCCTGCAGCGCCCGGATGCCGCCGTATCCGACGATCGCCCCGCCCCGCTCGTCGACGAGGTAGCGACCGTGCGGGCTCGCCAGCTCGCTCGCCATGGTCTCCCGGCTCCACGCATCGGTCGGGAACGAGCGCTGCTCGATGGCCATGATCGCGTCGAGATCGTCCGGCCGCGCATCCCGCAGCGTCATGCGCCCACCTTCTTCGGGGCGCCGGGCAGGGACACATCCGGGTGCCGCAGGTAGAGGGGTTCGTCGCCCGCGAGGACCCGGCCGGCGGCGAGTGCGCGCGCTCCCACCCTGGCGAGGTCGGCTGCGGACAGCGTCGTCACGTCGACCCGGCGGAGACCGGCGAGATGATCGTCGGCGTCGGCGGCCCGCACGAGCACCGTGTCGGCGATCGTGTGCGGGATCCCGTCCTCATCCTGTCCGTCGAACACGGTGACGGCGACCTCGCGGCGGCGGGCGTCGGTGACGACGGCGAACGGCCCGGTCACCGTGGACTGGATCGTCAGCGCGGCCGCCGTGTGGCTCGGCACCGGCACCAGCGGGACGCCGCGCCCGAGGGCGAACGCCCGCGCGGTCGCGATGCCGATGCGCAGTCCGGTGAACGGACCGGGGCCCATGCCGGCGACGACGTGAGTGATGCCGTCGGCTCCCCCCTCCCGGAGTACGTCGTGGACGAGGTCGCCGATCACCTCGGCGTGGCCCAGCGGATCGGCGGTACGGGCCTCGGCACGAGACGTCCCGTCCGGGTCGATGAGGGCGACGGCGGTGCCAAGGGACGTGTCGACGGCGAGGATCACGTCTCCAGGGTAGTCGTCACCCCGCCCGTCACGCCCGGCGCCCCGGCACCCGCGTGGGTCAGCCCAGCGGCGCCCGCACGGGGTAGTCCTGGCCTTCGAGGATGACCTGGGTCGCCGCTCCCGTCGCCCGGTTCACGACGACCGGCGCCAGCAGGTTGACGCTGACCCCGTCGGCGCCCGGGTGGGCCACCACGAGCACGAAGGCGTCGTCCGCCGAGGCGAGAGCGAGGTCGGCCACCTGGGCGTCCGTGAGGATCGGCGCATACTCCGCCAGGACCGTGTTCGGGTCGACGAGGTAGAGCCGCAGGGCGTCGTCCTCGACCGCCCGCATCGCGAAGAGCCCGTCCGCACCGTCGACGGGTGCGAGGGCGAAGTCCACGTGCGGAGCCAGCCCGGGCGGTGGGGCCGTGAAGGTGAGCACGGCGGTCATCGCAGGAAGTCCATCAGCGTCGGCTGCAGCACGCGCGCGTTGACGGCGAGCGCCGAGCGGTAGACGAGCTCCTGCGCCTGCAGGCGGATGAGCACCTCGACCGAGTCGACATCCTCGACCGCGGCGCGGCGGGACTCGAGGGACACGGAATTCTGCACTGCCGCCTCCTTGGCGCGTTCGATCTGAGCCTGTCTGGTGCCGACCGCGCCCTGCACGCCCAGCATCGCCGTGCGGCGGTCGTCGATCTCCCCGAGTCGGGGCCCCACGTTGGTGCCGGAGCGGAGATCGGCGACGATGCGGTCGACGAGGGCGAACACCGAGTCGTCTCCGGTGCCGAACACCGCCGCACCGTCCGTGTCGACGCGGACGGCCGCCGCATCGGACACGCGGCGGGTGACCTCGGAGCCGGCGACACCGCTGTAGGAGTAGTCGGACCCGAAGGCCGCGGTGTCCGACGTGCCGGCGAAGACGGACCGGCCGAGCAGCCGGGTGTTCGCCTGCGCGAGCAGCTCGTCGCGGATGCCCTCCAGTTCCACCGCGAGGGCCTCCTTCGCCGTGGCGTCCAGCGCCCCGTCGTTGGCGCCTTGCGCGGTGAGGTCCCGCACCCGCGAGAGCAGGGACGTGCTGGAGGTGATCGCCGTATCGGCGGCAGTCACCCAGGCCAGACCGTCGTCGATGTTGCGCGCGTACTGCTCGGTGCGCCGCTGCTCGGCGTGCAGGGCGAGGGCGGCCGCCGCCGCTGCCGGGTCGTCCGAGGGGGCGGCGAACGCCTTCTGCGACGTGGCCTGCTCCTGCAGACGGGCGAGTTCGGAGAGGTTGGACTGCAGCTGGCGCATCGCCGTCTGCGTCATCGTGGTCTGGGTCACGCGAGAGATCATGGAGCTTCTCCGATCAGCGTCCGACGACGCCCGTGCGGTTGATGAGGACGTCGAGGGCCTCGTCGACGGCGGTGAGCACGCGGGCCGCCGCCTGGTAGGCGGTCTGGTAGGTGAGCAGGCTGATCGTCTCCTCGTCGCCGTCCACGGCCGCGACGGACTGCTGCGCACCGACGGCGCCGACCGCCGCCGCATCCGACACCTTCGCGCGCTGCACGTCGGCCGCGGTGGCGACGCCGAAGCGGGTCACCTGATCGGTCCACAGCGCGTCCGGAGAGGTCGCGCGCCGCCCGATCTGGGAGATGAGGTCGGCGTTGGTCGCGTCCTTGGCTCCGGCCCCGGGGGCGGCGAGGGCGAGGTCGGCCGCCGTGGTGACGGCCACCTGCATCCCGAGCGCGGCGGAGCCGGTGGCCGGGAGGGTGAAGAAGTCGCCGCCCGGCTGTCCGGACGCCGTGACTCCGGCGCGGTGCTGGGCATTGAGCGACTCCGCGAGCGCCGTGGCGACGCGGTCGTAGGTCGCGGCGAGCTGCGCCAGCATCCCGCCGTCGGCGGCCGGGGCGAGCACCGCGAGGGAGCCGCCCAGCTCTCCCCCGTCGACGACGAGGGGAAGATCCGGCACCGACTCCCAGGCGACCCCGACGCGCGGAGCGCCGTCGATCGTCGCCGAGCCGGTCAGCGCGATGTGACGGGCGTCGCCGCCGGAGACCAGGGCGTTGCCGCCGAGGCGGACCGTGAGCGTGCCGTCCGTCTCCACGGTGGCCGTCGCGCCGGCGAGCCGGGCCACGTCCTCCGCGAGCAGGTTGCGGCGGTCGGTGAGCTCGTTGGCCGATCGCCCCGAGGCCAGCGCCTCCCGGATCTCGCTGTTCAGCACCGCGATCTGGTCGGCGGCGGCGTTGACCTGGCTGACGGTGCGCTCGGCGGTCCCGCGGGCGGCCGTCCACTGCGCGGCGACCGTGCGGTAGCCGCCGGAGATATGGGCGGCGAGCTCCTTCGCCGACTCCAGGATGCTCGCGGCCGCCGCACCCGAATCCGGGGTGTTGGCGAGGTCCTGCCAGCCCGCCCAGAAGCTGGTCAGCCGGTTGGCGAGGCCCTTGTCGGTCGGCTCCGCGAGGGCCGACTCGGCAGTCGTCGCTGCCAGCGCGCGGGTGGCCCAGTAGCCGGAAGCGCCGAGGGTGTCGCGGACCCGGGCGTCGAGCAGCGCGTCGCCGAGGCGGGACACCCCGTCGATCGAGACGCCGTGTCCGGGGAGGGCACCCATGCTGAAGCGGCCCGTCTGCGCGACGGCGGCGATCGAGGAGGTCTCGACGCGCTGCCGCGTGTATCCCTCGGTCTTCTGGTTGGCGATGTTCTGCCCGACCACGTCCATACCCCGCCGTGCGGCGGCGAGGCCGCTGGCGGCGGTGGTCAGTCCACTGAAGGTCGACATGAATCCCTCTCGGTCACATCTCGGTGTCGATGATGCGGGCGGCGTCCTCGCGGGCGCGGTCGCCGCGGGTGGTGTATTCGCCGCTCTCCTGGCCGAGAGCGGCGATGGTCTCCTGCGTGGCGCGGAGCACTCCGCTGAGCTGCTCCGCGGCGGCATCGCGCATCTGCTCGACCTCCGCTGTCAGCTTCACCAGCGCACGCATGTGGTCGGTGAAGACATCGCCCCAGGCTCCGTCCGGAGCGTGCTCGATGAGCTGACCGATCGTCGCGTCCTGAGGAGCCCCCCACTCCTCGGCGACACCGGCGACCTCGACGGCCCTGGCCAGGCTCGCCGCGCGGAGGCGGTCGAGCACCTGATCGATCTCCCTGGCCGCGAACTGGATCCAGTGCGACCGGCCGGCGGCGAGCAGCAGCTGCTGCTCGTCGAGCTTGAAAAGCAGCATCTCGAGCAGCTCGCGCTCGCGCCAGAGCTGCATCGATAGTTCGTTGGCTCCCATGATCCCCTTTGTCCCCAGCGATCCCCCGCCCCACGCGGGTGCGATCGGCCCGCCTGTTAACGGTTCATAAATCTCTATCGGCCGCCGCGCCCCTAAGGTTACTATGTGCATTGGCGGCGGTTAGTGCTCCCCATGGACATATCTCGGACCTTGTGATATGGCCATCTATCCCTCGCCATGAGCTTCCGGAGTGCATCCAGAGAGGTGGATCATCCCCCATGTCGTCGCGCGCTGAGCGCAACCGCCTCGTCGAGGCCAACCTCCCCCTGGTCGGCTACCTCGCTGCAGACACCCATGCTCGGGCTACCCATATCCCCCGCGAAGAGCTCGCCGCCGTCGGCGCGCTCGCCCTCGTGACCGCCGCCGACGCGTACGACCCCGCGCTCGGCGTCCCCTTCGGCGCCTACGCCCGTCGACGCATCCTCGGCGCGTTCGCCGACGAGATGCGCGCCATGGACTGGGCGTCCCGCGGCATCCGCAAGCGCATCAAGGAGACGGTCGCCGTCCGCGAGACCCTCACCGCCGCGTTCGGCCGCACGGCGACCGCCACCGAGATCGCCACCGCGATGGGCTCCCCCAAGGAGGTGGTCGTCGAGGCCCTCGCGGACGCCGCACGCACCGTCGCCCCACTGGACGACCCCGCCACGCGCGATCTCGTCGCCGACATCCCACTGCCGGAGGAGTCGGCGATGGTCGGCGAACGGCGTGAGGTGCTCGAACACGCCATCGGCGCCCTCCCCGAGCGCATGCGGCGCATCATCGTGGCCGTCTACATCGAGGAGCGGCCCGTGAAGGAGATCGCCGAGGAGCTGGGCGTGACCCACTCGGCCGTCTCGCAGCAGCGGTCGGAGGCCGTGCGCCTGCTCCGCGACGCCCTCGACCGGTACTTCGCCGAGGGCGGCACCGAGACCACGACCACCACCCGCGTCTCGCCTGCCGCACGCGACGCCTATTTCGGCCGCATCGCCGAGGCCGCCGGCGTCCGGATCGGCGACGTCTTCCGCGCCGCCGCCCCCGCCTAACGCGTCCGCATCCTCCGCCGATAGGTCAGGGCAGGAGACCACGGATGGTCTCCTGTACAACACATCACGGAGGAAACCCTCATGGGTATGCAGATCAACACCAACGTGGGCGCGCTCAACGCCTACCGCAACCTGTCCAACACGCAGAACGACCTGTCGAAGTCGCTCGAGAAGCTCTCGAGCGGTCTGCGCATCAACCGCGCAGCGGATGACGCCGCCGGCCTCGCGATCTCCGAGGGCCTGCGTTCGCAGGTCAACGGCCTGAACGTCGCGGCTCGCAACGCCCAGGACGGCATCTCGGTCATCCAGACCGCAGAAGGCGCCCTGACCGAGGTGCACTCCATCCTGCAGCGCGTGCGCGACCTGACCAACCAGGGCGCGAACGACTCGAACAACGCGAAGTCGCGCGAGGCCATCCAGACCGAGATCTCCGCCCTGGGCGACGAGCTCACCCGGATCGCGTCGAGCACGAACTTCAACGGCATCAAGCTGCTCTCGGGCGGCGCGACGCTGACGTTCCAGGTGGGTGCGGGCGCGGTCGCCGCCGAGGACCAGATCTCGGTGGGCCTGACCAACTTCGCCACGCTCGGCGCGGACATCAAGACGCTCGCGGCCGGCATGACGGACGCGGCGACGTACGGCGCGGCTCTGGCGGGCATCGACACGCAGATCCAGGCGGTCTCGACCGCACGTGCCGGCTACGGTGCGCTGCAGAACCGCTTCGAGTCGACCATCAACAGCCTCAACGTGTCGGCCGAGAACCTCGCCGCCGCCGAGAGCCGCATCCGCGACACCGACATGGCGTCCGAGATGGTCAAGTTCACGTCCGCGAACATCCTGTCGCAGGCGGGAACGGCCATGCTGGCCCAGGCCAACCAGGCCAACCAGGGCGTGCTCCAGCTGCTGCGCTGACCCGCGCCGCCGCACGGAATCACTCCGGGGGGTCCGGGTGACGGCTTCGGCCGTCGCCCGGGCCCCGCCGCACACAGAAGGGAAGCCGCATGTCGCTCTCGCTCGACGGCCTCGTGTCGGGGCTGAAGACCACCGAGGTCATCAAGGCGCTGATGGACGTGCACGCCATCCCCCGCACGCTGCTCAAGGCCAAGATCGACGACAAGAACGTCGTCATGACACAGCTGCGCACCCTGAACACCGCCGTGCAGAACCTCGCCGCCGCCGCCGAGAAGGCCGCAGCGCCTGGCGGTCTCGACCGCTTCACCGGCACCTCGTCGTCGGAATCGGTGAAGGTCGCCCTGCGCACCGGCGCCGCGCCCGTGTCGACCGACATCGTCGTCGACCGCGTCGCCCAGGCGCACACCGTCGTCTCCGCCGCCGCTTCCCGCTGGCCCGCGGACCCGCCCGTGCTGACCCTCGAGGACGCCACGGGGAAGCGCGTGCAGGTGCAGGCCGACTCCACCTCGATGCAGGACATCGCCCAGGCCATCAACGACGCCGACACCGGCGTCCTCGCCACCGCCGTCCCCGCCGGCAAGGATGCCGACGGCACCCCCGTCTACCGCCTGCAGCTCCGGGCCGAGGAGTCCGGCGAGGCGGGACGCTTCCGCGTCTACGCGGGGGACCTCGCCGCCGTCACCGCCGGCACCGCCACGGACGTGTCCACGGAGCCCGGGGCCGCCGTCATCGCCACGGGCACGGACGCGCAGCTGCGCCTCTGGGCCGGCACCGCGGCCGAACAGGTCATCACCTCGTCCGGCAACACCTTCACCGATCTCTTCGAGGGCGTCGACGTCACGGTCTCCACCGTCTCGACGTCCCCCGTCACCGTGACCGTCGCCGTCGACAGCGAGGCCAGGGCCAAGGCCTCCGGCGAGTTCATCGCCCTCCTCACCGACATCTTCACCCGCATCGACAACGGCTCGAAGGCCACCGTCGCCGCGGGACAGGGCGAGAAGACGACGCTCGGCGTCTTCACCGGCGACAGCACCATCCGCGGCCTGCGGATCGCCCTCGCCGACGCCATCCAGCACCCGGTGGACGGGGTCTCCCCCTCCACGGTCGGCATCTCGACCGACATGTACGGCAAGCTCACCTTCGACGAGGAGAAGTTCTCCGAGGCGCTGGCGAAGGACGCCGCAGCCGTCGGCGCTCTCTTCTCCGCGGTCGCGGCGCGTGTGGAGCAGACGGCGACGTCCTACTCGGACAAGTACGACGGGCTGCTCACCTCGCGGATCACGGGCCAGGAGAGCGAGGTCAAGAGCCTCGGCGAGCAGATGGAGCGCTGGGACGTGCGCCTCGCGCAGCGCAAGGCCTCGCTGGAGCGCACCTACGCCCGCCTCGAGGTGATGCTGTCGCAGATGCAGTCGCAGTCCTCCTACCTCGCCTCGCAGATCAACTCGCTGCCGAGCAGCCGTTCCGGGTCGGACTCGTGAGCATGAACGCCGCCCTGCGCGCCCAGCAGCGGTACCGCGAGGACGCCATCCTGTCCGCCCCGCCGGAGCGCCTGGTCACGATGCTCTACGACCGGCTCCTGCTCGACATCGAGCGCGCGGAGACGGCGCAGCGGGCGGCCGACTGGGCCGAGGCCAACACCCAGCTCCAGCACGCGCAGGCGATCGTGGCCGAGCTGTCGTCCTCCCTCACCGACGGATGGAGCGGCAGCGCCGGACTGCGCTCGCTGTACGTGTTCCTGTCGCAGACGCTGATCGGCGCCAACATCGGCCGCGACCCGGAGCGCACCCATGCCTGCCGCGAGCTCGTCGTGCCGCTGCGCGACGCCTGGCACACCGCCGCCCTGGCCGTCGCGGAGGGCCGCGCATGACGGACGAGGACTGGGCCGCGCTGCTCGACCGGCTCGAGGCGGACGCCGATCGGATCCTCGCCGCGCCTGCCGGAGCCGTCGAGGTGCATGACATCATCCCCTGGGCGCCGCCGTCCTCGCCGCTCCCGCCGCACCTCGCCGACCGCGCCCGCGCCGTGATCGACCGGCAGCACACCGCCATGGAACGCGCCCGGTCAGAGCTCGACGGGCTGCGACAGCACCTCGGCGCCGTCCGGCGGGTTCCGGCACCCCGCCCGCCGGATGCTCCCGCCTACCTCGATGTGGACGGGTGAGCGACCCTCCTAACGAAACCGCACGGACGGCCGACAGTCTCCCGAGAGCACGGATGGCTCGCAAGACTCGGCCAGGGAACGGCCACTTCGCCCACACACGGGGAGCCGGTTCGTGTTCGACTCTGTGACCATCACCGCACTGACGAGTGCGCTGAACGGCCTCTCGCTGCGCCAGCGAGCCATCGCCGACAACATCGCCAACATCAACACCCCCGACTACCACGCCAAGCGTGTGCAGTTCGAGGCGGCACTCGCCGACTCGATCGCCGCCGGCGACGGGGACGTGTCCGCCACGGTCGGGACCTCGCTCGAGCCGACGCGCTTGAACGGCAACAACGTGAACCTCGACACCGAGACCCTCTCCAGCATCGACACTATGTTGCGCTACCAGTTCGCCACGCAGGCCGTGAACGGGTCGTTCTCCTCGATGCGCACCGCGATGAGGACGTCATGACCTTCGACGCCATCGGGATCGCCGGCACGGGACTGACCGTGCACCGGAAGTGGCTCGACGCCATCAGCGACAACATCGCCAACATCAACACGGCGACACCCACCGACGGCGCGGCGTTCCGGGCACGCTACATCCTCGCCCAGACCAGAGACCAGTCCCCCGGCGTCTACGTCGCCGGGACCGTCCAGGGCGATGCGGAGGGCCGGCTCGTGCACCAGCCCGACCACCCGCTCGCCGACGCCGACGGCTACGTGCGCTACCCCGACATCGACCTGGGAGACCAGATGAGCCAGCTGATCCTCGCGCAGCGCGGATACCAGGCGAGCGCGGCGATCGTGGACCGCGCCCGCAACTCGTACGAGGCGGCGCTGCAGATCGGACGGAACGCGTGAGCGCCGTGGCCGGCATCGAGGCCGTCGCCTCGTCCCTCGGCATGACCACCTCGCCCGTCACGGGCGCGAAGACGGGCGACGACACCGCCTTCGCGAACAGCGTCACCGGAGCGATCGACGAACTGCGCTCGCTGCAGTCCGAGTCCGACACCCTCAAGGTCGCGGCCGTGACCGGGGACCTCGACGACATCCATGCGGCGATGATCGCGTCCTCGCGCGCCGCCGTCACCCTCGAACTCGTCGCCGCCGTCCGCAACAAGGGCGTCGACGCGTTCAACGAGATCATGCGGATGCAGGCCTGATGCCCCCGGCAGTGACCGGGGCGTTCCAGCGGATGCGGCGGGTGGTCGCCGGATTCTCGCTCGCGCAGCGGACCATCGCCATCATCGGCATCGCGGTGCTCGCGCTCGGCATCATCGCGCTGTCCAGCTGGCTCAGCCGCCCCACCTACACCCCGCTGTTCTCGGGATTGAACGCCTCGGACGCGAACGCCGTGGTGGAGCAGCTGCGCTCCGCCTCCGTGCCCTACGAGCTCGCCGACGGCGGCGCCACGGTGCTCGTCCCCGAGAAGGACGTTTACGACCAGCGGCTCGCCGCCGCCTCCGCCGGGCTGCCGAGCGCCGGATCAGCCGGATACTCGCTGCTGGACGACATGGGTGTCACCACGAGCGAGTTCCAGCAGTCGGTCACCTACAAGCGCGCGATCGAGGGCGAGCTCGCCGCGACGATCTCCGCCATCGACGGCGTCTCCGCGGCCTCGGTGCAGCTCGCCATCCCGGAGGAGAGCGTCTTCGTGTCGGAGACCGTCGATGCGACCGCCTCCGTTTTCGTGGAGACCGCCGGACGCACGACGCTCGACCAGAAGCAGGTCGAGGCCATCGTGCACCTCACCTCGGCGGCCGTCAGCGGCATGAAGCCGGAGAATGTCGCCGTGGTCGATCAGACCGGGCGCACGCTCTCGACCGTGGGCGGCGGGGCCACCGGCGGACTCGATCAGCAGGCGAGCGACTACGAGGCCCGCGTGGCCGCGAGCGTGCAGCAGATGCTCGACACCGTGGTCGGCCCGGGGAATGCGACCGTGACCGTCGTCGCCGAGATCGACCGCTCGGTGAACGAACGCGTCGAGGAGACCTATACCCCGGCCGAGGGCGCTCCCCCGCTCACCGAGGAGGTCCGTGAGCAGAACAGCAACGGATCGACCTCCGAGGCCGGGGTCCTGGGTCCGGACAACATCGCCGTGCCGAACGGGAACGGCGACGGCACCTACACGAACACCGAGGAGACGCGCACCAACGCCGTCAACAAGGCCACGGAGAGCACCTCCACTCCCGCCGGCACCCTGCTGCGGCAGTCCGTGTCGGTCGCCGTGGACGCCGGGGCCGGGGGCGACCTCAGCTCCGCCCAGCTCAGTGACCTCGTGGCCACCGCCGCCGGCATCGACCGCACCCGCGGCGACGAGCTCGCCGTCGAACTCGTCGCCTTCAGCCAGACCGATGCCGAGGCCGCGCAGGCCGCGCTGCAGGCGGCGAAGGAGGCCGAAGAGGGTGCCCGTCAGGCCGCCCTCCTGAACACCGTCATCATCGCGGCCGCCATCGCCATCCCGCTCATCGCCGCGATCGCCGCCCTCATCGTCCGCTCCCGGCGGAAGGCGCGCGGCGTGGAGGAGTTCGACCAGCTCTTCGGCGATCGTCCTGTCGAGCTGTCCGCGCTCTCGGCGGACGCGCCGACGGCCGTGCTGGAGGCGCCGACCACGCCGCTCGCCTTCCTCGAGCCGGTACCCGACCTCGACCCGGATCCCGAGCCCGAGCCCACGCAGATCAGCCTCGAGCGCCGCCGCGCCGAGATCGCCGCGCTCACCCGTCAGGATCCGCAGCGCACCGCGGAGCTGCTGCGCACCCTCATCGACGACAGGTCGCGGGTATGAGCGGACTGACGGATCGGCAGACGGCCGCGATCGTCCTGATGAACCTCGACCGCGCACAGGCCGTCGAGGTCATGAAGCACCTCTCCGAGGCGGAGGCCGAGGCCGTGGCCGCCGAGATCATCGGGCTGCAGGATCTCGACGCGGAGACCACGGTCCAGGCGCTGGGGCAGTTCCATCGCATCGCCGCGGGGCACCTCCCGCCGGCACGCGGCGGACGCGACATCGCCGCGGGCCTGCTGGAGGCCTCGTTCGGCTCCGAGCGGGCGGCAGCCGTGCTCGGCCGGGTCGGCTCGACGTCGATGAGCGCATCGTTCGACTTCCTCGCCTCCGCCGACGCCGCCCACCTCGCCACGCTCCTCGACGGAGAGCTGCCGCAGACCGTCGCCCTGGTGCTCGCCCATCTCCCCGCCGAACAGGCCGCCGCCGTCCTCGCCGCGCTGCCCGATCCGGCGCGGACCGACGTCGCCCAGGCCATCGCCACCATGGGCACCGCCTCGCAGGAGGCCATCGTCATCGTCGCCGACGCCCTCAAGGCCCGGACCGGCAGCCTCGCCTCGCGGGACAGTCCCGAGGTGCTCGGCGGCGTCGAGCCGCTCGTGGAGATCATCGGGCGGTCGGGAGCGACGATCGAGAAGGCGCTGCTGGCCAGCATCGAGGACCGCGACAGCGCCCTCGCCGAGGACATCCGCTCGCGCATGTTCACGTTCGCGGACATCGTCAAGCTCGACGACCGGGACACCCAGCGCGTGCTGCGGGGCATGGACATCCGCTCCCTGGCTCTCGCCCTCAAGGGGGCGCAGCAGCCGATCGTCGACCTCATCCGCCGCAACGTGTCCGAGCGCAACCGCGAGAACCTCGACGAGGAGGCCCGGACGCTGGGCCCGGTGCGCGTCTCCCAGGTCGAGGAGGCGCGGGCCGAGATCGTCCGGACGATCCGTGCCCTGGAGGCCGCGGGAGACATCACCGTGCAGCGGGCGGACGAGGACGAATATGTCTACTGACGCCTTCGCCCCCGCTGCCTTCCCCCGGCTCGGCGGCTCCGACCACCGCGCGGATCAGGAGCGCGCCCGCCGCCGCGGGTACGCGGAGGGACACGCCGCGGGCTTCCGGGCGGGCGCGGCCGACGCCGACGCCGCCCGTCGCGTCGCCGAGGCCGAGCTGGCCGAACGGGAGCGCGCCCGCGCCGCGGACGTCGCCGCCGCCGTCGCCGCCCTGCACGCCGCCGCGCGGTCCCTCGCCGCCCGAGAGGCGGAACTGGAGTCCGCTGCGACGAGCCAGGTGCACTCGCATGCGATCGACCTCGCGGAACTGATCATCGCCGCGGAGCTGAGCGACGCAGGAGCGTCGGCCGCCGCCGCGGCCCGCCGCGCCCTGAGCGCGACCGATGCGGCCGCCGTACGTCGTCTCCGTCTGCACCCGGACGACCTCCGCGTCCTCTCCGCGGAGGCCGGCGACGACATCTCCGGACTCACGCTGGTGCCCGACGAGACCCTCACCCGCGGCGACGCCGTGGCCGTGCTGGAGCACGGTGTCATCGACGCCAGGGTGGGGACCGCCCTCGACCGGGCGCGCCGCGCGGTCGCGGAGGCCGCGCCGTGAGCGCCTGGACGGCGGTGCTCGAGGCGGCGCGTCCGGAACGGATCGGCGAGGTCTCGCAGGTCCGCGGCCTCAGCGTGCAGGTCCGCGGACTCGACGGCGCCGTGGGGGACGTGGTGACGCTCGACGGCATCGACGCCGAGGTCGTCGCGACCGGGGAGGACGGGCTGCGCTGCATGCCGCTCGCCTCGGTCGCCGGGCTCACCGTCGGCGCCCCCGTGCGCGGCCGCGGCGGCCCGGTGAGGGTTCCCACCGGATCGGCGCTGCTCGGCCGGGTCCTGGACGGGCTCGGACGCCCCATCGACGGGAAGGGTCCGCTCGCGGCGCCGCACGTGAGCCTGGATCACGACACCCCCTCGATCATGGAGCGCGACCGCATCGACACCGCGCTCCCCCTCGGCGTGCGCGCCCTCGACGCCCTCGTCAGCGTCGGCCGCGGACAGCGCGTCGGCCTGTTCGCGGGGTCAGGGGTCGGGAAGTCGTCGCTGCTGTCGATGATCGCCCGCGGCACCGCGGCCGAGGTCACCGTGATCGCCCTCGTCGGCGAGCGCGGTCGCGAGGTGCGGGAGTTCATCGAGGACGATCTGGGGCCGGAGGGACTCGCCCGCTCCGTCGTCATCGTCTCGACCTCGGACCAGCCGGCCATGGCCCGCATCCGTGCCGCGTTCACCGCCACTCGGATCGCGGAAGCCTTTCGTGACGAGGGCGCCCACGCGATCCTCATGATGGACTCGCTGACCCGGGTCGCGATGGCCCAGCGCGAGATCGGGCTCTCCGCGGGTGAGCCGCCGGCCACCCGCGGCTACCCGCCGTCCACCTTCTCCCTCCTCGCCGGGTTGCTGGAGCGCGCCGGCACCGACCGCGCCGGGTCCATCACCGGCATCTACACCGTGCTCGTCGACGGCGACGACCACAACGAGCCCATCGCCGACACGGTCCGCTCCATCCTCGACGGCCACGTCGTGCTGGATCGCGCGCTCGCCCTCGCCGGCCACCACCCCGCGATCGACGTCCTCGGGTCCGTGTCCCGCGTGGCCGGCAAGATCACGAGTCCGGAGCGCCGTGCACAGGCGGCCACCCTCCGCGCCGTGCTCGCGGCCCGACGCCGGGCGAACGACCTCATCGACATCGGCGCCTACCACGCCGGTGCCGATGCCCGCATCGACGCGGCGATCGCCCACGAGCGCGCCATCTCGGCCTTTCTGACCCAGCCGCTCGACGAGACGAGCGCGATCGAGGAGTCCTGGACGCGACTGGACGGCCTCGTCTCCGCCTTCGAGGGGGTGTCATGAGCAGAGGGTTCTCTCTCGCCGGTCTCCTGCGCGTGCGGGAGATCCAGGAGCGCGCCGCCGCGCAGCGCCTCTCGCGCGCGGTCATCGACGCGCAGCACACCGAGGCCAGGGACCGGGCCCTGCGCGCACACCTGGCCGGCACCGACACGGAGGCCGTCGACGTGCGCACCCTCGCTGCGCTCGCCGCGGCCCGGGTCTCCGGGCGGGCGCTGCTCGCCGACCTCACCGCGCTGGCCGACCTCCAGCAGGAGACGGTCGCGGAGGCGCGGTCCGCGCACGCGGACGCCCGTCGCACGCTCCGCGGCCTCGAACGACTCGCGGACAACCACGCGGTAGCCGTGCGGACGGCCGACCTGCACGCCGAGCAGGCGGAGCTCGACGAGATCGCCGCGCGCTCGCGGACGGAGGAGACGGCATGACCGCGCTCGACCTCCTCACCGCCCTGGATGCCCGCCCCGTGCGTCCCTCCGCCCCAGCCGCACGCACCGGCTCACCCGGTGCGACCGCGTTCGCCGAGGCTGTGCGCGATGCGGTGCGGGAGACGGCATCCCCCGGTCCCGGTGCGACCGACGACCCCGGCAGCGCCGCGGAGACCACGACCGAGGCCGAGCCTGCGGCCACCGTTCCGGTCGAGGTCGCCGCGACCGTCTCACCGCTGCTCACCGCCCCGCCGACGCCCGCGGGTGCCGGCGCGCCACTCGTGCCAGCCCTCTCCGCCGAATCGGACGCACCTCCGGCGACGACGGAGACACCCACGGCGGTCTCGCCTCCGCCCCTCCCGTCCGCCGCCGGGCAGGACGCCCTCATCGCGCCCGGCGAGGGCACGGCGGGCGCCGCGGCGACGCCCGCCTCCGGGGAGACCGCGGGTACCCCCTCCTCCGCCTCGCCGGCCGACGCCAGGGACGCCGTGGTGGCCCCGCTCCTCCCGACGTCGGCGCCGCCCTCCGCACCGTCTCCGGACCCGGCGACCGTCCGACCGGGCCTGCGGCCCCCCGCCCCGGGTCGAGAGACCGGAGGAGTCGGGCCCCCCGGCGACGCCGCCGCGGCGAACGGGACGGCCACAGGAGCGGACGCCTCCCTGGCCCGAGTCTCCGCAGCCGCGCCGGCTCGCACGTCGATCGTGCCCTCACCCTCCGCTGCAGAGGCGACGACCGCCGACGACACGGTCCCGGTGCCGGCAGCACCCTCGATCCCCGCATCGGTCTCCGCGCCGGCCGCGGTCCCGCCGAGCGTCGATCCCGTGGCCGCGGGGTCCGCTGCCGCCCCGAGCCCGGTCGCCGCCACCGCTCTCGCCCCCGCGGTACCGCCGACCACGGTCGCCGCGCCGGCCCGCCCGGCTCTCCTCCCGCAGGTGGCGGCCCCCATGGTGTCCCTCGCCCAGGCCCCGGACGGGGACCACCGGATCACGCTGACCGTCTCGCCGGAGAACCTCGGCCCCGTGACCGTGCGCGCCCTCATCGCCGGGTCCACGATCCGCATCGAGCTGCACGCCCCCGGCGAGCTCGGGCGGGACGCGCTGCGCGCCATCCTCGGCGACCTCCGCCGTGATCTCGCGATCGCCGCTCCGCAGGCGACCCTCAGCCTCACCACGTCGGACGGCTCGCCCTCCTCGCCGCAACACGGAGGGATGGGCGGTCAGACCGGGAACGGCGGCGCCGATGCCCAACGGCACCAGGCGGCCGCGCGCGCCTCCGCCGTCCCGCCGACGCCGGCAGAAGTTCCACCCCCGCCCCCTCCCGCACCGCCCGTCGCTCCGCTCGGCGGCATCGACGTCTACGCCTGACCAGAGAGGACCCCATGACCACGGTCGACTCCATCACCGGCACCCTCCCCCCGGGTGCCACGCCGACGTCCGGTGTGCAGACCGGCAGCACGACCCCGGCGACGGAGCGCAAGAAGACGCTCGACTCCGAGGTGTTCCTCAAGCTGCTCGTGACTCAGCTCACCAACCAGGACCCGAGCTCCCCGATGAACACGAACGAGATGATCTCGCAGACCACGCAGCTCGCCTCCATGGAGCAGCTGACGGCGCTGGCCTCGACGAGCACCGAGAGCTTCGCGCTCAGCATGCGGCAGACCGCCGCCGCCCTCCTCGGGCAGGAGGCGCAGTACGTCGACGCCGACGGTGTCACCCAGAAGGGCATCGTCACCGCGGTCTCCTATGCGGGAGCCATCCCCACCGTGACCATCGGCGAGAAGTCGATCCCCCTCGACGCCGTCTCCGGCGTCTCCCTCGTCCCCGGCACCGCTGCCTGACCCCGCTCCCCAGAAAGGCATCACCATGCTCCGTTCCCTCTTCTCCGGAATCTCCGGACTCCGCTCGCACCAGACCATGCTCGACGTCACGGGCAACAACATCGCCAACGTCAACACGACCGGCTTCAAGGCCTCGTCCGTGCAGTTCCAGGACTCCCTCTCGCAGCTGCTGCGCAACTCGATGCTGCCGCAGCAGGCGACGGGCGGACAGAACCCGGCCCAGGTCGGGCTCGGTGTGCAGGTCGCCGGCATCAGCACCAACTTCGCCGGCGGTGCCCCGCAGCCGACCGGCGTTCCCACCGACCTGATGATCTCGGGCGACGGGTTCTTCGTCGTCCGCTCCGGTGGCGAGACGCTGTACACCCGCAACGGCGGCTTCACCTTCGACGCGAGCGGCCGTCTGGTCGGCGCCGGCGGCGCGCTCGTCCAGGGGTGGACGGCGCGCAACGGCGCGATCGTCCCCGGCCAGGGCATCGGCGACATCACCCTCCCGGTCGGCGCCCTCAGCCCGGCCGCGGCCACCACCACCGCACGGGCCACGGGCAACCTGCCCTCCGGCGCCCCGGTCGGCGAGACGCTCGTGCGCGACATCAAGACGTACGGCGCCGACGGCTCCGCCTCCACCCTGCGACTGACCTTCACGCGCAGCGCGACCGGGTGGGACGTCACGGACGGCGCGGGCGCGAGCACCGCGCTGACCTTCACCGACGGCGTGCAGAACGGCGCCGGCAGCATCGTGTCCGGCGGCGTCACCGTCGACCTGTCCGGGGTGACCGGTTTCGCCGACGTCAGCGACATCGCCATCAAGGAGCAGAACGGCAAGCCGGCCGGCACGCTGAGCTCCTACGCCCTGACGAACGACGGCAGCCTCGTCGGCACGTTCAGCAACGGCGACACCCAGGTGCTGGCCCGCATCGCGCTCGCCGGCTTCGTCAACCCCGGGGGTCTGGAGAAGGTCGGCTCGTCGCAGTTCCGTCCGAGCGGCAACTCGGGTCAGGCCGAGCTCGGACAGCCCGGCACCGGCGGCCTCGGCGGCATCATCAGCGGTGCTCTGGAGATGTCGAACGTCGACCTCTCCCAGGAGTTCACGAACCTCATCGTCGCGCAGCGCGGTTTCCAGGCGAACGCCCGCATCATCACCACCAGCGACGAGGTGCTCCAGGAGCTCACCAACCTCAAGCGCTGACCCCTCCCGAGACCCCGCTTTCGCGCCGAGGCCCCGCCGTGTTCACGTGGATACGGCGGGGCCTCGGCGACAACACGGGGTTTCGGGCGCGTCAGACGTAGATGCCGCGCTGCTCCATGAAGCGCACCGGGTTCGTGTACCCGCCGTTGATGTAGACCTCGAAGTGGAGGTGGCATCCGAACGATCGCCCGGTGTCTCCGGCATAGGCGATGACCTGGCCGGAGCGCACCCACTGTCCGCTGCGCACGTTGATGCCGCCCGGCTTGATGTGGGCGTATCCCGTGCTGATGCCGCCGCCGTGCTGGATGCGGATGTAGTTGCCGTAGTTCCCGTTCGGTCCGGCATAGTCGACCGTGCCGGAGTTCGCGGCGTAGATCGCGGCGCCGCAGCCGTTGGCGAGGTCCGCACCGTAGTGGAAACTCGACGAGCAGCCCTGAGGACCGCAGATGGGGGTGCGCGGGCCGTAGCTCGAGCTGCGCGCGCCGCCGTGCGGGCGGACCCAGCCGCCGTTGCCCGCGGAGCCGCCGCCACCACCACCGCCACCGCCGCCACCGCCACCGCCGCTGGTCCCCCGAGCGGCAGCCGCCGCCGCCGCGGCCGCCGCAGCGGCCTCGCGCTTGCGGCGGGCTTCCTCTTCCCGCCGCCGCGCCTCGACGCCCGCCTGGTATCCCGCGACCGTCTTGGTCGTGGTGTCCTTGAGGGCGGCCAGCTGCGCCTTGAGGGTCTCGAGGTTCGCCGCCTGCTCGTCGAGTGCGGCCTGCGCGGCGTCCGCGGCCTGCTGCGCCGCGACCATCTTCTGCTCGGCGACCTGCTGCAGGCGGTCGCGCTCGTCCCGGGCGACGTCGGCCTGCGCCGTCAGCGCCTGGGCGGTGTCGCGCGCCGAGACGGCGTTGTCGTAGGTGGTCTGGTTGTACTCGAGGAACTTGTTCATCGTGCCGAGGCGCGACAGGAGTTCGTCGGCGTTGGCGCCTGACCCTGCGAAGAACAGTTCCAGAGCGGTGTCGTCCCCGCCGCTGCGGTACAGCTGGGCGGCGACCTGACCGGCTTTCTTCGCCGTCTCCTCCGCGAGCGCCGACTGCTCGTCGGCCTGAGCCTGCAGGGTCTCCGCCTCCGTGATGGCCGCGAAGTACGCCTGCTGGGCCTCGTAGAACTCGTCCGACGCGACCTGCGCCGCCGCCTGGGTCTCGGCGACCTTGCGCTCGAGGGACTGGATCAGCCCCTGGATCCGGGTGACCTCACCGGCCTTGGCCGCCTCGTTGTTCTTCGCCCGCTGGACGTCGTCCCAGCTCGGGTAGGACGCCGCGTGCGCGGCGGTGACGCCGGACCCGACGCCGAAGGCGGCGAGCGCGACCACGCCCAGCGCCCCGATCCCGAAGGCGCTGCGGCGGCTGACCGGCTGGCGCCACAGCGCGCCCCGCTCGGCCGCCGTCGGCGCGCAGCCGCATTCCTCGGCCGCCGTCGCCGCGGCCTTCTCCACGTTCCGATCCCGCACAAGGCTCCCTTCGCCCGCTGCTCATCGTCCCCCGCCCCTGATCCCTATCGGCGACGACGCGCCCGTCGTGAGGAAGATCCCCGTCCGCTCGGGCACCGGCGCTAACGACGCGCAGCGCCCGGCCGACAGTCCCCTCCGACAGCCCAGGACGGGCCGTCGGTTCCCCGCTTCCGGGCGGGGCGAGCTTTTCCAGGATGGAGCCCATGATCGTCCTCACGCGCCTGAACCGTTCCCGGTTCGCGGTGAACCCCGACCTGATCGAACGTGTCCAGGCCACGCCGGACACGACGATCACGATGGTCGACGGCGCGACCTTCGTCGTCACGGAGACGATGGACGACGTGATCGCCCGCATCACCCGGTTCCGCGCCGGTGTCCTCGCGACCGCCGCCGCGCTGGTCGCGGCCGGCACCGAGGACCCCCTGCCCGGCGCTGACGTGACGGGAGGGGACGCCTGATGGATCCGTCTCTCATCCTCGGGCTCGTCCTCGCGTTCGGCGCCCTGATCGCCATGATCAACCTGGAGGGCGCGACGGTCGGGTCGCTCCTGCTCCCGGCTCCCATGGTGCTCGTCTTCGGCGCCACGATCGCGGTCGGGCTCGCCAGCGGCACGCTGCGCGACGCCCTGCACGCCGTGAAGTCCCTCCCCCGCGCCTTCCGCGGCGAGCGGCGCACCGCGCAGAGCACGATCGACACCGTGGTCGGCTACGCGGAGAAGGCCCGCTCCGAGGGCCTGCTCGCGCTGGAGCAGGGTCTGGACGAGGAGAAGGACCCGTTCCTGCGGCAGGCCCTGCAGAGCATCGCCGACGGCACGGACGCGGAGGACCTGCGGGTGCTCCTCGAGGACGAGCTCACGTCCACCGCCGCGCGGAACCGCACCGCCTCGCGCTTCTACATGACCCTCGGCGGGTTCGCTCCCACGGTGGGCATCATCGGCACGGTGGTCAGCCTCACCCACGTGCTGGAGAAGCTCGACAAGCCGGACACGCTCGGCCCGATGATCGCCGCGGCCTTCGTCGCCACGCTGTGGGGCCTGCTGTCGGCGAACTTCATCTGGCTGCCGATCGGCGGCCGGCTGCAGCGCCTCGGCGAGCTGGAGCTCGAACGCATGACGGTGCTGATGGAGGGCATGCTCGCCGTGCAGGCCGGCGCCGCCCCCGCCCACGTCCGCGAACGTCTGAGCGCGCTCGTCTCCGACCGCTCCCCCGGCCGCTCCCGCCGCCGCGAGCAGCCCGCGGAGACGGAGGCGCACGAGGACCTCTTCTCATGAGCGTGCGCACCCGACGCCGTGTCCAGGAGTCCGAGCACAGCGGACCGGACGAGCGCTGGATGGCGTCCTACCTCGACATGGTGACGGTGCTCATGTGCATGTTCATCGTGCTGTTCGCGATGTCGACGGTCGATCAGGAGAAGTTCGAGGCCCTCAGCGCCTCGCTCGCGACGGGTTTCGGCCAGGAGCCCTCGGACGACGTCGACGTGACCAGCGGCGTGGTCGTGCCTCCGGAGCTCATCGACGACGAGGGCCAGGACTTCGCCGACACGGGCCTGGAGGCTGCGGAGCGCGAGTTCGACGAGCTGTCCGCCCTACGCGAGCGGCTGCGTCAGGTCCTCGCCGAGCGGGGACTGGAGACCGACGTCACCTTCACGATCGATGAGCGCGGGCTGACCATCGGACTGGTGAGCGCGGAGACCTTCTTCACCACCAACAGCACGGATCTCAGTCCGGCCGCGACGCAGGTGCTGGACGCCCTGGGTTCGGTCCTCGTCTCCGCGCCGAACGAGATCTCGGTGGAGGGGCACGCCGACGCCCGCGGCTCGGTCGCACCCTTCCCGACCAACTGGGAGCTCTCGGCCGGACGCTCCACCCAGGTGCTGCGCTATCTCGTGGAGGCAGCCGGCCTGCCCCCCGCACACCTCAAATCCGTGGGCTTCGGCGACACCCGTCCGGTGGCCGCCGGGAGCACCCCCGAGCAGCTCGCCGAGAACCGCCGCGTGGACATCGTCATCCTCTCCGACGCCAGCGAGGAGGTGCGAGCGCTGATCCCTGCCGCGGGTGCTGCGCAGACCTCCCCCTGACCTGCCCCTAACGCACGCCGATCACCGCCCGATAGTCGGGTTCGTGGTGATGGATGACGGCGTGCGCTCGCGAGTGCGCGCGGAAACGGCGACCGCCGACGTCGAGGTCTACGACTTCGGCCGGGCGGCGACGCTGTCGCGCGAGCACGCCCGCACCCTGGAGCTCGCCTTCGAGACGTTCGCCCGGCAATGGTCGGCCCAGCTCTCGGGCAAGATCCACGTGCGCGCGACCATCGCCGTCGAGCACGTGGGCATGCTCACGTACGGCGAGTACGCGCAGTCGCTGCCCACGACCACGACCATGATCGTGTGCGCGCTGCCGGATTCCGACGAGCGCCTGATCGTGCAGGTGCCGATACCGACCGCGACCTCCTGGATCGTGCAGATGGTCGGCGGCCGGGTCACCGCCACCGCCGAGGACCGCACGTTCACCCCGATCGAGCAGGCGCTGATCCGGTCGTTGATCGGCGACGCGATCGATCACCTCACCGGCAGCCTCGACGGGCTGCTGCCCACCGGGGTCGCCGTCGCCGGCATCCAGTACAGCTCCCAGTTCGCGCAGGTCGCCGCCGCCGGGGAGCCGGTGATCGTGGCGCGTCTGTCGATGCGCCACGGCGGCCGGACCGTCCCCGCCAGCATCATGCTCCCCGCCTCGGTGCTCGCCGGCTTCGCGGTGCGCGCCTCCGACGCCGACCGCTCCGAGACCCCCGGTCTCGTGCGCCGCCAGGTGGAATCGACTCCGGTCGAGATCGCGCTCCGGCTGGCACCGCGGACCGTGCTGCCCCGTGAGGTGCTCGACCTCGCCGTCGGGGATCTGCTGCCCCTGCCGCATGCCGCCGACCGTCCGATGCTCCTCACCGTCGGCGATCAGACCGTCGCGACGGCGGCCGTCGGCAGTGCCGGTGCCCGCCTCGCCTGCGTCGTGACCGCCACCATCCCCGAAACCGCCCCCGCTCAGGAGTCCGCGTGATCAGCACCACCGCCTACGAGTCCGCCGTCGCCGCCGCGTTCGCGGCGCGACTGCCCACCGCCGCACCGGTCACCGCCCGCGCCTCCCAGGCGTCCGGGGATACCGGGGAGGCCGTCGTGGCGCAGTTCGTCGGAGAGGCGAGCGCGCAGCTCGCCGTGCAGCTCCTCGACGCCGACGTGCTGGTCGACGGCCTCGGGGACCGTCCGCTCACGGACCGGCTCCTGGATGCGCTCGAGGCCGCCGCGACCGCCCTCGGCCCTGGGCTGCTGGGGGAGGCGGCGGTCGGCGACGCCTCGGCCGTCTTCGCCGACCCGCAGACCCAGCTCTTCGACCTCGTCGACCACACCGAGCGGACCATCGGCCGACTCGCGGTGCGGATCACGCATCGCCCGGCGCGTCCGACGGGAGCCGACGGCCGCCTGCACCGCATCGCGGGCGTCGAGATGGAGCTCACGGTGGAGATCGGCCGCACCCGCATGGCGGTCCGCGACGTGCTCGACCTCGAGCCGGGTCGCATCGTGGAGCTCGACCGCTCCGCGGGAGCCCCGGCGGACGTCAAGCTCAACGGACGCACGATCGCACACGGCGAGGTCGTCGTCGTGGATCAGGACTACGCGGTGCGGATCACCCGCATCCTCGAGAACGTCGAGGCCTGACCCTGGACGACCTCCTGCTCGCGCTGCGGGTCGGGCTGTCGCTCGCCGCAGTGCTCGGGCTGCTCTGGTTCCTGCAGCGCCGGGTGTCGAAGACCCAGGCGCGGCGCCGTGACGCGGAGGCGATCACGGTGCTCGGACGCCAGGGCATCGGCCCGAAGGCGCAGCTCGTGGTCGTGCAGACCGACGACGCGCGCTACGTGCTCGGGGTCACCGAGCACGGCGTGAGCGTGGTCGACCGTCTTCCCGTCCGGCCCGAGCTCCGGGACACCTCGGAGACGGCGTCCGCGTCCGAGCGCGATCCGGTGAGCGACGACGCCGAGTTCGACCGCATCCTCGCCGCCGCCGCCCTCACCGGCACACCGGCAGCCGGCACCGTCGCACCGGAGCTCCGTCGCCGCGTACGGCACCGCAACGACCCGCTCCGCGGTTCCATCCTCTCCCCCGACACCTGGCGGCAGACCGCCGAGGCCCTCCGGCGCGCCCGATGAGCGCGAGCCGTGCCGTCGATCGCGCTCGCGCCTCGCGGCTCCTCGTCGTCGTCGCGGGCGCGATCCTCCTGGCCCTGGTCCTCGTCGTCGTCACCGGCGGCGCCGCGCACGCCGAGATCACCCCGGACGACGGGGAGGGCGTGACGATCGACATCAACGGGATCGACGGCGGACCGTCCGGATCGATCCTCACCCTCCTGGGGATCACGCTGCTGTCGGTGGCTCCCGCACTGCTTTTGATGATGACGTCGTTCACGAAGATCTTCGTGGTGCTCGCTATGACCAGGAACGCGCTGTCCCTCCCCACCATCCCGCCGAACCAGGTGCTGGCCGGGCTGTCGCTCTTCCTGTCGCTGTTCATCATGTGGCCGGTCCTGACCGAGATCAACACGCTGGCCGTCCAGCCGTACATCGACGGCGCGCTCACGTTCACGCAGGCCGTCGACGTCGGGCAGGGCCCGCTGCGGGAGTGGATGCTGCACTACACGCGCGAGGAGGACCTCGCGCTGATGACCCGCATGGCCGGGCAGGACAACCCGGAGGACGCGGCGAGCGTGCCGATGTACACGCTCATCCCCGCGTTCATGATCTCGGAGCTCCGGGCCGCGTTCATCATAGGCTTCGTGATCTTCGTGCCGTTCCTCGTGATCGACCTCGTGGTGGCCGCGGCGCTGATGTCGATGGGCATGATGATGCTCCCGCCGGTCATGATCTCGCTGCCGTTCAAGATCCTGCTGTTCATCCTCGTCGACGGCTGGGGGCTCATCATCAAAGCCCTCCTGGAGAGCTACGGAGGTGTGGGATGAGCCCCGAGGCCGTCCTCGACATCGGCGCCCAGGGGCTGCTGATCGCGGCCAAGCTCGCCGCACCGATGCTGATCACGGCGCTCGTGGTGGGCTTCGCGATCTCGCTGCTGCAGTCCATCACCCAGGTGCAGGAGGTGACGCTGTCGTTCGTGCCGAAGATCGTCGCCGTCGGCATCGCCCTGCTCATCGCCGGGAACTGGATGATCGCCGAGATCATCGCCTTCACGAACGAGATGTTCGCCCGCATCCCGTCTCTGCTGAGCGGATGAGCCCGTGTTCATCCCGATCGACTTCGCGTGGCTGGAGGCCACGCTGCTCGCCGCCGTGCGGATCACGGCGTTCATCATGATCGCCCCGCCGTTCTCGTATCGGGCGATACCGGTGCGGGTGAAGGCGATGCTCTCGATCGGACTGTCCCTCGCGGTGGGTGCCGCGGTCGCCCCGGGCTACGAGAGCCTCGACACGGGGCCGTTCCTCGGCGCACTCGTGATCCAGCTCCTCACCGGTGCCCTGCTGGGCTTCCTCGTGCTGCTCTGCTTCTCCGCGGTGCAGGCCGCGGGCAGCCTGATCGACGTGTTCGGCGGGTTCCAGCTCGCCCAGGCCTTCGACCCGGCGGCGATGGTCAACGGCGCGCAGTTCACCCGGCTGTTCCACCTGACGGCGCTCACGCTGCTCTTCGCCTCCGGCGGCTATCAGCTCATCCTCGCCGGACTCGCCCGCAGCTTCGACGCCGTTCCGGTCGACGGCATCTTCCGGGTGGCGGGACCGACCGAGCTGCTCGTCGACGGGGTGTCCCAGATGGTGCTGGCGGCCGTGCAGATCGCCGGCCCTCTGGTGCTGGTGCTCTTCCTCGCCGATGTCGGGCTCGGGCTCATCACGCGCGTGGCGCCGGCACTCAACGCCTTCGCGATGGGCTTCCCGGTCAAGATCCTGCTGACGCTCCTGCTCGCCGGTGCCGTGTACGTCGCGTTCCCCGGCATCGTCGACGCCCTCGCCACCCAGGCCTTCCGCATGATGCAGGGGGTGACGCCGTGAGCGGGTCGGACAGCGGCGAGCGCAGCGAGAAGGCCACCGAGAAGCACCTCCGCGAGGCCAGGCAGAAGGGCCGGATCGCCCGGAGCCAGGACCTGACGGCGTGGCTCGGCATCGGCGCCGCCGCCGTCATGATGCCCGCCGCCATCGCCGCGGGGACAGGCGCCGGCACCGAGCAGCTCATCTCCCTCACCTCGCTCATGCAGGCGCCCTCGCCCGACGCCGCCCTCGCGGCCCTCGGGCGGGCCCTCGCCTCGGTGCTGCCGACCCTGGGGGCGCTGCTCGCCGCGGTCGCGATCGTGACGCTGTTCGGTGCGGTGGTGCAGGGCGGCGTGCATCTGCGGAAGCTGTCCGGGCGTTACGAGCAGTTCAACCTCGTCTCCGGGGTCCGGCGGGTGTTGGGCCTGCAGGCCCTCTGGGAGGGGGCGAAGGCCCTGCTGAAGACGGCCGCCATCGCCCTCGCCCTGTGGGTCGTCATCGCCGGCCTCATGCCCGTGCTCACCGCGAGCGGCGCCCACTCCATCTCCCGGCTGCTCGGCACCGCGGCGGACGGGACCGCCGCGCTGCTGCAGACCGCGATCGCGGTGGGTCTGGTGCTCGCGGCCATCGACCTGTTCGTCGTCATGCGCCGGAACCGCAAGCACACCCGCATGACCAAGCGCGAGGTGCGCGACGAGAACAAGAACTCCGAGGGCGATCCGCTCATCCGCCAGCAGCGCCGGTCGCGCCAGCTCGCGGTGAGCCGCAACCGCATGATCGCCGCGGTCGCCGGCTCCGACGTCGTGGTCGTCAACCCCACGCA
This sequence comes from Microbacterium meiriae, assembly GCF_040686935.1. Lineage (NCBI taxonomy): Bacteria > Bacillati > Actinomycetota > Actinomycetes > Micrococcales > Microbacteriaceae > Microbacterium > Microbacterium meiriae. Next base: position 376,956 of record NZ_JBFBMF010000001.1, read on the forward strand.
CATCGCCATCGCCTTGGAGTACGACCCCGGCACGTCCGCGCCGAAGGTCGTGGCGAAGGGCAGCGGGGTCATCGCCGAGCGCATCCGCGAGAAGGCGCTCGAGTCCGGCGTCCCCCTCGTCCGTGACGTCACCCTCGCCCGAGCCCTGCACGCCGCGTGCGAGCTGGGTCAGGAGATCCCCGAAGACCTCTACAACGCCGTGGCACGCGTGCTCGTGTTCGTCGACGCGCTCCGGCGCCGAGGCGCCGCCCGCGGCATCCACTCTCTCCCGTATCGGAGGACCGTATGAAGAAGCTGCTCATCACGCTCGGGGTGCCGATCGGCGTCGTCGGCATCATCATGCTGCTCGTCGTCCCGGTGCCGCCGTTCCTGCTCGACGTGCTGATCATCCTCAACATCATGTTCGCGCTGGTCATCCTGCTGACGTCGATGTTCGTGAAGAAGCCGCTCGACTTCTCGGTGTTCCCCTCGCTGCTGCTCGTGGCGACGCTGTTCCGGCTGGGGCTGAACGTCGCCTCCACCCGCCTCGTCCTCGGCGAGGCATATGCGGGACAGGTGATCGAGGCGTTCGGGGCGATCGCGGTGGGCGGCTCGCTCATCATCGGCGCCGTGGTCTTCCTCATCCTCGTCGTCATCCAGTTCGTCGTGGTGACCAAGGGTGCAGAGCGCGTGGCCGAGGTGGGCGCCCGGTTCACGCTCGACGCGATGCCGGGCAAGCAGATGGCCATCGACGCCGATCTCAACGCCGGCCTCATCAGCGACACCGAGGCCCGCGAACGCCGCGCGGAGGTGGCGGCCGAGTCCGACTTCTACGGGGCGATGGACGGCGCCTCGAAGTTCGTCAAGGGCGACGCGATCGCCGGACTCGTCATCATCATCATCAACCTCGTCGGCGGCATCGCGATCGGCCTCGTGCAGCACGGCATGTCGATCGACCAGGCGGTGAGCACCTACAGCCTGCTCACGATCGGCGACGGCCTCGTCACGCAGATCCCCGCCCTGCTCATGGCGGTCTCGACCGGCATGATCGTCACCCGCTCGACCGCCGAGGCCGAGATGGGATCGGCCGCGTCCACGCAGCTCAGCCAGTCGCGCAACGCCCTCATCATCGCGGGATGCGCGGCCATCGTCATGTCGCTCATCCCGCACATGCCGATGCTCCCCTTCCTGGTGATCGGCGCCCTGCTGCTCCTCATCGCGCAGCGCATCACCGCGACCCGCAAGCGCGAGGAGGCGGAGGCCGCACAGGCCCCGGCTCCCGCGCCGGTGGACCAGCCCGAGGAGCTCATCGAGCGCATGCGGGTGCATCCTCTGGAGATCCTGCTCGCCCCCGACATCGTCGACCTGGTCACCGGCGGACCCGACGACCTCCTCGCCCGGGTGAAGGCGCTGCGGCGCCGCATCGCACTCGACCTCGGTCTGGTCACCCCGCCCGTGCGCACGAGGGACAGCATCGAACTCCCCCAGGCGACGTACGTCATCCGCATCGCCGGTGTCGAGACCGGACGCGGCACCGCGCCCACCGGGTCGGTCCTGGCCCTCGGGCAGGGGCTGGACAGCCTGCCGGGGACCGCCGCTCTGGACCCGGTGTTCGGTCTCGAGGGCAAGTGGATCCCGATGGAGATGCGTCACAGCGCCGAGTTCGCCGGGGCCACGGTGATCGACAGGGCGAGTGTCATCATCACCCACCTGTCGAGCGTGATCCAGACGCACGCCGCCCGGCTGCTCACCCGGGAGGACGTCCGCCAGCTCACCGACGCCCTGAAGCAGGTCTCCCCGTCGGCGGTCGAGGAGCTCACGCCCGCCCTGCTCTCGCTCGCGGAGGTGCAGCGGGTGCTGCAGGGCCTGCTCGCCGAACGCGTGCCCATCAACGACCTCAGCCGCATCTACGAGGCGCTCGCGCTCCGCGCCAAGGTCTCCAGCGATCCAGAGGGGCTGATCGAGGCGGCCCGTGCCGCGCTGGGCCCTGCCATCGCCTCCCGCTTCGCCGAGGACGGCACGCTCCGGGTCGTGATGATCGCCCCGCTCCTGGAGCAGGCGATGCTGGAGAGCCTCCGCCCCGGCGACGAGGGCTCTCAGATCGTCTTCGATCCACCGCGGATGGAAGCGGTGATCGCGTCGGTGAAGCAGGCCGTGGCCGCGCAGACGGACGGCGGAGAGCCGGTGCTCGTGTGCGCACCGTCGCTGCGCCCCGCCGTGCGGCGGCTGGTGTCGGCGCAGACCGACGGCCTCCCCGTGCTCTCCTACAGCGAGGCGACCGCGGCCGCCCTCACGATCGAGACGATCGGGGTGGTCCGGGACTCCTCCACCGCGTCGCTCGGGGCCGCCCCCGCCGCACCAGTAGGCTGAACGAATGCTGGTGTTGACGAGGCGGATCGGTGAGAGCGTACGCATCGACGGCGAGATCGAGGTCACGCTGCTCGACATCAAGGGCGACAGCGTGCGCATCGGCGTCAAGGCCCCGCGGGAGACCCGCATCCAGCGCACCGAGATCATCGAGGCCGTCGTCGCCGAGAACGTCTCCGCCGCCGCCGACACCGACGCGAGCGCCGCGGACGCCATCACCGCGGCACTCGCGCGCGGGCGCGAGAAGCAGACCCCCTAGGCCCGCTCGCCCCGCGGGGCGGTGGCGGAGCGCTCCGCCGCGTTCCGCACGGCGTGCAGGGTCGCGGTCAGCACGGAGCGGTCGCGCCCGGCCGCCCAGCCCGAGCGCACGCCGTCGCGATACTCGATCAGGGTGAGCGCTTCGCTCCCGGCCCCCGATCCGATGCTCGTCTGGTGCAGACTCAGGACTTCGACGGGCAGGCCGATCTCCGCGAGCGCCGTGCCCAGCGCCTCCACCGGACCGACACCGTCATGGCGGGTCCGTGTCTCGACGCCGTCGGCGTGGAGCGTGATCGTCGTGCACCCTCCCGCGACCTCGGCCTCCGCTCGCAGCGTCGTCGGGCTCGTGCTCGCGAGGTAGGCGGCATCGAAGATGGCCCATACCTCCGCGGCCGAGACCTCGCGTCCCGTCTGCTCGGTGCGCTGCTGGACGTGACGAGCGAGGTCGATCTGCAGGCGCCGCGGCAGCTCGATCCCGTAGGCGTCCTCCAGCAGGTAGGCGATGCCGCCCTTCCCGGACTGCGAGTTGACGCGGATCACGGCGTCGTAGCTGCGGCCGATGTCCGCCGGGTCGATGGGAAGATACGGCACGCGCCATTCGATGTCCCGTTCCGCGCGGCCTTCCCTCGCAGCACGGGCGCGATGTTCCGCGAACCCCTTCCGGATGGCGTCCTGATGGGTGCCGGAGAAGGCGGTGTGAACGAGGTCGCCCGCATACGGATGCCGCGCATGGATGTCGATCCCGTTGCAGTGCGCGACCGTCCGGCGGATCTCGTCGATATCGGAGAAGTCGATCATCGGGTCGACGCCCTGCGCGTGCAGGTTGAGGGCGAGGGTCACGAGGTCGACGTTGCCGGTGCGCTCCCCGTTGCCGAAGAGGCACCCCTCGACCCGCTGCGCGCCGGCGAGGACGGCGAGTTCCGCACAGGCGACGCCAGTGCCGCGGTCGTTATGGGGATGCACGGACAGGATGACCCCCTCACGACGCCCGAGATTGCGGTGCATGTACTCGATCTGGTCCGCGTAGACGTTCGGGGTCGCGACCTCGACGGTCGCCGGCAGGTTCAGGATCACGGGACGCTCGGGGCTCGCGTCCCACAGAGTCGTCATCGCGTCGCACACCTCGAGGACGAAGTCCGGCTCGGTGAGAGTGAACACCTCCGGGGAGAACTCGAAGCGGACGTCGTCGAGGTCTCCCGCGAACCGCAGCACGTCCTCCCCTCCGGCGAGGATCAGCGCGGTGAGCCCCTCACGGTCCTGTCCGAGGACGATATCCCGCCAGGTGGGCGCGGTGGCGGTGTACATGTGGATGACGACGGGATTGCGGATGCCGCGCACGGACTCCACGGTCCGTTCGATGAGTTCGCGTCGCGCCGGCGTGAACACCACGATCGTCACGTCGGCGGGAGCGAGGTCGGTCTCGGCGAGGAGCCGGACGAAGTCGTAGTCCGTCCGGGAGGCCGAGGGGTAGCCGACTTCGATCTCCTTGTAGCCCATGGCGACCATGAGCTCGAAGAACCGTCGCTTGCGGGACGGGTCCATCGGCTCGGCCAGCGCCTGGTTCCCGTCGCGGAGATCCACCGGGACCCAGAGCGGTGCCTGCGTCAGTCGCGCGCTCGGCCAGGTCGGGGTCTCCAGCGGAACGGCGACGCGGGAGTACACGTCTCGATAGCGGTTCGAGGGCATCTGCGAGGGCCGCTGCCGATTCCAGTGCGGAGCGTCGTCGGGCAGGACACCGGAGGGAGTCGAGAGGGTCGGGAAAGCGCGGGACGGGGTCATGGTCTGGTTCCTGTTCGGATCGCGGGGAGGGCGACCGACGCGTGCTGCGGCTCCACGACGAGGAGCCGGTCTGATCAGGCCCCGCCGTGGCGGCGAAGGAGGAGGAACCGAAGCGTGCGCATACGGGCACTCTAGCACAACTCCTCAGACAAGCAGAGAAGTGCGTCGGATGCGAGAATGGGCCCATGACGACCGTGCGCCGCGAATCCCTCGCCGAACAGGCCGCCGAGCTCCTTCTCGCACGCATCGGAGCCGGCGAGTGGCAGGTCGGCGACAAGCTGCCGGGCGAGACGACGCTCGCTCCGCAGCTCGGGGTCGGAAGGTCGACGGCCAGGGAGGCGATCCGGATCCTCGCGGGGCGAGGCGTGCTCGCCACACGCCAGGGCGCCGGCGTCTTCGTCACGGCCACGGAACCCGCCGCGAGTTGGGATGCCGTCCTCGATCGCGCCGACATCATCGCCGTCCTCGAGGCCCGCACCGCGATCGAGGTCGAAGCCGCGGCTCTCGCCGCCGAGCGCCGGACCTCCGCAGACCTGGACGAGCTGACGCGCACGCTCGCGGAACGTGACCGTCGTCGCACGGACGTCCGCGCGCACGTCGAGGCGGACATGGCCTTCCACCGCGCCGTCGTCGTCGCGTCCGGCAATCCCGTGCTGCGAGAGCTGTTCGACGGCTTCGCCCCGCGCTCGCTGCAGGCCATGATCGACATGCTGCGCATCCGCGGCCATCACGGCGACGCCGCCGACCAGGACGCGCACGGGCGTATCGGCGATGCGATCGCCGCGCGCGACCCCCAGACAGCCGGCGCCCTGACCCGCGAGCACCTCGATACGGTGAAGAGGCTGTTCGGCTGACACCGGAAGGCGAGCTCAGACGGTAGTCAGATCCGACTCCTGCGCCCGTTTCCACTGATCCCCGCCGGCGTCGCGCGCCCGTTCCGCCGCGGATGCCGCCGCCGCGACGAGTGTGTCGTAGTCGTATCCCGCGACGGCTGCCGTCGCCCAGCCGATGCTGGCGGACGAGCGGATCCCGCTCGCAGGCGCCTCCAGATCGATGATCGACACGGATGCCAGGATCGCCCGCAGGTGGAACCGCACCGCCTCGTCGCTTCCGTGGATGATGACGATCGCGCGGTCGTCGGCGACCCGCTCCGCATCGGCTGTCGCCGGAAGCGCGTCGCCGATGTCCGCGTGGAACCGATCGGCGATGCGTCGGAAGCCGGCGCTGCTCGACGCCTCGCGGAGGTCGGTGGGGTCGTCCAGGCGGATGTCGAGGATCGACCAGGCGGGGTCCTTCTGCGCTGACGCCTTGCGAAGCCGCTCCCTGGCGCGCTCCGCCGCGCCGTCCGTCCCGGGCGTCGCGCTCTCCACCCGCACGAGGAGCACGAGGGTGAAGGCTGCGCACGTGCTCACGACGATCGTCCCGACCGCGTTCATCCCGCGCAGCGCGCTGAGCTGCTCCTCCGTGCTCACGCCTCCCGAGACGAGGGCGGAGCCGGCGCTCACGACGGCGACCACGACGAAGCCGCACGCGGCGAGCGCGAGAGGCAGCACGATGTCCCGCGACGCCGGCTGCCCTCGGAGCAGCTCCCAGGCGAGCAGGCCGGCGAAGACCGCCATCGCCAGGAAGACGACGTGGAAGACCGGCAGATACCAGCGCGTGCCCGCCGTGAGGATCAGCGCCGTGGGGACGCCGACGAGCGCGAGGACGACCGGCAGCCAGGGCGCCGTGCGCTCGAAATGCATCCGCACGCCGATCCACACCAGCGGCACGAAGCAGACGACGATGGCGGACGCGGCCGCCCGCAGCACGGGGCTGCCGGTGTGGTGCCCGGCCAGCCACAGGTAGGCGCCGAGCATCCCGATACCGAAGGCGACCCCCCAGACGATGGTCGCCCTGCTCGGTCGGGCGAGAGTCGCGAGACCGACGACGACCGCGGTGAGCACGGTCACCACCGCCACCATGCTCGTGGTGACATCGACGCTCACGGGCACGAGCGGTGTCATACGGGGTCCTCTTTCGTTCGTCGGGGGAAACGGACGGTGACGGTGGTGCCGACGTCCACCTCGCTCGACACGAGGATGACGCCGCCGTGCGCGACCACGATGTCCCGCGCGATGCCCATGCCGAGCCCGGTACCGGGGATGCCGCCGCGCACGGCGCTGTCGGCGCGGAAGTACGGCTCGAACAGTCGCGGCAGCTCGTCCTCGGAGATGCCGATCCCCGTGTCCGCCACCGTGACCTCCGCATGGCCGTCGGACTCCACCAGCCGTACCGTGATGCGACCGCCTCCCTCCGTGTACTTGGCGGCGTTGCCCAGGAGGTTGTCCACCACCTGACGCAACCGGAACGCGTCTCCCGTGATCACCACCCGCTCCGCCCCATCGAGCACGAGTTCCTGGCGCGCGGCGCCCATCAGGGGCGCGAACGATGCGGCGGACTCCTCCACGACCACGCGCAGGTCCACCGGCTCGAAGGGGTCGTGCGAGATCCGCCCCGTCTGAGCCTGCATGCTCGTGACGAGATCCTGCAGCCGCTCCCCGGCGTCCGCGATGACCTCGATCTGCGCCGGCACCCGGCCGGGGAGGTCGTCGCGCTCCCGCAGGAGCTCGACATGGCCGATGATCGCCGTGAGCGGGTTGCGCAGTTCGTGGGAGATCACGGCGGTCAGCGCCCGACGCTCCTCGGCGGCCTCGAGGAGGGCGGTGACGTCATCGATGACGACGAGGGTGATGCTCTCCCCCTCCCGGGCACTTGCGATCGGCTGGGTGGTCACGGCCAGGGCATGCCACTGCCCTGCACCGTCGTACAGCCACACCCGCTCCTCCCGCATCTGCTCCCCCGCGGCGGCTCGTGCCAGCGTGGTGCGCTCCGGCGTCAGAGCCGTTCCGCGCCGCGCGTCGTACTCGACGGAGGCCGACGGGAGCGCTGTGCCGAAGCGGTCGCGGCCGTACAGGGCGCGGTAGGCGTCGTTCATCTGCAGGACGCGGCCCGCGGAGGTGACCACCACCAGCGCGATGCCCAGCGCGTCGATGACCTGCGTGACGCGCTCCTGGTTCGTCTCGGCCCGCTCCGCCGCCCTGTTCACCTGCTCGGAACGGCGCTGCAGGAGCCGCCGCGCCGCACCGGAGCGTTGGGCACCGATACGGACGGTCACGCCGAGGAAGCTCAGGGTGATGACGACGGTGAGCACCCGGAGCAGCACGTCCTCCGGCGGCCCGGAGCGGTCCGCGAAGAACACGAGGCAGCCGCCGCTGAGGACGATGCCGACGAACACCCAGGGCATCGAGAAGTAGGTCGCCAACCAGACGACCGGGAACACCCAGAGGAAGCCGAGCCGGAGATCCGGCACGTTCGTCGTCAGTCCCACCCCGAGCACGTCCAGCAGCGGGAGGACGGTCACCGCCGTGCGCGGCAGGCGCCGCCAGGGCACCATGAGCGCCACGAGGGTGGTGACCACGATGAGGCCGATCCCGCCGATGAACAGCGGGATCGCGAGGGTCTGCGGCTTGAAGCCCGCGACCATCACCACGATGGCGACGATGCTCGCGGTGAACACCAGCTGCCACCGCCAGATCGAGACCGTGCGGATCATCAAGGCCCGCCTCCCGGTCGATCCTCAGCATTCACGCAAGATTACTCAAAGATCGTCACTTCGCGCTCTTCAGGTGGCCTTCCCGTCCTACGATTCTGAGTGGGAGCCGACGCTGCGACTGGGGATTTCGCAGAAGCTGGGGCCGCGCGAGTGGGGATTCGCAGGCATCCGGGGCCGCGGTGGGGGAGCCGCGGCCTCGACCCCTCTCCTCAGACGGGCCGGTCGTCGGAGGTCAGACGGTAGCCGACGCCGCGCACCGTCTCGATGTAGCGCGGGGAATTCGGGTTGTCACCGAGCTTCCGGCGCAGATTGGCCATGTGCGTCTCGATGGCCCGTTTGTCCGGTTCGCTCACCCGGTCGAAGGCGTCTCCGGAGAGGCCGCGCAGCCCGCGTGCGAGGTCGGCCTTGCTGCAGACTCTGCGGCCGGCCTCGAGGAGCGCGGCGAGCAGATCGAACTCGGTGGGGGTGAGTTCGACGGGGCGCTGGGAGACGAGCACGAGACGCGTATCGAGGTCGAGGCTGAGGTCGCGGTGCACGAGCCCTCGCCAGGTGGCGACGGTGGCGTCGGCGGCGGTGATGACCGGCAGGGACGCGCTCGACGCCGCGGAGGCCGTCGAGACGGTGACCCGGGGCGGCGGGGCGCTCGCGGCCGCGGGCGTCCCCTTGTCCGCCGCGGACAGGCGGGTTCGGCGGAGGAGCGCCTCGATCCGCGCCCGCAGCTCGCGCGGCCGGAAGGGCTTGACCAGGTACTCGTCGGCACCGGAGGTGAGGCCCAGCACCACGTCCGACTCCTCGGCGAGGGCGGACAGCATGATGATGAAGGTGTCGCTGACCCGTCGGATGCGTCGCGCGACCTCGAACCCGTCGATGCCGGGGAGGTTGATGTCGAGGGTGGTGATGATCGGGTGGTGCGCCGCCACGGCCGCGAGACCGTCCGGACCGGAACCCGCCAGCACGGTGCGGAAGCCCGCGGCGAGGAACACCTCGTCCAGGAGTGACCGCACACCCGGGTCGTCTTCGATGATGACCGCGACCAGCGGCGTCTCCCCCGTCACGCGCGCTCCTCGCGGGCGATCGTGACGAAGCGCGGCGCGTCGGCGTCCAGCTCCGAGGGGTCGAGGTCGTCCTCGTCGTCGCCGGCTCCGACGGGGCGTTCGATCTCGACGTCCCACCAGGCGTCGGCGAGCTCCTCCGCCATGCCGCGGCCCCACTCCACGACCACGACCGACCGCTCCAGATCGAGGTCGAGGTCGTCGAGTTCGGCGGCAGAGCCGAGGCGGTACGCGTCCACGTGCACGAGCGGCGCTCGGCCGACCAGGGACGGGTGGGTGCGGGCGATCACGAAGGTCGGGCTCTGCACGGGCCCCCGCACGCCGAGTCCTTCGGCCAGACCCCGGGTGAACGTGGTCTTACCCGCCCCCAGGGGTCCGGTGAGGATGAGCAGGTCTCCCGGTTCGAGCTGCTCGCCGATGCGCAGCCCGAGCTGCTCCATCTCCTCGGAGGTGGCGATCCGCCGGCGTCCGAGGAACGCCGGGTCCAGGCTCACGTCGTCCTCCGCGGCACCCGGTGCCCGATGCGGGTGACGATCTCGTAGCCGATGGTGCCGGCGGCCTCGGCCCAGTCCGCGGCCGAGGGCACGCCGAGGGTCGGGTCCCCGAAGAGGATGACCTCGTCGCCGACCGCGACCGGGGCATCGCCGACGTCCACGACGAACTGATCCATCGCGATCCGTCCCACGTTCGTGTAGCGCCGCCCTCCGATGGACACGGGCAGTCGCCCCGAGGCGCTGCGGGGGACGCCGTCGGCATACCCCAGCGGCACGAGCGCCAGGGTGGTCTCCCGGTCCGTGCGGTGCGCGTAGTCGTAGGAGACGCCGGTGCCGGCGGGAACGCGACGCACGGCGGCGACCGCCCCACGAAGGGTCATGGCCGGACGCAGGCCCAGTTCCGCCGAGGAGCGGTCGTCGAAGGGCGAGAGGCCGTAGGTGCCGATGCCGATGCGGACGGCGTCCAGTCGCGTCTCGGGGAGGTCGATGGCGGCGGCCGTGGCGGCGATGTGGCGGATCTCGGGTCGCACGCCGAGAGCGGCGGCCTGCGCCACCCCTTCCTCGAATCGGGCGAGCGCGGCACGGTCGTCGGCGGGCGAGGCGTTGGAGAGGTGGCTGAAGAGTCCCACGACCCTCACCCGTCCGATGCGCTCCAGGCGAGCGGCCTCCGCGAGCACCGTCCCCCAGCCGTCGGGGGCGATGCCGTTGCGCGACAACCCGGTCTCGAGCTTCAGGTGCACGGCGACCGGGCGGTCTCCGGATGCGGCGGCGGCCGCCGCCTGCAGCTGGTCGTATGACGAGATGCCGAGCTCGATCCCCTCGGCGGCCGCCTGGACGAAGCGCTCCCCCGGAGCGTGCAGCCAGGCCACGATCGGGGCGTGCACGCCCTGACGCCGCAGCTCCAGTGCCTCCGGGATCTCGGCCACGCCGAGGCGGGTGGCGCCGGCGGAGAGAGCCGCCACGGCGGCCGGGGCGGCACCGTGGCCGTACGCGTTCGCCTTCACGACGACGAGCACCTCCACGCCGGTCAGGCGACGGAAGTGCCGCACGTTGTCGGCGATCGCATCCAGGTCGATCGTCGCCTCGCGGAACGGGACGGTCACAGCGGGGCTCCTTCGGCGACGACGAACGCGGCAGCCAGACCGGCGTCGTGGGTGAGGGTGAGGTGCAGCGTGAGGATGCCGCGTTCCTCGACCACCGCGGCGGTGGATCCGGACAGCACGAAATGCGGCCGCCCTGAGGGCTCGGAGGCGATCTCGATCTCGGCCCAGTGCACGCCGTCGGAGCCGCCGAGGGCCTTGATCAGCGCTTCCTTCGCGGCGTACCGCGCGGCCAGGGACGGCAGCCGGAGCTCCCGTTCGGACGGGGCGAACAGCCGCTCCCGCAGACGAGGCGTCCTGGTCATCGTGCGCTCGAACCGCGGGATGTCCACGAGGTCGATGCCGGTGCCGATGATCACGCGTTCAGCCTACTCGGGCTTCCCCACCCACCCCGTTACGAACGCCCCACCCCTCTGCGTGCGCACGCAGAGGGGTGGGGCGAACAGAACAGGGTGGGTCGGCGGTCACTCCACCGTGACGGACTTCGCGAGGTTGCGCGGCTGGTCCACGTCGAGGCCCTTCGCGGTCGCCAGCGCCATCGCGAAGATCTGCAGAGGGACGACGGCCAGTAGCGGCTCGAACATCGGGCCGGCGAGCGGGATGTGGATGACCTCGTCGGCGAAGGGCAGCACGGCGGCGTCGCCCTCCTCCGCCACCACGATCACGCGGGCACCGCGGGCGCGGATCTCCTGGATGTTGGAGACGACCTTGGAGTGCACGAGTGCCGAGTGCCGCGGCGACGGCACGAGCACGAACACGGGCTGGCCCGGCTCGATCAGCGCGATCGGACCGTGCTTGAGCTCGCCGGCGGCGAAGCCCTCCGCATGGATGTAGGAGATCTCCTTGAGCTTGAGCGCACCCTCGAGCGCGATCGGGTAGCCCACGTGGCGACCGAGGAAGAGCACCGACCGGGTGTCGGCCATCCAGCCCGCGAGCTGGGTCACGTGCTCGTGCTCGCTCTCCAGCACCTTCGCGACCTTCTCCGGCAGCGCGGCGAGCTCCTCGACATCGGTCGAGGCGTCGGCCACGACGCCGCGGACGCGTCCCATGTGCAGGCCGAGCAGGAGCAGGGCCGTGATCTGGGCGGAGAACGCCTTGGTCGAGGCGACGGCGACCTCGGGGCCGGCGTGCGTGTAGACGACGGCGTCGGACTCGCGCGGGATGGTCGCCCCCTGCGTGTTGCAGACCGACAACGTGCGGGCACCGCGCTCCCGGGCGTACTTCACGGCCATCAGGGTGTCCATGGTCTCGCCGGACTGGCTGATCGAGACGACGAGGGTGTCCGCGCCGATGACGGGGTCGCGGTACCGGAACTCGTGGGCGAGCTCGACGTCGACCGCCACGCGCGCCCACTGCTCGATCGCGTACTTGCCGACGAGGGCCGCGTAGGACGCGGTGCCGCACGCGGTGATGATGACACGGTTGATGCCGACGAACAGGTCGTCGAGACCGTCCAGCTCCGGGATGACGACCTGACCGTCGCGGATGCGGCCGCGGATGGTGTTCGCGACGGCTTCCGGCTGCTCCGCGACCTCCTTGGCCATGAAGCTCGACCATCCGCCCTTCTCGGCGGCGGCGGCGTCCCACGAGACGTCGAACGGCTCGGCGGCGACGGGCGTGCCGGCGAAGTCGGTCACGGTCACCGCGTCGGGGGTGATCGAGACGATCTGGTCCTGACCGATCGCGAGGGCCTTGCGGGTGTGCTCCACGAAGGCGGCGACGTCGGAGCCGAGGAAGTTCTCCCCCTCGCCCAGGCCGATCACGAGCGGCGAGTTGCGGCGGGCGCCGACGACGAGACCCGGGTGGTCCTGGTGCATCGCGAGGAGCGTGAAGGCGCCCTCGAGGCGGTTGACGACGGCGCGGAACGCGAGCGCGAGGTCGCCCCCGTTGCCGGCATACTCGCGGCCGAGCAGAGCCGCGGCCACCTCGGTGTCGGTCTCGCTGCGGAAGGCGACGCCGTCGGCGAGGAGTTCGTCGCGCAGCGCGGCGAAGTTCTCGATGATGCCGTTGTGGATCACCGCGAGCTTGTCGTCGTCGGCGAGGTGCGGGTGCGCGTTGACGTCGGTCGGGCCGCCGTGCGTGGCCCACCGGGTGTGACCGATGCCGGTCGTGCCGTCGGCGAGGGGTGCATCGCCGAGCGAGTCGCGCAGCATGGCGAGCTTGCCCGCCTTCTTGCGCATGCCCAGCGTTCCCTCGCCGTCGATCACGGCGATGCCCGCGGAGTCATAGCCGCGGTACTCGAGCCGGGCGAGGCCGGCGAGAAGGATGTCCTGGCTGGGCCGCGGGCCCACGTATCCGACGATTCCACACATGGGGATAAGGGTAAGCGGGAATTTTTGCGAGTCGTCCGAACAATAGGGCGCCGCCGGAGGGGCTCAGAGCTTACGCAGCAGCACGCTCTCCACGTCGTGATCCGCGCCCTTGCGCAGAACCAGCCGCGCGCGGTGCCGCGTGGGCATGACGTTCTCGACGAGGTTCGGCATGTTGATCTCGTTCCAATATCCCAGTGCGGTGGTGATCGCCTCCTCGTCGGTAAGGTGCGCGAACACGTTGAAGTAGGACGACGGGTTGCTGAAGGCCCCCTGCCGCAGCGCGAGGAACCGGTCGACGTACCACTTCTCGATGTGCGCGGTGTCGGCGTCCACGAAGATCGAGAAGTCGAAGAGGTCGCTGACGGCGACGTCGTTCGGCGCGGGCGGAGGCTGCAGGACGTTGAGCCCCTCGACGATCACGACGTCCGGGCGGCGCACCACGACGTGCGCGTCCGGCACGATGTCGTAGCGCATGTGGGAGTAGAACGGCGCCCGCACCTCGGGCGCTCCGCTCTTGACCTCCGTGAGGAACTCGATCAGCGCCCGGCGGTCGTACGACTCCGGGAAGCCCTTGCGGTCCATGAGGCCCCGGCGCTCCAGCTCGGCGTTCGGGTAGAGGAAGCCGTCCGTCGTCACCAGCTCCACGCGCGGCGTCCCCGGCCACCGGCTCATCAGCTCGCGGAGGAGCCGGGCGATGGTCGACTTGCCCACGGCCACGGAGCCGGCGACACCGACGACGAAGGGCGTGGTCGTGTCGTCCTCCTGGAGGAACGACGAGGTGGCCGCACCGAGCTGCTTCGTCGCGCTCGCGTACAGGCTCAGCAGCCGGCTCAACGGGAGGTAGACCTCACGGACCTCGGTGAGGTCGAGACGATCGCCGATCCCCCGCAGCTCCACGACCTCGGTCTCGGTGAGAGGCTGGTCGAGTCCGGCGGCGAGACGCGCCCACTCCGCGCGCCCGATCTCCCGGTACGGCGACAGCGGCACTGTGGGGTCGGCGGTGGTCACGTCGTCCATCGTAACCGCGCGCGAGTATCCTCATCCCGTGCGCCTGGGAGTCCTCGACATCGGATCCAACACCGTCCACATGCTCGCCGCCGACGTACGCCCGGGCGGACGACCGCTCGCGACCACGAGCGACCGGACCGTGCTGCGCCTCATGCGGTACCTCACACCGGACGGGGCGATCGCGGAGGACGGCGTGCAGGCCCTGGAGACCGCTGTCGCGCAGGCGCGCCGGGTGGCGGAGGCGGAACGCGTGGACGCGCTCCTCGCCACGGCCACGAGCGCCGTGCGCGATGCCCGCAACGGAGCCGAGGTGATCGCGCGCATCGAGGCCGTCCTGGGTCAGCCGCTCCAGGTGCTCGACGGGGAGACCGAGGCCGCGCTCACCTTCCTCGCGGTGCGGCGCTGGTTCGGGTGGTCCGCCGGCCAGCTGCTGCTCCTCGACATCGGCGGCGGCTCCCTGGAGATCGCCGCGGGCGCCGAGGAGGTGCCGGACGTCGCCGCCTCCGTGCCGCTCGGAGCCGGGCGCATGACGGTGCAGTTCCTCCCGCAGGATCCGCCGGGTGAGGACGATGTGGAGCGGCTGCGGGCACACGCCGCAGCGACTCTCGACGCGGTCGTCCCCCGGTTCCATGCCCTCCCCCGTCCGGACCACGTCGTGGGGTCCTCCAAGGCGATCCGTTCGCTCGCACGATTGGTCGGCTATCCCGTCCCCGGCTGGTCGGGTATCGAGCGGATGCTGCTCCCCCGCGAGGCGCTCGGGTCGTGGATCCCGCGGCTCGCGCGCCTTCCCGCCTCGGCGCGCCAGGAGCTCCCGGGGATCACGCCCGACCGGACGTTCCAGATCGTGGCGGCCGCGGTGTCGCTGCATGCTGCGATGAGCGCACTGGGGGTGGAGGAGCTGGAGGTGTCGCCGTGGGCGCTGCGCGAAGGAGTGCTGCTGCGGTACATCGAGCAGCTCGGGTCGCGATCCTGAGAGGGCTGCTCCGGCGGCGCGGATAGCATGACGCCATGACCCCGACCCTCGCCACCCGTGCCCCGCGCGGCAGGGTGGCAGCCCGCGTCGCCCTGGTCAGCTACCTGCTGTTCGTGGGCTTCACCGTCTGGCTGCCCGCGGCCGTGTCGTCCAAGGTCACGGGTCTCGTGGGCGTGATGGCCCGCTGGGTCGCGGAAGCCGGCATCGCGCCCTACCAGCAGAGCGCCGTGGTGCTGGAGGTCCTGGCCAACGTCGCCCTCTTCGTCCCTGTCGGGCTGTTGCTGCCCGTCGCCTGGCCACGGCTTCGACTCTGGCAGGTCACGCTCGCCGGTGGTCTGCTGAGCGTCGTGATCGAGTCGGTGCAGGGCTTGATGCCGTCCCGGTTCCCCACGCTCAGCGATGTGATCGCCAATACCACCGGCACCTTCCTCGGAGCCGTCGTGGCGACTCTGCTGCTGGCCCTGTTGCCACGCGGTCCGGACGGACCGAGGGACCCTAGGCTGGCTTCGTGACCCTCCCTCCCCTCGACGGCCGGCCGGCCGGCATGAGCCGCAGAGAGTGGCGCGAGCAGCAGGACCGGCCCGCGCCCACCGCCGTCCCCGAGAACGGCGTCAGTCCGATCGCCCCCGCCGGCGAGACGCTGACCATCCTGACGGTGTGCACCGGGAACATCTGCCGCTCTCCCCTCGCCGAGGTGCTGCTCCGACAGCGGCTCGAGCCGCTGGGCGTCCGCGTGCACAGCGCCGGGACGCACGCGCTCGACGGGCACGGCATGCCGGAGGAAGCCCTCGAACTCGCGACGCTCGGCGGGGCCGATCCGGCGATCGCCGCCGCTCACCGCGCCCGCTACCTCGTCGAGCCCTACATCACAGGCGCCGACCTCGTGCTGACGATGGCGCGCGAGCACCGCTCCACCGTCGTGAAGATGGTGCCGGGTGCTCTCCGACGCACGTTCACGCTGCGCGAGTTCGCACGGCTCGCATCGACGCTGAGCACCGACGAGGTCCAGGACGCCGCCCGGGGGGACGGAGCGCTGCGCGACCGGTTCGCCGCCGTGCTCCGCGCCGTCGGGGATCAGCGCGGCCTCACCCCCGCACGGCCGGAGGACGACGACGTCATCGATCCGTACCGCCGGTCGCGGGAGACGTACGCGCTCTCGGGTGCGCAGCTCACCCCGGCGCTGACCGAGGTCGAGCGGATCGTCCGCGCGGCGCTGCGCTGAGACGACCGCGAAGCACCGCCTAGCCGCAGGTCGGCTCGTCGATGCTCACCGGCGTCTCCCGCACCATCGGTGTGTGACGGACCGTCGTCGGCCCGAGGTCAGCCGCAGTGCTCCCGGCGGTGCCCGCCATGGTGACCTCGAGGGTGGCTGTCGATTCCGGCGGAAGGACGACGTTCACCCGCAGCGCGTCTCGCCCGAGATGAGTCGTGTGTGCGATCGCGTCGAACGGTTTGCCGTTCAGCGTCCACCCCTCGATCGTGGCGTCGACCGGTGTGTAGACGACGAAGTCCGTCCCGATGTTCCCCGGCGTGAAGTAGGGACCCGTGATGTAGCGCGGGAGCTCTCCGGCCGCACCCGCCGTGATGTGGTTCTGGAGTGTGACCGTCGTCGTCCAGCGCGGGGCCTCAGCGGCGCAGGTGTCCGCCTGCACGGCCACCGCGGCATCGACGTAGTAGTCCATCTTCGAACCCGTCGTGTCGTTGAAGAACACCCCGACCGCGCTCTCCGTGTCGTTCGTCGACGGGAGTCGTCCCGACAGCGGGGACTCCCCGAGCAGCGCGGCTTCGTCCTCGTCGGAGCTCCAGATCTTGAGGCGACCCTCGTCGGCGGCGCGCGTCAGCGCGGCCATCATCGGAACGGGCTCGACGCTCCCGCCGGTCAGGGCGCCGAAGACGGAGAGCGAGACGGCGGAGAAGAACCGGTTGGAGTCGGCGCCGTCCGGGTACTTGAAGTACGCCTCGTTGAGGAGCAGGGATGCCGCGTTCTCACTCGTCAGCACGTCGCCCGTCGGTAGCGTGATCGGTCCGGTCGCATTCAGCATGTACGACAGGCCGATCGGATCGATCGAGATCACGCCGTCGATCCGATCGTCGTGCAGTGTCGACCACCACCCCTTGGCGAGCGCGGCGCTCGTGGGGAAATCCGGGGTCGCCGTCAGGTTCGCGATCCACCGCGCGACGATGTCGGAGTACAGCGCTTCCGTCTCTGCGTCGATGGGCACGACGGGCTCCGGGATCGCGAAGTCGAACTCAGTGGCCGCCGCCTCTCCGACGATCGACAGGGCACCGTCGTCGACGCTGAGGAGGATGAACGAGCCGGGACCGCCCCCGCTCGCCCGCACTTCGGCATTGCCTTGGAACATGACGAGATAGTTGCGCGGCCCGGACGCGCCGAGGGCATCCGGCAGCACGGCGACGACATCGCGGGCCGGCGCCGACACCGTCTGAATCTCGGCGAGTGCCGTTTCGACCTGCTGCACGCCGGAGCGCACCTCGTCCATCAGGGCACCGTGATCGAGCGCTGCCAGGCGCTCGTCCGCGGCGTCGGTCCCCGCCTCGATCTGATCGAGCAGCCCCGAGAGCGATCGAAGTGCCGCGACATCCATCTTGCCGCCCGACGGAGCAAGAGCGGCGACGCTCACGCCACTCGCCGGAACGAGCACATCATCGGCCAGTGACACCGCCACATCAGCGACGGTGCTCACGGCACGCAGGTTCTCGAGCGGTGGGAGCGGGATCGACTCGAAGAAGTCCCAGACCCTGCCGGACGCGGCCGCCTGCGCTTCCGCTGCCTCCGCCCGGAACGCCGCCGCAGCCGTCGCGGCCGCTTCAGGGTCGGACGCGAGCATCGCCGCCTTCACCTCTGCGACGTACGGCATGGCCGCGAGCAGGTGCGATCGCGCCTGCATCGCCTGCGAATAGATTCGGCTTCCCGCCCACACTCCGGCCACGGCCAGAGCGACGAGGAGCATACCGGCGACCCCCACCCAGAGCCAGACGCGGCGGCGGCGCGGCCGGGTCCGCTCGTTGTCGGTTGCAGCGGTCGTCGGAGCGTCGGAGGAAGATGCGCGCAGTGCACGCTGCTCCCGCCGCGTCGCAGGCGGAAGGCTGGGATCAGTCACTCGGCGATTCAACCATGGTTGGCTGCGCGACTCACGCCAACGCTGCGCGCCACTGTGGCGAAAACTACCTCTTGATCCGAAGCGCCAATGACCTCACTGCAGGAACCTGCAGAGCCAATTGCTTCACTGAGGGACGGGAGATCGACACGTAGGGCGTGAGTCGGAAGCCCCAGGACGACTTCGCCCGCGCCACCGCCGCGATGTTGGCGCCACCGAAGTCGAAGCTCGTCGCACCCATCTCGTCCAGGTCCTGCAGGACACCGGCGTACATGAGCTGCACGGCACCATCGTTCAGCGCTCGGGGCTCTGTACCCTGTACCCAGTCCAGGGCGACACCACCCGCCTGCACCAACCGCGCACCCGCGCTCACGACTTCGCCAAGCGGGTCTCTCACGGTATGGCACCTGAACACCTCAGGACCCAGCAGACGCGTCAATGCATCCACATCACCCGAACTCAATCCATACGAAAAGTTCTGGCGTGCGCCCGTGCTGTCGAGCATCCGCTGGAGATCGTCGGCATTGGCACGGGGCTCGAAGGTGTAACCGGCGCGACGTGCTTTCGACATGCGCTTGCGGACGGCTGCCTCTGCATGCGCCGCGTCATGCGGGAGGGGCCCGGTATAGGTGTAACGGACAGCGGTCGTCAGCCCTCCCCAAGCGAACGGTCGTGCGTCCCCGAGTCCAGGCGGCAGATTGCCCGCTCCGTGAAGCCGCCCATCGGCGAGGTCCGCTGCCAACTGAGAGGCGGCGCTCAGCCACTGACGCTCGCGCTGCGGCCCTCCTTCCGGGGCTGACGACTCGAAGGAGAGCGCGAGGTAGGGGTCGAGGCGGGGCTGACGTATCCGACCGCGACCATCCGTGTACAGCACCGCTCGCAGGCGAGCGGGCGATCGACCTTCGGAGAGGTACTCGACGCGGCGAGCGCTCAGTCCCCAGCGGCGCTCGTTCCATTCGACCAGACCGGGGGCGAGGAGCACATCTGCCCCGCCAAGCGACGGCGAGCCAGGGGTCATTCGTCGGCCTCCACGATCAGATGTTCCTCTCGGAGCGAACCCGGGTCTCGTCCGAGCGGTCTCCGGTCTCATCGAGAGCGCGGAACGCGCCGACGACGACCTCCTGGACGTCGTCCTGGAGGCCCTCCAGGCCGAAGGCTCGGGCGAACCCTCCGCCTTCATACCCGCCCTCGGCCTGCACGCGGCGGCTGGGAATGTAGCCGACCACGTCGTCCACGCAGCCCACACAGAACACGAAGCGTGAAGTGGCCGTCCTCCGCGCGCGCAGCGCGTAATCGACGACCAGTTCGCCGCTCGCTGTGTAGACCGTGACCAGGTCACCGATCTCCAGCCGTCCGAAGCTCATGACGCCCACGGCTCGACCTTTGACGATAC
Organism: Microbacterium meiriae; assembly: GCF_040686935.1. Classification (NCBI taxonomy): domain Bacteria; kingdom Bacillati; phylum Actinomycetota; class Actinomycetes; order Micrococcales; family Microbacteriaceae; genus Microbacterium; species Microbacterium meiriae. The sequence continues at coordinate 396,385 of NZ_JBFBMF010000001.1, forward strand.
GGTCCACCGGGACGAGGAGCCGTCGACCGGTGATCGCCGGGGCTCCGACCGTCGTCATTTCATCCAGCGCGCGCAGGAGGGCCGAGGACAGCCCTCGGCACCACTCGCCGTAGTCCGCCCACGTCATATCCTCGAACAGTCGACCGGAGATGAGCTGGCGCATCCGGCGCCGAAGGCTGTGGACCTTGGTGCTCGCGTTCGGACGAACGTCGCCGGAGAACCCCTGGAAGAACAGGACGGGGAGCGCCGGGGCATCCAGGGCCTCGCGAACGGTCTCGCGGACGACCCCCGGGTAGTGACTGCTGACGGCGTTGCGCACCGGCCCTCCAACGGGGTGGCAACTGTAATTCCACACCAGGGCGAGGGGTTTCCCCACGGCGTCCCTCACGATGAGAGCGGTCAGCTGTTCGTCCGTCGGACCTTCGGGGTTCGGTGCGTTCACGATGTCGTTGAGCCGTGGACGCCGGGCGACGACGACCCTCTTCCGCAGACGGCGGTTGATGCTGTGCGCCGCTGAAGTGTCCCCGACGGATATCGACACCGGCTGCCGCGGTGACAGGAGAACCGTCCGTACGGTCTCCGTGATCACTCCCGTCACCCACTGCATGTACTCTTCGTCGGGGTTGCCCAGGGCGGGCTTCGAAGGGTCCGTCATGGGGGCCCGGTGCGTATGACTTGCCGCGACCACGATGCGGTCAGCGGGCACACTCGGCGCAGCATCCTCGACCGCCTCGCGTATCCTCTGTCCGGGGTACAGCAGGTCGAGCGTCACGAACAGCAGCGGGTGGGGTTCCTCTGCCGCCCACACGGCCAGCACGTTCATCTCGATGTCTGAATCGATCCCCTGCCATTCGGCGGAGCGAGCGTCAGAGGCGCCGAGGTCCACTTGCTTGTTCGGCGCAATGCTCTGCGTGATCGAGACTGCGTGGAAGTCTCCCGAGGTCGTCATGGCCATCGCGCCGAGCTTACTGGAGAGGTCGCCCGGCTGTCGGCGGCGCACGATGCGACACAATGAACGGGTGAGAGTCCGGCGTCTGCGATTGAGTTCAGCTTCTCGAGGCGTCGTGGCGATCACGTCGGGGACGTTGCTCGGGCAGCTCATCGTCGCTCTCGCCACTCCCGTGCTTTCGCGCATGTATCCGCCCGAGGCGTTCGGAGCGTTCTCCGCGATCCTCGCCATCGCCAGCGCGATCGGGCCGGCCGCCGCGCTGAAGTTCGACTCCGCGATCCTGCTGCCGGAAGCGGAGAACGACGCTCGCGGGGTTCTCGGTCTGTCCCTGGTCTCGACGCTGTCGGTATCGGCGTTGGCGGGACTCGCCGCCCTGTTCTTCGGGCCGATGATGCTCTCCGACGCGTGGGTCCAGATCCCGCTCGCGCCACTATGGATCTTCGGTCTGGTTCTGACGACGGGGCTGTTCACGAGCCTCGTGCAGGCCGCCTTACGAGCCAAGAGCTACGGCCTAGTGGGATGGCGTTCCACCATCCAGTCCGTGGGGATCACCATCGGGCAGCTCGGGCTCGGGCTGCTCAATCCCAGCGCGACGGGCCTCCTCGGCGGCGCGCTCTTCGGCCGCCTCCTCGGCTTCGGCGCGCTGTATCGGGGCCTCAGGCCTCTGCTCGCTGAACGCGGCGGGGCATCGCAACGCGCGCTCTTTCGGAGGTATTGGCGAAGCCCTGTGATCCTCGCCCCTTCTGCTCTCCTGAACGCACTCGGGAGCCAGCTTCCTCTGGTCATGGTGGCCGCCTGGTTCGGTACCGCGGAGGCCGGGCAGCTCGGCATGGCCCAGAGGCTCGTGTTCCTGCCCGCGGCATTGCTCGGAGCAGCACTCGCGCAAGTGTTCGGGGCCGAGATCGCGGACCGTCTGCGGAATCGCGCGGGGAGCTCGCGAGGCCTCTACCTGAAGGCGACGCTGAGGATCGGCATGGTCGCCGCGCCCATGTGCCTGGCGATCCTTTTCGCATCCCCGTGGCTTCTGCCCTGGCTACTCGGGCCAGGCTGGCAGCAGAGCGGGCTGCTTGCGCAAGCAATGGCCGTATCCGCGAGCGTCGGGCTCATCGTCTCGCCGCTGAGCGCCGTCTACGCGGTCCATCAGTCCGTCGCATCGCTCGCCATCGACGGCTCACGAATAGCTTTCATCGTCGTCGCTGCGGCGATCGTCGCTGCGACGGGTGCCGGCGTCGTGGAAGCTGTCTGGGCGCTCTACGCAGCGCAGGTGCTCAATTACATCGTCACCTGGGTCTACGGGCTCCGGATCGTGTCTCGAGGGGGAACCGTATGAGTCGCCTGCTGAAGATCTACCGCAACCGCAACTATGTCTGGCCCGATGACGTGCACCCCCCTGCTCGCACAGCGGAACTGCGTCCGATCACGTTCGACAACGTCAGCCAGGTTGAGCGCCTCAGAAACGCTTCGGTTGCCGCTGCCTTCCGTCGCTTCCTCGATTCCGGTCGTTTCGGCGTCTTCGCGATGGTCGACGGGATAGTCGCGGGGCACGCCTGGGTCACGCCCCCAGCCGATGATCCGCAGGTCGTGAACACCTACGCGAAGGTCGCGGCGGGTGAAAGCCTGGTCCACTACTGCTACGTGGCACCGGAGCAGCGCGGTCGCGGTCTCTACGCGCAGATGCTGCACGAGACGACCGCCTGGGCACGAGAGCACGGCGCCACACGAGTGACGGTAGACACCTCGGTGGACAACACCGCTTCCCAGAAGGGCATCCAGCGCGCGGGTTTCACGGAGGTCGAACCCACGACGAGTGTGGTCATCGGCCGACGGCTCATTTACCGCAGACGAGGTGACCTTCCGACGACCCCGGCGTGATCCGCGGCGGCCGGCCGTAGCAGCGACGAGATGGGCCTCGAGACGGGTCTGCCGACGGGGGACGGAGCGACTCCTAGCCTCCCGCTTTCTGTGCCGTCGCCATCGGCTTGGCGTCGCTGCCGCTCATGGCGTCTCCTCCGTTGACTGCGGTGCGTATAGGCATCACCCATGCGGACGCGATGAGCACCCACATCAGTCGGTTGTCATTGATGTCTCCCGAAAGCAGCGCGTTGGTGATCGTGAAGACCAGGAGCACGAGGAACATCACCGAAGTGGGATCCTGCGCCCGCCGGACGAGTCGCACAAAACTCGCGAAGACGAGGATGACGAAAAACAGACCGGTCAGCCACCCGGCTTCCAGCGCTATCTCGAGGGGCACGCTGTGGGGATAGGCCTGACCTCCGTTGACAGCATTGATCGCGAGTTCGGGGATGGTGCCGAAGTACCCCCAGCCCCCACCGAACGGAAGCTGCGAAATGTGGTTCAAGGCTGTCGACCAAAGCACAGTCCGTGCGGCCGTAGACGTGTCCTGTTCGCCGGCGAGGAATCCGAGAACGCGCGAGAGCCCTTCCCCGCCCTGCTGTAGGGCGATGAACAGCCCGACGCCGCCCACCACGCAGATAGCGATCACCGACCGGACTCGGCGCCGACTGAAGACCGGCGCGAGGAGCAGAGCGATCGCGATGCTTATCGCCACCGCGACGATCGGGCCCCGTGAGCCCGTGCCGAGAGCGATGAAAAGCATCACTCCTGCGCTGAACGCGGCGATGACGCGACGATACGTCGAATTGCGCCCGACGACGGCGTACATGCCCAGGATGACCGCACCGGCGACGATCATCTGCGACGTCGAGATCGTGTTGGTGCCGGCCAGCGTGACGACCTCGCTCCACTCCGCGGTACGCTCCGGGAAGACCGTGACGAGCAGGGCGACGACGACTCCCAGACCCGCGAGCGCTCCGAGGAAGGCGCGGCGCTGACCGTCTTCCTGCAGGAGGATGACCGCTGCTATGAGCGCCAGCATCGTTATCGTGAAGAACGACGCCGCCTTATCGGCGCCATACGACGTCTGAATCCGGGCGAGGCCGAGAAGCATGGTGGCCGCGATCGTGAGCGGGACCCAGATCGCTCGTGGAATGTATCCCGTCCGTATGATCTCCACGAAGATGAGGACGGCCAGGAGAGCGCCGAGGAGAACCGTAAGGTCGATTGGCACCCAGGCGAGAAGCGGGTTCGACTTCAGCGAGCCGGAGTGAACGAAAACCGCCAGAACCACGGCTCCGAAGGTTCCGCCGGGACGGCGTATCTTCTCAGCGCGCATCACTCGTCCTCACCCGTGCGTTCGAGATGCGCGGCGATCCAGCAGGTGCGCACGCCGAAACCGGGATCGCGTGACGTCTTCGCATGCCCCCGCATATCCGAGAGCCTATCGGCCGCATCACCGTTGCCCTAGCTCGCACGGATGCCGACCAGTGAAGACACGACGCTCGGGTCCGGGTAAGTGATCAGCACGGCCTCGCGACGACCGTAGAAGACGAACTGGCTGCCCGCCGCGACAGCACTGGCGCCCGATCGCAGGGCGGCGCCGAAGTCGTCGATATCATCGGCTCCTCCGAGAGCGATCACCGGGACTCTCACGGCGGACGCGATGGCGCGGATCGCCTCCAGGTCGTATCCGCCACGCATACCCTCCCGGTCCGTCGACGAGACGAGGATCTCCCCGACGCCCATCGAGACGGCACGCACAGCCAGAGCGTCGGCCTTCTCCGGCTCCCGGCGTGTGCCGGATGCGCTGGTCGTGACGAGCTCGCCGCCCGCCCCACGGCGCACGTCGATGCTGGCGACCACGCTCTGCGACCCGAGAGCCGCCGCCATCGCCTCCACCGCTTCCGGCGCGGTGAAGAGGGCGGAGTTGACGATCACCTTCTCGATGCCGAGGTTGACCACACGTCGGGCTTGAGCGACCGAGTTCAACCCGCCGCCGTACGCCACCGGCATGAAAGCCTCGGATGCGATGTCGGCGAGAACCTCGTACGCCGGATCACGATGCGAGCGGCTGGCGGCGATGTCGACGACCACGAGCTCGTCGACCTGTTTCTCGTTGAAGATCTTCACGGCATTGATCGGATCGCCGAGGTAGCGCGGACTCTGATACTGCCGGGTCTTGACCAGCCAGCCTCCGTCATCGATCTGGAGGACGGGGATCACCCGCGGGGCGATCACGACCGTGCCCACTGATCGAGCATCTGCATCCCGAAAGCGTGGCTCTTCTCCGGGTGGAACTGGGCACCGGTGACGTTCTCGCGCTGCACCATCGAGGTGAACTCCCCTCCGTACTCGCTCCGTGCCAGCTCATCGCGCGCGTCCGAGACGACGACGCGATAGCTGTGCACGAAATAGAAGCGATGATTCTCCGGGAGTCCGTCGACGATCGCCGCCGGTTTCTGCACGGCCAACTGGTTCCAGCCCATGTGCGGCACGCGGGTCCCCCGGGAGTCGTCGAAGCGCACGCTGCCGCCGGGGATGAGTCCCAGGCCGGAGGACGTGCCTTCTTCGCTCGAATCGAGCAGGAGCTGCATCCCGAGGCAGATTCCGAGAAGTGGCCGCCCGGTGCGTGCGAACTCGAGGATCGCCGCGTCGAACCCTCCTTCGCGGAGCTTCGCGGTCGCGGCGTCGAAGGCCCCGACCCCCGGAAGCAGCAGGCGTTCCGCGCCCACGATCTGCTCAGGGTCCGCCGTGAGCTGGGTCTCCTGCCCGATCCGGCGGAACATGTTGACGAGGGATCCGATGTTCCCCACCCCGTAATCGACGATCGTGATCATCTGTGCTCGCCTCCCTTGCGCGTGAGCGTGACGCATCGATCGAGCACACCGTCCAGCTGCTCGGCCAGTGCGCGATAGTCGTAGTGGGCGATGACGTGAGCGCGCGCATTCGCCGCCCACCGTGCCCGGTCATCGGCGGTGTCCGGGGATGCCATCCGGACCATCGCTGCTCCGAGTGCCTCCGCGTCGTCAGCGGGGACGACGATCCCGGCATCGGCCTCGGCGACCACGTTGTTCCGCGCACTGCTCGCCACGAGGATGGGGCGAGCGGCAGCGGCGTAGTCGAAGATCTTGTTCATGCTCACCCCGAATCGGTAGACATCGAGATCGAGGATGTTGATGACCATCGCGTCGGCCCGACCGACCAGGACGGGAACCCGGTCCTTGGGCACCGGCGGCTCGAACATGATCCGGTGGCCGTGGGCGGATTCCGCCGCGCGCTGCCTGATCGCCGGGAGTTCTGCGCCGGTTCCGATGATCTCGAGCCGCAGGCTGGGCTCAGCGGCGGCGGCGGAGAGGAAACCCTCCACGATGGCGCTCAGGCCGTTCGCCCGCCCGACGGACCCGAGGTACATGAAGACGAACTCGTCTCCCCCGGGCGGCGGCGCACCGTCGAAATCGTCGGCGTCCGTGCCGTTGGAGATCCACACCACCTTCTCCTCCGGCACGCCCTGGGCGACCAGGTACTCGGATGCGAACGGAAGCAGCGTGATGACGGCGTCGGCACGGTCGCACAGCGCGCGCTCCAGCCGGCGCAGCATCCAGGACAGGGGACTCCGAGGCGAGAGCTTTCCCATATCGATGAGAGTCTGCGGCCAGAGGTCGCGGATCTCGAAGACGAACGGAACTCCGGCGCGGCGGGCCAGAACCGAAGCCGACCATGCCGCGAGCGGGTGCACGGTGCTCCCGATCACCACATCGGGGCGAGGGAGGTCTGCCACGTTCGACCGACGCAGGAGAGCCGCAGTGAAGGCGGCCATGTTTCGAAGTCGCTCCAGCCCTCCGTCGTACTGGGGCGTGCGCAGGAATCGGAACCGGACACCGTCGCGTACTCGATCGCTCGCTCGCGCTGCCGAGATCCCGGCTCTACGCCGACCGGAGGGGTGCTCGGTGCTTGCGGCGAGCAGAACCACGGTCCAACCGCGCTGCACGAGCCCCCGCGCGAGCGAGAAGTGACGAGACCCGGATGCGGTCTCCTGCGGGTCCGTCGCATAGTGGTTGACGATCCAGACGGTCTTCATGCCGTGCCCCGCACTCGTCGGTACTCATCGAGCATGCTCGCCGATTCCGTCTGCCAGTCCGGCAGCTCGACAGCGGCGATCGCACGGCGTCCGGCCGCGATGTCGTCGTCGGTGAGCGATGACAGGGCACGGACGATCGAAGCCTCATCGCCGTCGATCTTCCAGGCTGCCGCCTCGGCTCCGAGAAGGCGGTCGACCTCGACGAGGTCCGTGGAGAAGAAGGGGATGCCCGCCATCGAATACTCCAGTGCCTTGTTCGGCAGCGACAACGCATAAGACAGGCAGGTCGCCTCGATCAGGCAGAAGCCGACATCCCCACCCGCGACGGTGTCGACGACCTCGTCCGCAGGGACGGATCCGAGGAGATGGATGTTCGCGTGCTTTTCCGCGGCAGCCCGCACCAGGCTCTCCAGCACCCCGGACCCGATGAAGACGATGTGATCCCCAGCGGATTCTCGCCCGCGGAACGCTTCCAGGATCTCCGGTACACGGCGATGGGCGACGATATTCCCCACGTGCACATAGACGCGGGCGCCGGCGGGGATGTCGAACTTCCTCCGCAGATCGACGTCCTCCGGATCGCGGCCACGGTTGGGTGCGTTGCGCACGCTGGTCACACGCGCTCCGGGGTATGCCGCCCGATACCAGTCCGCGATCGACTCGTTGACGACGAACACCGCGTCGCAACGACGTACGTAGTGCCTTTCGATCATCCGGAAGATCTTCCCCTGGATGCCGTGGGACGTCGACGTCTCGGTCTCGAGCTCATGGGTGTCGTAGATCAAAGCGGCGCGATGGCGGCGTGCGATCGCATGACACACAGGCAGCACCGCCACCGAATGGGCGTTGACGACGCGCACGGGACGCGATCGCCACCGGCGGTACGTCGCCACCGACCAGGAGATCTGTTCCCGGATGCGTCCGACGATCGACCGCGGCCTCTCGTCTGCGACGGAGCCGACGCGGTCGATCGATCGGACCTCGTCGAGTCTCTCGACGTCGGGGAGGCCGGCGGCTCTCTGACCGGTCACCACGATCCGCTCGAACAGGCCGGCCTCCGCGACCGCCTTCGTCTCCCGGAAGATGCGGCTCTCGTTGACGATCGGTGCGGGATAGACGTGGACGTTCATGCTCTCGGTCATCGCGGGTAGAGCCCCAGCTTTCTCAGCCGATTGACCATGCCGCGAAGGAACTGCACTAAGCCGTAGGAGTTCCGGTAGGCGCGGTAGCTCGACGCGGGTCGCTCGACGATGTCGGCGAGTTGCGCTGGGGTCAGCGAGAGCTTCTTCAGCAGCAGGAGTTCGTCCTCGGCGCGGAGATGCTCGCTGTAGTCGCTCTCCGCCACCGCCGCCAGCGCCTCCTCGCGCGAGATCTGCGCCGAGTTGATCAGATCGGAGTAATGGCCGCGACGCTTGTCGATGCCGAACTTCTTCGGGAGATAGAAGCCCTGCACCCAGCGGGTGAAGATGGATTCGTAGTGCTTCCCCTCGTACGGAACCCAGCCGAGCTCCGCGACGAGCTCTTCCATCGCCTTGGACTTGTCGTATTCGAGGTAGTTGAGGATGGAGACGATCCGCACGCGCCGGACGAACGTCGTCCAGGCGAGCGTCACGAACCCGAAGTGCGGATAGGTGCGCAACGGCACTCGGCCGAATCGGCGGTGCACGTCCTCGAGGTACCGCCAGTCCGAATGACCGTACGACCAGGAGGGAACGCTGATCGACTCCGTGGCGAAGTTCATCCCGGAGATGATGAACCTCACACCGTGCTCACGCGCGACCCTCCAGAGCGTGGCCTGGATGGCATGGTCGCTCGGGATGTCGGCGTCCGGCGTCGATGCGAACAGGTACGACCGCTGCAGGTCGTAGAACTCGTCGAGACGCAGGACTTCCGTGTGGAGGTCGATGTCGAGGGTGCGCAGGAGCCGTTCGATGTTGAGGACGGCGAGGGCGGAGTTCCATCCGTTGTCGACATGGACGGCGAGCGGACGGAGGCCCATCCGCTTCACCTGGAGCGCCACGTAGGAGCTGTCCACTCCCCCGCTCACGCCGATGATGCAGTCGTACTCCCGCCCCTTCCCCGCGCGGGAGATCGCCTCCACGACCTGCGCCAGCTTCGCCGGGCGCTGCTCGACGGGGACCACACGGGACTCCAGCAGCGCGTCGTATCGGAGGCAGTGGTTGCACACCCCGTCCACGAGGACGATGTCCGGGTCCACGTCCGAGTTCATGATGCACCGCGTGCATTCCCGAACCGTCATCGAGCAGGCACCCCTTTCACGGTCGTTCCGGCGTCGACATCCCGCGTCACGCACGCCGCCGCGCCTACCGTCGCACCCGCGCCCACGGTGAGGCCCTGGAGGACGACCGATCCGGCACCCAGCAGGACTCCGGTCTCGACGCGGACGTTTCCCGACACGATCGCCCCGGGGTTCACCGACACGAAGTCGGAGAGCACCGCGTCGTGCCCGATGACGCTGGCCGGATTGAGATGCACGTGGTCGCCGACCGTCACGTTGGTCGACACCTGCACACCCGACGTGACGACCACGCCATCACCGATCCGGGCCCGAGAGCCGATGACGGCGCGCGGATGGATGAGGGTGGCCGGGCGCAGGCCGGCCGCGGTCAGGCGACCCGCCACGGCCTCGCGCACGCTCGGCGCACCGATCGCGACGACGAAGCACTCGCTGCCGGATGCGTGCGGAAGCCACTGCTCTTCGGTACCGAGGTAGGCGATATCGCGCTCCGCGAGTCGATCGAGATCGATCGGGCGCGGCCCGGCATCGATGACACCCACGACGTGGAGAGTCCGTCCTTCGGCGTTCAGCGCCTCGATGACGTCGAGCGTCTCCCTGCCGAATCCGCCCGCGCCGACGACGACGATGCGCTCAGTCATTCTCCTCACCGAACCTCGTCATCGTCACATGCCCCTCCGCGGAGATCCCCTCCCGGGCGACCACCGCTCCGATCGTAGCGATCACGATGCGCAGATCCAGTCCGACGCTGCGACGATCCACGTAGCGCACGTCCTGAGCGAAGCGCTGCTCCCAGGTCACCGCATTGCGTCCGGTGACCTGGGCGAGCCCGGTGATCCCCGGCCGCACCTCGTGTCGTCGTGCCTGCTTCGGCGTGTAGCGGTCGAGGTACTCGACCAGAAGCGGACGCGGCCCGACGATGCTCATGTCGCCGCGCAGCACGTTCCATAGGCTGGGCAGCTCGTCCAAGCTGGTGGCACGGAGGCGGACCCCGAAGGGCGTGAGCCGGTCGGCGTCGCTCACCCAGCCACGCGCCGGGTCCACCGCTCGCATGGAGCGGAACTTGTACAGCGTGAAGATGCGGCCATGTCGGCCGGGGCGGGGCTGCGCGAACAGCACCGGCCGTCCGAGCCGGACGGCGACCAGAACCGCCGTCGCGACGATGACGGGGGACAGCAGGACCAGGGCGACGGCCGCGACGACGATGTCGAGGCCGCGCTTCACGATGTCGTACGCCCGGAAACCCCCGCTCATCGGTCAAGGAAACCGCGGATCGCGGTGGTCACCCGCGCGCGCTGGTCGTCGGTGAGCGCGGAGCCGCTCGGCAGCGTCAGCCCGCGCGCGAACAGGGAGTCGGAGGCGCCGGAGATCCGTCGACGGGCGGTCGCGAAGACGGGCTGCGCGTGCATCGGCTTCCACAGCGGGCGGCTCTCGATGTCGTCCTCCGCGAGCGCGGCGGCCATGGCGGACGGCTCCCACCCGGTCACCGCGGAGTCGACGAGGATCGAGGTCAGCCAGACGTTGTCGTCCTCGTCGCCTTCCGCGCCGAACACCTCGACGCCGTCGATCTCGGCGAACAGCCGCTTGTAGAGTTCACGCATCTCCCGGCGTCGCGCGATCATCGCATCGAGACGGACGAGCTGCGCGCGTCCCAGCGCCGCCAGGAGATTGCTCATCCGGTAATTGAAGCCGATGTCGGTGTGCTCGTAGTGGACCACCGGCTGCCGTGCCTGCGTCGCGAGGTAGCGCACGTGCCGGGCGAAGGCCTCGTCGTCCGTCAGCAGCATGCCGCCTCCGGACGTGGTCATGATCTTGTTGCCGTTGAACGACACCACCGACGCCCGCCCGAAGCTTCCGGCAGGGCGCCCGGCGTGCACGGCGCCGAGCGACTCGGCAGCATCCGCCAGCACCGGCACACCGAACTCGTCCGCGATCGCCAGGATCGCGGTGTAGTCGACGGCCTTTCCGAGCAGGTCGACGGGGACGATGGCGGCTGCGCTCTCGCCGGCGTCGCGGAGTTCGATCAGCGCTTCCCGCAGCAGTGCCGGGTCCATGTTGCCGGTCCGGAGATCGGCGTCGATGAAGTAGGGCTCCGCGCCGGTGTACGTGATGGCGTTCGCGGTGGCCGCGAACGTCATCGACGACGTCAGGACCACGTCTCCCGGCTTCACCCCGAGCGTGAGCAGACCCAGATGCAGACCTGCCGTGCCGGAGCTCAACGCGACACCGTGCGCGACGCCGACGCGGTCCGCCAGCTCCCGCTCGAACGCGTCGACGTCCGGCCCGAGGGGTGCGATCCACCCGGAGCGCATCGCCGCGACGACGGCCTCCTCCTCCGCGGTGCCGACATCCGGAGAGGACATGAAGATGCGGGTGCTCATCGCTCCGCCACCTGACCCATCTTCACCGGGGTGATCGTGACCGTGTCGTTCTCGCGGGGGGTCGCGAACATCCGGCGCATCCAGCCTTCCTTGTCGAGGCGGTCGGGCGTGATCGTGTCGGCACGCGTGTGGGAGACCTTGGGATGGAACGGACGCTCCAGGCTCTCGCGGGATCCGACGAGCTCCTCGTGCAGCTTCTCGCCGTTGCGCAGGCCCGTGAAGACGATCTCGATGTCCTTGCCGGACATGGCGATCATCCGCTTCGCGACCTCGAGGATCGACACGGGCTCGCCCATGTCGAGGATGAGCACCTCCCCCGCGCGTCCGATGCCGCCCGCCTGCACGACGAGCTGGCAGGCCTCGGGGATGGTCATGAAGTATCGCGTCGCCTGCGGGTGCGTGACGGTGAGGGGCCGCCCCTCCGCGATCAGTCGCTGGAACGTGGGAAGCATCGATCCGCGGCTGCCGATCACGTTGCCGAAGCGCACGGAGAGGTACCGCATGCCGGTGTCCTCGCCCGCCCAGGCGGTGAGCTTCTCCGCGACGCGCTTGGAGTGTCCGAGAACGCTGGTGGGGTTGGCGGCCTTGTCCGTCGAGATGTTGACGAAGGTCGACACGCCCGCGCGCCGGGAGGCGTTGATCACGTTGAGCGTGCCGATGACGTTCGTCTTCCAGGCTTCGTCGGGGTACTGCTCGAGCATCGGCAGGTGCTTGAGCGCGGCGGCGTGGAAGACGACCTCCGGGCGGCGCTCGTCGAAGATCCGGTCGAGCGTCGCCGTCTCCCTGATGTCGGCGAGCACGACGTCCGGCGTGTCGAGCAGCCCGTGACCGGCGGTGCCGAGCTGCGCGAACTGCAGCCCCGTCTCGTCGCGATCGAGCATGATGAGCTCGCGGGGGCCGAACTTCGCCAGCTGTCGGCAGAGCTCGGCGCCGATCGAGCCGCCGGCGCCGGTCACGAGCACGCGACGACCCGTGATGTAGCCGGCGATGAGCTCGACGTTGGTGTCCACGGGGTGACGGCCGATGAGGTCCTCGATGCTGATGTCGCGGACGTCGGTGAGCTCCCGCGTCCCCGAGGTCATCATCTCGATGCTGGGGGTCACCGCCACGCGCAGCCCCGCCGCCTCGGCGCGATCGGTGAGCGTGCGCAGCAGGGTGCTGTCGGCGCGGGCGATGGCGATCACCGCGAGAGTGGCCCCGGTGCGGGCACGCGCGGCGGCGATGTCCCGCGTGGTGCCGATCACCGCCACCCCGCGCAGGCGCAGGTTCCGCTTGTCCGGGTCGTCTTCGAGGAGCCCGACGGGCCGGATCGGCGACAACGGGTCCGTGGTCATGTTCGCGAGGAGCTTGTCGGCGACGAATCCGGCGCCGATGATGAGCGCAGGCTCCGCGTCCACCCCGGGCTTACGCGAACGCTCGATGAGGAGACGGGCCACATACCGCACGCCGAACATGAGCAGCAGGACGAAGGGGAAGGCGAGGATCAGTGTCGCTCGGGGGATGCCGATCACCGGGCCGAGCGGGATGACGACGAGCGACAGCGCGAGCGCTTCGGCGACGACGATGAACGCCAGCGTGCGGACCTCGTCGAAGGACCCGTAGGTGAACCGGCCGCGGTACAGCGCGGTGGCGAAGCCGACGATGATCTGGATCGCGCCGGCGACGACCGCGAGGACGGTGGTCGCGATCCACCCCCGCGCATCCATCTGGAACTCGAACCGGAGCGCCACGGCGAGGACCACCCCGAAGCTCCAGCACGCCCCGTCGACCAGTGCGGCGAACCCGCGACGGCGCCGTTGCTTCACCGATGCCTGCGGCGACAGCCCGGGCTCTTCGGCCTCATCGCCGATCCTCTGTGCGCCGCTCACGACAGTCTGCTCCCCCGCATTTTTCTCCACCTGTGTGCCATGCTCTCACAGGAAACGAGAAGGTCCGTGCGTTAGGGCGTGCCTTCGCCCTCCTGCGTGTCCGGGTCCGTAGGGGCGGGAGACTCGATCGGGTCGGGCGGAGTGGTGCCGCCGTTCTGCGGATTCTGCGGGAAGCTCGGCTGCTGTTCCGCCGCGCGACGGTCGGCCTCCTCGCGCTCGGCGCGCAGCTGGTCGTCGACGAGCGCGCCGAAGGCATCGCGGTAGGCCGCGTAGGCCGTCTGCGCATCCGCGGTCCACGGGTCGGCGGCGGCCGCGGCTGCGGCCGTCTGGGTCACGGCCACGCGGAACGGCTCCCCGGCCCCCGGTCGCTCCTCCGTCGCGGATTCGGCGGAGCGGACGAACGAGTCGGCGAAGGCCGTGAGATCCGGAGCAGCCGCGGGCCGGAGCGCGTCGAGCGTCCCTCGGACCGTTCGCATCTCGGCCGTCTCGCCATCGAGCACCTCCAGGCGTTCCTGGGCCGCGTCGATGGCGCCCCCGACCTCGACCAGGGAATCCTCGTCGACCTCTCCGCGCCGGTACTCTGCCGGAGCCTCGGGGACCTCGATGGCGGCGAGACCGGCGAGGTACGTGTCGAGCGCCGCGACCGCGGCCTGCCGGAGCGCGGGGTCGGTCACGTCGACCACGGCGCCCTCCGAAGAGAGCGGGTCGGGGACGGTGGCGGTGTCGAGCAGAGCAGCGCGCAGCGCCGTCGCTTCCGCGGTCTGGGTTCCGATGTCGGCGACGATGCCGTCCCGCGTCGCCGTGAGCGCCTGATGCGTGTTCTGGATGCTCGCCTCGTCGGCACGGAGGGATTCGAGCGCGCTGGCTGCCGGGCTGGCCGTGGCGGCCTGGATCCCCCCGACCGTGACCGCGCCGATGACCGCGACGACGGCGAGCGCGGCGGCGGATACCGAGAGCGGATCGAGTCGCCGACGGCGGCGCGGGGCCTCCCGGGGAACCGTGGGGGCGGCAGCGAAGGGCACCGCACTGCGGGCCGCGGCCTCCGCCCGGCGCGCGAGCTCCCGCGTGTCCGTCACGCCGGCGGCGCGGGGCGCACGGGAGCGCGGATCCCCGACGAGCTCGCGCAACCGTGCACCGGACGCCGCCTCGCGCACGGCGGACCTCTCACGGTCCGCGCGCGGACCGTCCGGGAAGAGTTCGTCGAGAGCCGTCATGCCGCCTTCAGGGAATCGGTAGTCTCAAGAGAACATACCGCCCATCGGGCCTGACCACGCGGGGAGACCGATGCAGCTCCAGGACTATCTCCGGATCGTCCGACGGCAGATCGTCGTCATCCTGTCCGGGCTGCTCATCGGGCTCTCGGTGGGCGCGGTGGTGGCGATGCTCACCCCGCAGCGCTTCGAGGCGTCGACCCAGATGATGGTGACGGTGCAGCTGTCGGAGACGGCCTCACCCACGGAGCGCGCGCAGGCCACCGGCTACGCCACACAGATCATCCAGACCTACCGTGACGTCGTCACGAGCTCACTCGTGCTCGACCGCGTGATCGAGGACCTCGGCCTGTCGGCGTCGCCCTCGGACATCGCCGCCGCCACCGCGGTCTCCTCGGAGCTGAACAGCTCGATCGTGACCGTCCAGGTCGGTGACACGAACCCCGGCCAGGCGGCTCGGATCGCGAACGGCATCGCGGAGAGCTTCACCGCCGTGGTGGCCGACACCCTCGAGAACCGTGGCCAGGAGACCCCGTTCTCCATCCGCGTCGTCACCCTGCAGGCAGCCCAGGTGCCCACGACACCCGTCGCACCGAACATGCCGCTGTCGCTGACGATCGGAGCGGTCGTGGGGCTCGGTCTCGGCCTGGCAGCGGCGCTCCTTCGTTCGCTGCTCGATCAGCGCGTACGCACGCAGGCCGACGTCGAGGCGGCCGTGCCCGTTCCCCTCCTCGGGCGCATCCCCTTCGACACCGGCACCGAGGAGCGACCCCTCGCGATCAGCTCGGCGCCCCAGAGCGCGCGTGCCGAGGCCTACCGCGCCCTCCGCACGAACGTGCACTTCCTGTTCCGCGAGAACCGCGGCGTCTTCGTCATCACGAGCTCCGGCCCGGGAGAGGGCAAGTCCACGACGGCGGCCAACCTCGCCCTCGCCTTCGCCGATGCCGGGCATCGCGTGGCTCTCATCGATGCGGATCTCCGGCTCCCACGCGTGGCGGATTACTTCGGGATCGAAGGCGGCGTCGGCCTCAGTGATGTCCTGGTCGGCCGCGTGCGGCTGAACGACGTCATCCAGCGGTGGGGACGCAGCGCACTGTTCGTGCTGCCAGCCGGCACCGTGCCTCCGAACCCGGCGGAGCTGCTCGGGTCATCGGCGATGGAGGAGCTCGTGCAGGCGGCCTCCACCGCCTTCGACGTGGTCGTCATCGATGCACCGCCCCTGCTCCTCGTGACGGACGCCGCGGTCATCGCCCGCGTCACCACCGGAGCGATCCTCGTCGCCGCGTCCGGCAGCACTCCGTCCGGGCGTATTTCCGCCGCCGCCAAGAGCATCGAAGCGGTCGGCGCCACGGTCCTCGGGACCGTCCTCACGAAGGCCCCGACCGGTCGGCGGGATCCCGCCGCGCAGGCCGCCGCGCAGGCCGGTGTTCCGCGATGACGCAGACGCGCGGCGCGACGCCCGCGTTGTGTGAGAACATCGGGATTTGACTCCGCGGCTCACCGACGACCGGGAGCTGCCCAGCAACAGAAAGAACTGCCGCGTGGAACTTCGCGACTATGTGCGCATCCTGCACCGCAACTGGATCATGATCCTGATCCTGCTCGTCCTCGGCGTCGTGGGCGGTGCCGGGTACGCAGCACTCCAGCAGCCCTCCTACGTCGCCTCGACGCAGCTGTACGTCTCGGTGCGCACGGAGGGCGCCGCGACCGGCGACCTCGTGCAGGGCACGACGTTCGCGCGGCAGATGGTGACCAGCTACGTCGACGTGGTGGGCACGGCCCTCGTGCTCGACCCGGTCATCGAGGAACTGGATCTCGACGAGACCGTCTCGAGCCTGAGCCGTCGCGTCACGGCGACGACGCCGCTGAACACCGTCCTCATCGACGTCAGCGTCGCCGACGGGAACGCGGCCAGAGCGGCGGAGATCGCCGACGCCGTGGCGGCGAGCTTCCAGAATGCGGTGCAGAACACGCTGGAGCAGCCGGCCGCCGAGGGCGCGGTGAGCCCCGTGCAGATCACCGTGACCGAGCCGGCCGCGGTCCCCACCTCCCCCGTGAGCCCGAACACGCGCATGCTCATTCTGCTCGGCGGCGTCATCGGCCTCGCGCTGGGCGTCGGCATCGCCATGCTGCGCACCGTGCTGGACAACCGCATCCACACCCTGCACGACATCGAGGCGCTCACCGACCGCCCGGTGCTCGGGGGCATCGCCTTCGACCCCGAGGCGCCGAAGCGGCCGCTGATCGTCCACGCCGACCCGCACAGCCCCCGCGCCGAGTCCTTCCGCAGCCTGCGGACGAACCTGCAGTTCCTGAACCTCGACAGCGGTCCCCGCATCTTCGTGGTCTCCAGCGCCGGCCCCGGCGAAGGCAAGTCGACCACGACCGCGAACCTGGCGATCGCCCTCGCGGAGACCGGGGCGCGCGTCGCGCTCCTGGACGGCGACCTGCGTCTTCCCCGCGTCGCCGACTACATGGGCCTCGAGGGTGGCGCCGGTCTCACCGATGTGCTGATCGGCCGGATGGACGTGGCGGACGCCCTCCAGAAGTGGGGTCGCAACGACCTCTACGTCCTCCCCAGCGGACAGGTCCCGCCGAACCCCAGTGAGCTGCTCGGTTCGTCGGCGATGGACGACGTGCTCCAGGCGCTGGGCGAGTACTTCGACTATGTCCTGATCGACGCCCCGCCGCTGCTCCTGGTGACCGACGCGGCGGTCCTCGGGACCAAGACGCGCGGTGTCATCCTCGCCGCCGCCTCGGGGAAGACCAAGAAGCAGGAGCTCTCGGGCGCCGTCCGCGCTCTCGAGAACGCCGGCGTGCAGATGCTGGGCGTCGTGGTCACCATGCTGCCGACGAAGGGACCGGACAGCTACGGCTACGGGGCGTACACCTACGGCTCGACCCACGAGCTCGACGGCAGCCCCTCCACCAGGGTCACCGCGAAGTTCGGACGCGGGTGGGGCAGGAAGAGCGCCCCGAAGAAGCGCACCACCGCCCGTGCCTGACGCCGACCCCGTCGGCCGCTCAGGCCTTCGGCGACGCGACCCGGAAGACGATCGAATGGTAGAGCACGAAGCGCAGCAGCACGACGATGACGATGCTGACGAGGTTCACGAGGTTGACCGCCACGGCTCCGGGCGTGCGGCCGAGGATGCCGCCGACCGCTTCGACGCCGACCCACACGAGCGCGGCCCCGAGCGCGGTGCACACGGCGTTGGTCGCGAGGAACAGGGCGACCTCCGCGGCCCGTCCCCGGCGATCGCGGTGGCGGAAGGTCCACTCGCGGTTGCCGATGTACGCGTTGATGAGCGCGACGAGCGAGGCCACGATCTTCGCGGCGACGACGTCCCACCCCCAGGCGTAGACGAGGAGGTTGAAGACGCCGACCTCGATCAGGGTGCTCAGCGCCCCGACCACGAGGAAGCGGCTGCCCACGCCGGCGAGGCGACGCAGTCGGGAGGGAGGATTCATGGCTCAACTAGGCTACTGGCTGACACCTCTGCAGCCCGCCACCGCAAGGACTCCGTGACTCTCCGCCACCTCGCCATCGTCATGCCCGCCTACAACGAGGTGGAGGGCATCCGGGGCTTCATCGACGAGATCCGGTCCGCGGTCGAGCCTCTGGCCGACGAGGTCTCGTTCCACATCGCCGACGACCGCTCGACGGACGCCACGGCCGTCCAGTTCGACGACGTTACCGACGCCACCGTCGTGGTGCAGCCGACCAACCGCGGCCACGGTCCGACCGCCCTCGCGGCCTACCGCGCCGGTCTCGCCGCAGACCCGGACGCGCTCGTGCACGTCGACGGCGACGGCCAGTTCCACGGCGCCGACTTCCCCCGGCTGCTGCGTGCGCTCACCGGCGAGCAGGCCGACGTCGTGCACGGCGTGCGAGACGGACGCACCGATCCCTGGTACCGCAAGACGCTCACCGGCGCGGTCGGCCTCCTCATCGCGGTCGCAGCGGGTCGCCGCATCCCGGACGTGAACACGCCCCTGCGCGCCTACCGTCCCGAGGCTCTGCGAGTCCTGGTCGAGGCGGTGCCCGCGGACGCGACGGTGCCGCACGTACACTTCTCGCTCGCCGAGGCCCGGGGCGGTTTCCGCGTGCGCTACGTCCGCGTCGCCAGCATCCCGCGCCGCGGTGCCTCCAGCACCGGCACCATGTGGGGCCGTGGCGGCGGGCTCCGCCTGCCACCGAAGCGCCTGCGCGTCTTCGTGCGCTCCGCCCTCAGCGAGGCCTGGCTCCTCTCGCTGCGTCCGTCCGCTCCGCTCCGCGCCGTCCGTCGTCCGGAGCCCGTGCGCCGATGAGCCGGCTGCGCACGGCCCTCTTCTGGGTGGCGGCCGCCGCCCTCGTGATCGGCCACGTCGTCCTCGCCTGGCACAGCCTCACGGTGTCCCGTTTCTGGGAGGACGAGGCGTTCAATCTGACCGTGCCCCGCAACCTCCTCGCCGGGCTCGGATACGCCAGTGACGGCGCCCTGTCCGGCTCGACGATCACGCCGTTCGACCCCCGCATCTCCACAGGCCCCGTCGTGCTCCTCCCAGTCGCGGCGCTCCTGGCGACCGGCATGGACCCGGTGCTGGCGGCCCGACTCGTGCCGCTCGCCTTCTGGCTGCTGCTCCTCGCGGGACTCGCGGTCCTCGGCCGTCGTATCGGCGGGCGGTGGGCGGCACTTCTCGCCGTCGCGGTCCCCCTGGCGTTCACCGCGGGCGCCGGCGTCTCCCCCATCCAGGGGCCCGCCGACCTGCTGGGCGAGATCCCCGCCGCGGCGCTCCTGGTCTGGGCTCTCGCCGTGCTCCCGCGACGGGCCTGGCTCGCGGGGCTTCTCGTCGGTCTCGCAGTGCAGGCCAAGCTCATCGCCGCGCTCGCCCTCCCTGCCTACGCCGTCGCGCTGTGGGTCCTCGCCGATGGCCACGGATGGGCACGCGTCCGCGACGCCCTGCGCCGCGCCTGGCTGCCGCTCCTCCTCTCGGCGGTGCCGACGGCCCTGTTCGAGCTGGGGGCGCTCCTCGCTCTCGGCCCGGTCGGATTCGTGGAGCACCTGCGCGCGTTCGTCCGCTTCGTGCGCAGCGGCGGCCAGGCCGACGCCGCGACGACCGTGCTGCAGAAGCTCGGCACGCTCGCCGACTCCTGGTCGCTGCCGCCCGTCGTCGCGCTCCTCGGCGCTGTCCTCACCCTCGCACTGGTGACGCTCGGCGTCGCCCGTCGCTGGCGCACCGCGACGGAAGAGGAACGTGTGGTCATCGCCTACGCACTCGCCGCCGTCGTCGGCGCCCTCGCCTTCGTGACCTGGTGGGCGACCGCGTCGCGTCTGCCGCTGTGGGTCCGGCATCCCGCGCCGGGGGTCCTCGCCTTCTTCCCGGTCCTCGCCGCCGTCGCGGTCTGGTCGGTCGCGCGGCTTCCCGAGCGACGCGCGTGGCGGCTCGGCGGGACCGTCGCGGCGGCCCTGGTCGCGATGATCGTCGCGGCGGGCGCGGTGCTGCACGTCGCAGGCACCGTCACGTCCCCCGGGCTGACGCTCGCCCAGCAGCGGGCCGACGTCGAGCCGCTGCGGGCCTGGGTCGAGGAGAACGACGTCGAATGGGTCGCCGCGGAGCGCTGGGGCTGGGCGGTGCCGCTGGTGGTGCTCACCCGCGCGCATCTCGGCCTGCAGGATGCGCCGTCGATGACCGAGGCACCGCGACTGGCCCTCGATGACTGCCCCACGGCGACGCTGGCCGAGGGGACCACGAGCCGCCTCTGCGCCGCCCGCTGAACGCGGCCTCCGGAGACGACGAACCGGCCGGCCGCCGAGGCGACCGACCGGTTCGGAGACGGCGGTCTTAGAGCGCGAGGCGCTCCTGCACGACCGCCGCGAGACGTTCCGCGTAGGTCCGGGCCGACTCGGAGTCGGCGGCCTCGACCATGACCCGCACGAGCGGCTCGGTGCCGGACTTGCGCAGCAGCACGCGCCCGGTGTCGCCGAGTTCAGCCTCGACATCGCGCACCGCCTGCTGCACGACCTCGTCCTCGGCGACGCGATCCTTGTCGACGTCGCGGACGTTGATCAGCAGCTGCGGGTAGACCGTCATGACCGATGCGAGCTCTGCGAGGGACTTGCCCTGCCGCGCCATCTCGGCCACGAGATGGAGACCTGTGAGCAGGCCGTCCCCCGTGGTCGCGTACTCGCTCATGATGACGTGGCCGGACTGCTCGCCGCCGAGCGCGTACCCGCCCTCGTTCATGTCCTCGAGCACGTAGCGGTCGCCGACGGCCGTCTGGCGCACCGTGATGCCGTGCTCGCGCATCGCGACGTGCAGACCCAGATTGCTCATGACCGTCGCGACGAGCGTGTCGTCGGTGAGACGGCCGCGCTCCTTCATCGACAGCGCCAGGATCGCCATGATCTGATCGCCGTCCACGACGTTGCCCTGCGCGTCCACCGCGAGGCAGCGGTCGGCGTCGCCGTCATGGGCGATGCCCACGTCGGCGCCGAGCCGGACGACGGCTTCGGCCAGGTTGTCGAGGTGGGTGGAGCCGACGCCGTCGTTGATGTTCCAGCCGTCGGGGTCGGCACCGATCACGGTGACCTCGGCACCGGCGTCGCGGAACGTCTCGGGAGACACCCCGGAAGCGGCGCCATGGGCGCAGTCGAGCACGACGTGGACGCCCTCGAGGCGGTGCGGCAGCGAGCCGAGCAGGTGGACGACGTAGCGGTCCTCCGCATCGGAGAAGCGGTCGATGCGGCCGACGCCGGCACCGGTCGGGCGCAGCATCTCGCCATGCATGGCTTCCTCGATGCGCTGCTCGACGACGTCGGGGAGCTTGCGTCCGCCACGGGCGAAGATCTTGATCCCGTTATCGGGCGCCGCATTGTGCGAGGCGGAGATCATCACGCCGAAGTCCGCATCGCGATCCGCCACGAGGAACGCCAGAGCCGGCGTGGGGATGACCCCGGCCTCGAGGACGTCGACTCCGGAGGACGCGAGGCCCGCGGCGACGGCAGCGGTCAGGAAGTGCCCGGAGACCCGGGGGTCACGGGCGACGACGGCGGTGAGTCGCTTGCCTTCGGCTTTGCGAGCCTCCGCCGTACGGCCCTGGCCCAGGACGACAGCAGTCGCCTGGGCCAGGGTGAGCGCCAGGTCGGCGGTGAGGATGCCATTGGCGAGTCCTCGCACGCCGTCCGTGCCAAAGATCGGCATCGGAGCAGTGGACCTTAACGCTTCGAGTACTGAGGCGCCTTACGGGCCTTCTTGAGTCCGGCCTTCTTGCGCTCCTTGACGCGAGCGTCGCGCGAGAGGAAGCCGGCCTTCTTCAGGGTCGGACGGTTGTTCTCCGCGTCGATGCCGTTGAGGGCACGCGCGATGCCGAGACGCAGAGCGCCGGCCTGGCCGGAGTCGCCACCACCCGAGATGCGGGCGATCACGTCGTACGCACCGGCGAGGTTCAGCGCGGTGAACGGGTCGTTGATCAGCTGCTGGTGCAGCTTGTTCGGGAAGTAGTCCTCGAGCGTACGGCCGTTGACCGTGATGGTGCCCGAGCCGGGGACCAGACGCACGCGGGCGATGGCCTGCTTGCGACGGCCGACAGCGGCGCCGGGGACGCTCAGCACGGGGCGGGGAGCCGCCTCGACCGCGTCGGTCTCCGGGGTCGACGTCGAGAAGTTCTGGAGGTTTTCGGTGGAGTCCTGGATGTCAGCCACGAGTATGTCCTTAGTCTGTACGGCGCTTACTGGGCGACCTGGTCGAGGGTGTACGGCTGGGGCTGCTGCGCGGCGTGCGGGTGCTCGGCACCGGTGTACACCTTCAGCTTCGACAGCTGCTGGCGGCCCAGGCTGTTCTTCGGGAGCATGCCACGGATGGCCTTCTCCACGGCGCGGACCGGGTTCTTCTCGAGAAGCTCGGCGTAGGTGACCGACTTCAGGCCGCCCGGGTAGCCGGAGTGGCGGTAGGCCAGCTTCTTCTGGAGCTTCTGACCGGTGAGCGCGACCTTGTCGGCGTTCACGATGATGACGAAGTCACCCGAGTCGATGTGGTTGGCGAAGGTCGGCTTGTGCTTGCCACGCAGAAGCGTCGCCGCGTGCGAGGCCAGGCGGCCGAGAACGACGTCGGTGGCGTCGATGACGACCCAGTCGCGCTGGACTTCGCCAGCCTTGGGGGTGTAAGTGCGCGTCACGATAGTGCTGCTTTCTTGTCGAACGGAGGTGTTCGTGAATCCCACTCCGGGGTGGTTCGTTCCCTACGGGGAGGAACACGCCAGTGGAGGGCTCACGTTCGGATGTGCATCTTCCCCGCAGGCAGGGAAGGGCACCAAAGAGTCAGCATACGCCACCGGAACGGCATTCCCCAAACCCGCCGGCACGGGCGTCAGTTCGGACGGACCGTCACGAGGATCGGGCGGTGGTCGCTGGAGCGCTGCGGCAGCGTGGTGATGCGCTCGATCTCGAAGCCGGACGAGGTCGCGAAGTCGTAGTGCCCGCGGAAGACCCGGTACCGCGTGTAGGTGTGGTCGTCGCTGAGGGACAGCGCGTATCCCTGATCGCGCACCGCCTGACCGAGGTTCTCCTTGAAGACGGGGTAGTTGTAATCCCCCACCATGAGCTGCGGCAGCCCCTCGCCGAGCGTCGCGAGCTCGGCGAGCGCCGCGCGGATCTGGTGCCGGCGCAGTGAGTTCAACGCCGTCAGGGGCGCGGCATGGAAGGACGCCACGATGAACTCGCCGCCGTCGTCGATGTCGCGCAGGCGGGCGCCGAGGACGCGCTCATGCGCAGGTTTGGCGATGCGGTCATGCAGCGACTTCTTCAGGCCGAGGGTGCGGATGCCGAGCAGACGATAGGTGCTCTCGCGATAGAAGAGGGCAAGGCCGAGCCTGTTGCCCTGCGTCGCGTCCGCCAGCACGAGACCGCCGATCCGATCCGGAAGCTCCGGGACATCGCACTCCTGGAGGCAGAGGATGTCGGGATCATGCTCATCGACGAGCGCCGCGAGCTCGCCGGCGGCGCGGTGCTTGCGCAGGTTGTAGGAGATGACCTTCATGATCGTCCCCACGCTACCCGCCCCATCTGTGCCCCGGCTCCCGATCCCGGCGATCAGTCGCTCTCGCGGTCGCGTCGGGCCCTGGTCTGGGCGGCTCTGGTGGCCAGGAGCTCCTCTGCCGGGTAGCCGACCTCCGTGAGGGTCAGCCCGCGGGCGGCGAGGACCTTGAACTCACTCGTCCGCGTGAGCGCATCGCGGAGCACGACGAGATCGCCGACGTCCAGGCGCCCCTCCCCCACAGCCGCACAGGCGCCGACGAGGGCCCGCACCATGCTGTGGCAGAACGCGTCGGCCTTGACCTCCGCGACGAGCACCCCGTCCGCGTCACGCTGCCACCGGTAATCGAGCAGCGTACGGATGGTCGTGGCCTCCTCACGGGGTTTGCAGTAGGCGGCGAAGTCGTGGAGGCCGATGAGCGTCTGCGCCGCGGCGTCCATCGCCTCCGCGTCCAGCCGCCCCCGGATGGTGGTGGTGTCGAGCCGCCGCAGCGGGTCGTATCCGGCGAGGTCGTCGGCGAGCCGGTAGCGGTAGCGACGCCAGACGGCCGAGAATCGCGCGTCGAACCCCTCGGGGGCGAGCGAGGACCGGGTGACCGTCACGTCGGGGTAGGCGCCGAGCACCCCGCGCATCCGCGCCGCGATGCTGCCGGCCGGGTCCTCGGCGGCGCGGCCGTGGCGCGCCTCGATCCGCGCCCACTGCGCCTCGTCGAGATCCACGTGCGCGACCTGCCCGCTCGCATGCACGCCGGCGTCCGTCCGCCCGGCGACGACGAACCGCACGTCGGAGCCGACGATCCGGGCGAGCGCCGCCTCCACCGTCCCCTGCACCGTGCGGAGCGTGGGCTGCGTGGCCCACCCGCGGAAATGGGTGCCGTCGTAGGCGATGTCGAGCCGGATGCGCACGAGGCCAGCCTAGGACAGCCGCGTGCGCACCCCGTGCGTCAGATGCCGCCGTCGACCGAACGGATCATCGCGCCCGGCTCCTCGGGAACCATCACCTGGGTCTCCCGGTTCAGGCTCTCGCCCCGGAAGAACCGCTTCGACCGCGGGAAGAGATACCAGAGGAACATCAGGACCAGACCGATCGCCAGCGACCCGATGCCGATCACGAACGTCCCGCCGATGCCGAAGAGCACGGTGTAGCCGTAGTCGACGTCCCACATGTCGATCGCCGACTGGACGAACGCCCCGGTCAGCAGCAGGGCGCCGACCAGCGGGAAGATCCCCTTGAAGAACAGGTCGCGAGCGGAGCGCCGCAGGTCGGCGCGGAAGTACCAGACGCAGGCGAAGCCGGTGATCGCGTAGTAGAACGCGATCGCGAGTCCGAGCGACAGGATCGAGTCCTGGAGGATGTTGTCACTGATGAGGGTCATGCCGACGTAGTAGAGGGAGGCCACGACGCCCATGACGATCGTCGAGAACGACGGCGTCTTGTAGACGGGGTGCACGTCCTTGAACTTCGCCGGGAGCGCCCGGTACACGCCCATCGCGAGCGTGCCGCGGGCGGTCGGGAGGATCGTCGTCTGGGTGGACGAGATCGCCGAGATGATGACCGCGACCACGAGCACCCACCCGAACGGGCCGAGCAGGCCATCCTTGATGGCGAGGAAGAAGTCGTCGGCGTTGGCCTCGTTGCCGAGTCCCGTGCCGTCCTCGCCGAGTCCGGCGTACATCATCGCGGCGATCGTCACGGCGACGTACGTCACCAGGAGGATCACGCAGGTGAGCACCGCGGCACGGCCGGGAATGCGCTTCGGGTCCTTGGTCTCCTCGTTGAGGGCGAGGCAGGTGTCCCACCCCCAGTAGATGAAGAGCGCCAGGAGGATGGCCTCCGTGAAGCCCGACCAGTCGGTGAAGCCGAACGGGTTCAGCCACTCCCACGCGAACGGCGTGGCGTCGGGGGCGTCGCCGGTGAAGAACTGCCAGAGGGCCGCGACGACGAAGATCGCCAGCGCCAGGTACTGGATCGCGAGGAGCACGTTCTGGATGCGCTCGCCGATCTCCACGCCGCGCCAGCTCACCCAGGTCATGGCGGCGATGAAGAGCACGGCCACGACGACGACCCGCCAGTCGTTGTTCTCGAGGTCCTGTCCGATCAGCGACCAGAAGTAGACGGAGGCGATCTGCGCCAGGTTCGCGAGCACGACCATGCCGGCGACCGCGACGCCCCAGCCGCCCATCCATCCCACCCAGGGGCCGAAGGCCTTGGTGCCCCAGGTGAAGGTGGTGCCGCAGTCGGGGACGGCGTTGTTGAGCTCCCGGTAGGCGAAGGCGATCAGCAGCATCGGCACGAAGGCGATGATGAAGGCGATCGGTGCTTGGGCGCCCACCGCGAGCACGACGAAGCCGAGCGTCGCGACGAGCGAGTAGACGGGGGCCGTGGAGGCCAGACCGATGACGGTGGATCCCCACAGGCCGAGGGTGCCTGCAGCCAGGCCCTTGCCGTCGGGTCGTTCAAGGTGGATGGGCGTCGTTGCCATGCTCAGAACAGTACGGCGGGCCGCGGTATCCCGTCAATCCTTTTGTTTCGGCGACGGATTCCACGCGTCGTGTGGGGATCTACGAAGGATTCCGTGGGTCAGTCGCGAGCGAGCATTCCGTCGGCGTGCGCCGCCACCCACTCCATCAGGGGCAGCATCCGCTCCATCAGGTCGCGCCCCAGCGGCGTGAGGCTGTACTCGACGTGCGGCGGCACCGTCGGCAGCGATTCCCGGTGCACCAGGCCGTCGTCGGTGAGCGTGCGCAGGGTGGAGGCGAGCATCTTCTCGCTGATGCCGTCCACTTGTCGGCGCAGCTCTCCCCAGCGGTGGGTGCCGTCGGAGAGACACGAGAGAACCAGAACGCCCCACTTGCTCATGATGTGGTCCAGGACGACGCGCGTGCCGCACCCCTGATCGAAGAGGGCCGGCTGCGAATCGCGGATCTGCGCAAAACTCACCGTCATGTGGGTACCTTACCGAAAAGTGGGTACCTGCTGAAAGGAATGCTCACGACGGCTATCGGGGTTGTCCGGGGAGTCAGCTACGAAAGGACTCCCATGACCATCCTCGTCACCGGTTCGACCGGTCACCTCGGCCGCCTCATCGTCGCCGCCCTCCTGCAGCGCGGTGTCAATCCGCAGGCGATCCGCGCCGGCGCCCGCGACCTCGCCAAGGGTGCCGACCTCGGCGTGCCCGTCGTCCGTCTCGACTACACCGACCAGGAATCGGTCGCCGCGGCGCTCGACGGCGTGGACACCGTCGTGCTCGTCTCGGGCTCCGAGGTGGGCCAGCGCGTCGCGCAGCATCGGGCGGTGATCGACGCCGCGAAGGACGCCGGCGTGTCGAAGTTCATCTACACGAGCGCGCCGAAGGCCACCACGAGCACCCTCGTCCTGGCTCCCGAGCACAAGGCCACCGAGGAGCTCATCGCGGCCGCAGGCCTCCCCGCGGTGATCCTCCGCAACAACTGGTACACCGAGAACTACGCCGCCGACCTCGCCCGCGCCGCCGAGACCGGCACCCTCAGCGCCGGCACCGGAGACGGCCGCGTCGCCTCCGCCAGCCGGAAGGACTACGCCGAGGCCGCCGCGGCCGTGGCCACGGAGGATGGACACATCGGCGCCGTCTACGAGCTCGGCGGAGACGTCGCGTGGACCTACGCCGACCTTGCCGCCGCAATGACCGAGGTCACCGGCCGCGAGGTCACCTTCCTCCCGCTCTCCGCGGACGAGCAGCTCGCCGCGCTGCGCGCCGCCGGGCTCGATGAGGGCACCGCCGGCTTCGTCGTCGCCCTCGACGCCGGTATCCGCGACGGCGCACTGGCAGACACCGACGGCACGCTCCGCCGCCTCATCGGCCGCCCGACGACACCGCTCGTCGAAGGCCTCCGCGCCCTGGTGTGAGGTGAGGAGCGCCGCCGGCCGCCGTCACGGGCGGCGGCGCTCCCCCGGCACCGGCTCCCCGGCGCTCTGCACGTAGGCGACGGTCAGCGTGAGCCTGTCGCGCCGCAGGCCGTCCGCGTGCAGCACGGCATCCACGGTGTCGCGGGCGTGCCGCAGCGTCGCGACGCTGCTCACCCGCCCGTCGACCCCGATCGCGGCCTCGACCGCCACGCCCTCCGGTGCCGCGGTGACGGACACGATCGGGTCGGCACCGCGCTCGACACCCCAGGCGGCCGCCCCCGCACGCACGAGGTTCGAGACGAGCGATCCGGAGCGGTACACACCGCGCACACCCGAGCAGGCGCGCAGGGCGGTCTCGATCCGGATCGCGAGATCCGCGCGCTCCTCCTTCGTCAGCTCGGCGTCGGCCATCATGCCCCCTCCCTGACGTCGGTGATCGCGACGTCGATCGCCATGACCTGCAGCTCGGTGTGACGACGCAGCCGGACATCCACCTCGGCGCGCAGCCGGTCGGCGACGCTGCGGAGAGGGTCGCCCAGGCGCACGCTCGCGTCGATCATCACCCGCACCGGCGCTCCGGGCTCGGTCACGTCGCCGTCCAGTCGGCACCGGCCGACCAGAACCCCGGGGACGGCCTCCTCCGCGGCACGGACCAGTCCGCGCACGGCACCCTCGGTGATCGCCAGCTCCACGGCCGGATCGTCGGAGGCGAACGGGATACGGCGTCCTGCCTGGGCATCCATCGCGATGCCGCTGAGGATCCGGTCCACCCAGCTCTCGTCCACCGGCGCGGCAGAGGCCGTGTCGTCATCCATCAGCTCGCTGCCGAGGCCGCGCAGCCTCTCCAGGGCGTCGAGCGCGAGCTGGCATCCCGGAGACTCCTCGATCGCGGGGTTCCGCGGGGTGCGTCCGGCGTCCAGGTAATCGCTGAGATCCTCGATCGTGTGCCCGTCCAGGTCGGCGGGCTCGAGACCGAGGCGGCGCAGCTGGTCGTCCTCGTGGTGATCGGTCATCGCCACGCCTCCATCCGTGTGATCAGGAATCGTCGCGCGCGGGACAGCAGTCCGCGCACCGTGCTGACGGGGATGCCGAGCTCCTCGGCGATCTCGTCGTAGCTGTAGCCGCCCAGCTCCCGCAGCACCCAGCACTCGCGCTGGGCCTCGGGGAGCTCGCGCAGAGCGGCACCGAGGGCCGCGACACCCGCTCGCGCTTCGACGACCGCGGCGGGCGACGCCTGCGGCGGCGCGGGCCGGTCGATCTCGTCCACGTCGAGGGCCGGCCGCGTCTGCCGCAGCCGGTCCACCGCCTTGCGGCTCACGATCCGCATGAGCCAGCTCTTCACCTTGGCGGGGTCCTCCAGCTCACCGAACCGCTGCCACGCGGTCACGAACGCATCCTGCACGATGTCGTCGACCTCCGCCGATGCGTTCAGCATCCTGTGCGTGTAGGCCCTCATCATCGGCGTGTACCTGCGCACGAGCACCGCGAATGCGGCGACGTCCCCATCCATCGCACGGCCGGCGACGATGCGGTCCCCAGCCTGCTCCAGCGCCTCACCCCAGCGGTCGGCTGCCATTCCCCCACCCCTCGTTCACGGTTCCCCAGGCGTTCGGAGCCCGCGCCGCGTCGGATCGTGACGACCCGATGCGCGCAGGCGGAAGAGACGCCCGCACGGGCGTCTCCTCCCCCTCCGTCACTTGGTGAACGTGTCCTTGACATCCTCGGCCGCGTTCCTGACATCGCCCTTGGCCTGCTCGGCCTTGCCCTCGGCGACGAGCTTGTCGTTGTCGGTGACGTCGCCGACGACCTCCTTGGCCTTGCCCGCCACCTTCTCGGCTGCGGCCTTGATCTTGTTCTCCGCGCTCATGGCGTCTCCTTTCCTCACACGACCCCGACGGTCGGGGTCGATGTCCGTGCGGCGTTCCGGCCCTCCGGCGCCGCGGTCCGTCCCGTCGCGAGCGAACGACGCATCCGCTGCCGCGACCGGAAGAGCTCCCGCCACCCGCGGTCGGCGACGTGCACGACGAGCGGCATGCGGGTGCCGGTGAGGGCGTCCCACTCCTGCACCACGTCATCGACGGCCGCGAGCAGCCCGCCCAGAGCCGCACCGGGGCGCGGGGTCACCACGAGGCCGAGAGCGATCCCTCGCCCGACTCTCCGGCTCGTCAGCCGGGCCGCGAGCACGTCCGCCCGATCGGCGAGCGGCGCCGCGAGCAGCTCCTCCGCCACGCTCCGGTCGACGGTGGTCGTTCCTCCTCCGCCGACGAGGCGGAGGACGGTGCGCTCCCGCCGCGGCCGGCGGGTGAACAGGAAGGCCACGAGCAGGACCACGAGCAGTGCCGCAGCGGCGATCCCCACGATCGCCCACAGCGGCACGAAGCCCGCACCGGGGATGTCGAGGCCCCATGCCCCCGACCACGCCACGAGGCCGTCCGCCTGCGCGAGCACCTCCTCGAAGGGTGGCGGGAGCATGCCCGTGCCCCGCAGCCCCCCGGCGAGGAGGACGACGCCCCCGCTCAGAAGCACTGCCGCTCCCCCGAGGAGGACCGCGCGGTTCGCCGCCGTCCCTGCCGACGTCATGCGATCACTCCTTCCCGTTCCACCTGCACCCGCGGCGAGAGCCGGAAGCCGACCTCGTCCAGCATTCGGGCCGCTGCCTCCTCGGCAGCAGCCGCATCCACCGGCACCCCACTCGTCGGAGTGACCCGGATCAGCGCCGCGCGTCGGGCCACGGTCACGCCCACCTGCCCGCGCGGCACCCCGATCCGCCGTGCGACCCCGTCCGCGACGGCGTCGGCGAGCACACCGTCGTCGATCACGAGCGCTGCCCGCGTGTCGAGACGTGTGCGGCGCGCACGCCGGCCCGGAAGCACAGCGAGCGCGAAGAGGAGCAACGCCAGGAGGAGAAGCACGACCCCGATCGCGATCACGGCCGAGGGCATCTGCAGGAGCGCCGGGACGGGCGCGAACCAGGCGGCGGCCTGCGTGCGGAACCCCTCGTCGAGGGCCCACGCCGCCACCCCGACCAGCAACAGGGCGAGGACCAGGGTCAGCACCAGGGCGAGCGCGATCGCAGGGCCCCGGCGCGTCGCCCTCGCCTCTCGGCGGAGGAGCCGCCGGGGTGTCGCGGTGTTCGTCGTCATGCCACTCTCCTCTCCGTCTCGCGTCGGACGCCGGCGAAGCGCACGTCCACCGCTCCCACGTGACGCGCTGCCAGGTCGCGCATTCCCTGCACGACGGCGTCGCGGACGGCGTCCGCCCGGGCGCTCACGGGATCGGTGCCCTGACGGCTCAACACGACCGGAACCTCCACGGACACCCGCAGATCGCCGCGACGGTCCGCGAGCTGAACGCTCACGTCGTCGGTGCCGACCCGAGCGGCATCCCGGACGATCCCCAGAGCGAGCCGGTGCAACGCGCGGGCTTCGACGACCGTGGCCCCCGCCACGGCCGCCGGCCCCTCCGTCTGCGCCACGCTCATGAGGACGATCGCCGTCCCCGCACGACGTCGGCGAGCGCCCGCACGTCCAGGCGACCGTCGACGATGCGGCCGACGACGGCGCCGACGAGCATCGCGAGGGTGACGAGCAGGAACGCCCAGAACCCCCAGACGATCCAGGTCAGCGCGAGCACCGTCGCCGCAGCTCCGCCGATCACCGAGGCGTTCACTGGACCCGCGCCTCCGGGGCCTCGTCGTCGTCCTCCGAGGGGATGTGCACGTCGTTGACGGTCACGTTCACCTCGGCGACGTCCATGCCCACCAGCTCCACCATGGCCCGGTGGATCGCGACCCGCACCTGGTCGGCCACCTTCTGCAGGGATACCGGGTACTCCGCCACGATCGTCACGTCGACGGCCACCTGCGTCTCGCCGACCTCGACGCTGATCCCCTGCGCGAGGTCGGTCGTGTTGAGGGCGTCGCGGATCGCACCCATCATGCGCGCGGCGCCACCGCCGAGCGCGTAGACGCCGTCGACCTCCCGCGCCGCGATGCCGGCGATCTTCGCGACCACCGCATCCTCGATCGTCGTCTTCCCCGCCGCCCCCTGCGACGCCGGGACGACCTGAGCCTTGGGCTGGGTGGCCCCAGTCACGTTCGCCATCTCGAGCTCCTTCATCCGTGTGTCCACGCGGTTTCCGCGCGGGCCGTGTTCTCACGACACCACTAAGACGGTCGGGGAGCACAGAATGTCACAAACTTCTCGGAACGAATCTCCGCGCCTTCCTCGGCGGCGACTTTCAGTGCACTCCAAGGTTCAGAGTGCAAAGTTGCACTCTATGGAGAACAGTGCAGAATCCACGAGGGAGCAACGCAAGCGGCGGACCACGCGGGCACTCACCGAGGCCGCGCGCCGCCTGACGGCCGAGCGGGGCTTCGCCGGCTTCACGGTCGAAGAGCTGTGCGCCGACGCCGGAGTCTCCCGGCGCACGTTCTTCAACTACTTCGAGAGCAAGGAGAACGCCGTCTTCGGGTTCGCCGTGATCGACTCCCGCCAGGAGGAGCTCGAAGCGGTCTTCCTCGAGCGCGACGGCGATCTCCTGGACGACTTCGTGCAGCTCACCGTCGAGCGCTTCGCCCTCTTCGATCCGATCGAGCACGCCGCCGAGCTGTTCGCCGTCATCGAGCAGGAGCCGCGACTGCTGCGCGCGGCGTTCGAGCAGCAGGAGAAGCACGAGCGCCGCGACATCGCCCTCGTCGCGCGCCGCATCGGCGGTGCCACCGACGCGGAGCTCCGCGCCGAGGTGCTCGTCCACTCCGTCGGCGCGCTCGTCCGCCTCTGCATGGAGCAGCTGCTGCATCACCACTCCACCGAGCCGTTCGCCGACCTCATCGCCCGCCGACTGCGCCTCGCGCGCGATCTCTACTCCCCTTCACAGAAAGCCCACTGATGTCCGCCACCGTCACCGCGGATGCGCCCTTCCTCCTCACGAAGCGCCGCATCTGGATCATCTTCAGCGCCCTGATCGCGGGCATGCTGCTCGCGAGCCTCGACCAGACCATCGTGTCGACGGCGATGCCCACGATCGTCGGCCAGCTCGGCGGCGTCGACCATCAGGTCTGGATCACCACCGCCTACCTGCTCGCCACCACCATCGTCATGCCCATCTACGGCAAGTTCGGCGACGTGCTGGGACGACGGTCGCTCTTCCTCGTCGCCATCGCCCTGTTCACGCTGGCCTCGGTGGGCTGCGCATTCGCGACGGACTTCTGGATGTTCGTCGTCTTCCGTGCCCTCCAGGGTCTCGGCGGCGGCGGGCTCATGATCCTGTCGCAGGCGATCATCGCCGACATCGTGCCCGCCAACGAGCGCGGCAAGTACATGGGTCCGCTCGGCGCGGTGTTCGGCCTCTCCGCCGTCGCCGGACCGCTCCTCGGCGGTTTCTTCGTCGACCACATGACCTGGCAGTGGGCGTTCTACATCAACATCCCGCTCGGCATCGCCGCGTTCCTCATCGCCCTCGTGGCTCTGAAGCTCCCCAGCAAGAAGGCGGAGAAGCCGATCGACATCCTCGGCGTGCTCTTCCTGTCCGCCGCCACGACCTGCCTCATCTTCTTCACCGACTTCGGCGGCGACGCCGCGTTCGGCTGGGACTCGCTCGCGACCTGGGCCTGGGGCGCCGGGCTCGTGGTGTCGGCGACGGCGTTCGTCATCACCGAGTCCCGGGTGCAGGACCCGATCATCCCGCTCAGCCTCTTCCGCAACCCGATCTTCGTGAACGCCACGGCGATCGGCCTCGTCCTCGGCATCGGCATGTTCGCGGCGATCGGCTTCGTCCCGACGTTCCTGCAGATGTCGTCCGGCACCTCCGCCGCCGCCTCCGGGCTGCTGATGATCCCGATGATGGTCGGCCTCATGGGGACCTCGATCTTCTCCGGCCTCGCGATCTCGAAGACCGGGAAGTACAAGATCTATCCGATCCTCGGCACGATCATCACCGGCATCGCGATGGTCGCCATGACCACGCTGTCGGCGGAGACGCCGATCTGGTTGATCTGCGCATTCCTGTTCGTCTTCGGCGCCGGGCTCGGCCTCATCATGCAGGTCGTCGTGCTCGTCGTGCAGAACGCCGTCCCGGCGGGCGAGATCGGCACCGCCACGAGCACGAACAACTACTTCCGCGAGGTCGGCGCCTCGCTGGGGACGGCGGTGTTCGGCACGATCTTCACCACACGTCTCACGGAGAACCTGCTCGGCGTGTTCGCCGGCGCCGGGGCGTCCCCCGAGGCCGCCTCCGAGGCCGCGTCCACGATCGACCCCGCCACGCTGAACAGCCTGCCGGACGAGGTCCGCGACGGCATCGTCACGGCGTATGCGGACGCCCTCGCCCCGGTGTTCTGGTACCTCGTGCCCTTCATCGCGCTCGCGCTCATCCTGTCGCTGTTCCTCAAGCAGATCCCGCTGTCGGATCAGGCGGGTCTCGTCGCGCGCGGCGAGGCGATCAGCGGCGAGGAGGCCGAGCGCCTCGAGGCCGAGCTCCGCACCGCCGGACGCGTCGATGCCGGACGCGCGGACGCCGAGCCGGGAGAGACCGGCTCGGCGTCCACGGGCAGGTAGCCCGCGCTAGGGGAGGTCGGCGACGTCGACGTCGTCGTCGTCCTCCCCACCGCCCGTCGCCGGAAGGTCGTCAGGCTCGGGGTCGTGATCGGTGGTGACGAAGTCGGGGTCGACGCCGATGGCCTCGACCTCCTCCTGGTTGTCCTGGCTGTTCGACGTGTCGGACATGGCGCCTCCTGATGTTGGGGATCCGGACGGCCAGTCTGCGCGAGGGCGCCGACGCGGCCGAGGGGGTTGACACGGCGTGTCGCCGCCGCACGCCCACTAGCCGGGGGTGGAGCCACCAGACTGGAGCTCTTCGCCCCCTCCCCCTCCCCTCTCGAGGAGCACCCGTGATCGACGCCGCACCGCACCGTTCCGCCTGGCAGCGCTTCTGGGATCGCGGAGGCTGGTGGCGCGCCCTCCTGCTCGCGGCCGTGTATTACGGGCTCTATCAGCTGCTCTCGCTGGCCTTCCTCCCGCTGGCCGCGCAGGTCGACGATCCGGCGAGTGCAGCCGGCGTCCTCGTCTACGACGTCCTGCCGATCCTCGTCGGGGGCCTCCTGCTGGTCGCGTTCATCGCCTCGGTCGGGTGGTGGCGACCCGTGTTCGGACCCCAGCTCATCCGGGGAGCGGGGTGGATGTGGATCGCGATCGTCGCGGTCCTGCTGTTCAACGTCCTCCGCTTCCTCACGATCGAGGATGGCAGCGTCGGACTTGACGTGGTGGCGACCTGGCTGCTCGCGGGACTCGCCATCGGTTTCGCGGAGGAGGTCCTCACTCGCGGCCTCGTCGTGAAGATGATGCGGGACGCCGGCGCACGCGAACTGGTCGTCGCGGTGGTCTCCGCGGCGATCTTCGCCGCTCTGCACGCGGGGAATCTCCTGACGGGGCAAGATCTGCTCCCGACGCTGTTCCAGCTCGTCTACACGTTCGCGTTCGGGATCTGCATGTACCTCGCGCTCCGGGTCACCGGGACGATCATCGCCCCGATCCTCCTGCACGCCAGCACCGATCCGAGTATCTTCCTGCAGACGCTGCACCCCGCCGAAGGCGGGCTCACCGCGGTCGCGGGGCTCGGCAACATCGTCGTGATCGTCGCGGGTCTCGTGCTGATGATCTTCATCCGTGGCCGGGTCGGGGCTTCCGCACCCGACACCGTCGCCCCGCAGCGCTGACCGCCCGGATCACACCGCACGCCAGACGGCGTGCGTGCCGACGGCCGCGATCGCGAAGACCAGCACGGCCACCCGGTGCGCATCGCCGACGGCCAGGGCCGCGTCGGAGGCACCGATGAGATCGTCGGCGACGCCGGCCACCATCGTCCGCGACACGACGGCATCGTCCATCTCGGCCACGCCGTCCGCGAGCCACCCCATGACGAGCCGGAGGGATCTCGTCCCGAGCTCGACCCCGAGAGGGACCGCAGGACAGCTCAGCACGTCGGCGACGGTCACGCCGTGTCGCAGCACCCCGGCGAGTGCCCCGGCGAGGGCGCCGGTCAGCAACGCGCGCCCGTACCCTTCGGCGACCAGCAGGTCCCAGGACTCGTGCGGCGCGAGCGTTTCGAGCCCGAGGGAATGACCGCGCCCGTCCGCGACGGCTTCCTCCAGGGCGCGCCGGGCGTCCCGGAACACGATGCTCGCACGGCGATCGGGCGCAGACACGGCAGACCTCGTCCCTCGATGCCCGCCATCTCGGTGGCCGGCCGGGAGGCCGACGCGTCACACACTCTAGGACGCTCCGCGCGGGGTGAGGACGGTATCCCGGCACTGAGGTCGGAGACGACAAAACCCCCGGAAGGTTCCGGGGGTTTCATTCTGTAGCAGGAGCGGGGCTTGAACCCGCGACCTCACGATTATGAGTCGTGCGCTCTCACCAACTGAGCTACCCTGCCGCACGGCATCCGCATCGCAGATGCGAACTCCGAGCCCCGAGTCAGGATTGAACTGACGACCCCTTCCTTACCATGGAAGTGCTCTGCCACTGAGCTATCGGGGCGTGCTGCCCCTCGCGGGGCAACCACACGAGAATACCATCACTGTGGCGTCCTCATGAAATCGAGACGGTCACTCCTCCGAGGTGAGCGACGTGCGTCCGGCGTTCTTCTTGAGCCACGGCATCGGGTCGATGGTCGTCCCGTTCACGATGAGCTCGAAGTGCAGGTGCGCCCCGTAGGAGCGGCCGGTGTTACCGGTCTTGCCGACGATGTCGCCGACCTTGACCTTGTCGCCCGCCTTCACCTGCAGCGAGCCGTACTGCATGTGCGAGTAGTGGCTCGTGATGACCGAGCCGTCGATGACGTGGTCGATGTAGACCGTGACCCCGTAGGCGGCACCCTGCTCGGTCGCGATGCGGACGGTGCCGTCGGCGATGGCCTGGATGGGCGCACCGTTGCCCGGCACGAAGTCGATGCCCTCGTGGAGGCGTCCGCTGCGCATGCCGTAGCCGTAGCTCATGCCCACGCCGACGAGGAACGGCCACTGGATGGCGGCATCCGGGTCGTTCGTGAAGATCTCGCCGGAGTAGTTGATGCCCTGCTCCGCGGCGACCTCGACGAGCGAGACGGTGCTGAAGTTGTCGGCCCGCGAGAGGGGCTCGTTCTGCACGCCGGATGGCGCGACGAAGGCCTGGATCTCGTCGTCCGCCGAGCCTGCTGCGTCAGCAGCCGCGGCGGTGACGAGGGAGGTCGAGGCGAGGGAGCCGCCCTGGGCGGCGGCGACCGCCTCCGCAGGAAGCGTCATGGACACGGCCAGGAGGCCGGCGAGGCCCATTGCTCCGACGGTGGCACCGGCAGTGAGGGCCTTGCGGATGCTGCGCGTGCGGCGAGGACCGACGGCCGCGAGGCCTGCGGTGTCGATCTTCGGCGCGGTCTGCGACGCGGCATTCGGGGCGAAGGCCGAACGGCGGGACGCCGACGACGTCGGGATGGAGCCGGTGGTGCGGAAGGCGCGGGAGGCGCGCTCGAAGGCGTCACCCTCGGCGTCAGCTTCGGCGACGAAGGGCTCCGACGCCGGGGCGATGTCCTCGACTGGAACCGTGTCCTCGGCCTTCTCGACGATCTCCGCGACGACGGGCGACGCGGGGACATCGGCGATGGCAGGCGCGGGAGCCGCCGCAATGAACGGCTCCTCCGGCGCGACGGGCACCGGAGGGACGTCGGCCTGACGCTGACGCGCGGCGCGACGGGAGAGCGGGATGACAGCAGCGAGGGCGATCACGGTCTCCGCGTCAGCGAGGGGCGCCGTCGACCCGCTCGCCGAGGCCTCGGAGGCCGCAGTGCGAGGGCGGCTGGACCGGCGCGTGGGCGCAGCGGCAGCCTGGGGGTTCTCGAAGGGCAAAGCTAATCTCTCGGTCGTTCGTGATGCTCGGGGGCGCAATGACAACTCTCACCTTCGGGTGGTGAAAGTAACGATCGGGTAAACACTACCCCGATCGACCTGTGAATGCCATGGATCGGTCAGGGTTTTTCCTCATCGAGGATAGCGCGGAGTCGGTCGTGCAGGGTCACGCCGCCCGCGATCAGGAAAGGCCGCGGCGCTTCCCGATCGATCCGGCTGACCCGGCCACCCGCCTCCTGGACGAGCAGCGCGCCCGCGGCATGGTCCCACGGCTTGAGCCCGCGCTCGAAATATCCGTCCAGTCGGCCGGCCGCCACATAGGCCAGATCCAGGGCCGCCGACCCCATACGACGGAGGTCACGGGCGATCGGCATCACCCGCCGGACCGTCGCGAGGTCGCCGTCGTGGGTCGTCGGGTCGTAGCCGAACCCGGTCGCCAGGAGCGCGCCGGCGTCGGTCACCTCGGTGACCGCGAGCCGGACGCCGTCCGACCAGGCCCCGTGGCCGCGAGCAGCCGTGAAGGTCTCCCCCACGGCGGGTGCGTGCACGGCCGCGGCCAGCGCCTCCCACTCGTCCGGCTCCGGCGGACCGCTGACGGCTGCGATGCTCACGTTGTACGCCGGGATGCCGTAGGCGTAGTTGACCGTGCCGTCGATGGGGTCGACCACCCAGGTGATCCCGCTGTCGCCGGTGGCCGCGCCCGACTCCTCACCGAGGAAGCCGTCCGCCGGTCGCGCCGCGCGCAGGCGCTCGCGGATCAGCTCCTCGACTTCGCGGTCGGCGTCCGTGACGATGTCGGCGAGCGTCGACTTTGTCGCGGCGAGGCGTACGCCCTCCCGTCGACGGGTCCGAGCGAGAGCTCCCGCCTCCTCGGCGATCTCGGCCGCCAGGGCGCTGAGCGCGAGAGCGTCGATCACGGCGCCGGGTGCGAGGGGGCGGGCGGCGGCGGCGGGAAGGCCGGGGGCTCGCCCTGGGCGGGCGACGCGGGCTGCGGCGGGGCCGGCTGCGGAGGCGCCGGCTGAGCGGGTGCCGACGCCGGCTGCGGCGGAGCGGGTCGGTCAGGCGCGGGCGGCACGGGTCCCGGAGCGGGAGGAGCGCCGAAGTCGGGAAGGGCCGGAGTCGTCGGCGCGAGGGGCGGCGTCGCCACGGGGAACGCCGTGGCGGGCGCCTGACCCAGCGCCTGAGGGGCCGTCGAGGGGTACCCCGTGTAGTAGGCGTTCCAGTCCGGGCTGCCGTCCGGGAGGACCGGGAGCGGCGTGATCCCATCGGCGTAGGTCGGCCAGGACGGGGCGGAAGCGACGGGACGGGCGGCGGGGGCCTTCTTCGGCGCGAACAGGGCGTTCAGCAGCGGAATCAGCGTGGTGCCCACGGCGACGAGGATCGTGAGGGCGACGACGATGCGCCAGTACAGCTCGGTGTAGTCGAAGGTGTTCGGGAACGCGAGGAAGAACACCAGCAGCGCGACGAGGGCACCGAGGAAGACGATCGTCACGATGTGGATCACCTTCGTGAAGGTCGTGACGTGTCGCTGCGCGGCACGGGTGAACAGCCGCACGTGGAGCAGTGCGAGCTGAAGGATCCCGATCACGAGCAGCAGCTGGAAGAAGCGCTCCGCGCCGAAATAGAGGCCGTCTTCCGGAAGCCAGATCTTCACGAGGCCGACGAGGAGCGCGACGACCCAGGTGACCATGCTGGCGAGCTGGAGCCAGTCCGGCCGGTTCGGCGCGAGGCCCGCCTCGAGGATGGCGATTCCGGCGAAGGCGGCGAGCAGGAGGATCGTGAGGAAGGCACGACCGATGAGGCCGTTCTGATCACCGACCAGGACCCACACGACGCAGACCAGTGCGGCGGCGATGAGGGCGCCGATGGCGACCCACAGCGACCCCCTGATGAGCAGCGACATGTTCTTCTTGTCACCCTGCGGCTGCAGCCGGGCGGTGTCCGGATGGGACATGGGGATCCTCTCGTCGAGCGGCGATGCCTTCATCCTGCCACGCGCAGGCCCGCTTGTTCCGGCTTCCCTCAGGCGCGCGGGAGATCGGGAAGCGACCGCGCTCTGGGGAGGAGGGGTCAGCCGGCCTTCTTCGCGGATGCCGCAGCGAAGGCCGCGACCCGCGCCTGCGCGTCCGGGGTCTCCAGGGCGACGCCGATGGACCGGGCCTCCTCGCTCAACTGCTCGGCGAACGTGCGCTCCGGCTGCGACCGCACCAGCCGCTTGGCCTGTCCGTACGCGTCGGCGGCCCCGGCGAGCCAGAACCGCGCGACCTCCTCGGCCCGCGCACGCACCCGGTCGGCTTCCGTCCTGCCGTCCTCGCCCTCCACGACCTCGGCCACCAGACCCCAGTCGAGGGCCTCCGCGGCGGTGAGCAGCCGGTCCTGCAGCACCAGCTGGAGGGCGCGACGCTGGCCGACGGCCCGCGCGAGCTGCGCCGACACGGAGAGGTCGGGCGTGAGGCCGATGTTCGCGTACAGGCTCCCGAGCTGCGACCGCGAGCCCACCACCGCGTAGTCCGTGGCGAGCAGGATGCCGAGTCCACCGCCGGCCGTCGTCCCGTGCGCGGCAGCGACCACGGGCACGCTCGACTCCGTGAGCGCGCGGATCCCGGTGTTGATGACCTCCGCGAGCGCGGTGATCTCCGCCCCGGACGACCCCATGGTCGTCGCCATGTCGATCACGTCGCCGCCCGCGCAGAACGCCGGCCCCGCCGCGTCGATGAGGATGGCCTGCACGTCGTCCCGCGACGTCGCCTCGACCGTCGCATCCCGCCAGGCGTACGCCAGATCGGCGTTGAAGGCATTGAGGCGGGTCGGACGGTTCAGCGTCAGCCGCGCCATCCCCTCGTCAACAGCGAACAGGATGGCATCACTCATGGCTTCTCCTTCGAGCACAGGCGGATGCCTCCAGGCTAGTCGCGCTCAGGAGCCGTCCCAGACCCGAGCGACGAACCGCTCCATCCGCCGCCGGGTGCCGTCGAGTCGGAAGTCGACCTGTCCCGCCGCCCGGATCTCGTTCGGTGCGAGCGGATGCGCCAGGCGCACGTTCTCGTGGCAGGACAGGTCGGCGCAGATGTAGGTGCCGACCGAGTCGCCGCGCTCCCCCGCCTCCCCCGTGCGCCGGGCGGCGAACAACGCCACCTGGTTGCCCGGCTGCATCGTGTGGCAGATGTTGCACATGCCGGAGCGCCCGCGCCCTGGTTCCGACGCCCGCAGCACCACGCCGACCACGCGCCCCTCGTGCGGGATCAGGACGTAGCCGCGCTTGCCGGCACTCGGGTCGCGCCAGGCGAAGAAGTCGAGATAGTCCCAGTCAACGAGGAGGAAGTCGTGCGGCATCTCCATGACGCGCAGCTCGTCGGCGTCCGCGTTCACGAACGAGGCCCGGACGTCGGCTTCGGTGAGAGGTCGCATCGCTCCAGTCTAGGAACTCGGCGCGGAGGTGAGGCCGGAAGACGGGAGAAGCCCCCGCGAGCGGGGGCTTCTGTGGTGGCGAGTGAGGGATTCGAACCCCCGAAGTCGAAGACGGCTGATTTACAGTCAGATCCCTTTGGCCACTTGGGTAACTCGCCAGAGCGCACCCGTCCGACTTGAACAGCC
This sequence comes from Microbacterium meiriae, assembly GCF_040686935.1. Classification (NCBI taxonomy): domain Bacteria; kingdom Bacillati; phylum Actinomycetota; class Actinomycetes; order Micrococcales; family Microbacteriaceae; genus Microbacterium; species Microbacterium meiriae. Next base: position 437,357 of record NZ_JBFBMF010000001.1, read on the forward strand.
AACCGGGGGCACGAAGATCAATCATACCTGCCGGATGCGGGCGCGAGAAATCGAGGCGTCAGCTCCCGTACACGCCGCGGTCGGTGACGGCCAGCGACTCCGGCGTGCGCAGCAGCCCGCTCTCGGCGCGGCAGGTCGCGGCGGCCACATCCATCGCGCGCGTGAGCAGGGCCGTCCACTCCTCGGCCGTCTTCGGGCCGCCGTCCACCAGCCCGGCGGCGACGGCGGCGAGAGTCGCATCCCCAGCCCCCACGGTGTCGACCACGCGTCCAGGGAGCGCCGAGATGGGAGCCGAGACCGACCCGCCGTCCGACTCGAGCACCGCGCCGTCTGCCCCGGCCGTCGCGAGCACAGCGGTGACTCCGAGGCTCCGGAGCCGCGCGCGCAGGGCGTCGAGGTCGCCGTCGTAGAGCACGGCGGCGTCGTCGGCCCCGACCTTCACCAGCTCCGCCCGCGAAGCCAGCCGCTCGAAGCCGCGGACGAACTCTTCACGGTCGGACAGCATGCCGGTGCGCGGGTTCGGATCGATCGCCAGCCGCGCGCCCTCCACTGCGGCCGCGAGGGCGTCGACCTCCTCGGGGGCATCGAAGGGGAAGCAGCTCACGGCGACGATGTCCGCGTCGCCGATGGCGGCCCTCGCCTCGTCCGAGTACCGGATGGTCCGCTCCTGGGCCGCGCGGTTGAAGACGTAGCTTGGCTCGCCGTTCGCGGCCCGGGTCACGACGGCCCGCGACGACCCGTGCGGTGCCGCGCTCGCGATCAGCCGCACGCCGTGATCGGTCAGGTACTCGCGGATGTGTGCGCCCGCGACGTCCTCCCCCACCATCGCGATGAGGGTCGTGGGGATTCCGAGCCGGCGCAGTCCCACCGCTACGTTCAGGGCGGCTCCGCCGACGAACTCGCGGACGCCGCTGTCATCCCGGATCTCGTCGATCAGGGCGTCTCCGATGACGACGGCCGCGCCGCCGGGGGAAGTCTCAGTGCTCACTCGCCGACCCTACCGCGCCGCCCGCGCCCCGAAGCAGCGCCGAACCGTGTGCATAACTCAGGAGACCTGGGCCTCCATGCCGTCACGAGCAGCCGACGGCGGCCTGCCGTCCTGGATCTCCTGAGTTGTGCACACCCGAACGGGCCGAGGGACGACGAAGGCCCCGGGGAGAACCCCGGGGCCTTCGTTCACTCACTCACACCTCAGTTGTAGGTACCGGGGGTGATGTCGTCCGTCGAGAACGCGTCGAAGTCGACGTAGCCGAAGTCGCCGTCCGCGTACGCGCCGTCGGATGCGAAGATCCGGTTCGGGTAGCGCTCGCTCTTGGCTTCCTCGGTGGCCTCGACCGTGACGTCGCGGTACTTCGAGAGACCGGTACCGGCGGGGATGAGCTTCCCGATGATGACGTTCTCCTTGAGACCGACCAGCGGGTCGCGCTTGCCCTCCATGGCGGCCTGCGTGAGCACGCGGGTCGTCTCCTGGAAGGACGCAGCGGACAGCCACGACTCGGTCGCGAGCGACGCCTTCGTGATACCCATCAGCTCCGGGCGACCGGACGCGGGGCGCTTGCCCTCGGCCACGGCCTCGCGGTTGATCTGCTGGTAGCGCTTCAGGTCGACCATCTCACCCGGCAGCAGGGTCGTGTCGGCGTGATCGACGACGGTGACCTTGCGGAGCATCTGGCGGACGATGACCTCGATGTGCTTGTCGTGGATCGGCACACCCTGCGAGCGGTAGACGCCCTGGACGCCGCCGACGAGGTACTTCTGCACCTCGCGGGCACCCATGACGCGCATGACCTCCTTGGGGTCGAGCGTGCCGACCTGCAGGGGCTGACCGACCGAGACGTGCTGGCCGTCCTCGACGAGGAGGGTGGCACGCTTCAGCACCGGGTAGACGACGGGCTCGTCGCCGTTGTCGGGCGTCAGGATGACCTTCTTGGCCTTCTCGGTCTCGTCGATCGTGATGCGGCCGTCGGCCTCCGCGATCGGCGATGCACCCTTGGGGGTACGCGCCTCGAACAGCTCCTGCACACGGGGCAGACCCTGCGTGATGTCATCCGCCGACGCCGAACCACCGGTGTGGAAGGTACGCATCGTCAGCTGGGTACCGGGCTCACCGATCGACTGGGCCGCGATGATGCCGACCGCCTCGCCGATGTCCACGGTCTTGCCGGTCGCGAGCGAACGGCCGTAGCACTGCGCGCACACACCGACGGCGGAGTCGCACGTCAGGACCGAACGGACCTTGATGGTCTCGACACCGAGTCCGACGAGCTTGTCGATGAGCACGTCGCCCACGTCGTCGCCGGCCGAAGCGAGAACCTCGCCCGACTCGCTCACCACGTCGGAGGCCAGCGTGCGGGCGAACACCGAGTTCTCGACGTTCGCGTCGCGCACCAGCTCACCCTGCGAGTTCGGAGCGGCGATCGGGAGCTCGAGGCCCTTCGACGTGCCGCAGTCCTCTTCGCGGATGATGACGTCCTGCGAGACGTCCACCAGACGACGGGTCAGGTAACCCGAGTCGGCGGTACGCAGAGCGGTGTCGGCCAGACCCTTACGGGTACCGTGCGTCGCGATGAAGTACTCCGCCACCGACAGACCCTCGCGGTACGAGGAGATGATCGGACGCGGGATGATCTCACCCTTGGGGTTGTTCACCAGACCACGCATACCGGCGATGTTCCGGATCTGCAGCCAGTTACCACGGGCGCCGGAGGACACCATGCGGTTGATGGTGTTGTCCTCCGGGAAGTGCGCCTTCATCGCGGCCTGCACCTCGTCGGTCGCCTCCGTCCAGATCTTGATGAGCTCCTGACGACGCTCGGCGTCGGTCGTGAGGCCCTTCTCGTACTGGGACTGGACCTTCGCGGCCTGCTTCTCGTAGCCCGCGACGATCTCCGCCTTGTTCGGCGGGGTGAGGATGTCGCTCAGCGCGACGGTCACACCCGAACGGGTCGCCCAGTAGAAACCGGCGTCCTTGATGCGGTCCAGCGTGGCGGCCGTCTCGACCTTGGGGTACTCCTCGGCCAGCTTGTTGACGATCTGCGACAGCTTGCCCTTGTCGGCCTGCTCGCGCACGAAGGGGTAGCCCTTCGGGAGCGCGTCGTTGAAGATCGCCTGACCCAGCGAAGCGTCGACCAGGCCGTGCTTCTCGTAGCCCTCGGGAGCCTCGCCCTCGAGGAAGGCCAGACCCGGGATGCGGATGCGGACCTTCGCCTGCAGGTCGAGCGTGCCCTCGTCGTACGCGAGCTGTGCCTCGCCGACGGAGCCGAACGCACGACCCTCGCCCTTGGCGCCGGCCTTGACCGTCGTCAGGTGGTGCAGACCGATGATCATGTCCTGCGAGGGCAGGGTCACCGGACGGCCGTCCGACGGCTTCAGGATGTTGTTCGACGCGAGCATCAGCACGCGGGCCTCGGCCTGAGCCTCGACCGACAGCGGCAGGTGCACGGCCATCTGGTCACCGTCGAAGTCGGCGTTGAACGCCGCGCAGACGAGCGGGTGCAGCTGGATGGCCTTGCCCTCGACGAGCTGCGGCTCGAACGCCTGGATGCCGAGACGGTGCAGGGTGGGTGCACGGTTCAGCAGCACCGGACGCTCGCGGATGATCTCCTCGAGCACGTCCCAGACCTCGGGACGGGTGCGCTCGACGGCGCGCTTCGCGGCCTTGATGTTCTGCGAGTGACCGAGGTCGATCAGGCGCTTGATGACGAACGGCTTGAAGAGCTCGAGCGCCATCTGCTTGGGCAGACCGCACTGGTGCAGCTTCAGCTGCGGGCCGACGACGATGACCGAACGGCCCGAGTAGTCGACGCGCTTGCCGAGCAGGTTCTGGCGGAAGCGACCCTGCTTTCCCTTGAGCATGTCGCTCAGGGACTTCAGGGCGCGGTTGCCGGTACCGGTGACGGGCCGACCGCGGCGGCCGTTGTCGAACAGGGCGTCGACGGCCTCCTGCAGCATCCGCTTCTCGTTGTTGACGATGATCTCGGGGGCACCGAGGTCGATCAGGCGACGGAGACGGTTGTTGCGGTTGATCACGCGGCGGTACAGGTCGTTCAGGTCGGAGGTCGCGAAGCGGCCACCGTCGAGCTGGACCATCGGACGCAGCTCCGGCGGGATGACCGGGACGACGTCGAGAACCATCGCGGCCGGGCTCATGCCGGTCTCGAGGAACGAGCTGACGACCTTGAGGCGCTTGATCGCACGGATCTTGCGCTGGCCCTTGCCCTCCGAGATCTGCAGACGCAGGTTCTCGGCCTCGGCGGCCAGGTCGAAAGCGGCCAGGCGACGCTGGATCGCCTCGGCACCCATGTAGGCCTCGAAGTACTGGCCGAAGCGGTCCTGCAGCTCGTGGAAGACGTCGTCCTCCGGGCGCAGGGCACCGACCTCGAGCGTGCGGAAGTCCTCCCACACGCGCTCCAGCTTCAGGATCGCCTCGTCGGCACCCTTGCGGATGAGCGACATCTCCTTCTCGGCGGCGTCCTTGACCTTCTTCTTGGCGTCGGCCTTGGCACCCTCGGCCTCGAGGGCCGCGAGCTCCTCCTCCAGCTTCGCCAGGCGCTCCGCGATCTTCGAGTCGCGGCGGTCGCCGAGCGTCTTCAGCTCGAGACGGATGTTGTTCTCCTGGGTGCCCAGGTCGCGGTGACGGGCGTCCTCGTCGACCGAGATGACCATGTACGCGGCGAAGTAGATGACCTTCTCGAGGTCCTTCGGCGCCATGTCCAGCAGGTAGCCGAGGCGCGAGGGCACGCCCTTGAAGTACCAGATGTGGGTGACGGGAGCGGCGAGCTCGATGTGACCCATGCGCTCACGACGGACGGAGCTCTTGGTGACCTCCACGCCGCAGCGCTCGCAGACGATGCCCTTGAAGCGGACGCGCTTGTACTTGCCGCAGGCGCACTCCCAGTCGCGGGACGGGCCGAAGATCTGCTCTCCGAAGAGACCGTCCTTCTCCGGCTTGAGGGTGCGGTAGTTGATGGTTTCGGGCTTCTTGACCTCGCCGTAGGACCACGCGCGGATGTGGTCTGCGGTCGCCAGGCCGATGCGAAGCTCATCGAAAGTTGTGGACTCGAGCACTAGTTCTCCTGTGTCGGAAATTCTTTTTGAGAAGTCTGGGCTTCGACGGGCTCAGCGACCCGGTGGGTCCTGATCCCAGGAACCTGGGTCCCTGAGCCCGTCGAAGGGTTAGATCTCGTCGATCGAGGCGGCCTCGAAGCGGCTGGAGATGTTGATACCGAGTTCCTCTGCGGCGCGGAACGCCTCGTCGTCGGTGTCGCGGAGGTTGACCAGCGTGCCGTCGGCCGAGAGGACCTCGACGTTCAGGCAGAGCGACTGCATCTCCTTCATGAGCACCTTGAACGACTCGGGGATGCCGGGCTCCTGGATGTTCTCGCCCTTGACGATCGCCTCGTACACCTTGACGCGGCCGAGGATGTCGTCGGACTTGATCGTGAGGAGCTCCTGGAGGGCGTACGCCGCACCGTAGGCCTCGAGGGCCCACACCTCCATCTCACCGAAGCGCTGTCCACCGAACTGCGCCTTACCACCGAGCGGCTGCTGGGTGATCATCGAGTACGGACCGGTGGAGCGGGCGTGGATCTTGTCGTCCACCAGGTGGTGGAGCTTCAGGATGTACATGTAGCCCACGGAGATCGGCGCCGGGAACGGCTCGCCGGAGCGGCCGTCGAACAGCTGCGTCTTGCCGCTCGAGTCGATCAGGCGCAGGCCGTCACGGGTCGGGAGCGTCGAGTCGAGCAGACCGGAGATCTCCTCCTCGCTGGCACCGTCGAACACCGGGGTGGCGACCTTGGTGCCGGGCGCGGCCTCGAAGGCCTGCTGCGGCAGCTTGGCGGCCCACTCCGGGGTGCCCTCGACCTTCCAGCCCTGCTTCGCGATCCACCCGAGGTGGGTCTCGAGCACCTGGCCGAAGTTCATTCGGCCCGGGATGCCGAGCGGGTTGAGGACGATGTCGACCGGCGTGCCGTCCGAGAGGAACGGCATGTCCTCGATGGGGAGGATCTTCGCGATGACACCCTTGTTGCCGTGGCGGCCGGCGAGCTTGTCACCCTCGGTGATCTTGCGCTTCTGGGCGATGTAGACCACGACGCGGCGGTTGACGCCGGAGCCGAGCTCGTCGTCGCCGTCCTCGGCGTTGAACTCCTTGACCGCGATGATCGTGCCCTGCTCGCCGTGCGGCACCTTCAGGGACGTGTCGCGGACCTCGCGGCTCTTCTCGTTGAAGATCGCGCGGAGCAGGCGCTCCTCGGCCGACAGCTCGGTCTCGCCCTTCGGCGTGACCTTGCCGACGAGGATGTCGCCGGGGCGGACCTCGGCGCCGATGCGGATGATGCCGCGCTCGTCGAGGTCCTTCAGCAGCTCCGGGCTGACGTTGGGGAGGTCACGGGTGATCTCCTCCTTGCCGAGCTTCGTGTCGCGGGCGTCGACCTCGTACTCCTCGATGTGGATCGAGGAGAGGGTGTCGTCCTTCACCAGGTCCTGGCTCAGGATGATGGCGTCCTCGAAGTTGTAGCCCTCCCACGTCATGAACGCGACGAGGAGGTTCTTTCCGAGGGCCAGCTCGCCGTTCTCGGTGGCGGGGCCATCGGCGATGACCTCTCCGACCTCGACGCGCTCACCGGCGTTGACGACGACCTTCTGGTTGTAGGAGGTGCCCTGGTTCGAGCGGTCGAACTTGCGCAGGTGGTACTCCTGCGTGCCGCCCTCGTCGAGCATGACCACGACGCGGTCCGCGGAGACCTCGGAGACGACACCGGCCTTCTCGGCGGTGATCACGTCACCGGCGTCGATGGCGGTGTAGCCCTCCATACCGGTTCCGACGAGCGGCGAGTCGCTGCGGAGCAGCGGCACGGCCTGACGCTGCATGTTGGCGCCCATGAGCGCGCGCTGCGCGTCGTCGTGCTCGAGGAAGGGCACGAGCGAGGTCGCGACCGACACCATCTGGCGCGGCGAGACGTCGATGTAGCCGATCTCCTCCGGGAGGAACAGGTCGACCTCACCGCTGCCGCCCTTCGGGCGCGCGAGCACGTGGCTCTCGCGGAAGCGACCCTTCGCATCGAGCGGCGCGTTGGCCTGCGCGATGTTGTAGTCGACCTCCTCGGAGGCGGTCAGGTAGTCGATCTGGTCGGTCACGACACCGTCGACGACCTTGCGGTACGGGGTCTCGATGAAGCCGAACGAGTTGATGCGCGCGAAGGTCGCGAGCGCACCGATCAGGCCGATGTTCGGGCCTTCCGGGGTCTCGATCGGGCACATGCGGCCGTAGTGCGAGGGGTGGACGTCACGGACCTCGACGCCGGCGCGGTCGCGGCTCAGACCACCGGGGCCCAGAGCCGACAGACGACGCTTGTTGGTCAGACCCGCGAGCGGGTTGTTCTGGTCCATGAACTGCGACAGCTGCGAGGTTCCGAAGAACTCCTTGATCGCGGCGACGACGGGACGCACGTTGATCAGGGTCTGCGGCGTGATGGCCTCGATGTCCTGCGTGGTCATACGCTCGCGGACGACGCGCTCCATGCGGGACAGACCGGTGCGGACCTGGTTCTGGATCAGCTCGCCGACCGCGCGGATGCGACGGTTGCCGAAGTTGTCGATGTCGTCGGTCGCGAGACGGATCTCGGTCTTCTTGCCGCCGCGGATGCCCTCGAAGGTCTCCTCGGTGCCCGCGTGCAGACGCACGAGGTACTTGATGGTGGCGACGATGTCCTGCACCGTCAGCACCGACTCCGTCAGCGGGGTGTCGAGACCCAGCTTGTGGTTGATCTTGTACCGGCCGACCTTGGCGAGGTCGTAGCGCTTCGGGTTGAAGTAGAAGTTGTCGAGCAGCGCGCGGGCGGCCTCGGCGGCGACCTGCTCGCCCGGACGCAGCTTGCGGTAGATGTCGCGCAGCGCGTCTTCCTTGGTGACGATGGTGTCCTTCGCGAGCGTCTCCTCGATCGAGGTGTAGCCGGCGAACTCCGCGAGGATCTCCTCGCTGGTCATGCCCAGCGCCTTGAGGAAGACCGTGACGGACTGCTTGCGCTTGCGGTCGACGCGGACGCCGACCTGGTCGCGCTTGTCGATCTCGAACTCGAGCCACGCGCCGCGGCTCGGGATGACGCGCGCCGACACGATGTCCTTGTCGGACGTCTTGTCGGGGGTCTTGTCGAAGTAGACACCCGGCGAGCGCACGAGCTGCGAGACGACGACGCGCTCGGAGCCGTTGATGATGAACGTGCCCTTGTCGGTCTGCAGGGGGAAGTCGCCCATGAAGACCGTCTGGGTCTTGATCTCACCCGTGAGGTGGTTCATGAACTCGGCCTCGACGTAGAGCGGGGCCGCGTACGTCTTGCCGCGCTCCTTGCACTCCTCGATGGAGTACTTCTCGGGCTCGAGGTACGGGTTCGTGAACGACAGCTGCATCGTCTCGCCGAGGTCCTCGATCGGGGAGATCTCCTCGAAGATCTCGCCCAGACCGCTGTTCTCGTTCACGTCGGTGCGACCGGCGGCCTTGGCCTCGGCCACGCGCGCCTTCCAGGCGTCGTTGCCGACCAGCCAACCGAAGGACTCGGTCTGCAGGGCGAGAAGGTCCGGGACCGTCAGCGTGTCGGAGATCTTGGCGAACGAGAGACGGGAAGCTCCGCGTCCGTTCTTGGTGGTGGTGGATGTGGATGCGTTGGGAGCAGCAGCCAAGGGAATAACCTCCGTGAGCCCCGCAGGGCTTCTCGATTCCTTTGTCGTCAGGTGGAGTGCGCTCAGAAGCTCACGAGATGCCGACCACCATATGAGGGCAGGGAGAAGCGAGCGCAACTACCAACTATAGACGCGATCTCACGACATGGCAAGCGCAATCCTTGACCAATCTTCCTCGCTGCGGTAATGGGACGGCCGAGACCCCGCCTTCGCGTCGAAACCCCGCCCTCGCCGCGGGGGCAGGGCGGGGTTTCGACGCGAAACCGGGGTCTCGGGTCAGGACGCGATGTTGAGCTCGTTGCCGGGGATCGAGGCGAGGAGGCGGCGCGTGTAGGGGTCGCGAGGGTTGGTGAAGATCTCCTCCGACGTCGCGGCCTCCACGAGCTTCCCGTCCTTCATCACGCACACGTAGTCGCTGATGAGCCGCACCACCGCGAGGTCGTGCGAGATGAACAGGTAGCTCAGGCCGTACTCCCGCTGCAGGTCGCCCAGCAGCCGCAGGATCTGGTCCTGCACGAGCACGTCGAGCGCCGACACGGGCTCGTCGCACACGATGAGGTCAGGCGACAGGGCCAGTGCCCGCGCGATCGCCACGCGCTGACGCTGCCCGCCGGAGAGCTCGGACGGGTAGCGCCGCAGCATCGACTGCGGCAGCGCGACGTCGTCCAGGAGCTGCCGCACGCGCTTGCGCCGGTCCGCTCCGCTCCCCCGCTTGTAGAACTCCAGCGGCTCCGCGATCAGCCGCTCGATCGTGAACATGGGGTTCAGGCTGGAGTACGGATCCTGGAAGATGGGCTGCACCCGCTGCCGGAAGTCCTTCGTCTCCGCGCGGCTCAGGGTCGAGATGTCCTTGCCCTCGTAGCGGATGAGGCCGCTCGTGGGCTCGATCACCTTGAGCAGCATGCGCGCGGTCGTGGTCTTGCCCGATCCGGACTCCCCCACGATCGCGACGGTCTCCCCGCGCGGGATCGCGAGCGAGACGTCGTCGACCGCGACGAAGTCCTCGTGCTTGCCACGCACGGGGTACACCTTCGTGAGGTTCTCGATCTCGACGATGTTGCCCTTCGACGAGCTCAGGGACCCAGGGGTCGACGAGCTCAGGGCCCCAGGCTCACGGTGGGTCGCTGAGCCTGTCGGAGCGCCCTCCTGGGTCGCTGACCCCGCCTCCTCCTGGGGCGCTGAGCCTGTCGAAGCGCCCTGCACGAAGGCCTCCGGGCGCAGCCGTGCCACCGCGACCGACGGCGCGGCCTTCACGAGCGACTGGGTGTACGGGTGCTGCGGATCCTCCAGGATCTGACGCGCGTCGCCCTGCTCGACGACCTTGCCGCGGTGCATCACGATCACCCGCTCGGCCCGCTCGGCGGCGAGCCCGAGGTCGTGCGTGATGAGGAGCACGGCGGTGCCGAGCTCCCTGGTCATCTCGCCGATCTGGTCGAGGATGGTCTGCTGCACCGTCACGTCCAGGGCGCTGGTGGGCTCGTCCGCGATGAGCAGCCGCGGCTTGCACGCCAGACCGATCGCGATGAGCGCCCGCTGCCGCATGCCGCCGGAGAACTCGTGCGGGTACTGCTTCGCGCGGCTCTCCGGATCGGGGAGGCCGGCGGCGGTGAGCGCCTCGACGACCTTGGACTGCACGTTCTGCCGGGTGGCGAGGCCATGGGCGAGCAGCGTCTCGGCGACCTGGGTGCCGATCTTCGCGACCGGGTTGAGGTTGGACATGGGGTCCTGCGGCACGAGGCCGATGTCCCGTCCGCGGATCGACCGCAACTCGTTCTCGGACGCGCGGGAGATGTCCCTGCCGTCGAGTCTGATGCTGCCGGCGGCCACCTTCCCTCCGCCCGCGAGCAGCCCGATGATCGCCATCGCGGTGGTCGACTTGCCGGAACCGGACTCGCCGACGATCGCCACGGTCTCCCCGGGGCGGATCTCGAGGTCGACGCCCTCGACGGCGTGCACGACGCCGTCCATGGTGGCGAAGTCCACCGCCAGGCCCTCGACCGACAGCAGGGGCTCGTCCGCCATGCCGTTCTCCTTCGCGGCGCGCACGGCGCCCTCGTCATGGATGTTCATCGTGCCCTCGTCCTCGGGTCCATGGCCTCACGCAGCGCCTCGCCGAGCAGGGTGAAGCCCAGCGCGGTGACGGCGATGCAGATGCCGGGGAGGAACGCCAGCCACGGGGCGATCGCCAGCTCGGCCTGTGCGTACGTGAGCATGCGGCCCCACTCGGCGGTCGCAGGCCCGCCGCCGCCGAGACCGAGGAACGACAGCGCTGCCGCGTCGATGACCGCGGTCGCGAGGGTCAGGGTGCCCTGCACGATGACCGGCCCGATGGCGTTCGGGAGGACGTGCGACATCGTGATCCGGCCGCGGCCGAGACCGAGCGTCTGCGCCGAGAGCACGTAGTCGCTGGAGCGCTGCTGGAGCATGGACGCCCGCAGCAGGCGCGCGAAGATCGGCACCTGGGAGGCCCCGATGGCGATCATCACGGCGTACGGCGTCTGCCCGAGGATCGCGGCGATCGACACCGCCAGCAGGAGGTTCGGCACCGACAGGATGATGTCGACGACGCGCATGATGACCGTGTCGACCCAGCCGCCGAACGTGCCGGCGAGGAGTCCGAGGATCATGCCGCCGACGAGACCCATCGCGGTGGAGACGACGCCGATCAGCAGCGACGCCTGCGCGCCCCAGATGAGCTTCGACAGCACGTCGCCGCCGAACCGGTCCAGACCGAGTGGGAACTGCGGCAGCTCCCCCGGGCCGGGGATGTGCGTGGGCGTGATCTCCTTCGCCCCAGGGAGCGCGGTCTCGGGGTACGGAGCGAGGACCGGCGCGAGCACCGCGACGAGCAGGAAGAGGAGCACGATGACGGCGCCGATCCACGCCGTCGGGTTGTGCCGGAGCCGGCGGAAGACGTCGCGCCAGAAGCCGCCGCCGCCGTCCTTGAGGTCGGCCTGGGCGATCGCGACGGTGTCGATGCTCCCGCCGCTCTCGGCGGACGGGCCCTGTGCGGGTGGGAGGGCGATGCTCATGCGAGCGCCTCCTTTCGGATGAGGGAGGAGGACATCACTGCACTCTCACTCTCGGATCGATGAAGCTGTACGACACGTCCACGGCCAGGTTGATGAGGGCGTAGGCGATCGCGATGAAGATGATGAACCCTTGCAGCACCGGGAAGTCGCGCGTGAAGATCGCCCGCGCGAGGAACGACCCGATGCCGGGGAAGGCGAACACCGTCTCGGTGAGCACCGCCCCCGAGATGAGCAGTCCCGTCTGCAGACCGATCGTCGTGATGACCGGGAGCATGGCGTTCCGGAGGATGAACCGGCTGCGCAGGGTGGCGGAGCCCACGCCCTTCGCCCGCCCCGTCCGCACGTAGTCGGCGTTCTGCACCTCCAGCACGCTCGCCCTGGTGATGCGGACGATGATCGCGAGCGGGATGGTGCCGAGGGCGAGCGCCGGGAGGATCAGGTGGAGGATCGCATCCCACGCGGCGTCGAACTCCCCCGTGATGATGCCGTCCCAGACGTAGAAGCCCGTGGGATGGGTCGCATCGATCCGTGGATCCTGCCGACCGTCCGAGGGCAGCCAGCCCAGCTGCACGGCGAAGATGTACTTGAGGATGAAGGCGAGGAAGAACACCGGGATCGTGATGCCGATGAGGCTCAGCACGACCGACGCGTGATCGGTGAACTTTCCGTGGCGACGGGCCGCCCAGTATCCGAGCGGGATGCCGACCCCGATCGCGAAGATGAGCGCAGCGACGCTCAGCTCGATCGTCGCGGGGAATCGGCGGAGGAACTCCTCCGTGACCGGCCGGTTGGTCTGGATGGACGTACCGAAGTCGCCCTGCAGCAGCCGGGTGACCCAGATGAAGTACTGCTCGATGAGGGGCTTGTTGAAGCCGTAGAGCTCGTTGACCCTGGCGATGGCCTCCGGGGTGGCCTTCTCGCCGAGGAGGGCGACCGCGGGGCCGCCGGGGAGGGCCCTGACCCAGGCGAACAGCAGGATGCTGAGCCCGAACAGGGTGGGGATGAGGAACAGCAGTCGCCTGCCGATGGTGCGCAGCACAGAGTTCTCCGTCGATCAGAAGGTACGCCGTGCCCCGGTTCCGCAGGAGCGGAACCGGGGCTCGGCATATCAAATGGTCAGGCCTACTTCGTGAGGACGATGTCCGTGAAGACCTCGTCGTTCACCGGGCTGGCGGGGTAGCTCTCGACGCGCGGGTCGAAGGCGAGCGTCGGCGCCGGGTGCGCGAGCGGGACGCCGGGGATGAACTCCGCGACCATCTCGTTGATGTCCTCGTAGAGCGCCGTCTGGTCGTCGAGGTTGGAGACCCCGCGCGCCTCGGTCAGCGCCTGGAACAGCTCCGGGTTGTCGAAGCCCCACTCGGAGCTCTTCTGGCCGAAGAAGACGCCGACGAAGTTGTCGGTGTCGTTGTAGTCGCCGGTCCAGCCGAGCAGGTGGATGCCGTGGTCGGCGGTGCCGGTGGTGCGGTCGAGGTACTCGACCCACTCCTCGGAGACCGGGGTGGTCTCCACGCCGACCTCGGAGAGCTGCGACGACAGGACGGTGTAGATCTGCTCGGGGTCCGGCATGTACGGACGCGAGACGTTGACCGGGTAGTTGAAGTCCAGCGCCAGCGGGTTCGCCTCGTCGTAGCCCGCCTCCGCGAGGAGCTCCTTGGCCTTCTCCGGGTCGTAGTCGTAGGTCGTGACCTCGTCGTTGTAGCCGTTGACCACCGGCGGGACGAACTGCGTCGCCTTCTCGGTGCCCTCCGGGAGGACCTGGCTGATGAGGGCGTCCTTGTCGATCGCGTAGGACAGCGCCTCACGCACCTTCGGGTCCTGCAGCTCCGGGATCGCCTGGTTGAAGGCGAGGTAGAGGATCGTGAACGGGGGACGCGACACCATGGTGAAGTCGTCCTCCTCCAGCGCCTTCGTGTCGGCGGGGCCCACGAGGTCGTAGCCGTCGATGGAACCCGACTCGAGCGCCTGGCGACGGGCCGTCGGGTCGTCGATGGTGCGGAAGATGATCTCGTCGATCTGGCCGGCCTCGCCCCAGTAGTCGTCGTAGGCCTTGAGCTTGACCTGCTCGCCCGGTGCCCACTCCTCGAACTGGTAGGGGCCGGTGCCGACCGGGTGTCCCATGGCGTACTCGGAGAGCTGCGGGGCCTCGGCGGTGCCGCCGACCTCGTCGGCGCCGAACTCCTGCATCGCCGAGGGGCTCTGCATGCCGAAGGCCGGCAGCGACAGCGAGGCGATGAAGCCGGCGAACGGCTTGTTCAGCTCGATGGTGACGGAGTTGTCGCCGTCCGGCGTGCACGACTTGTAGACCGCGTCCTCCGGGTTGGAGGCGTAGCCCTTGAAGAGCTTGTTGTAGTAGTACCCGAAGGCCTCGGAGGCGGCGAGACCGGTCCAGTTGTACCAGCGGTCGAAGTTGGCACAGACGGCCTCGGCGTTGAACGGGGTGCCGTCCTGGAAGGTCACACCCTCCTTCAGCGCGAAGGTGTGGGACATGCCGTCCTCGGACGACTCCCACGACTCCGCCAGCAGCGGTGCCGGGTCGGCCGTGCCGGGTTCCGTGCCCACCAGACCCTCGAAGATCTGGCGGGAGACGCGGAAGGTCTCGCCGTCCTGCGCGAACGCCGGGTCGAGGCTCGCGGGATCCGAGGAGGCGGCGAAGACGAAGGTGCCGTCGACGTCACCCGATCCTTCCGACCCGTTGTCCCCGCGCTCGCTGGCGACGCATCCGGCGAGTGCGAGAGCGGCGATGGTCGCTCCGGTGACGGCGGCGAGTCCTCGCCGAGGCATGGCTGACTGGTGCATGTGTGTATGACCTTCCCTGTCGGGCGCTTCCTTGCGCGTCTCCGGGCATCGTCGCCGCGGAGACGGTGATTCCTCGAAGGTACCCAGCGGCCCGGCGGATGCCAAGAGTCCGATGTTGCGATCCGGTATCGACGCGGGGCCGCCGTCGATCCGGTAATGTCCAGAACGTGCCGGACACCACTCCCCTCGTCGTGTGCCTGGGCGAGGGCCTGGTCGCCCTCGTCTCCGCCACCGCCGGGCCGCTCGAGACCTGCCGCACGTTCCACCGCTCCCTCGCCGGAGCGGAGTGGAACACCGCGATCGCACTCGCCTCCGCCGGCATCCGGACCGCGGTCGTGTCCCGCGTCGGGGACGACGGGTTCGGACGGTTCCTCACCGCCGAGCTCCGTGCGCACGGGGTCGACGACCGCGCCGTCGAGGTCGACCCGGTCGCGCCGACGGGGCTCTACGTCAAGGAGCTCTCGCCGCGGACGGACGGCGCCGTGGACGGGACCATGCACTATTACCGTGCGGGGTCGGCCGCGGCGGCGCTGTCACCGGGTTCGCTGGAGTCGCCGGTGGCGACGGAGCTGCTCGCCGCGGCAGCCCTCGTGCACACCTCCGGCATCACGCCGGCGCTCTCTCCGTCCGCACGCGCCGCCCAGGAGGCCCTGGTGGCGGCGCCCCGACCCGGCCGCCTCGTCAGCTTCGATCTCAACTGGCGCCCCGCGCTGTGGCGGGGGCGGGAGGACGAGGGGCGTGCCCTGCTCACCGACCTCGCCCACCGCGCCGACATCGTCTTCTGCACCCGGCCGGATGCCGAGGCCGTGTTCGGGACGAGCGCGCCGGACGACCTGCGGATGCTGTTCCCCGAGCCGCGGTACCTGGTCGTGACCGACCCCGCCGGTGCCGTCGCGTTCGACGGCGCGGAGCGCGCGGCCAGCGACGCCCTCGACGTACCGGTCGTGGAGACGATCGGAGCGGGCGACGCGTTCGCCGCGGGCTTCCTCGCGGGCGTCCTGACCGGTCTGACCCTGGGTGGGAGCCTGGCCCGCGCCCACCGCATCGCGACGCGCGCGATCACCAGCACGCGGGACCACGTCGACTGACCGGGCGACCTCAGTCCGCGTGACGTCCACGCCGCGGCGGGACCGCGTCGTGCGTGCGCTGCAGCGACACCGCGACGTGCTCGCCCCGGTGCTGCACGATCCGCACGAAGAGCACATCGATGAGCGCGAGCTGCGCGATGCGGCTCGACATGGCGGCCATCCGGAACGGCGACTCCTGGGCCTGGCTGAGGAGCACGACGTCGGCGATGGCCGCGAGCGGGGAGTCCGCAGCGCTCGTCACCGCCACCGCGAGCGCACCCGTGGCCCGCGCGACCTCCAGGGCGCGGACCGTCTCGGCCGTCTCGCCGCCGTGTGAGAAGGCGATCGCCACGTCGGCGGACGACCGCAACGAGGCCGCGGTGATCGCGAGGTGCGGATCGGCCGAGTGGGTCACCGAGCAGCCGATCCGGGACAGCTTGAGCTGGAGATCCTGGGCGGTCAGCGACGACGCCGCCTGCCCGAACAGGTCGATGTGCCGGGCGACGACCACCGCCCGCGCGACCCGGTCGAGGGCGTCCGCGTCCAGGGCCCGTGCCGTCTTCTCGATCGCGTCGATCTCCTGCGCGGCGAGCTTCGCGGCGATCGCGGCCGGCCCGTCGTCCCGGTCGATAGCCGTGGAATCGAGTCCGAAGCGGGCCTGCTGCGCCTGTGCGAGGGTGACCGCGCGGGCGACGGCCACCCGGAGTTCCCGATAGCCGCTGTAGCCCAACGACTGCGCGAACCGGGCGACGGTCGAGAGCGAGGTCTGGCAGAGCTGCGCGAGGTCGTTGATCGCGAGGTCCACCACGAGGGTGGGGTCCCCGAGGATCCTCTCGGCGACGCGTCCCTCCGCCGCGCTGAGCTTGGGGAGGGAGCGTCGCACCACGGCCAGAACGTCGTCGTCCATGCGCTGATCCCGTCTCAACCGGCGGCGGTCGTCCTCTGTCGGGGCACGAAGCGGCCGAGGAGCGCGTCCCGCGCGGTCTGAGCGCCGAGCCGGCTGGCGGCACCGACCTCGATGGTGGGCAGCGGCAGCGGCTCCTGTACGGGCAGGCCGACGTTCACCACGACCGCTCCCGGATCCCGGAGCGCGGCCCGCTCGATGAGTGCGCGCTGCGCCGGCTCCGCATCCGGCCGGTCCACGAGGACGACCGTCGTGCCGGTCGCCGCGGCGACCTCGTCGATCACGGCGTCCTGCTCGTCCACGGTGCTCGCGGCCACGTCGAGCCGCACCCGGACGCCGTCTCCCGCGAGCGCTTCGGCCACGTAGGAGGCGGCGCTGTCCACCGCGAGCGTCGAGCGACGTCGGGCGTCGATCACCGCCAGGGCAGTCGCGGCCTCGGGGGTGTCGCCGGTCAGCGACACGGACCGACGGACGATCTCGGCGGCGTCGAACGCGGCGATCTCCTCGTCCGAGGCATCGCTCGTGCGCAGCCGGGTGGCGAGGGCCGACACCCGTGCGGCGGCCTCCTCGACGCGCTCCCGGGAGAGCGAGCCGTCACGCAGCGCGGCCACGATCCCGTCGCGGGCGGCGAGGAAGTCGCGGCGGTCCTGGTCGGGAAGGGCGGCATCGCCGGGGTTGGTCGGGTTTCCGATGCACAGGAGGTCGGCACCGGCAGCCAGAGCGAGGGCGGCGCCCCCGCCGAGTCCGACGGTCTCGCGGATCGCGGCCATGTCCAGCGCGTCGGTGATGATGACGCCCCGGAAGCCCCACTCCCGCAGCATGCCGAGCACGCGCGGGTTGAGGGTCGCCGGCTGCGCGCCCCACGCGGGAACGACGATGTGCGCGGTCATGATCGCGTCGACGCCCGCTTCGACGGCTGCCCGGAACGGCTCGAGGTGCACACGCTCGTACTCGGCCACGTCGAGCGCGATCTCGGGAAGCGCGTGGTGCGAGTCGAGGTGGGTGTCGCCGTGACCGGGGAAGTGCTTGACGCACGCGGCGACGCCGCCGTCCTGGATGCCGTCGACCGTGGCGACGACGTGGCGCGTCACCCGCGCCTCGTCGGATCCGAACGAGCGCACGCCGATGACGGGGTTGCGCGGGTCGGTGTTGACGTCGGCGACCGGACCGAGCACCACGTTCGCACCGACGGCGCGCACGCGACGGGCGAGTTCCGCGCCGGTCCGCTCCGACGCGACCACGTCGTCGAGGGCACCGAGCTGCGCGGCGCCGGGAAGGGTCGAGCCGCTCCCGGACTCCAGCCGCGTGACGCTGCCGCCCTCCTCGTCCACGCCGATCAGGGCGTCCGGGTTCGCGTCGAGGATCTGCGCACTCAGCGCGGGCAGTCCCTCTCCCACGTTCTGTCCGAAGTACACGACTCCGGCCAGGCCGTCGCGCAGCTCCTCCACGAGCCAGGCGGGCGCCGTGGTGCCGAGGAACCCGGGCCAGAGCACGCCGTTCGCGAGGCGCTCGAGCTCGTCGGTCATCCCTTCACCGCTCCCGCGACCATGCCGGCGGAGAGCCGGCGCTGCACGATGACGAAGAAGATCATGACGGGCACGGTGATGATCGTGGAGGCGGCCATGATGCTGCCCCAGTCGTTCGAGTACAGGCCGAAGAACGACTTGAGCCCGATCGAGACCGTGTACTGGTCGGTCTGCGCGCCGAGGATCGTCATGGCGAAGATGAACTCGTTCCACGCCGTGATGAAGCTGAAGATGCTCGTCGCGACGAGGCCGGGCATCACCAGGGGCAGCAGGATGGAGCGGAACATCCGCCACCAGCTCGCGCCGTCGATGTAGGCGGCCTCCTCGAGCTCGACCGGGACGGCCGCGACGAAGCCGCGCAGCATCCAGATGCCGAACGCGAGCGACAGCGCCACGTAGACCACCATGAGGCCGATGATGCTGTTCAGCAGGCCGAGGCTCTTCACCTGGAGGAACAGCGGGATGACCAGGGCCTCGAGCGGCACCATCTGCACCACGAGGATCATCATCAGGACCGTGGTGCGGAACTTGAAGCGGAACCGCGCCACGGCGACCGCCGCGAGCAGGCAGACGATCGCGCTGACGAGCACCGTGACGAGGGCCACGATGGCGGAGTTGCGCAGGTAGGTGCCGAAGCCGCCCTCGGTGAGCACGAAGGCGAAGTTGTCCCACGTGAACTCCTGCGGGAGGAGCGACTGCCCACCGCTGGAGGCCTTGCCGTCGAACGCGCTGGAGACCATCCAGTAGACGGGGAACAGCGTGAAGATGAGGACGGCGGCGACGCCGATGCCGAGTCCGATGCGCGACCGGAGCCTGGGGCGGGGGTTCACAGCTCGTCCTCCTTCATGAGGGAGCGGATGTAGACGATCGTGATGCCGATCAGCACGAGGGTCAGCAGCACCGCGAGCGCGGCGCCGAACCCGTAGCGGTTCTGACCGAACGACTCCACGTACGACCACACGCCGAGGTTGAGCACCTGACGGTTGCCGCCGCTGCCGCCGGGCATGAGGTAGACCTGCGCGAAGACCTTGAAGTCCCAGATCGTCGACAGGATGATGACGACGGAGAAGACGGGCTTGAGCGTCGGGAAGATGATCTTCCAGAAGCGGCGCCACGCGCCGGCCCCGTCGAGCGCCGCGGCCTCGAGCATCTCCTTCGAGACGCCCAGGAGGCCGGCGAGCACGGTGATGGCCACGAACGGGAAGCCGTGGTGGACGACGTTCAGCAGCACGATCGCGTAGAACGACCACTGGTTGGTGAACCAGTTGACCTGACCGTCGATGAGGCCGAGGTCCTGCAGGACGCTGTTGAAGATGCCGCGGTCGGCATCGAAGATGAAGGTCCAGACGTACGTGCCGGTCACGGCGGGCATCGCCCACGCGACCATGATGCAGCTGGAGACGATGGTGCGCCACACGGTGCCCAGCCGCGCCAGCAGCAGCGCCACGAGGGTTCCGAGTGCGACGGTGGTGAACACCGCGACGGCCGCGAAGCCGACCGTGTTGGGGAGCACCACCGTCCACAGGGTCGGATTGGTGAGCGCCTCGGCGTAGTTGTCCAGCCCGATCCAGTTGCTCTCACCGGTGTTGATCTCGCGCAGACCGTAGTCCTGCAGCGAGTAGAGGAACACCTGCACGAGCGGCCAGAGCATCAGCCCCGCGAGGATGATCAGCCCGGGGGCGAGGAGGAGCCAGGGGCGGGCCGTGACGATCGAGAGACCCCGACGCTTCCGGCCGCCGGCCACGGAGGCGGAGGAGGGCTCCGCCTTCGTGGCCGGCAGTGGCGCTTGCACCATCGACATGGAAGGAATGGTTCCTTACTGGTTGAGCAGTTCGGTCATCTCGGCAGCGGCGTCCTTCGTCGCGGTCGCGACGTCCTTCTGCCCGCTGAGGATGGCCTGGATCATGGCGTTGGTGGTCTTCTTCGCCTGCACGGCGCCGAAGTTCGGCGTGACCGGGACGGACGCGCCGCCGTCGACCATCTGCTCGGCGAACGGTGCGACGAGCGGGTCGGTCGAGGCGAGGGCCTCCTCCATCGCGGACTGGACGCCCGGGAAGTAGCCGGTCTCGTCGGACCACTGCTCGGCGAACTCACCGGTGGTCATGAGCTTGACGAACTCCCACGCGAGGTCGGCGTTCTTCGTGGTGTTGAACACCGACAGGTGCGAGCCGCCGAGCACGGAGGGCGCGATGCCGCCGTCCTGGCCGGGGATCACGGCGGCGCCGATCTTGCCCTCGAGCTCGGGGTTGGCCTCGATGAGGGCGTTCGGCGTCCAGGAGCCGGAGAGCATCATCGCGACGTTGCCCTGCGTGAAGGCGTCCCGGAGGTCGGTCTCCTTCCACGTGGTCGCACCGGCCGACGAGAAGCCGTGCTCGGTGGCCAGACCCGTATAGAACTCGATGCCGGCCTGCGACTCGGCGCTGTCGAGCTCGCTGGTCCAGGTGTCGCCGTCCTTCGTGGCGATCTCGCCGCCGGCGCCCCAGACCCAGGGGTAGACCTGGAACTCGGCGTCGCCCGCGACGGGGAAGGGCAGCATGTCGGGCTTGGCGGCCTTGATGGCCTCGCCCGCGGCGACGATGTCGTCCCAGGTCTTCGGAGCCTCGAGACCGAGCTCCTCGAACACGTCGGTGCGGTAGACGATGGAGCGGACGCCGGCGTACCACGGCATGCCGTACAGCTCGTCCTCGTAGGTGCCGGCGACGGCGAGGCCCTCGACGAGGTCGTCGCGCAGGCCGTCCTCGGCGTCGACGTACTCGTCGAGCGGGAGGAGCGCGCCAGCGTCGGCGAACTCCGCGGTCCAGGTGGTGCCGGTCTCGGCGATGTCCGGGGTCGTGCTCCCGGCGATCGAGGTCACGAAGCGGTCGTGGGCGTCGGCCCACTGGATCTCCTCGATGGTGACCTTCGCACCGGTCTCCTCCTCGAAGGCCTCCGAGACCTTGTCGTAGAAGGCGGTCGCGTCGGGGTTGGTCCCCTTCATGATCCAGACGGTCAGCTCCTGGCCCTCGCCGTTGGTCGAGCCGTTGTCACCGCTGCCGCCGGCACAGCCGGCCAGAGCGATCGTGGCGACGGCGCCGAGCGCCACCGCCGGAAGAATGCGCTTGTGCATGGGGGGATCTCCTCTTTGAAAGTCCAGGTGTGCATCGGGTGCGTACCGGGGATAGGAAAAAGTATTCACGACTAACTAATTCCCTGCAAGTTCCTCCCAGAATCGTCACACCGCCGTAACATCAGGCCTCCGGGGTAGGCTCCCCGCATGCCCCGACGTGGATCTGACGCCGACCGCCGCCCACTCCCCCGGCATGCCCCGCACCCTGCACGCGGACGCGCATCCCGCGTGCTCCGCGGGCTCGGGATCGGACTCGCCGTGGTGCTCGTCTCGACCGCGGCGGTCGCCGGGTTCCTCGTCTGGGACGTCTTCAACCGCGTGGGCGACGGGGCCGTCACCCTGGAGGGTGCACCGCAGGTCGACCCGCCCACCCTCGGCGCGTATCCCGACGACAAGGCCTTCAGCATCCTCATCGTGGGCACGGACGAATGCGGCCCGAAGGCCACCGCGCTCTTCGATGAGCGCTGCGCCGAGGCGGACGGCCTCAGTCGGAACGACGTGAACCTCCTCGTGCACGTCTCCGCTGCCCCGCGCAACGTGACCGTCGTCTCCCTCCCCCGCGACCTCGGCGTGCCCGTGCCGGAGTGCACCCGCGAGGACGGCTCCGTCGCGTCGGCGATGGAGAAGGCATCGATGAACTCGCTGTTCGAGCACGCCGGCCTCTCCTGTATCGCGAAGACCGTGAGCGAACTGGGTGACATCCCCGTGGAGTTCGCCGCCAAGATCAGCTTCGACGGCGTCATGGCCGTCACCGATGCGATAGGCGGGGTCGAGGTCTGCATCGCCGGTGACGGCATCCGCGACCGCCACACGGGCATCGACTGGCCGGCGGGCATGCGGACGGTCTCGGGCGTGGAGGCGCTCCAGTTCATCCGCACCCGGCACGGCGTGGGGGACGAGAGCGACCTCGCCCGCATCTCCAATCAGCAGCAGTACATGTCGCGACTGGCCAAGAAGGTGCTGAGCGAGGAGACGCTGACCGACATCCCCAAGGTCCTGCGGCTGACGAACGCCATCGCCGACAACATCGACCCCAGCGACGAGCTCGCCGACCCGCTGCGGCTGGCGCAGCTCGCGCTCGCTCTCAAGGACGTGAGGTTCGGCGACTTCGCCTTCGTGCAGTACCCGAACGTCGTCGACCCGTTCGACGATGACAAGGTCGTGCCCGACGAGGACGCCGCCGCCGCGCTCTGGGATGCGGTGCGGGCCGGCAAACCGCTGCAGCTCACCGGAGACGTGACGACGCACCGCGGCGTGGAGCTCGTCACCCCCGCGCCCACGGCGCCCACGGCCCCGGAGTCGGACCCCGGTCCCGAGGCGACCGCAACGCCGGATGCCCGCGCGACCCTCCCGCCGGAGGTCTCGGGCCAGACCCTCGAGCAGGAGACCTGCGCGGTGGGCAACCAGCGCTGACCCGAGGCGGGCGCGGCGTAGGCTCGACGACATGGGACGGACGCGATCACGGGATGCCGAGCACCCGCAGACCCGTCTCGACCACGGCGGCATCGCCCGCATCCTCCCCTCCGAGTTCACGAGCGGCTTCGAGCTCGTGGTCGACGACACCCCGCAGTCCCATGTCGATCTGGACGACCCCACCCACCTGCACTTCGAGTACATCGTGCGGATGGGCGCCGTGATCGACCAGCTCCGCCCCGGACCGCTCACGGCCGTCCACCTCGGCGCCGGCGCACTGACGATCCCCCGCTACATCGACGCGACGCGGCCGGGGTCCCGCCAGCAGGTCATCGAGCTGGAGGCCCCGCTCGTCCAGCTCGTCCGCGAGCACCTCCCGCTGCCGAAGGGGGCGGCGATCCGCCTGCGCATCGGCGATGCCAGGGAGGGAGTCCGCAAGCTCCCGGCCGCCCTGCACGCCGCCTGCGATCTCGTCGTCTCCGACGTGTACTCAGGCGCGCAGACCCCCGCCCACCTCACGAGCGTGGAG
The DNA here is from genome assembly GCF_040686935.1 of Microbacterium meiriae. Classification (NCBI taxonomy): domain Bacteria; kingdom Bacillati; phylum Actinomycetota; class Actinomycetes; order Micrococcales; family Microbacteriaceae; genus Microbacterium; species Microbacterium meiriae. Next base: position 460,409 of record NZ_JBFBMF010000001.1, read on the forward strand.
TTCTACCGCGAACTCGCCGCGCTGCTCGCGCCCGGCGGGGTGCTGCTGGTCAACGTCGCCGACGGCCCCGGTCTCGCGTTCGCCCGTCGACAGGCCGCGACGATCGCCGAGGTCCTTCCGGAGATCGGCATCCTCGCCGACACCCAGGTGCTCAAGGGCCGCCGCTTCGGCAATCTCGTGGTGGCGGCATCCGCCGCGCCGCTGCCGACGGAGTGGCTGCCGCGGATGCTGGCCGCCGGCCCGCACCCCGCGAAGATCGCCCAGGGGGACGAGGCCCGCGCCTTCCTCCAGGGGGCCCGCATCGTCACCGATGCCGACGCGGTCGCCTCCCCGCGCCCGGATGCGTCGCTGTTCCTGCGCTGACCGGGCGCGCCGCCCCGAGGAGCGCGGAAGCGGCAGGCAGACTGGACGGGGACAGTCGCGGGAACGCGCGGAAGGAGAGCAATGAGTTTGATCCGGGGATACGACCAGGAGAGCCTCCGCGAACGCGTCGACCTCGATGAGTGCGCCGCCCGCCTGGACGAGATCGAGGAGCAGCGGAGCCTTCCCGCCCTGCTCGAGCGCGTGTGGCTGCTGAAGGTGCTCGGTCGCCTCGACGACGCCCTCGTCCTCGCCGACGAGGCCGTGCGGCAGGCCCGCATGGCCGGCACGCGCAAGGACGTGCTCCGCGCCCGCGTGCTCCACGCCACGATCCTGCAGTACCGCGGGGCCCACGCCGCCGCCGAGCAGGAGCTGGCCACCTGCGCCACGGAGGCCGAGGGCCAGCGTTGGCTGTCGATCGCCGCGTTCGCCTACCAGCACCACGGCAAGAACGCCTACGATGCGGGAGACTACGAGACCGCGCGGGAGAGCTTCAAGCAGTCGCTGTTCCTGCGGCGCGAGTCCGGCGCCGAGGACCGCGAGCTCGAGACGGTGCTGCTGGCCATCGAGGCCGTGGAGCGTCGTCGTCCGGCGCAGCTCGTCGCGGGCTGACGCCGATGCGCCTGAGTGTCCGCGGCATGCCTTAGCCTGAGCGCATGGCGGAACTTGACCGCGTGCGCGTCTGGGGCGAGGCACTGATCCGGTTGCATCTCGACGACAGCTGGTCGTTCGACTTCGACCATGCCAAGCGTCGCGCCGGGCAGTGCGACTACACGCGCAAGCGCATCACCGTGTCGCGGTACCTCGCCGCACGTTTCGAGGACGACGACATCCATCAGGTGCTGCTGCACGAGGTCGCGCACGCGCTCGCCGGGCACAAGGCGGCGCACGGTCCGGCGTGGAAGCGCGTGGCGCGCGGTCTGGGCTACGTCGGCGGCACGACGCATCAGGGGGAGACCGCGGTCGAGCTCGCCCCCTGGGTGGGGCGATGCCCGGCCGGACACGTCACGTACCGCCACCGGCGCCCGACGCGAGCCACGTCCTGCGCCCGGTGCTCCCGCACATTCGACGCGCAGCACCTGTTCGCCTGGACGCGTCGTGAGATCACCACCGACGCCCGGCTCGCGGCGCAGGCGCCGCGCTGAGTCCTGCCGGAGCGGCGCGAGCGGAGCCGTGTCAGGCCGACGGGCCGCCGGGACGGGCCTGCTCATCGGAGGCGGATCGGTTCTCCTCATCGGGCGTGTGCGCCTCATCATCCGGCGCCACCTCTGCGGCGACCGGTGCGGCCTCCGGAGCGGGCACGGCGGAGTCCTCCCCCGTCGCAGCCGCCGCGGTCACGCGTCGGCGACGGACGAGCGCGGTGAGCCCACGCCAGCCGAGCAGGAACACGCCGAGCACGAGCGTCGCCACGATGACGAAGGGCAGCTCCGCGGTGTCTCCGCTGAGCAGCCGCAGCAGCATGCCGCCGACGACCGTCACCGCCCAGACCACCGCGCCCCACGGCAGCGACCACGGCCGACGCGGGCGCCCGGGGAGCAGCGCCGCGACAGCGTGCCCGAGCAGCAGGGCGACGAGGAAGGGCCAGGCCGTGAGAAGGAACCCTGCCGGGTCCTCCTGGTGGGAGGCCCGGCCGATGGCGGCGAAGACGAGGACGAGGACGGCGTCGACGAGGAGAGCGGGGAGGAACCTCATTCCTCGACCCTACGCGGAAGGCGCGCTCACTCGTAGCGCGTGAACCGCCCGTCGCGCAGGACGGGGACGGTGTCCGCGGCATCGAGGACGGCCGCGTCGGCGGTGCTGGTCGGCTCCAGTCCGGCGGCCCGGATCCGATCGGTGGCCGGGACGCCGGCCTGCAGCTCGCGTCCGGAACCCGTCGCCCCGATCAGGTGCTTCAACGCGCGCCGCAGGGCACGGAAGCCCTCCGCTGCCACGGCCGCGTCCGGCGCCGTGTGGTCGATGCCGAGATCGGTCAGAGCCGCGGCGATCGCGCCGGCCCCGAGCTGGTCCTCCACCGCGACGCGCAGCTCCCCCGCGGCGTCGAGCTCCCCCGCCGGGATGAGTGCCACCGAGGTGCGGCCCTGCCGGCGCTCCTGCTCGACCTGCACGGCCCTGGCCACGGCACCGGCGTTGCGGATCGCGCCCAGCAGGACGGTGGCCCCGGTCGAGGCGGCGGCATCGGCCACCGCCGCCCCGTTCCGCGACCATCCGAGGGCTGTCGAGAGGTCGACGTCCGTTCCCGCGGCCACCGCATCGACGACCGTCGAGGAGAACCGGAGGACGTCGATCACCACGACCACGTCGGCCGGGGCGAGGCGGGCGAGCCCTGACACCCCCCAGTCGAGTCGGACCTGGTACGGGGACTGATCGAACGGCGATGGCATCCGTCCAGCCTAGAGCCGTCAGTCGGCGGCGAGCGCCTCGACCGGAGCCACCCTGGTCGCCAACCGGGTGGGCGTCGCGGCGGCCACGAGGGTGAGGAGCGCCGTCGCGGCGACGATGATCACCACGGGGAGCCACGGCACCTGCGGGGCGATCAGCCCTGCGGGCGTGAACTCCGGCAGGACCGGCACGGAGCCCAGCAGCGACTGGGCCGCGATCCACCCGTAGAGCACCCCGAGCACGAGCCCGGTGAGGGTGGCTGCCACCGTGATGTGCGCCGCCTCCAGCAGCACCATGCGGCGCACCTGCCGGTTGGACAGGCCGATCGAGCGCAGCAGCCCCAGCTCGCGACGACGCTGCACGACGCCGATGGTGAGGAGGTTGACGAGGCCGACCGCCGCGATCACCGCGGAGACCGCGACGAGCACCATCATGATCGCCGCGAAGGCGTCGTAGGGCGCGAAGAACTCGGCCGGGATCTCCTCCGTGGTCTGGCTCGTCATGAGGCGCTTCGACGACTCCAGCGCCACCGCGAACATCGTCACCAGGGTCACGCCCATGACGACGCCGATGGCCATCCGCGACGACCGCTCCGGGTACCGCAGGGCGTTCTCGGCCGCGAGACGGGCGGTCGCGCTCGACCCGAACATCCGCCCCACGAGCCGGAGCACCGGGGGCATGAACAGCACGGACCCCAGGGCGAGCCCGGTGAAGGAGAGGATGCCGCCGAAGAACGCGACCACGACACCGAGCGGCGTGACGAGTCCGAGGACGACGCCGCCGGCGAGCAGAGCCGCGCCGGAGATCAGCAGGACCCAGGCACCGACATGGCGGCCCTTCCGCCCGGAGACCTCGTCGCGCGTGCGCTCCACCGCGCCGCCCAGAGCCTGCAGGGGGGTCACCGCGAGGACGCGGCGGGAGCCCACCCATGCGGCGGCCCACGTGGTGAGCGCGACGCCGACCGCCGGAAGGGCGAGAGCGGGCTGCGCGAGCGAGAAGGACGACGGCGCGGTGGCGACGAGCTGTCCACCGAGCTGCACGGCGGCCGCGGAGAGGAGGAGGCCGGCGAGCAGCCCCAGCCCTGCTCCGAGGAGCCCGACGACGAGGCCCTGCCGGCCGACCTGCGCCCGCTGCGATCGCGCCGTCGCCCCGATGAGACGCATCAGCGCGATCTGCCGCGTGCGTCCCGCGATGATCGTCGAGAACGTGTTCGCCGTGACGATCGCCGCCACGTACATCGCCACCGCCGTGAGCAGCACCGACAGGATCGCGACGACGACCGCGAGCGTGCCGCTGTCGCCGATGAACGGATCGGCCTGGAGCACGGCGCCGATGTAGGCCGTGATCTCGACGAGGAACACCCCGAACGCCGACGACAGCGCGGCGACGAGGACGCTCGCGCCCATGCCGCGGTCGCGGAGCCAGGCCAGCCGGGGTCCGGTCGTCCGCGTCTCCGGGACGACCGTGGTGAGCGCGGTCATGCCGACACCTCCGCGGCGAGCATGTAGGCGGAGATCTGCTCCGCGGTCTGCCGCGGGTGGTCTGCGACGATGCGCCCATCGCCGAGGTAGAGCACCCGGTCGGCGTGGCTGGCCGCGATCGCGTCGTGCGTGACCATCGCGATGGACTGGCCGTGCTCCCGGCTGGCGGAGGCGAGCAGGCGCAGCACCTCCCGTCCGGTCTGGGAGTCGAGGTTGCCCGTGGGCTCGTCCGCGAACACCAGGTCGGGGGCGGTGGCGAGGGCGCGGGCGATCGCGACGCGCTGCTGCTGTCCACCCGAGAGCTGGTGCGGCCGGTGCCCGAGGCGCTTGCCGAGGCCGAGCGTCTCGATGAGACCGTCGATCCGTGCCCGCTCGATGGCGCTGGGCCGACGGCCGTCGAGCTCGAACGGCAGCAGGATGTTGCCGAGGGCGTCGAGCGTGGGGACGAGGTTGAACGCCTGGAAGATGAACCCGACGCGGCGGCGGCGCAGGATCGTCAGGTCGAGGTCGCCGAGGCCGGTGATCTCGGTGTCGCCGATCCACGCTCGCCCCTCCGTCGGGCTGTCGAGGCCGGCCATGATGTGCATGAGGGTGGACTTGCCGGATCCGGACGGGCCCATGATGGCGGTGAACTGTCCGCGGCGGATGCCGACGCTCACATCGTCGAGCGCGCGGACGGTGCCCTCGCCCGAACCGTAGGTCTTCTTCAGGTGCTGGACGCGGGCGGCGAGCCCGAGGTCGGTGGTCGTGATCTCCATGCTTCCGACGCTATTTCCGCGCCCGGTCCCCCCGCGTCGCCCTCCGGGAGCATCCCGATACATCGGGAGGATGATCCCCCTCCCCTCGACCCACCCCCGTGCGTTCGACCCACCCCGCTACGGCCCGCCGTAAAAGGCCGGGCCGAACAGAAGGGGGTCGGTCGACGTCAGGCGAGGCCGTGCTCGAACGCGAACACGACGAGCTGCACACGGTCGCGGAGCGCGAGCTTCGTGAGGATGCGGCTGATGTGCGTCTTCACCGTGGCCTCGCTGAGGAACTCCCGCGCGGCGATCTCGGCGTTCGAGAGGCCCCGGGCGGCGAGCGCGAAGATCTCCCGCTCCCGCTCCGTCAACTCGGCATACTGCGAGGGTACCGGCTTCGGAGCCTCCGCGAAGTGCTCGAACAGCTCGCGGGTCGCCGACGCCGCGATGACGCTCGACCCCGCGTGCACCGTCCGGATCGCCGCGAGCAGGAATTCCGGATCGGCGTCTTTGAGGAGGAAGCCGCTCGCCCCCTGCCGGATCGCCCGCGCCGCCGCCTCGTCGAGGTCGAACGTGGTGAGCATGACGATGCGCGGGGGCTCCGGACGGGACAGGATCTCGGCGGTCGCGGTCAGCCCGTCCATCACCGGCATCCGGATGTCCATGAGGACCACGTCGGGCCGGGTCGCGGCGACCACGGCGAGCGCCTCCTGCCCGTTCCCCGCCTCCCCCACGACCTCGAGGTCCGGCTGGGAGGCCACGAGCATGCGGATACCTGCACGGAACAGCGCCTGGTCGTCGACGAGCACGACTCTGATCACTGCGGGGCTCCGATCGGAAGGCTGCTCTGGACGACGAACTGCGCACCACGGCGCTCGGCTTGCAGACTACCGCCCACGAGCTGCGCCCGCTCGCGCATGCCGATCAGACCGTGTCCCCCGGGCGCGCCCGGCGTCGACTCCGGCGAGATGGCGTTGCGCACCTCGATGTCCACGCGATCAGGGAGCCACGCGAGATGCACGTCCACCGCGCCGTCGCCGTGGCGGATCGCGTTCGTCAACGCCTCCTGGAGGATCCGGTAGACGGCTAGTTGGATCGCCCCCGGTGGCTCCCCCGGAGGCATCGGGTCGACCGTGACCCGCGGCTCGATGCCGGCCTGGCGCACCTGGGCGAACAGCGTCTCGAGGTCGGCGAGGGTCGGCTGCGGACCGTCCCCCTGCCGATGGCGGAGCTGGGTGAGGAGCATCCGCACGTCGCTCAGGGCTCCGCGGGCGGTCTGCGCGATCGTGCCGAGGGCCTCCGTCGCGATCTCGGGCTTCACCGCCGCGGCGTAGCGCGCGCCGTCGGCCTGCGCGATGACGACCGCGAGCGAGTGGGCGACCACATCATGCATATCCCGCGCGATGCGCACCCGCTCCTGCTCCTCGGCGGCCAGGGCCTCGGCCTGCAGCTGCGCCGAGCGCGTGCGCCGGTTGCGCAGCACGACACGCCAGAGGAGGCCGCACACCCACGCGAACCCGAGCGCCATGATCGAGGCCGCCACGAGCAGAGTGCCGCCGGTGACGAGCTCCCACCCGCTGCCGGAGCCGAACGCGACGCCCCCGACGAAGACCAGGTACAGCGAAGCGACGATGCCGCCCACGATGACGGAGCCGAACCCCCACCAGAGCACGCGGCGCGACCCCCACGCGGACGTCGCGTACAGCACGAGGAGGATCGCGAAGTCGGTCGGCAGCGGTCCGAAGCCGGCGAGCATCTGCACGATGGCTCCGGCCCAGGCGGCGGCGAGCGCGAGACCGGGAGCGAGGCGTCCGATCGCCACCCCGCCGAACAGGAACACCGACGACGAGATCAGCCCGATGACGTTCACCGCGGACGAGCCGGCCAGCTCCGGCTGCGGGGCGTAGAACACGACCCCGAGCGGCGTCAGGAGCGCGAACAGCAGCACCGCCCCGACGATGTCGAGGACGAGGCCGGTACGGGACAGCGGACGGATCACTCCCCCACGCTACGCGAGCGCCCGGGGACCGGCATCCGTCGCGGGATGTATCCGTCAGGCGCGGGCGAGGATCTCCCCGTGCGGCACGAGGAACCAGCCGTCGCCGTCGTCGGCCCAGCGCTTCCAGGCGTCGCTGATCTCCTGCAGATCGGCGCGCGTGGCCATGCCCTGGTCCACGAGCTGCCGCGCGAGCGCCGACTCCAGGATGCGGTCGGCCCACATCCCGCCCCACCAGGCGCGCTCGGACGAGGTCGCGTAGCACCAGGTCGACGCGGTCGCCGAGACGTCCTCGAAGCCCGCCGCCCGCGCCCAGGACAGCAGGCGGCGCCCGGCGTCCGGCTCTCCGCCGTTCGCCCGGGCGGCGGCGCGGTACAGCGCGAGCCAGCGATCGAGCTCCGGCAGGACAGGGAACCACAGGAAGCCCGCGTAGTCGGCGTCCCGAGCGGCGATCAGTCCCCCGGGCTTCGCGACCCGACGCATCTCCCGCAGCGCCTGCACCGGATCGGCGACGTGCTGCAACACCTGGTGCGCGTGCACGACGTCGAAGGAGTCGTCGGCGAAGCTCAGCGCGTGCACGTCCTCGATGGAGAAGGCGATGTTCGCGACTCCCTGCGCCGCGGCGAGGTCACGCGAGAGGGACAGTGCGGCGTCGTCGATCTCGGTCGCGGTGACGTGCGCGACCACTCCCGCGAAGTCCACCGTGATCGATCCGGGCCCCGCCCCCACGTCGAGGAGCCGGGTCTCGGCCGTGAGGTGCGGTCGCAGATACGCCGCCGAGTTCGCGATGTCCCGCACACTGTGCGAGCGGAGGACGGATTCGTGGTGTCCATGCGTGTACGAGGCCATCCGCTCAGTCTGGCACTCCCGTCGACGGGCTAGAGGGAGGCGACCATGCGGCGGATCGCCTCGCGGTCGGGCTTGCCTGAGGAGAGGACGTCGAGCTCGTCCACGAGGATCAGACGGGACGGACGCGCGTGGGCGCCGATCTCGCGGGCCACCGCCTCCCTGGCCTGGGCGAGCTGCTCGGACTCGCTGCGCCGCAGGGCCTCCCCGCGCGCCGCGACGATGACCGAGGCCTCCCCCCAGCGCTCGTCGTCGACGCCCACGACCACGGCCTGATGCAGCCCGGGCACCGAGCGCACGATCCGCTCCACCCGGTCCAGCGAGATGTTGATGCCGCCGGACACGATCACGTTGTCGGCGCGGCCGTGCACGCGGACCACACCGTTCTCGACGAGACCGAGGTCTCCCGTCCGGTACCAGCGGATGCCGTGCTCGTCCCTGGCGAACGTGCGCGCGGTCAGCGCCGGGTCCCCGAGATACCCCTCCGCGAGCAGGGGGCCGGCGATCCGCAGCTCCCCGTCGACGGCGCGGACGTGCACGGTGTCGAGCGGGACGCCGTCGTACACGCAGCCGCCACTGGTCTCCGTCGAGCCATAGGTCCGCACGAGACGGACCCCGAGGTCGGCCGCCCGCTCCCGCAGCGGATCCGGGAGCGCCTGCCCGCCGACGAGGATCGCCTCATAGGCCTGCAGTGCCGCGAGCACTCCCGGCTCCCCTGTCGCGTCCAGCAGCGTCGCGATCTGCGCCGGGACGAGGGAGGTGTAGAGCGCGGGGACGACACCGGCGGTCGTGGCGTGCAGCATGCCCCGCGTGGCCTCGGCGAAAGCGCGCGGCGTGAACCGCCCCGCGATCCGGGTCGGCTCCGTGCCCGCGAGGATCGACCGCACCATCACTTGCAGCCCCGCGACGTAACCGGCCGGCAGGGCGAGCAGCCAGCGCCCGCTGCCGATCCGGGCGGCGGTGGCCTCCGCGCTCGCCCGCAAAGCCTCGCCGCTCAGCGCCACCCGCTTCGGGACGCCGCTGGATCCGGAGGTCGCGATCACTGCGGCGATGCCGTCGTCCACCTCCGCCGGAGCGTCGGCGAGCATGCCGAACCCGAGAGCCGGTCCCTCGTCGAGCGCCCGGAGCAGCGCCTCCCGCAGCAGCGTGGTGTCCTCGGCGTCGGTCGGGATCAGCGCGGTCACGGTCGGCTCCGTCTCTCGTGCGGACTCAGTAGTGCCAGGGGAACGACGACCAGTCCGGGGCGCGCTTCTCGAGGAAGGAGTCCCGGCCCTCCACCGCCTCGTCCGTGCCGTAGGCGAGACGGGTGGCCTCTCCCGCGAACACCTGCTGGCCGACGAGGCCGTCGTCGACCGCGTTGAAGGCGAACTTGAGCATCCGGATCGCCGTCGGCGACTTCGTCAGCACGGTGCGCGCCATCTTCAGCGCCTCACGCTCGAGCTCGGCGTGCGGCACCACGCGGTTCACGGCGCCCGCCTCGTAGGCCCGCTGCGCCGAGTACTCCTCGGCGAGGAAGAACACCTCCCGCGCGAACTTCTGCCCCGTCTGCCGGGCCATGTAGGCGGAGCCGTACCCGGCATCGAAGCTGCCGACGTCGGCGTCCGTCTGCTTGAAGCGCGCGTGCTCGGCCGATGCGATGGTCAGGTCGCACACCACGTGCAGCGAGTGGCCGCCGCCGGCCGCCCACCCGGGGACCACGGCGATGACGACCTTGGGCATGAACCGGATGAGCCGCTGCACCTCGAGGATGTGCAGCCGCCCGACAGCCGCAACGGACGCTCCGCTCACGACGGCGGTCTCCGCATCCGAGTACTTGTACCCGTCGCGGCCGCGGATGCGCTGATCGCCGCCGGAGCAGAACGCCCAGCCGCCGTCCTTCGGGCTCGGTCCGTTGCCGGTCAGCAGCACCGCCCCGATGCGCGCGTCCTGCCGCGCGATGTCCAGGGCGCGGTAGAGCTCGTCGACCGTGTGCGGTCGGAAGGCGTTGCGCACCTCGGGCCGGTGGAAGGCGATGCGGGCGACCCCGCCGTCGCGGCTCACGTGCGCGGTGATGTCGGTGTAGTGCTCGGCGCCGGGCGCGAGCTCCCACTCGGCGGGATCGAACAGGTCGGAGACGAAGGCATCGGTCACGGTCTTCAGCCTATTCCCCGGGCACGCGCCGTCTTCATCCACCCGTCGACGATGTCCCAGGCCGGGAAGGCCACGAGGCAGACACCCGTGATCACCGTGAGGACGCGCATCGTGTCGGCATCCACCCCGTTGTCCGTGAACACGAACTCCAGGAAGGCCGGGTTCAGCAGTTCGCCCCGCAGGAGCAGGGTGAGCGCCCACACCGCGAAGGCGACCGCGAGGACGGTGTTCACGACGGCGGCGGCGACGGTCCACCGGCGGCGCGCGTACACGGCGACGGCCAGTCCGGCCTCGGCGATCATGAGCGCGAGGAGGATGCCGATGCCCACCGGCCAGAGCGCGGGCGCCAGGATCGGGATCGGGTCGCCGCCGGTCGGGAAGAACCCGAGCGTGGCGTCCCACACGATCGCACCGATGCCGGCGAGGAGGAACACGAGCGAGGCGATCACGTCGGCGCGGGCGGCCCCGTGCTCCGTGGGCTCGGGGAGCTGATCGACGTCCCATCGCACCCCGGTGTCCGCACCGGTGCGCTCCAGCACGACGAAGACGAGCGTGACCCAGAAGCACAGGTGCACGATCACCGACAGCGTGACGGAGACGACAGCGCCGATGACCTCTCCGGGGCCGGCACCGTTGATCAGCTGCCCGATCGCGACCCCGACGGCCGCGAACGGCGGCACGATGAACAGGAGCAGCTTCAGCAGCCGCCACCAGGTGAGGTAGTACCGAGGGCCGATGAGGTGCAGCGGCCGGTCGGCGTATCCGGCGGCGAGGATGCCCGGGTCGCCGAGGTCGGTGAGGACGGCCCGTTCCGCTTCCTCCGGGCTCTCGCCCTGTTCCCGCCTCGCGTCGACGGCGTCGGCGATGGCGGCTTCGAGCTCGGCGCGGACCTCGTCCTGCGCCTCCGGTGCGAGGCTGCGGATCGTGGCGCTGATGTAACGCTCGGTGAGCGTGCTCGTGGTCATGTCAGTTCTCCTCGGGGGTGAGGGAGGCGATCGCGCCGGTGAGCGCGCGCCATTCGTCGGTGAGGGTGTCGGCCAGCCGGATGCCGGCCTCCGAGGTGCGGTAGAACTTGCGAGGACGGGCCTCGTCGGTGTTCCACTCGCTCGTCAGGTATTCCTGCTTCTCCAGACGACGGAGCAGCGGATAGAGCGTGTTCGCATCGGTGGCGAAGCCCCGCCTCTCGAGCTGCTCGAGCAGCGCGTACCCGTACTCCGGCGTGCGCAGCAGCTGCAGGCATGCCAGGACCACCGTGCCCCGGCGCAGTTCCTGCAGGTGCGTGTCGAGCGTCTCGTTCATGTCGATCACATTACTGTGTGACGCACACTATCGTCAAGGATACTTATTCGTGCGATTCATCCTTCACCCCTCCACCCCGGTTCCGCGCCCAGCTGCATCTCGATTCAGCGGATCGTCATGCGGCGGATCTCCGCGGCATAGGCGTCAAGCACGCCGAAGATGCCGCGATGCTGCCAGACGCGGTTGCGACTCTTTCCCGAGGTCTCGGTCAGGACTCCTCGCTCCGTCAGCGCGTCGAGCGCGCGCAGCGCCGCCATCTCCCCGAGACCGAGCTCCGCCATGAGGTACTTCGTGTTCACGGCGGGCTGGCCGACGAGGTAAGGGAGCACCTTCCACGCCGCGGCATCCGCACGGATGCCCTCCATCTTCTGACGTGACTCGTCGAGCTGCTCCACCAGGTCATCGACGAGCCCGGTGCCCGTCTTCGCAGCGATGCGGCTGGCCATCGCGAACTCGCGGACGATCGGGCCGGCGTCCCCGTCGCGGAACGCTCCGAGGGCTGCGAAGTAGCGCTCGGTCTCCACGAGAAGTCCCGCGGAGATCGGCACCGCCGTGGACCCGACGAGCTTCTTGTTGCGCAGGATCGACTGCGCCAGGGCGCGCCCGGTGCGACCATTGCCGTCAACGAACGGATGAATGGTCTCGAACTGGGCGTGCGCGACGGCCACCTGCACCAGAATCGACACGTCTTGACGGTCGATGAAGGAAACCAGATCCGCGATCGCACCGGGGATGCGGTCATGGTGTGGGGCGACGAACTTTGCGAAGCGGGGGCCGGCGTTCCCGGTCCCAATCCAGACCTGCTCCCGGCGGTAGCGGCCGGCTTCGTGCTCGAGACCGCGCTGATGCGTCAGCAGCGCGCGGTGCATGGCGAGGATGGAGTCCTCGTTGATGTCGTCGGCCATCCGGAGCGCGGCTTCCATGGCGCGGACGTTGCCTATGACCGTCAGCGCGTTCGCCTTGTCACCCTCTTCGATCTCGGCCAGAGCGAGTTGCTTCGCCGAGGTCGTCAGCTGCTCGATCTGCGAACTCGACGCCGACTCTGTGCGTAGCAGGATCGCCGTCATCGGGCCGAGGGCGGGGTTGTCCATGCCGAGCTTCTTCTGCGCGTGCTGATCGAACTCGACCAGTTGGCGCGTGGCATCCTCGACGTCGGCCGAGTCTTCACCGGAAAGTAGGGGATGCCACTGAGCGATCGGCGACGTGACGGTGGCGTCGTACGGACCCGTCTGGCGCGACACCTCGGCGCGGGAGAACATCGCAGGGGCGCGCGGCACCCACTCGAAGGTCTCGTGGGAGACGGCTTCGATCGTAATGGGTGCGGGTGCGGCTTCTGTTGCCATTCACCAAGTTTACCAACATTTACCGCACTATCTGTTGGTTACGCGTCGTCGAACCATCGGAACAAGATCCGAGCGTGGGCGCGTCCTTTCCCTGGGGTCACGCGGTGCTCTGCTTGCCGTTCGGCGTCGTGGAAGATACTCGCGTGCGACATCATCGCGGCGGAGGTGGCGCACAATGGGGTCATGATCCCCGCCGTCTCGGAGCTCCTCGATTCCGCCCGCGTCGTCGCCCTGCCGATGCAGACCCGCTTCCGCGGCGTCGACACACGGGAGGCCCTGCTGTTCGAAGGGCCGGAGGGCTGGGCCGAATTCTCCCCCTTCGTCGAATACGACGACGCCGAGGCGGCGACCTGGCTGGCCGCCGCGATCGACTACGCATACGCCCCGCAGCCCGCGCCGCTGCGGGATCGGGTGGGCGTCAACGCCACGGTGCCGGCCGTCGACGCCGCTCGTGTGCCCGAGGTCCTGGCGCGCTTCTCCGGATGCCGGACCGCGAAGGTCAAGGTCGCCGAGCCCGGCCAGACCCTGGCGGACGACGTCGACCGGGTCCGTGCCGTCCGCGACGCACTCGGGCCTGAGGGACGCATCCGGATCGACGCCAACGGGCTGTGGAACGTCGACGAGGCCGAGCACGCCGTCCACGCGCTCGCCGCGTTCGACCTGGAGTACGTCGAGCAGCCGTGCGCCTCGGTGCCCGAGCTCGTCGAGCTCCGACGGCGGATCGCCTACATGGGCATCCCGGTCGCGGCGGACGAGAGCATCCGGAAGTCCGGAGACCCCCTCGCCGTGGCGCGCGCGGGAGCCGCGGACATCGTCGTCATCAAAGCGCAGCCGCTGGGCGGGCTCACCCACGCGCTGCAGATCGTCACCGCGGCCGGCCTGCCCGCGGTCGTCTCCAGTGCCCTGGACACCGCTATCGGCCTGACGCAGGGAGCCGCCCTGGCCGCCGCCCTCCCGACCCTCGACTACGACTGCGGTCTGGGCACGGCCTCCCTGTTCCAGGACGACGTCGCCGACCTCCGCCCCGCCGACGGGGCGATCCCGGTCGGACGCCTGTCTCCCGACCCGGCAGCCCTCACGCGCCTCGCCGCCGCGGACGAACGCCGGGAATGGTGGCTGGCCCGACTCGCCCGCTGCCACCACGAGCTGCTGGGGAACCGCGGCGTCTAGGACTCGACGAGGAGTTCCACGAGCCGCCCGAGTTCCTCGCCCCCGGAGTGCCGCAGCGCCGCGTCGTCGCGGCCGGCCATGGCGCCGCGGACGGTCATGCCCTCCCAGAGGATCATCAGCATGCGCGCCGCATCGGTCGCGGGCAGCCGGAGACGCAGCGTGCCCGCCGCCTCCACGATGTCCTCCACGATGCGTGCGATGCTCGCCACCATCTCGCGCTCCTGGGCGAGGTAGGCCTCGCCGAACTGCGGATCGCGCAGGGCCCGGATGCGGATCTCGCTCATGAGCATCACGCCCAGACGGTCGTCGCTGCCGAGCTCCATGATCTGCTGGACGAGATCTGTCGGGTCGCAGTCGTCGGCGAGCTCCCCGTCCGCTCGCATCTGCTCCACGCGAGTCCGCACGGCGGCCACCCTCGCATCGGCGACACCGGCAGCGAGGGTCAGGAACAGCTCGTCCTTCGAGTCGAAGTTCGAGTAGAACGCCCCACGCGTGAAGCCGGCGCGCTCGCAGACCGCCTCGACCGAGGCACCGTCCAGACCGACCTCGGCGAACACCTGCGCGGCGGCCTCCAGCAGACGCGCCTTCGTGTTCTCCCGGCTGCGGGTGGCGGGTGACGACATCGGAACCTCCTGGCCTTCCCTCTCGACGATTCACACCCGGTGCACAGACTCCGGATGGCGGATGACCTTACGATACATCTATGTATCGGATACACCTGTGTATCCACCCGGCACCCCACGGAGATTCGCGTGTCCACACTGCTCTCGTCCCTCGGACGCTGGTCCTTCCGCCACCCGTGGCGCGTCCTCGTCTCCTGGCTGCTCGCCCTCGGCATCGCCGGAGCCGGAGCCGTGGTCCTCGGTGCCGGTACCGACAACACGTTCTCCATCCCCGGAACCGAGTCCCAGGCCGGCCTCGAACAGCTCTCCCGCTCCTTCCCCCAGGTGAGCGGCACGAACGCCCAGTTCATCGTCGTGGCCGCGGACGGCGACGAGATCACCGATGACGCGTACCGCGAGCCGATCGAGGACGCCGTGTCGGAGCTCGGCGACCTCAACGAGGTCCTCGCCGCCACCTCGCCGTACGACGAGATGGTCAACGGCATGATCAACGACGACGACACGGCGGCGATCGTGCGCCTGCAGTTCGACGGCGAGTCCACCGACGTCTCCGAGGAGACCAAGGACGCCCTGCGCTCCACGGTGGACGGGCTGGCGGAAGAGCTTCCCGACGGCGCGCAGGCCTCGCTCGGCGGAGACCTCTTCGCGATCTCGATCCCCGGCGTCACGCTCACCGAGGCCGTGGGCCTGCTCATCGCGCTCCTCGTGCTCATCGTCACGTTCCGGTCGTTCGTCGTCGCCGGACTCCCCCTGCTCACCGCGATCCTCGGCGTCGGCATCTCCATGGCCGGGATCTTCACGGCGACCGCCTTCGCGACCGTCTCCTCCACCACGCCACTGCTCGCCCTGATGCTCGGGCTGGCCGTCGGGATCGACTACGCGCTCTTCATCGTCGCGCGCCACCAGGACCAGGTCCGGGACGGCGTGGAGCCCGAGGAGTCGGCCGCCCGCGCGGTGGGCACGGCCGGATCGGCGGTCGTCTTCGCCGGTGTCACCGTGCTCATCGCACTGATCGGGCTCGGCTTCGCGGGGATCCCGTTCCTCACCACCATGGGCGTCGCGGCGTCCGTGGCCGTCGCGGTCGCCGTGGCGATCGCGGTGACCCTGACCCCCGCCCTGCTCGGATTCCTCAAGGGGCGCGTGGCCGGACGGCCGAAGCGCACGAAGCCCCCGAAGAAGGCGGCCGCGAAGGACACCGCCACGAAGCCCCACGGCAGCCGTCGGTGGGTGGAGGGTGTGACGAAGCACCCCGTCCTCGTCTCCCTCGCGGTCGTCCTCGGCCTCGGCATCGTCGCGGTCCCCGCCCTCAGCCTCGACCTCGCCCTGCCGAACGCCGGCGTCCTGCCGAAGGACTCCGAGGCGCGACAGAACTACGACCTCGTCGGCGAGCAGTTCGGTCCCGGCTTCAACGGCCCCCTCATCCTCACCGGGACCATCGTCACCTCCACCGATCCGCTCGGTCTGATGGAAGACCTCGGAGACGCGGTGGCCGAGGTTCCCGGCGTGAAGGAGGTCGCCCTCGCGACGCCGAACGAGACCGCCGACACCGGCATTGTGCAGATCATCCCGGAGACGGCTCCCGACGACCCCGCGACGGCCGACCTCGTGCGCGAGCTCCGCAGCCACCACGACGAGTGGCTGGACGAGTTCGGCATCGACCTCAAGGTCACCGGCTTCACCGCCGTCGGCATCGACATCTCCGATCAGCTCGGCGCGGCTCTGCTGCCGTTCGGGATCTTCGTGATCGGACTCTCGCTGATCCTCCTCACCATCGTGTTCCGTTCTCTCTGGGTGCCGATCACCGCCGCGGCCGGCTACCTGCTGTCGATCGTCGCCGCCTTCGGTGTCGTCGGGGCGGTCTTCGAGTGGGGCTGGTTCGCCGACCTCCTGCACGTGGCGAAGGTCGGCCCGATCATCAGCTTCATGCCGATCATCCTCATGGGCGTGCTGTTCGGCCTCGCGATGGACTACCAGGTGTTCCTGGTGTCGCGGATGCGCGAGGACTTCGTGCACGATCCGGCCCTCCGCCAGGGGGCGGCGCCCGTGGACCGCGCCACCCGGCGTGCGGCGGCCCTGCGCGCCGTGCGGAGCGGGTTCACCGGGTCGGCGAAGGTCGTCACGGCGGCCGGCCTCATCATGTTCGCGGTGTTCGTGGCCTTCGTGCCCGAGGGCGACTCCTCCCTCAAACCCATCGCCCTCGGACTCGCCGCCGGCATCGCCTTCGACGCCTTCCTCGTGCGGATGACGCTGATCCCGGCGCTGATGGCGATCCTCGGCGAGCGCGCCTGGGAGATCCCGTCGTGGCTGGAGCGGATCCTTCCTCGGGTGGACATCGAGGGCGAGGCGGTGGAACGCGAACGGAACCTCGAAGCCTGGCCGGGAGACGGGTCGCTCGTCGCCGCGGACGACCTGGAGCTCGGCGCGGGACTCCCCGCGGCGCAGGGCCTGTCCCTGCGGGTCGCGCCCGGCGCGGCCCTGATCGTCAGCGGCGCTGATGCCGGAACACTGCGTGCCCTCGCGCTCACCGTCGGCGCGCGGATCGCCCCAGCCGACGGACGCCTCCGCGTCGCCGGGCACCTGCTGCCCGGTCGTGCGGCCTGGGTCCGCTCGCACGTGGGCTGCGTGCTCGCCGACGACGGATCCGTCCTCGCCGACCTCCGCGAAGCCCTCCGCGGCCGTTCCGAGCTCGTGGTGATCGACGGTGCGGACCGGCTCCGCGGCGGCGAGCGCGACCAGGTGGCCGCGATGCTGCGCGACGCGAAGTCCCGTCGTGATCTCGCCGTGTTCGCCACGACCGCCGACCCCGACGCGGCCCGCTCCCTTCTCGCGGAGGCCGGATGGCCGTCCGCCGACGTTCTCGACACGCGCGCGCCCCGCCCGAGCGCCGCAGAAACCACCGAGGTGCCCGCATGACCCTCCCCCTCGAGCGCGCCCGCTCGCGCAAGCCCATCACCTGGCTCACCATCCTCGGTGTCCTGCTGCTGCCGGCAGCGGTCGGCGGCATCCTCATGGCGGCGCTCTACAACCCGACCGAGCGTCTCGACTCCATGACCGCGGCCATCGTGAACCTCGACGAGCCCGTCGAGATCGACGGCCAGACCACTCCCCTGGGACGCCAGCTCGCCTCCGGGCTCGTCGAGGGGTCGGACGACCTCGACTCGAACCTCACGTGGGTCATCTCCAACGAGGAGGACGCCGCCGACGGACTCGCCGACGGCTCGTACCAGGCCGTCATCACGATCCCCGAGGACTTCTCGGCCGCGGCGACCTCCGCGGGCCAGGCGGTCGCCGACGGCGGCGGGGACGCGGAGCAGGCGACGATCCAGGTGACGACGCCCGACGACGGCCTCGCGGCCGACGACCTCATCACCGGACAGATCGCCGACGTGGCGGCCTCGACGCTCGGCACCATGCTGTCCGAGGCGACGACCGAGAACATCCTCGTCGGCTTCACCACCATCGGCGACCAGATCGGCGATGCGGCGGACGGGGCCCTGGAGCTGGCGAAGGGCGCCCGCGACGCGGCCACCGGCGCCGCCGCCCTCCCGCAGGGCGCGACGCAGCTCGCCGCCGGTGCCGGAGAGCTGGGCACCGGGGCCTCCACCCTCGCATCCGGCCTCGACACGATCGCGGGACAGACCCGGCAGGCCGGGACCGGCGCCGGCACCATCGGTGCGGGACTCACCTCCGCGGCGACCGAGCTGCAGGGCCGGGTCGCCGGCGTCCAGAAGCTCACCGGTAGCATCCAGTCGGCGGGCGCGTCAGCGAAGTCGGCCGCGACGGACTCGGCCACGGTCGCACAGGGTCTCGGGACGATGGCGGCCACGGCGTGCGCCGCCGATCCGGAATCGCCGGAGTGCGGACAGCTCTCCGGCCTCGCCTCGAAGGCGGCGGCAGCGGCCACGTCGGCCGGAACCGCCTCCGGCATCCTCAACAACGAAGAGGTTGCCACGGGTGTGGCCGCGCTTCCCGGAACCTTCTCCACCCTGGGCACTCAGCTCGGCGAGGCGGGCGCCGGGGCGACCGAGCTCGCCGGTGGGCTCAACCGCCTGGCGAGCGAGGGCGTGGATCAGTCCGCGGCGGGAGCGCGAGCCCTGTCGTCCGGCGCGACGCAGCTCGCCGACGGCGCGACCCAGCTCGCCGACGGCAGCACGGAACTCGCCACCGGCCTCGACACCCTCGCGACCGGCACCGGCGACCTCGCGGGCGGACTGCGCACCGCGGCGGACTCCCTCCCGTCCTTCAGCGACGAGGAGTCCACATCGCTGGCGTCGGTGATCGCCGATCCGGTGGCGACCGACTCCTCGATGGGCTCGCTCTTCGGTCCCACCGCGATCCCGCTGCTCACCGCGGTGGTGCTGTGGTTCGGCGGTCTCGCGTCGTTCCTGGTCCTCCGCGCCCATACGGCGCGCACGCTCACGTCGCGACGCTCGTCCGCCTCCCTCACCCTCCGCGCGTTCTGGCCGGCCGCGGCGATCGGCGCCGCGCAGGGTCTGCTCGTCTCCCTCATCGTGCAGACCGTGGCGGACTATGACGTTGCGGCATGGTGGGCGTTCGCGGGCACCGCCGTCCTCGCCGGGGTGGTGTTCGCCGCGGTGAACCAGGCCCTCGTCGCGGTGTTCGGCGGCGTCGGACGCTGGATCGCCGCACTGATCGGTGTCATCGCCGTGGCGACGGGACTGATCTCGACCGTGCCCGACTGGCTCGCGAGCATCGGGGCCGCCCTCCCGACCGCACGGGCCTTCGCGGGTCTCGTGGAGGCGAGCGGGGCCGCCGTCGCCGCCCTCGTCGTCTGGGGCGTACTGTCGCTCGTCGCCACGACGGTGGTCGTCGCGGTCCGCCGCACGACCACGGCCCGGGCCGTCGTCACCGCCTGACCCCCCGGGCACAACTTCGGAGATCACGGACGACACGCCGCCGGACACCCCCTGCCGACGGCGTGTCGCGTCCGTTCTCCGAAACAGTGCACGGACGCGACGACGACACCCCGTACCCTCGTGCCATGCGCCGACCGTTCATGGACACTCCGGACCAGCTCGCGAGCCTCGAAGGACAGCAGTATCTCGTCCTCCGGCCGACGGAGGCCGTCGCTTCTGAACATCGGGCCATCCAGGAAGGCGCGCTCGATCGCCTGGGGACGCCCCTGCGGCATCCGCACACGGAGCACGTGACGCTTCGCGGCTTCTTCGAGCCGGAGCGCCGGGAGGAGCTGCGGGCCCTGATCCGCGCCTGGGCCGCGGAACAGAGTCCTCTCGAACTCGTCGCCGACGCCGTGGACGTCTTCCCCGCGCCGTGGCAGATCGTGATCCTGCGCCTCGCCCGCACCCCCGCGCTCGTGCACGCATACGCCTCGCTGACGGAGGTGCTCCGGCCGACGGACTTCCGTCGCCTCGATGAGCTCTCCGTCGAGGACTGGACCTTCCACCTCTCGGTGCTCTACGGCAAGACGCTGGATCCCGAGACATGGGAGCAGCTCGCCGCCACCGAGGTCCGTCCTCTCACACCCTCGCCGACGGAGGTCGTCACCGAGGCCGAGTTCGTCTGGTACGAGGGCGGCGTCGAGCACGCCGAGGTCATCCCCCTCGGCGGCTGAGCCCGGCTCCGGCGGGCACGACTTCGGAGATGCCGGACGACACACCGCGACCGAGGTCCGCCCGTCGGTGTGTCCCTCGCGATCTCCGAAGCTGTGCTCGGCCGGTTCAGCTCAGGCCGGAGTAGGCGTGCAGGCCCTTGAAGAAGACGTTGACGATGGTGAAGTTGAAGATCACGGCGGTGAAGCCGACGATCGACAGCCAGGCCGAAGGGTTGCCGCGCCAGCCGCGGGTCGCCCTGGCGTGGATGTACCCGGCGTAGAGCACCCAGATCACGAAGGTCCAGGTCTCCTTCACGTCGAAGCCCCAGAAGCGGCTCCACGCGTAGTACGCCCAGATGGACCCGGCGATGAGGGTGAAGGTCCAGAGGATGAAGCCGATGATCGTGAACAGGTACGCCAGGCTCTCCAGGCGCTCCGCCGGTGGGAAGGTGCGCAGGAAGCCGGGGCCGGTCTTGGCCGCCCCCTCACCGAGCAGCCGCTCGCGCCGGGCCTGCATGAGCTGGATCACCGAGAGCGCGAAGGCGAGGGCGAAGAACGCTGTCGCGAGCGAGGCGACGAACACGTGGATGATCAGCCACACGCTCTTCAGCGGGTCCATCAGCGGCGAGACCTCGACGTAGAAGTTCGTCGCGCCGAGGCCCAGGAGGACCACGACCAGGCCCGTGATGAACGTGCCGAGGAAGCGCAGGTCGAGGCGGGTGAGCACCGCCAGGTAGACGGCGATGATGAGCAGCGTTCCGACCATGCCGAACTCGTACAGGTTCGCCCACGGCACCCGACCGGCCGCGATGCCGCGCGTCACAGCGGCGGCGAGGTGGAACACGAAGCCGAGCACGGTGAGCGAGGTGCCGATTCGCGCCATGACGAACCGCTGCGGTGCCGACGTCGGCGCTCCGGTCGCATCGAGGGGCGCGGAGACGCTCCCGGAACGACCGGCGGCCACGAGCTCGCCCTCGCGGACGGTGTGGGCGTCGGCCGTCGCCTGCGAGCGGCGCGCGAGATCGAAGGCGTAGGCCACGAAGGCCGCCGCGTAGATCGCGATCGCCGTCCACAGCAGGACGGGCGAGATCACGGTGAGCTCGAGCATGGTGTCAGTCTACTTTCCGGGTGCCGGGGCCGCAGGGTCCGCGGCGGCGTCCGCGGCATCCTCGTCGGCGTCTTCAGGGGTGCGGGCGGTCGTGCCTCCCGCGGCGTCGAGCAGTCGGGCGTGACCGGCGCGGAGGTCGTCCACGGCGCGGGCGAGCGTGGGGTCTTCCCCTCGGGCCAGGGCCGCGTACTCGAGCTCGACCGCGCCGTCCGCCGCGGTGGCCTTCACCCACACGCGCCGACGCGGCACGAACAGGGCGAGCATGAGGCCGCCGAGGGCGAGCAGCGCGAAGCCGAGCACGAACACCCCGGACTCGTCGCGGTGGATCTGCAGGGAGGCGAAGCGCTTGACGGACTCCGAGGTGTCGGTGGCGCCCTCCGGCGACTCGTCGTCGAAGGTCACCGAGCCGAGGCCGTTCGGCAGCTGCGCGGTCTCACCCGGGGACAGCTCGATCGACTCGACGTCGGTGCTGCGTCCGGTGAGCTTGGTCATGTCGGAGGTGTCGAGCACGTAGACCGAGCGCGGCACACCGTCGTTGATCCCGAGGTCACCCGTGTACACGTCGAGCGTGAGCGTCGGGTTCGTGAGGTCGGGGTACGCCGAGAAGAAGGCGCCCGTGTCGAGCACGCCCGTGGTCGGGTAGAAGAAGCCGACGAGGCCCACCTGCTCGGCCAGGCCGTCCGGGACCTTGAGCACGCCGAGCGAGGTCATGTTGTTGTCCTGCGGGAGGAAGGGCGTGCTGTTGTGGAACACCACGTTGCCCTCGGGGTCGCGCACCGTCACCGTCGGGGCGTACCCGTTGCCGAGCAGGAACACGTCGTCGTCGGCCACGCCCAGGGGCTCGTTGACCTTGACGGCACCCTCGCGCTCCTCGCCGTTCTCCTGGATGGTCATGTTCGCGGAGAAGTTGCCCGCCTGGCCGGAGCCCGGCTCGCCGAACGGCTGATACGTGACGTCGAAGGAGTCGAGCCGCATCGAGTACGGCGCGAAGGAGTCGTCGGCCACGAAGCGCCCGCGGTTCATGGAGTCGTAGTCGAGCAGCGTGTTGGCGAAGGTCTCCCCCTCGACGAGCACGCGCTGCCCGGTGTAGGCGAAGCCGCCGCCGACGCCGATCGTCACGAGCACGCCGACGAGGGCGAGGTGGAAGAGCAGGTTGCCCGTCTCCCGCCAGTAGCCGCGCTCGGCCGACACGGAGTACGTGCGCCCGCGGTCGTAGCGCTCCACGCGGTAGCCGAGCGCCTTCAGCTGCTTCGTGGCGACGTCGATCGAGGCGGCGGCCTCCGCGGCGGCGTCGCCCGTGCGCGTGCCGGAGTCGTCGACCGTGTCGCGGGTGACGGCGCGGTAGTCCTCCAGGCGTCGCAGCCGCGCGGGCGTGCGCGGCGGGCGGGCCTGCAGCGCCTTGGCGTGGTGCTTGATGCGCGGGATGACGCAGCCGACGAGCGAGGTGAACAGCAGCAGGTAGATCGCCGAGAACCAGGGCGACAGGTACACGTCGAAGAGCTTGAGCGCGTCGAGCACCGGGAACAGGTCGGGGTTGTCGCGCTCCCACTGCGTCACGCCGTTCGGGTCGGCCATCCGCTGCGGGAAGATCGATCCGGGGATGGCCGCGATCGCCAGGACGAGCAGCAGGACGAGCGCCGTGCGCATCGAGGTGAGCTGACGCCACCCCCACCGCAACCAGCCGACGAAGCCGAGGCGCGGCTGGTTGATGCTGTCGTCGCCGTCGACGTGGTCGGACGGGCGGAGCGGATCGCTGGAGTCGGTGGTCACGGCACCCTTGTTCTTCGTCATGGTCGTCTCGGAGCGGTCAGAGCGGGAGGATGACACTGCCGATCACCGCCGTCAGCCGCGACATGATGTCGGTCCACAGGCCGGTGACCATCAGGACGCCGAGCAGGATCAGCAGCACGCCGCCGAGGATGTTCACGACCCGGATGTGGCGGCGCAGGAACCCGATGGCCTTGGTCGCCCAGCCGAAGCCGAGCGCCACGAGCAGGAACGGGATGCCGAGGCCGAGGGAGTACGCGAGGCCGAGGAAGCCCGCGCGCACGGGGTCGCCCGCGTTGAAGGAGAGCGCGAGGATGGCGGCGAGCGTGGGGCCCATGCAGGGCGCCCAGCCGATGCCGAGTGCGACGCCGAGG
The DNA here is from genome assembly GCF_040686935.1 of Microbacterium meiriae. NCBI lineage: Bacteria > Bacillati > Actinomycetota > Actinomycetes > Micrococcales > Microbacteriaceae > Microbacterium > Microbacterium meiriae. The sequence goes on from NZ_JBFBMF010000001.1 coordinate 483,597, forward strand.
AGCGGAGCCCCGACCATCCCGGCCTTCGAGTCCACGTGGAAGCGGAGCTCCTTCTGCGCGAACCCGAAGAGCCCGAGGAAGACCAGGCCCATCGCGATGATGACGACGCCGAGGATGCGGGTGATGAGGTCGCCCCACTGGAGCAGGAACACGCCGGCGGTGCCGCCGAGCACCGTGTAGAGGATGAACACCACGGTGAAGCCGAGGATGAACAGCAGCACACCGAGCACGAGGCGGCTGCGCGTCGCCGTCTGCGTGGTGCCGCCGCCGGTCGTCGAGGTGCCCCGCGGCGTGACGGCTCCGCCGAGGAAGCCGAGGTAGCCCGGAACGAGCGGCAGCACGCAGGGCGAGAGGAACGAGACGAGTCCGGCGAGCATCGCCACCGGGACCGCGATCCAGAGGGCTCCGGATCCGATGATCACATCGGGGTTCACGACGACCTCGCGCACATCAGGAGTCCTCCGCCAGCGCGTCCTTGACGAGCGTGGAGAGGACGGAGGTGCCGTCGATCGGACCGATGATCTTCGCGGCGACGCGACCCTGCTTGTCGAGCACGAGCGTGGTGGGGGTGGCCGAGATCGGCACGACCTTGGCGAAGGCGAGCTTGGCCTGGGCGGTGTCGACGTCGATGAGGCTCGGGTACGTGATCCCGAACTCGTCGGCGAACGCGACAGCCGTGTCGGCCTGGTCGCGCGTGTTGATGCCGATGAACTGCACGTCCGCGTCCTGGTGCTCCTGCCAGACGGCCTCCAGGTCGGGGGCCTCGACGCGGCACGGGGCGCAGCCGGCGTACCAGAAGTTGACGACCGCGACCTGTCCTGCGATGTCGGCACTGTCGAAGTCTTCGCCGTGCTCCGTGACTCCGGCGAACTCGACCGGCTCGCCACGCTCGGCGACGGGGATCTCGACGATCGCGCCGTCGGCGGCGACGTACCCGGTGTTCTCGCCGCTCAGGAACGACTCGCTCACGGGGTCGGGGGCGCAGGCGCTCAGACCGACGGCGAGCACCGCAGCGAGCGCAGCTCCGCCCAGGCGGCCGAGGGGCCGAAGACGGGAGGGGCGGCCGTTGCGGATCGGGTGAATCCTGGAAGCGCGGGACACGTCTCCGAGTTTACGCAGAGCTTCCTATGCATCGGCCGGGTACCCCCGGGGGGAGTCAGAAGCGCGCGAGCACGTCGTCCACCCCGGCGCGGAACCGCGGACAGGTCGCGATGTCGTGCGCCCGGCACCCCATGGCGTGCTCCGTCATTTCCCGGGATCGGCGCATCTCCTCCATCCGCCTGTCGAGGTCGTCGAGATGCTGCTGCAGCACCTGATGCCGGCCCGCGCTGCCGTCGTCGAGGAGCACGGCGATCTGGTCGAGGCTCATGCCGGCGGCCTTGCTGCGCTGGATGACGGCGATGCGCACGACCTCGTCCTCGCCGTAGCGACGCCGGCCCGCCGCGTCCCGGGGTGGCCGCAGCAGGCCGACCGTCTCCCAGTGCCGCAGGACGTTCGTCGGCAGGTCGAAACGCGCGGCGACCTCGCCGACGGACCAGGGATGCAGGTCGCTTGACTTCATGTTGACATGAAGTCACAGACTGGTGCCGAACGCAAGACGCGAGAAGGGAACCGCCATGTACGACGCGATCGTGATCGGTGCCGGCCCCGCCGGACTCCAGGCGGCTCTCACCCTCGGACGGATGCACCGGCCCGTGCTCCTGCTGGACTCCGGCGAGTACCGCAACGGCACCGTGCAGCACATGCACAACATGATCGGCGCCGACGGGAAGGCCCCGGCGGACCTCCGCGCCCAGGCCCGGGCCGAGCTCGCGGCCTATGCGGACGTCGAGGTGCGGCACGTCGCGGCGCAACGGATCTCCGGCGACGCGGAGACGGGGTTCTCGGTGAGCCTCGCCGACGGGTCGGTGACCGACGCACGACGGGTGATCCTGGCGACCGGCGTCGCGGACGATCTCCCGCCGGTGCGGGGTCTCGCCGAGCTGTGGGGCGTCCGGGTCTTCAGCTGCCCGTTCTGCGACGGACACGAGCACGCCGGGAAGCCGATCGCGATCCTCGGCGCGGCACCCCGGGCGGCCCATCTGATCGGGTTGCTCGGCCGGATCGTCGGCGAGATCACGGTGGTCCCGGTGGGAGAGCCGTTCGCCGCGGAGGACCGTACCGCGCTGGAGGAGCTCGGGGTACGGGTGGCCTCCGCTCCGGTCGAGGCTGTCGCCGCGCACGGAGACGGGGTGCGGGTGCTCAGCGCCGAGGGCGACCTCGACGTCGCGGGCGTGTTCGTGGCCTCCGGCACGATGCGACACCGGGCGCCCTTCGCCGCCGACCTCGGGCTGCGGATGCTGGAGTCGGGGTCCATCGAGATCGATGAGTTCGGGAGGACGTCGCGTCCTGGGGTCCTCGCGGCGGGCGACCTCGCCCATCGCGCGACCCTCCCCGGCCCGATGGCCTCGGTCCTGCTCGCCGCCGCGGCCGGTCAGCTCGCCGCGGTGGGGGTGATCCAGTCCCTCTGACTTCGAACCGCCGGATTGGTCCCATCTCCGGGCCGGACGGGGCCATTCAGGCGATTCGAACAGGGGGTCAGACGGCCCCGACGTCGACAGCACCGCCGGTCGCGGCGGGCTCGGCGTAGGAGACCTCGCGCCAGACGTCGCCCACGCGTTCGAACGAGGTCACACTCGACAGGGCGCAGCGGCGGGTCCGCGGGTCATGCTGCAGCGGGAGGCCGGCCACGCGGAGGTGCGTGATCCAGATCGGCGCCTGATGCGACACCATCACGATGTCCCCCGCGGTCGGGATCTCGGCCGCGGCCGTCCATGCCTCATCCATCACGCCGAGCATGCGCTCCGCGATCGAGGCGTACGGCTCCCCCCAGCTCGGCAGCGACGGCTGGCGCAGGTGCCACCAGTTCACCGGATTCATCAGCGACCGCCGCATCCGGGTGCCCTCGAACACGTTCGTCGGCTCGATCAGGCGGATGTCCGTCTCGGGTTCGAGGTCGAACACCTCCGCGAAGGGGGCGGCCGACTCCTGCGCGCGCTCCAGAGGCGACGCGAACAGCGCGGTCACCGGATCGCCGAGCCCGGCCACATGCTCCGCCGCCGCGTGCGCCATCTCCTCCCCCGCGGTGCTGAGGTGATAATCGGGCAACCGTCCGTAGAGCACGCGGGACGGGTTGTGCACCTCACCGTGGCGAACGAGGTGCAGAAGTGATGCCGCCACGTCAGACCTCGCGGTAGCGGGACTCGCCGAAGCCGAGGACCAGATAGCCGATGTAGGGGAAGAGGAACAACAGGAAGAAGGAGAACACCCCGCCCTTGCCGAAGCGCGCGCCGAGCTTGAATGCGACGATGACCCCGAGGATGAAGTTCGCGATCGGCACGAGGTAGAGCAGGGCGAACCAGCCCGACATCCCGGCGATCTTCACGAGGAACACGACATTCACGATCGGGATGATCGCGAGGATTCCGGGGTACCCCGCCTTGGTGAAGACCTTCCACAGCCCGACCACGACGAGGATGTAGAAGATGAGGGCGATGAGCCCTGTCGTGCCGGAGAAGATCGCGCCGAACAGGTCGGGAAGGCCGTTGCCGTCCGAGATGGAGAGGTTCATGGGGTGCGCCTTTCGTCGTGGCGATCCTACTGAGGTGCCGCTGCTCCGCGCAGGCGACCCGGCCGGGAAGGGCCGGGACGCCCGCGTAGACTGGGCGGGTTCATCTTTCCCCGGATCAGGAGGAATCCTCCGTGCTGCGCACCCACTCCGCAGGCTCCCTGCGCGCCGAGAACATCGGTCAGACCGTCACCCTCACCGGGTGGGTCGATCGTCGTCGTGACCACGGAGGCGTCGCTTTCATCGATCTGCGGGACGCGTCGGGCATCGCCCAGGTCGTCATCCGCGACGAGGAGATCGCCCACCCGCTGCGCAACGAGTTCGTCCTCAAGGTCACCGGGGAGGTGTCGCGTCGCCCCGAGGGGAACGCGAACCCGAACCTGCCGTCCGGCGAGATCGAGGTCATCGCGGCCGAGGTCGAGGTGCTGAACGAGTCGGCGCCGCTGCCGTTCCAGGTCTCGACCGCTCTGGCCGACACCGAGACCGTCGGCGAGGAGGCACGCCTGAAGTATCGCTACCTCGACCTCCGCCGCCCGGCCGCCGCCTCCGCGCTGCGCCTGCGGTCCGACGTCTACAAGGCGATCCGCGACGTGCTGCACGCCGAGGACTTCACCGAGGTCGAGACCCCGACCCTCACCCGTTCCACGCCGGAGGGCGCCCGCGACTTCGTCGTCCCGGCCCGTCTGCACCCGGGCAGCTGGTACGCCCTGCCCCAGTCCCCGCAGCTCTTCAAGCAGCTGCTCATGGTCGGCGGTGTGGAGAAGTACTTCCAGATCGCCCGCTGCTACCGCGACGAGGACTTCCGCGCCGACCGTCAGCCCGAGTTCACGCAGCTCGACATCGAGATGAGCTTCGTCGACCAGGAGGACGTGATCGCCCTCATGGAGTCGCTCATCGTGGCGATGTGGAAGACGATCGGCGTCGAGGTGCAGACTCCGCTGCCGCGGATGACGTACGCCGATGCCATGGCGAAGTACGGCTCCGACAAGCCCGACCTCCGCTTCGGGCTCGAGCTCGTCGAGGCGACGGACTACTTCACGGACACCCCGTTCCGCGTGTTCCAGGCCGAGTACGTCGGCGCGGTGCGCATGCCCGGAGGTGCCAGCCAGCCGCGCAAGCAGCTCGACGCGTGGCAGGACTGGGCCAAGCAGCGCGGCGCCCGCGGCCTCGCCTACGTGCTGTTCAACGAGGACGGTTCCCTGGGCGGACCCGCCGCGAAGAACCTCTCCGAGGCCGAGCAGGCGGGTCTGGCGGAGTTCGTCGGCGCCGAGCCGGGCGACTGCGTGTTCTTCGCCGCCGGTGCCACCAAGGAGAGCCGGGCGCTGCTCGGCGCCGCACGGGTCGAGATCGGCCGTCGCCTCGGGTACCTGAACCCGGACGAGTTCGCCTTCACGTGGGTCGTCGACGCCCCGATGTTCGAGCCCGCCGCGGATGCGGTCGCCTCCGGAGACGTGGCCGTGGGTGCGGGCGCCTGGACGGCCGTGCACCACGCGTTCACGGGCCCGAAGCCCGAGTTCGAGGACACGTTCGACACCGACCCCGGATCGGCCCTCGCCTACGCGTACGACATCGTGTGCAACGGCTCGGAGCTCGGCGGCGGGTCCATCCGCATCCACCGCGAGGACATCCAGAAGCGGGTCTTCGAGGTCATGGGCATCAGCGACGAGGTGGCGCAGGAGCAGTTCGGCTTCCTCCTCGACGCGTTCAAGTTCGGCGCTCCCCCGCACGGCGGCATCGCGCTCGGCATGGACCGCGTGCTCCAGCACCTGACCAAGACCGAGTCGATCCGCGATGTCATCGCCTTCCCGAAGTCCGGCAACGGCTTCGATCCGCTGACCTCCGCTCCCGCTCCGATCACCCCGGAGCAGCGCGCCGAGGCCGGCGTCGACTTCACCCCCGAGGACGAGGCCTGACCCGCCGAGACCTTGTCTTACCGCCGAGACCCCGGGACACTGCCGCCGGCAGCCCGGGGTCTCGTCGCGTACCCGGGGTCTCGGCGAAGAAAGAGGAGGCTAGGCGAAGAGGGGGGCGAGGTTCTCGTTCCACACGTCGACACCGAGCTTCGCGATGAGAGCCACCACCACGACGAGGAACACCACGCGGATGAACGTCGTGCCGCGGGAGATGGCCATCCGCGAGCCCAGGTAGCTGCCGGCGACGTTCGCGACCGCGAGGATGCCCCCGAGCAGCCACAGCACCGAGCCGTGCGGGATGAAGAGGAGCAGGGCCCCCGCGTTCGTCGCGAGGTTGACGATCTTGGCCTTCGCGCTCGCCTGCAGGAAGTCGTACCCCAGCAGCGCGACGAGGGTGATCACGAGGAAGGTGCCCGTCCCCGGACCGATCATGCCGTCGTAGAACCCGATGCCGAGCCCGGCCAGCCCGGCCATGATGTGGTGTTTGTGTCCGTGGAAGCGCAGCTGCGTCGCCGCCCCGAGCTGCGGACGGAGCGCGGTGAACAGGGCGACCGCCAGCAGCGCGATCACGATGATGGGCTTGAAGGCGGCCGGGGGCAGCACCGTCGCGACCGCCGCGCCGCCGAACGAGCCGATCAACGCGATCACCGCCATCGGCAGGGCCGTGCGGAGGTCGGGCTTGGCACGGCGGTAGTAGGTGATGCTGCTGGTCGCGGTCCCGAACACGGAGGCGAGCTTGTTCGTCGCGAGCGCCTGGACCGGGGCGATGCCGGGGATGAGGAGCAGTGCCGGAAGCTGCAGCAGTCCTCCGCCGCCGACGACCGCGTCGATCCACCCGGCACTGAACGCCGCCACGATGATGAGGATCAGCATCCCCCAGGTGAGCTGCTCGAGTCCGAGGAGGCTGCCGATATCCACCCCGCCATGATTCCAGACCCGCGGGCACCGTCACGCATCCGCGCCGCTGGCAGACTGGGGTCATGCTTCCCACTCTCCCGCTGCCGCACCCGTTCGCGTCGAGGAGCGGGGACGCCGTGCTCCGGAGAGCGAGCGAGGCCGACGCCGACGCCGTCATCGCGCTGCTCGCCGACGACCCGATCAGCGCCGCCCGCGGCGACGTGGCCTCCGACGAGGACCGTCCGGCGTACGAGCGCGGCCTCCGCGAGATCCTGGCCGATCCCTCCAACGACCTCCTCGTGGTCGAGCTCGACGGCGCGGTGGTCGGCACCCTCCAGCTCACGTCGATCCCGGGCATGGCACGCCGCGGCGCCCGGCGGCTGCTCGTCGAGGCGGTCCGGGTGCGCAGCGACCTCCGCTCGTCCGGCATCGGCTCCGCGGTCATGCGGTGGGTCGGCGATGCCGCGGCGCCCGCCCTCGGCGCGGCCATGGTGCAGCTCACCTCTGACGCCGCCCGCACCGACGCACACCGGTTCTACGAGCGCCTCGGCTACGTGGGCTCGCACCGCGGCTTCAAGTACACGGTCCGGCACGACTGATCCCCAGGCGCATTCCTGCGCCACCCGCCCGACACCGACCGTTCACCCGCGCCGCTCCCCGCGGCTACCTCGGACTCATAGTGTCCTCTCGCAACCCGACACCGGCGTGCAACGCCGGACACCGAGAGGACACTCATGGCACGCTCCATCCGCCGCGCACGCATCGGCGCCGGCATCGCCCTGGCCACCACGGCCGTCATCGCACTGACCTCCTGCGCCTCGGCGACCGACGCCCCGGCCGCCGGCGATGACGCCGTGGACGCGGCGAGCGCGACGTCGGTCCAGGACTTCGGCTCGTTCGCCGACCTCGAGGCCGCCGCGAAGGAGGAGGGTCAGCTCAACGTCATCGCCCTCCCGCGCGACTGGGCGAACTACGGCGAGATCCTCGACCTCTTCGCCGATAAGTACCCCGAGATCACCATCAACGAGGCGTCGCCCGACGTCTCCAGCGCCGAGGAGATCCAGGCCGCCGAGACGAACAAGGGCCTCGACACCGCCCCCGACGTCTTCGACCTCGGCCTCACCGTCGCTCTGCAGAACACCGACGCCTTCGCTCCTTATAAGGTCCAGACCTGGGACGACATCCCCGACGAGCTGAAGGAGCCCACCGGCCTCTTCGTCGGCGACTACGGCGGGTATATGTCGATCGGCTACGACTCCTCGAAGTTCGAGGCGCCGGCTGAGCTGTCCGACCTGCTCTCCGCCGACTACAAGGGTGCCGTGGCCATCAACGGCGACCCGACGCAGGCCGGCGCCGCCTTCGCCGCCGTGGGCCTGGCGACGGTGCAGTCGGACGGCACGCTCGACGACTTCCAGCCGGGCATCGACTTCTTCGCCGACCTGCAGAAGGCCGGGAACCTGCTCAAGGTCGACGTCACGACCGCGACCGTCGCCAGCGGCGAGACCCCGGTCGTCTTCGACTGGGACTACCTGAACGCCGCGCACACGGCCGACAACCCGAATTGGAAAGTCGAGGTCTTCGACGGCACCGGCTACGCGGGCTACTACAACCAGGCCATCAACGTCGACGCGCCGAACCCGGCGGCCGCGCGTCTGTGGCAGGAATTCCTCTACAGCGACGAGGTGCAGAACCTGTGGCTGAAGGGCGGCGCCCGTCCGGTGCGCATGGAGGCGATGACCGAAGCGGGCACGATCGACGAGAAGCTGGCGGCGGCTCTCCCGGAGGCTCCGGAGGAGACCGTCGTGCCCACCGAGGAGCAGTCCGAGAACGCCGGCACGCTGCTCGGCGAGAAGTGGGCAGCGGCGGTCCAGTGACCTCTCTCGTCGCACCGGGGGTGGATGCCGCGGCGTCCGCCCCCGTCACCGCCGCCGGACCCGCGTCGCACGCGCGGGCCCGGCGGTCTGCGCCGTCCCCAGCGTGGCTGGGGCTCGTGCCCTTCGCCGCCTACGTGCTGCTGTTCCTCGCCCTGCCCACCGTGCTCGCGATCGGCTCCGGGTTCTTCGACGGCGACGGCTCTTTCATCTGGACGAACGTCGCCGCCCTCGGCGACCCCGTCGTGCTCACGACCTTCGCGAACTCGGCGGGGCTGTCCCTGCTCACCGCGGCGGTCGGCGCCACCGTCGGCGCCCTGGTCTCCTATGCGTTGCTCGGCATGAACCCGGACGGCGTCGTGCGGCGATCCGTGGACGCGGCCGCCGGGGTCCTCGCGCAGTTCGGCGGCGTCATGCTCGCGTTCGCCTTCATCGCCATGATCGGCATCCAGGGCGTGGTCACCGTCTTCCTCCGCGACACGTTCGGCATCGATATCTTCGCCGAGGGCACCTGGCTGTACGAGCTGCCCGGCCTCATCCTCCCGTACATCTACTTCCAGGTGCCGCTCATGGTCATCACCTTCCTCCCCGCCCTCGCCGCCTTGAAGCCGCAGTGGGTCGAGGCGAACCTCACCCTCGGGGGCAGCAGGGCGAGCTTCTGGCTGCGGATCGGCCTCCCGGTGCTGGCGCCGTCGTTCCTCGCGAGCCTGTTGCTGCTCTTCGCGAACGCGTTCTCCTCCTACGCCACGGCCGCGGCGCTCGCGAGTCAGGGCTCGCAGATCGTCCCGCTGCAGATCCGCACGGCGCTCACGAGCGAGACCCTGCTCGGCCGGGAGAATCTCGCGGGCGCTCTCGCCCTCGGCATGATCGTCGTGGTCGGCGTAGTGATGGCGCTGTACTCGGTCATCCAGCGACGCGCCGCGCGGTGGCAGGCATGAACGGCCTCGCCCCGTCCCGCGCGACCCGTGCGGTGATCGGCATCGTGGTCGGCGCGTTCTTCGCTGTGCCTCTCGTGTCGACGTTCCTCTTCACGCTGCGCGGCACGGACGGCCTCTCCTTCGCGCACTGGGCCGCCCTCTTCGACCCCGCGGCGTCGGCGACCCTCAAGCCCATCTGGACGGGGCTCGGCAACTCGCTGATCCTCGCAGTGGTGACCGTGGCGATCGTGCTGTTCCTCCTTGCCCCCACGATGATCCTCGTGAACCTGCGCTTCCCCAGACTGAAGGCGGCCTTCGAGTTCGTCGCGCTCCTCCCGATCTCGATCCCCGCGATCGTCCTCGTGGTGGGCCTCGCGCCGATCTACCTGCAGATCGGTCGCACCGTCGGCACCGGCACCTGGACCCTCGCCTTCGCCTACGGCGTCACTGTCCTTCCCTTCGCGTTCCGCTCGATCCAGGCGTCCATCGATGCCGCCGATCTGCGCACGCTGTCCGAGGCAGCACGCTCGCTCGGGGCGGGGTGGCCGACGGTCGTGCTCCGCGTCCTCGCGCCGAACCTCCGACAGGGGCTGCTCGCCGCCGCGCTGATCTCCATCGCGGTGGTCCTCGGGGAGTTCACGATCGCGTCCCTGCTCAACCGGCAGGTCTTCCAGACGGCGATGGTCGTGGTGCAGAAGCAGGACCCGTTCGCGCCCGCGATCTTCACGCTGCTCGCCCTGCTGTTCGTCTTCCTCCTGCTCCTGCTCATCGGCCGCGTCGCCCGCGGTCCGCGAAAGGCCCGCTCATGACCCTCGATCACGCGCTCCCGCGCACCAAGGACAACCTGCTGCTCGCCCAGGCCGGCGAGGGCACGCGGGTCGAGCTGCACGGCATCGTGAAGAGCTACGGCGGCACAAGGGTGCTGCACGGCGTCGACCTCGACATCGCTCCCGGGGAGTTCGTCTCGCTGCTCGGCCCGTCCGGTTGCGGGAAGACCACCCTGCTCCGCGTGCTCGCCGGACTCGAGGGCGCCGACGAGGGGACCGTCCTCCTCGGCGGCGGAGATGTCTCGCGGGTGCCGACCAACCGGCGCGACATCGGGATGGTGTTCCAGTCGTACTCGCTGTTCCCGCACCTCCGCGTCGTCGACAACACGGCCTTCGGGCTCCGTCGTCGGGGCGTCGGCAAGGCCGAGGCGGTGCGGCGTGCCCTCGATGCGCTCGCCCTCGTGGGTCTGGCCGACCTGGCCGACCGGTTCCCGCATCAGCTCTCCGGCGGACAGCAGCAGCGGGTGGCCCTGGCTCGCGCTCTCGTCACGGAGCCTCGGGTGCTGCTGCTCGACGAGCCGCTGTCGGCCCTCGACGCGAAGGTGCGCGTGCAGCTCCGTGACGAGATCCGCCGTATCCAGCTGCGCCTGGGCACCACGACCGTGTTCGTCACGCACGATCAGGAGGAGGCCCTCGCGGTGTCCGACCGGATCGCGGTCATGAACGCGGGTCGCATCGAGCAGATCGGCTCCCCGGAGGAGCTGTACACGACCCCTGCGACCGCCGAGGTCGCCGCATTCGTGGGGCTCTCCAGCGTCGTGTCCGGGGTCGCGGACGGCGAGCACGTCGTCGTGTGGGGGCAGCGTCTCCCGTTGCAGACCCCCGCCGACGGCCCCGTCGACGTGTACCTCCGTCCGGAGAACGTCCGCTTCACCTCCGCGGAGGACGCCGCCACCGATGCGCTCGTGGAGGAGAGCACGTTCCTCGGCAGCATGCGGCGGACCCTCGTGCGCACGGAGTCGGGTGAGCTCGTCCGCGTGCAGCACGATCCCGCCGTGCACCCGTCGTTCGGCGACCGCGTCCGGATCGCGGTGACTCCTGCCCCGGTGGTCGCGCGTCCGCGCGGCTGACCCGAGGAGAGAACTACAGGACGCGGGAGAGGAAGTCCTTCGTGCGCTGGTGCTGCGGATTCGCCAGCACCTCGCGGGGGTCGCCCTCCTCGACGATCTGTCCGCCGTCCATGAAGATCAGCCGCGAGCCGACCTCGCGCGCGAAGCCCATCTCATGCGTGACGACGAGCATCGTCATGCCCTCGTCGGCCAGCGACCGCATCACCTGCAGCACCTCGCCGACGAGCTCGGGGTCGAGGGCCGACGTGGGCTCGTCGAACAGCATCATGTCGGGGTTCATGCACAGCGCCCGCGCGATGGCCACCCGCTGCTGCTGTCCGCCGGACAGGTGCCCGGGGTACGCGTCGGCCTTCTCCGCGAGCCCGACGCGCTCGAGCATGGCGCGGGCCACCTTCTCCGCTTCGGCCTTCGAGCGTTTCTTGACCCGCTGCTGCGCGATCGTCAGGTTGCCGAGCACGCTGAGGTGCGGGAACAGGTTGAAGCTCTGGAACACCATCCCGATGCGGGTGCGCACGCGGTCGATGTCGATGTCGGGATCGGTGATGTCGATGCCCTCGATGAGCACCTTGCCACCCGTGGGCTCCTCCAGGAGGTTCACGGAGCGGAGCAACGTCGACTTGCCCGACCCGGACGGGCCGATCACGCAGACGACCTCGCCGGCGAGCACCGTCAGGTCGATGCCCTTGAGCACCTCGTTGTCGCCGAAGCTCTTGTGCAGGTCCTGGATCGCGATCGCGGGGGCCTGCACGTCGATCAGGTCGGTGCTCATCGTGTCCTCGCCATCCGACGCTCCAGCCACGCGCTGAAACGCGTGAGCGGGATCGTCACGATCAGGTAGAGGATCGCCGCCATGATCAGCGGCGTTCCGTTGGCGTTCTGCGTGCTGGCGTCACGGGCGAAGGTCGTGAGTTCCTTCGACCAGATGAACGTGCCGACGACGAACAGCAGCGAGGTGTCCTTCAGCAGCAGCACGAACTCGTTCGTCAGCGGCGGGATGATGATGCGGAAGCCCTGCGGCACGACGATCCAGAAGGTCGTCTTCATGGGCGACATGCCGAGTGATCGCGCGGCCTCGGTCTGCCCCTTCGGCACCGCCTGGAGTCCCGCGCGGATGGTTTCGGCCATGTACGCCGACGCCACGAGCACGAGACCGATCAGGCCGAGCACCACGGGACCGCCGAGCTCCTGCGCCCGCACACCGAGCGCGATCGGCACGATGAAGCCGATGGCGAAGATCGTGAGCAGGGCGGGGAGTCCGCGGAACAGCTCGATCCAGACCGTCGCGATCCACCGGAACGGACCGATCTCGGACAGCTTCATCAGCGCGAGGATCACGCCGAGGAGAAGGCCGCCGGCGAACGCCACCGCCGTGAACCACAGCGTGTTGACGAGCGCGGTCGTGATGATCCCCGGCAGCATCTTGGCTGCGACCTCGGGGTTGAAGAAGAGCTGCCCGAGCCGGGACCAGTCGGTGCTGAACGCGACCCAGACGGCGATCGCGATCAGCACCGCATAGACGGTGTACCGGTAGAGCTTCTGCTTGGTGGTGCGCCTCAACGCCATTGTCAAGGTCCTCCCGACCTCCGTGTTCCCCGGCTCAGTTCGCCGTGAAGTACTGGTCGTAGATCTTCTGGTACTCGCCGTTGTCCCTCAGGTCCTTGAGCGCACCGTTCACGGCGTCGAGGAGCTCGTCCTTCTCGCCCTTCGCGAACGCGAAGCCGTAGGACTCGTCGGTCTCGTAGGTCTCGACGATCTCGTACGCGGAGTCGGCCTTCTCGTGCTCGAGGTTGACGGGCTGGTCCTGCAGGATCGCGTCGATCTGCCCCGCCTGGATGGCCGGCCACAGCTCGCCGTCCGAAGGGTACTGGACGAGCTGCGCGCCCTTCGCGTTCTCGGTCGCGTACGCCTCACCCGTCGTACCCTGCTGCACGCCGACGTTCTTGCCGTCGAGGTCGTCGATGGACTCGATGCCGGAATCGGTGCGCACGAGGAGCGACTGCAGCGAGTCGTAGTACGGGTCCGAGAAGTCGATGTTGGCCTTGCGCTCGTCGGTGATCGTCATGGCCGAGGCGCCGACGTCGCAGGTACCGGCGGCGAGGGTCGTGCCGGACTGCAGCGCGTCGAAGCCCACATCCTGCACCGAGAGCTCGAGGTCGAGCTGCTCGGCGATCGCGCCGAGCAGGTCGATGTCGAAGCCGGTGTACTCGCCGTCGTCGCCCTCGAACTCGAACGGCGGGTAGGGGATGTCGGAGCAGACGGTGAGCATGCCCGCCTCGACGAGGCCGTACTCGTCGCCGGCGGCAGGCTCGCCACTGCTGCCCGCGTCGGAGGAGCCGGTGGCGCATCCGGCGAGCGCGAGGGTGGCGGTGGCCGCGATCGCGAGGCCGGCGAAGAGGTTACGACGGGACATGTCGGCTCCTGAGAGTCGGGGGGCGGGTGAGCCCACGGACGGGTAGGAGTTCATCTAAACATGCGGCTCGTCGCGTGACCAATGACATCCGCCTGCGCCGCATCACGTTTGTGTTTCGGTGCCGCGGGGACGAGTCTCGACGCTCAGAGCTCGGCGTCGACCGCCACCCGGCCGGAGACGACCGAGCGGATGTACCCGGCGACCTCCTCGTGCGCGGGGTGCACCTGATACTGCTCGAGGTCCGCGACGGAGTCGAAGTCGGCGACCAGGGTGACGTCCCAGTTGGCGTCGGGGTACACGTCGTTCGCGCCGGCCCAGATGCTGCGCAACTGCGGTACGACGCCGTCGAGGGCGTTCAGACGCCGGGCGACCTCAGCCGCCTGAGCCTTCCGCTCCCCTGCGTCCTCCGCGGCCAGCTTCCAGGTCACGACATGGCGGATGGTCATCGCAGCTCCTTCTGGTCGGCGCGGGCCTCCGCGTCGACGGCTTCTTCCAGCGCCTCGCGCAGTCGGTCGGGGGACACGCGCCAGTGCGCGTGCAGTCGCCCGTCGATGAGGACGACCGGGATCTTCTCCCACCACTGCTCGTACAGGGCGGGGTCGTCCTGGATCGACGCCTCGACGATCTGGATGCGCTCCGCGGCGGCGTCCGGCAGCTCGGCGACGACCGCGTCGACGACCTCGGAGGCCACCGCGCACAGATGGCAGTCGGGCTTGCCGATGAGGGTCAGCGTCGTCACGACGACGGGACCTCGACCTCGCGTCCCTGCGCGATCCACTCGCCGGTGCCGCCCTCGACGTTGGTGGCGTCGTAGCCGCGGGCCTCGAGCGCTTCGACCACACGGGCCGAGCGGCCGCCGGCCTGGCAGATCACGTCGAACGACTCCGCGGGAAGCTCGTCCAGGCGGTTGCCGATCTCGGACATCGGGATGTTCACGGCGCCGGGGACGTGGCCCGCCTGGTACTCGTTCACCTCCCGGACATCGATGAGGGGCGTGCCGGAGCGCTCGGCGAGTTCGGCGACGGTGATCGACTTCATGACATCCTCTCGGCGGTGCGGAACGGCGCGCAGAGACACAAAGCGCCCGTCCGAAGACAGGCGCTCGGTGTCTGGCCGCTTACTTCTTGTTGCGGCGCTGGTGGCGAGTCTTGCGAAGCAGCTTGCGGTGCTTCTTCTTCGCCATGCGCTTGCGGCGCTTCTTGATGACAGAACCCACGGAAACCTCACTAAGTCAGGGGCTGGGTGTCGCCGGAATCGGACACCCGGGTACGAGCACGAAAAATGCCTCGGATCATCCTAGCAAACTCAGGAGGGTGCCCCGCGCCCTCCGTCAGCCGGCGTCGGCGATGGGCCGCTGCAGGGCCTCCGCGACGGCGGACTCCGGCACGCGGTAGCTCCGTCCGAACCGGATGGCGGGAAGGTCACCGGCGTGCACGAGCCGGTACACGGTCATCTTGGACACGCGCATGAGCTCGGCGACTTCGGCCACCGTCAGGAATCGGACGTCTGGAACCTCGGGCATCCCACGTACCCCTTTCTCGATGAGCACACTCTATGGGGTCGCTGGGACGCGTGTAAACCCGCGTGACTGCTGTGATCAGTGAGATATCGGCATGGTCGCGAACGCCCGGACCGGGAACGTGCCGAACCCGCGGATCGCCGGAGGGGCCGCGGTGAACCGCGCCCCGCGCGCGGGGAGGCGGTCAAGAGCGGTGAGGTGCTCGACGACGTGCACGCCCGCTGCGAGGAGGATGCTGTGCGCGGGCCGCTCCCCGCCGCTCTCCGTGTCGTCGATGTTGAGCGCGTCGATGCCGACGAGGCGCACCCCGGCGTCGACGAGGAATCGTGCGGCGTCCTCGGTGAGGAAGGGTGCGCCCGTGCCGTAGTCGGGGGTGCCGAACAGGCGGCTCCAGCCGGTGTCCAGGAGAACCGCGCTGCCGCGGAGCTCACGATCGGCGAGCGTCGCCGCCCTGATGCCCCGCCGCTCCGGCGTCCAGGCGTCGCGGAGGTGGAAGACCTCGGCGGGGAGATCCACGAGGGTCTCCAGGTCGAGCGCCGCCAGGTCCGCCCCGTCCGCATAGCGGTGGAACGGGGAGTCGAGGTACGTCCCGGTGTTGCCGATCATCGTGATCACGTCCATCGCGAACTCCGTCCCCGGCGCGTAGCGCTCGCGAGAGGCCGCGCGGGTGAGGTGCGGGGTGATGCTCGGCGCGGGCAGCCCGGGATACGTGACCATGCCCTCGGCGATCGGGTGGCTCAGGTCGACGACTCGGTCGGCGCGATCTGCAGGAGCCGGTGCCACGACGCCACGACTGCCTCGGTGCGGCTCGGAGACGATCCGCAGGTCGCGGAGCTCGACCCTGCCCACGAGCGTCAGGCCGAGGTGTGACACGAGCAGGCTCGAGACCTCCTCGGCCGTCATGTCCTTCCTCGGCAGATCGAGGCGGAACCCCTGCCCCTGCAGGCCGCCGCCGTTGGCGAAGGTGATCGCGAAGTCGAAGTGCGCGCGGTACTCGTCCGTCATGTGCCCATCCTGCCCGACGGGCTCCTCCGGAACGATGCGTGACCCGCCCTGCCCCACCGGCCCGCCGACGTCCAGCCCGCGCATAGCCCGCATTGCCCGATCGCTCAGACAGCCCTGCCAGTGTCGAGTGCAGGACCCGTGCCGGCACCTGCCGAGTCCGCGCGGATCTGGGGTCCGCACACCGCCCCCGACGGCATCCCCCCTGCCGTCGGGGGCGGTTCTCCGTCCGGGCGGGGCGTCGAGTCAGGCGCCGAGGCGCTTCAGCGCGTTGGCGACCACGTGCTTGGCGGATGCCGCTGCACGCCCGACCACCTCGGCCGCGTGTGCAGCACCGTCGGGGATCGGAGCGCCCGGGTATGCGATGTCCGGCGCGGTGTCGCCGAACGCGTCGACGAGGAACGGGACCAGCCAGTCGTCGACGGCCTCGAGCGGCGCGACGGACAGGCTGTAGAAACGGCGCTGGCCGTCTTCGCGGACGGTCACCAGCTCGGCGTCCCGGAGCACCTTGAGGTGCTTGGAGACCGTGGGCTGGCTGATGCCGAGGTCGGCGACGATCTGGCTCACGCTCGTGCCGGACTCGCCTTCGGACGTGCGGCGGAGCAGGAGCTGGAGGATGTCGCGCCTCGTACCGTCTGCGATCACGTCGAAGATGTCCGTCATGTGATCAGGGTAGTGCGCCCCGGCACGGAGTACCATGACGAAGGCTCGGCGAGAGGCGCCGTGCTGCCGCCGGGGAACGGACGGCGCAGAAGAAGGGGGCAGCGATGTCGGGCATCGTTTCGGCGTCGTCTCCTCGCACCGGTCTCCCCGGAGCCGCCGGCCGGGTGAAGCACCTCATCACCTCGTCGCCCTCCCGGTTCGCGATCGCCGTCTTCGCGCTGCTGATCCTCGTGTTCACGGTGCTGTTCTCGCTGCCGATCGCCTCCGCCAGCGGCACGGTGACACCGCTCAGCGATGCGCTCTTCACCGCCGTCTCCACGATCTGCGTGACGGGCCTCGCGACCGTCGACATGGCCAACCACTGGTCGCCCTTCGGACACGTCGTCGTGTTCATCGGCGTCAACATCGGCGCCCTCGGCGTGCTGACCCTCGCCTCCCTCATGGGGATGCTCATCTCGAAGCGCCTCGGGCTGCGCGCGAAGCTCATGGCGGCGGGCGACACGAACCCGCTTCGGGCGCACGGCGGCGTGGTCAACGAGAGCCAGACCGTGCGTCTGGGCGAGGTGGGCCAGCTGCTCACCACGGTCGCCCTCTCCGCCCTCTTCATCGAAGCGGCCCTCGCCGCCCTCCTCTATCCCGCACTGGTGATGGCGGGGGTGGACCCGATCGCCGCGCTCTGGGAGGCCCCGTACTTCTCGGCCATGGCGTTCACGAATACCGGCTTCGCACCGAACGACGGCGGGGTGGCCGTCTTCGCCGACGACTACCTCGTGCTGTCGCTGCTCATGGTCGGCGTGTTCCTCGGGAGCATCGGCTTCCCGGTGATCTATACGCTCGCGAAGCACGTCTGGCACGTCAAGCGCTGGTCGCTGCACTCGAAGCTGACCATCGTCACCACCGTGCTGCTGTTCATCCTCGGCGCGGCCGCCTTCCTGATCCTCGAGTACAACAACCCGAAGACCTTCGGTTCGATGGACGCCGCCGACACGACCTTCCAGGCGTTCTTCCTCTCCGCGATGACCCGCTCCGGCGGCTTCAACGTCATCGAGATGGACGACCTCAACGGCTCGTCGCTGCTCGCCGCCAGCATGCTCATGTTCGTCGGCGGCGGGTCCGCGTCGACGGCGGGCGGCATCAAGGTGACCACGCTCGCGGTCCTCGCGATCGCCGTCTGGTCCGAAGCGAAGGGCCGCCAGTCCGTCGAGGCGTTCGGCCGCCGGATCCCCAGCGACGTGCAGCGCGTCGCCCTCAGCGTCGTCGCCTGGGGTGCCACGATCGTCGCCCTGTCGACCATCGTGATCGCGCAGATCACCAAGGCCGACATCAGCCACGTGCTCTTCGACGTCATCTCCGCATTCGGCACCGTCGGGCTCTCCACCGGCCTCACCGGGGAGCTGCCGGATTCCGCCTCGTACGTCATGGCCGCGACGATCTTCATGGGCCGCGTTGGTACAGTGACTCTCGCTGCGGCAGTCGCCGCGACATCGCGCACGCAGTACTACTCACTGCCCGTGGAAAGGCCGATCGTTGGTTGAAGTCCTTCGGGGGGACGCTCCCGTCCTCGTCATCGGTCTCGGCCGGTTCGGCGCCGCCTGCGCCGGCGAACTCGACCGCCTCGACCGCGAGGTGCTCGCGATCGACGACAACCTCGAGCTCGTGCAGAAGTGGTCGGACCGCGTCACGCACACCGTGCAGGCCGATGCCCGCAACATCGACGCGCTCCGTCAGATCGGCGCCCAGGACTTCCAGGTCGCGGTCGTCGCCGTCG
Organism: Microbacterium meiriae; assembly: GCF_040686935.1. NCBI lineage: Bacteria > Bacillati > Actinomycetota > Actinomycetes > Micrococcales > Microbacteriaceae > Microbacterium > Microbacterium meiriae. The sequence continues at coordinate 502,061 of NZ_JBFBMF010000001.1, forward strand.
GCTCCTCGATCGAGGCGTCGGTGCTCATCACGGCCAACCTCGTCGACCTCAAGGTGCCGCAGATCTGGGCGAAGGCGGTCTCCCAGTCGCACGGCAAGATCCTCGCCCGGGTGGGCGCCAACCACGTCATCTACCCCGAGCGCGAGGCTGGCGAGCGCGTCGCGCACCTCGTGAGCGGGCGCATGCTCGACTTCATCCGCTTCGACGACGACTTCGTCCTGGCCAAGATGTACCCGCCGAAGTTCATCCGCGGCGTCGGCCTGAACGAATCCGGCGTGCGCTCGAAGTACAAGGTCACGGTCGTCGGCGTGAAGAGCCCTGGCAAGCCGTTCCGGTACGCCGAGGCCAACACGATCGTGACCAACCACGACCTCATCATCGTCTCCGGGACGAACAGCGACATCGAGCGCTTCGCCGCCCTCGACCGCTGAACGGGTCCTCCCCACGGCGGATGCGCCCGCCACGGCCGCCGTGGTGGGATGGGGGCATGAGCGATCACGCCCCCGCACCGCCCGTCCTCGCCCTCCGCGGGCTCCGCAAGCAGTTCGGGCAGAAGGTCGCCGTCGACGCGCTGTCCCTGGACGTCCCCGCAGGTTCGATGCTGGGGCTGCTCGGCCCGAACGGTGCGGGCAAGACGACGACGCTCGCCATGACCACGGGGCTCCTGCGTCCGGACGCCGGGACGGCCTGGGTGCTCGGCGCCGACGTCTGGCAGGACCCTGCCGCCGCGAAGGCGCGGATGGGCGTGCTCCCCGACGGCATCCGGATGCTCGACCGCCTCACCGGCGCCGAGCTGCTGCGGTACACCGGCCTGCTGCGCGGGATGCCGGAGGCGGAGGTCGTCTCCCGCTCCGGTGAGCTCCTCGACGCGCTCGGCCTGACGGAGGCCCGCGACACGCTCGTCGTCGACTACTCGGCCGGCATGAAGAAGAAGATCGGCCTGGCCTGCGCGCTCATCCACGCGCCCCGGCTGCTGATCCTCGACGAACCGCTCGAGGCGGTGGACCCGGTCTCCGGGCAGACGATCAGGCAGATCCTCCGCTCCTTCGTGGACGGCGGCGGCACGGTCGTCCTCTCCAGCCACGTCATGGAGCTCGTCGAGTCGCTGTGCGACCGCGTCGCCATCGTCGCCGAGGGCCGCCTGCTGGCCCACGGTGCGCTCGACGAGGTGCGCGCCGGGCTCACGCTGCAGGAGCGCTTCCTCACCCTCGTGGGCGCGCACGACCTCGGAACGGAGACGCTCGCGTGGTTGCGCTCCTCGTAGGCCTGCGGCTGCGACAGCTCGGACATCAGCTCAGGCGCAACCCCTGGATGATCGTGACCCTCGCGATTGTGGGTCTCATCGCGCTGAGCATGCTCGGGCTGCTCACCGTCGGGCTGATCGCCCTGCGGGTGGGAGCTCCCGACGCCGCCGTGACGGCGATGGTCCTCACCGGTGCCATCGTCGTGCTCGGGTGGTGGGTCGGGTCGATCCTCGTCAGTGCGGACAACTCCCTCGCGCCCGAGCGCTTCGCCCTGCTCCCGGTGACCGCCCGCACCCTCCTCCCCGGACTGGTCGTGGCGGGGACGACGACGATCGGCGGCATCGGCACCGCGCTGGCCCTGCTGTTGATGCTCGTGGGGTGGTCGGTCAGCGTTCCGGCGCTCCTCGTCGCGATGCTCATGATCCCGGTGGCCCTGGCGACGTGCGTGCTCGGCGCCCGCGTCGTCAGCGGTCTGCTCGCGGGGTGGCTCGCCCGTCGGCGGACGCGCGACCTCGTCCTCACCCTCGGCGTCGTGCTGCTGGCCTCCTCCGGCCTCCTCCTGAACATCGGGCTGCAGGCGCTGTCGACCGTGCGCGACGTCGGCGGCGCCTTCACGACGGTCGCCGAGATCGCCGCGTGGACGCCGGTGGCGGCCGTCTTCGGGGTCCCGGCCGCCGTGGCCCAGGGCGACGTGCTCACCGCTCTCCTGCGACTGCTCGTCGCCGCCGGCACCCTCGTCGTCTTCTGGGTCGCCGCGCGACGGATGCTCGATGCCCGCCTGGTCGCGCCGCTGCAGTCGAGCGGCGGCGGACGCGTGCGCTCGGGCGGCCTGCTCGACCGCCTGCTCCCCGCGGGCCCCGTCGGTGCCATCGCGGGACGGACGCTCCGTTACTTCCGCCGCGATCCGCGTCAGGTCGTCAACATCGTGATGCTCCTGCTGCTCCCGGCGATCTTCCTCGGACTCGCGCTCATGAACGGACTGCAGCAGGACAGTGCCGGCTTCGCGCCCGCGATCACCCTCATTCCGGCGATCAACGCCCTCCTCGCCGGGAGCATCGTGCAGATGGCGATCGCCTACGACAACGACGCCGTCGCGCTGCACATCCTCACCGGTGTGAGCGGCGCGGCCGACCGCGTCGGACGCCTGCTGGGGTTCGCGATGATCGCGGTGCCGATCACGGTCCTCCTCTGCGTCGCGAGCTGCCTGCTGGCGGGCCGTCCGGATCTGCTCCCCGGCAGCCTGGGGGCCGCTCTCGGACTCATGGCGGTGTCGGCGGGAGCGGGGTCCTGGGTGGGTACGTTCCTGCCAGGACGGGCTCCGGCTCCCGAGGCCAACCCGTTCGGGCGCGGCTCCTCCGGTGGGGCGCAGTCCTTCCTGGCGATGCTCATCATGTCGCCGATCACGCTGCTGCTCGGCGGCCCCGCCCTCGGTTTCGCGATCGCGTCGATCTGGATCCCGCCCCTGGGGTGGGCGAGCCTCGCGTCCGCCGTCGTCCTCGGCGGCGCTGCGCTGTGGGGCGGCACGGTGCTCGGCGGTCGCGTCCTGCAACGGCGCTGGCCCGAGGTGCTCACCGAGGTCGCCAGCGACGCCTAGCCGCACGACACCTCGCCCACAACAGGCACTCGCGCGGGCTCAGGCCACAGGAGCATTCACCGCCTGAACTCGCGTGGTCGCCTGCCTTCGCGGGGTGGAAGCGCGCGGGATCAGGCGCCGGCGGCGAGCTCCTTCGCGCGAGCGAGGGCGGCGGCAGCAGCGGCGGCGAAGGTGTCGGACAGGTGCGCGTCCTGGAGCACGGCGACCGCGCGCTCCGTCGTCCCCTTCGGGCTCGTCACCCGGCGGCGGAGCTCCGCGGGGTCCTCCCCCGTCGAGTCCAGCAGCGCGGTCGCGCCGATGAAGGTCTGCTCGGCCAGCAGACGGGCGTCCGCGTCGGCGAAGCCCATCCCCCGCGCAGCTGCGGTGAACTGTTCGATGAGGAGGAAGACGTACGCGGGACCGGAGCCGGAGATCGTCGAGAGCGCATCGATCTGCGACTCGGGGACCTCCACCACCGCGCCCACCGTCTCGAACAGACGACGCACGAGCGCGAGGTCGTCGGGGGTCGCCGCGGCGCCGGCCGCGAGCCCGGTGACCCCCTTGCGGATCGTCGACGGGGTGTTCGGCATGGAGCGGATGACGCGGGCCTCCGGGCCGAGGACATCCGCGAAGGTCTGCAGCGTGACACCCGCGGCGAGGCTCACCACGACGGTCTCCGCGGCCAGGTGCGGCGCGATCTCGCGGAGGAGGTCGGGGACCATCGCCGGCTTCACCCCGACCAGGACCACCCGCGCGCCGGCCACGGCCTCGGCGTTGCCCTCCGGCTGCTCGGACAGCGCGATGCTCGTGACGCCGTCGAGACCCCCGAACGCCGCCGCCTTCTCCGGCGTGCGGTTCGTGGCCGTGATCCCTCCCTGCACGGGGACGCCCGAGGCGAGCACGCCGCGGAGGATCGCTCCCCCCATCGATCCGGCACCGAGGAACGCGAGGGACGGGAGCGCATCAGCCATGTCGTCATCCTACGGCGGGCGCTCCTGTGGCGGCCGGGCTGCCGTCCTAGACTCGTCGCATGAGTGCATCCGGAGGCAGCAAGGCCATCGTCGCGGCGTTCCTGGCGAACCTGGGCATCGCCCTCGCGAAGTTCCTCGCGTGGGCTCTCTCCGGCTCGGCATCGATGCTCGCGGAGGCGATCCACTCCGTCGCCGACTCCGGCAACCAGCTGCTGCTGATGCTCGGCGGGCGCAAGGCGAAGCGCCATGCGGACCGTTCGCACCCGTTCGGCTACGGCCGCGAGCGCTACGTCTACGCATTCGTCGTCTCGATCATCCTCTTCTCCGTCGGCGGGCTCTTCGCGATCTACGAGGGCGTGGACAAGCTGACCCATCCGCATGAGATCGATCAGACCTGGTGGTGGCTCCCCCTCGTCGTGCTGTTCATCGCGATCGGCCTGGAGTCGTTCTCGCTCCGCACCGCCGTGCGCGAGAGCAACGTCGTGCGCGAGAAGGGGCAGTCGTGGTTCTCCTTCGTGCGACGGTCCAAGGCGCCGGAGCTCCCCGTCGTCCTTCTCGAAGACGTGGGGGCCCTCACCGGACTCACCTTCGCCCTGCTCGGCGTCGGTCTCACGCTCCTCACCGGCAACCCCGTCTTCGACGCCCTCGGCACCGTGATGATCGGCGTCCTGCTCGTGCTCATCGCGATCGTGCTGGGCGTGGAGACCAAGAGTCTGCTCGTCGGCGAGGGAGCGACCCCCGCCGACTACGACCGGATCGTGGACGCGATCAACGACGGCCCGGAGATCGAGAAGATCATCCACATGAAGACCCTCTACCTGGGGCCCGACGAGCTGATGGTCGCCGCGAAGGTCGCACTCAGCGCCGACAAGCCGTTGCGCGAGGTCGCCGACGACATCGACGAGATCGAGGCCCGCATCCGGGCCGCCGTGCCGGTCGCCCGGGTCGTCTACATCGAGCCGGACGTCTACCGTCCCGCGATCGATCCGGAACCCTCGACCGACGTCTTCGTCCTCAAGTCCTCGGACTGAGCGTTCAGCGACGGTCCTCGAAGAAGGCCCGGAGCAGCGCGATGGACGCGTGCTCGTCCACGCCGCCGATCACCTCGGCGCGGTAGGGCAGGCGCCGGTCGCGCAGCACGTCGTACATCGATCCGGCCGCTCCCGCCTTGTCATCCCACGCGCCGAAGACCACGCGGCCGATGCGTGCCTGCAGGATCGCGCCGGCGCACATCACGCAGGGCTCGAGCGTGACGACGAGCGTGCAGCCGTCGAGATTCCACGATCCCCGGTGCGCCGCCGCAGCCCGGATGGCTTCGATCTCGGCGTGCCCGGTCGGATCGCGCGTGGTCTCGCGGGTGTTCCGTCCTTCCGCCAGGACATGCCCGTCGGCATCGAGGACGACGGCGCCGACCGGGATCTCCGCGGCGTCCGCGGCCTCGGCAGCGAGCTCGAGGGCACGCTGCATCGCACGGCGGTCGGCGGCGGTCATGCCCCGAGCCTACGTCAGCGCGCTGTGTCCGCCACGGCACCCGATGTCGTGCGCGGACGCGGGGCGCATTAGCCTGTATCCATGCGTGTTCACGTCGCCGACCACCCTCTCATCACCCACAAGCTCTCGGTGCTGCGCGACGCGCGCACCCCGTCGCCGGTCTTCCGCCAGCTGACCGAAGAGCTCGTGACGCTCCTCGCGTACGAGGCGACCCGGAATGTGAAGGTCACTCCGATCGAGATCACGACGCCGGTCACCACGACCACGGGCGTGAAGATCTCCGAGCCGCGGCCCATCGTCGTCCCCATCCTGCGCGCCGGTCTCGGCATGCTCGAAGGCCTCGTCAAGCTCCTCCCCACCGCGGAGGTCGGTTTCCTCGGCATGGTCCGCGACGAGGAGACCTTCGAGCCCACCACGTACGCCGAGCGGCTTCCGGACGATCTCTCCGACCGCCAGTGCTTCGCGATCGACCCGATGCTGGCGACGGGCGGCTCGCTCGCCGCCGCGATCCAGTTCCTGTTCGATCGCGGTGCGAAGGACGTCACCGCGATCTGCCTGCTCGGCACTCCGGAGGGTGTGGCGGCGATCGAGGCGATGGCCGGCGACCGTGACGTGACCCTCGTCCTCGGAGCGCTCGACGAGCGCCTCGACGAGAAGGGGTACATCGTGCCCGGTCTCGGCGACGCGGGAGACCGGCTGTACGGCACCGTCTGAGGCCGTCGCCGCCGCTCCCACGTCAGAGGGCCAGGCGGTAGCCGCGTTCGTCGCCGTAGCGCGTGAAGCCGGCTCTCGCGAGGATCGGCGCCGATGTCGAGACACGGCCCTTGACGAGCGCAGTCCTCGCACCGCGCGCGGCGCTCTGCCGCAGGCGTTCCGCGAGGACCGCTCGATAGACGCCGCGACCACGATCGGCCTCGAGCGTCGCCGCTCCCCAGAGTCGAGTGAACCCGTCGACGATGGTGCATCCGCCCGTGCTCACCGCGCGTCCGTCGATGCGCCCGAGCACCCGGAAACCGGTACCGGCATCGAGAGCTTCGGTCAGCTCGGCGAACTCGGCACGCAGACCGTCGTCGTCGAGGGGCTGCTGCTCCCAGACCGGGACGTTGATCGCATCGACCTCGCGGAGCTGATCCACGGCCCGCACGACCTCGGCGGAGACCCCGGGCGGCACGTCGACCGCGGCTCCACTGGTCGGACGCGCGAACACGGTGACGGTGTCGAAGTGCACGGCACCGCGGCGTCGGAGCTCCTCTTCGAGGTCGGGGTCGTCGGCGGGATTCGTCCAGAACGTGAACACGCTCTCGCCGCAGGCTCTGGTGCGATCCAGCGCCCCGTCCAGCACCTCGGCGGCAGGGCGCGCGGACGTCACCTGCGAGCCGCGGACGCCGCCCCCGAACCGCTCCGGGTACCGCACGAGGAGCAGGTCGCCGCGGACATGCTCGCTGCCGCGCGGAAACCAGGCCCACGCAGCGGCTGCACGGAGGATGTCCGCCTCGGTCGGCGTGCCGTCGGCGGCCGGTGCAGGAACCGTCGTCGTCATGAACCCTCCTCCTCCGCGGCCCCCACCAGGCGGGCGAAGGCACTGAGCCGGGCGACGCCCTCGGGCGTGTACGGCAGGTCGTCGAGCAGCGCAGGCGAGTGGATGAGGTAGGCCACGACCTGCGCCCGGGAGATCGCCACGTTGAGCCGGTTCTGCAGCAGCAGGAACTCCGGGCCCCGGGGAGCGTCCCGGCCACTCGACGCCGCGAGCGTCGTGATCGAGACGACGGCCTCCTTGCCCTGGAAGTTGTCGACCGTGCCCACCGGGACGCCGCCGAAACCCGCCGCGGCGAGCGCGTCGTGCACGAGCTGCCGCTGCGCGTTGTGCGGCGCCACGACGATGATGTCCTCCGGCGTCAGTGGCCGCACGGTGCCCGCCGCATCGTTGTCGTGGAAGGTGCGGCCCACGAGGTCGCGGACGATGCGTACGACCTCCTCTGCTTCCTCCGGCGACTGGGTCGCGTTACCGCGGTGGCGCAGCGGCACCACGTGGAGGCCCGGGTCGATGCCCTCGACCGCGCGCCGCTCGGTACCGGGTGCGGAGGCGAGCTTCCCGGCATAGGCGAGCTTCGACACCGGAGCCGCGACGTGCGGGTGCATCCGCCAGGAGCGCGCGAGGAAGTAGCCGTACTCCGGGCGCACGACGGGGTCGCCGTCCATCACCCAGCCGAGCGCGGACGTGTCCACCGGCTCCGGGTGGGCGCCCTGGCTGACCTGGGGCAGCTGCTGCGGGTCGCCGAGGAGGAGGAGCCTCTGCGCGCCCGCGGCGACCGCGATCGTCGAGGCGAGCGAGAACTGCCCGGCCTCGTCGATCACGAGCAGGTCGAGCTCTCCCCTGGCCACCCGCTGCGTGTTGCTGAAGTCCCAGGCGGTACCGCCCACGACGGCGCCCCCGTCTGCGTGCTCCGCGAGGAAGGCGGCCATGCCGGTCTTCGGGATCACCGTGTACCCGGGATCGGCGTTCGCGTCCTTGGGGCACTTCGCCACCTGACCCGGGGCGACACCGTCGGCGACGACGCGCTCCAGCAGCGTCTCGATGATCGCGTGGGACTGCGCGACGACGCCGATGCGGAAGCCGTGCTCTGTGACGAGCCGGGCGATCACCTGGGAGCCCGTGTAGGTCTTCCCCGTGCCTGGAGGCCCCTGTACGGCGAGATAGCTGCGGTCAAGGTCCAGGATCCCGCGGACGATCGCGCCGATCGGGTCGTCGCCGGCGGCCGGGAGCGCGTTCCCCGACACGGTGCGCGGAGGGAGGCGGCGGAGGATGTCGGTCGCCGCGTCCTGGGGGAAGTCCGGAGCGGCCGCGTGCACCGCATCGGCCCACTCGTCGATCGCCTGCTGCAGCGACACCACCCGTGGCGGCGCGGCGGGGGTGAGGGCGACGGGGAGGTCATCCCAGGTCTGCCCCTGGACCGCGGACTCCGCCACGAGATAGCCGTCGTCCAGCACCTCGACGACCGTGACCCCGTGCGGCACGTGCACCGCGCGCGACGGGACGTCGGTGTCGAACGGCGCCGGGACGTCGTAGAGCGCGAACGGCTGGGCGCCCGGACCGAGCGTCGTGCCAGGGGACACCTCGCCGCGGATCTCCAGCTCGCGCGACAGGACTCTGCGGCCCTCGCCGATGCTCCAGTCCCGGCGGACCCGCGAGCGGGTCGCATCGACCTTCACCACATCGCGCGTGCCGTCCCACATCGTGACCGGCTCTCGCAGCCGCTGGAAGTGCGCGACCCAGAAGCTCTTCGCCTCGCGCGGGAAGTAGTCGATGGCGGCCGCCGCGAGCCGGTGCACGAGCCCGTCATCACCGGTCTCCGCCGCACGCTCCGCATCGCCGAGCAGCGCGAGCGAACGCGGCGACGGCTCGTAGATGACCTCGTCCGCGTCGTCCGGCGGGGCCGGCGTGACCCCCTCCGCGCGGGCGATGTCGATGAGCCAGTTGCGCAGCCGCCGGGTGGAGACGCAGTCGTAGCGGTTGTAGTCCGCGAGGTCGGCGAGCACCGCGTCGGCCTCGGCCTGCGCCCCCGCTGCCGCGAGCTCCCGCGCCGCGACGTACTGCACGATGGAATCGTCGCCCTTCTGGACGTCGCTCGTGCGCACGTCCTCCCCCATGTAGAGGGGCTCGAGCTTCTTGATGGAGTAGGACCGCGAACCGACCCGCACTGTGCGCAGCACCAGCGGGTACAGGTCGACGAACACGCCCTCGCGGAGCAGGCGGTCCACCTCACCCTCGCGCACCCCATGGCGGGCGGCCATCGCGACCAGGTGGGAGGTCTCGTAGGGGGCGTAGTGATAGATGTGCATGCCGGGGTGGGCGGCGCGACGCACCTTCACGAAGTCGAGGAAGGTCTCCAGCGCCCGACGCTCCTCCGCGAACGAGTGCGCCCAGAGCGCGGTGTACTGGTCGGCGTTGTCGACCCAGCCGAACAGATAGTCGATGCCCCACTCGGCCTCGCCGTCGGGAGCGGGCTCGGTGTACAGCGGATCGCCCTCGAAGTCGAAGAAGATGTCCCCGTGGCTGGGCACAGGGAGGGTGTGGATCGCCGCGGCATAGTGCACGTCGTACGTCGCCGCCCCCTCGGCATCCGCCCGCAGCTGCACGCGTGCCTGGGCGCGGAGGTTCTCGAACGTGTCGACGTTCATGCCCTCCGGTGCCTGGGTCGCCGCGGCCAGGTCGTCGATGGTGAGGATCCCGGCGGCGCGCAGACGGGCCCGCTGCACCGGCCGCATGCGGGCCACCATGAGGAGGTCGCGATGGGCCAGCACCTGTTCCTCGCACGTGGCGCAACGTCCGCAGGCGACCACGCGCAGATCGCCGCGGTCGTCGCCCCACGCGAGCGGCGCCCCGGCCGCGCCGTCGGCCACGGAGCGGTCCGCGATCAGAGCGCGCAGCCGCGCCCGGCGCACGCGGAACAGTGGGAGGAGGTCCTCGACCGCATGCGTGCTGACGCTGTTGTCGCCGTGGATGAGGTCGACCTCGTCCGCACGCGGGATGCCGAGCCGGTCGAGCTGGTCGACATATGCCGCGAGCTGCATGAGTGCTGTCACCCGGGCCTTGCGGGCGAGCTTCGAGTCCTGCACGCGCCAACCCCCGTCCGCATCGCGGCGGAGGAAGTCGGCGAACCCGACGAACTCGTCGGTGGCGAACGCCGCCTGGAAGACGACCAGCGCGTCCGAGCGCAGAGCGCTCAACGTCTCGTCGACGGCGGCAGCCAGCGCGTCAGGATCGCTCGACGAGACCTTGGCGATCCGATGCACCCGCTCTTCGCCGAGCTCCCGGATGTAGCGCTCGAGCACGTTCTGCTCGTGCACGTCTCCGAGCTGGGCCGCGCGGAGGAGCGTCGCGTCCTCCGGCTCCTCCACCGCGGGGACCCGACCGAGCTTCGCATCGATCGCGCGGGACCAGGCGAACTCGCACTCGGCGGCCGCCTTGAGGTCGCTCGCGCTCCAGATGACCCGCTGCGCCTCTGTGTCGATCCGCACGATTCTCCCGTTCTGTCGGCTGCTTCGACACTATCCGCGGCATCCGACACGGCGAAAAGCGGGCGGTCCCGCGTGAGGCGCCCCGGGTCAGCGCCACCAGGTGTCGTCGGGCGTCACGGGCAGATGACGCTTGTGCTGAGTCGCGAGATACCGCGCCTCGATGCGCCCGGCGACCTCGGGGTCGACCTCCCGGCCCTCGAGGAAGTCGTCGATCTGCTCGTACGTCAGCCCGAGCTCGTCCTCGTCGGTGCGCCCCGGCTGGTCGTCGAGGAGGTCGGCCGTCGGCACCTTGAAGGCCAGGCGCTCCGGGGCGTCGAGGAACTGGAGCAGGGCGCGACCCTGTCGCTTCGTGAGCCCGGCGAGCGGGAGGACGTCGGCCGCGCCGTCGCCGAACTTCGTGTAGAAGCCCGTGATGGCTTCGGCGGCATGGTCGGTGCCGATCACGATCAGACCCTCGTGCCCGGCGAGCGCGTACTGGGTGACCATGCGGAGGCGGGCCTTGATGTTCCCGCGGTTGAAGTCGGAGATGTCGCTGGAGACGGCGGACTCGATGTCCTTCTCGACGCCCTCGACCCCGTTCTGGATGTTCACCTCGATCGACGAGTCCGGCGCGATGAAGTCCAGCGCGGCCTGGGCGTCGTCGGCGTCGTGCTGCACGCGATAGGGCAGACGCACCGCGAGGAAGGTCGCCTCCCCGCCCTCGGCACGCACGCGCTCCACCGCGAGCTGGGCGAGGCGCCCCGCGAGCGTCGAGTCCTGTCCGCCGGAGATGCCGAGGACGAACCCCTTCGCGCCCGTCGTGCGCAGGTAGTCCGCGAGGAAGCCGACGCGACGCTCCACCTCCGCTTCGGGATCGATGTCGGGCCGGGCGCCCAGGTCTTCCGCGATCTGCTTCTGCAACGACACGTTGTCCTCCGCTCATCGGTTCACTCCAGTATCGCCCTTCCGTGTTTCCTGCGGGTCACGCCACTGCGCCAGGACGCGGTATCCGGCCGCGACCTGAGAGACTGAAGCGGTGAAGCTCCTCGTCGCCGCCCTCGAGTCCGAACTGTCCGCCTTCCCCGAGGAGCTCGACGGCTTCGACCGTCTGGTCACCGGCCCGGGCAAGCTGCCGGCGACGTACGCGCTGACCCGGGCCCTCGACGCGAAGACCTACGACGAGGTCGTCGTCGTCGGCACCGCGGGCTCCATCGAGAAGGGGCGTCCGTACGCGGTGCACGAGATCGCGACGGCGGTGCAGCACGACGTGATCGATCTCGACGGCGTCGTCGGACGGCACGTCTCGCTTCCGCCGCAGGTGACCACGGGCCGCGAGGGCGTCGTGATCGCCACGGGTGACCACTTCGTGAACGACGCCGAGGTCACGGCGGTGATCCGGCCGATGGGCGCCGCACTGGTGGACATGGAGACCTACGCGTACATCTGGGTCGCGGGACAGTTCGGCGTGCCCATCCGCGCCTTCCGCGCCGTCTCCGACCAGGCCGAGGACGGCGCCCTGGCCGACTTCCGCGAGGCCATCGCCCGATGCAGCATCGAGCTGCGCGAAGTCATCCGCGCCGAATACGGGGTCTGAGCTCAGCGCATCTCGATGACGCTCGGCCCGTTCGGCAGCGCGCGGACGGTGAGCTGAGCCGGGATCTGTTCCTGCATGGCCTCGACGTGGCTGATGACCCCGACCGTGCGCCCGCCCTGCCGGAGTTCGTCGAGCGTGCGCATCGCGACGTCGAGTGTGTCGCCGTCGAGCGAGCCGAATCCCTCATCGATGAAGAGCGTGTCCAGGCGGATGCCGCCGGCGCGGGCCGTCACGACCTCGGCCAGCCCGAGGGCGAGCGCCAGGGACGTGAGGAACGTCTCGCCGCCGGACAGCGACTGTGGCGGGCGGGTCTGCCCGGTGAACGCGTCGGCGACCACGATGCCCAGTCCGGACGCGGCACCGCGTGCCGCCAGGGCATCGGAGTGCTGCAGCCGGTAGCGTCCTTCCGACATGTCGTGGAGGCGGCGGTTCGCGGCGTCGACGATCTCCTCGAGCTCTGCCGCCAGCACGAAGGTCTCCAGCGTCATCTTGCGTGTGTTCGCTCCGCGTCCGGCGATGGTGTCGGCGAGGGCCTGGAGCACCTCGAACGCCGCCGCGTCCTCTGCCGTGCGGGCGTGCTCGTCCTTCGCGGCGTCGATGAGGCCGGCCAGCCGCGCAGCGTCGCCCGCCGTCCTCGTGGCCTCGTCGACGGCGGCGGTCCACGCCGCCCTCGCATCGAGCGCTGCCTGCTCGATGGGCGCGAGGTCGATCGGCTCCTCCGGCAGGGTCCGCAGTTCGAGGTCGAAGAGAAGTGCACGCTCCTTCTCCCGCTGCACCGCGTGCGTCGTCACCCGCTCATCGAGCTCCGCCTGCACCGCCGGCGGGCGCAACGCCTCCACGACGGCCGTGACGTCGGGGAACTCGGAGGCATCGAGTGCAAGGTCTCTCTCGGCGGCCGCCTCCGTCGCCGCCTGCTGTCTCCGCGCACGTTCGGCCTCGGCGTCCAGGAGGCGTCGGGCCACGGCGAGGTGGGCGGTCGTCTCCGCCGTCCGCTCGGCGACCGACGCGTAGCTCCCTCGCGCCTCGTCGATCGCCCTGCGGGCGTCATCGTCTCGCTGGACCGCCAGAGCCAGCTGCTCGCGGGCTGCGGCGAGGGCCGCCTCGTCCTGGACACGGCGGAGCTCCAGGGCGTCCTGCTGCTCGCGGAGCTCGGCGAGGACGACATCGCGTCGCCGCGCGGTCTCGGCGGCGGCGAGGGCTTCCTTCTCCGCGGCACGGGCGGCATCGAGCTCGACTCCCGCCGTCTCGACGTCCCGTCCGTCCGCGCGCGCCGTCGCCGCGGCGAGTCGGACCTGCAACGTCGTGCAGGTCGACGCCGCCTGCTGCTCGCGCCGCGCCGCCTCGTCCCTCCGGACCTCCGCAGCCGCGATGTCCTCCGCGGAGACCGTCGCGCCGTGGTCTGCCGGGGCCGGGTGCTCTCGCGCACCGCACACCGGGCAGGGGTGATCGTCGACGAGGGCGGAGGCCAGCTCCCCCGCCATGCCGTCGATCCGGCGCTGCCGCAGGTCAGCGAGAGCCGACTGTGCGGCGGCCTGTGCAGACGTCGCCTCGGCGAGGACGCGTTCGGCGGAGGTGCACTCCTGTTGCAGGGTCTCCGCCTCTACCGCGGCTTCGCGGCGAACGGCCGCGGCGATGCGCACGCTCTCCCATTCCGCGATGCGGTCGGCGAGTCGACGGGCGTCGTCCCGTTCCAGGGTTGCGGCCGCGATCCGCCCGGGGAGGGCAGCGCGCTCCGCCTGCCCGTCCTCGCACCGGCGCTCGGCGGCGACGACAGCCGCTTCCGCCGTCCCGCGCTCGGTGGCGCGGGACGGCGCCTGTGCCTCCAGCGTGACGGCGCGCTCCCAGATCCCGGACTCACGCGTCCGTTCCGCGATCCACGCGTCGAGGTCGTCGGTCTCGACGCCGAGCCGGGCCCAGGCCGCGTGTGCCCGTTCCTCCGTGGCGGCCGCCTCGTCCGCTGCCGCCGCCGCGCGTGTGGCCGCGGCGATCGAGGAACGGAGCACCTCGGCTGCCCGCGCCCTGGCGAGCTCCGCCTTCGCCGCGGCGACCGCCGCTTCCTCGGCATCCAGACGGGTCATCGCCGCGCGGGCACGGTCTCGCTCCTTCTGCGCGCGCTGATCCTCGCGCGCCGCAGCCAGAGCAGCATCGGCGACCTCGAACCGCTTCTCCGCCTCCAGGCGATCGGCGGCGCGCCGTTCCGCCCGATACGCAGCGCGCGCCTGCGCCCGTTCGAGCTCCGCCAGGCGATCGGCGGTCGTGGTGCCAGCGCCCTGCACCTCCGACGCGATGCCGCCCTCGTCGTCACCGGCGTCGCGCCCGAGGTCGGCATCCACCACCAGGCGCTCCGCTTCGTCCAGCCGCGCGGAGACGGTGGCCAGGCGCGCGCCGAGCCCCTGCTCAGCGTGGCGCCGCCGCTCGTCGAACCGCGCCTGCACGTCTTCGAAACGCTCGGTGCCGAAGAGCCGGCGCAGCAGCGCCTGCCGGTCCCTGCTACCCGCCAGGAGGAACTCCGAGAAGCGGTTCTGCGCGAGGAGGATCACCTGCAGGAACTGCTCGCGGCTGAGCTGGAGGATGTCATCGAGCTCGTGCGCCACGTCGACCGCCCGCGCCGCGCGACCCACCCAGCCGTCGTCCGTGAGCTCCTCCAGGGAGACCGCAGCCGCCTGCTTGGTCAGGCCTCCGCCGCGCCGAGCCGGCCGGAGGTACTCGGGCGAACGCGTGACCCGGTAGCGACCGGACGGCGTGCTGAACTCGACGACCACCTCGGAGGGATCGTCCGGTTCGCTGTGATCGCTGCGGAGCCTCTTCTCCCCGCCGTCGTACCGCGGCACCCCGCCGTACAGCCCGAAGCAGACCGCGTCCAGGATGCTCGACTTCCCCGCTCCGGTGCGGCCGGCGATGAGGAAGATCCCGTCGTCGGCGAAGGCGTCGAAGTCCACGGTCTGCCGCGCGCGGAACGGCCCGAAACCCTCGACCTCCAGCCGATGCAGCCGCACTAGACGAGGGCTTCCGCGCGGACCCGGTCGTCGAGCACCTCGCGGATCAGCTCGCGTTCGACCTCGGTCGCTCCCTGGCCCGCCCGCACATGCTCGAGGAACGCCTCGATCCGGTCGGCGTCGGTCACCGCGGAGCGCAGCCGCTCGCCGTACGACCGCTCACGCTCCTCCCCGACCGTCGCGGGCTGATGCTGCACCATGGCGCAGTGCGGGTACGCCTCGCGCAGCCGTCGCATGGGTTCGGTCTGCGGTACGGCGTCGGTGTACACGGCGCACACCCAGGCGTCGGCGTGCGCGGCGATGTTCTCGGCGGAGAGGATCTCCTCGAAGGCGCCGGTCAGAGTGACCAGGCGCCGCGGAACCGGCAGCTCCAGCCACTCGACGCCCGCGAGCCCGTCGGCATCGAGGTCGACGAGCCAGGAGCCGCGCGGCTTGTGCTGCTCGCCGAAGCTGTAGTGCAGCGGAGCGCCGGCGTATCGCACCCGCTCGCTGACCTGCTGACGACCGTGGATATGACCCAGTGCGACGTAGTCGGGGCCGTCGAACGCCCGGAGCGGCACGACGTCGAGGCCGCCCTGTCGCACCTCGCGCTCCAGACCCTCCGTCGGCTCCACCCCCGCGGCGAAGCAGTGGGCGATCGCGATCGACCGACCCGCGTGCTCCTGCATGCCCGCGCGGACGAGGGTCATCGCGTGCGTCATGGTCTGCGCCTGCGTGCGCAACTGCCGTCCCTCGGCGTCGCCCTCCGGCCAGTGCTGGCGGACGATCGCGGGCTCCAGATACGGGATCCCGAAGAAGTGCACCGGACCGTGAGCGTCGTCGATCGTGACGGGGGTACCGACCGCGAGGGGGTCGGTGAGCACGTGGATGCCCTCGCGCAGCAGCCGGGCCTGGAACCCCAGCCGCGCGGCGGAATCGTGGTTCCCGCTGGTGACGACCACCCGTGCACCCGTCTCATGCAGATCGACGAGGGCGTCTCCGAGCAGCGTATAGGCGGCGGCCGAGGGCGTGGCAGAGTCGAACACGTCGCCCGCGACGATCACGACGTCGACCTCGTGCTCCCTGACCTGCGCGGTCAGGGCGGCGAGCACCTCGGCGAGCGCGTCCATGGTCGAGTTGCCATGGAACGTCCGGCCGATGTGCCAGTCCGAGGTGTGCAGGATCCGCATACCCCCACGGTACGAAGCCCCTCGGACATTCCGTCCGAGGCGTGCCGGGACCGCCGTCTCCCGACGGCCGAGGAGAAGGCGGAAGGTCCCCTGACCCACCCTCGTCGCGACGACCGGCACGTGGTGATGCGAGATGCACCGTGCATCTTCACCTGTGCGACGTGCGGGGCTGCGCGATGCGAGATCAGGGCTGCCCTCCGCCCACAGGTGCCGGCTTGCCCCGCCGGCTGAGGGTTGTGCCCGCTCCGTCGCGACTACCGACTTCCGCTCTCCTCCTCGAGGTCGTGCGACCAGTTCGCCTGCTGGATCCGGTTGTCGAGCGCACGGAGCTCCTGGGCGACGGCGTCCGCCCGGGCCCGGAGCGCGGCGACCGGCAGCGCCGACACCTGCCTCAGCTCCGAGCGCATCTGACGCAGGTACTGCTCGCTCGCCCCCGACGCGGCGGCCGCCGCGTCGGCGAGCACCGAGTGGCGCAGGCGCAGCACGTCCCGCGCGGCGAGCGCGTCGGTCATCGTGCCGTCCGCGCCGAGGTCGAGGCGGGAGTTCGTGACGTTGATGCGGCGGATGAGGCTCTGCAGCCGAGTCAGTGCGTCATCGGCCTCCTCGATCAACGCCGCCGCGTCCTCCGCAGGCTCCTCACCCTCCTGGTACCGGGCGTTCGCGACGATGCGCGCCCGCAGCTGCTCGATGCGGCGCTGCAGGTCGGCGCGGGCGGCCAGGGCTTCGGCGAGTCTCATGCCCTCATCCTCGCAGGCGGCGGCCGTAACAGTTCGTCATACAGCCGGAGCGTCAGCGTGAGCGGAGGAGTCCGGACTGCTCGGGGTGGGCGGTGAACCACTCCGCCACGTACCAGCAGACCGCGTCGACCTTGCGGTCGCCGCGCTCCGCGATGTCGGCCACGGCCCCCTCGACCACCTTCCCGGCGTATCCGTTTCCGCGGAATGCCGGGACCGTGTAGGCCCGGGTGAGCGCGACGGTGTGGCCGTCGTCCCGGTAGTCGAGCACGCTGACGAGCTTCCCGTCGCGCGTGAGGGTGTACCGCGATGCGTCCTTCTCGTCGGTCAGGATGAAGCCGCCGACGGTGTGCGAGATCGTCATCCGTGTCACGTTACGCCTCTTGCGACGCGCCCGGGCGTTTTGACATGTCCCGTCACGATCGGACATAATCCCCCCATGACCATCAACGCACGCCCTTTGTCCGCCCAGGAGGCGAACGGGACTGCCGGGATGATGATGCCCGGTCGCGTTGACATGTGTTGCCGAATGTGTCGCTGAACGAACAGCCACCTCGTCTGACCTGACTCCTCGCCATCTGCGAGAGCAGTGTCCCGAGCACACACCCGTGCTCGCTTCCCCGGCTCCGCCGGTCATTCGTGCAACGCATCCGAGCCCCCTCCCGTCGGGCTCACGTCCTGAGGACCCATCATCATGTCGAACTCCGCCCTTCTCGAGCGTCCCGCCGTCACCGCCCCGAACCGCACCGTCCGATCCGCTGAGTCGTCGGCTCCGCTGGCCCCGGCCGGCGCCGACCTCCCCGCCGTCCGCTCGCCCCGCGGCTTCGCCCTCTACGTCGGCCTGGACGAGATCAAGGCCGCCGAAGCCGGTGTGAGCCTTCCGCTGCTCGTCGACGCCCTCCGCCGCACGCTGGCCGAGCTCGCGCCCGGCGCCGAGACCCACGCCACCGTCGCCCTCGCCCCGCACGGCTCCGGCGGCCGCGACCTCGACGTCGTGCGTCTCGCCCTGCAGGAGCCCGGCGCGATCGCCCGCACCAAGGCCGCCGCCGAGGAGGAGACCACGCCCGAGGAGTCCGGCGTCACCGTCGACATCTCCCGCAAGCGCGTGCTCATCGACGGCGAGTCCGCCGCCTTCACCTACAAGGAGTTCGAGCTGCTGCAGTACCTCGTCCTCCGCGAGGGCCGCACGATCGAGCGCAGCGAGCTCGTCGCCGCCCTCTGGCAGGCCCAGGACGACGAGACCCCTGGCGAGCGCACGATCGACGTGCACGTGCGCCGGCTGCGGGCGAAGCTCGGCCGCTACGAGGACATCGTCCGTACCGTGCGCGGCATCGGCTACCGCTTCGACCGTCACGCCGACGTCGTCATCCGTTACGGCCACGGAACCCCGTCGCCCGACCGCTTCTGACCCGCTCCTGCTCAGCCCGGAGGCCGGTGTCAGGAGCCGCGCGTAGGGTGGGCGCATGACCCTCGCCGCCGTCCGCGCGGATGCTCCGCGGGAGACGATGTACCGCCCGCCGCACCCGCTCGATCTCCGGCGTACCGTCGGCATGCTGCGCCGCGGGGGCACCGATCCGACGACGGTCTTCGACGGCCCCGTCATCTGGCGCGCGGTCCGCACGCCACAGGGTCCGTCGACGTTGGCCCTGCGGATGTCGGGGAACGAGGTCACGGCGACCGCCTGGGGTCCGGGCGCCGAGCACGCACTCGCCCTCGTGCCGGCACTGTGCGGTGCCGGCGACGACCCGACCGGCTTCGATCCCTCCCTGCACCCCCTCATCGCTGAGGCGGCCCGGCGACACCCCGGCATCCGGCTCGCGCGCACGGATGAGGTCTTCGATGCCCTCGCCTGCGGCATCCTCGAACAGAAGGTCACCTCCATGCAGGCCTTCGGCGCCTGGCGATACCTCGTGTCGCGCTTCGGCGACCCGGCGCCGGGGCCGACGCCGCGACCGATGGCCGTCGCTCCCACCGCGGCGCAGTGGCGACGCATCCCGTCCTGGGCGTGGCATCGCGCGGGAGTGGAGCCGCCGCAGTCGAAGACCATCGTGCGGGCGGCGGAGCGCGGCGACCGCATCGCCGATGCCGTCCGAGCGGCCACGACCGGCCCTGACCGTGACCGCGTCCTCACGAGCCTGCCCGGAGTCGGCGTCTGGACCGCTGCGGAGACGCGCATCCGCGCGCTGGGCGACCCTGATGCCGTCAGCGTGGGCGACTACCATCTGGCGCACGAGGTCGGACATGCCCTGACGGGGCACCGCACGGATGACGCCGGCATGGTCGAACTGCTCGCTCCCTGGGCCGGTCACCGGCAGCGCGTCATCCGGCTCATCTTCGCGAGCGGGGTCGCCGAGGCGCGGCGCGGACCCCGGCTCGCCCCGGAAGACCACCGCCGACGCTGACCGGCCCGTTCCCGGAGCGACCGACGTATGCTGAGCGCATGTCCCGTACCGCCCTGCGCATCTTCGTCACGGTCGGCCTGCTGATCGCCGGTGTCGTCCTCGGCCTCATCTTCCAGAACGTGTGGCTGGGCGTGCTGCTCGCCGCGATCGTGTGGTTCGGCTGGTTCCTCGGCTACGAGTCCCGCCGCGGTCACAACGCGGGCGTGAACGACGAGGACCACGGCGTCGAGCTCTGACTCGCGTCAGTAATAGACGGCGAGGGGGCCCGAGGGTCCGTCCACGACCTGCACGGGGGTGTCGAACACGCGGCTCAGCACGTCGTCCGTCATGATCTCCGCTGGCGAGCCGAACTCCACCACCAGACCGTCCTTCATGGCGCAGATGTGGTCGGCGTAGTGTCCGGCGAAGTTGATGTCGTGCAGCACGATGACGATCGTCCGCCCGAGCTCCTCGGCCGCCCGCCGCAGGTGCTTCATCATCTGCACGGCGTGCCGCATGTCGAGGTTGTTGAGGGGCTCGTCGAGCAGCACGAACTCCGTGTCCTGCGCGAGCACCATGGCCACGTAAGCCCGCTGCCGCTGCCCGCCGGAGAGCTCGTCGAGGTAGCGCCCCTCGAGCGCCCCCAGATCGAGGAAGTCGATCGCCTGGCTGATGACCTCCTCGTCGGCTCTCGTCAACCGGCCTCGGGAGTGCGGGAAGCGGCCGAAACCCACGAGCTGCCGCACGGTGAGCCTGGTCACGAAGTGGTTCTCCTGGCGGAGGATCGAGACCACCTTGGCCAGATCCTTGGACTTCGTCGAGGCGACGTCGAGCCCGGCGATCTCGATGGCTCCGGCGTCCATCCCGTTCAGCCGGCCGATCATGGTCAGGAGCGTCGACTTGCCCGCACCGTTCGGCCCGATGAGCGCGGTGATCCCGCCGGTGGGGATACGGAGGTCGACGGGGCCGATCGCCACCTCGCTGCTGTAGTCACGGCGGACGCCGTCGAGTGCGATCACAATCTGCCCTTTCGAAGGATGACGATGAGGAACACGGTGCCGCCCACGATCTCGATGAGGATCGACACCATGCCCTGCGCGTAGAAGACGTTCTTCATAGCGAAGTACGCCCCCGCCAGGACCGAGAACGCGGTGAGGACGGCGACCGGGAAGATCGGCCGATGGTCGTGCGTGTCGGCGAACTGGTACGCGAGCGTCGCCACGAGGAAGCCGAGGAAGGTCATCGGACCCACGAGGGCTGTGGAGGTGGCCATCAGCACGGCGACGAGGGTCAGGACGAGGAACTGCTCCCGCCGGTGGTCGAGGCCGAGCGATCGTGCGGCATCGGGGCCGAGCGCGAGCACGTTCAGACGCCGGGACCGCAGCCACAGGAGGGTCGAGGCCGCGATCACGAGCGGGATCGCGAGCGGGAGACACGAGGGATCGGCGTTGGAGACGTTGCCGAACAGCCGGGCGGCGAGCACATCGAACTCGCTGGGGGTGAGCAGCCGCTGCATGAATGTGGCGATCGCCCCGAGGCCGCCCCCGATCACGATACCCACGAGCAGCATGATCTGGAGGTTGCCGTAGCGCCCGGACAGGAGCCACCCGTAGAGGAGGACGGCGAGCGCGACCATGATGAGCACCTGGAGGGCGAACTGGCCGACGCCCTGGATCGCCACCAGCCCCGCGACGCCGAAGAGGTACACGGTCGTGGTCTGGACGACACGGTACAGCGACTCGAAGCCCATGATCGAGGGAGTGATGATCCGGTTGTTCGTGACCGTCTGGAAGCTGACCGTGGCGACGGCCTGGGCGACGGCGACGAGCGCCATCACGACCACGGCGGTCGCGCGATGCTGGGCGATGCGCCAGAACCCGGGCGTGCCGACGGGCAGCGGGTTGTCCCAGGCGAGGAGACCGAACGCGGAACCGAGGGCGAGCACGCCGAGCACCACGAGCACGACGATGTAGCGGCGACGCGCCCGCACGGTCGTGAACGCCCCGGCCGAGCGCGTCGTCCGCGGGGCCGTCGTCGCCGTCATCGTCGCCTCAGCCACGACGACGCTGCCGCAGGAGGAGAAGCACGAACACGACGGCGCCGACGACACCGAGGATCAGCGACACCGGCACCTCGAACGGCATGATGATCGTCCGGCCGATGATGTCGCAGACGGTGACGATCGCGATGCCGAGCAGGCACACCCACGGCAGGTTGCTGCGCAGGTCGTCGCCACGGACCATCGAGACGATGTTCGGAACGATCAGCCCCAGGAAGGGAAGGTTGCCGACGACGACGGTGACCACACCGGTCGTCACCGCGATCAGCGCGGTGCCGAGCAGGATCATCCGGTTGTAGTTCACCCCGACGTTGGTGGCGATCTCCTCCCCCAGCCCGGCGATGGTCAGTCGGTCGGCCACGAGGAAGACGATGACGCCGATGATGGCGACGATCCACAGCATCTCGTACTGTCCGCGCATGACCGAGGTGAAGCTGCCCGCGAACCAGACACCGATGATCTGCAGGGAGTTCGTGACGAGGGCGAAGTAGGTCGTGATCGCGCCGACCACGGCGCCCAGCATGATGCCGACGATGGGCACGATGAGCGACGACTTCAACGCCACCCGGCGGAGGAACGCGAAGAACACCATCGTGCCGACGAACGCGGCGAGCACGGCCCCGGCCATGCGCAGCGGAAGGGAGGGCTGCGGCACGAGCACCATCACGGTGAGGAGCCCGAGTCCCGCCCACTCCGTGGTCCCGGTGGTGGTCGGCTCGACGAAGCGGTTCTGCGTGAGCAGCTGCATCACGAGACCGGCCATCGCCATCGCCGCGCCGGCGAGCACGAGCGCGATCGTCCGGGGGACGCGGGTGATCTGGAACATCTGCGCGCCGTCGTCCGCGCCGGCGATGTCGTACACGCCCGTGAAGAGCGAGATCGCCAGGAGCACCGCCACGACGAGGACGCCGATGAGCAGCTTCGGATCGAAAAGCCGTGCGGACGATCGCGGTGTCGAAATGAGGAGAGGAGAGGTCATGGGGGATGCCGGCGGCGGCGCCCCGGTCGGGACGCCGCCGCCCAGCCCTTACTTGTCGGCGCTCTTCTCGAGCGCGTCGGCGAGGTCGTTGAGGAACGTCGTGTACGTCTGGATGCTCTCGTTGAGGTAGGTGTCCGTGGGCATGTAGACGATCTGATCGTCCTTCACCGCCGTGACGCCGGCGAGCGCTTCGGCGTTCTCGATGATCTCCGCCGCCTGCACGTAGTCCGGCGTCTCCGCGGCGAACACGGCGTCGCGGTCGAGAACCAGGATCCAGTCGGGGTTGGAGGCGGCGATCGCCTCGACCGAGATCTCGTCGCCCTGGTGGTCGTCGCTCGCGTCGTCGACCTGCAGTGCCGGCGTGAGGCCGAGCATGTCGTAGATCGGACCCAGGGAACGGCCGACCGTCGGAGCGAGGTAGCCGATCTGGCCGCCCGAGGTGTTCACGGCCATGACGGTGTCGGCGTCGTCGTAGGCGGCCTTCGCGCGGTCCACCGCGGCGTCGAACTCCTCGACGAGCTTCTGGGCCTCGTCCTGCGTGCCGAAGATCTCGCCCAGGACGGTGGTCTGCCGCTTGAGCTCCTCATCGAAGGGCTCGCCGTCTCGGGGCTCGAGGTCGATGATCGTCGCGTCCGGGACCAGCTCCGCGATGGCCTCATTGTGCTGCGTGAACCGCTGCCCGCTGATGATCAGGTCGGGGTCGGCGGCGACGATGGCCTCGAGGTCGGGCTCGGTGTGCAGGCCGATGTCGACGATGTCCTCGTCCTTCGCGTACGAGACGGTCTCCGGCATCAGGGAGACCGCACCGGCGGAGAGCTCGATGCCCCAGTCGGACAGGGTCTGGAAGGTCCGGTTGTCCAGAGCGACGACCGAGGTCGGCGGCGTGGTGATCTCATGCGTGCCGGTGTTGTCCTCGATGGTCACGGTCCCCGATCCCGCGGTCGTCGCTTCGGGTTCGGCTTCGCCGCCGGACGCGCAGCCGGAGAGGGCGAGCAGGCCGACGAGAGCGACGCTCGTGGCGGTGAGGGTTCTGGGCACGGACATGGAGAGACTCCTGTTCTGCGGGGATGTGTGCACCCTCGTGGGGCGCCGGTCCGACGGGCGGGTGAGCCGACCGCGTCGGTTTTTAGGTTAGCCTTACTTTATGAGCGATACGAAATCCGGTTTCTCGATCGAGCGTCGCGGCCTTGAGCTGCGCTTCCGCAACGTCACGCTGAGCGCCCGCGAATGGCTCGCTCCGGATTTCGTGCGCGTCCGGCTGTCCGGCCCCGACCTCGCCGGCTTCGACTCCCCGGGCTCAGACGACCACATGCGGCTCTTCTTCCCGAGCGGCCCCGTGGGCTCGGTGGAGGAGTTGCGCGCCGCCCCGAGCCGCGAGTACACGCCCCTCGCGTGGGGTGACGACTGGCTCGATGTCGAGTTCGCCGTGCACGGCGATCAGGGCGTGGCCGCACCGTGGGCCGCGAACGCCCCGCTGGGGTCGACCATCGGCGTCGGCGGGCCGCGCGGCGCCGCCGTCCTCACCGGAGAGCCGGGATCGTGGCTCCTCGTCGGTGACGAGACGGCCATCCCCGCGATCCGCCGTTTCGCCGCCCTCGTCCCCGAGGGCACGCCGGCACGCATCGTCATCGAGACCACGTCGGCAGCCGGCGAGGTCGCTCTCGAAGCTCCGGTGGCTGTCGAGTGGCTGCACCGCGGCGCCGCTCCCGCCGGCTCTGCGCTGATCTCCTTCCTCGACGCGCTCACCGAGGACGAGGTCGTCGGACCCGACCCGTTCGTCTTCATCGCCGCCGAGCAGTCCATCGTGAAGCCCGGTCGGGCCCTGCTGGCACGCTGGGGCGTGGACAACGCGAACGCCGTCGTGAAGGGCTACTGGAAGCGCGGCGAGGCCGAATACCACGCTCCCCACTGACGCCGGGTCGATGCGCTGACAGACTGGGCGCATGGCTCTCCTCGATCACCTGGGCATCACCGTCGCCGACCTCGAACGCGGACGGGCGCAGTTCCATCCGGTGCTCACCGCTCTCGGCTACGAACTCGGCGGCGAGGACGATCACTCGATCTCCTGGCACACCGGCGACGAGACCGAGATCATCCTCTACACCTGGGACGACGACTCCACGCCCCACCGGCACGGCCGCGTGGGCTGGCAGCACATGGCCTTCGCGGTGCCGTCGCGCGCCGAGGTCGACAGGCTCCACGATCTCGCGCTCGAATCCGGCTGGACCGCCGTGCGGGACCCGAAGGAATATCCGCGGTACAGCGACCGGTACTACGCCTCCTTCGTCGAGGACGCCGACGGCATCCGGCTCGAGTTCATGTACAACCCGCCGAGGGACGCTTGACGCCCGGGCGTGTCGCCGCCTAGGGTGGCAAGGCTGTGCCGACCGGCGCCGCACACCAGCCGAGGAGACGACGGATGACCGCCCCGCGGAATCTCCACCCGATCACGGCATTGCCGCTTCCGCAGAAGCGCAATGACCGCGACGAGTCGTACCCTCCGGCGCGCGCCGTGTGACAGCATCCGCTCTCGCAACGCCCCGCACCGTCAGGTCCGGGGCGTTTTCCGTCGGAAGACTCCCTGACCTGTGGGCTGGACATCACCACAAGGAAAGGAATCATGGAGAGGCTCTCCGCACGGCTGCTGTCGTGGGCGTCCCTGATCGATGAGAAGACCCTCGATCAGGCGCGCACCACCTCACGCATGCCGTTCATCCACCCGCACCTGGCGCTGATGCCGGATGCGCACCTCGGCAAGGGGGCGACCGTCGGGTCGGTCATCCCGACGCTCGGCGCGATCATCCCCGCCGCCGTCGGCGTCGACATCGGCTGCGGCATGATCGCCGTCCGCACGCCGTTCACGAAGGACGACCTCGACGGGCGCGACCTCGCCGCGCTCCGGGAGCAGATCGAGCGCGCGGTCCCGCTGTCTGCCGGGCGCTACAACAACAAGGTCGTGGGGACGGCCGCTCCTCGCGTGGTCGAGCTGGAGGAGCGGGCCACCGCGGCCGAGTTCGACCCCGAGGGCTATGCGAAGAACTGGCGGCTCCAGCTCGGCACCCTCGGGTCGGGAAACCACTTCATCGAGGTGTCGGCGGATGAACTCGACCGGGTCTGGCTGTTCCTGCATTCCGGTTCCCGCGGCGTGGGCAACAGGATCGCCGGGCACCACATCGCCGTCGCACAGCGTCTGGCGAAGCAATGGTGGATCGACCTCCCCGACCCCGACCTGGCCTACCTCGTCGAGGGCACGCCGGAGTTCACCCGCTACATCCGGGAGCTCAGGTGGGCGCAGCACTTCGCGCTGCTGAACCGCGAGGAGATGATGGACCGCGTCATCCGGCAGCTCTCCGAGTTCCTCGGCACCCCGGTCGAGGAGGAGGAGCGGATCAACTGCCACCACAACTTCACGGAGTCGGAGATGCACTTCGGGAAGCGCGTCTGGGTGTCCCGGAAGGGCGCGATCCAGGCGGATGCGGGTCGGCCCGGACTCATCCCCGGGTCGATGGGCACGGCGTCCTACGTGGTGGAGGGGCTCGGCGACCCGCTGTCGCTGAACTCGTCACCGCACGGCGCCGGGCGCGAGTACTCGCGGTCCGCGGCCCGGAAGACGTTCACGCATGCGCAGCTGCGCGAGGCGATGGCCGGCATCGAGTTCCGCGACACCGACGCCTTCATCGACGAGATCCCGCAGGCGTACAAGCCCATCGATCGCGTGATGGCGGATGCGGCGAGCCTGGTGCGGATCCGGCACACGCTGCGGCAGCTCGTCAACGTGAAGGGCGACTGACCGAGGGCCGGGTGAGAGGTATCCTCGCCCGGCCCTTCCTCCCCAATCCGCGCGATTCCCAGTGTCTCCACAGAGCGCGGGTCGCCGGGCGTGGCGTCCGCCAGGATGCTGGCAGGCTGAAGGATGCGGTGCCACGATGAGGGGATGGAAACCATGGACGGTGCACAGGTCTGGACCATGATCGGCGCGTTCACGGCGCTGATGATGGGCATGCTCACGGTCGTCTCGACGCTGTTCATCCGCGTCCTGCGCAGCGAGATCGGCGGCCTGCGCAACGAGATGAACGGTCAGCTCGGCGGCCTGCGCAACGAGATGACCGCGCGCTTCGACGCGGTCAACACCCGGTTCGACGCGGTCGGCACCCGCATCGACGGCGTCAACGCCCGTATCGACGGGCTCGATCGTGATGTGCAGGCGCTCGTGAAGCGCACCTTCGGACTGGATCGGGAGTGAGGATCGACGCATGAGGATCGTCGTCGCGGGAGGAACCGGCGTCGTCGGCACGCCCACGGTGGAGGCCGTCCGGAGCGCGGGTCATGAGGCCGTCGTGCTCAGTCGGTCGCACGGCGTCGACCTGGTCAGCGGGCGCGGGCTGGAGGCGGCGCTGACCGGAGCCGACGCCGTGATCGACGTCGTGAGCGTCGAGACGCTGAAGGCGAGCACGGCGATCGAGTTCTTCACGGCCGCCACCGGGAACCTCCTCGCCGCCGCCGACGACGCCGGCGTGGGACACGTCGTCCTGCTCTCCATCGTCGGCATCGACCGGATCCCCTACGACTACTACGCGGGCAAGGTGGCCCAGGAGAAGCTGGTCTCCGCGTCCGCCGTCCCCTCGACGATCCTCCGAGCCACGCAGTTCCACGAGTTCGCCGCGCAGATGTTCGCGCGGGCGAAGGCGGGTCCGCTGCATCTCGCCCCGCGTGCGCGCACGCAGCCCGTGGCGGCCCGCGAGGTCGCGGAACGGCTCGTCGCGCTCGCGACCGGGGACGCGCGGGGCCGAGTGCCCGACCTCGCCGGCCCCCGCGAAGAGCAGCTCGCCGACATGGTGCGGGCGTACGCGCGACGCATCGGGTACCGCGGCTGGACCCCGGCGCTGAACGTGCCAGGTCCGCAGATGGCGGGGATGCGCGCGGGGAAGGCGCTGCCGGGACCAGACGCGATTCGCGGGACGCAGACGTTCGCGGAATGGCTTGCCGAAGCGGTGCCGGCGCGCGCAGACTGAGGAGGGGCGGGGGTCTTTCCAGCAGTCGAGCGACCAGGAGCAGCACGCATGGCGAACCTCAATCCCTACCTGTCCTTCCGCACCGAGGCACGCGAGGCCATGGAGTTCTACCGGGGAGTCCTCGGCGGAGACCTCGACATCACGGGCTTCGGCGACTTCCCCGACATGGTGCAGGATCCGAGCCAGAAGGATCTCGTGATGCATGCGCAGCTCACGACCCCCGACGGTCTCGTGCTCATGGCCTCGGATACTCCGGAGGGCATGACCTACGAGAGACCGCAGGGCATCTCCGTCTCGCTGAGCGGCAATACACAGGAGGTCACCCGACAGGTGTGGGACCGGCTCTCCGAGGGCGCCACGATCACGATGCCGCTCGACGTGCCGCCGTGGGGTGGGACGTTCGGCATGCTCGTCGACCGCTTCGGGATCGCCTGGATGCTGCACGGCGACCCGGAGTGACCGCCGGGCTCAGCGCGGCAGCACGGCGCGACACGCGAGGTGCAACGCCAGCCGCGCCTCGGGGTCGCTCATGTCGATCCCGAGGAGCTCCTGCACCCGCCGGATCCGCACGGCGACCGTGTTGCGATGCAGCCCGAGAGCGGCCGCCGTGGCCGCGATGCCTGACTCATGGTCGAGGTACGCCGACAGCGTCGTGAGCAACTCGCCGTTCCCCTCCCCCAGGGGAGCCAGCAGCGACTGCGCGGCCGGGACGAAGGTGTCGTTCCCGGTCCAGGCGAGCAGGAGCTGTTCGAGCCCGAGGCTGTCGACGCGGACGAACCATCCGGTCGCCGACCGGGCGGCGGCGATCCGTGCGGCGTCGCCGGCCTCGTCGAGGGTCGCCGCCAGTCCTTCCGGCCCGGTCTGCGCCGAGCCCACCCCGGTCGCCACCGCGAAGTCGCGCAGCGCCGCGAGGTGGAGGTCGCGCAGCGCCGCCACGGCCCGCTCGATGCGGTCGGGACCGGGGGCTTCGGCGAAGGAGAGCCAACCGCTGAGGCCTCGACCGGCGGTGGTCGCGTGCGCCTCGGCGTCGATCGCGCTGAGCCCCGGCCTGATCGCACGAAGGAGCGCGAGCGGCTCCACCCGGCTGCGCGCCACCACGCGGAACCCGAGGTGATGCCCACCGGTGCGCCACCCCCGCTCCGCCATGCGCCGTTCGACATCGGCATCGGCGGCTCCGCGGAGCTCGACGAAGTCCCGCAGCAGCCCGGACGACGCGGCGACGTCGTTGACGGCCGCGATCTCGTCGATGAGGATGCGGGCGGCCACCGCGGGCATGGCGACCTCCGCGGCCACCAGGAGCGACTGCAGCTGCGCCTCTCCGAAGCCGTCGCCGAACAGGACCAGGCGCAGACCGGACCGGCCGGGGCTGTCCACGCGCACCGAGGCGGCCGCGCCCTCCCCCGCCCTGGCACCATCGCTCCACGAGTCGAAGCGGATCGCCGCGTGCAGGTCGGCACCCAGATGTCCTCCGGCCTGACGCAGCACTCCCGCGGCGTCGACGAGGGCGACGCCGAGCCCCAGGTTCGCCGCCAGGTGCCCGAGCAGATCGCCGAGGTCGTCGGCCGCGTATTCGAAGGACTGCGCGACCTTCCGCACCCGTGTGAGCGTGAGGGCGTCTCTCGCCTCGATGAGCATCCAGCAGGCGCGGGCGAGCTGGACCGGCCTCTCGACGTCGAGCAGAGCGAGACCGATCCGGTCCGCGAGGCGGAGCGCCCCGGGATCGACACCGGCGGCGCCGGGGAGCGCGAGTCCGGTGAAACCGCGGTCGCGCACCCGGCGCAGCATCGCGTCCTGCTGCCAGGTGGCGAGCGGTGCCCCCGCCGTGAGGATGGCGAGCCGGGTGGTCCCTTCGTCCGGCAGGTCGGACTCCGCAGCCTCCACCACGACCGCATCCCACCCGACGTCGCGCGGGCCGGCGACATGACGGAGGACGCCGTTCTCCTCCTGCGCCAGAAGGGCCCCCAGGGCGAGCGCGTCGTTCACGCGGCGTCCAGATCGACGAGTCCGTAGGCGGAAGGCACGACCCGGGCCCGCCGCTCAGGGCGGGCGTTCCACCACTCCGGCGCGGGAAGGGCGACGGCCGCCACCGTGCGCCCGGGGGCGAGTTCGGTGACCTCGAGGATCTCCCGGGACACGGCATCCAGAAGCACGATGATCTCGGGGGCCGCGGCGACGAGCAGGCCGTCGGTGAGCACCGCCAACGTCTCGGAACGGGTGACGATCCGGTGCACCGCTCCGCCGAGTCCGGCGATCTCGACCGCGTTCACATGCGGATCGGTGCCGGAGGACGCACCGGCCACGATGCGACCCTCGGCGAGCAGCGTCCCGCCGAGCACGTCGGCCAGGACCGGCAGCGGCGCCGACCGGTGCGCCAGGAAGCTGCGACCGAGGGCGAGCGCGCGGGCGAGGTGGTCGGCGATGGCGTGCTCCCGCAGGTCGCCGACGGTGAAGCCGGCGAGCACGGCGCAGCCGACGCCTCCGGCCTGGATGATGGCCGAACGGACGACACGCTCCGCATCGATGGACCTCGTCGCCTCCACCAGCGCCACCCCGTCGGCGCCGGTCTCGCACGCGAAGACCAGTCCCGGCACGCGGTCGACGAACAGGGACATCTGATCGAGTCCCGGCACCGCACGCCCCGTGCAGTCGGCGTCCACCACGGTGTGCGATCCGGCCAGGGTGAGCGGCGCGAGGCCGTTCATGCCGCCGCCCTCGAGGGAGCACACGGCCGGGACGGGGTGCCCGAGCCACCGCTCCACCGCCCGCAGCAGAGGGGCGAAGGGCGCGGCGCCGGGCATCCGCTCGCCGAGCAGCATCGTCGACCCGACGAAGGCCACGCCGAGACAGGGCGTGCCGGGATCGAGCGCATCCACGGGCGAGACCTCGAGGGGCCATCCCGCGGTGGTGTCGAGGATGAGTTCGAGCATCGTCGTGGAACCGCCGCCGCCGGAGCCGAGCAGGGCATACCCGCGGGCGAGCGCCTCCAGGTCGTCCCGCTCCAGCCTCATGGGATCCAGCCTAGGACGCGGCCATCCCCTCGACGGGAGCGAACTCCTCGGTCAGGCCGAAGGCCGAGGGCCCGAAGGCGGCCAGCGCCTCGGGGGTACGCATCATCGCCGGCGTCGAGATGCCGAGCACTCGGACGCGCTGACCGTACCGGAGGCCCTCCGTGGTGATGGGCTCGGCCGTCTCGTGGTCGACGACGCAGATGAGATCGGGGACGATCGCGACGAGCCGTCCGCCCCGCCGCGCGGTGAGGTTCTCGTTCTGGAACGCGATCTCGAACGTGTCGTCCTCCGCGGCACCGAGCGGAGCGATGACCGCCCGCCCCTTCGCGAAACCCTCGGTGGTCCGTCGTTCGACGTCCATCACCTTCCCGACGCAGAGCTCGCGCAGATGCGGGTAGAGCGTGGTCGCGAGCGTCGCGGCGATCGCCTCGAACGGCGAGCGGTGCTCTTCCCGGGCGAGGCGGATCGCCCGCCCCAGGGCGAGGGCCATCGAGATGGTCCGCGGCACCGCTGTGCGTCGCACGTCGGCGCCGCTCATGGCGTACTCGGCGATGTGACCGACGCCACCCAGCCGGATGGTGATGCCCCGGGCGAGCCACTCCATGTGTCGATCGTCGTCCCCGGTGTCGATGACGACGCGCTCGCCGCGCTCTCCGGCGAGGGCGAGCGGCGAGCCGTGGACGCCGTACACCGCGAAGGTCTCCATGGACAGCTCGGGGAAGGCGCGTCCCATGCCGTCCGCGTCGACGACCGGCAGTCCGGTCTCCGCGGCGACGATGAGCGGGATCATCGAGTTGATCCCGCCGCATTCGATGGGCATGGTCGCATCGGCCCGACGTCCGAGGTGGTCCTCCAGGGTGCGCAGCGCGAGGGTGGGCTCGGTGCCGGCGGGGATCTTCTCGACCATCACGGTCGGCGCCCCCATCTGCGCGGTCGGGATCACGAAGAGGTCATCGGCGAGGTCGTCCGGATCGAGGATCGTGATGGTCCCGTCGCCGAGCACCCGCTCCACCAGCATCTTGCCGATGTAGGGGTCGCCCCCGCCGCCGGTGCCGAGCAGCGTCGCACCGCGGGCGAGGTCGGGCAGGTCCGCCGCCGTCAGCTCCCAGCTCATGCGGCGGCCCCTGCCGCGGCGTCTCCGGCGGAGACCGTGCCGTCGAAGCGATGCGCCGGGATGTCGTAGCCGAAGTACCCCGGGCCGACCATCGCGAGAGCCGCATCCGAGTGCCAGCGCTCGTCGGCCGGAGCGGCGATCACGCGGACGCGCTGTCCGTAGCGCAGCCCCTCGGTCGTGACGGGCTCCCCCGACTCGCCGTCGAGGACCATGATGAGGTCCGGAGTGGTCGCCAGCACCCGTCCGTCCGCTTCGGCGACGAGGTGCTCGTTCTGGAACTGCAGCGTCAGCGAGGTGCCGCCGTCTCCATCTATCCGTGCCCTGCCGCGCGCGAAGCCGGTGGTCGTGGCCCGGTTCACGTCGGCGACCTTGCCGCCGAACAGCTCCCGGCCGCGGAGGAGCTCGACGACAGCGGCAACCGGGTCGGTCTTCGCCTCGCGGGCCTCCGCGATCCGCTGACCGATGTGGATGCACCGGGACAGCGATCCCGCCACCAGCGACTGACGTGCGGCGGCACCCGACATCGAGAAGCCGGAGATCATGACGGAGCAGCCCATCTCGACGCACGCGACACGGGCGATGCGCTCGGTCCAGGAGTTGTCGGCGGTCTGCAGCACGCCCGTGTTCCCCTTCTCGTCGCTGAAGGCGAGCGGCGAGGCCGTCACGCCGTAGAGCGTCGGGAGCACCATCTGCAGTTCGGGGAACGCGCGCCCCATGCCGTCCGCATCGACGAGCGGAAGCCCGAGCGCGGCGGCGGCGGCGATCGGGATCGTCGAGTTCACCCCGCCCACCTCGGCACAGGCGATGTGCGTGACCGGGCGGCCGAGGTGGATGCCGAGCGCCTTGACCGGCTCGATGACCTCCGCGAGGCTCGGCAGCTTCTCGACCATGACGGTGGGCGCGCCCATCATCGCGACGAACAGCACCAGGGCGTCGTCCGGCACCTCGTCGAGCGCCACGACCGTGACGTCTCCGGAGGCGAGGGCCTGGCGGGCGAGGAGGGCGCCGATGTACGGGTCGCCACCCCCGCCGGTGCCGAGCACGGCCGCGCCGCGGGCGAGGCCGTCGATGTCGGCCGCGGTGATCGTGGTGCTCATGTCAGGCCCCCATGTCGAGGTCGCCGACCGCCTTCACGCGGATGCGCGTGGCGTTGCCGGGAAGATACGGGATGGGGACCTCGTCGAAGTCGATGATCGTCACGGTCGCGGGCTTGGCACCGGCCGCGATGGCCTTGTCGACGGCCTCCGCGCGCACCTCGGCGATGGTCTCATCGCGACGGCCGGGCTCGATCGCGTAGACCTTGTCGATCTCGCCACCGACCTGCGCGATCGAGGCGCCGATGGCGTTGGCGACCGCATAGTTCTCCGGCCGATGCACGGTGCCGAACAGGGGCAGCTCGTCGGGCAGCAGGATGGACCCGCCACCGACCGCCACGACCGCGATGGGTTCGGGCGACGTGCGCATGCGGTCCACCGCCTCCGCCACCCGCTCCGCGATCCGGGCGAGCACCCGCTCCACGAAAGCGGGGTCCAGGTGCGCGACCTTGGCGGGGTCTCCCACCTGCGCGCGACCGGCGGCGACCGCGATGTCGGTGGCCGTGAGGGTCGAGCCGCCGAAGACCAGCGCCTCCGTCGTCAACGTGTAGCCGACCGAGGCCGGGCCGACTTCGGCGGTCTCCTCGTCGACGATGCTGCCGCCACCGATGCCGAGGGAGAGCACGTCCGGCATCCGGAAGTTCGTGCGGATGCCGGCGACCTTCACCTCGTTCGCCGTCTCCCGCGGGAAGCCGTTGATGAGCAGGCCGATGTCGGCGGTGGTGCCGCCCACGTCGATGACGGCGCAGTCGACGAGTCCGCTCGTGGCCGCGGCTCCACGCATCGAGTTCGTCGGTCCGGACGCGAACGTGGCGACCGGGTACCGGCGCACGTAGTCCTCGTCCATCAGCGTGCCGTCGTTCTGGCTGAGGAAGATCGGCGCCTCGATGCCCTGCGCGCGGACCGCCGAGGTGAGCCCGTCGACGATCTCCGACGCGAGCTCCCGGAGGGCGGCGTTGATGATCGTCGCGTTCTCGCGCTCCAGCAGTCCGATGCGGCCGATCTCGTGCGAGAGCGAGATGGCGGCGTCCTCCCCCAGCACCGAGGCGACGATCTCGGCCGCCTGCACTTCGAGGTCGTGGTTGACCGGGCTGAACACCGACGAGATGGCGACGGAGCGGATGCCGTGCGCCTTCATGTCCTCGGCGTGCGCGCGGATCTCGTCGGGGTCGAGCGGCGAGATCGGGCGGCCGTCGAACTCGTAGCCGCCGTGCGCCAGGTAGCTGCGCGCCCGGGTGGCCGCGACGAGAACCTCCGGCCAGTCGATCAGCGGCGGCAGGGCCCGCGTCGCGGGCAGGCCGAGCCGGAGGGCCGCGACCGGGGCGAGTCGGCTCGCCTGCACGAGCGCATTGATGAAGTGCGTCGTGCCGATCATCACCGCGTCGATGTCGGCCCCCTCGAAGGAGTGCCCCGCACGGAGGTCTTCGATGGCCTGGACGATCCCGCTCGTCACGTCCGGGGTCGTGGAGTGCTTCACCCCGGCCAGGGTGCGGGTGCCGTCCATGAGGACGGCGTCGGTGTTGGTGCCGCCGACGTCGATGCCGATGTGCATGGTGCTCGCTTTCGTGGAGGTGGTTCTTTTCCGGCGCGTCTGCTCAGACCGCGGCGGGGGTGCTGTCGACGGGGCTCGCCTGCCTGGTGGTCGCGACGCCGACGCCGCGCACCCAGCCGAGCTTGCCGGCGACGATGTAGAGCACCATCGACAGGAAGAGGCTGAGCAGCGACGGGATGCCCCAGGTCACGAAGTAGCCGACCAGCGAGGAGACCAGCCAGACGACGATCGTGGCCGGGACGATCCTCGGGGCGGTGGCGGGCAGGGTCCCCGCGGCACGGGTCGCGTCGAGCTCGGGACGCCAGCGGCGCACCACGTAGTACTCGGCGACCATGATCCCGGCGATCGGCGGGAAGGCGACGCTGAGCACGACGAGGAACTCGGTGAACTGACCGAGGATGCCGACGGCGGCCAGCACCGAGCCGACCACTCCGAGGACGATCGTGGTGGTGACGCGGTGGAGGTTCTTGCCGAAGGCCGTGGAGATGAAGTTCACCAGGCCGAGAGTGGAGGAGTACAGGTTCCAGTCGTTGATCTTCAGCGTGCCGGTGAGGACGATGAACAGACCGATGAAGCCGACGGAGGAGGTCACGATCGCGACGATGTCGCCGGTCGCCGCCGCGTGGGCGAGGAGGACGCCCGCGAGTCCGATCACGAATTCGCCGAGGGAGACGCCGAGCACCGTCTGCTTGACGACGTCGGCCCGCGAGCGGTTGAACCGGGTCATGTCGCCGGTGATGATGGCGCCGACGATGAGGCCCCCGGCGACGATGCCGGTTCCCGCCCAGACGCTCATGGTCGGGCCGGGCGCCGGGCCGGTGAGCAGTTCGCCGATGTCGTGGCGGGTGAGCTCGGAGATGACGGACCAGCCCACGAGGATGAGGAACAGCGGCACCGTGATGTTGGCGAGCCACTGCATGCCGACGAAGCCGAAGGCGACGATCGCGGTGACGGCGAGGCCGAAGATGAGGCTCCAGGCCCAGACGGGCAGCGCGCCGGGCATCAGCGCGTCGAGCGACTGCGCGGAGATCGCGGACTGGATGCCGAACCAGCCGATGAGGCTGATGCCGATCGCGAGGCCGACGAGCGAGGCGCCGATCTCGCCGAAGCCGGTCCAGCGGGCGAGGAGCGCCGTGTTCAAACCCTCGCGCTGGCCGATGAAGCCGACGACGCACATGATCACTTCGAGGATGAGCGAGCCGAAGAGGAAGGCGAGGACGGCCTCGCCGAAGGTCATGCTGTAACCGAGGGTCGCGCCGAGGAGGAACTGCGAGAGGGCCGAGACCTGCCCGAATCGCTGAACGGCGATTCCGAACCAGGGTTTGCGGGCCTCGGGAGTCACTCGAGAGAGCGCGAAGTCGTCTGCGTGCGCCGTGCGTGCCATGGGAGTCCTTCGGGAGGAGGGAACGGGTTGTCCGCCACGGTACTCACCCCCCTCCCCTCCCCGACATGTGCACTCCGCCCTGATCTCCCTTCCTCCTGTGCACACTGCCCACCCCCTCTCCTTTCGCCGAGACCCCGGCTTCACGTCGAAACCCCCTGTCTCCGGCGTCGGCGACAGGGGGTTTCGGCGCGAAAGCGGGGTCTCGCGGATCAGTGCAGAGCGTTCGCCTCGATGAAGGCGCGGAGAGAGTCCTCGTCGTCGGGCATCTCGGTCACGTGCTGAGGGGCGTCGAGCATGGCGCGGAGCTCGGGGGCGTACGCCAGCTCGACCCCGATGGCCTCGTGGATGGTCTCGGCGAACTTCTCCGGCTTGGCTGTCTCCAGCACGAGCATCGGCACTCCGGGCTCCACGTACTCCCGCGCGACCTTCACCCCGTCGGCGGTGTGCGGGTCGATCACCTCGCCGGAGGTCTCGTAGACGTCCCGGATCGTCGCGAGCCGGTCCTCGTGCGTCGAGGTGCCGCTCACGATACCGAACTCCTCGGTGAAGCGCGCCTGCTCGGCCGAGAAGTCGAAGAAGCCCTGCGCCTCCAGGTCGTCCCAGGCGCCGACGACGCGCGCGGGGTCGCGGTCCACGAGCTCGAAGATGAACCGCTCGAGGTTCGACGCCTTCGAGATGTCCATCGACGGGCTCGAGGTCGCCAGCGTCTGCGCGGCGCTACGCGGGCGGTACACCCCCGTGCGGAAGAACTCGTCGAGCACGTTGTTCTCGTTCGCGGCCAGGACGAGCCGCCGGATCGGCAGCCCCATCTGCTTCGCGAAGAACCCGGAGAGGATGTTGCCGAAGTTCCCCGAGGGGACGGTGAACGACACCTCGGTCCAGCCGCCGGCGTCGGTCGCGCGCAGCCATGCCCAGAAGTAGTAGACGGTCTGCGCGGTGATGCGGGCGAGGTTGATCGAGTTCACGGCGCCCAGGTGCTGAGCGCGCTTGAAGTCGAGGTCGCCGGCGAGCTTCTTCACGAGGTTCTGGCAGTCGTCGAAGACGCCCTCCACCGCGATGTTGTGCACGTTCGCGTCGTCGAGCGAGAACATCTGCGCCCGCTGGAACGCGCTCATCCGGCCCTGCGGCGAGAGCATGAACACCGCGACGCGCTCCTTGCCGCGCAGCGCGTGCTCTGCAGCCGAGCCGGTGTCGCCCGAGGTCGCGCCGAGGATGTTGAGGACTGCGCCCTGGCGCTCGAGCGTGTACTCCAGCACTTGCCCGAGGAACTGCATGGCCATGTCCTTGAACGCCAGCGTCGGGCCTTCGGAGAGGCCGACCAGCGTGAGGTCGTCGTCCACGCGACGAAGCGGGACCACGCCGTCCGGGAAGTCCGCGTACGCCGCCGCCGTCATCCGCGCGAGGTCCTCTCGCGGGATGTCGGTCGCGAAGAGGCCGAGGACCTCGGTCGCGAGCTGCGGATAGGTCAGCGCCCGCCAGCGCTCGAGCGTCTCGCCGTCGACCTCCGGCATGACATCGGGGACGGCCAGACCGCCGTCGGGCGCCAGGCCTTCCAGCAGCGTCTCGCTGAACGACTGCGGCTGCATGCCGCCGCGGGTGGAGATGAACGGCACGTGTGCTCCTCGGCTCGGGACTCGGCGCCTCCATTCTCGCAGGCCGTTCCGCATCGAGTTGACGGGATGACAGGAGTGCGCGCTCATGGTCGCGAGACGTGCTGCCAGAGCGCGGCCCAGTGCTCGGGGCGCAGATCGCGAGCAAGGCGCCGGCCGTCGGCCCCGGCGTCCGCCACGGCACGTCGTGCGCGGGAGCTCGGGATCTGGGCGGCGGACGCCACCACCGCAGTGAGAGAGGACCCCCGGCCGGTGAACACCGCCCGCACGAAGGCCTCATACGGCCTCCGCTCGGACACCGGAACCAGTGGCGAACCGCGCCGCGCGACCGAGAGCACTCCCCCGTCCACGCTCGGCTGCGGTGAGAAACCCCACGCCGGTACGCGACCCTCCAAGGAGAAGGTGAACCACGGCGCCGACTGCGCCGTCATCATCGTGCTGCCGCCCACGCCGGCGCGTTTGCGTGCCACCTCCCACTGTGTGAGCAGCACGGCCTGCCTCCACTGCCCGCTCGACAGCAGCCGTCGCAGGATCGGGGTGGTCACGTGAAAGGGGATGTTGCCGACGACGACCTCCGCGTCCAGCGGATGGCGGGTGGCGTCGGCGACCTCGACGCGCACGCCTGGCAGCGTCCGACGCAACTGCTGCACACGGTGCTCGTCGATATCGATGGCCGTGAGGGGTCGGTTCAGTCGGGCGAGGGAGCGCGTGAGCGCGCCGTCCCCGCATCCGAGTTCCAGGATGGGGCCGGACGTCCGCGCGACGAGGGTCGTGATGCGAGCCAGCGTCGGACGGTGGGTGAGGAAGTTCTGGCCGAGTTCGTGACGGCCGCCATGGACGGATCGAGGCATGAGTGCGCTCCAGAGGAAGTATCGGAGCACCTCGAAGGAGGGGAGGACGCGGGAGACGTCGGTGATTCGCCCGTCCCGAGGTGCGATGACATCTCGGTGGACGGCGCGCAGAGCTGTGCGGAAAGCGAGCGCGCCGTCAGGAGCGGCGGTCGCGGAACACGAGGGTGCGCCCCATCACGGGCGCAGCGCATATTG
Organism: Microbacterium meiriae; assembly: GCF_040686935.1. Classification (NCBI taxonomy): domain Bacteria; kingdom Bacillati; phylum Actinomycetota; class Actinomycetes; order Micrococcales; family Microbacteriaceae; genus Microbacterium; species Microbacterium meiriae. Next base: position 540,070 of record NZ_JBFBMF010000001.1, read on the forward strand.
TTCCCATGTCCGTCAGCATAGCGGTCAGATCCAGCCGCGCTCCTCGGCGACGAGCACGGCCTGCTGGCGGGTGCTCACCGAGAGCTTCCCGAGGATGACGGAGATGTGGTTGCGCACCGTCCCCGGCGCCAGCGCCAGCGCCCGCGCGATCTGTCCCGTGGTCTCCCCTCGGCGCCCGGCGCGGAGCACGTCCAGTTCGCGGTCCGTGAGCGGCGAGCGCTCGTCGCTCAGCGCATCCGCGGCGATCTCCGGATCCACGTACCGGGCGCCGGCCGCGACGCGGCGGATGATCGCGGCGAGCTCGTCCGCGCCCCGCGACTTGGGCACGAAACCCGAGACGCCGGAGGCGAGCGCCCGCCGGAGCACCCCTGGACGCGCGTGCCGGGTGACGACGATGCAGCGGGTGGGGATCGTGCGGTTGAGTCTCTCGGCGACCTGCACGCCGTCGAGCCCCGGCATCTCCAGATCGAGCAGGCACACGTCAGGTTCGAGCCGGGTGGCGGCGGCGACGGCCTCCTCGCCGTCCGCGCACTCCGCGACGACGTCGATGTCATCCTCGAGGCGCAGCAGAGCGGCGAGCGCGGAGCGGATCATCCCCTCGTCGTCGGCGAGCAGCACCCGGATCATCGGACGATCTCCGCCTGCGCTGGCACGGTGACCGTCACGACGAACTCGTCGGCGTCCCTCCGCTGCTCGTACGTGCCGCCCGCCTCGCCGATTCGCCGGCGGACACCGTCGAGCCCGGAGCCGCCCGCCCCGTCCTCGGACGCGGGGTCCGCGTCGTTGGCGACCTCGTACCGCCAGGCATCCCTCGTCCGTTCGAGGATCAGGCGCGCGTGACCACCGCGTCCGTGCCGCAGGACGTTCGTGGTCGTCTCCCGGATCACGGGGCCGAGGTCGGCCGCGGGCGCCGCGTCCGCATCCGGGTGGATCCGCGCATCCACGATGAGCCCAGCGGCCGTGAGCAGGTCCCTGGCGTTCGCCAGCTCATCGCCGAGCGGTACCGAGCGGAACCGCGTGGCGAGGTCTCTGGTGCCCTGCCGCGCGTCGTCCACACTCGCCCGGGCCGCGCGGAGCTGCTCCATCCCCGCCTGCGGATCGGTCGGGAGGAGGCGCTCGGCCAGTTCGAGCTGCAGGGCGATCACCTGGAGATGATGCCCCTGGAGGTCGTGCACGTCGGTCGCCACGCGCAGGCGCTCCTGCGTCGCCGCCAGTCGCGCCTCCGAGGCCCGCGCCCGATCGAGGGCCATGAGCACGTCCCACCACCACAGCGAGCTCACGGTCATCCCGGGGAGCATGACTCCGTAGAGCACCGGCACCCACACCGGGACGCCGGAGCCGAAGGTCGTGGTCGAGTCGAGCAGCGCGAGAGCGACGAGCACGACCGTCGCCGCCACGGCCACCCGCACCCGGATCCCGCGGGGCCAGCTCACCAGCACGAAGACCTGCACCACCGGCATTGCGGCGAGCTGCCAACTGCCGACGAGAGCCCCCGCCGCGCCGCCGTAGATCAGGGCGACGAGGGTCGGCACGGCCAGGCGAACCCAGCCCACCCCGGGACCGGATTCGACGCGATGGCGGTAGTCGACCAGCAGCAGGACGGTCGACGCCGCCCAGAGCACGCCCCCGACTCCCACGACGAGCAGCGCGACGCCCGAGCGATCCAGCGCCACGGCGATGCCGAGCCAGGCCGCCACCAGCATGAGCTCGATGAAGACCACCCCGCCGACCGTGTACCACCAGGTGGCGGTGATGCCCCGCGCGAGCTGGCGGGCACCGGGACCGGGATCGGAGAAAGCGGGGGAAGGACTGCTCACGCTCCCCACGATAGATGCGTGACACATGTCACGGGATCCGGGTGCGAACCGCACGGAGAGCGATGACGCGGCGGCACTGCCGCCTCGGGCCGCCATCGACTGGACTGGGGTCATCGCGACGGAGAGACCGTCTGCGCCGACACCCGGAGCTTCCCCCATGAACCTCATCGAGACCTTCCAGAACCTCGTCGCCCAGGTCCCCGACCTCGTCCAGCCCCTCATCGTCGCCCTCGCCGGAGCGGTGCCGTTCGTCGAAGGCGAGGGTGCCGCGAGCATCGGCATCCTCGGCGGCATCCCGCCCGTGATCGCGGCCATCGCCGCGATGGTCGGCAACTTCCTCTGCGTCGCGATCCTGGTGCTCGCCAGCGCGGGCGCCCGCCGGGCCATCGTGGATCGCTCGCGGGCGAAGCAGCCGGTGACGGTGGGCGGCGGGACGAGCCTGGAGGCCGATGGCGTCCCGGCGGAGACCGGACGCGGGTCCGCCCGCCGCGAGAAGTTCCAGCGCGCGTTCGAGCGCTACGGCGTCCCCGGGGTGAGCCTGCTGGGACCGCTGCTGCTGCCGACGCACTTCACCGCCACCATGCTCGCCGCGTCCGGCATCGGCAAGGGGCGCATCCTCGTGTGGCAGGCCGTCGCGATCATCGGCTGGACGACCGTCATCGCGGTGATCGTGGGGAGCGCCGTCTACGCCATCCGCTGAGCGTCGAGATGTCGGACGCCCGGTGCAGGATGAGCGCATGATCACACTGCTGTCGGCCCCCAGCAACCTCGGCCTGCGCCCACCGGAGCCCGGCAGCGTGCCCGGCTCCGCGAAGGCGCCGGAAGCGTTCCGCGAAGCGGGGCTGTTCCGGCGCTTCACCGACCGGGGAGCGACTGACGGCGGCATCGTGCTGGCCGGGCGCTACGTGGACGACGACGCGACCCGGCCCGCCGACCGGGTGCGCAACGAGGCCGCTTTCGTCGACCACTCCCTCCGCCTGGCGTCACGTATCGGCGAGGCCCTCGATGAGGGCCGCGCCCCGCTCGTGATCGGCGGCGACTGCGGCATCCTCGTCGCCGCCGGGATCGCGGTGAAGCGCCGCGGCGGGGCCGGCCTGGTGCACATCGACGGACACACCGACTTCCGCCACCCGGGCAACAGCGACGAGTGCGCGAGCGTGGCGGGCGAAGCGCTCGCGGCCGCCGTCGGCGCGCACTGGCCGGCCATCGCCGACATCGAGGGGCTCGCGCCGTACTTCTCCCCCGCTGGCACGGCCCACATCGGGCACCGTGATGATGACGAGGAGCAGGAGGAGGTCCGCGGCCTCCTCGCGCGCGTCACGCCGGCGGCCGACGTCCTGGCACGAGGAGCCGACGCGGTCGCGGCTGAGACCGCCGCGTCCGCCGGCGGGCGCTACTGGTTGCAGCTCGACGTCGACGTGCTCGACCCGTCGGTGATGCCCGCCGTCGACAGCCCGGATCCGGGCGGCCTCGATGCCGCGGAGCTCACCGCCCTTTTGCGCGCCCTCGCCCCGCAGGCGATCGGGGCGAGCATCACCGTGTTCGACCCGGACCTCGATCCGGACGGCCGCTACGCCCAGCTCCTGACCGAGGTCCTCGGCGACGGACTGCGCGAGCTGGGCAGCGGAGCGCGCGACTGACGCGCCCCGCCACCCTGCTGCCCGTCAGTCCTCGGTGCCCCGCTCGGCACCCGGATCGGTGTGCATCGAGACGCGCACCCGCGCGATGCGCCGCCGATCGACCTCGGCCACCTGGATGGTCGCGCCCGGCACCTCGACGGTGTCGCCGACCACGGCGAGCCGGCCGAGCTGCTCGGTGACGAATCCCGCGATCGTGTCGGAAGACCCCCGGGGCATCGCGAGCCCCGTCGCCTCCTCGAAGTCCTGCAGGTTGAGGCGCCCGTCCAAGCCGTCGTCAGCGGAGATGAAGACCTCGGCGTCATACTCGTCGAAGATCTCGCCGACGACCTCCTCCACGAGGTCCTCCAGCGTGACGAGACCATCGGTGCCGCCGTACTCGTCCACGACGACCGCGATGTGGTGTCCCTCCGCCCGCATCCGGGTGAGGGTGGGCAACACCCGCGCGGTGGACGGGATGTAGGGGATGTCGCGGACGAGCCCCTGCAGCGGACGCTCCGGATCGTCGGCCGCAGCCTCGAAGAGGTCGCGCACGTGCACGAAGCCGGTGATGTCGTCGATCGACGTCTGGGACACGGGGTACCGGGAGAAGGGCAGCTCGCGGACCTGCTCCATCGCCGCCCCCACGGTCGCCGCTTCGTCGAGCGCCACGACCTCGGGACGCGGGCGCATGACCTCGCTCACCTGACGTCCGCGCAAGGAGAGCACGTCGTCGAGGATGCGGCGCTCGTCGTCGGGCAGGCCCTGGTGGGTCGCCACGATGTCGCGCACCTCCTCGTCGGTGAGCTCGTCGTTCGTCTTGTGCGGATCGCCGCCGAGCACGCGGACGAGCGCGTTCGTCGAGACGGACAGCAGCCAGATCACCGGACGCATGACGGTCGCGAAGCCGTTCAGTGCCGGCGCCACCGCATACGCGAACTGCGCGTTGCGCTGGATCGCGAGCCGCTTCGGCACGAGCTCGCCGAGCACGAGCGACAGGTAGGCGATGATCAGCGTGAGCACGATGGTCGCTAGGGTCATCGCGAGCGGAGGTGCGACGCCCCAGCCTTCCAGCAGCGGCGCGACGGACGGCGCGATCGAGGTCGCCCCATAGGCGGCGGACGCGAAGCCCGCCACGGTCACGCCGATCTGCACCGCCGAGAGGAAGGTGTTGGGGTTGCGGGCCAAAGCGGCGACCTTCGCCCCGCGACGGCCACGAGCGGCGATCGCGTTGAGCTGGCTCTCACGGAGCGTGACCAGCGCCATCTCCGTCGCAGCGAAGACACCACCGATCAGCACGAAGAGCAGGACGAGGGCGATGTTCCAGAGCAGATCGCCCATTAGCGGGCGACCTCCTCGGTGGCGGGGTGAGCACCCGGGATGAACCGGGTGCTCGTACTGTCAGAGTCCGAAGAGTCAGAACAGCGCTGCGCTCTCAAGAGTGCTCCTTGTCGATGGTGGGGGTGGAATCGGTCGGGGAAGAGAGGGTGTTGTGGTGCCGGCGCGTCTTCATCAGGCTCGCGACGGTGGCGACCGAGATGGTCGCGGCGATGAACAGCAGCGAGAACCAGATCGGGATCTCGGGCGCCCACAGCATCGGCTCGCCGCCGTTGATGAACGGAACCTCGTTGACGTGCAGGGCATGCAGCACGAGCTTCACACCGATGAACGCGAGGATGACGGCGAGGCCCTGAGCCAGGTAGACCAGGCGCTCGAGCAGGCCGCCGATGAGGAAGTACAGCTGACGCAGACCCATCAGAGCGAACGCGTTCGCGGTGAACACGATGTACGCCTCGTCCGTGAGGCCGTAGATGGCGGGGATCGAGTCGACGGCGAAGACGAGGTCGATGAAACCGATCGCGATGATCGTCAGCAGCATCGGCGTGACGTAGCGCTTGCCCTTCTGGACGACCGTGAGCTTGTCGCCGTTGTACTCCTCGCTGACGGGGAGGTGGCGGCGGACGAAGGTCATGAAGCGACCGTTCGCAGGGTTGCTCTCGTGGCTGCTGAAGGCCTGGCGGTACGCGAGGAAGAGCAGCAGCGCGCCGAAGACGTAGAAGATCCAGGAGAAGTTCTCGATGAGGGTGGCGCCGACCGCGATGAAGATGCCGCGGAGGATCAGCGCGATCACGATGCCGATCATCAGCACCTTCTGCTGATAGATCTTCGGCACCGCGAAGCCCGTCATCACGATGAGGAACACGAAGAGGTTGTCGATCGACAGCGCCTTCTCGGTGAGGTAGCCGGCGAAGTACTCGCCGCCGTACGTCCAGCCGGACACCATGCCGATGCCCACGCCGAAGAGCAGCGCGAGGCTGATGTAGAAGATCGACCAGCGTGCGGACTCGCCGATGCTCGGCTCGTGCGGCTTGCGGACGTGCGCGAAGAACTCGTACACGAAGAACGCGATGGTGACCGCGATCGTGATGACCCAGATCAAGGGGGTGATTTCCAACGGGTACTCCAGACTCGGGCGTGACGGAACAGCGCCAAAGTCTTCCCCATCCCGCCGAGCGGGACCGGTGGGCCGGGATGCAGACGCATCCGTAATGACGACCCGACCGTGTCGGAGTACTCCCCTTGGATAATCCAGGGTACGAGACGGTGCCCGCGGGATTCTGTGGATCTGCCGAGAGCGCCCCTAGACTGGACGCGGCGACCGCCGGAGCGTGACGACCTCCGGCCTCCGGGCAGGCGGTCCCCGCGCGTCCGGCGTACCGACGAGAGGCCGGCTTCTCACCGGCGAAGGTGTGGTGGCACCGCGATCTGGCCCCCGCCCACACCTCCAGGGCTCCCACAACCTGGAGGAGAAATGAGATCACCCGACCCCGCCCGCACGCTCGCCGCGGAGCTCGCCGAGGCCGCCCCCGACCGCCGCGTCACGCTGCTCGGCCATGTCCACCGCCGGAGGGAGCTCGCCACCGTCGCGTTCCTGATCATCCGCGACCGTTCCGGACTCGCACAGGTCGTCGTCCGCCCCGCGCAAGCTCCGGCCGGCGGCCTCCCTCCGGAGGAGACGGTCGTCCGCGTGACGGGGACCGTCGCCGCGAACCCGCAGGCCCCCGGCGGCATCGAGATCGTCGACCCGCAGATCGAGAGCCTGTCGGAGCCGGCCGCACCGCCGGTCGTGGAACTGTGGCGTCCGACACTCGAAACGAGCCTGCCGACGCTGCTCGACCACGCCGCGGTGACCTGGCGCCATCCGGCACGCCGCGCGACCTGGCAGATCGCCGCGGCGAGCGTGCGCGCGTTCCGCCGGGTGCTCGACGCCGCGGACTTCACCGAGGTGCAGACCCCGAAGATCGTCGACACCGTGACGGAGTCGGGAGCGAACGTGTTCCCGGTCGACTACTTCGGCAGGACCGGATATCTCGCGCAGAGTCCGCAGTTCTACAAGCAGCAGCTGGTGGGGGTGTTCGAGCGCGTCTATGAGGTGGGTCCCGTCTTCCGCGCCGAGCCGCACGACACCGTGCGGCACCTCTCGGAGTACGTGTCGCTGGACGTCGAGTTCGGGTTCATCCGCGACCACCGCGACGTCCTGCGCCTCCTCGGCCACGTGCTGCGCGGCATGCTCGACGGCATCCGTACCGACGCCGCGGAGGAGCTCGCGCTGCTCGACGTTACGCTCCCCGTCATCCCCGAGGACATCCCCGTCGTGCACTTCCGGGATGCGCTGCGCCGGGTCGGTGCTCCGGCCGACGAGCCCGACCTCTCCCCCGCACACGAGCGGGCGCTCGGGGCGTGGGCGAAGGAGGAGTTCGGCAGCGACGTGCTGGCCGTCGAGGGATACCCGATGCGCAAGCGCCCGTTCTACACGCATCCGCAGCCCGACGACACGGAGGGGAGCAACAGCTTCGACCTCCTGTTCCGCGGTCTGGAGCTCGTGACCGGCGGACAGCGGCTGCATCGGCACAGCGAGGTCATCGCGGCGATCGAAGCTCGGGGCGAGTCGCCCTCGGCGTACGCCGGCTACCTGGAGGCGTTCGCGCACGGGATGCCTCCGCACGGCGGCTTCGCGATCGGACTGGAGCGCTGGGTCGGCCGACTGGTCGAGGCGACCAACGTGCGTGAGGTGACGTTGTTCCCGCGCGACGTCCATCGCCTCACGCCGTAGCCCCGGGACGCGACGAGGGCGACCGCGGTGTGCGGTCGCCCTCGGTCGTCAGCGGCGGATCACTCCGTGATCTCGGCCAGCCCCGATTGCTCGGCCCGATCGATGATCGCGGGGAGCGTCTCGTCGAAGAAGCTCACCAGCACGGCCCGGGTCTTGACCGCGTCCCGTTCGGACGTCGCCTCGCGGATCGCGCCGACGAACTCCTCGACGGCGGACCAGTCCACGGCGTCCTTCGCATGCTGGGTGAAGCGACGGATCTGCGGCCCGAGGCGCTCGATGGAGTTGGCGCGCGTGGCGTTGCCCTCGATCCGGGCGAAGCCCGTCGCCGCGCTGCGGAGCGCCGCCCCGAACGCGATGATGTCCCGCTCCTGCACCGACGCCGCCATGTCGTCGGCCAGCTCGACGAGGTAGGCCACATCGTCGTCCTGGATGACCGGCATGACGTGACGGACCGAGCCGATCCAGATGTCGCCGAACAGGTCGACCGCGTTCCGCACGCGCTCCAGATCGATCGGGGCCACGCGGGTGTACCGGTTCCGCTGCATCTCGACGAGGCCGTTGTCGGCCAGGCGGTCGAGGGCATGACGGATCGGCGTCTTCGAGGTGCCGAGGCGTTCGGCGAGCTCGTAATCGCGCAGGCGCTCGCCGGGCTGGAGTTCGCCGCTGATGATCGCATCCTGCAGGCGCACGAAAGCCTCGTCGCTCATCGACCGGCGTTCGAGGGGGCCGCCAGAGAGTGTCACACTGCCTCCAGTGGGGGTCATGGAGAGTGAAGTTCTACGTCTCAAGCAATATATCTCAAATGCGCGGGCGGCCCGCTCCGACGTCAGGCGGAGGGTGCGACCCGCACGAGCATCTTCCCCGTGTTGGCTCCGCGCATCATGTCGAGGAACGCGTCGACCGTGTTCTCGATGCCGTCGACGATGGTCTCGTCGTAGGCGATGCGGCCCTCCGCGAACCAGCGGGTCATCTTCTCGCTGAACTCCGGCGAGAGGTGCAGGTAGTTCGCGAGGGTGAATCCCTGGAGACGGAGACCGCGCGTGATGATGTTCGCCATGTTGTCGGGGCCGGGCACCGGCTCGGTGGTGTTGTAGCTCGTGATGGCGCCGCACAGCGCGATCCGACCGCCGTCGTTCATCACGTCGAGCGCGGCTTCGAGGTGGTCGCCGCCGACGTTGTCGAAGAACACGTCCACGCCCTCGGGCGCGAGCCCGGCGAGCTGCTTGCGCACCGGGCCGTCCTTGTAGTTGAACGCCGCGTCGTAGCCGTACTTCTCGGTCAGCAGGGCGACCTTCTCGGCCGATCCCGCCGAGCCGATGACACGGCCGGCGCCGAGGAGCTTGGCGATCTGACCGACAGCCGTGCCGACCGCACCGGCGGCGCCGGAGACGAAGACGGTGTCGCCCGGGGCGAGTCCGGCGATCGCGGTGAGCCCGACGTACGCGGTGAGGCCGGTCATGCCGAGGATGTGCAGGCGCAGCGACAGCGGCATGCCGGGCACCTCGGGCACGGCCCGGAAGGTCGACGCGTCCGCCTGCACGACATCGCTCCAGCCGTGCTGATGCAGCACAACGGTGCCGACGGGGAGGTCGTTCGCCGCAGAGGCGACGACCCGGCCGATGGCGCCACCCGCGATGACTTCGTCGAGGGCGTAGGGAGCGACGTAGCTGCGGACGTCGTTCATCCGCCCGCGCATATAGGGGTCGACGGAGACGAACTCGTTCGCCACGCGCACCTCCCCCGGCGCCGGATCGCTCAGCTCCACCTCGACGGTGCGGAAGTCGTCGTGGGTCGGCCACCCCTCGGGGCGGCGGGCGAGCTGGATCTGGGTGCTGATGGCGTGGGACATTTCTCTCCTTCGTGAGGATCTGGGGGTGCTGCGGCCGGACTCAGACGAGGAGGCCGATGGCGAGCGCGATGACGCCGAGCGCCGGGATGACGCCCTGCTTCAGGGCGGCGGACGCCTTATCGGGGCTCGACAGCAGCAGCACGAGGCTCGCGGCGACCATCGATCCGGCGCCGATGAAGACGAGAGTCGCGCCGACGGCCGTCGCTCCCGTGGCGAAGAGGACGATGCCGAGGAGGACGGCGACCGCGAGGAACAGGTTGTAGAAGCCCTGGTTGAACGCGAGCTCCTTCTGTCGCGCGGCCTCCTCCGCCGTGCCCGTGCCGAACGTGCGGCGAGCGCGCGCGCTCGTCCAGGCGAAGGACTCGAGCCAGAAGATGTAGACGTGCACGAGTGCCGCGATGCCTGCGAGCACGAGTCCGGCGATGACCATGACAGTCCCCCTTCGACGCGGCGAGGCCGCGCATTCTGTATCGGTCGTTCCAATATATACTGGATCGAGCGATTCACAAAAGGGGCAGGAGCACGGCGAATGGGGCGCACACAGACCTTCGACACCGCGGAAGCGGTCCGCGCGGCACGCGGCGTGTTCTGGGAGCGCGGCTTCGAGAGCGCTCCCTTGCCGGAGCTCGAGCGCGCGACCGGCCTCAGTCGATCCAGCATCTATCACGCCTTCGGTTCCAAGCGCGGACTCTTCGACGCCGCCGTCGAGAGCTATCTGGACGAGGTGATCCGCCCGCGCCTCGCCCCGTTGACGGGTGAGACCGTGGCGCCGGAGGCTCTGGAGACCTACCTCGGCGGACTGCGTACGGCACTGCTGACAGCCGGCAGCCTCCCGGCGACGAGCGGCTGCCTGCTGGTCAACACCGCCGCCGCCCCCATCGGCACCGACGACGCGGTCGCCCGGGTCGTCGCCTCCTATCGCGCGGAGCTCCGTGCGGCGTTCGCGCGCGGCGTCCAGGCCGCCCTCCCCGAGCTCGCGGGAACGCAAGTCGCGACCCTGGCGGACGCCTCTACGGGTCTGGTGGTCTCCGCATTCGCCCTCGTCCGCGTGGCCCCCGACGCCGCGGCGAGCGCGATCGATGCGGCGCTCGCCCTCCTCGCCGACCGGCGACACCGCGCCTGAGGCCGCACGGAAACGGAGAACGCCTGGGAGGGCGATCCCTCCCAGGCGTTCGAGGCCGGCGTCAGGGGACGATGACGGCGCGTCCGCGGATGCTGTTCGACGCGAGGTCCTCGTACGCCTTCGGGCCGTCGTCGAGCGTGTAGCTCTCGGTCTGGACGTGGATCTTCCCGGCGTGGGCGAGGTCCAGCACCTCGATCAGTTCGGCGCGTGAGCCCCAGTAGGGAATGCGCACGGCGGCGTCGTAGGCGATCGAGCCGAACCCGAGCGTCATGCTGCCCCCGCCGATGCCCACGATGGTGATGTCGGCTTCGAGCGCGGCCACGCTCTGGGCCAGGGCGATCGTCGGGTTCGCGCCCACGAAGTCGAACACCGCGTTCGCGCCGAGACCGCCGGTGAGCTCGCGGATCTTCTCGGCGGCCGATGCATCGCTGATCAGCACGTGATCGGCGCCCACCTCGGTGGCGAGCTTCAGCTTCTCGTCGTTCACGTCGAGGGCGATGACCGTGGCCCCCGAGATGGCCTTGAGGATCTGGATGCCGACGTGGCCGAGACCGCCGGTGCCGATCACGACGGCGAACGTGCCGGCGCCGAGCTTCGGAAGCGAGTTCTTGATCGCGTGGTACGGGGTGAGGCCCGCGTCGGTCAGCGAGACGTTCTGCACGGGGTCGAGGTCGCCGAGCGGCACGAGGTGGCGCGCGTCGTCGACGATCATGTACTCGGCCATCGAGCCCTGGCTGCCCAGCCCCGGAGGCCGGATGCCCTCGGCGGCGGCGTTCGTGCAGTAGTTCTCCTTGCCCATCGAGCAGTTGTGGCAGCGACCACAACCCCACGGACCATAGACGGCCACGGCATCCCCGACCTTGAGCGTCGAGTCGACGCCCTCGCCGATCTCGTGCACGATGCCGGCGCCTTCGTGCCCGAGCGTCAGCGGCAGCGGGTAACCCTGCTCGTGGTAGTCCTTCTCGGGGAGCCCCATGACGTAGTCGTCGGAGTGGCAGACACCACCCGCGGTGATCTTGAGCAGGACCTGGCCGGGGCCGGGCTTCGGAATCGGGATGTCGACCACCACCGGGGGCTTGCCGATCTCGACGTAGCGGAGAGCTTTCATGAGCATCTTCTTCCTGGCGTCGAGAGGTCTGCCGCGCGGTGCGGAGGCGGGGGCTCTCGATACCGTCCCTTCCAGTATCCGCCCGATCGGGGCCTTCCTCGTCTTCCGCCGGGCGGGCAGACACCGGCGGCCCCGGCAGCTTCTCAGCTCCTGGATTCTTCTCAGCCTGGTGAGCCGGCGTCGACGTCGCCATACTGTGCGGATGGATGCTGTTAACGAGTGGCTGCTGACCTGGGGCGACAACCTGTGGACATGGATCGTCCTTCCGATCGTCGTCCTCCTCGGGCTCTACTTCACGAACCGCGATCGCGATCGGCGGTCCCGGCGCGGTCTTCTGGATGTGGCTGATGGCATTCATCGGTGGAGCGTCCGCGTTCATCGAGTCCTCGCTGGCACAGCTGTATAAGAGGCGCGATAGGGACGGGTTCATCGGCGGCCCCGCCTACTACATGCAACGCGGACTCGGAGCGCGATGGATGGGCGTGCTTTTCGCCGTCATCCTCATCATCTGCTTCCCCATCGCTTTCAGCTCGTTGCAGGCGAACACCATCCAGGCGACGATCGCGGGCAGCCTCGGCGGAGAGTCTGCTGCCTGGCTGCCGTGGGTCACCGGCGGCGCACTCGCACTGCTCATGGGGCTCGTCATCTTCGGGGGCGTGCGCCGCATCGCCTCCGTCACCCAGACGCTGGTCCCGATCATGGCACTGCTGTATCTGCTTCTCGGCGTGGTGATCGTCGCGATGCACATCGAGCGCCTTCCCGGAGTCTTCGCCACGATCTTCCTCGAAGCCTTCGGCCCGAACGAGGTCGTCGGCGCAGCGCTCGGCTACATCATCCTCACCGGCGTCAAGAGGGGGATGTTCTCCAACGAAGCCGGACTGGGGTCGGCCCCCAACGCAGGAGCGAGCGCGGCGGTGACACACCCGGTCAAACAAGGTCTCGTGCAGACGCTGGGCGTGTACTTCGACACCTTCCTCGTCTGCTCGATCACCGCGTTCATCATCCTGGTCTCGGTTCCAGACCTGGCCGGCGCCGAACGCGGCATCGGGCTGACGCAGGGCGCGGTCGTCAGCGCGCTGGGCACCTGGTCGAACATCCTCCTGATCGTCATCATCTTCCTGCTCGCGTTCAGCTCGATCCTCGGCAACTACTACTACGGGCAGACCAACGTGGAGTTCATCACCTCCCGCACCGGAGTCCTGCTCGGCTATCGTCTCTTCGCGATCGCCGCAGTGTTCACTGGGGCCCTCGTCTCCGCCGATGTCGTGTGGAACTTCGCCGACGGCGCGATGGGATTCATGGCCCTCGTCAACCTCGTCGCGATCGCGCTGCTGTCCGGAATCGCCTTCAAGCTGTTGAAGGACTACACCCAGCAACGACGAGAAGGGCTGGACCCGGTCTTCACGAGAGCACGTCTTCCCGAGGTCAGCGGGATCGAGGTCTGGGAGGACGAGTTGTCGGTCACGGGGCCGATCGATCTCCCCGCGTCGCGTCGGCGATGACCACATCCATCGCCACCTCAGACGCTCGGTCTGCGAGACCGACGGAACGGAGATGACCTGACTCTTGCCCCGGACTGAACGCTCGTTTAGCATGCTGACTATGCGTTCAGGAGCCGACGACCTCACCACCAGGGCGCGCATTCGCGACGCCGCGATCGTCCGGTTCAGCGAGCGCGGATTCGACGGCACGAGTCTGCGGCAGATCGCGCAGGATGCGGGCGTGAGCCCGGCGCTGATCCTGCACCACTTCGGAAGCAAGGAAGGACTGCGCGACGTGTGCGACGCGCACGTCGTGAGCACTTTCCTCGCCGAGCGAGACGGCATGACGGGTGCCGACGCCGCGCGCCTGATGCGGGAGGCATTGGACTCGTTAGAGGGTCGCAATGTCGCACTGGACTACCTCGCCCGGATGCTTCTCGACGACTCCGCCGCGTCCGACCATCTCTTCGACATGTTCCTCGCCAGCACCAGAGACATGCTGCGCGAACAGATCGCCGCGGGCACGATGCGCGAGCAGTCCGACCTGGAAGCCACCGCGGTGTATATGACCCTCTACGGTCTCGGTCCCGTCATCCTGCGGCGGCACCTCGCGCGCGCCTTCGGAGAGAGCACGCTGACGACATCGCTGCTGGAACGGTCGACCATTCCCGTGCTGGAGCTCTACACGCACGGGCTCTACGCCGACGACCATCTGCTCGTCGCCGCGAAGGAAGCGCTCGCCAGAAGCAGCGGGCCCTCCTCGGACAAGGGCGAGAACGACCCGAATCAGGACCCGGATCCTCCCCGCTGACGAGATCTCCGAACCTGGTCCCCTTCACCCTCCGAAAGGAGCAGGGCCATGACCCCTGCCATCGAACTCACTCACCTTCGCAAACAGTATGGTCGGCACACAGCGGTCGACTCCATCGATCTCCGCGTCGATCCCGGCACCGTGTTCGGGCTCATCGGCCCTAACGGCGCCGGAAAGACCACCACGCTGCGCATGATCCTCGACATCATCCGCCCTACGTCGGGCTCTATCCGGGTCCTGGGCGAAGACCCGCGCCGCGGCGGCCCGGCCCTCCGACGACGCATCGGCTTCATCCCCGGCGAGCTCCGACTCGACGACCGCACGACGGGACGCCGCATGCTCGACTTCTACGCCGAGGTGTCCGGCCCGGTGAACCCCGGCACGATCGACCGCCTCGCGGACCGACTCGACCTCGATCTGAGTCGACCGGTGCGCGCGCTCTCGAAGGGCAACAAGCAGAAGCTCGGGATCGTCCAAGCCTTCATGCACGAACCGCCGTTGCTCGTGCTGGACGAGCCGACCAGCGGGCTCGACCCGCTCGTCCAGAGAGAGTTCCTCCACCTCGTCACCGAAGCCAGAGATCGCGGCCAGACCGTGCTGCTGAGCTCCCATGTGCTGAGTGAGATCCAGCAGACGGCCGACATCGTCGCCGTCCTCAGTCGAGGGAGGGTCGTGGCGGAGGGTGATGTGGCCTCACTCAGACTCGGCGCGATCCGGCGCGTACGCGTCGGTCTCGATACGACGGCAGCGACCCTGATCCGGGAGCAACTCGGTGCACTGCCGCAGATCTCCGAGCTCGACGTCCGCGGCGAGACGGACATCGTGCAGGTGAATGCCACCGTCGAAGGTGCCATCGACCCGCTGGTGAAGGTGCTGGCGCAGCACCACGTCCTCGACCTCGCGATCGAGGAACCAGACCTGGAGGAATCGGTCCTGCGGCTCTACGGTGACTCCTCGCGTCTCGAGGCAGGTGAGGGCGATGCGTGACGCGCTTCCCATCTTCCGGCGCGCTCTCCGCGAAAGCTGGCGCGGAACGGTGGGCTGGACCATCGGCGTCGCGGCGGTGCTGCTCCTGTACCTGCCGCTGTTCCCGAGCATCGGCGGCAACGGGCAGATGCAGCAGATCATCGACAGCCTGCCCCCGGAGCTCGTGGGAGCACTCGGCTACGACCAGATCGGCACCGGGGCGGGCTACGCCCAGGGCACCTTCTACGGCCTCATCGGCTTCCTCCTCCTGACCATCGCAGGCACGTCCTGGGGAGCGGGCGCCATCGCCGGCGCGGAGGCGTCAGGGCGCCTCGAACTCGACCTGGCCCACGGTGTGGGACGGGTCGGATACGCGATCGCGTCCGCCTTCGCCATCCTCGCCCGGCTCGCGTGGCTGGGCGTGTTCGCGGGCGCTGTCGTCGCCCTGCTCAACGACTCGGCACAGCTCGACATCGATCCGATCCGCATCATCGACACCACCGTCGTCTTCGTCGGCCTCACGATGCTCTCGGGGAGCGCCGCACTCCTGCTGGGCGCTCTCTTCGGCCGCACTTCCTGGGCTGTCGCAGGGGGCGCGGGAATCGCCGTCGCCGGGTACGCCTTCAACGCGATCGCGAACCAGGTGGAGGACGCCGAGTGGCTCCGGGCGATCTCACCGTACTCCTGGGCGTTCCACCAGGCTCCGCTCGCGGAGGGGTTCGATCCCCGCGGCGCCGTGGCGCTCTGGGCGGTGAACGTCGCATTCGTCGCCGGAAGCGCCTGGGCGCTGCGACGCCGCGATGTGATCGGCTGAGGCGATGCGCGGACCATCGTCGCGGGGGTCTGCCATTTGTGATCAAACCGTTGCATTCGTTACCTCGTCGTTATACAGTGATCGCACGGTGAATGTTTGCTGTGGCATCCACCGCATGTGATTGCAGGACACTCTTGGTGCAAGGGACAAGGGCCGGTCGGGAGCCTCTCCGACCGGCCCTTTACTGCGCCCGGTACTCTGTGAGGATGACCGATCGGAAGCTCGCGCTGGAGGCCTGGGAAAGCCTGTTCCGCGCGCAGCACGAACTGTTCACCGAGATGGCAGCCGACTTCGACACCGGCGACATCACGCAGGCCGAGTACGACGTGCTGCTCACCGTCACGCGCTCGCCGGAGATGACCGCCCGCCTGCGCGACATCACCGCCAACATGCTCATCAGCCAGCCGAGCGTCTCCCGCCTCGTCGACCGGATGGTGACGCGGGGACTGGTCGCGAAGTGCGCCGACCCGGACGACGGCCGCGGCGCCCTGATCCGCGCGACGGACGAGGGCGCCCGGGCCTTCCGTGCGCTCGCGACCGTGCACGGCCGGTCGATCGCCGACCGGATGTCACGCCTCGACGACGAGGAGCTGCGCCTGCTGCGCGACCTCGCGGAGAAACTCCGCACCCGCTGACCGCTCCCCTCCTCCACAGGCAGGGCGGCGGGAGGAACGCCCACCGATACCGGCATGATGGCGCCCGACGCGGTGGCGGGCGTCTCTTTTCTGGCAGGGTGGGTTGCGCACGCCCACATCGACCGTGGGCATATCGGACCGCCCCCTCGGGGGGAACCAGGGAGGTCATCCATGGAGATCGCCGGAATCGTCGGCATCCTCATCGTCATCGGGATCGCGGTCGTCGCCGCGATCGTCGTCCTGCTGATCCTGCTGCTGTTCGCCCGCAGCTGGATCAAGGTGGCTCGCGCCGACGAAGCGCTCGTCATCTCCGGACGCAAGCAGAAGGTGCAGCGTGCCGTGATCGGCGCCGACGGCACGAGCAGCTCCGAGATGTCGGAATCGCCCGTCACGGTCATCGTGAACGGGAAGTCGCTCGTCAACCCGATCACCCAGCGCCACGAGATTATCTCCCTCCGCTCACGGCAGGTGTCGCTCAACGCCGAGGCCCAGTCGCTCGACAATGTGACGCTCAACGTCGACGGCGTCGCCATCGTCAAGATCGGCTCCGACCCGCTGCTGGTGCGCCGGGCCGCCGAGCGCTTCGCCTCCCAGGACAAGGCCATCGAGCAGTTCACCACCGAGCAGCTCGAGGGCGCCCTGCGCGGCATCGTCGCGACGCTCTCCGTCGTGGAGCTCATGCGGGAGCGCAAGAAGTTCTCGGACCAGATCGCCGCCGACGTCTCCCAGGAGCTCGCCGAGCAGGGACTCATCCTCGACTCGTTCCAGATCAAGGGCATCACCGACAAGGTCGGCTACATCCAGTCCCTCGGTGCGCCGGAGATCCAGGCGAAGCGTCAGGCCGCGGAGATCTCGCAGACCAACGCCGACCGCGCGATCAACCAGAAGAACATCGCCAACCAGGAGGCGAACCTCGTCGAGCAGACCGCTCTCGACACCAACACCGCCAACGCCAACGCCGGCATCGGCCGGGCCCGCGCCGAGGCGGAGCAGGCCGAGCAGCTCGCCCGCGCCCAGGCCGAGCAGGCCGTGCTGCAGCAGCAGGCCGAGAACAAGCAGGCGCAGCTCGACGCCGACGTCAAGCGCGTCGCGGACGCCCAGCGGTACGAGGCGGAGACCCGCGCGCAGGCCGAGCTCTACACGCGTGAGCGGGCGGCCGAGGCGGCGGCGATCGAGCAGGTCAAGCAAGCCGAGGCGCGCACCCGCATCGCCGAGCAGCAGGCGCAGGCCGACAAGGCACGCGCCGACGGTGAGGCTGCAGCCGCGATCGCGAAGGCCACCGGTGACGCGGATGCTCTGCGCGCCCAGGCCGAAGCCGAGGCCGAGGCCCGTCGCCTCCGCGCCAACGCCGAGGCCGAGGCGATCCGCGCCGAGGGTGAGGCCCGTGCAGCCGCTGTCGAGGCCGAGGCCAAGGCCATCGCCTCCAACCAGGATGCCTTCCTCTCGCAGCGCGTGCTGGAAGTGCTGCCGTCGATCATGTCGGAGTTCGCGAAGGGCTACGCCGCCATCGGCAGCGTCTCGATCGTCGGCGGGTCCGCCGAGGACGGCGCGTCGAACGTCGTGGGCGCCGACAGCGCGAAAGCCATGCGCTCGGTGTTCGACAGCGTGCACTCCGCCACAGGCCTCGACCTGGCCGGAATCATCCAGGGGCAGGCCGTCGGTCGCGGCTTCGGAGCCGGAGTCGCCGAAGCGTCCGCACCGGCCCCCGCGCCGCGCACGCCCGCACCGACCACCCCGCCGCCACCGGCTCCCCCGGCTCCCGACGCGGAGTAGGCAGCACAGGACAGCGGATGCCGCGACCGACTCGGTCGCGGCATCCGCTGTCTGTCGTCGGGCACCGCCTCTGCCGGTTCACAACTCAGGAGATCGGCAGGCACGGACGCGCCGATCCCTCTCTGTGCGCCGAATCCCCCCGGATCTCCTGAGTTGCGAACGGCTCCGGGCGTCGATCGACCGGGCAGACTGGACGGGTGACCCGCGCTGCCTTCGACCTCGCCGCCATCGGTGCCGGCCTGTCATTCGCCGGCGCCCTCGACGAGCTCTCCGCAGCCCTCGACGCGAGCGGATCCGTGGTGGTGACCGCGCCGCCGGGCACGGGCAAGACCACCCTCGTGCCGCCGCTCCTCGCCTCACGAACCACCGACCGCGTGATCGTCACCCAACCCCGCCGGGTCGCCGCGCGTGCCGCCGCCCGCCGACTCGCACACCTCGACGGCTCCCCGCTCGGATCCCGGGTGGGCTTCACCGTCCGCGGCGAGCGCACAGCCGGGCCGGATACGAGGGTCGAGTTCGTCACCGCCGGCGTGCTCCTGCGACGGTTGCTGGACGATCCCGGACTCGACGGCGTGAGTGCGGTCATCATCGATGAGGTGCACGAGCGTGCCCTCGAGACCGACCTCCTCGTCGGCCTGCTCTCGGAGGTACGGGAGCTGCGGGATGACCTCGTCGTCGTCGCGATGTCCGCCACCCTCGACGCTGTCCGGCTCGCCGCCGTCATCGGCACCGCCGAGTCCCCCGCGCCGATCGTCGACCATGACGTCCCGGCCTTCCCCCTCACCGAGCGCTGGGCTCCGAGTCCCACGCCCCGCCTCGACGAACGGGGAGTCACCCGCGGCTTCCTCGACCACATCGCGAGTGTCTCCGCCTCCGCCGCCACCGAGCTGGTCCGCGAAGACTCCGAAGCCGACGTGCTCGTGTTCGCCCCGGGCGCTCGCGAGGTGTCGGAGATCGCCCGACGCGTCCGCACTCTGAACGGCGCCTTCGACGTGCGGGAGCTGCACGGCCAGATCCCGCCGGCCGAACAGGATGCCGTGACCCGCGGTCGTGCACCGGGGGGCGTGCCCCGCATCATCGTCGCCACCTCGCTCGCCGAGTCGTCGATCACGGTGCCGGGTGTGCGGATGGTCGTGGACAGCTGTCTGTCCCGGCAGCCGCAGCGCGACGCCGCCCGCGGCATGACGGGTCTGGTCACCACCGCCGCCTCCCGTTCCTCGTGCGTGCAGCGTGCCGGGCGCGCGACGCGTCAGGGCCCCGGCATCGTCGTCCGGTGTGTGGACGAGCGCGCCTACGCGGCGGCTCCCGCGCGTCCGTCCCCGGAGATCGCGACGGCCGACCTCACCGGCGCCGCCCTCCTCCTGGCGTGCTGGGGTGCCCCGGGCGGAGCAGGCCTGCGGTTGATCGAACCGCTGCGAGCCGACAGCCTCGCCGACGCCGTCGCGGTGCTTCGCGGTCTCGGAGCGATCGACGACGACGGGCGCGCCACGGCCGAGGGCCGCGTGCTGGCCCGCATCCCGACCGACCCCCGGCTGGCCAGGGCGCTACGGGACGGCAGCCCCGTGGTGGGGAGCCGGCTCGCCGCCGAGGTCGTCGCGCTTCTGGGCGGTGATCAGCGCGTGCCGGATGCCGACGTCGCCTACGCTCTTGTCGCGTTGCGGGGCGGCGGGACTGCGGAGGCCCGTCGCTGGCGCGAGGACGCGCGTCGTCTGGAACGCCTCGCCGATCCGACACCGGACACCCGCGCGGGTCTCGACGGCGTCGGTCTCGTGATCGCGCTGGCCTTCCCCGAACGTGTCGCCCACCGCGTCGAGCACACGGGATCGGGAGCCACGTTCCTGCTGGCCTCCGGCACGCGGGCCGGAGTGAGCGGTCCCCTCGCGTCCTCGGAATGGCTCGCCGTGGCCGATGTCGCCCGCGCCTCGTCCCGGGCGGCCGCCGGTTCCGGTGCGGTCATCCGCACGGCGGCGACCCTCACCGAGGAGCAGGCGGAGCGCGCGGCGGGCCCCCTGATGAGCGACCGCGTGGAGGCCGAGTTCGCCGGAGGTCGTGTGCAGGCCCGCCGCGAGCGCCGGATCGGTGCGATTCTGCGCTCATCGGTGCCGGTGCGAGCGGCGGCATCGGAAGGGCGGGACGCCGTGGCCCGAGCCGTCCGACGCGATGGCCTCAGTATGTTCGCCTGGTCCGACGGGGCGGAGGCCCTCCGCCGCAGACTCGCGCTGCTCCGACGTGAGCTCGGAGAGCCATGGCCCGATGTGTCGGACGCGGGGTTGATCGACGCCCTCGATGCCTGGATGGCGCCGGAGCTCGAGGCTCTCGCATCCGGCACCCCCGCGAGTCGACTGGATCTGTCCTCGGCGCTGCGCCGTCTGCTGCCCTGGCCCGAGGCCGTGCACCTCGACGCCCTCGTCCCGGAGCGGCTCGAAGTGCCCAGCGGCTCCCGCGTCCGCATCACCTACCCGGAACCCGACGGGGATCCGACCGCACGCCCCGTCGTCGCGGTGAAGTTGCAGGAGTGCTTCGGGTGGGCGGAGACTCCCCGGCTGGTGGACGGCCGTGTTCCCGTCCTCTTCCATCTGCTGTCCCCGGCTGGGCGGCCGCTCGCCGTGACCGACGACCTCGCCTCGTTCTGGTCCGGCCCCTATGCCCAGGTGCGCGCCGAGATGCGCGGCCGCTATCCCCGGCACCCCTGGCCCGAGGACCCCTGGGCCGCCGTGCCGACGAAGCACACCAAGAACCGCGCCGCGCGCTGACCAGGCCAGGACTCCGGCTCAGCGTGTACGCCGCCGCAGCGTGAGGGCGGCGAGCACCAGAGCGCCGACCGCGAAGGCCACGACGATGAGCAGCGGACCGAACACGTCCCATTCTTCGTCCCCCGCCGTGACGGCGTTGATCGTGTCGATCGCGTAGCTGAGCGGCAGCCAGTCGGAGATGGCGTACAGCACGTCGGGCATCTGGTCGCGCGGCATGAACAACCCGCCGAGGATGATCTGCGGGAACACCAGCAACGGCATGAACTGCACGGCCTGGAACTCGGTCTGGGCGAACGCGCTCGCCAGGAGGCCGAGGGCTGTGCCGAGCAG
This sequence comes from Microbacterium meiriae, assembly GCF_040686935.1. Classification (NCBI taxonomy): domain Bacteria; kingdom Bacillati; phylum Actinomycetota; class Actinomycetes; order Micrococcales; family Microbacteriaceae; genus Microbacterium; species Microbacterium meiriae. The sequence goes on from NZ_JBFBMF010000001.1 coordinate 561,260, forward strand.
TGCGTCGACCACCGCGACGAGGCCCAGCTGCCACAGCGGCCCGTCCACGTCGAGCCCGCACACCCCGACCGCGAACGACACCGTGATCACCGCCTGCAGCACGGCCATCAGCCCGAACGCGAGCGCATACCCGAGGATGAAGTCGGCCTTCTCGAGCGGCGTGGTCATCAGCCGTTCAAGCGTGCCGGAACGGCGTTCGCGCAAGGTGGTGATCGACGTGATGAGGAACATCACGATGAACGGGAACAGCGCCAGGATGGCACCCCCGAACTGATCGAACACACCGTCCTGCTCGCTGAACAGCCAGGCGAAGAGACCGACGAGCAGGCTCGGGGCGATGAGCATCAGGGCGATGGACCGCGGGTCGTGTCGGAGCTGCGTGAGCACACGGCCGGCGGTCGCGAACAGCCGGCGGCCGTTCATGTCGCGTCCTCCTCCTGGCGCTCGTGCGCTTCTCGCCGCGCCCTCCGGGTGGTCGCGGCGCCGGCGGCCCTGTCGCGTTCGATCAGCGCCAGGAACGCGGCCTCGGCGTCGGTCGTGCCGGTGTCGGCGAGCAGGGACGACGGCGTGGTGTCGGCGATGATCCTCCCCTCCCGCATCAGCAGCAGCCGGTCGCAGCGCACCGCCTCGTCCATCACGTGACTGGACACGATGAGCGTGACGCCCCGGTCGGCCAGCCGGCGGAACAGGGTCCAGAGCTCCGCCCGCAACACGGGGTCGAGTCCGACGGTCGGCTCGTCCAGCACGATCAGTTCCGGCGAGCCGATCAGAGCCACCGCGAGCGACACCCGCGTCGCCTGGCCGCCGCTCAGCGCGTCGACGAGCTGCGTGGCCTGTGCGCCGAGGCCGACCTCCTGGATGACCCGGTCGACATCGCCCTTCGGCGCCTTCAGGAGCGACGCGAAGTACGAGAGGTTCTGCCGCACGCTGAGGTCGCCGTAGACCGAGGCGCCCTGCGTACCGTAGGCCACGCGGTGCCGGAGCCGACGCGAACCGCCCGGCTCACCCAGAACGGTCACGTCGCCGGAGGCGATCCGCTGCACACCGACGATCGACCGCATGAGCGTGGTCTTGCCGCACCCCGAGGGGCCGAGGAGACCCGTGATCTGCCCGCGGGGTACGGCGAGGTCGATGCCGTCGAACACGGATACGGCCCCACGCCGCACGCGGAGCTGCGTGATCTCGACCGCCGCGTTATTCATCATGCGATGAATTATGCGCCTCGCCTCGTCGGGCGTCAACGGCTCGGTGGGCGCAGCTGCGGAGCGCCGGATCGACACGCCGTCGCCGGCCCGTGCCGTCCGGCGCGGCGGCCGAGATCTCCGCAGCCGTGCCCGGGGACGCGGGCGTCAGTCGAAGAGGTAGCGCTGGACGGTGGGGCCGACGCGGCCCACGAGCTCGTCGACGGAGGCTCCGGCGAGCGCGGGGAGCTGCAGCACGTAGCGACCGATGAGCATGCCGGCGATCTGCGAGGCAACGAGGGCGGCACGGAGGTCGGCGTCCTCCACGTCGAGGCGTCGTGCCACGCGGGAGAGCAGTTCGCGGGAGAGGAAGCCGGCGAGCAGGGGGGTCGTCAGCCTGCTCCCGATCGCCGTGCGCAGGAGCAGCACCCCGCGGCGGCGCACGTCGGGCTTCTCGAACGCGTCGAGCACATAGCGGACGAGCCGGGCCCCCGCTTCGCCCTTCGGCCCCGCGAGGATCTCCGGGACGTCGAGGTCGGGGCGCAATGGGATCCCGGCGGCCTCTGCGAACAGGTCGGCCTTGGTGCCGAAGTAGTGGTGGACGAGTGCGGAGTCGACCCCGGCGCGGGCGGCGATCGATCGCACCGTGGCGCCGTCGTACCCCTGCGCGCCGAACTCGTCGACGGCCGCGGACACGATGCGCTCGCGGGAGTCGGTGGCGCCGCGCGGGCGCCCGCGTCGTCTCGGCGCCCTCTGCTCGGTCATGCCCGCCAGCCTACGGCTCGGCGGAGCCTCGCTCGTCGAGCAGATGCCGGAGATACCGCTGCGGCTGCCCGAGGAACGAGCGCCAGTGGTTCACGATCTCGAGGTCCTCCCAGGCGGCAGGGCGGAGCCCCCACTCCCCGACCTCCAGGATGGTGGCGCCCGGGAGCGCCGCGAGCACCGGGGAGTGCGTGGCGCACAGCACCTGGCCGCCCTCGTCGGCGATGCGCTGCAGCACGGCGATCAGCGTGAGAGTCGAATGGAACGACAGGGCGGCCTCCGGCTCGTCCAGGCAGTAGAACCCCGGATCATCGAAGCGGCTGTCGAGCAGGGCGAGGAACGACTCCCCGTGGCTCATCTCGTGGAAGGGCACGTCGCCGCGCAGGGAGGGGTTCTCCTCGAGGTACGTGTAGAACGAGTGCATCGTCTCGGCCCGCAGGAAGAATCCCCAGCGGTGCGCGCCGACGCCCCGTTGGAGGCGCAGCCAGTCCGACAGCGGCGACTCGGTCGGACGCGTCCGGTGCTGCGCCTGCCGGGATCCGCCTTCCGGGGAGAGACCGTACGCGATCGCGATGCCCTCGACGAGGGTGGACTTCCCGCTGCCGTTCTCGCCGACGAGGAAGGTCACTCCCGGTCCCAGATCCAGTCCCTCGCGCAGCACCTGCGCCACCGCGGGGATGTTCGTCGGCCACACCCCGTCCGGGGTCGGCGCCTCGTCGTTCGCCCGCACCGCGACGACCGGCTGCTGCCGCATATGCCTCTCCTTTCCCTCCTCCGTCGACCCACCCCTCTGTGTGCCTGCCACCCCTCTTCATGCGCACGCAACGGGCCGGAGCGCACGAGAGGGGGTGGGTCGGCGAGGTCAGCACTCGATGACGTTCACCGCCAGACCGCCCTCGCTGGTCTCCTTGTACTTGGTCGACATGTCGAGACCGGTCTGGCGCATCGTCTCGACGACGGCATCCAGCGAGACATAGTGGCTCCCGTCGCCGCGGAGCGCGAGACGTGCGGCGGTGACCGCGGTGGAGGCGGCGATCGCGTTGCGCTCGATGCACGGGATCTGCACGAGTCCGCCGATCGGGTCGCATGTGAGGCCGAGGTGATGCTCCATCGCGATCTCCGCGGCGTTCTCGATCTGCCGGTTCGTGCCGCCCATCACCGCGGTGAGCCCACCCGCGGCCATCGCGCACGCGGAGCCGACCTCGGCCTGACACCCGCCTTCGGCGCCGGAGATCGAGGCGTTGGCCTTGAACAGCGACCCGAGGGCGGTGGCCGTCAGCAGGAACCGGCGGATGCCCCGGCGACGATTGGCCTCCGCGATCTCCGCGTCCTCCCCGTCGAGTGCGGGAGCGGACGGCGGGGCCCCGTCGAACCCGAGCAGCGCGCTGCCGACGAGCTCCCCGTACGGCGTCACCGCGTTCCCGGCGCCGAGCCCCGAGTCGGCGAGGAAGCGCCACCAGTACATCGCCACCGCGGGGAGGATGCCCGCCGCGCCGTTGGTCGGGGCCGTCACGACGCGCCCACCCGCCGCGTTCTCCTCGTTCACGGCCAGCGCGAACGCGCCGAGCCACTCGCCGGGCAGCTCTCGGTGCCCCTCGGCTTCGACCGCCTCGAGCTGTGCGCGGATCGTGCCGGCGCGGCGCTTCACCTGCAGCATGCCAGGAAGCACCCCGTCGGCGTGGAGCCCGGCGTCCACGCAGCCCGACATCGCATCCCAGATCGCGTCGAGGCCGGTGGCGACCTCCTCCTCGCTCCGCAGCGCCGTCTCGTTGCGGCGGGCGACCTCGGCGATGGACAGTCCGAGCTCGTCACACAGGGCGAGCAGCGAGGCGGCATCGGCATACGGGTGCGGGAAGGCGCCGGTGGAGAGCTGCGCTTCCTCCCCCTCGCGCCGGATGAACCCGCCGCCGATCGAGTAGTACGTCTGCTCGAACAGGATGGTTCCGTCCCGGTCACGGGCGATGAGCGTCATGGCGTTCGGATGACCGGGGAGGCGGGTCCGCGGCGCGAACACGATGTCGTCCTTCCGGAACGGCACCGCGTGGGCGCCGTCGATCCGCAGCGGCTCCCCCTCGGGGTAGGCGGACCAGGCCGCGCGCACCGCCGCCGGGTCACAGGTCTCGGGTGCGAGACCGCGCAGCCCCGCGACCACCGCGTCCGGGGTGCCATGGCCGATGCCGGTGGCGCCGAGCGAGCCGTACAGCGTGCATTCGACTCGGGCGATGCGGTCGAGTTCGCCGGAGCCGGAGAGCCGGCGCGCGAAGTCGAGTGCCGCCCGCATCGGTCCGACGGTGTGCGAGCTGGACGGGCCGACGCCGATGGAGAAGAGGTCGAAGGCCGAGACGTACGCAGTCACCCCTCCAGGCTACGCCGAGTTCACGGATCCGGTTCACCGCGATTAACCGCGTGGCCGACGGGTCGGCGTCAAGGCCCTTCATCTCGTGTCGAGGCGGAGGCAGGCTGAGAGCACGACACCGCAGAAAGGGACGATCATGACCGACAGCACTCCCGAACCGACCGCGAACGACGAGCTCTCGCCCGAGGCGCAGACCCCCACGCCGACGCCCGCGTCCGACACCTCGGAGGGCGAGGCGACGACGCCCGAGCAGGCGGACTCCCCGGAGGACGCGGACCCGGCCGAGGTCCCGAGCACCGAGGAGCTGGAGGAGCCCAGCACCGAGAAGTCCCCCGGCGAGGAGCCGAAGGCCCCGAAGCGCGACGACCCGGAACCGGATCACGAGGCCGTCGGCCTCGGCGTCGACTGACTCCCTCCCCGAAACCCCGGACTAACGCCGAGACCCCGCCCTGCAGACGTCTGCAGGGCGGGGTCTCGACGCGAGAGCGGGGTCTCGGGGGTCTACTCGACGAGCTTGCCGGTCGTGTCGACGTCGCGCATGAGCTCGGCGATCTCCTCGGGGATCGCGGGGATCTCCTCGCGGGTCACGCCGGCGGACGGGGACCACACGAGGTTCACCTGCAGCGTGGGATCGGTGTCCGGGAAGTCGCTGCGGTTGTGGCATCCGCGAGTCTCCCGACGCTCCCGCGCCGCCTCCAGCGTGGCCCGGGCGGCGAGCGCGGAGGCCTTGAGGTCGAACGCGTGCGCGAGGTCCTGGAAGCCGGCGATGTCCGGGTGGATGCCGATGTCCTCCATCCGCCCCTCGATCATGTCGAGGTCCGCGAGGCCGGCGTTCAGCCCGTCCTCCGACCGCACCACGCCGGCGTACTCCGTCATGAGGTTGCGGATCGCGCGCTGCAGAGCCCGCACGTTCTCGCGCCCCTCCGCGGCGAGGAGGTCGTCGATCTCGGCACGAGCGGCGGCGACCGCATCGGCCGACCGGCGCTGGGCGTCGAGCCCCGCGGCGTGGGCCATGGCGGCCTGACCGACGATCCGGCCGTAGACGAGCAACTCGATGAGCGAGTTCCCGCCGAGACGGTTCGCGCCGTGGAGTCCGCTCGACGCCTCCCCGATCGCGTACAGCCCGTCGACGTCGGTCTGGTGGTCGTCCGGCCGCACCCACACGCCGCCCATCGAGTAGTGCGCGGTCGGCGCGATCTCGATGGGGTCCGCGGTGATGTCGAGCATCTGCAGCTCCATCATCGTCTGATAGACGCGCGGAAGCCGGGTCATGATGGTCTCGCGGGGCAGGTGCGACACGTCGAGCCAGACGCCGCCGTTCTCCGTACCGCGGCCCTCCTGGATCTCCGTGTAGGCGGCGAGCGCGACACGGTCGCGCGTCGACAGCTCCATCCGCTCGGGGTCGTACTTCGCCATGAACCGCTCGCCCCGGGCATTGCGGAGGATGCCGCCCTCCCCGCGCGCGGCCTCGGAGATGAGGGTGCCGGCGGCGTTCTCGGGCTCGATGACGCCGGACGGATGGAACTGCACCAGCTCGGGGTCGCGGAGCCGGGCTCCCGCCTCCACAGCGAGCCGGAAGGAGTCTCCGGTGTTCTCATCACGCCTCGACGACGTCCGGCGCCAGATGCGGTTGTGCCCGCCCGCGGCGAGGATCACCGCGTCCGCATGGATGAGGTAGCGCGTGCCGTCCGCCTGATCGAAGCCGTACGCGCCGAAGATGACGTTGTCGCGCACGAGCAGACGGGTGATGTAGACGTTGTCGAGGATGGGGACGTCGAGCTGCTCGGCGCGGGCGACCAGCGTCCGCTGGATCTCGAGGCCGGTGTAATCGCCGGCGAAGGCGGTGCGGCGGTAGGTGTGCGCACCGAAGAAGCGCTGCGAGATGCGGCCGTCGCCCTCGCGGGCGAAGTCCATGCCCCAGCGCTCGAGGTCGCGGATGCCGCGCTCAGCGCCCTGGGTGACGATCTGGACGGTGTGGGGGTTGGCGAGGAGGTAGCTTTCCTTGATCGTGTCCGCCGCGTGCTGCTGCCAGCTGTCTTCGGCGTCCATCGTGCCGAGAGCGGCGTTGATGCCGCCGGCCGCGAGCGACGTGTGGGCGTCCTGCCGCGGACGTTTGCCGACGGCGAGCACGTCGACGCCGTGCTCGGCGACCTCGATCGCGGCGCGGAGCCCGGAGCCTCCGGTACCGATCACGAGGACCGTGGTGGAGATCTGACGTTCGGGTGCATTCATGCTCTCGACGCTAGTTAGGCGATCCTAATAACTCCAATGCATAGTTCGTCTGGAAACCATGCGGGTACGCTATGGATATGAACCTCGAGCAGCTCCGCGGGTTCGTCGAAGTCGCCCGCCTCGGCCACTTCACCCGCGCCTCCGAGCACCTCCACCTCGCCCAGCCGTCGCTGAGCCGTCAGATCTCGACCCTCGAACGCGAGCTCGGCGCCGAGCTGTTCCATCGCGCGCGGGGCCACATCGCCCTGACGGCGGCCGGGGAGACGGTCCTCCCTCGCGCGCAGCGCATGCTCGCCGAGGCCGACGCCATCCGCGACGAGGTGGCCGAGCTCGCCGGACTCCGTCGCGGCCGCGTGCGCCTCGGCGCCCCGCCCACCCTCTGCATCAGCCTCGTCGCGGAAGCCCTCAGCTCGTTCCATGCCGCACACCCCGGCATCGACCTGCACCTCACCGAGGGCGGCTCTCGCCTGCTCGTCGAACAACTCGCGGTCGGCGCGGTCGACATCGCCCTCGTGACCCAGTCCGAGGGTCCGGTGCCGGCAGGCGTCAGCCTCACGCACGTCCCGCTGCTCGCCGAGGAGCTCGTGGTGATCTCGTCGGCGGCGGCCCCTCCGGTGACCCACGGCTCGTCCGTGAGCCTGGCGCACCTCGCCACGCTCCCGCTCATCCAGTTCGACGAGAGCTACGAACTGCGCGCCGCGATGGACGCCGCCTTCCGGGCCGCCGATCTCACCCCGACCCTCGCGCTGGAGGGCGCGGAGATGGATGCTGTGCTGCGCTTCGTCGAGCGCGGCGTCGGCGTCGCGGTGGTCCCGGCGATGGTGCTGTACGAACGCCCCGCACTGCGATCCGCGCGTCTCGCCCACCCCGCGATGTCCCGGACGATCAGCCTCGCCCACCGCTCCGACGTGACGCCCGCCGTCGCGGTCGCCGCGATGCGGTCGGCGATCATGGCGACGGCGGCCGACCTCGCGGAACGCGATCCCGCTATCACCAGCCTGCTCTGACCGCGGCACCTGCCCCCGGACAGCGAAAACCCCCGCCGCTTCCGCGACGGGGGTTTTCGTACTGTCTCAACACAGTGTGCGCCTCGAGGGACTCGAACCCCCAACCTTCTGATCCGTAGTCAGATGCTCTATCCATTGAGCTAGAGGCGCAGGACCCGCGGTGCTTTACCGCTCAGCGGGCCGACGACCAGCCTACAACAGACGAGACCGGAAAGCGAAACGAGGGCTCACTCCCCCTTCGCGGCCACCTTCTCCTGCTTCTTCCGCCGCTTCTCCCTGGCCCGCTGCTGCGAGGAAAGCGCCTGCAGGTCGACGAGCCGCAGTGCCTGCATCCGCGCCTCACGCATGCGTGCGTAGTCGGGATCCTGATCGGGGCGCATGCCCTCGACGCGCAGTCGACGGTCGAGGTTGTGCCGCACGTCGGCCCAGGCCGCCGCGCGCGCCTCCTCGACGATGCTCTCGAGTTGCGGCCGGTCGTCCATCATCTCGCGCAGACGCTGCGCGACGCCGAGCGACTGCTTCGCCCGCCTCCGGAGATTGCGCACATCGCGGTCGCGGTAGTCGTGCGTGCCGACCGGATCGGAATGCCGACCGCGGGCGCGCTTGCGCAAGGCCGTGACCGTGGCCGCGGCCTCCTCCGACTCCTCGGCCATCGCCCCGAGCGCAGCCCTCGCATCCTCGACGTACTTGTCGAGGTCGAAGACGCCGTCCTCGGCGATGGTGCCGATGAGGATGTGATTCTTCACGGCGAGGCGCGCAGCGGCCGTCGCGATCGCGACGCCTTCGGCGATGGCATCCGCAGTCCGTCCCACCGGCACCTCCTTCTCTCGAGCGTACCGGTACCGATGCCGCGCAGTCTCGGCCGGATTGGCTCCGGATCAGCATGCCGCACGCCTCCGACATCGAAGCCCGTGTCGGGCCGGGGCTAGCGGACGACCCCGACCCAGATACCGGAGGCCCAGGTCTGCTGCTCGCCGGAGCACCCGACCGAACCCGGGAAGCCGCGGACGACGGCCATGCAGTTGGCCAGGAACTCCGGATCGCCGCCGAACATCGTCGCGTAGGCGCCGGACGAGGTGAGGGCACCCCAGACCCGGAACTGATGGATGTGGGCGAGCTCGTGCGCCATCGCCCAGTTCAGGCGTCCGTCGCTCCACCCTGTGATGTCGGCACGGTACTTGATGTAGCCGTTGCTGTTGGCGCAGGCCGGCGCTGTGCCGCCCGCACACGACGACGACTCGTACAGCCCGACGCCCCCGCCGCCCACCCGGTCGAGGGCCGCGCGCACCCGCGCATAGCCGTCCGGCCCGCTCGACGTCCACGCGGGCCCGCCGGGACCGGCGCCCTGCGATGCCTGCCACCCTGCGACCTCGGTGCCGACCTTCTGTGTGAGCGCCTCGACCGTCGCGGTCGCCGCGACCACGGTGTCGGGATCGTGGCGCTCGGCGCGCACCGTCTCCTGAGCCGACCGGGCGGACGCGAGATGCGCCGCGGTGTCGACCTTGCCGTCCGCACCACGGAGGACGGCCGCGAGCGTCGAGAGCTCCTCGAGGAACGCGGGACGCACGGCCAGCACGGCGGCCCGATCCGCGGTGTCCTGCTCGGCCTGCGCGACGGCGCCGGACAGGTGGTCTGTGCGCTGCGCGGCGTCGTGCGATCGGTCGGCCAGAACGGAGAGCTGCGCCAACGCCTCCGCCCGCTCGTGGTCCAGCGCGTCGGCCCGGGCGACGACGGCCGCCGCGAGGAGCACGGCCACCGACACCGTCACCGCCAGTTTCCGGCGCATCACGGCAGGAAGCCCGTCGTGTCCGAGAGATCGGCGTCCTGCTCAGCGATACGGGACCGGAGTTCGGTGAGACGCTCCGCGAGGGCGAGGTTCTCCGTCTGCGACTCGTCGAGCACGTCCTCGATCCGAGCGATCTCGGCCTTCACAGCGGCGACGTCCGCGGCACGCTCCTGGTCGGCCACGACGAGGAGCGCAGCACCGCCGAGCAGGAGGATTCCCCCGACGACGACAGCAAGATTTCGCATCTCGCTCCCCAGGACAGCGCGAACAGACCGGACCGACTCCGACCGGACAAGGATACAACCGGCCTTCCGCGCGGTGGGGGTGTCTTCGCAGACGGACGCGCTCAGCCGGTCACGGTCTGCGCCAGCCGTCGTTCGGCTGCCGAATGTCCGCTGGCCAGGTGAGCGGGGACCATCCGGCGCACCGCCTCGACGTCCCGCGCGGCGACGGCCTCGAGGATGACGCGGTGCTCGTCCGCCATCGCCGCCAGATCGTCGTGTTGTCCGAACAGCCACCGCAGGCGGGTCAGGAACACCGCGATGAGCTCGCCCAGCATCTCGTTGCCCGCCAGATCGACGGCGATCTCGTGGAACTCGGCCGCCGCTGTGCGCGCGGTCTCGGCGTCTCCTGCCCGCGCCGCCGCGGCCTCGCGCTCATAGGCATCCCGCAGGCGTGCGAGCCCGGCGGCGTCATGCCGCTCGGCCGCGAAGACGAAGATGAGGGTCTCGATCGCCTCCCGCACCTCGGCGAAGTTGCGGATGTCGTCATGGGTGAACTCCCGCACGACCGCCCACGTCCGCGGTCGTGCGACCACCACTCCCTCCGCGACCAGCGTCCTGATAGCCTCCCGCACCGGGAGACGCGACACCTGCAGCTCGGCCGCGATGTCCCGTTCCACGAGACGCGATCCCGGTGGGCGTCGTCCGAGCACGATGTCGTCTCGGAGGATCCTCGTGACCCTGACCGACTCGAGTTCCCCGCCTACCCCCACAGCCCCCGCCATCCGGGCATTCTCGCACCCCGGCCCGGGATTGGCCAAGTTTGGTATCCCAGACCGGAGGCGCGAGCCGACTCAGGGCAGACGGTTCGCCCGCGCGACGTTCGCGGTCAGCTCTTCCGCGTTCTGCCGGACGACGTACGCCGGACGGTCGCGCTCGACCCGCCACGACTCGCTGAGCGGGCCGACGTTGACCGTGTCGAAGCCGGCCTCGTCGTAGAAGCGGGTCACGAAGGCCACAGCCTCGGCGTCATCACCCGCGGTGGCCAGCGCCCGCCGGTTCGGCGTACCGGCCGGAGTCCCGTCGGTCGTGATGTCCGCGGCGTAGATGTGGTTGAACGCCTTGGCGATCCTCGATTCCGGGAGCTGCGCCTGCACGAGCTCGGACGTGGTGGTCTCGCCCTTGTCGAGGGACTCGATGTGCCCGTCGCGCTCGAAGTAGTAGTTGTTCGTGTCGAGCACGATCTTCCCGGCGAGCTGTGCGGCGGGAAGCTGATCGATCGCGTGCAGCGGCACCGTCACCACGGCCACGTCCGCCGCGGTGGCCGCTTCCTCCGCCGTCGCCGCCTTCGCGTGCGGCCCGAGCTCCGCGACGAGGTCCGCCAAGGTCTCCGGCCCTCTTGAGTTCGCGATCACGACGTCATAGCCGTTGGCCACCGCCACTCGGGCGACCTGGCTGCCGATGTTGCCTGCTCCGATGATTCCGAGAGTTGTCATGCTCGGGCCAACGTCTGCCGCCCGATGCTATTCCCGGTCCGAGACTGGAGCGGACGAGGTCAGAGGCGCGTGAGCGCGTCCTCGGCCGCCACCCAGGCGAGCATGGCGCACTTCACGCGAGCCACATACCGGGAGACCCCGCCGAGGGCCGCGGCGTCGCCGAGCAGCTCCTCGTCCGGCTCGATCGTGCCCCGGGAGCGCATCGCCTCGCGGAAGGCCGCGATGCGCACCTCGAGCTCGTCCACGGTGAGGCCTTCGGCGAGCTCGGCGAGCAGGGAGGCGGACGCCTGGGAGATGGCGCACCCGTGCCCCTCCCACGCGATCGCCTCCACGTCGCCGTCGGCGCCGCGATGCACCTGCAGGGTGATCTCGTCGCCGCAGGTCGGGTTGAGCTGATGCGACTGCGCCGCGATCTCCTCGCGGAGCCCGAAGCCGTGCGGCGTGCGCGAGTGGTCGAGGATCAGCTCCTGGTACAGGCTCTGCAGGTCGCTCATGCGCCCCTCCCGAAGAACGCGATCGCCCCGGCGACCGCCTCGATGACGGCATCCACCTCGGACGCTGTCGTGTACAGATAGGCGCTTGCCCTCGTCGACGAGGTCACACCGAGCCGGCGGTGCAGCGGCTGCGCGCAGTGGTGCCCGACGCGCACGGCGATGCCCTGGTCGTCGAGGAACTGCCCGACGTCGTGCGAGTGGATCCCGGCGACGTCGAAGCTTGCGAGCCCCACGCGCGGCAGCTCGATGCCCGCACCCAGGACCCGAACGCCGTCGATCGCCCCGAGCCCGTCGACGAGTCGCTGCCCGAACGCAGCCTCGTGCGCGGCGATGCGCTCCATCCCGACCGCGGAGAGGTAGTCGACCGCGGCGGCGAGCGCGATCGCCTGGGACACCCGCTGCGTGCCCGCTTCGAAGCGCTGCGGCGGTGGCAGGTATTCGGCCTCGGTCGTGGTGACGGTCGTGATCATCGAGCCGCCGGTGAGGAACGGGGGCATCGCGGTGAGGACCTCGCGCCGGCCGTACAGGGCGCCGATGCCGGTGGGCCCGAGCATCTTGTGGCCGGAGAGGACGGCGAGATCGACCCCGAGCGCGTGGAGGTCCAGCGGCAGGTGCGGAGCCGACTGGCAGGCATCGAGCAGCGTGAGGGCGCCGACCTCCCTGGCCAGCGCGACGAGGGTCTCGACGGGGTTGATCACGCCCAACACGTTCGACACGTGGGTGAAGGCCACGAGCTTCGTGCGCTCCGAGATGAGCTCCGCGGCCGCATCCAGACGGAGGGCCCCGTCGTCGTCGAGCGGGATGACCCGGAGCGTGGCCCCGGTGCGCGCAGCGAGCTCCTGCCAGGGGATGAGGTTGGCGTGGTGCTCCATCTCGGTGGTGACGATCTCGTCCCCTTCGCGGAGCCGGAGGCCTGCAGCGGCGGCACCGCCCCGGCCGAGGGAGGCGTTGGAGAGCGAGTAGGCGACGAGGTTGACCGCTTCAGTGGCGTTCGAGGTCCAGACGATCTCGTCGTCGTCGGCGCCCACGAACCGGGCGAGCGTGCTGCGGGCGTCCTCGAACAGCTCGGTCGCCTCTGCCGCGAGCGTGTGGGCGCCGCGGTGGACGGCCGCGTTCATGGTGGTGGCGAAGCGGCGTTCGGCGTCGAGCACGGACTCCGGGCGCTGCGACGTCGCGCCCGAGTCGAGGTACGCCAGGGGGTGGCCGTGCACGCGGGTGTGCAGGATCGGGAAGTCCTCGCGGATCCGCTGCACCTCGGTCTCGGTCAGCGGGGTGATCACGTCGACTCCGGGAGAAGCGCTCATCGTTCCAGTCTCCCATCTTCCGCGTGGCCGGGGTCCGGCTCCGGGCGGGCACAGCTTCGGAGACGGGACGAGACTCCCCGGTCCGTGCGACTACCGAGCGGCGCGTCGGCGACGATCTCCGAAGTCGTGCACGGGCGGAAGGACTACGACATGCGGGCGAGACGGGCCCGCACGATGCAGAAGGCGCCGTACAGCGCGAAGCCGACGCCGACCGCCCCGAGGATGAGGCGGCCGAACGGCAGGGTGAGGAGACTGTGCAGGGCGGCGTCGAGCCCCGCGGCGCGCTCCGGATCCTGCGTCACAGCGGCCACCACGAACAGCACGCCGGTGACTCCCACCGCGATGCCCTTGCCGATGTAGCCCACGATGCCGAGGGCCATCACTCCGGCACGGGCGGCTCCGGTCGGCACGTCGATGAGCTTGCGGAAGGAGCGCATGACCCCGCCGACGATGAAGCCGATGCCGACACCGATGACGCTGAGACCGATCACCACGAGCAGCGCCACCCCGCCGGGCGCGGACAGGACCACCTGGCTCAGGGTCTTCGAGGCGTCGGAGGACTCCGCCCGGCCGCCCACGGCGTAGATGAGCGCCAGTCCGGCGATCACGAGGTACGTGCCGGAGATGCCGAAGAGCTTGAGACGCTTGCCCCACTTCTTCGTCTCGGCGGGGTCGGCGGCGAGGAACCCGCTCGCCACCTGCCACACGGCGAGCGCGAGGAGGCCCACGGCGATCGCGAGCAGCAGCAGTCCCCCGACCGGGTTGTTGCGCACCTGCTCCATCGCGCCGTCCTGGTCGGCGTCACCCGACCCGCCCGCGGCGATCGTGATGGCGATCGCGCCGATGATGATGTGGATGACGCCGAGGACGACGAAACCCGCGCGGGCGGTCCGCCGGAACGCGGTGGAGTCCTTCGCCACGCGCGCCGCATGCTTGACGGTGCTCATGCTCGAAGAGTATCCGCCGCGGGCGGTCGGAATCAGGGGGTTGCTTTCCGGACGCGCGGTGCGGAAGCGCTCAGGTGATCGGCTCCACCGGCTGCCGCAGGATGGTGCGCAGCTTCTCCGGGGCCGTCCGGCGACGGTCACTGAGGTAGATCTCGTGGTGCCGACCGCGCATCCGCAACCCGTTCTCCGGGACGAACCGCTCGTGCAGCTCCTCCAGCACGGGGCCCTCATCGTCGAACGGTCCGACGTGCAGCGTCTGCACGCACAGACCCTCGTCGAGGACCTCCCGCCGGACCGCGGCCAGCGCCGGGAGCTCCTCCCCCTTCTTCGCGCTCTTCGCCGCGACCGTCTCGACGGCACGGTCGAAGAGGACGGGAGTGACGTGGTCGCCGACCATGATCATCAGCGTCCAGAGCCAGGTCGACTTGTCGCGTCGTGTGGTGAAGGACGCCATGTCCGGCGCGTGCCACAGGCCTTCCAGGGGCATCACGACCTGATCGACGCCGAGCTCGGCACGGCTGGCGAACTTGAGCGTGTACGCCAGCGGGTAGAGGGCCGCGACCGCGTCGAAGAACGCCGGCGCGGTGTTCGGATCGCCGGCGCCGTCGACCATCAGATAGGTCAGTGGCGGCACGTCGAGGATCCGGAAGGTCCCCCGTTTCGCCTGGTACGCATCGAGCGTCTTCTTCGGATCGGTCGCCGTCATGGCCTGCCCCCGCTTCGTCGTCGTGCGGTCAGTGTGCCCCAGGGCACCGACATCGGGTCGAGCCCCACGGGCCCGACCCGATCCACGGTCAGCTCTGCTCGACGGGGAGCCAGAGCTCACAGGAGGCCGTGTCGCCGGTGAACTCCCGGTAGCGGACGATCGAGGGCCCGGGTCGCAGCCGCCACGGGTTCGACGGGAACCACTCGGTCGCCGTCGCCGCCCACAGATTCTGCAGAGTCTCCGGGAACGGGCCGCTCGCGCCGAACACGGCCCACGTGCCCTCCGCCACGCGCAGGGTGTCGAGCTCGTCCGGAACCGCGGTGTCGTCGCGCACGGCCACCCCGTGCAGGTAGGTCAGCGGCGTCCCCTCCGGGGCATCCGGATCGATGTCGGCGGTCACGGCGAGGATGCCCGCGGGCTCCTCGTTGCCGAGCGCCTTGAGGCGGGCGTGCTCCTCCGGCGGGATGGCGGCGATGTGCGCCTGGATGTGCGGATTGACGCCGACGTGGATGAGCGGGACCTCCGCGGCATGACCGACGAGGGCGAATGCGGGGCGGTGGGTGATGGTGACATCCATCGGAGTGCTCCCTTCGACGCTCAGGCGGAACCGGAGCGTGGGTTGTGTGCGGAGAGGACCCCCGTGCCGACGCGCGTCCGCCGGCCCGATGCCGTGCACGGCGCGGAACGCCCGGGCGAACGCCTCGGTCGAGCCGTAGCCGTGCCGAACGGCGACATCGAGCAGACTCGGTGCACCGGCGGCGAGCTCCGCACCCGCGAGCGTCATCCGACGACGCCGCACGTATTCGGTCAACGGCATCCCGGCGAGCGCCGAGAACATCCGACGCAGGTGGTACTCGGTGGTGCCGTGCGCGCGGGCGAACGCGGCGACGTCGATCTCCTGACCGCTGTCCGCGTCGACGAGGTCGACCAGGGCGTTGAGCGTGCCGATCACGGGGGTCCTCCTTTCCCCACCATCGTTTCGCCGCAGCCCTCCCGGTACCCGATCGTCCCGGTCCGATGCGATCGGGTCGGAGCTCAGAGCTCGGTCGGCACCGCCGGCTCGGCGTCCTCCACCTCGGGGTGCCGAGCGAGGTTCACGACGGCGGCGATGAGGCCGCCCCACACCGTGACCATGGCGATGATCATCATGACGATCGCAGTGGTGGTCATGCCCCCGCTCCCTTCGTCTGCGCGGCCGGGACGGCGATGCTCGTCGTCTCCGGATCGGCGGCGTACTCCTCCTGGTCCAGGAAGTCGTCGTAGCCGACGTCGTCCTTGGCGCGGGAGCGCCTGCTCCACGGCACCAGCGACAGCAGTACTCCGCCGACCACCAACGCGATGACCATGCCCCAGCCGAACACGCCGAGGAACCAGCCGGGGTAGCCGCTGTACGGCTCCGCGATCTTCGTCAGGAGTTCGGTGATCAGCAGGTACCCGAGCACGAGCGGGGCCAGCACGCCCACGAGCAGGCGCCAGAGGAGGCCGACGCGGAAGCTCGAACGGCGGTTCAGGTGCTCCTGCAGCTGCGGCAGCTTGTGCAGCACCCAGGCCACGACGATCACCGCGACGAGGGCGACCGCCATGATGCCGAAGGCGTTGACGAACGCATCGGTGGTGTCGAGCACCGACAGCGCGGTGGTGGTGGAGAACAGCGCGGCGGAGATGATCGCCAGCGGGATCGAGACGACGAGGGTGGTGCGCACCCGCGCCCAGCCGAGCTTGTCCTGCAGCGCCGCGACGATCACCTCCAGGATCGAGATCATCGAGGTGATCCCCGCGAAGACGAGGGCGCCGAAGAACAGCACGCCGATGATCGACCCGCCGGTCGCCTGGGACACGATCGTCGGGAACGCGACGAAGGCGAGGCCGATGCCCGAGGTCGCGACGCCGGAGACATCCGTGCCCTGCGCCTGCGCCATGAACCCGAGGGCCGCGAACACGCCGATGCCGGCGAGGATCTCGAAACCGGAGTTGGCGAACGCGACCACGAGGCCCGAGCCGGTGAGGTCGGTCTTGCGCTTGAGGTAGGACGCGTAGGTCACCATGATCCCGAACGCGACGGACAGCGAGAAGAAGATGTGCCCGTAGGCGGAGGCCCACACGGCCGGGTCGGCGAGCGCCTCCCAGTTCGGCGTGAAGAAGGCGTTGAGACCGTCCAGGGCGCCGGGGAGGAAGAGGGCCTGCACCACGAGCACGGCGAACATGAGGGTGAGCAGCGGCATCAGGATCATGTTGGCGCGCCCGATGCCGCGCTTGACGCCGAGGGCCATGATGACGATGACGATCAGCCACACCGCGATCAGCGGGAGGCCCACCTGCGGCACGAACTCCCCGGACAGACCGACCTCCGCGACATCGGCCGACTGCAGGAAGTCGACGAAGAAGAAGTCGTTCTCGTTGCCCGCTCCCCAGGTGAGCTGGGCCGAGAACCAGGTGTACATGCCGGCCCAGGCGACGATCACGGCGTAGTACACCGCGATGACGACGCAGATCAGCACCTGCCACCACCCCAGCGGTTCGGCGGCCCGGTGCAGGCGTCGGAACGCGAGCGGCGCGGAGCCCCGGAACCGGTGGCCGATCGCGTAGTCCAGGAACAGCAGCGGGATGCCGGCCGTCAACAACGCACACAGATACGGGATGAGGAACGCACCGCCGCCGCCCTCGTAGGCGACGTACGGGAAGCGCCAGATGTTCCCGAGACCCACGGCCGAGCCGATCGCCGAGAGGATGAACACGTTCCGCGAGCCGAAGGCCTCGCGCTGCGGCGTCTGGGTGGGTCTAGGCATGCCCGCGAGGATACCGGAAGCCATGGGCCCCGGCGAGTGACGCGCTCGGGTCAGAGCATCGCCGTCAGCACGCCCCCATCCGCCCGCAGCGCGGCGCCGTTCGTCGCGGAGGCCCGGACGCTGGAGAGGTAGACGACGAGGTCCGCGACCTCGGTCGGATCGAGGAAGCGCTCCAGGAGTGTGGTCGTGTTCTGTCCGATGATCGCCTCTTTCATCACGTCCACGGAGACGGACTGGGCTGCTGCGACGGCGGCGACGCTCGCCGCGACGCCCTCCGAGTAGGTCGGGCCACCCAGGACGGTGTTGACCGTCACGCCGGTGCCGCGGGTGAGCTTGGCCAACCCGTTGCCGAGGGCGATCACCGCCGCCTTCGTCACGCCGTAGTGCACCATGTCGGCCGGGACGTTCACGCCGGACTCGCTGCTGACCAAGACGATGCGTCCCCAGCCCCGTTCCCGCATCCCCGGCAGGAGAGCCCGGGAGAGGCGCACTCCGCTCATCACGTTCACCTCGAAGTAGCGCGCCCAGTCCTCATCGGTGATGTCCGCGAAGTCGGCGAGTCCGAAGAGACCGACGTTGTTGACGAGGATGTCCACCTGACCGAGCTTCTCCGTCAACGCGGCCACCTGGTCGGGATCGGTGAAGTCCGCGGCGATCCCGGAGACGGCCGCACCGGGATGCGCGAGGGCCACGGCGGCGACCGCCGCGTCGACGCGTCCCTCGTCACGACCGTTGATCACGACATCGACCCCCTCGGCAGCGAGAGCGGACGCGACCGCATATCCGATCCCCTGGCTCGACCCGCTGATGAACGCCCTCTTGCCGCGCAGCCCCAGTTCCATCCGTCTCCCTCTCGCTTCAGCGGACCTCCCGCATGACTTGCCTGAGCAAGTCATACTAGCCGCTGTTCACTTTCCCAAGCAAGCGACGAGCATAGCTCAACCGCTACGGTGGAGGAATGTCGCCGCTCTCCCCCGCCCCCTTGAACGCCGAAGAGATGGACGTCTGGTCGGCACTCGCGACGCTCCTCGAACGGCTCCCTGCGGCCCTCGACGCGCAGTTGCAGCGGGACAGCGGGCTCACCCACTTCGAGCACGGGATCCTCTTCGCCCTCGATTCGGCGCCGGAGCGCACCCTCCGCCTCAGCGTCCTCGCCGGCTACGCGAACAGCACGCTGTCCCGGCTCTCCCGCGCCATCACTCGCCTGGAGGCGAAAGGCTGGGTCCGACGCGAAGTCGACGCGGAGGACGGGCGCTTCACCCTCGGCATCCTCACCGACGCCGGCCATCGGAAGGTCGAGGAGTCGACTCCCGCCCACCAGGCCCTCATCCGCCGCGTCGTCTTCGATGCCCTCACACCGGCGCAGGCGCGGCAGCTCGGTGCGGCCAGCCGGAAGATCTCCGCCGCACTCTCCCCCGACCCGACCTGGATGCCGGGGGCGTGACGCGGACGTCGGGCCCGCCCGCGTCCGGGAACACGAAAGCCCCGGCGAGCGGACTCGTCGGGGCTTCTCCGTGCGGAGACGAGGGGATTTGAACCCCTGGTCCCCGTGAGGGGACTCCACCTTAGCAGGGTGGTGCACTAGGCCGGACTATGCGACGTCTCCAGGCATCCGGCTCGAGAGCACGGATGCACCCCACCATCATAACGGGTCCGACGCGTGGTCACGAACCGCCGGTCTCGGACGCTCCCCGGCGCGGGCCGGCCGCCCTGCGATACTGGCCGCACGTTGCGAGGGCCCGCCCCCGCGGACGCGAGAGGAGACGCCATGTCCGAGCCATCGGGAGCGCACGTCCGCGCGGGATTCGCCGCCCCGGCCGACCCGAGGCGCGGTGCCCTCGGCTATGCCACGGTGCTCGCCCTCCTCATCGTCTCGTACGGACTGTGCGCGGCCCAGCCCGGCACGGTTCCCAGCCCCTGGGCGTTCCTGGCGATGCTGGTCACGGTCGCGATCGTGTTCCGCGTGACCAGGGCCCGCGCCCTCGTGCAGCGGGTGTCGTGGGTCGTGCTCTCGGCCGCCGGGATCGCTGCCCTCCTCGCGGCGTTCTTCGCCACGTACAGCCCGGCCCTCGCTGTCGCCCTCTCCGCCGCCTCCATGATCGCGCTGCTGGTCGCGCCGTGGGCCATCATCGCGCACCAGGTCACCCGCCGAGGCCTCGACGTCGAGGCCCTCCTGGCCGCCGTGACGGCCTACATCCTCGTGGGCATGTTCTTCGCCTTCGTCTACAACCTGCTGTCCCTGCTGCTGCCGACCCCGCTGTTCGGCGATGCGGCGAGCGATTCGCTCGGCAATCAGCTCTTCTTCTCGTTCACCGCCCTGACGACGACGGGCTACGGCAACCTCGTCCCCGTCGGATCGGGCGTGCAGGCGGTGGCCATCGCCGAGGGGATCACCGGGCAGCTCTTCCTCATCACCGCCGTGGCGCGCATCATGCGGGGCGCCAGCGCCCAGCGCTCCACGCCGACGCCGGCCTGACCGCGGTCACTCCCCGGTGGTCGAGCGGCGGGCGACGAGCTCCGGCCGGAACAGCACGTGCTCCGGCGCCGGCGCCACCTCGTCCTGTCCTCGCAGCAGCAGGTCGACGGCGGTCGAGCCGATGAGCGCGGCCGGCTGCCGCACCGAGCTGAGCGGGATCACGGCGGCCGAGGCGAAGTCGATGTCGTCGTAGCCGACGAGCGCGATGTCCTCGGGGACCCGGGCATCGCCGGTCATCACCAGGCTCTGCAGGAGGCCGAGGGCCAGGAGATCGTTCGCCGCGAAGACGGCGTCCGGCCGGTCCCCCGCGGCACGGTCGAGGATCTGCGCACCGGCGCGCCGCCCCTCCTCGACGGTGAGCGCGGAGGTCGCGATGAACTCCAGCCCGACCCCTGCCGCAGCCGCCGCGGCCTGCGCGCCGCTCAGGCGATCGGAGACCTGGCGCAGCGCGACCGGGCCGCCGACGAAGGCGATCCGGCGACGGCCGACCGCGAGCAGGTGCTCCGTCGCGATGCGTCCGCCCTCGACGTCGTCGACGGCGACGGAGGCGAACCGCTCATCCTGCGATTCCCGGTCGACGAGGACGGCGTGCGTACCGCGCTCATGCATCCGCACCAGCCGCGGCAGTGACTCCGCCACCGGGGTGACGAGCACACCCGTCACCCGCTGCTCCTCGAAGAGGTCCAGGTGCATCGCCTCGCGGTCCTGCTTCTCGTCGCTGTTCGCGACGAGGACGGAGAGTCCGTGCTGGTCGGCGCGCTCCTCGGCCCCGCGGATCACCTCGGCGAAGAACGGGTTCCGGATGTCGAGCACGACGAGCCCGATCGTGCGGCTGCGCCCGGCACGGAGCTGCCGCGCCGCGTCGTTGCGCACGAACCCGAGACGGTCGATGGACGCCTGTACGCGAGTGACGGTCTCTGCGGCCACCTTCTCCGGCCGGTTGAGCACGTTCGACACGGTCCCGACGGAGACACCCGCGTCCTCGGCGACCTCCCGCACACTGACGGCCATCGCGCCCTCCCTCCGGTTCCCGCCGCTGAAACGACTCATCCGCGGGGATCGCCTCAGACTCTCACGCCGTATTGACACGCGTCAACACAGCCCCTAGTCTCAACTCCATCAGGGTTTGAAACGATTCATTCCCTCAATGGAGAGAGAAATGATGTCCTCACCCACGACGGCGCCCGTGCTCGAGCTCGCCGACGTCCAGAAGGCCTTCGGGTCGGTGATCGCCCTGCGCTCCGGCACCATCGCCGTCCACCCCGGTTCCATCCATGCGCTCGTCGGCGAGAACGGTGCCGGCAAGTCGACCCTCGTGAAGATCGTCGCCGGTCTCTACCAGCGCGACGGCGGAGTCTTCCGCTTCCGCGGCGAGGACGTCGACTTCACCTCGACTGCGCAGTCGAAGGCCGCGGGCGTCGCGGTGATCTACCAGGAGCCGACGCTCTTCCCCGACCTCTCCGTCACCGAGAACATCTTCATGGGCCGCCAGCCGGTCGGGCGGTTCGGACGGATCGATCGCAAGGCCATGCGCCACGAGGTCGAGCGCCTCTTCACCCGCCTCGGCGTCACAATCGACCCCGACCGTCCCGCCGAGGGCCTGTCGATCGCCGACCAGCAGGTCATCGAGATCGCCAAGGCCGTCTCCCTCGACGCCACGCTGCTCATCATGGACGAGCCCACCGCGGCACTGTCCGGCGTCGAGGTGGAGCGTCTGTTCGCGATCGCCCGGAGCCTGCGCGACGAGGGCCGCGGTCTCATCTTCATCTCGCACCGGTTCGACGAGGTGTTCGCGCTCTGCGACACCGTGACGGTCATGCGGGACGGCGCGTACATCGCGACCTCCGCCATCGCCGAGACCACCGTGGACGAGCTCGTCCATCAGATGGTGGGTCGCGAGGTGTCCGAGCTGTTCCCGAAGCAGGAGGCGACGATCGGCGAACCGTTGCTCGAGGTCGAGGGGCTGACCAGCCCCGGCCTCTTCCACGACATCTCCTTCTCCGTCCGCGCCGGCGAGATCGTCGGACTGGCCGGCCTCGTCGGCGCCGGACGCAGCGAGGTCGCCCGCGCCGTCTTCGGCGTGGACGGGTACCGCGAGGGCAGCGTGCACATGAAGGGGCGCCGTATCCGCGTCCGGCGCCCGGTGGACGCCATGCGCGCCGGGCTCGCCCTCGTCCCCGAGGATCGCCGCAAGCAGGGCCTCGTCATCGAAGCCGGCGTCGGTGGGAACATCACCCTCGCGATCCGTCGGCGCCTCGCCCGCCTCGGCCTGCTCACCACGGCGATGGAGAACCGTGCCGCCCGGGAGTGGGCCTCACGGTTGGAGGTGAAGACGCACGCGCTCGACACCGTCGCCGCCACGCTCTCCGGCGGCAACCAGCAGAAGGTCGTGCTCGCGAAGTGGCTCGCGACGCAGCCGCAGGTGCTCCTCATCGACGAGCCCACCCGCGGCATCGACGTCGGCACCAAGTCCGAGGTGCACCGTCTGCTGTCCCAGCTCGCCGGTCAGGGCATGGGGATCCTGATGATCTCGTCCGAGCTGCCCGAGGTCCTCGGCATGGCCGACCGCGTGCTCGTGATGCGCGAGGGTCGCATCACGGCCGAGATCCCCCGCTCGGAGGCCACCTCCGAGAACGTCATGTTCGCCGCGACGCACGCATCGGAGCTCAGCTCGTGACCACCGCCATCCCCGTCTCCGCGCTCACCAAGCGCATCTCCGGTCTCGGCAGAGCCCGCGAGTTCGGCATCCTCCTGGCCCTCGTGCTCGTGGTGACCGCCGCGACCCTCAACAACCCCAAGTTCTTGTTCAGCGCCGACGGCTGGCGCGACCTGCTGCTGACGCCCTCGATCCTCGTGCTCGTCGCGGTGGGACAGGCCATCGTCCTCATCACGCGCAACGTCGACCTGTCCGTGGGGTCCGTGATGGGACTGACCGCGTACCTGACCGGGCGACTCTTCATCGACATCCCCGGCATCCCGATCGTGCTGGTCGTGGTCGCCGCCGTGGTGCTCGGCGCCCTCCTCGGCCTCATCAACGGCGCCCTCGTCGCGTACGCCAAGGTGCCGGCGATGGTCATCACCCTCGGCACCCTCTACGCCTACCGCGGCATCAACGTGCTGTGGACCGGCAGCGACCGCGTGAACGCGTCCGACATGCCGCGCGACTTCCTGGCTCTGGGCACGGGCCAGCTCCTCGGCATCCCGATCCTCGCGATCGTCGCGGTCCTCGTGCTCGCCGTCGCCGCCTGGTACATGAAGAACACCCGCGGCGGCCGGGAGTTCTACGCGATCGGCTCCGACCCGGCGGCGGCCGAGCTGTACGGCCTGCGTGTCACCCGCCGCGTGCTCACCGCGTTCGTCCTGTCGGGGGCCCTCGCCGGACTCGCCGGCGTCTTCTACGCGGCCCGCTACGGCACCATCAACTCCCAGGCGGGAGCGGGATGGGAGCTGGACGCGGTGGGCGCGGCCGTCATCGGCGGCGTCGCGATCACCGGCGGCATCGGCTCGGTCTGGGGTGCGGCGATCGGCGCCGTCCTCCTGCTGACCATCAACCGGGCGCTGCCGATCCTCGGCATCCCCGACTTCTGGCAGCGTGCCGTCGTCGGCCTGCTCATCATCGGCGCCATCGTGCTCGACCGCGTGCTCGCGGTGCGGCAGAGACGGCGGCTCATCGAGGCGAGGGACGAATCATGACCACCGCGACCGCCACCGCGACCACCCGCGTCATCCGCGACTACGACAAGCCCCTGTGGCGTCGCCTCCTGCTCACCCGCGAGGCCGCGATCGTGGGTCTGCTCCTGCTCGTCGCGATCGTCTCGGCGTCCAGCATCCGCGGGTTCGGACAGCCCATCACGCTGACCTACCTGCTGCTCGACATCGCCCCGATCCTGCTGATCGCCCTGCCGATGACCCTCATCATGATCACCGGCGAGATCGACCTCTCGGTGGGCAGCATGGTCGGGCTGTCCAGCGTCGTCACCGGCGCTCTGGTGCAGGCCGGGATCCCGTTCGAGCTCGCAGCCCTGGCCGCCCTCGTCGTGGGCGTGGTCGGCGGAGCGTTCAACGGCTTCCTCGTGACCGTGGTCGGCCTGCCATCCCTCGCCGTCACGATCGGCACACTCGCGCTCTTTCGCGGCCTCGCCGTCGGGCTGCTCGGCACGGCGGCCGTCACCGACTTCCCGGAGTTGTGGACGGCTCTCGCCAAGGCGAAGATCGCCGGGACCCCCATCCCCGTCATCACGATCCCGTTCCTCGTGCTCGTCGCGGTCTTCTCGGTCCTGCTGCACTTCACGCCGTTCGGCCGCGGGGTGTACGCGATCGGTCTGTCGAAGGACGCGGCCCACTTCTCCGGTGTGCACGTCGAGCGCACGAAGCTGGTCCTGTTCGTGCTCTCCGGTGCGGTCGCCGCCTTCGCCGGCATCTTCTACACGCTCCGCTACGGCAGCGCCCGCGGCGACAACGCCACCGGCCTCGAGCTCCAGGTCATCGCGGCCGTCGTGCTCGGCGGCGTGTCGGTGTTCGGCGGTCGCGGCAAGATCTACGGCGTCATCGCCGCCGCCTTCCTCATCGGAGCGCTCGCGAGTGCACTCCGCCTGGTGAACGTCACCTCCGACGTCATCAACATCATCACCGGCACGCTCCTCGTGATCTCGGTGGTGGCCGCAAGCTTCCTGGCCTGGCTGCAGAAGGCACGCCGCCGACCGGGCAGACCCCCCGCCGGTGCCGCCACAGCGACGAAGGCACCGATGGACGCCGCATCCGCGGCATCTCCCGACGAAAGGAACGAACAATGACGTTTGCACGCAAGCGTGTCACCGCCTTCGCCGCCCTCGCGGTGGCGGCGGCGGTCGCACTCACCGGCTGCGCCGGCTCCACCGACGGCGGAGGAGACGGCGGCGGCGACGGGTCGGACGCCTCGATCACCTTCCTGCCCAAGAACCTCGGCAACCCGTACTTCGACACGTCCAGTGAGGGCGGCAAGAAGGCCGTCGAGGAGTTCGGCGGCACGTTCTCCGAGGTCGGCCCGGCCGAGGCCACGCCCGACGCTCAGGTCAGCTACATCAACACGGCCACGCAGCAGGGAGTCGGCGCCCTCGTCGTCTCGGCCAACGACCCGCAGGCCATCTGCGACGCGTTGAACGAGGCCAGGGACGCCGGCGTCAAGGTCGTCACCTTCGACTCCGACACCAACACCGACTGCCGCGACCTGTTCATCAACCAGGCCGACTCCGAAGGCATCGCGAAGGTGCAGATCGACCTCATCGCCGAGCAGATCGGCGGCGCCGGGGAGATCGCCATCCTCTCCGCCTCGGCCAACGCCACGAACCAGAACGCCTGGATCGAGCTGATGGAGGAGTACGTCGCCAGCGAGTACCCCGACATCACGATCGTGGAGACGGTCTACGGCGACGATGACGACCAGACGTCGTTCGACAAGACGGCCGCGCTGCTGCAGACCCACCCCGACCTAAAGGGCATCGTCTCGCCCACCACGGTCGGCATCGCCGCCGCGGCGCGCTACCTGTCGACGTCCGACTTCAAGGGCCAGGTCGCGCTGACCGGCCTCGGCACGCCCAACCAGATGCGCGAGTACGTGGAGGACGGCACCGTCACCGCCTTCGCGCTGTGGAACCCGGCCGACCTCGGCTACCTGGCCGCCTACGCCGCGCAGGCCCTGATCGCGGGTGACATCACCGGTGAGGAAGGCGACACCTTCGAGGCCGGCGACCTCGGCGAGTACACCGTCGGCGCCGACGGCGTCGTCCTGCTGGGCGACCCGTTCGTGTTCGACGCCGACAACATCGGCGACTTCGACTTCTGAGTCGCCCTCCGGCCGGCGCTCCCCGCGGGCGCCGGCCGGACCTCCGAGAGGAATCGCATGACCCGCGTCGCCTTCCAGCTCCAGGTGAAGCCCGAGCTGCTGTCCGAGTACCTCGCCCGCCACACGCCGGTGCGTCCCGAGATGCTCCGCGAGATCGCGGCCGCCGGCCGGCGCGACTACAGCCTCTTCCTCGGTGCCGGCGGCGTGCTCTTCGGCTACTACGAGACCGATGACGATGCGGCCGCGCAGGCCTACCTCGCCGCCTCCCCCGTCGCCGCACGCTGGGAAGCCGAGATGGCCCCCTTCTTCCTCGACCTCGACGGCCGTCCCGATCAGGCCGCCACCCCTCTCACCGAGGTGTTCCACCTCGAAGACCAGCTCGCCGCCGCCGGCGAGAGCGCCACACCCGCCACCGACAACGAAGGCCGTGCATCGTGAGCATCTTCACCCCCGACATCCTCGCCGCGCTCGAGAAGCAGAGCATCGAGCTGCCCAGCTGGGCGTTCGGCAACTCCGGGACCCGGTTCAAGGTGTTCAGCACTCCCGGCACGCCCCGCGACCCGCACGAGAAGATCGCGGACGCCGCGCAGGTCCACGCCCACACCGGGCTCGCCCCGACCGTGGCGCTGCACATCCCGTGGGACCTCGTCGACTCGTTCGACGACCTGCGACGTCACGCCGAGGACCACGGCGTCTCCCTCGGCACGGTGAACTCCAACACCTTCCAGGACGATGACTACAAGTTCGGCGCCCTCACCCACGAGGATGCGGCCGTCCGCCGCAAGGCCATCGATCACCACCTGGCCTGCATCGACGTCATGGACGCGACCGGCAGCCGCGACCTGAAGATCTGGCTCGCGGAGGGGTCGAACTATCCCGGGCAAGCGGATCTGCGCGGGCGGCAGGATCGGCTGCACGATTCTCTGCAGCAGATCTACGCGCGCCTCGGCGACCACCAGCGCCTCGTGCTCGAGTACAAGTTCTTCGAGCCGGCGTTCTACCACACCGACGTGCCGGACTGGGGGACGTCCTACGTGCAGGTGACCGCCCTCGGTGACAAGGCGATGGTCTGCCTCGACACCGGTCACCACGCGCCGGGCACCAACATCGAGTTCATCGTCATGCAGCTGCTGCGCCTCGGGAAGCTCGGCTCGTTCGACTTCAACTCCCGCTTCTACGCGGACGACGACCTCATCGTGGGCGCCGCCGACCCGTTCCAGCTGTTCCGGATCCTGTTCGAGGTGATCCGGGGCGGAGGGCTGAACAACCCCGACGTCGCGTTCATGCTGGACCAGTGCCACAACATCGAGGACAAGATCCCCGGACAGATCCGCTCCGTGCTGAACGTGCAGGAGATGACAGCGCGTGCGCTGCTCGTCGACCGCGAAGCCCTGACGACCGCTCAGCGCAGCGGGGACGTGCTGACGGCGCACGCCGTCTTCATGGACGCCTTCTCCACCGACGTCCGTCCGGCGCTGGCCGAATGGCGAGAGGGACGGGGTCTCCCCGCCGACCCGATGGCGGCCTACGCGGCCTCCGGGTACGGGCAGCGGATCGCGGAGGAGCGCGTGGGCGGCGTGCAGGCCGGCTGGGGGGCCTGAGCCGATGACCGCGCACGACATCCGCGACCACGTCCTCGACGGCCCGCACGGTCCGCTGCGTGTGCGCGTCTACTCCTCGAAGTCGCCGAGCGGCCACGGCCTGGTCTGGGCGCACGGCGGCGGATTCGCGGGCGGCGACATTGACATGCCGGAAGCCGACGCCGTCGCACGGGCGTTCGTAGATCGGGGAATCGCGGTCGTGAGCGTGGACTACGCTCTCGCCCCGATCACCCCCGAGTGGACCGCGCGCCTCGGCGCGCCCGAGCGCGGCGGCGTACGCTACCCCGTCCCGCACGACGAGCTGGTCTCCGCGTTCCGCTGGGCCGCCACGTCGGACGTCGCCACGCGAGGATGGGCGATCGGCGGAGCCAGCGCAGGTGGCAACCTTGCGACCGGCGCGGCGCTCCGCCTCGCCCACGAGGGCGGCGTCGTGCCCGCTCTCGCCGTCCTCGCCTACCCGACGTTGCAAGCGGTGCAGGCCGCGCCCGACCCAAAGCTGCGCGCCCTGCTCGACGGAGATCCTTCCGCCGACGTGTTCACCCCCGACTTCGTGCGTGGCATGTATGAGAACTACCTCGGCGGCGACCCCGAGACGGCGGACGTCTATGCCATCCCCGGCACCGCAGCATCCGCGGCGCTCGTCTCCTTCCCGCCCACCATCATGGTCAACGACGAGACCGACGAGCTCCGCGTGTCCGGCGAGACATTCGCCCGAGCCCTCACCGCCGCCGGCGTCGAGGTCGCCGTCGCTGTCGAGCCGGGCACCACCCACGGCCATCTCAATCGCCCCGAGGAATCCGCGTTCGCCGCGACGATCGATCGGTTCGCGGCTCGGATCCTGCAACTCCCCTGACTCTCCGGCGCCGACCGGGTATTTTCACTCACGAACCGAGGACTCGCATGACGAACCCCACCGCCGCCGAACTACTCGCGCGGAGCAACCGCCTGGGCGCCGACCCCAAGAACACGAACTACGCCGGCGGCAACACGTCCGCCAAGGGCACCGAGATCGACCCCGTGACCGGGCAGCCCGTCGAGCTCCTCTGGGTCAAGGGGTCGGGCGGGGACCTCGGCACGCTCACCGAGAGCGGCCTCGCCGTCCTCCGTCTCGACCGCATGCGCGCGCTCGTCGACGTCTATCCGGGCGTCGAGCGGGAGGACGAGATGGTCGCCGCGTTCGACTACTGCCTCCACGGCAAGGGCGGCGCCGCCCCCTCGATCGACACCGCGATGCACGGCCTGGTCGACGCCCCGCACGTGGACCACCTCCACCCCGACTCGGGCATCGCGATCGCCACCGCCGCCGACGGCGAGGAGCTCACGAAGAAGATCTTCGGCGACCGGGTCGTCTGGGTGCCGTGGCGCCGCCCCGGCTTCCAGCTCGGACTGGACATCGCGCAGATCAAGGCCGCGAACCCGCAGGCCATCGGCACGATCCTCGGCGGCCACGGCATCACGGCGTGGGGCGACACCTCGGAGGAGGCGGAGGCGAACTCCCTGTGGATGATCGACACCGCCGCCGCGTACATCGCGGAGCACGGGTCTCCCGCACCGTTCGGCAGCACGCGCTCGGGCTTCGAGGCCCTGCCGGAGCCGGAGCGCCGCGCGCGGGCGGCCGCCCTCGCCGGAACCATCCGCGGGCTCGCGTCGACGGACAAGCCGATGGTCGGTCACTTCACCGACAGCGACGTGGTCCTCGACTTCCTCGCCTCCGAGAAGGCCCCGGCCCTCGCCGCCCTCGGCACGAGCTGCCCCGATCACTTCCTGCGCACCAAGGTCAAGCCGCTCCTCCTCGACCTCCCTGTCACGGCGACCGTAGAGGAGCAGACGGCACGGCTGCGGGAGCTCCACGCCGCCTACCGCGCCGACTACCAGGCCTACTACGACGCCCACGCCACGGCCGAGTCGCCCGCGATCCGCGGCGCGGATCCGCTGATCGTCCTCGTGCCCGGCGTCGGCATGTTCTCCTACGGGGCGAACAAGCAGACCGCTCGGGTCGCCGGTGAGTTCTACGTGAACGCCATCAACGTCATGCGCGGTGCCGAGGCGCTGTCCACGTATTCCCCCATCTCCGACGCCGAGAAGTTCCGCATCGAGTACTGGGCGCTGGAGGAGGCGAAGCTGCAGCGCATGCCGAAGCCGAAGTCCCACCAGGGCCGCATCGCCCTCGTCACCGGTGCCGCGAGCGGGATCGGCAAGGCCATCGCGACCCGCCTCGCCGCGGAGGGCGCCTGCGTGGTCGTCGCCGACCTGGACCTGGACAAGGCCAGGGCCGCGGCCGCCGAGCTCGGGAACGACGACGTGGCGATCGGCGTGGCCGCGAACGTCGCCGACGCCGATGCGGTGCAGGCCGCGATCGACCAGGCGGTGCTCGCGTTCGGCGGCCTCGACCTCGTCGTGAACAACGCCGGCCTCTCGCTGTCGAAGCCTCTGCTGGAGACGACCGAGAAGGACTGGGATCTCCAGCACGACGTGATGGCGAAAGGCTCGTTCCTCGTCTCGCAGGCGGCGGCTCGGGTGCTCATCGACCAGGGACTCGGCGGCGACATCATCTACATCTCCTCCAAGAACTCCGTCTTCGCCGGCCCGAACAACATCGCGTACTCGGCGACGAAGGCCGACCAGGCGCACCAGGTGCGGCTGCTCGCCGTGGAGCTCGGCGCGCACGGCATCCGGGTCAACGGCATCAACCCCGACGGCGTGGTCCGCGGGTCCGGGATCTTCGCCTCCGGCTGGGGAGCGAACCGGGCGGCCACGTACGGCGTCAAGGAGGAGGACCTCGGCCAGTTCTACGCCGACCGCACGATCCTCAAGCGCGAAGTCGTGCCGGAGAACGTCGCGGACGCCGTCTATGTGCTGACCGGCCCGGAGCTGAGCCGCACCACCGGTCTGCACATCCCCGTCGACTCCGGCGTCGCCGCGGCGTTCCTGCGATGACCGACGACCGCTCGCCCGCGACCGTACGGCACGTCCGTGCGGTCGCGGCGGTGGATCTCGGCGCCACGAGCGGTCGGGTGATGATCGGCCGAGTGGGGCCGGGCGTCCTGGAGCTCGAGCCCGTGTCGCGGTTCCCGAACGGACCGGTGACCCGCGCCGACGGTCTGCACTGGGACTTCGACGCCCTCGTCGCCCATGTCCTCGACGGCCTCGCGGAAGCGGTGCGCCGGGAACCGCACATCGAGTCCATCGGCATCGACTCGTGGGCGGTCGACTACGGCCTCCTGCGTGCCGGTGAGCTGCTCGCCGAGCCGTTCCACTACCGCGACGACCGCACCGCCGGCGGCGTGGACGAGGTCCACGCCCTGGTCCCGTTCGAGGAGCTCCACGCCCGCAACGGCCTGCAGTTCCTTCCGTTCAACACGCTCTACCAACTTCGGGCGGACGAGCTCCGGCACGACGCCGATACCGCGCTCCTCATCCCGGACCTCCTCGCCTTCCTCCTCACCGGTGCCCGCGTCGCCGAACGGACCAACGCCTCGACGACAGGCCTGCTGGACGTGGAGTCGGGCACCTGGGATGTGGCGCTCGCGACCCGTCTCGGGATCGACGCATCCCTCCTCGCGGACCTCGTCGATCCCGGCACGGTCATCGGCCGGCTGCGCCCGGAGGTGGCAGAGCGCATCGGCGCCGATCTGCCGGTGATCGCGGTCGGTTCGCACGACACCGCGTCGGCGGTGGCCGCCGTTCCGATGACATCGCCCCGCGCCACGTACATCTCCTGCGGCACCTGGGGGCTGGTCGGTGTGGAGCACGCTCAGCCGATCCTCACGGACGCGGCCAGGGAAGCGAACTTCACCAACGAACGCGGTGTGGACGATCGGTTCCGCGTCCTCCACAACGTGACCGGTCTCTGGCTCCTCAGCGAGACCGTGCGCGCGTGGGAGAGCGAAGACGGCAAGGCCATCGACCTGTCCGGGCTTCTCGACCAGGCGGCCGCCACGGCGCCGCCCTCCGCCGTGTTCGACGCGAACGACCCCTCGCTGTCGGCCCCCGGGGACATGCCGACGCGTATCGCTGGCCTCCTGCACGCACACGGTGCCGTCGCGCCCACCGATCGTCCGGCGTTCGTGCGGCTTGTCGTGGAGAGCATCGCCGCCGCGTTCGCCGACGCGGTCCGCACGGCGGGCCGGCTCTCCGGGCAGTCTCTCGACGTCGTCCACCTTGTCGGCGGCGGGTCTCTCAACCGGCTGCTGTGTCAGGCGACGGCGGACCGCACCGGGCTTCCCGTCCTGGCAGGGCCTGTCGAGGCGACCGCCCTCGGCAACGTCCTCGTCCAGGCGCGGGCTCTGGGCGCGGCGCCGGCCGAGCTCTCGGAGCTTCGCGCCCTCGTCGCCGCGACGCATCCGCCGGCGGCCTATCGCCCGCGGAGCTCCTGAGCCCCGCTCAGCGCACGTTGCCGTTCGAGCACGTCTGCTGCGCGGCGGAGTTGCCCTTGATGGAATCGGGAAGCGCCACGACGTCCGGAGCCGTTGTGGGGGTCGGCGTCGCCCCCTGTGTCGGCGTGGTGGGCTCCGTGGGCTCGGTCGGAGTCGTCGGTTCCTCCACGACGACGCCATCGTTGCTGGTGTTCTCGTGCGTGATCTGCAACTGGGCGTTGGCCTCGATCGCGTCCCAGAGGGCGGCGGCGGCCTCCTCGTTCGGCACGACCTTGTTCGGGTCGTCCCAGTCCTCCAGGGTCGGATACTGCACGAACACGATGTCCTCGAACGGCACCGACTTCACGGCCAGCGCGATCTGCACGATCATCATCGGGTCGGCGAGCGACGTGCTCGTCTCCAGGTTCTGGATGCCGGTGTTGGCGAGCTTCAGCATGACCGGCACGTTGCCCAACACCTCGCCGCTGATGAGCTTGCGGGCGAGACTGGACATGTACTGCTGCTGGTTGCCGATGCGGCCCAGGTCGCTGCCGTCGCCGACGCCGTGCCGGGTGCGGAGGAACTGCAGAGCCTCGAGGCCCTGGACGGTGTGCGTGCCGGCCGCCATGTCCAGACCCGTGTAGCGGTCCCGGATCGGGTTCGCGAGGCAGACGTCGACCCCGCCGATCGCGTTGGTGATCTCGATGACACCACCGAACGTCACGGAGGCGGCGAACTGCACCTCCTGGTCCGTGAGCGCCGAGATCGTACGGACGACGCAGTTCAGCCCGCCGTCGGTGTACGCGACGTTGAGCGGCTGCTTGCTCATCGCGGCCGTGGCGTTGCCGTCCTCGTCCTCGCACGACGGGATCGGGATCATGAGGTCACGCGGGAAGCTGACGACGGTGATCCGCCGCGGCTCCTCGGACACGTGCACGAGCAGGTTCACGTCGTTGAGCGTGCCCTCGGCGTCGCCGCCGGTGCACCGGTCGCCGAAGTACTGCTTGTAGTCGTCCTCGCAGGTGTCGACTCCGGCGAGGACGAGGTTGAACCCACCCTTGTAGGCCCCGATGTCCGGCGGCAGGTCTTCCTGCCCGTCGAGATCGACGGCGTTCGCGGAGACGGTGCTGGAGAAGTCGAGGTAGAAGTAGGCCGCGACGCCGATGCCGCTGACGAGCACCACCGCCATGCTGATCGCGAGAAGCCGGAGGAGCTGGCTGACGGGACCGGGCGAGCGCAGCTGGCCATGTCGCGCGACGGTGCGGCGGCGTCGGGTGTTCTCGCTCACTCGGGCCCTTTCGGATTCAGCGACGGCGGGGGTACCGCGCTCAGGAAGCGGAGGGTGTGGGATTCGAACCCACGAGACATCTCTGCCCACTGGTTTTCAAGACCAGCTCCATCGGCCGCTCGGACAACCCTCCCGACAGAAACTTCTGTCGACCAGGCGCGAGTCTAGCCGAGTTCTATTCTCCGGCGTCGACCTGGGCGGGCGCTGGAAGCGTGTTCAGGGCGGCGGCGAGCCCTCCCCGCTCGACGTCGGCGGCGATCTCCCCCGCGGCGTCCTTCACCTCGACCGGCGCCTGTCCCATGGCCACCGCGCGTCCGCCGCCGCTGCGGGCCCAGCCGAACATGCCGATGTCGTTGCGTCCGTCCCCGGCGACGAGCACCCGCGCAGCGTCGAGACCGAGTTCGTCCCGCACACGCTCCAGGGCCGTGCCCTTGTCGACGCCCTGCGGAGCGATGTCCAGCCAGGCCGTCCACCCGATCGCATAGGAGACCTCGTTGAGGCCGGCGTCGGCGACGAGCCGATGGAAGTCGTCCTCGTCGTGTCCGGGCGAGACGACGACGATTCGGGAGACGGGAAGGGCTCCGAGCTCCTCGAAGTCGACCTGGCGTCCGCCGTCGAGAGTCCAGTCGTCGAGCTGCTCGGTGAACAGGCGCTGGCCGGACCCGAGCTCGACCATGTACCGGGCGTCCGGAAGCCGATCCCGCAACAGGGCCAGCACGGGTGTCGGGTCGAAGGTCTCGACGTGCCAGCGCTCCCAGTCATCCCCGTCTCGGCGCATCGTCACGGCACCGTTGGAACACACCACATAGTCGGCGGTGAGGCCGAGCTCCTCCACATAGCGGCGGGTCGCCATCCAGCTGCGGCCGGTGGCGATGGTGACCACGTGCCCCGCTTCGCGGACTCGGGTGATGGCCTCGGGCACCCCGGGGCTCATCGTCTCGTCCTGGAGGAGGATGGTCCCGTCGACGTCGAGGCCGACCAGCCAGGGCGCCGTCACCGGGTGCTCTGCTCGTCGGCGAGCGGGCGGATCACCTCGAGTCCGCCGAGGTAGGGGCGCAGGACCTCGGGGACCCGTACCGAGCCGTCCGCCTGCTGATGCGTCTCGAGCAGGGCGACGATCCACCGCGTGGTCGCGAGCGTGCCGTTGAGGGTCGCGACATGCTGGGTCTTCGGCGCCGTGCCACCGTCCTCCGCCGTCGGGCGGTATCGCACGTCGAGACGACGCGCCTGGAAGGTCGTGCAGTTCGAGGTGGACGTCAACTCGCGGAATGCGCCCTGGGTGGGCACCCACGCCTCGATGTCGTACTTGCGGGCTGCGCTCGACCCGAGGTCTCCCGCGGCGACGTCGATCACGCGGTAGGCCAGACCCAGCGAGGTCAGCATCTCCTCCTGAAGGGCGACGAGACGCAGATGCTCGGCCTCCGCGTCCTCGGCCGTGGTGTAGACGAACATCTCCAGCTTATTGAACTGGTGCACGCGGATGATCCCGCGGGTGTCCTTGCCGTGCGAGCCGGCCTCACGGCGGTAGCAGGTCGACCATCCGGCGTAGCGGAGGGCACCGCGCGCGAGATCGACGATCTCGTCCTTGTGGTACCCGGCGAGGGCGACCTCGCTCGTGCCGACCAGGTAGAGATCGTCGTCCTTGTCGAGGTGGTAGACCTCATCGGCGTGCTCGCCGAGGAAGCCGGTGCCCTGCATGATCTCAGGGCGCACGAGGGTGGGCGTGATGAGCGGGACGAAGCCGTTCTGCAGCGCCTTGTCGAGAGCGAGGTTCATGAGTGCGATCTCGAGCCGGGCGCCGATCCCGCGGAGGAAGTAGAAGCGCGCTCCGGAGACCTTGGCCCCGCGCTCCATGTCGATGGCGCCGAGCATCTCACCGAGCTCGAGGTGGTCGCGCGGCTCGAAGTCGAACGCCGGGACCTCGCCCACGCGGCGCAATTCGACGAAGTCCTCCTCACCGCCGGCGGGGACACCGTCGATGACGACGTTCTCGATCCGCGCCAGTGCCGTGGCGGCGGCCTCGGCCGCCTCGTTCGCCGCGTGCTGCGCCTGCTTGACCCGGTCGGCGAGGTCCTTGGCCTGCGCGACCAGGGCGGCCTTCTCCTCCTTGGGTGCCTTCGCGACCTGCTTGCCGAACGCGTTCTGCTCGGCGCGCAGCTCCTCGAATGCGGCGAGCGCGGCGCGGCGCGATCGGTCGGCCTCGAGTGCGACGTCGACGGTGCTCTGGTCGTTGCCACGGGCAGCCTGCGAACGGCGGACGATCTCCGGGTTGTCGCGGAGGAGTGCGAGGTCGATCATCCCGCAAGTCTACGAGGTGCGAAGGGAGGGCCCGGGCGGGCGGTCTAGAGTAGCGCCATGACCACGAGTCCCCCCGTCCTGAAGCAGGCGGCGCTCGTGTACCACCCGGTGAAAGTGGACGGGAAGCGCCTGCGCGCTCAGGTCCGCGACCTCTCCCGCGAAGCGGGGTGGGATCACCCCGCTTTCTATCCGACGACCATCGAGGACGCGGGGCAGGGGGCGACGGCGGAAGCGCTCGCACGCGGGGTGGACGTCGTGCTCGTGGCCGGCGGCGACGGCACGGTGCGGGCGGTCGCCGAAGCCATCGCCCGCACGGGTGTCCCACTCGCGATCCTCCCGAGCGGCACCGGGAATCTCCTCGCGCGGAACCTCGGCCTCCCGCTGACCGACCCTGCGGAGATGATCCGCGCCGCGCTGGGCGACTTCCACCATCCGATCGACATCGGGTGGGCACGGATGACCAGGGAGGACGGCAGCGAGGAGGAGCACGCCTTCGTCGTGCTCGCCGGCATCGGTCTCGACGCCGACATGATCGCCAACACCCGAGCCGACCTGAAGAAGTCCGTCGGCTGGATCGCGTACGTCGACGGCGCGGCCCGGTCCCTTCCGCGCGCGAAGCCCTTCCGCGCCGTGTACCAGATCGGCACGGGACGCCTGCACTCCACGAAGGTGCACAGCATCCTGTTCGCGAACTGCGGCACCCTCCCCGCGGGCATCTCCCTCATCCCGGACGCCTCCATCACGGATGCCACCCTCGACGTCGCGGTCATCCAGCCCACCGGCGTGCTCGGCTGGCTGGGCGTCTGGCGGAAGATCTGGTGGGACAACTCCGTGCTGCGCCGCTTCCGCGCCGGACGCTTCGTGCTCGATCGCCGCGGCACGGACGCGTCCGTCCACTACTTCCGCGGCGCCCGCGCCGAGGCCGCGGCGCCCGGCCCCACGCCGATCGAGCTCGACGGCGACGAGTTCGGGGAGGCCGTGCACGTCACCTGCCGGGCGGACCCCGGTGCGCTCCTGCTGGCGCTGCCCACCGGGCACCCGGTGCACATCCTCTGACCAGGAGCTGCGGACTCAGCGCACCTCGACCGTGCCGTCGAGGCCGCCGCCGACGAGCGTCAGCTGGAACGGACCGTCGTCGTCGACGTCATCCTCGGGGAATTCGACCACCGTGGCCCGGGGCGCCATGTCCATGGTGCAGACCTGGTTCTCGTCGGTGACGAAGGTCACGGTCGCCGTGGATCCGTCGGCCTCGGCGGATTCGACGACCGGAGCACAGCTGGAGGACCCCCAGGTCAACAGGACGAGCCCGCCGTCGTCGAACCAGCCGGCCGACGGCTGGTACTCGGTCGCCGAGCCCGGCGTCGCCGTGGCCTCGGGGTCGGCATCGACATCGATCTCGTCGAGCAGGTCGCCGTAGGTCACCACGAGGGTGATGTCCTTCGTCGGGTCCACGCCCTCGGGCAGAGCGCCGACGCTCGCCCGCGGCGCGAGGTCCGCCGTGCACGCCTGCTCCGTCGCGCCATCGCCTTCAGGTTCGACGAGGGTGACCGAGACCCGCTGCCCCTCGGCGGTGATCTCGTCGACCTGAGGCAGGCACGTCGAGGATCCCCAGCTCACGATGGCGAACATCCGCCCGTCGTCGAGGAGCGTCGCGTCCATGTCGTCCTGCTCGTCGCTACTCCCGGCGTTCCCGGGGCCGCTGGAGGGATCCGACGTGGTGTGCGGTGCGGTGCCGCCCGGGCCCACCGTGCAGCCGGCGAGGACGAGGGCCGCGGCGAGCGCGGAGGACACGGCGATCACGAGCCTGCGGGGAGTCATGCCCTCAGGGTAGCGGCGGGTTCCTCCGCCCGAAACGGGGGTTGACGGAATGCCCGCTCACTGCAGTGCGGAGGTGAGCCGCGCGAGGTTGTCGAGCACGGTGGAGCGCAGGGGCTGCTGCATCCATTCCTCGAGGCTCAGCTCCCTGCTCAGCGACCGGTACTTGTCCTCCACCTCGCGCATCTCGGCGACGAACTCCTCGCCGCGCACGAGCATCGAGACCTCGAGGTTCAGGCCGAAGGAGCGCATGTCCATGTTGCTCGAGCCGATGACGGCGACCTCGTCGTCGATGGTGAGGCTCTTCGTGTGGAGGATGTACGGCTTCCGGTACATCCAGATCCGCACGCCGGCGCGCAGCAGCGCTTCGTAGTAGCTGCGCTGCGCGTGGTAGACCATCGCTTGATCGCCCTCCTCCGAGACGAACAGCTGCACCTCGACCCCGCGGTCCACGGCCGCGGTGACCGCCAGCAGCAGGGCCTCGTCGGGCACGAAGTACGGGCTGACGATCATGATCTGTTTCTTCGCCGCGTAGAGGAGCGCGAGGAACAGCCGCAGGTTGTTCTCGACCTCGAAGCCGGGGCCTGAGGGCACGACCTGGCAGTCCAGGTCCCCGGAGCCGATGTTGGCGTGGGAGATGTCGATCTCTTCGAGCACCTCATCGGTCTCGCTGTACCAGTCGCTGAGGAAGATCGCGTTGACGCTCAGCACGACGGGTCCGTCGAGCCTGACCATCAGGTCGACCCAGTGCAGACCGCGCCGGATGTTCTTCGGCAGGTTGTAGGTGGAGTCCGTGATGTTCTGCGAGCCCAGGAAGGCGATGTTGCCGTCCACGACGAGGAGCTTGCGGTGGTTGCGCAGGTCCGGCCGCTGCATCTTGCCCTTGAGCGGCTGCACGGGCAGCATCAGGTGCCACTCGGCGCCCATCTCGTTCAGACGCGCGATGGTCTGGCGATAGCGGGGCTTGCCTCGGTTCGCCCAGTGGTCCAGGAGCACGCGCACCGCCACGCCCCGCGCGGCGACCTCCTCGAGGGCGCGGAAGAAGTTGTCGGTCGAGTCGTCGGACTGCAGGATGTAGAACTCCACGTGCACGTAATCCTGCGCGGTGCGGATGGCCTCGGCCATCTCGTCGAGCGACTCCTGGTAGTCCGAGATGAGGTGCGCGCCGTTGTCCCCGGAGAGCGGCAGGGCACCGAGGCGCTGGTTCATCTGCACGATGGGACCGAACCATGCGGGGGCGTTGGGCCGCAGCGTCCCGAAGTGCAGGTGCTCGCTCGTCTCGGCGATGTACTCGTTGATCTGTTCCTGCTTCCGGCGCCGCGCGCGCGGCAGGCGGGGGTTCCCGATCAGCAGGAACAGGAAGACGCCGACCACCGGGATGAAGAACACGGCGAGGAGCCAGGCCATCGCCGCGGTGGGGCGGCGGTTGCGCGGGATGACGATGACGGCGGTGACGCGGATGATGATGTCGAGCACCAGGACCACGGCGGCGACCCACCAGCCCCAGGACTCCGCGGTCATCACGCCCCCTCACCCACACCGGGGATCGTCACCCCGGGGCGCACCGGACCCGGCGCGCTCGCTTCACAGTAGCGGATGGGTCGGACTCAGGCCCGCGGAGGCAGCCCGCGCGCGGCGCGTTCCTCGGCCTCGATCTGCGCATGGACCTTCCGTTCCGTGCGGTCGAACCGCAGGATGCCGCGGAGCACGACGAAGAAGACGATGCTGACGCCGACCGTCGGCAGGAGCGACCATGCCGCGGCGAGCCAGAAGTTGTCCATGCCTCCATCGTACGCGAGCGACTGATCGTGCACAGGCGGCGCTTCTCAGGATTCTCATCCACATGGGTCCATCACCGGTCCGACGGGCGCGAAGGCACGCGAACCTCTCCTCATGACAACCGTGCTCCGCGCCTCCGACTCCGCCCAGTTCCTCAGTATCGTGCCCGCACTCGCCGGCTTCACGCCGCGCGAGAGCATCGCCCTCCTCCCGTTCCACGGCACCCGCAGCGACGGGGCGATGCGCCTCGACCTCCCTGACGCCGCCGTCCCGGTCCTGCACTACGCCGCAGCGGCGGTCGAGCTCGTCGTCCGTGTCCCTGGCACCGACGCGGTGGCCGTCGTGGTGTACACCGACGAGCCCCCGCAGCGCACGCCTGACGGCCTGGTCCTGCCGCACGCCGTGATGGTCGACACGCTGCTGGGATGCGCCGAGGGAGCGGGCCTGCGCGCCGTCGAGGCCCTGTGCGTCACGCCCGAGGGATGGGCCCGCTACGACGACGCCGAGCCGGCGCTCCATCCGCTGTCGGACATCGTTCCCCCGCCGGACGCCTCCGCGCTCGGCGACGTCTCCGGCGACCAGTTCTCCGGCGCGGGACTCCCGCCGGTTCCCGCCGCAGAGGAGCAGCAGGTCGCGCGCGTGCTGCGCGGACTCGACGGCGCGCTCCCGTCCGGGCCTGCCGAGGCCCCCGATCCGGCGGACGCGGAGGTGATCGCGGCGTACGCCCTCCTCGACGACATCCCCGCCTTCCTCGAAGCCGCCGCCCACGCCCGTGAACCCCTGCAGCCTCTGGCCGCCGCAGCGCTCGTGTGGTGCCTCGGGCGCCCGCCGGTGCGCGACGCGGCCATCGCCCAGTGGGCCACCGATCACCGCCGCGGGATCCGCACCATGGAGGCGCAGCTGGCTTTCGCAGCCTCCGGCGCTCCGGTACCCGACGACATCGGACGGGTGTTCCTCGGTCGCGGCCCGGCGCCGGACGGCGAGCGCCTTCGCACCGCGCTGCACTCCGTCCGACACGCCACCGCCCTGGCGCCACGAGAAGCGCGTCCCGGACCGCTCACGGTCGCCGCCTGGCTCTCGTGGGCGCTCGGCCGCGCCACGCACGCGGGACGCTACCTCGACATGGCCAGGGAGATCGATCCGGACTACAGCCTCGCCCTGCTCCTGGACACCATGATGTGCGGTGCCGTGCTGCCCGAGTGGGCCTTCCGCGGGCGGCGTGGAGAGTGAGTGGCTCGCGGCTACTTGACCAGCGGGAAGAGGATCGTCTCGCGGATGCCGAGGCCGGTGATCGCCATCAGCAGGCGATCGATGCCCATGCCCATACCCCCGGACGGCGGCATGCCGTGCTCCAGCGCCCGCAGGAACTCCTGGTCGATCGGCATGGCCTCGACATCGCCGCGCGCGGCGAGCTTCGCCTGCTCCTCGAACCGTTCCCGCTGGATGACCGGGTCGACGAGCTCGGAGTAGCCGGTCGCCAGCTCGAAGCCACGGATGTAGAGGTCCCACTTCTCCACGACGCCCTCGACGGACCGGTGCTCGCGCACGAGAGGCGACGTGTCGACGGGGAAGTCCATGACGAAGGTCGGCCGCACGAGGTCACCCTTCACGAAGTGCTCCCAGAGCTCCTCGACGAGCTTCCCGTGCGTGGCCTGGGGCGGCACGTCGACGCCGTTGGCCTCGGCGAAGGCGATCAGGTCCTCGACGGCGTCCATCGGCGTGACGGTGCGGCCGGAGGCGGCCGACAGCGACTCGTACATCGAGATGCGGTCCCACTCGCCGCCCAGGTCGTACTCGGTGCCGTCCGCCCAGGTCACCGTGGTCGACCCGGCGACGGCGACCGCCGCCTGCTGGACGAGCTCCTGGGTGAGGGCCGCCATCTGGTTGTAGTCGCCGTAGGCCTGGTAGGCCTCGAGCATCGCGAATTCCGGACTGTGGGTCGAGTCGGCGCCCTCGTTGCGGAAGTTCCGGTTGATCTCGAACACGCGCTCGATACCGCCCACGACCGCGCGCTTCAGGTACAGCTCCGGCGCGATGCGGAGGTAGAGCTCGGTGTCGAAGGCGTTGGAGTGGGTGATGAAGGGTCGGGCGGATGCGCCGCCATGCTGCACCTGCAACATGGGAGTCTCCACCTCGAGGTAGCCGTGCGCGGCGAACGTGGACCGCAGGCTGGCGTTCACCGCGGCGCGTGCGCGCACGGTCGTCCGCGCCTGTTCCCGCACGATGAGGTCGAGGTAGCGGCTCCGCACCCGGCCCTCTTCGCTGAGCTCGGCGTAGGCGTTGGGGAGCGGCAGGATCGCCTTCGAGGCGATGGCCCAATCATCCGCCATGATCGACAGCTCACCGCGGCGGCTGGAGATGACCTCGCCGTGCACGAAGACGTGGTCCCCGAGATCGACGAACTCCTTCCACTCGGCGAGCGACTCCTCGCCGACGTTGGCCAGCGAGACCATCGCCTGGATCCGGGTGCCGTCCCCGGCCTGGAGGGTCGCGAAGCAGAGCTTCCCGGTGTTGCGGCTGAAGACCACGCGGCCGGCGACGCCGACGATCACACCGGTCTCGGCTCCGGGCTCGAGGTCGCCGTACTTCGCCCGCAGGGCGGGGATGCTGTGCGTCACCGGCACGGCGACCGGGAACGCCCCGCCGCCCGCGTCCGCGCGCTTCTCGATCAGGCGCTCGCGCTTGGCGAGGCGGACGGCCTTCTGCTCGTGGATGTCCTCTTCGGCGGAAGAGGCGGCCGAGGCCGTTTCGGGCGCGGCGGGCGCGTCAGTCATGTGCGGGGCTCCTTGGAAGTCGTACCCAGTTTACCGAGATGGCGCGGCGGACTCCGGCCGGTCGGGCGGAGACCGACGGCGGGCGTTCTTCCCGCGGCGCGGGGCTCGGTAGCCTCGAACCATGGCCCCCACCCGGATCCTCCGCGCCAGCGCCGTCCTCGCCCTCGCCGTCATCCCGGTCCTCGCCCCCTCGGTCGCCATGGCCGTGGAACGCCCGGCGACGACGGTCGCTGCGGCCGCCGATGTCGACGACTTCTCGTACGCATCCTGGGATGCGGTCTACGACGTCGGACTCGACGACGACGGCCGGGCGCGCATGCAGGTGACGGAGACGGTGGTCGCCCGCTTCCCCGACGCCGACCAGAACCGCGGCATCGTGCGGGGCCTGGCGACGACGTACAAGGGCGCCGGCATCGACACCCGGGTCATCGCGGTCACCGACGAGGACGGGACCGCGGTCCCGTACGAGACCGAGGAGGACGACGGGACCCTCTTCGTCCTCACCGGGGACGACGACTTCGTCCATGGCCTCACCACCTATGTCATCGAATACGAGATGCGCGACGTCATCGTCGGGAGCGCACCCGACGCGTCCGGTTCCCGCGCCGCGGACGAGTTCTACTGGGACCTCCTCCCCCTCGACAGCACGCAGCCGATCGAGGCGTTCCGGGCCGACATCCGATTCGATGCCGCCCTGAGCAGCCATCTCACCGGGGCGACGAAGTGCTACATCGGTCCTTCCGGTTCCACGGAGCCCTGCGACATCGAGGGACCGGTCGCAGACGGAGAGGCCACGACTTTCCGCGTCGAGGCCGCACCGCTGCCGGCGGCGGACGGGGTG
The DNA here is from genome assembly GCF_040686935.1 of Microbacterium meiriae. Lineage (NCBI taxonomy): Bacteria > Bacillati > Actinomycetota > Actinomycetes > Micrococcales > Microbacteriaceae > Microbacterium > Microbacterium meiriae. The sequence continues at coordinate 603,586 of NZ_JBFBMF010000001.1, forward strand.
ACGGTGGCCGTCGGCTTCGACCCCGGCACGGTGGTCCAGCCATCCGCGCGGACCCCCGACCCCGTCGCCGATGTCGGGCCGGTGGTCGCCGCCGTCGGCGCCGTGGGTCTCGCGGCGGCCGGCTGGGCGGCGACCGTGGCCGCCGACCGACGTCGACGCCGCGCCACCGGGATCATCGTCGCGCAGTACGACGTCCCCGATGACCAGCCGCCCCTGCTCGCCGCGGCGCTCATCCCCGGCGCGAAGAACGTCGTCCCGGCGGAGATCGTCCACCTCGCCGTCCGCGGCACGCTGCGCATCGAGGAAGGGGCGTCGGACGAAGCGCCCCGGCTGCGACGACAGCCCCAGGGCAGCGCGCCGAGTCCCCTCGATCAGGCTGCGCTCGACGCGCTCTTCCTCCACGCGGATGCGGACGGCGTCGTGGACCTGCCGGCCGAGAGCGAGGCCTTCGCGACGCGGATGACCGCGCTGACGACGAAAGGCCAGGAGGAGGCCTCCCGCCGGGGCTTGACGACCAGGGCGCGGAGCCGCGCTGCCGTCATCCTGCAGTCCGTGGCCATCGCCGTCGCCGTGGTGGGTCTCGTCGTCGCCATCGTCGCCGTGGCATCCGGTCGCCTGTCCGCGGGACCCGCGCTTCTGGCCATCTCCGTCGGGACGCTGCTCGTCGCGGCTTCGAGCTTCTTCACCTTCTCTCGGCACACGGTCCTGACGCCGGAGGGAGCGCAGGCGTACGAGCACCTGCAGGGGGTGCGCGAGTTCATCCGCGTCGCGGAGGAGGATCGGTTGCGGATGCTGCAGTCCTACACCGGCGCGGAACGGCGCACGGAGGAGGGCGCGGACGTCATCCATGTGTACGAGCGCCTCCTCCCCTACGCGATGCTGTTCGGCATGGAGGACGAGTGGGGCCGGGTGCTCGAGACGGCGTACAGCCGGGAGGCGCACGGCCCGACGTGGATCGGCGACCCCACGTCCTTCGCTCTCCGCACGTCGCTCGTGGCGTTCATGAGCTCCTCCACGGCGGCCGCGACCTACTCGGCCCCGTCCAGCGGCACGTCGTCCAGCACCGGCGGCTCGTTCGGCGGAGGCTTCTCCGGGGGCGGCGGTGGCGGCGGCTTCTCCGGCGGACGCTGAGCCGGGGTCACGGCGCGGGCGCGTGATCAGACGAGAGGTGGCGGGTCCGAGGCGTCGCGCAACGCCCGCTCGACGGTCGACTGCACCAAGGCCGACAGGAAGCCGCCCGGATTCTCGACCCCGATCTCCCGGAGCCGCGAGGTCGACTGTCCGATGATCGAACGGGAGAACTCCGTGGCCGTGGCGATCGCGTCGGCATAGGCGGCACGGTCGGCCTCCGCGATGATGACCGGTTCGCACCCCATCTCGACGGCCAGCGCCTGGGCGATCGGAAGCACGGCGGCGGGAGCGGTGACCCCCGCGAATCCTGCCTGCAACTGCCGGAGATCGATCGAGGTCCCGGTGAACGTGATCGCCGGATGCACCGCCAACGGGATGGCGCCGCGCTCCGCCGCCGGGCGCAGGACCTCGATGCCCTGTGCCGGATCGGTGTGGAGGACGAGCTGGCCGATCTGCCACCCGCCGAGCTCGGCGATGCCCGAGACCAGGGCCGACAGCTCAGCGGAAGGGACCGCGAGGATCACCAGTTCGGACCGCCGCACCACTTCCTGCGTCTCCAGCACCGGGACGCCGGGAAGCACCGCCGACGCACGCTCGTCGTCCGACCCGCTGGTGATCCCGACGATCGCGTGCCCGGCCCCGGCCAGCGCCGCGCCGATGACCGGTCCGACCCGCCCCGCACCGATGATGCCGACGCCGAGACGGCCGTCGCGCACCACGCTCACTCCTCGCGCGGCGCGTCGGTTCGCGCCGGCGGCGCGGGCGGCGCCGGCGGGGCCGAAGGCGCGGTCGTCTGCGGCGCCGGCGGAGCAGGTGGGGGTGCGACCGGGGGCGCCGTGACGGGAGGGGCCGGAGGCGGTGCGACCGGGGGCGCGGTCACCGGAGGCGCCGGCGGCGGCGTCACCGCAGGAGTCCGCACCGGCGGAGCAGGTGGGGCCGCCGAGCCCGGGGATGCGGAGGGCGGCGCGACCGGGGGCGCGGGTGCCACGGACGGGACTGATGCCGGGCCGCCGAACACGGGAGGCGCGGGAGGCATCGGAGCGGCAGGACCGCCGAACTGCGGCGGAGCGGGCGGCGCGACGGGAGCCGCGGCGTGCTCGCTCCACCGGTGGGTGTGGTCGCGGGATGCCGCTTCGGCGGCGGCGATGCTGACCTCGTCGAGCAGTGCGAGGGCATCTGCCCGCTCGAGACCCGACAGGAGGCCGGTGATCGGTCCAGGCACGGTGTGCACCTGGGCTCCGGAGACCGCCTGAGCCCGGTCGATCGGCCCCTGACTGAGCGACACACCCTGGAGACGCGCGAGCGGGAAGACCGCGAGCTTGCGCCACACGATGCCGCGGCGCAGCAGCAGTCCGTCCGTCGTCAGCGCGTATCCGTGACGCTTCCAGGAGACCGGCCGCCGCCACCACGCCCGGCGCGGCATCGTCCGGTAGGGGTCGTTCTCGGCCGGACCGACGACGCCCTGATCCCACAGCGCGGGGATGCTCTCCGCCGGGACGTCGGGCAGCACGAGCGACAGCACGCGCTCGACGTCCGCGCGCTTGCCGACGGGCAGCACGACGTTGAACTGCTGACCGCTGCTCGACGACTGCTGGGCGGCGCTCTTGCCGCTCATCCGGTTGATCTTGATGGTCCACCAGCCGAACGGCCGCCAGAGCAGGGACTGCGACACCTCGACCGCGAAGATACGGCCGGGCGGGAGGGTCTCGGTGACGGTGGTGAGCAGTCCGTAGGTGATGCGCACGCCGTCGGGGGTGGGCGCGATGGAGTACCGCAGCGACTTCGAGATCTGCGCCCAGGTGATACCGACGACCGCGATGAGCATCGGGACGCCCATGCCGAGACCGATGCCGAGGAGGACGATACCGCCGTCGGGATCCCCGTCGATGAGGACGCCGATCAGGGTGCTGCCGATCGCGATGGCGAAGATCACGCCGAAGAACACCAGCCACAGCAGCCCGGAGATGAGCTGCGAGCCGATCAGTCGGCCGGCGGGGATCTTGACGACGCTCTCGGGCACGACGTCCTGCAGGTCCACTCCGGCGAGCAAGCCGTTGACGCCCTCGTTCATCGAGCCGACGAGTTGTGCGCGCGCGGAGGTCGGAGCGGACCCGTCGGGCGTCGCTGCGCCCTGGGGGTCGAGGGCGGCGTGCCGTGCGGCGCGCGCGCCCGAGGCGAGTCGGAGGATCTCGGCGCGCACCCCCTCGGCCCGCGGCGTCGCCAGGTACTCCAGCGCGACGTTCGCATCCGTGCCCGCGCCCACGACCTCGAGCTTCGCGAGGCCGATGATGCGTGCGGGGAACGGCCGCGTGAGGTTCACGCCCTGCACGCGGTCGAGGGGCGCGCGGCGATGGGAGCGGAAGATGATGCCCTTGCGCACCTCGACGTGGTCGCCGGTGATGCGGAACTGCTGGAAGCGCCAGACGAACCAGAAGACCGCCACGAGCACCACGACGAGCGCCAGGACACCCAGCAGCGCGATCAGCGCGAAGTTGTTCGCGAGCACCCAGTCCACCGGGTCGCCCCCGGTGTAGTCGTCGTAGTGCGCCTCCTCCGGCGCGAACTGCCCGACGAGCCAGGCGATGACCCGGTCGCGCATGTTCGCGATCACGATGCCGCCCACGATGATGAGCGCCAGGCCGCCCTTGAACAGCGGCGTCAGCGGATGCATCCGGTGCCATTCGCCGTCCGCGAGGTGCGTCGACGGCGTGCCCGCTGAGGTCTGCCCCGGCGCGGCGGTGGGAAGCTGCGACTCGCTCACAGGCCGGTCCGGCGGGTCTCGGCGACCTGGATCAGCGTGTCGCGCAGCGCCTCGGCCGCCGCCTGGGTGAGGCCGGGGATCTGCACACCGGTGGTCGCCGCCGCGGTGACCATCTTGAGCTGGGAGATGCCGAACGCCCGGTCGAGCGGCCCCTGGGTGATGTCGACGAGCTGCATGCGCCCGTACGGCACCGCGATCATGCGCTGCCACAGGATGCCCTTGCGGAATACGATGTCGTCCGCCCGCAGCATGTAGCCGATCGCCCGCGCCTGTCGCGGGAGGATGATCAGCGTCACGAGCGTGATGAGGATGATGACCCCGGCCGGGATCCACACCCAGTCCTGCTCGAGCACGATGTTCAGGACGATCGCGGCGGCCGCGACGATGGCCAGGAAGATGACGTTCTGCACGATCTGCGACACGACGTAGCGCGGCGAGATCTGGTGCCAGGTGCCGTCGAGCTCGAGGCGGGCCTCGTTGCGTGCCGTGCGCAGCCGCGTGTACGTGCCCTGGTCGAGGGCGTCGAGGTCAGTGCCCTCCGCCGGGTTCAGGGGCGCGGTCTCTGGGTTCTGAGTCATCAGGATCCTTCGGCAGGGTGCAGAACTGTTCGGCGACGAGAGCGGCGACGACGAGCACGACCGCACTCGCGATCAGCGCCACCATGGCCACAGTCGACCCTATCGGGGGATCGATGGGGCGCGTGAGGAGGAAGGCCAGCAGCCCGGCGCCGAAGCCGGCCAGGATCGCGCCCAGCAGGCTGGACGCCCGGGCGAGGGTCGCGGCCCGCAGGGCACGGAACGGGTCGATGCGCACCCCGGACCGGACGCTGCGCCGCACCGGCCAGGCCACCCCGAGCGATGCGCCGGCGATGAGGACGAGCAGCACCGGGAGGAACAGGGACGGCGTGAACGTGGCTCGACCGGTCGCCGTGAGCATCTGGTCGAGGATGAACCCGGCACCGGCGCCGACGAGCGCGAGGACGGCGAGCAGCCCGGCAGAGGTGCGCTTCATCCCTCGCCTCGCGCGCGGAGGTCCGCCGCCAGATCAGCGACGCGGCGCCCCGCGAGCTCGGCGTCGGGGGCGACGTCGAGCCAGGGCTCCAGGACGAACAGCCGCTCCGCCGCCCGCGGATGGGGCAACTGGATCCGGGGGTCGTCCGAGACGACGTCGCCGTAGGCGATGAGGTCGAGGTCCAGAGTGCGGTCACCCCACCGCTCGCCGCGGACGCGACCGTTCTCGTCCTCGATGGCGTGCAGCATGCCGAGGAGGATCTCCGGAGCGAGGCGCGTGGTCACCAGAGCCACTGCGTTCACGTAGCCGGGGGCGTCGGGATCGGGGCCGTCCACGCGGAGTGCCACCGTCTCGAACAGGCGCGACAGGCGCACGTCCGAGACGAGCGGCAGCCGAGCGATACGCGCGGCCGCGGCGCGGATCGTCTCCTCGCGGTCGCCGAGGTTGGCGCCGAGCGCCACGACCGCCACCGTCTCCGGGCGTGGCGGCCGGGGGCCCGGCACCTCCGGCGGGCGCGTGAGGTTGCGGCTCATGTGGTGATGTCCTCCAGCGACTCCGGCGCCCGCGTCCGGTGCACCGTCACGGCCACATCACCGAAGGTCAGCGCGATCGGCGCCTGCGGCTTGTGCACCGTCACGGTCACCTGCTGCACGCGGCGGTCGCCGAGGGCGACGTCCGCGATCCGCTCGGCCAGGGTCTCGATGAGGTTCACGGGCTCACCCGACACGACCGCGGCCACGCGCTCCGCGAGCTCGCCGTAGTGGACCGTGTCGGCCACGTCGTCGGAGGCGGCGGCCTGTTCGAGGGAGAGCCGCAGCCGGAGGTCGACCGTGAACTCCTGCCCGTTCTCCCGCTCGTGCGGGTAGACGCCGTGGTGGCCGAACACGGTCAGCCCTGTCAGCACGATCTCGTCGAGGAAGTCCATGCCTCTAGGGTACGGTGACGCTCCGACTCCGCACTCAGCCTTCCCAGGCGCGGGTGATCGCAAGGGCGTCGCGGGTCGCCGCGACGTCGTGCACGCGCACCGCCCAGGCGCCGGCGCGCATGGCGAGCGCACTCGTCACCGCGGTGGCCAGGTCCCGGCGCTCTTCGGAGACGCCGTCACTGCCCGGCGCCGCCGACTGCAGCACGTCGGCGAGGAAGCGCTTGCGCGACGTCCCGACCAGCACGCGGAAGCCGAGGCCCACGATCTCGTCGAGGCCCCGCAGCACATCCCAGTTCTGGGTACCGGCCTTGGCGAACCCGATACCCGGGTCGACGATCACGCGGGACGGCGCGATCCCGGCGGCCGCCGCCTCGCCGATCCGCTCGCGCAGCTCGCCGGCCACCTCCCGGGCGACGCGGCGATAGTCGGCGTTCGCGTACATGTCGGCGGAGAAGCCCCGCCAGTGCCCGATCGCGAAGTCGGCTCCCGACTCCGCTACCGCGGCGCGCATGTCGGGGTCGGCGAGCCCGCCGGAGACGTCGTTGACGATGCGCGCCCCCGCACGGACGGCCGCCGCCGCGGTCGACGCGTTGAGGGTGTCGATGCTGACGACGACGCCGGCCGCCGCGAGCTGCTCGACGACGGGAAGGACGCGGCGCTGCTCCTCCTCCACCCCGACGCGCTCCGCCCCCGGCCGGGTCGACTCGCCCCCGACATCGAGGACGGACGCCCCTTCGGCTCGCAGGCGAAGGCCGTGGGCGACCGCCCGGTCCGCGTCGAGGTAACGCCCGCCGTCGCTGAACGAGTCGGGCGTGACGTTGACGATGCCCCAGATCCCGGTCATGCGCGCGACGTCCCTCCCCCCGGCACGGTCATGCCGATCAGGGTCACCAGTTCTGCACGTGCCACCGGATCCGTGTAGACCCCGCGCGCCGCGATGGTCAGCGTCGAGGCCTCGGTCTGCCGTCCACCCCGCATCGTCACGCAGCCGTGGCTGGCATCGAGCACGACGAGCACGCCACGGGCATCGAGGTTCTCGGCGATCGTGTCGGCGATCTGCTCCCCCAGCCGCTCCTGCACCTGCGGCCGCGCGGCGAGGATCTCCACGACGCGCACGAGCGCACCGAGACCGACGACCTGCTCGCCCGGAAGGTAGGCGATGTGCGCATGCCCTGCGAAGGGCAGTAGGTGGTGTTCGCACACCGAGCGGAAGCGGATGTCGCGCAGGAGCACCGCGCCGGAGGGCAGGGTGTCCGGCGCCGGCCCGCGGGTCACGCTGATCGTGTGCGCGAGCGGCTCGGCGGGATCCTCCCCCACCCCGGCGAAGAACTCCGCGTACAGCTCGGCCATCCGGGAAGGAGTCTGCTTGATCCCCGGGCGATCGGGGTCCTCGCCGATCGCCTCCAGGAGTTCCCTGGTGAGCCGTTCGACGCGTCCCTTGTCGACGGTCACGTCACGCCGTCGCGGGACGAGGGCTGCCCGCTCCGGCGGAGCCCTGCTGCGGGCGCGGCGGGGCCGTCGGCGCCTCGACGGAGGCGGCGAGCGAGACGTCCTTCTTCGGGACCTCGATCGGCGGCCGCTCCGAGACCGGGCGGTCCTCACTCGACAGCCACAGCGGACGCTCCGGGAGCTTCTTCACCTCGGTGAAGATCTCGGCGATGCGGTTGTGGTCGAGGGTCTCCTCCTCGAGGAGGGCCAGAGCGAGACGGTCGAGGATGTCGCGGTTCTCGCTGAGCACCGCGTACGCCTCGTTGTGCGCCTGCTCGATGAGCGCCCGCACCTCGGCGTCGACGCGCTCCGCGACCTTCTCCGAGTACTCGCGGCCGCGGCCCATGTCGCGAGCGACGAACATGTCGCCGCCCTCGGTGCCGAGCTTGACGGGGCCGACCTGCGTCGTCATGCCGTACTCGATGACCATCTTGCGAGCGATCGAGGTCGCCTTCTCGATGTCGTTCGAGGCACCGGTGGTCGGGTCGTGGAAGACGATCTCCTCGGCGACGCGGCCGCCCATGGCGTAGGTGAGCTGATCCTGCAGCTCGTTCCGGGTCACGGAGTACTTGTCGTCCAGCGGCAGCACCATCGTGTAGCCGAGCGCCTTGCCGCGCGGCAGGATCGTGATCTTCGTCACGGGGTCGGTGTAGTTCATCGCCGCAGCCGCGAGTGCGTGTCCGCCCTCGTGGTACGCCGTGATGAGCTTCTCCTTGTCCTTCATCACGCGCGTGCGCCGCTGCGGACCCGCGATCACACGGTCGATGGCCTCGTCGAGGGCGCGGTTGTCGATGAGCTGCGCGTTCGAGCGGGCCGTGAGCAGCGCGGCCTCGTTCAGCACGTTCGCCAGGTCGGCGCCGGTGAAGCCGGGGGTCTTGCGGGCGACGACCTCGAGGTCGACGTTCTTCGACAGCGGCTTGCCCTTGCTGTGCACCTCGAGGATCTTCTGGCGACCCTTGAGGTCGGGGGCGTCGACGCCGATCTGACGGTCGAAACGTCCGGGGCGCAGGAGCGCGGGGTCGAGGATGTCGGGACGGTTGGTGGCCGCGATCACGATGACGTTCGCGTTCGGGTCGAAGCCGTCCATCTCGACGAGCATCTGGTTCAGCGTCTGCTCGCGCTCGTCGTTTCCGCCGCCCATGCCGGCGCCGCGGTGGCGACCGACGGCGTCGATCTCGTCGATGAAGATGATGGCCGGAGCGTTCTCCTTGGCCTGGCTGAAGAGGTCGCGCACGCGGGAGGCACCGACGCCGACGAACATCTCGACGAAGTCGGAACCGGAGATCGAGTAGAACGGGGCGCCGGCCTCACCGGCGACGGCGCGGGCGAGGAGGGTCTTTCCGGTTCCGGGAGGGCCGTACAGCAGCACGCCCTTCGGGATGCGGGCGCCGATGGCCTGAAACTTCGCCGGGTCCTGCAGGAACTCCTTGATCTCGTGGAGTTCCTCGATGGCCTCGTCTGCTCCGGCGACGTCCGCGAAGGTGACAGTCGGGGTCTCCTTGTTGACGAGCTTGGCCTTGGACTTGCCGAACTGCATGACCTTGCCGCCGCCGCCCTGCATGGACGACAGGAGCCACCAGAACAGCAGGCCGAGCAGCACGAGGGGAAGCAGCAGCGAGAGGAAGCCGTCGAACCAGGTCGCGCGCGGCACGGCGTCGTTGAAGCCGTCCTTCGGAGCGGCCGCGTCGATCGCGGAGACCACCTCGTCGGCGCGGGCCTCGACGTAGTAGAACTGGACGTTCTCGGAGCCCTCGAACGGCTTCGACAGCGTCATGTCCACGCGCTGATCGCCATCGGTGGTGACGACCTCGGTCACGGTCTTGCCGGAGAGCAGCTCGAGCCCCTCCTGCGTCGTGATCTGCTTCGGCGCGCCGAGGTTGGAGATCAGCAGGAATCCGCCGAACAGCAGCACGCCGATCAGAGCGACGTAGATCAGCGGATTGCGGGTGAGCTTCTTCACATCCATGGTCGGATCAGCGTATCGCCTCCGTGCTAGGGGGCCGCTGTGCGTTCACCCACGGCGCAACGCTCCCGCCTCTGGGTCGCTGAGCTTGCCGAAACGTGGGTCGCTGAGCCTGTCGAAACGTGGGTCGCTGAGCCTGTCGAAGCGTCAGCTGTACACGTGGGGCGCCAGCACCGCGACGTCCCGGAGGTTGCGGTAGCGCTCGGCGTAGTCGAGCCCGTAGCCGACGACGAATTCCACGGGGATGTCGAAGCCGACGTACTTGCAGTCGATCTCGACCTTCGCGGCCTCCGGTTTGCGCAGCAGCGCGAGCACCTCGATCGACTCGGCACCGCGGGACCCGAAGTTCTCCAGCAGCCAGCTCAGCGTGAGGCCGGAGTCGATGATGTCCTCGACGATGAGCACGTGCTTGCCGTGCAGGTCGGTGTCGAGGTCCTTCCGGATCTGCACGACACCGCTCGACTTCGTACTGGCGCCGTAGCTCGACACCGCCATCCAGTCCATCGGCGCGTGGAACGGCAGTGCGCGTGCGAAGTCGGCCATGACCATGACCGCGCCCTTCAGCACGCCGACGAGGAGGAGGTCCTTGCCCTCGTAGTCCTTCGCGACCTGCGCCGCGAGCTCTTCGAGCTTGGCGTTGATCTCCTCCTCGGTGACGAGGATCTGTGCAAGGTCGTCCTGGATCTCCGCGGCGCGCATGGATCGATTTTAGGCGACGCGGCGGTGTGCTCCGGTCGCAGGCGCGTACCCTCCCCTGCGCGACGACACCGCACTACTCTGACGGTGACGCGGGCGCACGCCCCGACGGAAGGAGATCCCCATGGCGACTCACGACATCCTCAGCCAGGTGCCCCTCGACGACATCGCGCAGAAGCTCGGAGTGTCGCGTGACGAGGCCAAGGTCGCGGTCGAGCAGGGCGGCGCCGTGCTCCTCGGCGGACTCGCGAAGAACGCGGAGAGCTCGGAAGGATCGGCGGCCATCGAGAAGGCCCTCGGCAAGCACCGCGGCGCGTCGAGCCCGGCGACGGTCGACGACATCGACCAGGAGGACGGCGAGAAGATCGTCTCCCACATCCTCGGCGGGAAGGAGAAGGAGGTCACGAAGGAGCTGACGGAGTCGAAGGCGACCCCGGGCATCGACTTCAGGAAGCTCCTCCCCATCCTCGCGCCGATCGTGATGGGTCTCATCGCCAACGCGACCAAGGACAAGACGGCGAAGGCGGACGCGGGTGCGGAGGGCTCCGGCGGGATCGGCGATGTCATCGGCGGCATCCTCGGCGGCGGCGACTCGGGCTCCGGCGGCGGGTTGGGTGACGTGCTGGGTGGCCTCCTCGGCGGCGGCAAAAGCGGCTCCGGCGGCGGCATCGACCTCGGCGGCATCCTCGGCGGCCTCTTCGGCGGCAAGAAGTAGGACGTGACGCCGCTGCGGCCCGCGATTCAGCGGGTCGCGGCGGTGAACACGATCCGGCCGCCCTGGCGCACGGCGGCGCACCCCGGCAGGTCGATCGGCCCCTGACCCGACCAGTCGGTCACGAGTCGGGCGACCTCGATCGTCTGCGCACGGCTCAGGCTCGCCCCGAACTCGCTGTCGACCACGAGACGGATGATGCGGTTGCGCAACGCGGCGGGGTTGGCGGCGAGCGCGGCGACGCTCACGGAGATCCCGGCCTCGGCATGCTCGACGATGTCCTCGATCGTCTCGTGGATCATCTCGTCGAACGCCTCCGCGTCCTCCCGGAGCTGCTCGGCGGTGCGAGCCAGCGCCTCGGCGATGCCCGGGCCGAGCTGCGTCTCCAGCACGGGGAGCACGTGGTGACGCACCCGCACCCGCGTATAGCGGTCGTCGGTGTTGTGGGGGTCTTCCCACGGCTGCAGCTCCGTCGCGGCGCAGAAGGCGCGGGTGGTCTCGCGGCGCACGCCGAGCAGAGGGCGCAGCCAGCGGAGGCCGTGGTCGTCCTCCCGATCCGGCGCCATCCCCTGCAGGCTCGTCGCCCCGGAGCCGCGGGCGAGCCCGAGGAGGACGGTCTCCGCCTGATCGTCGAGGGTGTGGCCGAGCAGGACCGCCCTCGCGCCGATATCACCCGCCGCGTCCCGGAGCACGCGGTACCGCGCGTCCCGCGCGGCCGCCTCCGGACCGCCGTCGCCGTCGACCTCGACACGGACGACGAGCGCCTCGAGCCCGAGTCGTTCGGCGATGCGTCCCGTCTCGGCGGCGACCTCGGCAGACCCTTCCTGCAGACCGTGGTCGACCGTCACCGCGGTCGCACGCACCCCGCGTTTCGCGGCCTCGAACGCGGTCGCCGCCGCCAGTGCGAGCGAGTCAGCACCGCCGGACAGCGCGACGACGACGGTCGAGCCCTCGGGCAGATCGGCGAGCGCGGTGCGCACGGCGAGGCGGATCTCGGCGACGGCAGGAGCGAGGGAGGGCATCCCTCCACGCTAGGGCACGGCCTCGGCCGTCACGGTCGGATCCGCGGCCCCCGAGTAGGCTGGTCGGCGGCATCCAACCGATCTTCCTGAGGAGCACACGCATGGGCGCACACGACGCCGTCATCGAGATCCCGCGCGGCAGCCGCGTGAAGTATGAGGTCGACCACGAGACCGGGCGAGTGCACCTCGACCGCGTGCTCTACACGACCTTCGGCTACCCGGCCGACTACGGCTACTTCGACAACACGCTCGGCGAGGACGGCGACCCGCTCGACGTGCTGGTGCTCCTCGACCACGCGATCTACCCGGGCGTCGTCGTCGAGGTCCGCCCCGTCGCCGTGCTCAAGATGAGCGACGAGGCCGGTGGCGACGACAAGCTCGTCGCCGTGCTCTCGAAGGACCCGCGCTGGGCCCACATCCAGGACATCGACGACATCGCCGAGTACACGAAGAAGGAGATCGCACACTTCTTCGAGCACTACAAGGACCTCGAGCCCAACAAGTGGGTCAAGGTCGACGAGTGGGGCAACGCCGCCGAGGCGCAGCGCATCCTCGACGAGGCCATCGTCCGCTTCGGCGAGCAGGGTCACTGACCCCAGATCGCCGACCTCACCTGGGTCCCTGACCTCATCGGTCAATGACCTTCACTGGGTCGCTGACCTCATATGGGTCGCTGACCTCATATGGGTCGCTGAGCCTGTCGAAGCGAAGACCCCCGGACGCTATGCATCCGGGGGTCTTCCGCTGTACAGCCGTCCGTCAGACGGAGATGCCCTTGCCCGCCATGAAGTCGATGGGGTTCGTGTAGCGGCCGTTGATGTAGACCTCGAAGTGCAGGTGGCAGCCGAAGGAACCGCCGGTGTTGCCCGCATACGCGATGACCTGGCCGGCGCGCACCCACTGGCCGTTCCGGACGGCGAAGCCGCCGGGCTTGATATGCGCGTATCCGGTGGCGATGCCGCCGCCGTGCTGGATCCGGACGTAGTTGCCGTACCCGCCGTTGTAGAAGGCCGCGTCCACCGTGCCCGAGTGCGCCGCGTAGATCGCCGCGCCGCAGCCGTTGGCGAGGTCGACGCCGTAGTGCCAGCTCGACGAGCAGCCGTTGGCGTTGCACTGCTGCGAGCGGGGGCCGTAGCCGGAGCTGCGGTAGCCGCCGTGCGGACGCACCCAGCCCCCGCTCCCCGGCGTCCCGCCGCCGCCGCTGTTGCCGCCGGCGTTCGCGGCGGCCTCGGCGGCTTCGCGGCGCTTGCGCTCCTTCTCGCGCTCCTCGACACCCTTCTGGTAGCCGGCGACGGTGGTCGCGGTGGTGTCCTTCAGCGCGGCGAGCTGCGCCTGCATGGTGGCGAGGTTCGAGGACTGCTCGTCGAGCGCGGCCTGCGCGGCGTCGGCGGCCTGCTGCGCCGCGACCATCTTCTCTTCGGCGATCTTCTGCAGGCGGTCGCGCTCGTCACGGGCGACGACGGCCTGATCGCTGAGGGATTGTGCGGAGTTCCGCGCGGCGACCGCGTCGTTGTAGACGGTCTTGTTGTACTCGAGGAGCTTGTCCATGGAGCCGAGGCGGGCGAGGAGCTCGTCAGCGTTGGCGGCGGAATCCGCGAAGAACAGCTCCAGCGAGGTGTCGTCACCGCCGTTGCGGTAGAGCTGGGCAGCGACCTGGCCGGCCTTGCGGGCGGACTCGTCGGCGACGGCGGCCTGCGCGTCCGCCTTCTCCTGCAGGGAATCGGCCTCCGCGATCGCGGCGAAGTAGGCCTGCTGCGCGTTGTAGAACTCGGTCGAGGCGACCTCGGCCGCGGCCTGCGTCTCGGAGACCTTCTGCGTGAGCGACTGGATCAGCCCCTCGATGCGCTTCACCTCTGCGGCTTTGGAGGCCTCGTTCTGCTTGGCCTTCTGCACGTCGTCCCAGCTCGGATACGACGCGGCGTGCGCGGCCGTGACACCGGACGAGATGCCGAACGCGCTGAGGGCGACGACGCTGAGCGCGCCGAGTCCGAGAGCGCCGCGGCGGCTGATCCCGTCGCGGAAGAGGGTACGGCGCTCCGCCGGGGTGGGCGCACACCCGCAGTCCGCGGATGCCGCGAGTGCCGCATCCTGCGTGGTCTTCTCGTTCACACGGCCCCTTCCGCCGGTTTCACAGATGCCACAGTAACAACAACTTTCACACCAGCACCAGACTCCTGGAACGGCGCGAACGGCATCCCCGGCCCCTCCATCGTCCCGCTCGAACACGCCCGGGGGAAGCGGGTTCCGGCCTCGATTCGCGATTTGCCCGGATGATCCCTTATGCTTGAGCGTCGGCAAGGAAGTCCCCCGGGACTGACTCGGCCCCATCGTTTAGCGGCCTAGGACGCCGCCCTTTCACGGCGGTAGCACGGGTTCGAATCCCGTTGGGGTCACTCCATCCGATACAATTGAAAACACCAGTATGGCCCTGTAGCGCAGTTGGTTAGCGTGCCGCCCTGTCACGGCGGAGGTCGCGGGTTCAAGTCCCGTCAGGGTCGCTCCGTGCGACGAGCTCTTTCTTCGGAGAGGGCTCTTCGTCTAGGACGCGGCAGCATCATCGCCGCGCGGCTCTGTAGCTCAGTTGGTAGAGCGTTCGACTGAAAATCGAAAGGTCACCGGATCGATGCCGGTCGGAGCCACTGGAACCCTCGCGTAGCTTCTACATCGCGGGGGTTCTTTTATGCGCTTATCAGGGTTTTTCCGCGTCAGCGACTGCCTCCCTCCGGGCAGGCTCTGGGGTTTTCAGTCGTGGACTCCGCACAAACTCCGCACTATCAGGCTCAGGCAGCAGCGTCGCCCGAACGCAACTAGCGCCCAATCCTGACCCCAAAGTCTCGATGCATCCCCAGAGATAGAAGCCCCGTGTAGTTGCTAGCGAAGGGCACGGCACGAAGGTGGTCAATCAACGCTCGCTGACGAATCGTCACTGAGCCCTGTTCACCAGTCAAGCGCGCCTTCGCCACCGCGTGGATCGCGTCGATCTCGTCGGCGAAAGCGGATGCAACTGCGAGGTTGATGGAAGGGAACGCGAACTGGATCGTCTCTCGCCACTGTTGCACCCCCTCTTCGGCGCTAGGACCCTTGCTGAGGAACCGGATGGACGGTCCGTGGTGGTCGATGATCACGCCATTCGGGTCCTCCTCGCTACCGAGGCGCAGCCCGGATTTCCGAGGTTGCACTGCAAGCCCGTGCTTCGTCGAGTTGTACACGTTAGCCTCGCGGGCGAGCAGCGCGGCTGCCCGAGTCAAGAGAAATCGAAGGACGTCAGCGTCCTCTGTCCATGCCTCCGCGGATACCTCAGCAGGCGCATCGAGCCTGCCGCGGAATACCTCGCGCAATAGCTCATTGCGCGGAGGGCTGGTCAACAAGTCGCCCGCCATCTGCTTGAACTTCGCGAAGCTCGTCAACGACGAGAGCTTCAGCGGCGGACAAGGCTCCGGTTCCACGTGCGCGAAGTACAACCGCAGGAGTGCCTCCGCCGCGAGGTACATGATCGAGATCGACTCGACCACAGCGAATCCGTCGATCTCTTCGTCGTCTAGTGGCACCTCTAGCTCGACGCCCATACCCCACGCACGGACACCTCCAACGAGCGCGGGATGCAAGGCGGCATCGGCGTCGCCGAGGGCGACGAGCAACGCGATTCGAGTTCGCAGGTACTGCGATGGTGAATGCGAATAGAAGTCACGGTTCAGCTCGTCCGCAAGATTCAGCCCGCTCGCAGGATCAGGCGCCGGCGGCTGCTCATCAGTCATCGATGGATCGTATCCGCAGCCACGGACACTACGATCGGGTAGAGCGGAAGCCCTCTCCTCACTCCGCCCCGGGCTGCTTCTCGCACCGGATTAGATCAGCCCGTCCAGCTTCTGGCCCATGATGCCTGCAGCTTTGGTGGAGCCCTTGATGGTGTTCATGTACACGTCCTGGGTCATGCTCGGGTTCTCGTGTCCGAGGTAGTCGGCGATCTCTGTCGCGGACAGTCCAGCCTTGTCAAGAATCGTGGCTACCGACTTTCGGAACGCGTGCGTTGACAATCCCGGGTACCCCAGGCCGTCGCGACGGTCTCGAAGCTCCCGCTGCGTGTTCGAGGGATCGCGAGGGCGCATCAGCGGAGTCGGGAAGATGAGGTTGGTATCGGCGCGCAGCCTCTCGTGCCGCTTGTGAAGGAGGAGCATGGTCGCTTCCGGCAAGTGGGTGGTACGCGCGGACTTGTCGGTCTTCGCGAACTCCTGCCGCACAATTCCCCGCCCCTTCACACGCACATTCTGCGCGACAACGGAAGCTGTGCCGGCGGCGAAGTCGATAGCGCTCGCTTCGAGCGCGCACACCTCGGCCACTCGCCACCCTGACGCGAGCATGAACGTGATCAGATCCACCGTGTCCCACTCGTTGAGCTTCTCGTCCTCACGGACGCGCTGGAGAAACATCGGCAGTTCGTCCAACGGGATTGCGGTGCTGCCCTTCTTCTTCCTTTGGGTGACGCGCTCGAGCTCACGCACGGGGTTGTGCGACAAAGCCCCGTTCCGCACCGCTAGGCCGAGCATGCCACTCAGCGCCGATCGGCAGTTCTTTGCTGCCCCCGGGCCGGCTTCCTTCTCAACGGCGTTAAGGAACTTCTGCAGCCGTTCAGGTGTGGCCTCGGCGACTGAGAGGTCGCCGATCCGGGGCGCGATATGAGCGGTGACTGCATAGCCGTAGGTCTCCAGCGTGCCTTCTGAGCGCCCCAACTCACGCCGGGACTCCAAGAACCTCTGGCCGAGGGCGCGGAGGTGCGTTGCCGGTTTCAGCTCGCCACCGCGGTCGGCCTCGATCGTGGTCAGCGCATGCCTCAGCGCGGCCGTCGCCTTGGCCTTGCTCGGCGCGTGCTTCTCGATCTGGCGGGATTTGCCGTCCGCGAAACGATACCGCGTGCGGGCACGCCACTTCCCCGGCTGAACCTCGGCCACGTGGATGGTGCCGTAGGTTCCGATCGCCATTCGAGGTCTGGCCATCAGACTTCACCGTCGGTGGATGCGCGGAGTTCGTCAATGAGCACACGCGTGACGCGCCCACGCGCCTGCGGCGTGCTGTCCTCGCCGGCACGGAGCAGGGCCTCGACTTCAAGGGAATGGCCCCAGAGTCGCGCCGCGTACTGCTGAAGCAGAGGTGGGCGTATCCCAAGCTTCTTTGCCGCCCGAGACTCTGCAAGGCTCACACTAGGCCGACGAGCGCTCTGACGCGTGTCACGGTCGGGCACCTCCGTCATGGCCCCCCACTGTGCATCCACCTGGTCATACGACTCGGACTTCCTGCCGTGCACCCTCATATGCTCAAGGGCCGCCATCTCGAGTTCCTCGTCCCACTCGTGATCCCCACCTATCGGCGCGGCGCCCACGTGCGCATAGTCGCCATCCTCGAGCGCGATCGGTGCGCCCGACAGTACGCGGTTGACCCACTCCCGCCGCACGGGCTGATCCTCACGGAGCTCGTACGGCCGTTCCAGCAACTCCGCAGCCCCAAGAAGGTCGGCGAGTCGAAGCGGCTCACCAGAGAGCTTTCCAAGTGCGAGTGCGAGCGTGAGAAGCGTCGGAACCGTCGGCGCAGCCTTGCCCCGCTCAATCGCCTGGACGCTAGACAGGCTCCACGTTGCTCCGTAATCGCGTCCAACGGTCGCGATCGCCTCAAGGGTAATCCCGTGCCGCCGCCGGTAGGCGGCAAGAAATCCGCCCACCGCTTCCGCGTATGCCATTGATTCCATGCTTACAAGTTACCAGAATCATGTAGCTTGTGTTACGGTACCTCACAAGTTACAAATTTCTGGTACTCGCTATCAAAGGACTCCGCATGACACAGACGACGAACACCCTCCTCGACGTTCACGATCTCTCCGCCCAGACCGGCATGTCTGTGTCGACTATCTACCGCAAGCGGTCGCTCGGTGAGCCGCTCCCCCGGGCCGTGAAGATCGGCGCCGCTGTTCGCTGGCGTCAGGCCGATGTCGACCGTTGGATCGAGGAGCAGCTCGAGCCGGCGATGTGATGCGTCCTCGCCGGACCCATTGCGCGCGGAAACCGTGCGGAACTTCGAGGCAACTGTCGGGACCGACACGTTCCGCGTGGTGTTCCGCACGTGGCGCGCCCCGCCGTCGCCTAGATAACCCGCGCACGGGAGCGGAGATGCGGACGGAACCCCATCACTTCTCTATTGGCACCTCGGAGGCGAAATAGGTGCAGTCCGCGCAGGAGAAGTGCGGGGGTGACTTCCGCACTACCGATCTTCCTCGGCTCCCGGGAGCGTGCCTGCTCTTGCCTCGCCCCCGAAGCGGCCTGCTGGTGCTCAACACGCGCACGGCAGGGTGCAGGCGCGGATACGAAGGGACCGCAACCACAAGATCGACATCACGCTCGAACCCTGAGCGAGCACTACCCATACGGAAGAAACAAAAAGGGCCACCGAGCTGCAACTCGGCGACCCCATGGCGGATCTGAAAGGAGATCCTGCATTTGACTACCACCAGCGTACCTGAAGACCGCGATATCCCCGAGGCGCTCGGGAAGCGGTCCACCGCGCAGCAGCTCGTTGAGTTGGCCCTCGATCACTACGACCTTCACGTCGATACCGATGGCAAGCCTTTCGGTGTTCGCAAGGGCGGTCACGTAGCGATTCCTCTCCTCGGCAGCAGACGCTCCGTCCGCAAGGAACTCGGCGGCATGTACCGGCGTCGGACCGCTCGCACAGCCTCGCAGAACGCGTTGACTGAGGCGATGAGCGCGCTTGAGTACGAGGCGGAGGAGAGTTTCGAGCCCATCAAGCTGCACCTGCGCACGGCGCGCCCCAGCGACGACGAGATCTTCATCGACATCGGCGATCGCAGTGAGCAGGTCATCCGCGTGACGGCAGCCGGCTGGGAGATCCTCGACGGCGACGATGACCTTCCCGTGCTGTTTCGCCGCACCGCCGTGACCGCCCCTTTGCCCGTCCCTGCGCGCGGCGGAAACCTCGACGCATTGTGGGAGTTCGTCAATCTGCCGGCCTCGGACCGCGGCTTGATCATCGGCTGGCTCGTCGCTGCGACGATCCTTGTCGGTCTTCCGTGCCCGGCCTTGGCTCTGCTCGGTGAACAGGGAACCGCCAAGACCAGTAGTGCACGACGGCTCTTCTCCCTGTTCGATCCGACCACCGCGCCGGTGAGGCGCCCACCGAACGATGCGGACCGGCTGCTTCACGCCGGGGCTCACTCGCGCGGCGTGGTCTTCGACAATATGTCGTCGATGCCGCGTTGGTTGTCGGACGGCTTGTGCCGATTCGTGACCGGTGAAGCTGATGTCGACCGCGCGCTGTACACCGACGACGACGTGCGCATCATGCAGGTGCAGGGCGTCCTGGGATTCACCAGTATCGATATCGGCGTTCTCAACGGCGACCTCGCCGAGCGATGCGTCTGGGGAGATCTTGAGGTGATCCCCGCAGACAGGCGTCGCTCAGAACGCGAGTTGAACTCCGCTTGGAACGCGAGCTACGCCTCGATGGTGGGTGCATTGTTGGACCTTGTTGTTCTGACCTTGCAGCAGCTGCCCGTCGTGAAACTCGGCAACAAGCCTCGGATGGCGGACTTCGCCGAGATCTTGGCCGCTCTTGATCATGCAACGGGGTCAGACACTCTGAGCCGTTACCGGCGGGCGCAAGATTCTGTCGCCGAGGACATCGTGAGCACCGACCAGTTCCTGGTGGCGATCACCGAGACGATCAAACGTCGCTGGACGGGTACCGGCAAGGCCCTTCACGAGCTCTTGCGCAGACCCTCGGACGATCGCTATTGGCCCGAGCCTCGTGGCATGAGTGGCAAGCTCCGGCGAGTGGCTCCGGATCTTCGAAAGGCAGGGTGGCAGATCGACGAGATCAAGCCGGACCCGACCACCAAGCGTTCCAAGACTTGGGTTCTGGTGCCTCCGGATTCCGCCATCTCCGATGCGGATCTTGCGAGCGTGAAACTGACCCGCGAGTTCGTCGCTGAAGACGTTCGAGCGTGGATCGCTAGGTTCATGGCGAACGGGGCCACCGCCTCATGCGCCACCGACCACGGATCCGCTGCGAGCTCGGGCTTCCCTATCACTTGCCGGACGCCCGGCTGCACTGCCGGCTGGCGCTCCGAGTGGGACACGCCGTTGCAGCGGTCCCGAGCGCTGACCTCACGACTCGCGGACGAACTCACGGCTCTCGGTATCAGCGTTGCTGACCTGGACCAGTACGTCGGCAGCGATCCCTTTGCACCTCCGGGTAGGGGCGAGGAGACCGTAGCCCCACCTAAGACCGAGCCCCGTTGATCGGGGCTGACCACTACACCGCACCGTTAGGAGAACACCATGCGAAGGACCCGTAGTCAGCTCCGAGCTGCGCAGATCGCCGCGCTGCAGGCCGAGCAGGACGCCTACGACAAGAACGTGAACGACGCGATCAAGGTCGCGGCGTTCGCACGCTGTGACGCCGTCGAGCAGCTGTACGAGCTTCTCGACGTCCAGCCTGAACCACCCATCATTCGTGATGGCAAGCACGGCCGCTACGAGGTCACGTCCGATAAGGACGAGGCCAAGCGCGCTGCTCGCCTCATCGAGGCTGTCACCGTCCTGCTATCAATTGAGGAGCAGCCTACGACGCAACCAGTCGGCAGTGATCGTCAGGTTCCTGCTCAGGCAGCTGAGAGACCGCCGCAGGCGGCTTCTCCGGCCCTGGTCGCGACGACTTCAAGCACGCCGACGGCGGTCAAGCAGCCAGCCGCCTGAGCGTTGCGTCGCCCGCGGCCCCGTGCGGTCGCGGCGAGTAGAGAAACCCCATCTGCCCTCGAAGAGGCGCTGATGGGGTTTCTCCGTTTCGGAAGGTGGCGCCACGACCTGTGCGTGGAGGCGGGAGCCTTCATCCGGGTGTCGGGCCGGAGGCCTGACCAAGGAGTATCCAAGGACAGGAGCGCAGCGATATGTCTGACGGATAAACTGCTTGCCGTTATTTGTGTAGTCTGGGACCACCCTCGCGGAGCGGGGAAGCAAAGGCCCAGACTGCACAAAGAACCGAGCGAAGGGGACGACCTGATGACGAGGACCGGCAAGGCGAGCGAAGCGACGCCGCGTCGTCCGAGGAAGAGGGTCGTCAACTTTGCGAAGCGCCGCACACTGAGGTTCAGCGACGACGAGGAACGAGCCGTCGACGACGTGCGGCGAGCTTTGGCCAAGTCCTCCGGACGCGACCTCGAAGAGGTCTCCTTCTCCGAAGCTCTGCGCCTGCTCATTACTGACCGTGAGGGTGCCGCCGAGGTGGAAGCGAGGGCGCTGGCTATCGAGCGCCAGGGCCCGAACGTGACCGACTGGGGCCTGGCCGACATCTCCGATCGGCTCGGGTACGAGCTCGGTCCGATTCGCAATCACATCGCGCATATCGGCGGCAACCTCAATCAGATCGCGAAGCGGCTGAATATCGGCGACCCGGTGACCGCTGGGGAGGTCTCGGAGGCTCTCCTTACGGTGGCTGAGCTACGCGATGTTCCCGACGATATCGAGAAGCGCATCGCACGCCTCGTGGACCATGGCCTGCCGCCGCGCGGGACGGTGTAGTTATGCCTGTTGTGGTGGCGAGCTCGACGCGGTCGGCCGATGCGCTGATCAACTATGCGCTCGATGACAAGCCCGAGCAAGATGGCGAGCGGTACGTCATGGCGTCCGGCGTGGGCGGCATGCTGGTATCGGTCGCGAAGCAGCAGATGCGCGACGTCCGCAAGAAGTGGGGTAAGGACAAGCCTGGCGCGTTCGTCCAGGCGTATCACGTCATCCAGTCTTTCGCGAAGGACGAGTTGGACCCCGAAGAGCCAGACGACTGGCTGACGGCTCAGAAGCTCGGGACAGCACTCGCAGAAGAGAGGTTCCCCGGCCGACAGGTGCTCGTTGTAACACAACGAGACGGGCGAACAGGCTGTGTGCACAACCACCTCGTCGCGAACTCCATCGAGACCAAAACCGGCCGCAGTCTCAACAGTTCAGTCGTCACGCACGCACGCCTTGTCGAGGCACATGAGCGTGTTCTTGAACAGCGCGGCTTCGAGCAGCGAGCGGACCTCAAGCAGGCCTTCAGCGACGCGAACGAGCGCTTCGAGCGGGGCGAGCCGAGCGGTCTTCGCCGCGCCGGGTCGACCGCGGACAGTGAGCTTCGCGAATGGCAGCGGCACATCATCTGGGAAACAGAATGCGACCTCGCGGATGAGTTCGGTGCGCCCCGCAACAAGCAACCTTTTAGTCTCACCGTGCTGAGGGCGAGCATCGAGAACACGCTCGCCGATCCAGCCGTTGTCGACTGGGACAGCTTCGTCGAAGTCGGTAGAACCCGAGGCGTTCAGATCGAACAGCGCGGCAAGAAGGGCCGTGGCATTTCGTACGGCATGCTTCGCGAGAATCCGGACCGAACCCCAGCCGATCCAACGCCGAGTGATCGACGCCGCTGCACCACACTCGGCACGGCCTTCGAGAGGGACGCTGTTGAGACCGCTTTCGCTCGCAACAGCGCGGTGACATTGTCCGTGCCACAACACACGACTGTTGAACGCCGACTGTCGCCCAAGAAACGCATGATGATCGCTCTGGACGAGGCGACACAGGAGGCAAATCGCGCCGCGCAACGCCTGGTGGCTACAGCCCTGTCAAACGCCGACGCGATGACAAGCGAACACGAGAATTCCGGTGCGCACGCTCCCACCGAGCTACCCGCAGTCCCGGGCACAATGGGACTGTCGGAACTCCGAGAAACTCAGCCACGGATCGCGGACCCAGAGGAACCAGAAACGGAGGTCACGGTTCCCGACTACCGTCCGCACGACGTCGAGCAACCGCGATCGGCGCGGCCGCAGGCTAACACCGGTGAGAATCAGGAGACCTCCCCCAAGCCTCGCCCGCTGCGACTGCGGTTCCCCGCACTCTTCGAAGAGGCGGAGCTTTCCGCGCCCGATCACCAAGAACGGAGCATCGGCGACTAGCACTGTGCAGTGGGTGGCCGGTGACCGCCTCGTGTCCATATAGTGGTCCGACGGTGCCCACACTACATAGTCGCTAGTGGCAGTCCGAAAAACGGGCTTCAGCTGGTCCTTTACAGGCCGGTTCGTGGTCACTAACGGGACACCGGCATTTCGCTGGGCAGCAGGGGTGGCCAGAACATGACCACAATATGGTCGCTCGGCGCCCACTGATCTCGGCCGTTTCGCATTCTCCACGTTGAGTTGTCGACGCCATGTCCGAGTCGGCACTCACGGGCATGATGGATGGATGCAGATCCATGAGACAGCCGACAGCTTCGACCTGCCGGATGAGCGCGTGTGGGTCGTGGGCGACCTCCACGGCAATGCTGGATGGATTCAAACGCTGCTGCCCGCGATGCGTCGGCATGACCCATCGCTGCGCACCATCCTTCAACTCGGAGATTACGGTTTCGAGCATGCTCAGCCCGGGACTGGCCCGGTCGATTATTGGGCGAAGCGCACAGGCATCGAGCGCGTGCTGGTCACGCCTGGCAACCACGAAGAGTGGAACCACATCACCCCGGCGCAGGAAAGCGCCTCCGGTATGGCGATCAGGGTCAGTGACGTCGTGTGGCTCATCCCCCGGCCGTTCCGTTTTCAGATCGCGGGACGCGAGGTGCTATCGCTCGGCGGCGCGTCCAGCGTCGACAAGGCGTTTCGAACTGCGGGCAAGGACTGGTTCGAGGATGAACTCATCACGGAACCGATGGAAGCCGCCGCGATTGCCGGCGGCCCGGCCGACCTTATGCTCACGCACGAGTCTCCAGCGATCGCGGTACCGGAGGTGCAGCGGCTGCTCACGAACAATCCGCATGATTTTCCTCCCGAGGCGTTGGCCGTATCTGCTGCACAGAGAGAGCGTGTGCAACGTGTATCTGATGCTGCGCTCCCCCGCTTGCACATGCACGGCCATATGCACGTTTACGGTAAGTTTGAGCGCGAGGACGGCAGGACCGTGGTCAGTCTCGATCGGGACACGTTTGCCTGCAACGCAGGAGTGCTCGACCTCGCGGGCCTCGCGTTCAGCCCACTTCCACTCAACGAGATCCGCGGCGGAAGACGACGGTACAAGCACCGCGCTGATCAAGGCGATGGCGCCGTCGTTCGCAGCTGATGGACCGGCGGATCGTCACCCTCCGCGGGATGATGCGAGCAGCCCGGAAGCGACTGGCCTCATGCGCTCTCCACTTCGAGGCGCAGATCGCGCTGCCCCGAACCGGTTGCTGGGGGCTTAGCGAGCGCCCCAGCTCCGTAGGAGCATTCCGCTGAGCCCTGTGCTCATCCGCCCAGAACTCGTCTCCGGGCGTGGCACAAATCTGACCTCTCTGCCCTTCTAATCACGGGAATGAGACCTCAGCGGACGCCGATGGAGCTAAGTGTGTCATTGGACCGCCAGCGGCCTGGATGATGATGAACCCGGCTCGATGCTGAACTCGATGAGCCGAATCGTATTTACTTTGTTTATTTCGCGGGGCAGCTCACGTTGCGCGCACGCCGGCCCACGCAGCTACGTGGTCACGTCGCTCTGAACACATCGACGCGGGACGTCGATAGCTAGGTCACGGGCGCCTGCCCCGGCCGCGCCGACTACGACGATGTCGACCTGATCGCTGAGGTTCTGCATCAACAGTGACCCCCCGCCGCTTACGCAAGCTATACTCGCTAATGACCGTTAGGATCCGATGATGTCGAACGCAACCGCACACCCCCTCCGCAGCGATCGACGCGCATACCTCACGGCGACTCGGTCGGACGAAGGTCGCGAGATCACCATCAAGATCGTCGGTCCTGTGGAATTCACGGACCACGAGGCCGAGGAGCTCGCGCACGAGCTGAACGTGCTGGGCTCCAGCGGTCGGCGCGCTCACCTCATCAGCATCCTGCAGGGCGTGAACAAGGCGCTCCGGCTCGAGGAAGAGCCTGGGCACTCGTCGCTGACGGAGGCTGAGCTGGACGCACTGCGCGCAGCCGGCTCGCTCGTTGAGCCGGAGAACGCGCTGCCTGTCGAAGAGCGCCCCAGCGTGCTCACGGCCCTCCGCCAGCAGGACATCCTCGCTGAGGCGCTGCCGACTAAGCGCGTCGCAGAACTGCTCGACGTGACCGAAGGCCGAGTGCGCCAGCGCCACGGCGAGGGGACTCTCTTCGCGATCCCGGGCCCCGGCCGCGGCCTGCGGTTCCCGACGTTCCAGTTCACCGACCACGGTGAGCTCCCGGGCTGGGGAACGGTGAGCCGAGCGCTGCCCGAAGGGGCGAACCCCGTGGCCGTGGAGTACTTCCTCACTCACGCTCACCCCGACCTGGGAGACGGCGAGCTGACTCCTGCCCAGTGGCTCGCAGCCGGCAAGCCCGCAGAACCTGTCGCGGCGCTGGCCGAGCAGGCGTTCTCGATCCGATGAGCGCGCTTCCTGCCCCCGACGCATCGAAGTTCCCGCATCCTCTCCCCCCGAGCGCTGTCCGTACGCTGCCGGCCGGCACGATCTTCGGACGCATCTACGACGCCGGCGGCGCTCACCCTGCCCGGTGGCACGAGCTCCGCCACTTCGGGCCCACGGGGAGCCGATTCGATCACCACCCCGATCCCGTGGGTCACCATCCGAACCACGCCGTGACCTACGTCACGCCCCAGATCACGGTTCCACCGGAGACGGCAGTTCAGAGCCTCCTGCTCGTTTGCCTATCAGAGTGCTTCAGCGACCGAGGCGTCATCGAACGCGGTGGCGTCGGAGCGGGAGGGACCGGGGGCACGCAGCCTCGGTTCGTGCTGTTCGCGACCACCCGCGAGATCACACTCCTCGACCTTATCGACAGCACCTGGGTCACGGACGTCGGCGGGAACGATCAGATCAACACTGGCGATCGGTCGCTGTCCCGGCCGTGGGCCCGCGCCATCCACCAGGCATATCCCGACGTCGACGGCGTCTTCTACCGCCCCCGCACCATCGCGCAGCGTCCGCAGCTCCCCGAGGCTCGCGCCGCGGCGCTGTGGGAGCGCGCCGAAGACGCCCTGCCGGTGAGCCCGACCGCGGACATCGAACTCAGCTCGCCTGGACTCACCGTGACGCTCGAGTCGTTCGCGAAGACCCTAGGCCTCGGCTTGGCGTAGAGACCCGAAAGGAGGGTGTCATGACCGCCCGTACCTGGTCTCAAGACCTCGAATACCTTCGCACTACGCTCACGCGTGCTCAGCAGACGCGCTATCGGCGCCAGGAATTTGTCCAGCTCGAGGACGGCAACACGGAGCTCGGATGGGTTCTCTATGAACGCGAGCAGATGCTCGCAGCAGTGAACGCTCTCCACGCCGCTGCAGGCAAAGCGCCCGTCTCGAGCGACCAGCTCCAGGCTGCAGAAAGCAGTGCCTGTGGCCATGTCGACTATACGTCGAAGTTCGCCATCGGGTGCGCGGACCTGGTGGCCGCGGAATGAGTCCGTCATCCGCCACCCCGCACGCCTCCGACTCGGCCGAGCAGCGCATGGCGGAGCAGCGCATGGCGGAGCGCGCGATCGTCGCGGCCGTCGCCGAGCAGCTGGGCGTCGCGCTCACTCCCGCTCGGATCGCGATCGATGACGCCCACATGGAGATCGACGGGCGACCCCAGACCGCATGGTCCTCGTGGAGGCCTACGCCCGTATCGGCGCACTCAAGGGTGCGCAGCCCCGCAAGCTCGCCACCGACGCGTTCAAACTCGCCTGGGCCGGTCAGAAGCTCGGTGCGACCCGGCTCATCCTCGCCGTGGCTGACGAGGCGGCGGCCAGCTACCTGCATCGCCCGGGCGCGTGGCTGACGGCTTCCATCCGCGACGCCGGCATCGAGATCATCGTCGCCGAACTCGGCGACGTGATGCGCGAAGCGATTCTCGCGGCGCAGGCTCGTCAGTACCGCTGAGATTCAGCTACTGTAGCTCGCGGCGGCCGCGACGGAACTTCTTCTTCTTGAGCGGCGCCGTCGGCCGTGGATCAGCTGCCTGCGAGAGCGGATCGACGTACCCTCGCCGGTTCGCCGGCACCCACCCCTTTGGTGTGTGATCGCGCTCAGCATGGCGTGCGTCGAGCCCGGCCTCACGCCGTTGCCCACGTGCGCGCCCCGCGCGCGCCTGGCGCTCTTTCGCGATGCGTTCACGCTCCTGCTCACGCAGGACGTCCGCTCGCCGCTGCTCCTCAGACGTAAGCCGCGGGGCGCCATCAGAGGAACGAACCGGGTGCTTCTTTCCGTCGCCGACGCGCAGACGGATACTCGCGGCGTTCTTCGCCTTCCAGTTCGTCCCCTGCTCGAACCCGCGCGCCTCTCCCACGGCGGCCTCAGTGCGCGGCGTCGTACGCCTGCTGCACCGCGTCGGGGACGCGGCCGCGGTCGGAGACCTGGTGACCGTTCTCCTTCGCCCACGCGCGGATTGCCGAGAGGTCGCGCTTGGCGGCGCCCTGCGAGTTCCGGCGCCCACGGCCTCCGCGAGTACCGCCGGCGGACACCCGGCGGGCTGCCGCGATCCACGGCTCAAAGGCCTCTCGCAACGCTGCTGCGTTCTTCTCGGACAGATCGATCTCGTACGCGGTGCCGTTCAGGGAGAAGGTCACCGCCTCGCCGGATCCGACTTCCAGGACTTCTCCGTCGATGTCGTCGACGAGCTGATGCACGATTTTGCGGGCCATGCCGCCGAACATATCAGCCAGCATCTAAGCCGAATCGCAATGGTGGCCGATATCCCGCGAACTGCGTGCGGGATTCGAGACCACTCTTGTCGATGTCGACCTCTCGACGTACCATTACTAATGCATTACTAACACGCTTGGAGGCCTCGAATGGCTGCACGACCGATCAGTTTCGCCGTCGAAGAGACGGACGTCCCTTTGCTCCAGGAGCTCGCCGATGCGTTCGGCGGCGGCAACCGCAGCGAATTCCTGCGCGTCGCCATGAAGGAGTTCAAGAAGAAGCTCCGCGTCCAGCAGATGAACGATCTGCACGCCGAGATGCTCGAAGAGCGCGGCGGCAAGGTCTACACGACCGAGGAAACGCTCAAGCTCATCGAGGACTTGGGAACCTCATGAACAGCCAGCGGGAGCGCCCTCGGATCGCGGTCGTCTACGACATCAACGTCTACCTCGACCACATCCGTAGCGGCACCGGAATGCTGCTCCCCGACAAGCTCCCCTCCCCTTCGGCGGCATCCGACGCTCTCTCGCTCGCGTTCGATCAGCAGGTGCGTTTGTTCACCTCGCCGCACATCCTGCGGAACGTCCACCGCCTGATGATCGCCTCCGGGCAGTCTGAACGAACCACGGCCAAGTACATCGAGTTCGTCGCCGAGGCCTGCGACGACTCCGGAGGCGCGATCGTGGACCCGGTCGTCCGCGACTATGCCATCGGGAATCACGAGGACAATAACATCCTCGCCCTCGCGAAGGACCCCGCCGTCGACGCGGACGTGATCGTCTCCTCCGACCATCACCTCATCGATCTCGGTCCCGCATGGAACGGCCGGCTGATGATGCGGCCGCGACAGTTCACCTCGCACATGGTTCGGTCCAGCTTGCAGAGTGCGGCTCAGCACACCCCCGCCCCGAAGGTGCCGCGGACTCCCGCGCCACCGAAGCGCGTCTCCGATGCCTTCCCCGAGCTTCGCGGTGTGCACCTCGATCGGTATGGTCTTGCTGGCTCCTCCGCACCTCAGCGAGAAGATGGCCTGCAGCACTGAGAACAACCCGGGACACTGCCGACCTTCGAGGACAATCCGTGGGAATGCGGTCAACGAGGGCATCGTGCATGATGACCTCATGAGCGCATCGCACGACGTCATCACCCCCGCCGAGCTCGGCCGCGAACTCGGTCACAACGACGGTGATCGGCCCGGCATCACTGTGCGCCGCTATCTGCGCGAGCGCTACCCCGACCACTTGAAGAACCAGCGCTGGGAGCTGACCCCCGAGCAGGCCGACGAGGTTCGTGCGCACTTCGGCAGGACCTCGGCGTGAGCGCTGACTCCCTGCACGACCTCACCAATCCTGCCGTCGCCGCGCTCACCGGAGAGCGCTGGGCGATCATGGAGGCCGCGCAACTCGTCCCCGCCCGTCCCGGACTGTACGCCATCTACGGCGACGAGCAGGCCTGGCGGGATCTCCAGCTTGAGCCGGCTCCGGATCATCCCCTGTACGTCGGCAAGGCCGAGGAGAGCCTGGTCTCGCGCGACCTGAACGGTCACTTCGCCACGAACCCGAAGTCCAAGCCCCGCACCGGCGGGTCCACGGTCCGGCGGTCGTTCGCCGCCCTCCTGCGCGACTTCCTCGATCTGCATGCGGTCCCGCGCAACCTCGCGAAGCCGGAGCGCTTCGCGAACTACGCCCTTGCCGACGGCGGCGACGCACGCCTCAACGAGTGGATGCACGCGCGCCTCCAGCTCTCTGTCTGGCCGGCGCCAGCGGACATGCGGGTCCCGCTCGGCGACGTCGAGACCAGCGTCATCGTGCGCCTCACACCACCGATCAACTTGGACAAGAACCCCGGCAGGCTCCCCCGGCTCTCGGCTGCTCGAGCCGCGATGGCCGCCGAGGCCGCCGCGTGGCGCCCCGAGGGCTGAACGCCATCGTGGAACTCGAGATCACCGCTACTCCGCGCGAGACACTCGTCTGGGCGCCGTCGACCGAGCACGCTGCACAGCTGCGACGAGAGCTGACTGACTCCGGCTACCTAGTGCTCGATGCTGATCCGTGGGAGCTGAACCAGCAGAGCATCATCCCCGAGGGCGAGCATCTCGAGTTCGACCCTGCGCGGATCTTCAACGTCGACATCGGCGCCGACGCGAACGCGTCCCTGCAGATGCTCGTCGACTCCGGTCACGTGCTCTTCTGGCACCGGTGGCATCCGCGACCAGCCCGGAAGATCTGGGGGGGTCGCCGTCTCGTCGCAGCGTGGTCGCCGAGCAGGCACCAGTCCGGTCGAAAGCGCCGTGCACTTCGGACTCAAGGTCCGCGGCAGCCGCGAGCTCGGCCTCCGCATGTCGCGCGAGACCTACGCCCGGATCAACAAGCGCTCCTCCCTGCAACGCTGGTACCGCGAGGAGGACCCGTATCTCTGGGACGCGATCGACGACAGATACGAGGACCCCGACCACCGCATCTACACAGACGCATGGTGCTCGTTCCTCCAGGAGCTGGCACTGGCGAACTACGACCTCAACATGGCGCACTTCGCCTCCCTCGACACTGCCGAGTTCGATGCCGCGCTGCAGGCGGCAATCACCAGCCAACCGGGCATGACCGAGGTCACCGATCTCACGAAGTGGGATGGGGTGCCCGGCCTCTACGTCATGGTGCTCGACGAGTACCGCCAGGCGTATGTCGGCGCGACGAACGCCTCGGTCGGAGTGATGAAGCGCATCAAGCAGCACTGGACCGGTGCGAAGCCTCTGGACCGGTTGATCTGGCCCGATCCCCGAACGTCCATCCTCTCGATCGACAGCTTCAGAGCTCTCGACACCACGCGCATCTTCGCCGCCAGGACCTCGCGGTCGTTCGACGGTGAGAACCCGCTGCTGGACCTCTTCCCGCCGCAGTTCATGTTGAACCGCATCATGGGCGGCCGCGATGTAGTGAAGCTCGCCGGCCTCGTCGGCGTCGACCAGGTCATCAGAACGCGCGTCTTCGACGCCGCCGCGCCTGACCAGCAGACTGAAGCCGCGAGCAATCTCAGTCAGGCCTGAGACACCTTCAACAGGCGAGCCGCTTGCGCTTCACCCGTGCTGTCAGCTCAGCGCGTAGGTCAACAGGTAGCGGTGTTCCCGTCGATGATCTCGAGGTCGAGCGTTCCGGTGATTCCTGCCAGGTCCGCGGTTCCCGAGCCGGGCACGATCTCGTAGCGCAGCTGTTGGTCGGGTGCCGTCATCGTTCCGAACTGCTGGAACGCGAAGCCTCCGCGCAACCCGTCGAGCTCGCCGTCAACGGTTTCCACGGCGACATAGCCCGCCTTTCCGGTTGCCGGATCGCCAGCTGCGAGCATCGTCCCGGCCCCCTGCCCGGCAAGGTCACCCCGCCATGTCTTGGTGATGACCATTCGGCGGATGCCCGCCTGATCGTGCTCCGCGGGCTCGAGCGACACCTCGAACGTTCCTCTTGCCGTCCTCATGTCGCCACTGACCTCCGCGGTCCTGATCTCTTCGCCCATCAACGCGCTCAACGGTGTCCTCTTCCTGTCATGGCTTCGACGTTACGGGGCGCGAGAACCAGCGTGCTTGAAGATTCGCGACACCATGTGTCCGTCGGGACTCGCCTGGAACGAGCCACCAACTGCAACAGAACAGCCCCCATTCGCTCCGAGAGCGTGGGGGCTGTGCCGACTAGTGAGCGAAGTGCTTACTCGCGGCTGAGGCGCACGGTCATCGTGGTGCCCATCGCGGTGACCTCGTAGCTGAGCTCGTCGTTCTCGTACGTGAACGTCTTGGTCGCGTCGCTCGATGCCATGATCGAGGACTCGGTCTTGGACGTGTCGTTCGCCGAATCGAAGGTGAACGAGTCGCCCTCTGCCGGGACCTCGACGGTGCCGGCCCAGTACAGCGACTTCGTGTCACCGCCGTCGGCGACCCAGTGGACCTCGATCGTGTCACCGGTGATCGTGGCCTCCTGCCACGCGTCCTCGGAGTTGGAGTTGTTCTGCTTCCAGGAGCCCTCCAGACTCACCGGCTCCGGAGCTTCCTCCTCCTGGACCTGCTCGGTCTCGGACGAGGAGGACTCGCCGCCAGACGACGAGCTGGACGGTTCGGGAGATGCGCACCCCACGGCGCTGATGCCGAGGAGTGCCAGAAGTGCGATGGTCGCGCCGAGCTTGGGTGCTGTGATGTTCAAGGGATGCCTCTCCGAGCAGGTTGATGTCGACGCTGACCGTATCAGCGCCTACTGACACCTTCGGTTCTCAGTGCGAGACGCGAAAGGCGCTGATGACCATCGTTACCGGACGGTCATCAGCGCTCGCGTGGCGAGCTCCCCGTGCCCGTCATGGCGTCGATCGCACGGGCTCGAGCAGACCTGCCACCTCGACGAACGCGTCGGCTCGTCGCTTTACGCGTGCAGCTCTCTCCTCGAGATCCCGCACGAAGAGAGCCTGCGGCGAAGGGTGAAACGTCCGAACGACGGTGAGACCCCGCTCACGCTCGATCTCAGGGGACTGCCTAAGCAACCGGCGCCAGGCGTGATCCGCATCACCACCCTGGAGTAGCACGACCTTCAGCCTCGGCGCGAGTTCCAGCAGGTGCAGGATCGTCTGGACGCCGGCATCCAGCTCAGCCGCCTTCGGGGCGCGGTTGATGTACCAGGGGTACGCATTCCACGGCAGCAGCTCGTACGGAGATAGCGCTGCTTGCTCGAGCAGGACCGCCTGAAGCTCGGCG
The DNA here is from genome assembly GCF_040686935.1 of Microbacterium meiriae. Lineage (NCBI taxonomy): Bacteria > Bacillati > Actinomycetota > Actinomycetes > Micrococcales > Microbacteriaceae > Microbacterium > Microbacterium meiriae. Next base: position 635,692 of record NZ_JBFBMF010000001.1, read on the forward strand.
CTGCCGTCGTTGTTCTCGACGCAGATGAAGCCCGAACCCTTGCCGTCCTGCGTCGCGGGCCCTGGATCGCGAAGAATGCTCAGCACCCGCGCTTCGACTCCACCATGAAGGGGCGCGACGTACGGCGCCCACCCGCGGCCGACCTCACGCAGTTCGTCGACGTACTCGTTGACCGGCGCGATGTGCAGCGCATAGCGATCGTCCCACTGCTGCTGTCGAAACTCAGGGTCCGCCATACGTCGGGGCATGCGCCGACGGTATCAGCCAGCGTCCGTCCGGGTGTGCGGGATGCCGCACGTGCGACCGAGGGAGTCGCCACCCATGAGGCATCCCGCGTGAGGCCTCCCCAGCCTCGTCCCCAGAACCGGACACCCGCGGGGGCCCGCGGTGATCCGATACCTCAGGATGCCGCGTGACAGCGGCCGGCACAAGGTTCAGACGAAAGGTGGTTGTCACCGTCTTTCGTGACCGCAAGACTCGTCGTGAACTGTTCTTCGGAGACGGGAGCACCATCATGGGTCAGCGCGACGCATCAGAGACCATCCGGCAACAGCAGGCAGAGCTGCAGGCACGGCTCCCGTTCGACGATGAGCGGGATCTCGCGGCGGCCGAGCGAGGATTCATCGGCACGCTAGACGAGCCTGCGATCCGCAACGCCGCCGGCGATATCATCTGGGACGCGTCCACCTATGACTTCTTGCAGGGTGATGCTCCGGAGACGGTGAACCCGAGCCTGTGGCGCCAGAGCACGCTGGTCGCCAAGCACGGCCTGTTCGAGGTCGTGCCCGGCCTGTACCAGATCCGCGGGCTCGACCTGTCGGTGATGTCATTCGTCGAGGGCGACACCGGCGTGATCGTGATCGACCCGCTGATCTCGAAGGAGACCGCAGCCGCGGCGATGGCGCTCTACCGGCGTCACCGCGGTGACCGCAAGATCACCGCTGTCATCCACACCCACTCTCACATCGACCACTTCGGCGGCGTGCAGGGCATCGTCTCACAGGCCGACGTCGACGCGGGGGTCGAGATCATCGTCCCCGCGGGCATGGTCGAGCACGCGGTGGCAGAGAACGTCTACGCGGGCACCGCGATGGGCCGGCGCGCCGGGTACATGTACGGCGCGGCACTCGCACGCGGCCCGCAGGGGGCAGTCGGCGCCGGTCTCGGACAGACGACGTCGACCGGGGAGGCGACCCTGCTCGCGCCGACGCTGGAGATCACCGAGACGGGGCAGACCCACACCGTCGACGGGCTGGAGATCGAATTCCAGATGGCGCCGGGCACCGAGGCGCCCAGCGAGATGCACTTCTACTTCCCGAAGTACCGGGCGCTGTGCATGGCGGAGAACGCCACGCACACGCTGCACAACCTGCTCACCCTGCGGGGCGCGGTCGTGCGGGATCCGCACGTGTGGTCGCAGTACCTCACCGAGGCCATCGAGCGTTACGGCGACGACGCCGAAGTCGTGTTCACCTCGCACCACTGGCCGACCTGGGGCAACGCGGAGATCCGTGAGTTCCTCGGTCTGCAGCGGGACCTGTACGGGTACCTGCACGACCAGACGCTGCGGATGCTGAACCAGGGCATGCAGGGCGCCGAGATCGCCGAGGCGATCCAGCTGCCGCCCGCGCTCGAGAACGCCTGGCACGCCCGCGGCTACTACGGCTCGGTCAGCCACAACGTAAAGGCCATCTACCAGCGGTACATGGGCTGGTTCGACGGGAACCCGGCTCGGCTCTGGCCGCACGCGCCGAAGGAGCAGGCGAAGCGCTACGTCGACGCGATCGGAGGCATCGACCGGGTCCTCGAGCTCGCCCGCGCCGCCTTCGACTCGGGAGACTTCCGCTGGGCGGCCACACTGCTCGACCACGCGGTCTTCACCGAGGAGAACAATGCGGAAGCGAAGGCGCTCTACGCCGACACCCTCGAGCAGCTCGGCTACGGCGCTGAGAACGGCACCTGGCGCAACTTCTTCCTCTCCGGGGCGACCGAACTGCGCGAGGGAAACTTCGGTACCCCGACCGTGACCAACGCCCCAGCCATCCGAGCGCAGCTCACCCCGGAACAGCTGTTCGATGCCGTCGCGATCACCGTCGACGGCCCGCGCGCCTGGGACCTCGACCTCGGATTCGACATCACACTCAGTGATCTCGACCGCTCGTTCCACGTCACGCTCCGCAACGGCGTGCTCGTCTACGTCGAGCGCGAACCCGCCACAGATGCCGCACTGCATCTCACCCTCACCAAGGAGCGGCTCATCCGCCTCGCCGGCGGAGACCTCGACGCCGAGGGCCTGGACGTGCGCGGCGACCTCGGCGTCCTGAAGCAGTTGCTCGGCGTACTGACCCCCGGAGACCCGGCATTCGAGATCGTGCTGCCCTAAAAGACGGCGCGCATGGACGCCACCGAGAAAGTCACTCATCCCGGCCGGTGGTTGGAGGTGGCCACGGTGGTGCTGCTGTCCATAACCGCGGTCATCACCGCATGGTGCGGATTCGAGGCGTCGAAATGGGGCGGTGAGATGTCTATCGCCTTCAGCCAAGCGTCCAGCGCACGTGTCCAGGCCGCCTCCGCCGAAAGCAGGGCCCAAGCGGCGCGCCAATACGATCTGACCATCTACACCGAATGGGTGCTCGCCACCGCAGACGACGACCAGGAACTCGTCACCTTCATCGAGGAACGCTTCACGGACGAGTTCCGGATCGCGTTCGACGCCTGGACGGCGGAGGGGCGCGTATCCCAGGGGCCCCTCGCCAGGGAGGAGTACATTCCGCCGGGGACCGAGGAAGCGGAAGACCTGCACGCGCGCGCGGACGCCAAGTTCGACGAAGCACTCGTGAACAACCAGCGCGGAGACAACTACGCTCTGCTCACCGTGCTCTTCGCGCTCGTGCTGTTCTTCGCGGCGCTGTCCCAGAACCAGCGCGCCGAATGGCGCCGGCGCACCTTCTTCATTCTGGGCCTGACTCTCGCTGTCATCGGTGTGGTCATCTTGGCGACGTTCCCCGTGAAAGTGTGACTGGCGTCGAAGCCCTGACCTCTCGGCCATAGCCCAGCGAATAGTCTGGTGAAGCCGGTAACCGAAAACCGGCCCGGCACGAGCTATCGCACGAAGAGGGAACTGCACAGTGACGTCACCGACCACGAACCGACGCTCGGGAGTGCGCTGGTCCTTCCTCGCCGGGCTGGCCATCGCAGCGGTCGTCGTCGCCGTCGACCAATGGACCAAGATCTGGGCCGCCTCTGCGCTCTCGGGCGGAGAATCGAAGGACGTCCTGCCACCGGTTCTCGAGTTCCAACTCACCGTCAACCGTGGCGCCGCGTTCTCCCTCGGCACCGACTTCACCTGGCTGCTCGGACTCCTCGCCGCTGCCGCCGCGGTCGCCATCACGGTCTACCTGTGGCGGGTGGGATCGCTCTGGTGGGCAATCGGGCTGGGCCTGGTCCTCGGCGGTGCGATCAGTCATGCCGCTGACCGCCTGGCACGCGGTGGCGTCATCGACTTCATCGGCTACTTCGATCTGTTCATCGGCAACGTCGCCGACATCGCGATCGTCGTCGGCGGCATCTACCTTGTCGCGCTCGTCCTCCTGCGTGTGCCGACCCGCCGCATCAAACCGACCCCGGCGCCCTCGCCGGCGTCGTAGCTATCGCCAGGGCATGTGCTGCAGGCACCAGGTGTTGCCGTCGGGGTCGGCGAAGAAGGCGTAGAACACTCCGCCGAGGTCCTCGACCTCGCTGATCTCGACGCCGCGCTCGACCAGTTCGGCACGAGATGCCTCGATGTCGGCGACCACCAGGTGCAGCCCTCGCAGGGTCCCCGGAGGCATGTCGAGCGTGGGCAGGCCCTCGGCCAGGGTGATCGAGCATGCCGAACCCGGTGGCGTGAGCTGGACGATGCGGACGCCGGGCTCTGGGTTGATGTCGACGTCGAGCCGAAAGCCGAGCTGGTCTCGGTAGAAGGTCTTTGCTCGTTCGATGTCGGTGACCGGAACCGGCACGAGCTCCAGCAACAAGGCTCCCGGCGGCACGGGTGGGTTGGTCAGATCGTTGACGGTGTCGCTTGGGGGAGTGGATGCGTCGGTCATGGATACCGCCCTTCTTGAGCTGGATGCCCCGCAATCGAGGGGCCGATGATCTGCGGTCCGAGTCTGCCCTCGGCCTCGATCTCCGCCAGTCTCGCTGACGGCTACCGAATCGTCGACCCTCGGGCAAGGGCTTCGAACAAGCCCATCTCTTGCCACCTGAACGTGCGCTCTCGATCGGCGATCTCGATTGCCCGCCGGAGCTCGCTGAGTACGCCGGGGATGATTCGATATTCGTGCCGATAACGCAGAACGCCGATGACTACGGCGTGGAGCTCGACACGGTGACCTGACACCACGCGTGGCGATGAGCCAACTGCTACACGATCAGTGGCTCCGTTCCGGCGTGCGCTAGCGGCGACCGTCCAGGCTCAACGCCAGACCCTCGCCGCAACACGAGACCGAGATCCCTCCCCTGAAGCAGTTCCCGGCGAAGCTCGCTCGGAACCGCGTCATGGGTGGACGCGACGTTGCCCGCTTCGCCGGCCTCGTCGAGATCGACAAGGTCATGAGACGTTGGGATGTCCCTGTCTCTTGACGCCGCGATTCGGCCAGTCATTCACGCCGTTCATCGGAGGCCGGCGGCGATCGCCAGACCAGTGCTACCCCGATGATCGTGGTGATGATGGCGACGTCGTAGCTCGCCACCGTGTACGTCCACCAAGTGCCATTGTGGCTTCCGTATTGTGTATCGGTGCTCAGATGGATCAGGACGAGCGCGGGTCCGGCTGCCAGGAGCACAATCCCTAACCGCACAAGTCGGCGGTGCAGTCGGTACGCACGCGACGGGCGAGGTGGCGGCCTGCTCGGTGCGGAACGATGGCTGAGCGCGGACAGGCGGAGCGGATCGAATCGTGCGTCCGGCGACATCAGAGGATCGCTCCAATCGCGAGGTAGGTGGCGAAGGCGAGGAGGACGACGGCGATCGTTGCCGCGGTGATGAAGAAGACGAAGTTCCGGAACGGATTCTTGTGTTCGTTCATGGTGGATTCGTGAGTGGGCTGCGGTTACCGGGCCGGGCTGAGGACGGTGAAGCCGTCGACAGTGACACCAACGATGCCTCGGTCATCGACGAGGATGATGCGGTCATCGATGGTGCTGAGGGCTTGAACGGCTCCGTCGAGTGGCCCCAGCTGCTGCCACGTCCCGTTCTGATCTTGGGCCCAGAGGACCCCGTCGGTGCCGGCGCCGACGAGTGTGCCGTCTGTGCGTGCTACGAGGGCGTAGAGCAGGGGTGATTCGGGGACGGGGGTGAAGGTGTCGCCACCGTCGGTGCTGACGAGCAGTCCTTCTTCGGTGGCGGCATAGAGCCCGGACTCTGTGGCGGCGAGGTCGGCTGCCGCTAGAGGGGCATGGGTGGTCCAGTTCGTTCCGTTGTCGGTGCTGGAGAGCAGGTCGATTTGGCTGGAAGCGATGCCGTACAGGGTTCCGTCGGGGCTGGCGGTGAGGACGTGGAAGTCGGTTGTTCCGTTCAGGGCGATGGGCGACCAGTTGAGGCCATAGTCATCGCTACGGATGATGCCGAGGTTCGGGGATCCCAGCTCGGCCGGGGTTTGCTCTCCGGGGTGTCCGGAGGCGAACAGGGTGTCGCCGGTGACAGTGAATCCCATGGCATCGAAGTCATGGCCGCCGACGGGTCCGGAGACGTTCCCGTCCGGTGTGACGGTGAAGATGCCGTTGTGCGTGGCGACGAGCAGATCGTCACCGCGGGGGTCTTCGGCGATGCCGTGGATGTGGTCGATGCGGGGTGTCGCATCGGGCTCGTCGGACTGCGCGGCAGTACAGCCCGTAATGACGAGCGTCAGCACGGGGATGGTTGCGGCGGCGAGAAGAAATGATCGTTTCATGATGGTTTCCGGGTAGCGGCCAGGAGGGTGGCCAGGCTTGTGACGCGGGCAGCAGGGAGCGCGCCGCGGGGTCGGTCTTCGCGCGGGGCGATCGCGCGGGAAACGCAGGGCGGGTCGTTCGGGAATCGGCCCGCCCCGCGTGGTTCTACAGTTCTCCGAGGAGGTCCTTCATCGTGGCGATCTCCGCCGTCTGGTCATCGATCACCTGTTGCGCGAGCTCGAGGACGTCCGGGTTCTGCGCGTCGTCAAGCGCCGTCTGTGCCATGTCGACGGCGCCTTCGTGGTGCACGATCATCTGCTCGAGGAACAAACGGCTGGCCTCGGTCGCGTCGGCGTCTTCCAACATGGTCATGTCCTCTTCGGACATCATGCTGTCGTCGCCGCCCATGGAGCCGTGGTCCATGCCGCCCATCGAATCGGGGTCGTACTCCACACCCCAGTCCTCGAGCCACCCGAGCATCTTGTCGATCTCCGGGCCCTGCGCCGCCTTGATCTGTTCGGCGAGCTCGACCACCCGCGGGTCCGCGCCGTCCTTGGCCAGCAGAATGTCCGACATCTCGATGGCCTGCTCATGATGAGGGATCATCATCGTGACGAACATCTCGTCAGCCTCGGTTGAGGCCGACGAGGACGTCGACGCGGACGGTGAGCTGCTGGTACCGGACGGCGCGGTGCCGGTGTCGGCGCAGCCGGTCAGTACCAGGGCGAGGGTGAGAGCGCCGGTGCTGAGTGCGAGGGGGATCTTCTTGTTCATGGTCGTTCCTTCGTAAGTCGTATGAGAGTTCGCTGAAGCGGCGGCGCCAACGGGCGCCGCAGGGCCGCCCACAGTTGGGTCGGCGTGCGAATACTCAAGTTCGACTGATCGAAAGAACCGTCAACGAGGGGCCACGAGGGAGGGCATCGGTCGCTTCCCACCGCAACCAGCTGGTCACCTCGCGAAGGGAGATGCCGGAGCGTCGGGCAAACGTCGGTGGGACGAGGAGCAGAAGGCCGGCCAGCAACGCGAGTACGCAGGCGGTGACCATGTCGTCGTGACCCTGCCCTTGTCCGGTGGTCACGTGGCACGGCCCGTCGCAGGCAGCGGCACCACCGTCGTCGAGGCTCGCCGTGGCGTCCGGAACGTGAGCGACTGTCGATGCGGAATGGGCGACGCCCGAGGAGCCGTGCCCGGCAGGTTCCGCGGTGAAGGTGTGCATGCCCAGGAGGCCGACGATGATCAGGACGGCCGCGGTGCCGAGCATCAGCAGGGTGCGCAGCGACAACTGCGGGCTTGTGGCGCGAACCGTCACCTGCATCCTCGATCCTTCCTGTTCCTCACGACGCTAGCACCGCCGCCTGTGTGCCCGACATCGATCCTGTGCACACTCAGAAGCCGCCTGCCAGCTCGTGCTTGACCGCCAGGATTTCCCTTGCCGCTGACCACCCGACAGCACCCGCCCTCTTGCCGTCGGCGGTCCTGAAGGTCGAGACGAGGCCGCCGCCGGCCGATGACGTCGTTTCCGCGGTCGCCTGCGGCAAGACGACGCCCGCTCCACTCAGCGTGACGCCGTGCACATTCACCGTGAACCCGGAAACGTGCCGGTACGGGCCAGGATCGTCCCCGCCGTGCAGATCATGAAGCAGCGCTCGGGCGGCGTGAGCCCCTTGTGCCACCGCATCATCCCAATGATCCATACGATAGAGCGAACCGTCGGGACCGACATGAGCGGCGACCCCACCGGCCGCATACACTGCCGGGATCGTCCTGGCACGGAGCCGGTCATCGACCTCGATCGCGGCACCGTCTGAGCGGATCCATGAGACAGCCGGAACTGTTCCGTGGGCGAGGACGATCACGTCTGACGATACAGATGTCCCATCATCGAGGAGTACGTCACCCCCGCTTCCGGAAGCCGAGATGGAGCGCACTGTCCGGCCTGGATGGAACTCCGTGTGCGCAGCGTGCAGATCGCGGAGCCGGGTGGCGATCGGCAACCCGAGGCTGTGCGCCAAGGGGATTTCGGAGCGCGCGACGAGATGCACTCTGGCACCAGCGCTCACAAGGTAGCTTGCTGCTTCTGCTCCGACCAGCCCGGCACCGAGGACAGTGACAACCCGCCTTTCGAACGTCGGACCCGCATGCCCTCGGATGCGTAGCGCGTCGGACGCGCTGTGCAGCGTGAAGACCCCCTCGCTGACGCCTGTCGCCTGCAGGGGACGCGGGGCGGCGCCGGTCGCCACGACAGCCGTTGCGAATATCAGCCGTCTGCCATCGTGCAGCAAGATGCCCCGCTCTTCCATCCCGACAGCGCTGCCGGGGATCGTCTCGACATCGATCGAGTCCAAGGCAGGCAGCGCGGATTGCTCCGGGGTGAGCAGGCCACGAAGGATGCCCTTGGTCACCAGCGTGCGGTTGTACGGGGCGAACGGCTCCGCATGCACGATCCGGATCGACCCGTCGAAACCGCTGCGCCGCAACGTGACCGCCGCAGAATGACCCGCGGCGCCCGCGCCGACGATGAGCACATCCGAGCTGGTCTTATCCATGAGAAGCTCCCTTCACCCCCTTGACCGGAATACCCTGGGTGGGTATATGGTTAGGCATACCAGTACCCTACCGGGGTATTCCGAATCGAGGGAAGGAAGCCATCATGAGCACGAGCGAGTACCAGGTGAGCGGGATGAGCTGCGGCCACTGCGAGGTCGCTGTTCGCGGCGAGGTCAGCCAGGTCCCCGGCGTCGAGAACATCGAAGTGAGTGCGCAGACCGGCCGGCTTCTCGTCACGACGAGTTCCGCAGTGGATGACGCGGCCGTGCTCGCGGCCGTCGATGAGGCCGGGTACGAGGCGGTCCGACTCTCATGAACGCCCCGGGCCGCCTCGGCCTCTACGGCGCGGGCCTTGTCGTTGTCTTCGGCGCCGCCTTCGCCGCCGCGGGCGCACTCGTGCCCGACAGCACGGTGACCGCATGGGCGGACGCCGGGCATTCCTCGCATGACGCGCAAGCGCCCGAGGATGCTGCTGGCACGAAAGACGATCAGGAGATGGGGGTGAGTGGAGTGATGAGCGCGGCATCGGGATTCACAATGAGCCCCGTACAGGCGCCGGCGAACGTCGAGACGGACGGTGAACTCTCCTTCGACATCCGCGATCCCTCAGGTGTCCCGATCACCGATTTCGACGAGGCCCACGATAAGCAGTTGCACCTGATCGTGGTCCGCAACGACGGGCGTGAATACCGTCACGTGCACCCCGAACTCGACCCGAGGACCGGGGTCTGGTCGCTGCCATGGTCCTGGGATACCGCGGGAACGTACCGGCTGTATGCGGACTTCACCTCTGAGGGGGTGAGCGCCACGCTCTCCCGCACCGTCGATGTGGCGGGGCAGCTGACACCGGAGCCCGAGGTCGCCGTCAAGACAAGCGACACGGTCGACGGCTTCGACGTGACCGTCAGCGGCGACCTGGTCGCCGGAACTGGAAGCGAACTGACTGTCAAGGTCTCTCGGGACGGGGAACCCGTCACGGTGCTGGAGCCGTACCTCGGTGCGTTCGGCCACCTCGTTGCCCTGCGCGATGGCGACCTGGCGTATCTGCATGTGCACGCGCGCGGCGAGGAACCACAGCCGGGCGATCTGGCCGGCCCCGAGGTGGAATTCACCGCCGAGACACCCACCACCGGCCGCTACCTGCTGTACCTGGACTTCCAGGTCGACGGACAGGTCCACACCGCACAGTTCGTACTCGAGGCGACCCCCGCCACCGGCGACCAGGCGGACACCGAAGACGACGCCGAGCACGACGGGCACTGACCCGCTCAGTGCGCATCGAGTTGCAAGAAGGATCGAGGAGACATCATGACGGATACGCAGTCAGCAGCCGCGTCCAGCGTGGAGCTGGAGATCGGCGGGATGACCTGCGCGTCGTGCGCGATGCGCATCGAGAAGAAGCTCAACAAGCTGGACGGTGTCACCGCCACCGTGAACTATGCGACGGAGAAGGCGAAGGTCACCGCACCGAACGGGTTCGACCCGGCGCTGCTGATCGCCGAGGTGGAGAAGACCGGCTACACGGCCGCCCTTCCCTCACCGGAGCCGTCCGCGGTAGTCGACGGTGAGGACGCTCCGGATAGGGAGCTGGTGAGCCTGCGGAACCGTTTGATCGCTTCCATCGTGCTGACCCTTCCTGTGATTGCGATGTCGATGATCCCCGCATTGCAGTTCACTTACTGGCAGTGGCTCTCACTCGCCCTGGCCGGCCCCGTCATCGTTTGGGCGGCCTGGCCTTTCCACAAGGCAGCGTGGACGAATCTCCGGCACGGTGCGGCGACCATGGACACGCTCATCTCGATGGGGACGATAGCCGCCTTACTGTGGTCGCTCTACGCGCTGTTCTTCGGCACGGCCGGCGTCCCCGGGATGACCCACCCGTTCGAGCTCACCGTGGCACCGTCGGACGGGGCGGCGAACATCTACCTCGAAGTGGGTGCCGCGGTGACGATGTTCATCCTCGCCGGACGCTACTTCGAGAAGAAGGCGAAACGGCAGGCGGGCGCCGCCCTGCGCGCGCTGTTGGAGCTGGGAGCGAAGGATGTTGCTGTGCTTCGCGCCGGCGCCGAGACCCGCATTCCCATCGCGGACCTGCGAGAGGGCGACGAGTTCGTCGTACGGCCCGGCGAGAAGATCGCCACCGATGGTGTGATCGTCTCCGGCACCTCCGCGGTCGACGCGTCCATGCTCACCGGTGAATCCGTGCCGGTCGAGGTCGGCGAAGGAGACTCCGTCACGGGGGCGACGGTCAATGCCGGTGGCCGGCTCGTCATCCGGGCGACGAGGGTCGGGTCGGACACCCAGTTGGCGCAGATGGCGAAGCTCGTCGAGGACGCCCAATCGGGCAAGGCCGAGGTGCAGCGCCTCGCCGACCGGGTGTCGGGTATCTTCGTGCCCATTGTCATCGCGATCGCCATCGCCACGCTGGGCGCTTGGCTCGGCGCGGGATTCCCTGCCGCGGCGGCGTTCACCGCCGCGGTCGCGGTGCTGATCATCGCCTGCCCGTGCGCCCTGGGCCTTGCCACGCCCACCGCACTGCTGGTGGGCACGGGCCGCGGCGCGCAGATGGGCATCCTCATCAAGGGTCCGGAAGTTCTCGAGTCGACGCGACGGGTGGACACCGTCGTTCTGGATAAGACCGGGACGGTGACCACAGGGCGGATGACGCTCACCGGCGTGTTCACCGCTGACGGCGTCGACCGCGGCGAGCTGCTGCGCCTGGCGGGTGCGGTGGAGGACGCCTCCGAGCATCCCATCGCGCAGGCCATCGCCAAAGCCGCAGTCCAAGAGGTCGGCACGCTTCCGACACCCGAGGGTTTCGCGAACATCGAGGGCAAGGGAGTGCAGGGCATCGTCGACGGGCACGCCGTCCTTGTCGGCCGCGAGTCGCTTCTCGAGGACTGGTCCCAGCGCCTTCCCGAGAATCTCGCCGCCGCGAAGAGCGAAGCAGAGCGTCAGGGCAAGACCGCGGTCGCCGTGGGGTGGGACGGGGAAGCACGCGGTGTGCTCATCGTCGCGGACACCATCAAGCCGACCAGCACCGAAGCCATCAGGCAGCTGAAGGCGCTGGGACTGACACCGGTGCTCCTCACCGGAGATAACCGTGCCGTGGCCGAGCAGATCGCGTCTGAGGTCGGCATCGATGAGGTCATCGCCGAAGTGCTCCCGAAAGACAAGGTCGACGTGGTCACCAGGCTGCAGCGCGAGGGCAAGGTCGTGGCGATGGTCGGAGACGGCGTCAACGATGCGGCCGCGCTCGCCCAGGCAGACCTGGGGTTGGCCATGGGCACGGGCACCGATGTGGCGATCGAGGCCAGCGACATCACGCTCGTCCGCGGCGATCTGCGCAGCGCGGCCGACGCGATCCGTCTGTCTCGGAAGACGCTCGGCACGATCAAGGGCAACCTGTTCTGGGCCTTCGCCTACAACGTCGCCGCCATCCCGCTGGCAGCCCTCGGTCTGCTCAATCCCATGCTCGCCGGCGCCGCGATGGCGTTCTCCAGCGTCTTCGTCGTCGGCAACAGCCTCCGCCTGCGCACGTTCCGCAGCCAGGCGGCGGACCCATCCCCGACCGCCGCGCCCGCACCGCGTGATCATGCGACGCGGAACGCAACCGTCGGAACCCACTGAAATCACGAAAGAGGAACACACATGTCTGATTCCGGATCCTGCTGCAGCCACAACAGCCACGGCTCTGTCCCAGCCGACGGACGCAAGGACCTCCTCGCGCCGTCCGCCGAACAGCTCGCCGAATGCCCCGTGATGGTCGGCAGCACCGTCGTGAAAGCGGACGCTGAAGCCGCTGGCCTCTACCGCGACTACGAGGGCACCCGCTATTACTTCTGCTGCGCCGCCTGCGGCCCCCTGTTCGACGCTGACCCCGCCAAGTACGTGACCGCAGCCTGACATCGCTTCACCTGTGCGGGGCGGCACACGGATCGCCCCGCACAGCTTCATCGTTTCCGAGGAGGATAGCCTCATGAGCCAGCCACACAGCGACGACGCTGATCACACCCACGAACACGCAGCGCACGGGCACACCCCATCGGTCCCCGCCGCGGCCACAGAAGACCCCCCCGTCCACACCCCTCACCACGACACCGCCGTGCACCACGACGGTCCCGATACTGCACCGCACGGAAGCGGCGCGCCGATGGGCCACCAGGGTCACGGCGAGCATGCCGGCCATGACGCACATGGTGGACACGACGCTCACGGTGGACACGGGGGTCATGCGGGGCATGGCGACCACGTCGGACAGTTCCGTCGCCTGTTCTGGATCATGCTGATCCTCGCCGTCCCCACCGTCGCGCTGTCGGGCATGTTCGCGATGATCCTCGGCTACACCCTCCCCGACATTCCCGGCCTGGCCTGGGTGTCCCCGGTACTGGGAACAGTGATGTACATCTGGGGTGGAAAGCCGTTCCTCGTCGGTGCTGTCAGCGAAATCCGCGACCGCAAGCCCGGGATGATGCTCCTCATCGGACTCGCCATCACCGTTGCGTTCATCGCCTCTTGGGGTGCGAGCCTCGGCCTGCTGCACCACGAGCTCGACTTCTGGTGGGAGCTCGCGCTCCTCATCGTGATCATGCTGCTCGGGCACTGGATCGAGATGCGGTCCCTCGCGCAGACCACGTCCGCTCTCGACTCCCTGGCCGCGCTCCTGCCCGACGAAGCAGAACGCGTCGAAGGTGACCAGGTCGTGACGGTCTCGCCTGCCGAACTCGTCGTCGGTGATGTCGTCATCGTTCGCCCCGGGGGCAGCGTCCCCGCCGACGGTCGCATCGTCGACGGTCGCGCGTCGATGGACGAGTCAATGGTCACCGGCGAGTCCCGCACCGTGACGCGCGGTATCGATGACCAGGTCACGGCCGGAACTGTGGCGACCGACTCCGGGCTGCGCGTGGAGATTACCGCCACCGGTGACGACACCACTCTCGCCGGCATCCAACGCCTGGTCACCGAAGCACAGAGCTCGTCCTCGCGCGCGCAGCGCCTTGCCGACACGGCGGCAGGCTGGCTGTTCTGGTTCGCTCTCGGCGCTGGCGTGATCACGGCGATCGTGTGGACGCTCGTTGGGCTTCCCGATGATGCCGTCATCCGCACCATCACGGTGCTCGTCATCGCTTGCCCCCACGCACTCGGTCTCGCAATCCCCTTGGTCGTCTCCATCGCCACCGAACGCGCCGCACGCGGTGGCGTACTCGTGAAGGACAGGCTCGCGCTGGAGAGCATGCGCACCGTCGACACCGTGCTGTTCGACAAGACAGGCACCCTCACCAAGGGCGAACCGACCGTCTCCGAGGTCTCAGTCGTCGAAGGCAACGACACCGACCGGGTGCTCGCCCTGGCCGCCGCCGCGGAGGCCGACAGTGAACACCCGCTCGCCAAGGCCATCGTCCGCGCCGCCGCCGACCGTCACCTCGACGTGCCCCGCAGCTCGGACTTCACCTCCTCTCCCGCAGTCGGCGTCACCGCGACCGTCGACGGGACCGTTGTACGGGTGGGGGGACCGCACCTGCTCACCGAGGAAGATGCGCAGGAGCTGCCCGTTGCCGAGCGGTGGCGCAATGACGGTGCGATCATCCTCCACGTGGTTCAGGACGGCCGTGTGATCGGCGCTCTCAAGCTCGCCGATGAGGTGCGGTCGGAATCGCGCGAAGCCGTCGATGCACTGCACGCGCTGGGTGTGCAGGTCGTGATGATCACCGGCGATGCCGAAGCCGTCGCGCACACCGTGGCCGAGGACCTCGGCATCGACCGTGTCTTCGCCGGCGTCCGACCGGAGGACAAGGCCGCGAAGGTGCAGGAGCTCCAGAACGAGGGACGCAAGGTCGCGATGGTCGGTGACGGCGTCAATGACGCCCCCGCCCTCGCCCAGGCCGATGTCGGGCTCGCGATCGGCGCCGGCACGGACGTTGCCATCGCCTCTGCCGGAGTCATCCTCGCCAGCGACGACCCCCGCTCGGTGCTCTCCGTCATCGAACTGTCCCGCGCCGCATACCGGAAGATGAAGCAGAACCTCTGGTGGGCCGCCGGCTACAACCTGATCTCCGTACCCCTCGCCGCCGGCGTCCTCGCCCCCATCGGGTTCGTGCTGCCGATGTCGGTCGGGGCGATCCTGATGTCCCTGTCCACCATCGTGGTTGCCCTCAACGCGCAGCTCCTGCGGCGACTCGACCTTCGCCCGGAAACCACGGCCCGCGCGATCCTCAACCGATAACCAATCCAGAACCGGAGACCACGATGACCGACACCATCGAGACCGACCAGGTCGAGTCCGACACCGCCTGCGAACACGGCGAACACGGCGAACACGGCTACATCACCGACAAAGCCCGCTATCTCGCCCGTCTCAAACGGATCGAAGGACAAGCCCGCGGCATCCACCGCATGGTCGACGAGGAGAAGTACTGCATCGACATCCTCACCCAGATCTCAGCGCTGACGAGCTCACTCCAGGGCGTTGCTGTCGGTCTTCTCGAAGACCATCTCCGCCACTGCGTCACCGACGCCGCACGTGCAGGCGGAGACATTGCCGAGGCCAAGATCACTGAAGCATCCCAGGCCATCGCACGCCTCGTCCGCTAAGCCAGCGAGGCGGCCCCGCGGATGCCTTCGATGCTCCTCGGATAGCTCTGGGCGAGTGGACGCTCAGGACTTTGCGCGCCTGTAGTCAAAGGCGCCGTCCTGACGCTGAGAATCGAGCAACTGATCGAGGATGCCATCGTGATCGATGACGGGCTTGGGCTGGCCATCCGGCTGCAGCCGCCCATCTAACCGAACGTGGCGTCGATGACGTGGTCGTCGAGCGTGGCTCCTCCGCTGGTGCTGCCGTGTCCGAGTGGGGTCATGCACGCCTCTTCTCAGGCTGGCCGGAGCTCACCGACACTGCAGCGCGTCGCCTGCTCGAGCCGACCGGGACGGCGCCGGCAAACGGCTACCCGACGGGGGCGGAGTGGGTGAGTGAGTACCTCACCCCACTCGTCGATGTGCTGGGTGACCGCGTCCTCTACGGCACAACGGTGACGGGAATCGCGCGGCAGGGGCGCGACAAAGACGTAGACAGCGGCCGCAAGGGCCAGCCATTCGTTGTGCACACGGTCGACCAGGACGGCTGCGATGGCCGTATCCTCGCCAGTGCTCGACGCCGTGGCCAGCATCGCCTCGGAGATCGACCCGAACATCCACTCCTGCGGCTCCGTCGGAGCCACCGGCGCACGCCAGCTCGCGCAGCCCGAGAAGGACCTGTTCATCGTCGGTGCGAAGTCTTATGGCCGCGCCCCCACCTTCCTGGCGCTCACGGGCTAGGAGCAGGTCCGCAGCGTCGCAGCTCACCTTGCCGGAGATCACGAGGCTGCGGAGCGCAACGAGCTCGTCCTTCCCGACACCGGGGTCTGCGGCGGTGCCGGCGGCTTCGACGCCGAGGGTGCCAGCTGCTGCGGCACGCCATCCGTACTGCGCAGATCGGCGCAAGGCCCGTCGGCGCAGTCTGACCGACCCACGAGAGGGCGACTTCCCGATTGGGAGGTCGCTTCTTGGCATCCAGGTGCAGTGTCCGTGAACTGTCTCGCCGCCGATTGCGCCTTACTTTGAAGAATGTCAATATAGATTCATGTCGAATCAACAGATTGAGCTGGTCATCATCGGATCGGGCCCCGCAGGCTTCACCGCCGCGATCTACGCGGCCCGGGCAAACCTCGCCCCGGTCGTTATCGCCGGTTCGGTGACCACCGGTGGTGCGCTGATGACGACGACCGAGGTGGAGAACTTCCCTGGGTTCGTCGACGCCGTCAACGGACCGGAGTTGATGGAGTCGATGCGTCAGCAGGCCGAGCGGTTCGGCGCCCGCATCCTCCTCGACGACGCAGTCAGCGTCGACCTCGACGGACCGATCAAGGCCATCGTGACTGGCGCGGGTGAGACGTTCCGTGCGCGTGCGGTGATCCTCACCATGGGCTCCGCCTATCGCAAGCTCGGGTTGCCGGATGAGGAGCGACTCACCGGCCGAGGCGTGTCCTGGTGCGCCACCTGCGATGGGTTCTTCTTCCGCGAGCAGGAGATCGTCGTCGTCGGCGGCGGGGACTCCGCGATGGAGGAGGCCCTGTTTCTCACCCGTTTCGCATGCAAGGTGACCGTCGTGCACCGTCGCGGCGAGGTCCGCGCTTCGAAGATCATGGCGCAGCGCGTGCTTGACCACCCGAAGATCGAGGTGGCATGGAACAGCGAGATCGCCCGGCTGAACGGCGACGAGAAGCTCGAATCCGTCACCCTCCGTGACACCGTCACCGGCACCGAGCGCGAGCTGGCGGCGACCGGTGTCTTCGTCGCGATCGGCCACGACCCCCGCTCGGAGTTGGTCACAGGACAGGTCGTCACCGACGCAGGCGGGTTCGTCCGAGTGGATCATCCTTCCACCCGCACGAACATCCCCGGGGTGTTCGCGGCCGGCGATCTGGTCGATCACACCTACCGGCAGGCGATCACCGCCGCCGGCACCGGCTGCGCCGCCGCTCAGGACGCCCAGCACTACCTCTCGAACCTCGAGAACGACCCGGCCGCTCCGATCGAGGCCGAGGAGGTCTTCGCATGAGCACGCTCACCGCCGTCACCGACGCCACGTTCGAGGACGAAGTTCTCGACTCCGACATCCCTGTCGTCGTCGACATCTGGGCCACCTGGTGCGGTCCGTGCCGCCAGGTCGCTCCGCTTCTTGAGCAGCTCGCCGCCGAGTACGACGGACGAGTGAAGATCGTCAAGGTCGATGCGGATCGGAATCCCGAGACCGTGACCGCCGCTGGCGTCACGTCGATCCCCACCCTCGGCTTCTTCCGCGACGGCACCGGCACGGACATCCTCATCGGCGCGCACCCGAAGCCCGTCATCGCCGAGAAGATCGAGGCGCTGCTCGCATGACCACCGCAACCGCAGCTTCCGCTCCCGCCGCCGTCCGGCGTCTGTCCACCCTCGACAAGTGGCTGCCACTGTGGATCGGGCTCGCCATGGTCGCAGGACTTCTCCTCGGCCGATTCGTCCCCGCTCTGTCGGACCTGCTCGGCCACCTCGAGGTCGGCGGCATCTCGGTGCCCATCGGGCTCGGGCTGCTGGTGATGATGTACCCGGTGCTCGCGAAGGTCCGCTACGACAAGATCGCGGCCGTCACCGGCGACAAGAAGCTCCTCGTGTCTTCGCTGGTGCTGAACTGGCTCGTCGGCCCTGCGGTCATGTTCGCCCTCGCCTGGATCTTCCTGCCAGATCTGCCCGAGTACCGCACGGGGCTGATCATCGTCGGTCTCGCCCGCTGCATCGCGATGGTCGTCATCTGGAACGACCTCGCCTGCGGCGATCGGGAAGCGACCGCCGTACTCGTCGCGATCAACTCTGTCTTCCAGGTGGTCGCCTTCTCACTGCTGGGCTGGTTCTACCTCACCGTCCTGCCCGGCTGGCTGGGTCTGGACACTCAGGGGTTGGAGATCTCGGTCTGGCAGATCGCCCTGAACGTGCTGGTCTTCCTCGGCGTGCCACTCGTCGCCGGCTTCGCTTCCCGCTGGATCGGCGAGAAGCGTCGCGGCCGCGCCTGGTACGAGGAGAAGTTCCTCCCCGTGATCGGCCCCTGGGCGCTGTACGGGCTGCTGTTCACCATCGTGCTGCTGTTCGCGCTGCAGGGCGATGCGGTCCTGGCCAACCCGCTGGACGTCGCGCGGATCGCGCTGCCACTGCTGGTCTACTTCGGGCTGATGTGGTTCGCAGGGCTCCTGCTCGGCAAGAGCCTGGGCCTGAACTACGCCCGCTCCACCACGCTGGCCTTCACCGCGGCCGGGAACAACTTCGAACTCGCCATCGCCGTCGCCATCGGCACCTTCGGCGCCGCCTCCGGGCAGGCTCTGGCGGGCGTCGTCGGCCCTCTCATCGAGGTGCCCGTCCTCGTTGGACTCGTCTACGTCTCCCTCTGGGCGGCGCGCGCTTGGTTCCACACCGATCCCTACACCGGCGAAAGGATCACCTCATGAACGTCACGCTCACCGACGCCGTCGACAGCTGCAGCCCGGTCGCTACCCACGCCATCGGCCACGAGGCGGCGTCCACCGTCGCCGCGACCTTAAAGGCTCTGTCGGATCCGCTGCGCCTGCGCATGCTCTCCGCGATCGCTTCCGATCCGCGAGGCGAGTCCTGCGTGTGCGATCTCGCCGAGCTCGCACACGTCTCACAGCCCACCGTGTCGCACCATCTGAAGGTCCTCAAGGGCGTCGACGTGCTCACCTCCGAACGGCGCGGCACCTGGGTCTGGTACCGCATCAACCCCAGCCGCCGGGGCGCCGTCACCGCTCTGCTGGACTCCTTCGCGCCTGCGACCATGACGGCGCCCGGCGAAGACGGCGACGCCGAAGGCCGCGCCGGCCACCCCGAGTTCGATGCGCGGATCACCCACCTCGCCGATGAGCTCGCCGCCGAGGTCCCCGAGCTCGCCCCGGAGACCGTGCTGGGCATCGTTCGTGAGTCGTACACGTCACTCGCCCGCACGGCAATAGTCACGGGAGCGCTTGTCCCGCTCACCGAACGCTTCGCACGTCAGCGACTCGCCGACCTCACGCGCGACCGCGACTCCGCTGTACCCCAGGTGTTGTTCGTCTGCGTGGCCAATGCGGGGCGTTCGCAGCTCGCTGCCGCGCTTGTCAACAAGCTCGCCGCCGGCAGGGTTGTCGCCCGCTCGGCAGGATCTGCTCCCGCGGACGTCATCCATCCGCACGTCCGCTCGATCCTCGCCGAGATCGAAGGCGACCTGGCCGCCGAACGCTTCCCCAAGCCCCTCACCGACGATGCCGTCCGTGCCGCCGACGTGGTGATCACGATGGGCTGCGGCGACGTCTGCCCGATCATCCCCGGCGTCCGCTACGACGACTGGGCCGTCGGCGACCCTGCCCTCGCATCCCGCGAGGGCGTCGAAGCCATCCGCGACGACATCGAGGACCGCGTCCGCGCCCTCGTCGATGAGCTCACGCACTGACCACCACCCACAGGAGCCCTCATGACCGACACCACCAAGCCCTCCGTCCTCTTCGTCTGCGTGCACAACGCCGGCCGCTCCCAGATGGCTGCCGGGTTCCTCCGCGACATCGCCGGCGACCGCATCGAGGTCCGCTCCGCCGGCTCCATGCCGGCCGACCAGATCAACCCCATCGCCGTGGAAGCGATGAAGGAACTGGGCATCGACATCACCGCCGAGCAGCCCAAGATCCTCACCACCGAAGCCGTGCAGGCCTCCGACGTCGTGATCACCATGGGATGCGGCGACGCCTGCCCGTTCTTCCCTGGCAAGCGCTACGAGGATTGGAAGCTCGACGATCCTGCCGGTCAGGGCATCGAGGCTGTTCGCCCGATCCGAGACGAGATCCGGGCACGCATCGAGAGGTTGGTCGACGAAATCCTCTGATTCAAAGTCTGTCCGCTGAGGCGGGCCTCGCGCACGCTCGATAGTGTCAGCGAGCGACGGCCTCGTCGAGGGCATCCGTGAGGTCCCTGAGCTGGGTGAGCTCGAGCTTCTCGCCGTCGAGGAAGAAGGTCGGCGTGCCACTGACGTTGAGATACTGGCCGTCGTTGCGGTCTGCTTCGACTCTTTCCTTGGTGGCGGGGTCGGCGATTGCTTCGTCGTACGAGTCCATGTCGAGGCCTAGGTCTTCGGCGAACGTCCGGAACAACTGGGTGTGAGAGGTCTGCTGCTCGCCCCTCTGAGCCTGGGTCTCGAACAGGCGAGCGTACATCTCCTCGAACTTGCCCTGTTGAGCTGCCGCTTCGGCGGCGAGGGCGGCGTTCATGGAGTTGAAGTGTCCGGGCAATGGGAAGTACCGCACGACGTAGTTGATCTCGCCCTCATAGTCGGCGCGGATCTGTTCGACCACCGGGTAGAACGCTCCGCAGGCTTCGCACTCGAAGTCGAGAAACTCCACCAGCGTCGGCGCATCCGGGCCGGCGTCGTCCAGGACGTGCGAGTCAGTCCGGGCGCCGGGCAGTGCGCCCGCCGAGCCGGAAGGGTCGGGAGCAGCGGGCCGGGTCAGCATGACCACGACCAGAGCTGCGATCACGAGGACGATAACGACGGCACCGGTGATGAGGCTGACTTTGACGGGGGTCTTCACGAAGGATGGCTCCAGCTCGGACGGCGATATCACCGCAGGGTTGGTCAGGCGCGTGCGGGCTCGGGTGCCGGCGCTAGCTCTCGGAGAGCAGCGGGGCGTCGGGCTGCACGGACGCCGTTGAGGATGACGACGACCTCGGCGATCTCGTGTACCAGGACGACACCGGCCAGACCGAGAACGCCGAACAGCGCCAGCGGGAAGAGCACGATGATGATGGCGAGGGCCAGGGCGATGTTCGCGGTCATGATGCGTCGCCCGCGGCGCGCGTGCGCGAGCGCGCCGGGGATGAGGCGGAGGTCGTGGCCGGTGAACGCGACATCGGCGGACTCAATGGCGGCCGCCGAACCTTTCAGTCCCATGGCGATGCCGACCGTGGCGGTCGCTAGTGCTGGGGCGTCGTTGATGCCGTCCCCGACCATGGCCGTCGGGCGGACGGTGGTCAGGGATTCGATCGCGTGGGCCTTGTCGGCGGGCAGCTGCTCGGCCCGCACATCGTCGATGCCTGCCTGGGCGGCGATGGCGCGGGCGGTGCGTTCGTTGTCGCCGGTGAGCATGACGGTCTCGATGCCCTGACTGTGGAGCATCCGCACGGTCTCGGCCGACTCCGGGCGCAGTTCGTCACGGATGCCGATGAGCCCGGCGACAGCGCCGTCGGCTTCGACGACGACCACGGTCATGCCCTCCGCAGCCATCCCTTCGGCGGCGGTGCTGAGCACGGCCGGGTCAAGCCAGCGCGCGTTCCCGACGCGGATGAGTGTGCCGTCGACGCGGCCGGCGATGCCGTGGCCGGCTTCTTCCACGACATCGATGGCGGACAGCGCCTTCGGGGATGCCGCGGTGATCGCGGCGGCCAAGGGGTGCGTGCTGGTCGCCTCGATGGCGGCAGCCCAGGCGAGCAGGTCGTCGCGATTGGTCCCGTCGGCGGGTCGGACGTCGACCACCGCGGGTTCGTTGCGGGTGAGCGTCCCGGTCTTGTCCAGCGCGACGGCGCGGATCGTGCCGAGCTGCTCGAACGCCTCCCCGGACTTGATCACCACGCCGAACTTCGACGCGGAGCCGATGGCGCTGATCACGGTGACCGGCACCGCGATCGCCAGCGCGCACGGGGACGCCGCGACCAGGACCACCAGTGCCCGCTCGATCCAGGTCCAGGGGTCACCGACGACGAAGCCGAACAGCGCGACGAGCGCCGCGGCGATCAGGACGACGGGAACCAGCGGGCGCGCGATCCGATCCGCTAGTCGTGCCCGATCGCCCTTGCGGGCGTGGGCCTGCTCCACCAGCGAGACGATCTGCGTGAGGGAGTTGTCGCGGCCATCCGCGGTCGCCTCGATCCGCAACGTCGCCGACCCGTTCACCGAACCTGCCGCGACCACGTCGCCGGGCCCGACCTCGACCGGGATGGACTCCCCGGTGATCGCCGATGTGTCCAGGCTGGAGCGTCCCTCGACGACGACACCGTCGGTCGCCACACGCTCGCCCGCTCCGACGACGAGGATGTCGAGCTCGCGCACATCGGCAGCAGGGACCGTGATGTCGCCACTGAGCCGTGAGACGCGCACCGTCTCCGGGATCAGTGACAGCAGTGCGCGCAGGCCCTCCTTAGCGCGGTCCATCGCTCGGTCCTCCAGCGCCTCAGCGAGGGAGAACAGGAACGCCAGGGTCGCTGCTTCACCGACGTGCCCGAGCAGGACGGCGCCGACAGCAGCGATCGTCATCAGCAGACCGACACCGAGCCGGCCACGGATCACGCGCCGGATCGCACCGGGAACGAACGTGTACGCGCCAGCGAGCAGAGCTGCCCACTGCAGCACCAGTGCGGCAATCTCCAGGCCCGTCCACTCGAACGCGTACCCGGCGAGTAGGAACACACCGGACAGCGCCGACGGCAGTAGAGCGATGTCCCGCCACCACGGTGGACGCACCTCGAACTCGTGATCGGCGCCGGCGGCTGGTGGCAGGGCGGGGCCGCAGCACGCATCGCCGTCATCATGAGCAGATACGCCCGCCGCCGCCTGCACGACCTCTGGGCCGCAGCAGCCGTCTCCCCCTGCGGTAGCGACAACTCGACGCGGTGGATGGTGCCTGTCTTCCGCGGCTCGTCGTCGCCGCAGCACTCCGCGCTCATGCGCAGCACTCGCACTTCTCGTCAACGCACGGCACGCCTTCATCGACCGCCACAACCGCGTCGAGAAGATGCCGCAGGCCCACCGTCAGGTGCGGATCTGCGATCTCGTACCGCGTGCGACGACCCTCCGGCGTCGCGATCACCAGTCCACAGCCCCGAAGACAGGTGAGATGGTTCGACACGTTCGTGCGGCTCAGTTCAAGATCACGGGCGAGCTCGGCCGGATAACCCGGGGCATCCAGCAGCGACAGCAGGATCCTCGAACGCGTCGGGTCGGCCATCGCCCGACCCAGCCGGTTCATCACATCAAG
Source organism: Microbacterium meiriae (assembly GCF_040686935.1). NCBI lineage: Bacteria > Bacillati > Actinomycetota > Actinomycetes > Micrococcales > Microbacteriaceae > Microbacterium > Microbacterium meiriae. The sequence goes on from NZ_JBFBMF010000001.1 coordinate 658,724, forward strand.
ACGAGAAGCAATAGTCAGCACACGATGACTATACACGGGACACTGAACTATAGCGATGGCGACTCCACTGGACACTGCATCGAGGCGTGGCGCCTTGTCCACCACCTCCTGGAACGTGCCGAGCTTCACTCAGGATCGCGCCTACCGGAAGTTCTTCGACGAGTCCGTGTCGTTCGGATGCGACGGGGATGCCTCGATGAGTATCACCCGTCCCGGCTTCTTGCCCTTCGGCTGGGGAGCGTCGACCGCGTAGCGAAGCCTCGCGCCGTCCGTGACCTTGTACTGCCAGACGGGCAGGGTCCTCCCGCCCACCACCGCTGTAGATAGGTTGCCCTTCAGCTGGTAGCAGCGCGAGCTGTCGAACCGCGTCGGGTGAGCGGTCAGGTAGTCCCAGGCATCCGCGAGGGCGTTCTTCGCGGTCGCGCGAAGGTCGCGCCACCCGCGCTCCGCCGCGACGTCGCCGAAGACGATCTCGTACTCGCTGACCCTTGTCGGTCGCGGAACCGACGATCCCCGCCTTCCCGCCATTACGGGCGCTCGACCCGCGCAGACGTCTCCGTCAGATCGATCGGCTTAGCCGGCCGCGCACCCATGGCGTAAGCCGCAGCAGTCTCCCGCCACTCGTGCTGAGCACGCAGCAGGCGTTCAAACGTGCCCAACTCGCTGGCGGAGTAAACCAGCCGCTCAATTTCGCTCGCGTAAGTGGCCAGCTCGCCCTCATCGAACTCACTCGTCCACGCGAAGAGCTCCCGCAGCGCAGCGCCGACATCGCCCCTGTTCCGCCCGATAGCGCGGAGCAGTTCACTGGAGAGCTTCACGCCAAGCTCGAGCGTGTCGAGGTCGTGGCCACGAAGGATCACCAGGTCATCGCCATCCCGACGAGTGATACGCACCTGGCCCTCGTCGATGTGGGCAAGGACATCCTTCGGCTTACGGAGGAGATCGGTGAAAGTCGCGGTGCTCATGAGACCAGAGTACATCAGATAAACATCAGAGGTTCTGCGTCTTGTGCGCTGGAGCCCCCCGCTGCACCCGTCCGGATGTCCGTTCAGTCGGACACCCCACTGAGAACGAGTGCATCGGCCGCGATAATGTCGGAAGCGCGGTGAGATGACGCTAGATGTCACTCGGACGGGGACGGCGTCGGATTCTCTACGCGCTTTGCGGTGACACATTCCTGACGATGCACCACCGGATTGCCATCCCGCCCACGAGATCAGGTGAGTTCACTCTCGAGTTGTTCGATGCGTGCGCGGATGTCGTCGCAGTTCGAACGGACGGCGTCGATACCCTGGCGCGCTGGGTCGTCCAGCTTCCAGTCCTCGTAGCGCTTGCCAAGAAAGAACGGACAGGCCTCGCCGCATCCCATACTGATGACGACGTCAGACGCCTGCACGGCTTCGGTTGTCAGCACTTTTGGGCTGCTCGGCTGTGCTGTCGATTCCGAGCACGCCCATCGCCTCGTCAGCAGTCGGGTTGGACCGCTCGGCGGGCATGGATCCCGCCGAGCGGACCTCGACGCGGTCGCCTGCGATGTCGCGGAGACATCCGGCCGCCATCTGCGAGCGTCCGGCGTTGTGGACACCGACGAAGAGGACGGAGCGCTTGGTGGTGGTGTCAGTCATGGAGGGCCCTAGTAGGTACTAGTCCAGGAGGCCTCGTCCACGAGGGTGCGTACCCGTACGGTTTGATTGTCGAGGCTGGTAACATCCTCGTGAAATGATCACGTCTGGCCGGTCTCGTAACCAGGCGGCGTCTGTTGACAAGCTCCTGATAACGAAGATCATTACAGGCCTTGGGTTGGCCCTGCTCTTGATTGTCGGAGCATGGTCCGGTGGTCATCGCGACGCGGACGCCTCTCCATATCTCACTGCTACCTCGACTGCATCGATGGAAACCGAGCTTACGAGCTATGGTGCGGTTGGCTCGTCGACGCATGGTTCTGGTGGCGCCTCATCGGAACGGCTCCTGATAGACGGCGCCTCCGCGAACGCACTGATCGGCCTTACAGGGTGCGTGTTTGGCCTCGTCTGCTCCTTCCTGATCCTCATCGTCGCTCGAGCCTTCGTAAATCGCGTGCCGAACGGAAATCGCGAGCGACTTCCGCGCATGCCCGAGATGAGGGCCGCACCCGACCGCCCGTTTGCACGAACTCTTTCCCTCACGCAACTCTCTCTGTCGCGCACCTGACATCGATCAGCCATCTCACGATGGCGCTTCACATTCGGTGGGGTTCACGTTCGTTGTGCTGTGTTGTGGTTGGAGAGAAATGAAAGCGTCTCAAAAGGCGATCCTCGTCACGGTGGGTCTCGTCGTTGTCCTCCTTGTCGTCGCGCTGGTGTACGTCCTTCTCAGTGAGAATCGGGCCTCCGCGCCCGAGACAGAAGGCAACGACGGCCCTCAGGTGGTGCGAGAGAATTCACATGTGCTCGACGATGGCGGCGACGCAGCGGTCACCGTGGTCGAGTTCCTCGATTTTGAGTGCGAGGCGTGTGGCGCCTTCTACCCGCTGGTCGAGGACCTTCGTGAGAAGTTTGATGGGGAGATCACCTACGTCATCCGGTATTTCCCGTTGCCTGGCCACTTCAACTCGAAGAACGCTGCGATCGCGGCAGAAGCGGCGGCCCAGCAGGGACGGCTGGAAGACATGTACCACCGCTTGTTCCAAACACAGGCCCAGTGGGGTGAGGCTCAGGAGTCGCGTGCGAACCTGTTCCGGGGTTTCGCTGTGGAGCTCGGGTTGGATATGGCTGCTTTCGATGAAGCGGTCGCGGATCCGGCGACCGCACAACGAGTGGAGTTCGACGTTGATGAGGGCGAGCGACTCGGCGTCAGCAGCACTCCGACGTTCTTCATCGACGGGGAGCAGGTCGTATTGGAGAAGTGGACGGACCTCGAGGACGGCATCGAAGCTGCGGTGAACGGGACGCAGTGATGGTGCGTTCGTTATCGCATCGCCGAGCGATTATCGTCGGGGCCGGCCAATCTGGATTGGCGATGGCGTCCGCGCTGTCGTCCTATGGGCTGGAGGCACAGAAAGACTTCGTCATCATCGATTCCGCGCCGACCGGTCAACGAAGCTGGGCAACCCGTTGGCACTCGATGAGGCTTCTCAGCGATGCTCGCAACAGCACTCTCCCCGGGTTCCCCTTTCCCGGGGACAATCGCCGTCATCCAGGCGGTCGCGAGATGAGCGACTACCTGGCTTCTGTAGAGAAGACGCTCGGCGTGAAACCTCTCTGGGGCGTTCGCGCTCTCGAGGTGGAACGCCGCGGAGACGGATCCACGTTGCACCTTTCGACGTCCATCGGGGACGTGCAAACGCGAAACGTTGTCTGTGCCACAGGATCTGCGGCAGTGCCCCGAGTCCCTACCTGGCGCCAGAATCTGTCGGCACCCGGAACGGTTCTACATTCCAGTCAGTACCTACACCCGGGCCAGATCCCTTCGGGGACCGTGTTGGTGGTCGGCGGAGGGTTCAGCGGCGTACAGATCGCCGAAGAACTCGCTCACTCGCGAGATGTCACTCTATCCACCCGAACAGAACGACCGCGGCCGTCAGCGCGATGGTCCATCTGGCCGAGGCTGCGCCGCAACCACTCGATTCGTTCCGGCCCCGCGCCCACCGCTCTGGCCGGCGTGAGCCACGCGCCCCCCGTCGTGGAGGCCGACGGAGCCGTCGTGACATTTGCCGATGAGTCGACGATGCAGCCGCACTCCATGATCCTCGCTACCGGCTACGAACCCGGCGACAAGTGGCTACCCGCCCCGGAACCCACCGGTGCTCGGACACAAGCCAACACGCATATTCCCGGACTGTTCACGGTCGGCATCCCGAAGTACTCCCGAACCGGCGCAGACACGATTCCGGGGGCATGGAGTGATGCTGCCATCGTCGCCCCCAACATCATCGACCGCCCCTGAAAGGATCACCATGACAGAAGCAGGGCACTCGCACGGAGTGGGTGACGCCACTCCCCGCAATCGTCTGATCATCGCTTTCGCGATCACCTCCTCGGTCTTCGTCATCGAGGTGATCGGGGCGATCATCACCGGCAGCCTCGCACTACTCGTCGATGCGGCGCACATGCTCACCGATGTCACCGGGTTGGCTATGGCCGTCACCGCGGCGCATCTCATGAATCGCCCTCCCACCCCCAAGTACACCTTTGGCCTGCAAAGGACCGAGGTTCTCGGAGCACTCGCCCAAGCAGCGCTGCTCCTCGGGGTCGGCATCTTCGCGCTCGTCGAAGGTATACGGCGGCTCTTCGAACCCCCAGAGATCGCGTCAGGAAGCCTGCTGTTCTTCGGTATCGTCGGCCTGGTCGCCAACATCGCATCCATGCTCGTCCTGTTCAGCGGCCGCGGACGCAATCTCAACATGCGCGCCGCATTCCTCGAGGTCGTCAACGACGCCCTCGGCTCCGTAGGCGTGATCGCCAGCGCGATCCTCATCGCCGCTTTCGGCTGGTATCAGGCCGATGCCGTCGCCGGTATCTTGATCGCCCTGCTCATCATCCCTCGCACGCTCATCCTGTTGCGAGCATCCGGACGTGTGCTGTTGGAATCGACACCCCCGGGTCTCGATCTGGACGATGTCCGCCGCCACATCCTTGCCCTTCCGCACGTGGTCGCGGTGCATGATCTGCACGCGACTCAGGTCTCAACGGACCTCCCCACCCTCAGTGCCCACGTCGTGGTCGACGACACCGTCACCATGGAGACCTCCGCGGCGTTGCTGACAACTCTTCAGGAGTGCGTCAGCGAGCACTTCGCCGTCAGCATCGAGCACTCCACTTTCCAGATCGAACCCGAATCGCATCCCGGAGAGCACGACACCCATGCATAAGAACCTCCCCAGACGCACCGCCATTGTCTTATCCGCCGTGCTGTTGTCAGGAGCAGTCGTCGTCGCCACCCCGACGGTCGCTGTCGCTGACGACAACTTCGACTCGTCGTACCCCGTTGCCGACTCGACCATCAGCGGCTCGCCTGATGAGATCTCACTGATGTTCACGGGAACCCTCAACAACGAGGCCGGCACGACGATCATCGAGGTCCTTGATGAAGGCGGAGAAGACGTTGCTGTCGATTCGCCGACGGTGAGCGGTCAATCGATCACTCAGCATCTCTCCCCGGAAGCCGCCGATGGTCTGTTCACAGTGCGCTGGAAGACAGTCTCTGGGGACGGGCATCCGATCAGCGGGCAGTTCTCGTACACCGTCGGACAGCCCGGACCGAGTACGAAAACCGCGCCACCCGCAACGCCGAGCCCCAATCCCAGTCCCAGCCCGGAAGAATCCGACAACACTACGGAGGAGCCAGAGCCCGCTCCTGCCAGGCAGACATACGGTGGCACACCATCAGGCGGAGCAGAGTCCGAGATGCTGCCCGTGTTCTTCGTCGGCGGCCTGGCAGTGATTCTCGGGTTCGGCGTCGTCGGAGTGATTCTGGCCGGACGCCGGCGCCACCAGCAAGACCGTGCCCAGGCTTCTAGAGATACGGCGGCTGGGGAGGGGGGTCACGATGCGTGACCGGGCACGAAGGTTCGCCGTGGTGTTGATCATCGCCGCGATCGTCACTTTGGTCGATCAGGGAACCAAGGCCCTCGCTCTGAGCTCATTGAGCCAGGATCAGCGCATACCCCTGGTCGGCGATTGGCTCGGTCTTCAATTGGCGTTCAACCCGGGGGCGATCTTCTCGTTGGGCGAAGATGCGACCTGGGTCATCACTGTCGTCGGCGTCATCGCGACCACTCTGCTCGTGGGAGCCGCTACGCGAACCCAAAACGCATGGTCAGCAGTCGGCTTCGGTTTCATCGTGGGAGGCGCGATCGGCAACCTCATCGATCGCCTCTTCTCTCCCCCGTCGTTCGGAATCGGACACGTCACCGACTTCCTCGCCTACGGAAACCTCTTCATCGGAAATCTGGCCGATGTCGCCCTGGGTATCGGCGCCGTGTTCCTTGTGATCGCGGGTCTGCGCGCCAGTCGCCGACACTCCTCGCCTTCTCGCCCCGAATCCACAGATCCCGCACCAGCCGAAGAGATGGCCCGCCCATGAGCCCCAAACAACGTGTTCCCTCCACCTATCAGCGCAATGCTCTCGCCCCCAGCCTCGTCGCTGCCGCCATCCTGTTTCTCGCGCCTTTGCTCGTCCAGGCGGGCTGGGCGCCACTCGTCCTGTTTGTTGCGTCGATTTTCGGGCTGATCATCGCATGGTTCGCCGTGCAGGCCCGTCATTGGTGGTGGGTACCGATCTTCGTCGCGGTGGCTGTGCTCTGGAATCCGGTGATGCCCTTCCCCTTCTCCGGTGTCGTGTGGGAGATAGCTCAGCCCGTCGCCGCTGTGGTCTTCCTGGCGGCGGGGGCGACGATCAAGGTGATCCGGAAATGATCTGCGGGAACCTCGCGTCAACACCATGCTTGTGAGCGGCGCGATCCCCGACACTCCGCCAACGCTGCAGTCCTTGCTCGCGCCGGCGGATCTGACCATTCCTGTGTTGCCCGTCATCGCCGGAGTCCTTGCGGCCCTCTATCTCGTCGGAGCGGTCCGCCTATGGATGCATGGTCGGCGCTGGTCCGTCTGGCGGACCGTCAGCTTTCTTCTCGGATGTGTTCTCCTGGCGGCAGTCACTGGCCTTGGGGTAGAGGCGTACGGAGAAGTCCTTGTCTCTGTGTTCATGTTCCAGCAGCTGACCCTGATGATGACGGTGCCGCCGTTGCTGGTTCTGGGCTCGCCGGGCACTCTTCTCCTCCGAGCGACACCGCACCGTGGAGCCGGCCGGATGATCCTCACGGCAGCGCATACCGGTCTTCGGAGTCGCGCCGCCAGGTGGTTGCTCAGCCCGTGGTGCACGGTTCCCCTCTACCTGTTCGCCTTCTACGGCCTCTACCTCGCGGGCTCGGCGGACGTCATCCTCGCCCTGCCTGCCGGCCACGTCATGCTCGAGTTGGCGTTCCTCCTCGCCGGCGTGCTGTTCACCATTCCGATCCTGTCTTCGGATCCACTCCCGGTGAGGTTGGGTCACGGAGCGCGGGCACTCGATGTGTTCGCCGAAGCCGCACTCCACGCGTTTTTCGGAGTGTTTCTCATGATGGCCAGCACGATCCTGGTCGGTTCGTTCGTCGCACCCACGGAGGCCCTGGGCGTCGACCCCCTCGAAGATCAACAGCTTGCCGGCGCGCTGGCTTGGTCGTATGGCGAAGCGCCCACGGTGCTGATGCTGGTGTACGTGATGCACCGCTGGTTCCGCAGCGACACGGCCGCTGCTGCTGCTGCAGACCGGTACGTCGATCTGCATGGGAACTCAGAGCTCGACGCGTATAACTCCTACCTCAGCAAACTGAACTCTGATGACCCTCAACGTTGATGCAGTCGTGAGGCGCCCAATCGCCTCCCGCAGGAGGTGTAGTCGTCACATCGGGTTCGATCCACGCACCATGTCGACGGCAGTACCGTTGCCCGTTGCGATAGTCGCGTCCGCTATCGCCGGCGCCGCGCTGGATCTTGCGTACCCGGAGCTCGGCTGGTGGCCCGTGGCCTTTGCGAGTGTGACGATCGGCCTGTGGACACTGCGCGGGCGTTCGCTACCCGCGGCGTTCTTGGTTGCCCTCGTCTACGGGGCCGCGTTCTATTTCACCCACCTCGTCTGGGTCTCACGATTTCTCGGCCCCATCCCCTGGGTGGCGTTGGCCGGACTGGAATCGCTGCTCTTTGGTGCCGGTGGGATGCTGATTGCGCTCGCATATAGGGTGATGACCAGCCGCTCGCGGTGCGGATATTCCATGATCACGCCTGCGCTCATCGCAGGCGTGTGGGTGCTGCGCGAAACCGTGATGGGAACTTTCCCTTACACGGGGTTCCCCTGGGCGCGGATCGGATTCACCCTTACTCAAAGCCCGTTCGCGGAAGCCGCCTCCTGGGTGGGAACTACCGGGCTCTCCTTCCTGACGGTCCTCATCTGCGCGAGCAGCTTGGACGCACTCGCTCATCGACGACGGCGACCGGGAGCAGTCGCAGTTCTCGCTCTCACTGCCACCGCGCTCGCCCCCCTGTTCCCCACTACGCAGGCAGGTGCCATACGTGTCGGATGGGTGCAAGGAAACGGACCAAGCGGCTACTTCGACACCAAAGCACCCGGCGACATCATGCGGGCTCAGGAAGGGGCGACAGCTCCTCTCCTCGGTCGGGGGATGGATCTTCTCGTCTGGCCAGAAGGCGCAGTCGACGCGGATCCTTTCCAGGATGCAGACGTCACCGACCGGCTTGACCGACTCGTAGCAGACGCCGGCGCTCCGGTGTTGGTGAATGCGGCGACCGTGCGCGGCGACGATACTTTCAATACGTCGATCCTGTGGACGAGCGCCGGACCGCAGCAGATCCACGACAAAGCCAACCCCGTGCCTTTCGGCGAATACGTCCCGGACCGTTGGTTCTACGAGGCCATCGCTCCTGACCTCATCGGACTCATTCAGCGCGAGTACACGCCTGGCTCAAACACGCCCCTCGTGAACGTCGGCGGTGTTCCCGTCGGTCTGGCGATCTGTTTCGACGTCATCTACGACAACGTCATTGAGGACAGCGCGGCGAAGGGCGCACAACTGTACGTGTTCCAGACGAACAACGCCGACTTCAGAGGCACAGATGAGAACCTCCAGCAGCTCGCTATTGCGCGTATGCGCGCCATCGAAACCGGAAGAAGCATCGTGAACGTGTCGACGACCGGCACGAGCCAGGTCATCCGCCCTGATGGGACCCCACTTGCAGAGCTCGCGGTGAACACGCAAGGCGCAAACGTCACCGAAGTGCCCCTCTATACCGGGACCACGCCAGCGGTGGTTCTTATGCCGTGGATCGGGTGGGCGTTGAGCATGGGAACCGTATTGATGCTGCTCGTCACCACCGCTACTCGTCAGCAGCGAGCGGGCGAGGATTTCCGTTTTCACGAAGGGAACACGCTGTGAAGACAAAATCGCTCTCGCTTGGTGCGGCGTTCGGCGCGCTGCTTCTGCTCAGCGGGTGCGCTCCCACCGTGCATCTCGAGGCGGCTCCGAAAGCGAACGATCCGTTGTGCGCGGAGGTCACGGCCCGGCTACCCGACTCTATCGGTGATCAGGCGCGGGTGTGGACGGACGCGCAAGCCACTGGCGCATGGGGAAGTCCCACCAGCGTGCTGCTCACCTGCGGGCTGGACTCACCGGCTCCCACCACGCTGCAATGTGTGAGTTTGGGGGGCGTCGATTGGATCGTGGACGAAGCGGAGACACCAAATCTACGGTTGACGACCTACGGGCGGGAGCCCGCAGCGCAAGTGTATGTGGACACGACGACGTTGTCGGCCGACGCCGTTCTCCAAGCACTTGCCGGAGCGATTCAGCAGCTTCCGAAGAACGATGCGTGCACAGAACCGATCACGAAAGACCCTGACGAAGAAACCTCTTCGACGGAGGGAGCGACACCGTGACGCCTCCTATTCTCCGCGTCGCCGGGCTGACGATTTTCGTCGTCTCTGCAATCGTCGCCGTCGTCATCGGGCTGGTGATCGGCGGAGGAGCTGCACCGAGGCTGACCAGCGACCCCGGCGCGGTGGTTCGCTGGGGCCTCCCGGTCGCGAAACTACTCGTCAACCTCTCTGGCGCTGCAATGGTAGGACCACTCGTGTTCGCTCTGTTCGCTCTCGCATCCGGCACGAAGCCCTTCCTCACCGCGCTCAATCTTGCCTCGGCGGGTGCCGCAATTCTTACCGTCGCGAGCGGGACGGTCACCTTCCTCACCTTCCTGTCCTCGTTCAACCCGAAGGTGAGCCTGGAGGCAGAGTTCGGCGCACAACTGGGCCGTTTCCTCCTCGACACCGAGCTTGGAAGATCTTGGCTCATCACCGCCATCTTCGCGTCGGTCGTGACCGTGCTCGCATTCGCGGTGCGCGGCTACGGTGCCGTGCTCGTCACAACGATGCTCGCGATCATCAGCCTGATTCCGATGTCCACTCAGGGGCACTCCGGGGAACTGGCCAACCACGACGCGGCAGTCATGTCTCTCACCCTGCATATCGTTTCGGCGGCGGTGTGGCTCGGCGGGCTCACATTGCTCATCGTGATCCGTCCGGGCCTTCCATCGTCCACCCTCGAGGACATACTCCGACGGTACTCGACGTTGGCACTCATCGCCTTCGTCGTCGTCGCCGTATCGGGGTATGCCCGGGCGCTCACTGCCCTCGGACGATGGGACGACCTCGTCACGCCGTATGGGCTGATCCTGCTCGCAAAGATCCTCGCGCTGGTGGTGATGGGCATCCTCGGAGCCGCCTACCGCGGTCGACTCATCGCAAAAGCGGGCGAGGGCCGCAACACCTTCTGGATGTTCGTGTGCGTCGAGCTGGCATTCATGGGTATCGCAAGCGGCGCCGCCGCGGCCCTTGCCCGAACAGCCGCACCCGCGGACACGATCACGATTCCTCAGACCACGGCCGCGGAGATCCTCACCGACGCCCCAGTCCCGCCAGAATTCACGACGGAGCGATGGTTCACGGCGTGGAGCATTGATCTGCTGTGGGTGATTGTGGGAGGTTTCGCGGTGTTCTTCTACCTTGCCGGGGTGGAGCGCATGAGACGTCTCGGGCAGCCTTGGCCGATGCGGCGCACCATCGGCTGGGTGATCGGGATGGGCGCGCTCGTGTGGACCACCAGTGGCCCGCTCGCTGTGTACGACGAACCTCTGATCAGTATGCGTTTCCTCTCTTTCGCACTTCTCGGCCTCGTCATACCGGTACTTCTCGTTTCCGCTGCGCCCCTCGTGCTCGCACTCACCGTCATACATCCTCGGGACGACGACAGCCGCGGAGCTCTCGAATGGCTTCTGTGGGTTGCCGCCAGCCGAACAATTCGGCTGGCGCTCAACCCCATCATCACCGCCATACTGTTCACCGCCACGATGTGGCTGATCACATACTCGGACCTCTTCCGATGGTCGCTTTACGACCAACTCGGAAGCGAATGGATGATCACGCACCTCCTCGTTATCGGGTGCCTCTTCGTCAGTTCGCTCTTCCGGCGCAATGGCGCCGTGCCCGCTCCCGGGCGATCTCGGCGGTGGACCTTCACCGCACTCATCACTCTGACTCTGACGACGGTGTTCATCGGCATCGCCACCATCACCCGAACAGACCTCATCGTCGCCGAGTGGTTCGGCGCCATGGGACGGAGCTGGGGATCCACCCCGCTCCAGGACCAGCGCGTCGGAGGAATCATCATCGTCGGAATCGCGGCTTTGCTCGCGGCCCTGATCGCAGCCTCGGTGCTGCGCCCCCAGCGCACAAACTCAGTTACCCTCCCCACGCACACCTCCCGAAAGGACGCATCGCGGTGACCTCGACCCGACGCCCGACCTGGCTCGCCGGCAGCATCATGACCCTGATTGCCTTGAGCATCATCGTCGCCCCCGCACCCGCGGCCATGGCGCACGATAACCTCCTCGACGCGGTACCCGCGCCGGAAGAGACGGTGACACAGCTCGACGCCGTCGCCCTCACCTTCAGCGGAGAGCTCATCGACTTCAGCCAGGCCAGCTTCGCGCAGGTCCAAGGCCCCGATGGTCTGTACTACGAGAGCGCGTGCTCGACTATCGACCGCAACGTCCTCACCACTCCGGTGAGACTCGGAAAACCTGGTGTCTACACCGTCCTCTGGAACGCGGTCTCCAGCGATGGGCACCCCATCTCCGAGAGCTACACGTTCACCTACGCACCGACAGGCGTGGACCCCGAATTCGGGTGGGACAAACCAGCATGCGGAAATGAAGAGTCCCGCGCTCAACCCGGTAAGTCGACTCCGTCGCCTACCCCCACAACGAGCGGTGAAACGGAAAACTCAGAGCCGTCGTCGGCACCGACATCCCCACCCCAGGACGAAACCACAGCCATCGCGATTCCCCTCATCATCGCCGTAGGCGTGGTCGGAGTTGGCGTCATCGCCACAGCTCTCGTCGCACGACAGTTGCGCCGAAAGAAGGATCAGCGCCATGACTGATGTACGGACCCCGGCCATCGGGTCGCAGCGACGACGCAGTTACGCGCCGACCATACCCAGCGCGAATCAGTCACATGTGGCGAGGTGCCACGGAAGCGGCAGCCCCCCAGGAGACGATGGACGCGCGAACACGTTATCCATGCGACTGAAAGAAGGGAAAGCGTGAACGCCCACATCGCGAACGAAGCAGCTGCATCATCCGAGGACTGCGGGTGCGCGCCCACCCCCGCTGAACGCGACTCCTTCTGGAAGCTGCGCATCAGCCGGCGCGGGGCGCTCGGACATCGCGCCCTCAGCGCCGTTGCTCTCGCCAGCTTCGGCATCACCTCCGGCGTGTCCGCCCCGTACGCGGCGTCCTATCTCGGTTGGGACGATTTCCAACGAGTCAAAAGCAACGAAGCGGCCAAAGCCGCGGAGGTCACGCGCGTCGGAGGGCTGGTCCAGTCGCTGCCGCAGAAGGTCGCCGAGACTAGGAGTGCGCCGCGATCGCCGCTGCGAAGATCACGATGTCGGCGATGTTCCCGATGAACCAGTTCCCATAGGCGAGGAAGTCCACGACATGTCCGCGGGCGAATCCAGGCCCCGAAAGAGACGATCGCCTGCGTGTGATGCTGCAGCTCCGCCGAGCGCGCCGACGATGATCGCCCAACCTGGGCGCTGAACTCGGAGTGCGAATACGATCGCTGCGATGGTGGCGGCGACGGCGAGTAGCGCGAAGACCCAGGTGTAGCCCTCCCCGAAGGAGAATGCCGCTCCGGGGTTGTAAGCAAGTTGCAACCAGCCAGGCCGCCCGATCAGGGGGATGCGCTCGCGTTCGGTGAGGCTTGCTTCCGCCCACATTTTCGTTCCCTGATCGATCAGAACAACAACCGCGGCGATCAGCAGCGCTCCGCCAGTGAGTTGCCAGCGCTGTGCCGGCGACAATTTCCGCGGAGCGGACGGGCGAGCTTCTGCCTCGGGCGACGTCATGCGAGGACCTCAATCAGACGAACGATGACGCCGGATTCGATCAGGATGAACAGACCCAGACCGATGAACACGGCCGGGACGAGCCAGTGCTCGACGCGTTCCAGCCCCTCAGTGACAGCCTTGTTGGTGCCGATCAGCCGTCCAGCGGCGCACCAGACGGCGACGAGAACGAGGAACACGACGATCATGACGGCGACGTCGCCGGGTGCGGTGGTGCGGAAGATCGGCGTGTACAAAGAGATATTGTCCGCCCCATTGGCAATCGTGATCCCCGCAACACCCCACATTCCAACCGCGGTGATCTTGGCGTCGTCGTCATCGTCATCGCCGTTGCGGCGCAGGCCGGCGACAAGCGTCCAGATACCGATGCCGAGCGGGATCAGGCCGAGGAAACCGACCCATTCGTCCGGGACGATCGTGAGGCCGAGCGCGGCGATCACGCTGATCACGACGAGGGCGATGAACCCGAGGTACTGGCCAGCGACGATCTGCCAGGGCCGGGGCTTCCCCCGGCTTGAGGCGAGGAACAGCACGGTGAGCACGACGATGTCGTCGATGTTGGTCGCTGCGAACAAGCCGATCGCTGATCCGATGGTTGCGAGCATCAGCTTTCCAGCCGCGGAGTGTGTGCGCGGGCGGCTCGCAGCCCGTTGAGGATCACGATGACCTCCGCGACCTCGTGGACCAGGACGACGGCCGCGAGCCCCAGCACTCCGAAGAGTGCGAGCGGGAGCAGTGCCGTGATGATCAGCAGCGACAGGATGATGTTCTGGTTGATGATCCGTCGCCCTCGGCGGGCGTGATCGAACGCCCGTGGGATGAGGCGGAGATCATGGCCGGTGAACGCGACGTCCGCGGATTCGATCGCCGCGTCGGAGCCGGTCGCGCCCATCGCGATACCGATGTCCGCGCCAGCGAGGGCCGGAGCGTCGTTGATGCCGTCGCCGATCATCGCGACCGCCCCTGCCTTCGACAGCTCACCGATCGCGGCCGCCTTGTCTTCGGGGCGCATCTCGGCTCGCACGTCAGTGATGCCGGCCTGCGCAGCCAGTGCACGAGCGGTGCGGGTGTTGTCGCCGGTGAGCATCGTCACGCCGATGCCCTGTCTTGTCAGCGTCCGGACCACGTCGGGGACTTCGGGACGCAGCTCGTCGCGAACGCCGATCGCGGCGACCGGGGACCCGTCACGGTGCACGATCACGACGGTCATGCCCTGCTCCTCGAGCCCCGCCACCCGGTCCGTCAGGTCGTCGGCGTCCAGCCAGCGGGGGCTGCCGACGGTGATTCTCGATCCGTCAACGGTGCCGTCGATGCCGTGCCCGGGCTGCTCGGTCACATCGGCAGCCGCCAGAGTACCCGGGGCCGCTGCGGTGATCGCGGCAGCCAGAGGATGCGTGCTGTGCTGCTCTAACGCTGCCGCCCACGCCAGGGCCTGAGCCTCCGTCACGCCGTTCGCGGTGAGGACGGCGGTGACTGCCGGTTCGTTGCGGGTGAGTGTGCCGGTCTTGTCGACGGCAACGTGGCGGACCGTACCGAAGCGCTCGAAAACAGCACCGGACTTGATGATTACACCGAACTTGCTCGCCGCACCGATCGCGGCGACGACCGTCAGCGGTACCGAGATCGCGAGCGCACACGGAGACGCCGCAACGAGTACCACAAGCGCGCGGGTGATCCACACCTCAGGATCGCCCAGCACCGAACCGATGATCGCGACGAGCGCCGCGAGGATCAGAACGCCTGGCACCAGCGGTCGGGCGATCTTGTCGGCTAGACGAGCACGCTCACCCTTCTCCGTCTGCGCCTTCTCCACCAGCTCAACGATCGTGGTGAGCGAGTTGTCGCTGCCGGCCGCAGTTGTCTCGACCTCCAGTGCACCGACACTGTTGATCGCGCCGGCCGAGACCACATCGCCGGGCTCGACCTCGACCGGGATCGATTCGCCAGTGATAGCCGATGTGTCCAGGCTGGAGCGACCGGAGCGGACGATCCCGTCGGTCGCGATCCTCTCGCCCGGTCGGACAACCATGACCTGACCGACCATCAACTCTCTCGCCTGGACGTGCACGGCAGTGCCGCCCTGCAAGACGGTCGCTGTCTCCGGTACGAGCTTGAGCAGTGCACGCAGCCCGCCGCGGGCGCGGTCCATCGCCTTGTCCTCGAGTGCCTCAGCGATGGAGTACAAGAACGCCAGGGCCGCGGCCTCCTCCACGTAGCCGAGGACGACTGCTCCGATGGCGCTGATTGTCATCAGCAGCCCGATGCCGAGTTTGCCCTTGAAGAGCTTCCGAATCGCACCGGGCGTGAACGTCGACGCACCCAGCAGTAGGCCGATCCAGAACAGTACCAGCGCCGGGATCTCCTGACCCGACCACTCGAGAATCAGTCCGACCAGGAACGCTATGCCGGAGAAAACAGGCACCATGATCCCGCGGTCTCGCCACCAGGGCTGCTCGACCGCGTCGGATTCTTCGTCAGCAGTACTAGAGGGCTCGTGCTCGCAGCCGCACGCCGCGCTCACGCGTCCACTCCCGTCGCGCAGCAACCAACCACCATGCACGCTGAATCCACGCACGGCGCATGCGCGTCGACAGCCAGCGTCACATCGACGAGCGCGACGAGGGCCGCTGCAAGATGCGGGTCGGCGATCTCGTAGCGGGTCTGGCGACCTTCAGGCTCGGCGACCACGATGCCACAATCGCGTAGGCATGTCAGGTGGTTCGAAACGTTTGAACGGGTAAGGACCAGGTCCCGCGAAAGCACTGCAGGATAACTGGGTCCTTCGAGCAGAGTCATCAAGATCCGTGAGCGCGTGGGATCTGCCATCGCCCGGCCAAGCCGGTTCATCACGTCGATACGGGAAGTAATAGTCAGCACACACTGACTGTACAGCAGTGGATGACCAATCGCTAATGGGCTGCCCACTCCCCACCCCGCGGGCGATGCGCGAACAAGCTTCCATCTCATTCCCTACTCGGTGGCGCCACGACCGTTGTGGGTCGCCAGTCGATCCCCGATGACTGCAACCGCAGGATCCCGCCGTTGACATCGTCTGCACCAAACCGATCGGGGCTGCAGGCATCGGCGGCCATCGAGAGGCTCTCCTCGGAACTCACCGCTTCACTGTCCGCTGCCTCGCCAGTCTTAGAGCGGAAGGATGACGGTGCCCATCACCGCCGTCAGCCGGGACATGATGTCGGTCCAGATTCCGCTTACCATCAAGGCGCCCAGCGCGAGGAGCAGCACCCCGCCGATGGCGTTCACGACGCGGATGTGTCGGCGGAGGAACCCGATTGTCTTCGTCGCCCATCCGAATCCGAGAGCGACGAGCAGGAACGGGATACCGAGGCCCAGGGAGTACGCGAGCCCGAGGAAGCTGGCACGCACGGGATCGCCGGCGTTGAAAGAGATCGCCACGATGGCGGCGAGGGTCGGGCCCATGCAGGGTGCCCAGCCAATGCCCAGCGCGATGCCCAGGAGCGGGGCACCGACAATGCCGTACTTGGAATCGATGTGAAAGCGCAGCTCACGTTGGGCGAAGCCGAAGAAGCCGAGGAACACGAGCCCCATCATGATGATGATCACACCGAGGATCCGTGTGATCAGGTCACCCCACTGCAGCAGGAAGACGCCCACCGTGCCGCTGAGTGCCGTGATGAACACGAAGACGATGCTGAACCCGAAGATGAACAGCAGCACTCCGAACAGTAGCCGTCCTCGCGACGGCGATCCGGCATCCCCGGTTGTTGAGCGAGCTCCGCGAGACGCAGCGCCTCGCGGAGCGGCCGTTCCCCCGAGGAAGCCGAGGTAGCCCGGGACGAGAGGGAGCACGCATGGGGACAGGAACGACACGAGTCCGGCGAGCATGGCGAGAGGGATTGCGAGCCAGAGCGCGCCGGATCCGATGATCGCTTCGGGATTCATAGCGTCGCCGAGATCGTCACGACGACTCCGCGAGGGCGTCCTCGACGAGTGTGGACAGGATTGAGGTACCCTCGATCGGACCGATAATGCGCGCGGCAACACGGCCCTGCTTGTCGAGCACCAGAGTGGTCGGGGTGGCGGCGATCGGAACGACTTTGGCGAAGGCGAGCTTGGCCTCCGCCGTGTCGGCATCGATCAGGCTCGGATAGGTGACACCGAACTCGTTGGCGAATGCGGCGGCGGTATCGGCCTGATCACGGGTGTTGATCCCGACAAACGAGACGCCGTTCCCTTTGTATTCCTGCCAGACGCTCTCCAAGTCGGCCGCCTCGACACGGCAGGGTGCACACCCGGCGTACCAGAAATTAACGACCACAACCTCGCCTGCAAGGTCAGCGCTGTCAAGCTTCTCGCCGGTCTCTGTGATGCCGCCGAAGTCGACAGGGTCTCCACGGTCAGCCTCAGGGATCTCTACGATCGCACCGTCGCCGGAGACAAAGCCCGTGTTTTCTCCGCTGAGAAACGATTCACTGACCGGATCGGGCGCGCAGGCGCTCAGGCCGACGATGAAGACCGCGGCCAGCGCGGCTCCGACCGCACGGAGAGAAGCACGGTTGCGGCAAGAACCACCGGGACGAGTTGCATTGACCGTTGGGGCGAGTGGCACAGTTTTCAATTTACGGGGCGTTCCTATGCGTGACCCCGAAGCCCAGGACGCCCGGCACAACCACTGACCGGACCCGATGACGCCGCGCTCTGCGACCGCGTCGCACAGGCGACGATCCTGACGACAGGCCCGGGCGTGCGCGCCCGCAGCTCACTCACCGCGCCGGTATGGAATGGCGCCCCGCCCCACATATACATGACGGTCCCGAGAACCGGGGATACCCATCCGAGCCACGCGGCTCCCGCAGCGAGTACCCGCGCAGCATCGCGAACAATATTCAGGGTATTCCTCGGTCTAGGCTCCGGGGTCCATCTCCCGCCGAAAACGATCGTCTTCGGCAGTCACCTGGGCGCACTGCTGCAGCGTACGACACGCTGACGAAAACCCACCGCAACCCTCTGCCGAACCCAATACGCACGGAAACGACAAGTGAACAGTTTTGGCTGAATCGCACAACGGCGTGGCCACCGAGCATGGGTGACACATGCTGTCAGCAATGCCAGGCGTGGCACGCAAAGCGGGGTTGTGCCACTTCAACGCGGTTCCGACAGTTAAGCTCGTGCTCAGCCCCATCTCACTTCAAGGGGTGTGTTTCTAACCGCCGATATTCACAGTTATCCGAACTATCGGCGCGAAGCCCCATTTTTCGGGGTTGAGAGCGAAACGTACGGACCGTTCCAGGGGCGGAGCTCAATTCAGGCTCCAGCGGCGGTGCTCAGTCGCCTGAGCCGTTGGGCAACACCCCTTTGCGGAATCCTGGTTGATGGGCCGCGACGTCGCTACGCGCCGCGTGGAACATGCACGCGGCCACAATGAGCGTTAGGCATACGCTGCACGTGTTTACGAGCGCTACGGCGGCACCCAACCACATCTCCCGGACCGAGCATTCGGGGCGGCTGACGTCCCGCGAGTCAGCAGACCTTGACCGCCCGAATGACAGCGCCACCTTTGCCCCGCATCCTCAGCGGCACGACTGGCTACTGGCCTCGGCAAAGGCGCTATTAGGGAGCGTCCTCATTCAGCCAGCTTTCGACCCGCTGCAGATCGCGCGGCAGGAGCCCCGGCAAGGACCTTGTCCGCAGGAGCAGGCGCTGATGATTCTGTTGCGGTCCCCATGGGTCGGCCTTGATGCCCACGTTCCCGATTTCATCGTCGATCCATGCGAATCGCGCCGGCTGCACACGGTCAAGAAGCAGTTCAGCGGCCCGACGCTTCCACCACCACTCGGAGTTCGAGTCGAATGCGATGCTCTGGTCAAAGCGTTGGTCGATGATCGTCTTACCCTCGCGAGTATCCACCGAGGGATGATCTGCGCGATGAGGCATCAGCCCGTCGAGACCGAGCGCAGCCTCGAACTCGTCGAGTAACCACGGCTGCTCCAGCCAGGTAGTCAGCCAGGCGCCCTGGACGTCCGAGCGAGCGAGGATCGCTCGAAGCCTTCCGACCACCAGCGGCCTCCAGCGGATCTTCCACCTACCGACTTCCGCCACGGCCAGTTGCTCTCCGCGAGTGTTCTTAAAGCCGTTGAGCACGCCATCGATGTCCAAGGCGATCAGCGTCACCGTGCGCTCGCTCGGCGTCAACGACGTGACGCTCGGCTGGTCCATTTGTCCATCCCTCACATGGCGTTAATACCACTCGCAGAAAAGGCAAAGCTGCCAATTCGCAGAGTCGCGACGTGCAAAAATGGCGGACTCATTGATACATGAGTAGAAATCCTTTCGGAATGCATCCCGCACTCCACGAAACTTGTGGTTTTAGTCCGCGGCAATGACATATCGTTCAGCTCATGGCACGAACCAACGGAGGGCACGGCGACGGTTCACGACCGACACACGAAGACGTGCAAGCCCTCGTCGACGCCATCGTCCGCTTGTCGGATGACCCTGCATGGCTCATCTCTGCACAGTTCATGCACACGCCGCAGGAGGAACCTCATCGCAGTCGCACGCCAAACTCGAATGCATGGCTCGTAGACGGAGGCGACGTCGAGACGGTTATGAAGATTATCCAGACCGTCGGGCGGCGTTGATCCGGCCGGCAACCCCAAAGATCAAGGAGCACTCGTGACAGGGAACGCATGGCGAGATGAAATGGATCCCTTCCAAGTTCGCATCATCGATGAAACGGCAAAGAGGTTTAGCGATACTCAGGCCCGGCTGACAGGCGACGACCACGCACGGTGGGACAGTCTTCCTCCAGACGCGAAAACGAACGTATCGGACCTCGTCGCTGCTGTGTATATCGCGCACAGTCAAGCACTTGCGGCGATCGTGCCAGAGGCCGGAGAGTTGGTCAGTGGCTCTCCGCAAAGGGCCCCCGAGGCATGCGGATTTGATGACGAGGACTATGACTCAGCGGATGACGAGTACGAGCACGGAGTGGACGATGAGCTCGACGTCATTCTAAGCTCGCGCGGCTGGAGGTCTGCCCGCACGGATCGTAGTCTGCGCCATGACGGCTCAGACCGTTGGTGCCTGCTGAAGCCAGGACGCGTGCAAGTCTTCGTGAGTCCCGTCGTTCGCCGCGGCTTCGAAGTCATGATCTGGGTTGGCGGCGAGTTGTTGGAGCCACAGCTGTTTGAGATCGACACGGCAGCTTTCATCTCCGTCGTTCCTGCAATGGAGCAAGCTGTGGAACGAGCGTCGTTGCGGCAACTAAGCGATGCTGACCTACTGGCCTCGGTTGTAGAGGCTGCGAACCCTGTCATGCGACAGCAATCGGGTAACGCAAGTAGCGAGTAACACCGTTACCAGCGTACGGACAGTAAGCGCCAATATCCCGACTCTAGCGAGCGCTCTGGCTGAGTTTGAGCATCGTTCTCGATGACATTGGCGCGTGTTCCGCGTTCAGAAATCCACGTGAGTGAACGGACGGCGGCCGTTCACGGTGGTGGAGTCGAGGATAACGACCGGTCTCATGGCGCCTCAGGAGGGCTCATCTCGGGCGGAGGAATCAACTCGCCGTCGAGCCAGGCGCTAATCGTCTCGATGAGCAGCTGAGGGCCGTCCGGATGAGCCAACGCCATGAGGTTGAGCGGCAGCGCGGTCAGCTCGATGTCCTCGCTGCCCAGAGCTGACGGCACGCGCCACACGGTCGGCTCAGCACGCTCGGCCACTGGGTACGCCAAGGAGACCCTGCGACAGCCCAGGACGTGGCCCGCGGTGAGGACCTGATACGTGTCCGGGGCCTTCGGGCGTGATCCAACGCGCTTGTACTTGGAGTCGATGACGGCGACCGCCGCGCTCTGATGGTCTCGAAAGACGACATCGGGGGTGGTTTCAAGTCGCGAGCCGTGCCCTGCGATGACCTCGCCGAACTTCGTCGTGTGCTTGCTCACCCGCTCGCCGCGGGAACTCGCGGCTCGGGTGCACAGCCAGTACACGTAGTTCTCGTAGATCGCATCGGAGTTCCAGAGAAAGCCCGACAGAGCGTGCTCACCGCTGGCGTGATGGACGCCCGCACCCTCAAGTAGGAGGAGCCCCACGATTCGTGCCGGCTCGAGCCCTTGGTGCTGTGTGCCCAGCACGATCCGCTGCGCGTCGAGGAGGTGAGGCGGCCTCCGGTCTACATGAGATAGCCCAGCGGCGATTTCCCTCATCGCGCGCGACCGGCCGGGGGCCTTCACGATCGCAGCAAGGCAGTCCGCTGCCCACCGCAGCAGCCGTGCAAGTGAGGTGTCGTCGGTGAGGAGGTCGGCGACGTACGGGAGTTCCCAGGGGCGTGAGATCCACCGGTCGAGGCGCGCCACATCGAGGCTCCCGCGCAGCACCGTTCCGGACGATGCTTCGGTCCAATAACCGCGAGGCAGGCCGCGTGCAGCGCCCTTCGCGTATGACGTCAGAAACATCTCGGCGAGGAGGTCGGGGAGCGAGAACTCGGCCAGTTCGTGTGCGGTGGTGAACGCGTCGTCGACATGCCCGCCCTCGACGATCGAGAGGATGCGCCAAAGCACGGTCTGCCAGCTGCCCTCGACCGTGCTAAGAAACTTCGGAGCGATCTCGATGTCGGTGCTTCCGACCCTGACGAGCCCGGTGACCGCCTCTGCCCGCAGCAGTATGCGACCGTCGCCGACGTCCTCCACCCGGATGGGATCGCTCGCGAGACCAAGCGCGCGTCGCCAGCGCTTGTTCGCCTCGGTCAGAGCGACGAGGTCGATCTCATCAACTCGATGCACCGCCGGGGCACCGTACTCCTGGAGTCGGATTCGCGGCGACGCGACTACCGAGCCAGCCACCTGAAGGATCGTTTGATCGTGTCGAGCGGGAGCTCGCTCGTCCGGACCGGCGCGAGGGCACGGGCCTGCGCAGTCCCACTCTTCGACGCCCGCAGGGTCCACGCGTAGTCGCCCGTCGGGGGCGCCGTGTCGACGTGGAGCAGCTGCATGAGCTGCTCGGGCCGTCCCGAGTATCGATCCTCGAGCTGTGGGAAGAGCACGTCGTCCCAGGTTTTCGACAGGCTTCGCCAGGCGTCGGTCTCTGAGATCGGCTGCTCGGATTCGTCGGCGGGCGTCACCGTCGCCGGAATCGGCGTCAGGAGCCCGTGGCCCAGCTCGAACTCCGAGCCGAGGTCGGAGGCGATGACCACGTTGAGCCGATCGAGCAGGAGGTATGCGGTCTGGAACGGGTCCAACGTCTCCAAGTTGTCCTCAGTCGGCGTCGGGATCGCCGTCGTGTCCAGGCCCCAATGACCGGCGAGGGCGTCAAGGTCCGGCCGCATCTCGATCCGGTCGAACCGGCGCGCGAGCGCGCTGTCGATCGGGACCGCAGCGCGATCCACGCTGTTCATGGTGGCGACGACGTAGACGTGCCTCGGGAAGGTAAAGCCGTCGGGGATCGTCGTTGACGCCCCACCCGGCCGATGGAGCTGCTCGCTTGCACCGTCGGCAAACGTCAGCTGTCGGAGCGGCACTGGGAGTGGGACGCTGCCGCCGTCGCGGTAGTCGAAGTCTAGAAAAGTCATGAATTCGCCGAAGATGCGTGCCGCGTTTCCGCGGTTCACCTCGTCGATGAAGATCACCACGGAGTTGTACTTTGAGTCGTCGTCCGCGAGCTCGATCGCCGCATCCAGGAACACGCCGGCCCACGGCTCGAGGCGGGTGCCCTCGGCGTCCATGGCCGGCCTGAGCCCCAGGACGAAATCCTCGTAGCCGTACGACTGATGGAACGTGGTCCACACGACCTTCGCCGGGAGCGGGATCGTGATCGGCTGCTTGGGTCGGCTGAAGGGCGACGCGGCGTCGCTGGGATCGAACAGGATACCGCGGCTGCCTTCCGGAGGCTCCTGCAGCGACTGGAAGAGCTGGCTGATGAGCCGCGTCTTGCCGGTTGCCGGCGGACCGTAGAGCAACACGTTTCGTCCGGCGCCCCACGACGCAAAGATGTCATCGATCTTGTCAGCCACGCTCCACCTCACCCCGCATCGATCACTCCGCCCACGGTCTTGCCCTGCGTGTACAGATCCCATGCCGGGTCGTTCCTCGCCATGGCAGTGGGGCGGACGCCCTTGGTGAAGCCAGCGTAGTAGTCACCTTCAACCGTCTTCGCGATGTAGATGCGCAGGCCGCCCTCGGGGAAGAACGGACGCGCCTCCTCTTTGTTCCGCACATCGTCCGGTGCCGATGGGAATCCGCGAGCGACGGTCCACGCCGGATGGCGTTGCGAGTTCGGTTGTTGCCGGTTCTGCCGCGCGATCCGCATCCGTCCGCCCGCCTTACGCTGAAACTCAATCGGTCCTGAGATCCCCGGCACGCCAGCGACCCCGGCCTGGATTGTGATCGCAGGCAGGGCGTCCACGTTCGTTCCGGCCACCCCCAGAAAGTCGAGCGTCTCGGGCACGATCGACGCCGGGACCTCGATGTACAGCGAACCGCCACCGCCGCGAATCTGATAGTGGCGCTCGATGTTATAGAACTCGCCGGGTTGGACGTTTCGCCACCAGATGCGCTCGATGTTCAGCTTCTGCGCCATGCTCAGAAGACCTCCACGTGATAGAGACGTTCCAGCACGGATCCGTCCTTGACTCGGTCGTTGCTCCGGTAGCGGAGATGCGGCTGCTCGTGCACGGTGACCTTGCCGAAGTCTCCCAGGATCGAGAGCAACTCTTCCCCACTCACCTGTCCATCCTCACTGTAGGAGATGAACACGTGGCGAGCATCGAGCCGCTCCATCGTGGCCCGGAAAGCGCGACCGGCGCTGCGGCGGTAACAGAAGTCCGAGGCCTGGTCCATCCACGGACGCAGTCCGCCGTCGCCTGCTGCCACCGGCTCGTCCTCCTGGGCGAGGGTCTCGAGGACGTGGTAATTCCCGGCATACTGGCGCTTCGTGTACGGCGGATCAAGATAGACCGCCTCCGTTCGGAGCGACGACGCCAGATCCTCGACGGAGCCCTGCAGCACGGTGTGCTCGCCCGGCGTGGTCTCGAACTCGAGCGGCTCGAAGGTGAGCGGGCGAAGGGCAGTACTCGATAGCGTCTTGCGGAAGTACCCGTAGGTACCGCTGATGTTCGCTACCTTGTTCGTCGCGAGCAGTAGATGCTGGAGCAGGACGCTGTGTTCGAGCTCAGTGAGCGAACCAGCCGCCCTGAGCTCGAGAATGCCCGCACGCACGCCGTCGATGTGCGCGGCGTTCTCGGCGGAGAAGTAGAGCCTCGGCGCCCGGCCGTTTGCTGGGGCACCCGCGGCTCCAAGCTCGCGGGAGAAGTACCCCCGTCGAGGCTCGGCGGCGCGCATCCACTCGAGTGCCTCGGCGTAGCCACCGAACACCTTGAACTCGGGAGGCTTCTTCGCGAGCAGCCGCGTGCGCGCGTGAATTACCGGGAAGGTGAGCGCATCCGAGGCCGTGACGTCGTAGCCGGCACGAGCGAGCGCGAGCGACACGGAGGCCGTTCCGCACATGGGGTCCGCGATGCTCGACCCAGCAGGGACGATTTCCGCGATCTCGCCGACGATCCAGTCAGCGAGCTTGGTCTTATTACCGAGGTAGCGATACGACACGCGCGTCCAATCCCCGATTCCCGCCCGAAAGGCGCCGGTTTCGCACGACGATCCGGTCGTACATGCGTCGATAGCCGCGCGGTGTCGGCAGGTAGAACCGTGGGCCGCCCTGCTGGTAGGTGCCCTTCTCGGCGATCTGGGACATGGGCTGGCCCAAGGTCTTGCTCGACCCGACGATCTCGAACTGCTCTGGGTTGTACTTGTCGATGAACGTGATCGGGACGCCCATGAGGCCGGCGTAGTCGGACGGAATATCCGCGGTTTTGCCGACCTCGATTGCGTCGAAGTTCGCGTAGCGCGGATAGTCGGCCTCGCGGTATCGCTTAGTCAGTTCGAGGTCTCGGTGCCGCTCGTCATAGTCGAGGTTGGTGAACCAACGAACGCCCTTGACGCGAATGTATCGGTTTCCCTCCGCATCAACCCGGGTCCCTGCAGCCTCAAGCGGGTAGTCGGCTGGCACGCGAAACTCGCGGTCGCCGCTGCGGATGCTCGGGCCGTACCACATCTGGTTGTTCTGGAAGAGCGGGAATATCTCCTTGTAGGTGAGCGCGTTCATGTTCCCGAGGATGATGAACTGCTTGTCGTGCTCGACGAGCTGGGCGACGAACTCGCGGAACAGCGAGAATGGCGGGTTCGTGACGACGATGTCCGCTTGGCGCAGCAGCTCGACGCTCTCGGCGCTCCGGAAGTCGCCATCGCCCTTGAGAGGACGCACGCCGATCTCGTTGGCGTCCGGCACGCGGTTGCCGTTCTTGTCGCCGTCGTACTCGAGCCAGACAGCGCGCGAGGAGTCGCCCCGGCTGAACTGGCCCGGATCCTCGCTCTGGTAGCACGTGGCGATGAGTCGCTTCAGGCCCAGCGCCTCAAAGTTCTCGGAGAAGTAACGGAAGAAGTTGCTGACCCTTGGGTCGTCGCAGTTGAGGTAGACGACCTTGCCGGCGAAGTGTTTCCGGTAGTGACTGAGCTCCTTCTCGATGTCAACCAGCTGGGTGTAGAACTCGTCCTTCTTGGCCCCCCTCGCCGCTGACAGATTGCCATTCGCGGCAGTGATGAGCGTCATCGGCCTGCCCCGTCGAGCTCGAGGTGCGATTTCGCGCAAGAGATTGACCGCGTCATAGTTGCGACGATACGGCGGGGGTCCGACTGCGCCTTGATGGCGCGGCGCGAGCTGGGCTGGGGCATCCACTCAGTGTAATGCTCATTGCACATATCTGTACAGCAGGTTGTACAGATATGTGCATATGGCTATACAGTGTTCGCATGACCGCCGTCGAGCGCGCCGAGACACGGGTGACCCTGCTGAAAGAGGCAGTGGACATCGTCGCACGTCTGCAGGCGAACGAGGCCGAGCACGCCGAGCTGCTCGCCAAGCGAGCGGCGGTGTGCAAGGCGCTTCGCGCAGCTGGCACGCCCATCAAGGAGCTCCAGGAGGCGCTCGGCGTCAGCCGGAGCCGGGTGAATCAGTTACTGAGCGACGTGGCTTAGCCGCGCCCGAAGGCCTCCGACGGCCGCGCCTGCCTACCGCCCCATCTGGCGGTCGTGCGTCGACAACATCAGGTCGGCGACGTGTACAACCTCGCGGATGACGTAGCGCGCCGCCTCAGCAGTCACTCCGGTGAGGAGCGTCCGGCCGTGGCCGGTGCCCTGCAGATTCCGCAGCTCGTTGACGGTGAATGCTACGGTCTTCGCCGACTGGTAGATCGAGGGGACCTGCTTCGCGCCCGGGACCGAGTCGTCGACGACCGCCGGGCGAAGCCCCAGCTTCTCGAACGAGAGCGCCACCAGCGCCGGGAAGTCGGCGCGCTCCGGCAGGCGGTTGCCCTCCTCGAGGACGAACTTCGCGACGGCTTCGAGCAGCTCCTTCGCCCCGCCGAGCAGCGCCGCCGGGTCGTCGATGTTCCGCCGCAGCCGCTCGAGCTGTTCATCGAGCGCGGCGCGACCGCCGGTCTCGAGGTGGATGTCGCCCGCGTACTCGAGCCGTCCGTACGCCGAGAGCGCCCAGCCGGCGTGGGTCACCGCCGCGTGCAGGTCAGCGACGTGCTTGTCGTCGGCATACTTCCCAAACGCGCCGTCGAGCCGGAGCGCGTTGAGCATCCCGTCAACGAGCGCGCCCGCGGGCCGCCGCTCGGCCGCTCGGAACACCGCGAGGACGCGCTGCTGCTTGTTCGGTGCCTGCGTGTTCAAGTCGTAGGGATCAGCGTCGACGTATCCGGCGCCCGCGAAGAGTCGTGACAGCGTGGAGTGGCTCGGCCCGCTACCGCCGCCGAAGAAGAACTGCGCGAAGGCGGCGGCGATCTCGTCGTTGAGCGGGAACGTCATGCTTCCATCTTGGCGGCCGCGGAGACAACACCGGAGTCCTCGCGCAGGCGAGACACGAGTACCGTGAGGGCATGCCCACGACGCCGGACGACCCCACCGAGCGGTTCGCGTCGCTCGCGGAAACGGTGCCGTGGGCGACCCCGCGCCTGGACGAGGACCGCGATCGGTTCGTGGCCAAAGAATAAAGCGCGACCATCGACACGGAGCAGACGCTACCGAATGTCCAGAACCCCGCATCTATTCCGCAGATTCACCGCCAGCTCGCGGCACTCGCTGGCAACCGAAAGCAGGCGCGATCAGGACTGTTCAAAGCACCCGCAAGTCCGCAGAAACCCCTGATAGGGCGAAACTCTTACTCGAAAGGTCACCGGATCGATGCCGGTCGGAGCCACAAGGCTGAACATTACAATCAGCCCAGAAACCCTCGCCTAGCTTCTACATGGCGGGGGTTTTGCTTTGCCCTGCGGCGACCGCATACGGCAGCGCGTGGGTCACGAGGCTCACGAGGAATTTCCCCGGCTCCTCGAACATGCACAGGTGTGCGGAGTTCTCGAACCAGACGACGTGCGTCGCGGGCGCCGTCACGGTCTCCAGCCAGCGGGCCACCGGTCCGGTGGGGGTCGTCCAGTCGTGTCGTCCGAGGAACTGGAGGATCGGCACCTCGAACGCGGTCTGGTCGCGGGCGTCGAAGCCGAGCAGGGCTGGCAGCACCTCGGGCATGGTCGCCCGCTGCCCGATGCCGATGAGCTCCAGGTCGGGGTCCGTGTAATACGGAGACAGCTCCTGGGACTCGGTGAAGTAGGCGAAGTCGGAGCGATACGCCGAGAGGCCGCCGTAGTACTGCGCCCACCTCCGGCAGGTCACGATGCGTTCGACGGTCAACGGCTCCTCACCGGGGTACTCCCCGAGCGCCTGCAACTCGGAGATCGCCTGCTCGTTCCGGTCCGCGACAGCACTCTGCATCGCGTGGCGGAAGCTCGCCACCTCGTTCTCGGGTCCGGAGATGACCTGCCCGACGCCGATATACGCCCACAGCAGGTCGGGGCGCCGCTGGGCCAGGGTGAGACCGAGGACCGTCCCCCAGCTGTGCCCGAGGACTCCGACCTTCTGCACGCCGAGCTCCCGCTGGAGCCACGCGATCAGCTCCGCGAGATCGCCGACGTACCGGTCGACGCTGAGGTCCATGCCTTCGGATACTGCGCTCGCGGACTTGCCGCTCGCGCGCTGGTCGTAGTTGACGACCGTGAAGTACTCCTCCACGCCTCGTTGCCAGACCCACGACGAAGGCAGCGACGGGAGGGCCGGACCGCCGTGACAGACGATGAGCACGGGGTTCCGTGTGCTGCGGCCGCGGATCGAGACGAAC
The DNA here is from genome assembly GCF_040686935.1 of Microbacterium meiriae. Classification (NCBI taxonomy): domain Bacteria; kingdom Bacillati; phylum Actinomycetota; class Actinomycetes; order Micrococcales; family Microbacteriaceae; genus Microbacterium; species Microbacterium meiriae. Next base: position 686,988 of record NZ_JBFBMF010000001.1, read on the forward strand.
TGGGAGACACCGCCGAGGTCGACGTACGCCGTCCTGTCGATCGACTCCGGGTTCGGGATCCGGCAGAGATCCGCGATCACTGCGCGGCCGAGGTCGTCACTCATGTCGATCACCTTAGGAGAATCACACCGGCGGCACGTCACCCCAGCGCGCGCTGCCACACATCCCGATGCGCGGTGACGTAGTCGAGCACCGACGCCCAGTGCGCCCCGTGACCCGTGCGGTACATCGTCCCCCACGGCTCGCGTCCCGCCTCCGCGGACGAGCGCAGCAGATCGAGCATCGCCTGCGTGCGCTGGCGCATCATGTCCGGAAGCTCCGCGCGCAGCTCCTCGTCGGCACCGTATCCATCGACGAAGGCCGCCAGGTCGCCGGCGGAGCGCTGCGGGTCCCCGTTCGGATCCGGAAGCGCGAACGTCTGTGCGGAGAAGGCGAGGTCCCAGGACCGGGTGCTCGGGGCGGCGCCGTCCCAGTCGATGAAGACCCAGCGGTCGCCGAGCATCAGGTTCCACGGCGCCAGGTCGTTGTGGCAGATGAGCTCCTGCGCCGGCGCTGACAGGGGCGGTTCCCAGACCGCATCGGTGGCGGGGACATGGCGCGCCGATACGTCATGGATCCGGCGAACCATCCCGCCCACGCGACCCAGTTCGGCGGCGGAGAGCGGTGCGGAGTCCATCGCGAGCGTGCCGGGGACGAACTCGATGATCTGCCGCCCCTGCGCGTCTCTACCGCGCGGCTCGGGCGCATCCACTCCGCGGTCCCGCATCGCCTGCACATAGGCGATCACGTGCGGAGTCGCAGCCGTCCACGCTTTCCGGACGGTGTCCCCGACCCGCACGACGGGTCCGCTCGCGTTGCCGCCCTCGAGGACTTCCTCCCACATCCTCCGAGGCTATCGGAGGCGCCTCCGGGAGAGATCACTCCCGATGATGACGAGGGATACCTCCCCCGACGGACGCCGTTCACCGCGCCCGTGAGCAGAGTGGAATCATGACACGACGCACCCTCCTCCCCGCTGCCGCCCTGCTCATCGGTGGCACCCTGCTGCTCGGCGGATGCGCCGCCGTGGAGGGTCTCGTGCACAAGCAGTCGACCAGGACATTCGATGACGTCGACGCCTTCCGCGCGGACGCGCCGGTCGATGCGGACTGGGTTCCGGACGACGCGACCGCCCTCACGCTCCGGACGTCGACCATCGAGGACGCGGACGACGCCGTCCTCCTGCTGGCGAGCACGGCCAAACTGCCGGAGGACTGCGTGGAGACGGAGCGGACCTCCGCCCCGACCTGGACTCTCGATGATGCACCCTCCGCGTACGAGGCGAAGACCGTCTTCGTCTGCGGCGACTGGAGCGTCATCCCGTCCGACGGCGGCTGGTTCGGATGGACGCCGAACTCCGACGAGGAGAAGGCCGCCGCCCGGGGCTGACGCTCAGAGGTCGTCGAGGGCCTCGCGCGCCGCCTGCACGGCCTCGGCAGCGGTGTCCTTCTTCTCCACGGCCGCCGAGCGCCTCTTCTCCGCGCCGGGACGATCGCGCTCGACGCGGTCGGCCTCCTGACACAGCTGCTCCAGCTGCGCTTCCAGCTCGGCGATTCCGTCGGCCAGCTCCTCGGCGCGGTCGTGCAGCGCCTGCACCGCCTCGTCCTCCTTCGCGAGGGCGCGCTCCGCCGCCGCGAGGCCCTTCTCCGCAGCAGCCACCCGACGTTCCGCGTCCCGGCGCCTCCGGCGCTCCTGCAGTTCGTCCGGGGGACGCGGGGGTTGCGGCTGCAGTGCGGGGAGCGTTCCGGCCACCGCATCGCGGATGTCGTCCGCCGTGCCCGAAGGTTCCAACGTCCGCACGAGACGGCCGGACGCCACGGCGGCCGCCGCGTCCGGGTCGAAGAACGCCGCGGAGATCGTCTGCTCGACCGCATCCCGCGTCGCCGCCGTCACCCGTTCTCCGCGGGAGCCCGCGAGGTCCGCGGCGGTCTCGGCGAGCCGCCTGGTCAGCGCGCGCCGTTCCCGGCCGAGCTTCGCCAGCGCCGCAGCGTCCAGATCCGCCTGGGCCTCGCGCAGCTCCGCGGCCAGCGCCAGGGCCTCCCCCAGTTGCGCAGCACGCTCCTGCGCGAAGACGTTGACCACCCAGGCGGCCACCGCCGGCTTGCGGAGCGCCTTCACCTCCGCGGCGAGCGCGCGATCGTCGAGGTCTTTCGCCCGTGCATTCCGGGCGGCCGTGAACTCCTCGGGCGGCCCCGCGTACAGCGCCGCCGCGATGTCATCGAGGGTCGGAGCGGCCATGCGCCCACGATACGCGTCGGCGGGGGCCGGTCACGCGACGGGGCTATTCGATAGCGAGGTAGTCCGCCGCATCCGAGGCCATGAGGATCTTGGTGCCGAACCCTCCGGCGCCATTGCCGGGATAGAGATAGAGCTGTCCTGCGGCCGTGCGCGCGACCAGGTCCGCACGGCCGTCCCCGTTGTAGTCCGCGCCGCCGGTGACCTCGGTGAACTCCTGCCAGCCGGTCCCGGCTTGACGCCAGGTACGCAGGCCCGACGCGCCGGTGTAGAGCCTCAGCACGCCATCGCCGGCGACCCCGATGAGGTCACCCCGTCCGTCGCCGTCGAAGTCTCCGGCGACGAGGTAGTGGAAACCCTCCCAGCCGTTGCCCACGGTGACGTTCGGAGTGCGGAAGCCGCCGGCCCCGTTGCCGGGGAAGATCACGAGGGTCCCGGTAGGGGACACCCCGATGACGTCCTGCCGTCCGTCCCCGGTGAAATCCGCACCGGAGGTGACGTGACGCATTCCGTACCACCCGGCTCCCGGGGTGGTCGCTGCCCGGAAGCCGCCGGCGCGGTTCCCGGCGTAGTACTCCAGGGCGCCGTCGGAGCGGGCCACGAGGATATCCGCATGGCCGTCTCCGTTGAAGTCCGAGTGGGTGATGTGCCGTCGGGAGTTCGCCCACCCGCCTCCGAACAGCGTGGTCGGGCCGGCGAGGCCGCTGCGGCCGTCCCCCGCCCGCAGTCGGAGGTCCCCGTTGCCCGCGACGACGAGAAGATCGGACTTTCCGTTGCCGGTGAAGTCGGCGGTGTCGATCCCCGCCGCGTCGCTGGCTCCGAGACCGGGGAAGAACAGCGGGATCGTCCCACCTCGCGTGACGTTCGACAGGCAGGTGAAACCCTGGTTGATCTGGGAGTAGACCTTGCCGTTCAGCCACACCTCGAAGTGCAGGTGGTAGGCGGCGGAGTTGCCGGTGTTCCCGACGACACCGATCTGCTGCCCGCGCAGGACCTTCGTGCCCGGTGCGTACCAGCCGGATGCCGCCATGTGGGCGTACCGGGTGACGTAGCCGCCCGGGTGCTGCACATCGACGTAGTTGCCGTAGCCGCCGTTCGACGTGCGGCTCTTGATCACACCGTCGTACGCCGCCAGGATCGGTGTCCCGCCGTTCCGGGAGATGTCGATGCCGTCGTGCGCGCGATAGTTGCCGAGGCAGCCGTCTCCGACCTTCGACTGGATGTTGCCCGAGGCCGGATAGACCATGTAGCCGTCGGAAGCGGCGACCGCGGAGCCGGTCGTGGTGAGGGCCGGCACCAGGGATCCCAGCACGATCGCGAGCACGGCGACGATCCCGATGCGACCAAGACGCAAGCGGGACGTGCGCTTCATCTCGAAGTTCTCTCTTGCTCGGCGGCCCCAGGGGACGTGGTGTCCTCCGCGGTCACCGTACCAAGGGCGGGCGTCCGGCGACGCGAACGCCACCCCCTTCACTCCCGTTCCGCTGCTCTCGCGCCCCGGACGGGGTGAGACCCCGGAGGGGTGTACCGTCAGCATCATGGGAAGACTCCGGTACGACGGGCACTCGGATCCGATCCTCATCGACGATGAGACGCTCGCGCATCTGAAGATCGTCATCGCCACGAAGCTGCGCCGACAGGAGAGCTTCATGATGACGTGGCGGCCTCTCGAGGGCGGCATCGACCGGCGGGCGAGCGTGTGGATCCACCCCGCCATCCCCCTGCAGTTCGGCTTCGACGACGCGGAGCCGCCGACGGTGGACCCGCACCGCATCCAGCAGATCGTGCAGGCTCTCAACGCCTCCGGCGATCTTCACCTGGACCACCTCACCGACCCGCGCTGACGCGCTCCGACGTCCGGTACGGAAGGGGCGCTGCCCGTGGACACCGCAGTGATCCCGGCTCTCTTCGTGATCATCCTCGGCCTCATCGTCGGAGCGGCGTTCCTGCGGGGGTGGGTACGGCGCAGCGCGTCGTCCGCGGGACAGCGTGCGGGCGATCGGTACACCGCCGCCCGCACGGAGGAGATCCTCGCCGATCTCGGCGCCACGCTGGTCGTCCGCGACTCCCCCGCAGCCGCGGCCGCGATCGTGCGCACGGTCGTCGCGGACCGCGGCACGAGCTTCTTTCTGCTCCCCGACGACGCATTGGGCATCCGCTTCGTGGAACCGGACGACACGGTCGTGCGACTGGTTCCGGGTCCCGAGGGAACGCTGTTGCGCGTCGAGACCTTCCGCGAGTACCTCGGCTTCCCGCAGACCGCGCCGCTGTGGCGGGAGCTGCGGGCCCTGGTGGCCGCGGAGGCCGCTACCCGTCAGATCGAGGTGGCCGACGGCCCCGTCTCCGTGTTCGAGCGGGGCCCTGTGCTCGACGACCGCAACGCGCGCTGGTTCCGCCAGGCCTGATCAGCGTTCACCGGCCCCCGCAGATGGGGGTCACGATTCTCAGGCGACGCAATTAGGCTAGACGCGCGCCGCGCCCCGCGGGGACTCGGATGACGACCCGGTCGTGGCGCATGCCGGAGGCCTCCTCCTCCGTGCTTGCGATCCCGTCCACGGAAACGAAGTCCGCTTCGTGTCGCGGACACGCCAGAAAGGCTTGAACCCATGAGCGAATCCTCGGGCACTCCCCGCGACGACGAGCGGTCGCCGGACTTCTTCGATCAGCTGATCGAGACGAATCCCCGCGACACGTCGTCCTCATCCTCGGCCGCATTCACCATCGGATTCCGTGGCTACGACAAGGGCGAGGTCGACGCCGCGCTCGCATCGATGCGGGCCCAGCTCCAGCAGGCGGCCGACGAGGTGGCCGAGGCGAAGGCCCGCGAGGCCGAGTCGGTCGAAGCGGTCAAGGCGGAGGAGCGAGAGGCACGGGAGGCCCTCGAGGCCGAGCTCGCCGCGGCGAACGCCAAGGCCTCGGACGCGGAGCAGCAGGTGGCGACGCTCACCTCCGAGCTCGTCGACATGCCGCAGGCCGACGGTGAGGAAGCGCCGTCTCGCCAGCAGTTCGAGGCGATCCTGCGGGTGGCCGAGGAGCAGGCGAACGTCCTCATCCAGAACGCCGCCGTGCAGGCCGACCGCCTGATGACCTCTGCCCGCGAAGAAGTCGCCGCGCAGCGCGCCGAGGCCGAGGCGGATGCCGAGCGCATCATCTCCCAGGCTCAGCGCGACGCCGACCAGGTGCGACTGAAGATGGAGACCGAGTACACGGCCCATGAGGCGCGCATCGAGCGCGAGGCCGCACACGCCGCGGAGAAGGTCAGCCAGGCGTCGCAGGAGGCCACGGCGATCCGCACCGAGGCCGAGAAGGGGGCCGCCGCGCTGCGTTCCCTCGTCACGCGCGAGACCACCCAGCTGCGGGCGGACGCCGAGCGCGAGGTGCGCGAGATGAACGCCCGGGTGCTGGAGTTCGAGGAGACCCTCACCCGCCGGCAGGACGACGCGCAGCAGGAGTTCCTGGTCCTCCACAACCAGGCCGTCGCCCACGCCGAGCGCATCACGACCGACGCCAACGAGCAGGTGACGGCCTCGCTGGAGCACGCCCAGCGCATCTCCGCGAAGGCCGACGGCTACGAGAAGCTCATGCGCTCGCAGGCGCAGGCGATCGAGGCCGACGCACAGGTCCGTGCGCGGGACATCCTCGAGCGTGCCCGCGTGAAGTCGCAGAAGATCGTCGATGCGGTGACCGGCCACACCTCCACCGTCCTCCGCGACGCCGAGGACCGAGCCCGTCAGCTGCGGTGGCAGCAGCAGCAGCTCACCAGCTTCATGGCCGAGGTGCGCGAGCTCATCCGGCCCGACGGCATCTTCAGCGACGACAGCCTCCCCACGGAGATCGCAGTGACGGAGGCCACGATCGACGAGGACGATGACGAGAACGAGGACGACGTCGTCGAGGCGTCCGTCGAGAGCTTCCGCGGAGACGAGGTCCTCGACGACGAGCTCGACGACGACCGTCCGCTGGAGAAGATCACGATCGACGTCGTCGAGACGGACGACTCGAAGCGCTGATCCGCGCGGATACGACGAAGGGGCGAGCAGCTGTCTGCTCGCCCCTTCGTCGTATCCGTGTGCGTCAGGCGCGACGGAGCTGTGCCGCCGCGGGGCAGTCGAACGGGTCGCGCGCCGCCAGGCCCACCCGATTCAGGTAGGCGATGACGATCGCGTACGAGCGCCCGAGACTCGTCTCCGTGTACGGGATGCCGTTGGCGGCGCAGTAGTCGCGCACGATGCCGCGCGCCTTCGACAGGTGCAGCCGTGACATGTTCGGGAAGAGGTGGTGCTCCACCTGGTGATTGAGGCCTCCCATGAGCCCGGTGACCCACCACCCGCCGCGGATGTTGCGCGACGTGCGCACCTGCTTGGAGAAGAAGTCGAGCTTGGCGTCGGGGGCGATGACCGGCATGCCCTTGTGGTTGGGGGCGAAGGACGCACCCATGTAGACGCCGAAGACCGCGAGCTGCACACCCAGGAACGCGAAGGCCATGCCGACGGGCAGCAGGAGGAACAGCGGCACGAGGAGGACGGCGAACCGCAGCACGATGAGTCCGAGCTCGATCCAGCGACCCTTCACGTTCTTGCGCGTCATCAGGTGCTTCAGACCCAGGAAGTGCAGGTTGAGCCCTTCCAGCGTCAGAAGGGGGAAGAAGAGCCAGCCCTGCTTCCGCGTGATGAGCCGGACGATGCCACGCGACTGTGCCGCATCCTCCTCCAGGAAGGAGATGGTGTCGACCTGGATGTCAGGGTCCTTGCCGACCTGGTTCGGGTTGCCGTGGTGGCGGGTGTGCTTGGAATCCCACCAGTGGTAGCTCATGCCGATGATGCCGGCGAGCACGCGGGCCAGGCGGAAGTTCGCCGGTCCTGTGGAGAGGATCTGGCGGTGCGCGGCCTCATGGGCGAGGAACGCGACCTGCGTGAAGACGATGCCCAGGGCGGCGGCGATGAGCAGCTGGAACCAGCTGTCACCGAGGATCAGGAATCCGGCGACGCAACCGGCGAAGGCGACGACCAGCGCGGCGCCGACGAGCGAGTAGAACACGGGCGTCCGCTGCAGGAGCCCGGTCTCCTTCACGACCTGCTGCACGTCCCGGTAGGCCCGGGCGAGCGGCGGGAAGTCCGCGTTGCCGGCATAGGTCTGACGCACGGGCCCCAGAGTGGCGGTGACGGACGGGGAGGGTGAAAGGGAGATGATGCTCTCCTGCCGATCGGGAGCCCTTGAGCTGAGGTAGCCAAGGGCGGATGCCGATCGCTGTGGCCACACTAACCGCGCCCGCATACGCGAGCCGGCATACGAGTCAGGCTCGCGCCCGCCGCATGCGCCGACGGCGGGGGCGCGGGCGAGTCGGCGACGCCGCGGCGCGCTTCGGCTCATTCGCCTCGGCGAGCGCACGGAAGGCGTCGTCGAGGGAGGGGAAGGATCCGAGATCGGTGCCACGCTCGTCGCGCAGTCGGTGCGCGGATCCGTCGAACTCGACGAATCCGGCGAATTCGCCGTTCCGGGTGGCGACGTGCACGTCGACGTCGGCCTGCTTCCAGGTGAGAGGGGTGGACGGAGGGATGGTGGTGGTGCTCATGCTCATGCTCATTGCTGTGGGGCGGGCGCGCTGTCGCGCTCCGCACGTGAAGAGACCGAGGCGGATTCCGCGCGCGTCGATGTGCGTGGTCCGTGGATGGCCCTGATCAGTGGCGACGAGGCGGCCGAGAGGGGGCGAAACGCACACGTTGCACGATCAGTCTAGCAGATCCACGGAACCACGCTCCGACGACCTCAACTTCCCGGCGGGCGTCCGCTCCCGCTCCCGCCCGGTGCGGAACCGGCGCTCGGGGCGGTCGTGGTGTCGACGCCGATCACGAGCGTCGCCGTGTAGCCGCCGGCGACGCTCCCCGTCGTCGTCGCGAGTTGCGATGCCCCGCCGTCGTCGCCGAAGACGTTGTCGGAGGTCAGCGTGATCCGTGCCAGGTTGTCCGCCGATCCGGCGTAGGCCGTCTCCGCGTAGACCGCTCCGCAGGCGTCTTCGGGCAGCGCGAGCTGGGATGTCGCGATCGCGTTCGATGCTTCGGTGATCGACGCCGCGTCCGGGTAGACCTCGAAGTGGATGTGGGGCCACCGGCCCGAATAGCACCCGGGGAACACGGACGTGAAGGAGACCCTGCCGTCCTCGTCAGCGACCTGCACCCCGCGGAGATAGGAGACGTCCTCGAGCCCCGACGAGTAGAGCGAGTACTCCCCCTGGGCGTTGCAGTGCCAGGCGTACACGGCGACGCCCGCGAACGGCACCCCTCCGTTCGCGAGGTCGAGGATCTGCAACTCGAACGAGAGCGGGACCCCGTCCGCGGTGGCACCGCCGTCGATGGACGAGCGGATGTCCTGGCGGATGATCCCCGCCTCGTCGAGGACGTCGGGACCGTTCGAGCCGTCGCCCGGGTAGGGGCCGGCGGTCTCATCCGGGATCTCCGTGATCGCGGAGTCCGATGCGGTGGCGCCGGCGCTGGGCGTGGGCGTGGCGGTCGTCGACGACGAGCCGGTGGCTGTCGGAGCGCAGGCGGCGAGGACGACGGCGCCGAGGCCGAGGCCGCCGCCGATCAGGAGCCCGCGGCGGCTCATCAGCGTCCGGAGATCGAAGGCGACGCCCTGGTCGACCACCTCTTCGTCCGCGCGATCCAGCGGTCGTCCTTCGTACATGGGCCCCTGCGGCGTCGACGTCGGTTCGGGGATTCGGCTCATGATGTGCTCCTCTCGAGCGTGGGCGGCGTTGCCCCCGATGCTCGACGAGTGAACAATCAGGGAGCTATGCGCGACCGATGAGGAGCCTAGAAGCGGGAGCAGAGCGGAGGATGCGGGGACATCGCTCCGCTCTGCAGCGCTGGCGCTCGAAGAACTCGGCGGACAACGCAGGGCCGGGGCGATGGGGGAATCGCTCGCGCGGCCACGAAGACGGCCGGCATGCAGGGGACATGCGCGGCCGTGGCGCATCCAGTGCAACACGCGGCTTGGCACCTGTCAAGTTTTTCCTGGACGCCTGTCCGGATCCGCGAGAATGCCATAGCATTGCCCGCACCGATCCCGAAGGGGACGAGACCGGGGGCACAGCATGACGACGGCGACCAAGCGGGCGGAACGCGCAGGGGTGGACAAGTTCGCGATCCGCCGGCGAGCGCTGGCCGAAGCCGCGCTGGAGGCGATCGCCGAGCGCGGGTTCGCCAGGACGGGACTCCGCGAGATCGCCCAGCATTCGGAGCTCTCGCACGGAGCCCTGCACTACTACTTCACCGACAAGAACGACCTCATCGCGGAGGCCGTGCGGATCTCCAAGGGCGGGCTCGGTGACCGCTACCTCGCCGTCATGGAGGAGGCGGAGACCGCGGAGGACCTGGCGGCCGGCGCCGCGGAGGAACTCGCCAGGAGCGTGCACGACGACGCCCGCCTGCACCGGCTCTGGTACGACCTCCGCAATCAATCGCTGTTCGAGTCCGGCTTCGGCGACACGATCGCGGAGGTCGAGGCCGACCTGCAGGAGGCCATCTGGCGCATGGTCGAGCGCTACTCCGAGCTGCGCGGTCGGCCCTGCCGCTTCACGCCGCTCTTCGCGTATGCGCTCACGGACGGCATGATGCAGCACGCCCTCATCCGTCACCTCCGCGGTGACACCGGGGCGATCGCGCGCCTGCGCGTCGAATGCCTGGCCCTGTTCGCCGCCAGCGTCTGACCGCGGCGCTCAGGCGTCCGTCGCCGAGGCGCCGCGGGGAATCGGCGGCCGCATCACCAGCACCGCCACGATCCCCACCATGACCGCTGCCGTCAGCGCCACCGGCACGGGCACGAAAGGGTCGAGCAGGACGAGCAGCGCCCCCACGGGGATGACCGTGTTGACGACGCGGTCGGCATTGTCGCGGATGGCGACCCACCAGATCCCGATCAGGAACACCGCAATCGGGATGGACACCGTGAAGGTGGCCGCCACGGGAGCGAGATGGCTCTCCCCCGTCATCACGTCCAGCTCCACCTCGATGCCGGCGGAGAAGGCCGCGGCCGCCGCGAAGACGAAGTAGTGCGTGTAGCCGTAGCGCAGCGAACGGCCGAGAGTGGTGATGGCCCGGTGGTGGGGCGGCCAGAAGTAGATCCACCACAACGCCGCCGTCACGACGAAGGCGAGGGCCGAGATGGCCAGGAGCGGACCCAGGGCCTCCACCTCGTCCAGCGCGTCGATGATCGCGTTGGCGGAGGCGAGGAGGCTCTCGCCGAGCACGATGAGAGTGAACAGACCGTAGCGCTCCGTGATGTGGTGCGGATGCCAGGGTGTCTGGTGCCGGCGCTCGGCGAACACCGGGACCGCGATCTCGATGAGCGCGAAGACGACGAAGGCCGCGAGTTGCACGGGGCCGGACGGGATCAGCAGGAACAGAAGCCACAGCACCTGCACGACGGCGACGCCGAGGGCGTACCGCAGAGCGACGCGCCGGAGCGGGCCCTCGTTCCGCGAGGCGCGCAGCCACTGCGCCACCATCGCGATCCGCATGACGACGTAGCCCACCACGGGGAGCGTGAAGTCGCCCTCCTCGAAGGCCCCGGGGATCCCGGCGGCGAGGATGAGGACGCCCGCCATCTGGACGAACGTGGCGATCCGGTACGGCCAGTCGTCCGTGTCGAACGAGGTCGCGAACCAGGTGAAGTTCATCCACGCCCACCAGATCGCGAAGAAGAGCATCGCGTAGGAGGTGATCCCGTGGAGGAAGTCGCCGTGGCTCAGCGCGTGATGCAGCTGCGCCGAGGCGATGCTCACCGCCACCACGAAGACGAGGTCGAAGAAGAGCTCCAGCGGACTCGCGGCCCGATGCGGCTGACCGGGGTCGCGCGGCCGCATGGGCTGCAGACGGAAGCGAGGACTCGATGTCGGGTGCGCGGTCACCGCGACAGACTAGCTCCGGGTGCACCCTCGCATGCGGTATTCCGGAACGGGTTTTCGCTCACCCTCGGGAAGCGCTTCCGTCGGGCGGCCGAATCCGCTACAGTGATGACCGTCTGCAGTGCCTGCTGCACGCCTCGTCGGTTTGGGACGACGAGGACACCTTCTCGATGTGGGATCGCGAAGCTTCAGCAGGACCCGAGGGGTCGGGACGCAGACGTGTCCGTGAACGTGGGGTTCATGGTCTGGGGAAAACTGGGGAAACGATGGCGCACTGGGGTTATCTGCGTACATTCACGGCTCAAGGGGCCTCGGCATGACTTCCGTCGAGGATGCTCTGAGCATCGCTCGTACGGGTTTCACGCCGATCACGGCTCCGCGGGCGACCGCGTCGGTGACGCATGCGGCGAGCACGCCGCGTGTCTCGGCGACGCTCGAACGACGCCTGCAGTGGGAGCGTCGCTATCGGATGCGGCTACGGATCACGGATGCGGCTGTCATCCTGATCGCCGTCGCACTGACGGCGGCGGTCCAACTGCTCACCGGCGTCACGGTGATCGAGGCCGTGCGCAACGCCGCATTGCTGGGTCTCGCCTGGTACCTGATGCTGTCGGCGCTCAACAGCCGAGCCGCCGCCATCTTCGGGTCTGGGGCCACGGAGTACCGTCGCGTCGCGCACGCGGCGGGTCTCGCCTTCGGCATCACCGCCATTGCGGGCGTGCTCCTGGAGTGGGAAGGGCTGCAGCCGCTGTTCTTCATCGCGCTCCCGGTCGGCATGCTCGGTCTCCTCTTCGCCCGCTGGGCCTGGCGTCGCTGGCTGCAGCGGCAGCGCCTGTCCGGACGGTTCGCGTCGAGGACACTGGTGGTCGGCGCCACCGAGGACGTCGAGTATGTGATCGACTCCCTGCAGAAGGGCGGGGAGAACGGCTACCACGTCGTGGGGACGACGTTGCTGGATCGCAATGCCGGCGCGCTCAGGATCGGGGAGAGCATCTACCCGGTCGTGGGCGATCTGGACACCGTCGCCCCCGCGGCGGCACAGCTCGGGGCGGACACCATCATCGTGGCGAGCCGCCCCGAGGGGTCCCCCGACTTCGTCAAGCAGCTCAGCTGGCAGCTCGAAGGCACCGCCGCCGAGCTCGTCCTCTCGAGCCGCCTGACGGACGTCGCGGGTCCTCGCATCTCGCTCCGCCAGGTCGACGGCCTGCCGCTGATCCAGGTGAAGATCCCGACCTACGAGGGCGGCGTCCACCTGCTGAAGCGCGCCCTCGACGTACTGGTGGCCGCCATCGCGCTGATTCCGATCGCGCTGCTCACACCTGTGCTCAGCGCTCTCATCAAGCTCGACTCTCCGGGGCCCGTGTTCTTCTTCCAGGAGCGTGTCGGCCGGGACGGCCGTACGTTCAAGATGGTCAAGTTCCGTTCCATGCGCACCGACGCCGAGAAGCAGCTCGCGGCGCTGAAGGACCACAACGAGGGCGCCGGCCTCCTCTTCAAGATGAAGGACGACCCCCGCGTGACCCGCGTCGGGAAGGTGCTGCGCAAGCTGTCGCTGGATGAGCTCCCGCAGTTCTGGAACGTGCTGGTCGGCGACATGAGCGTCGTCGGTCCGCGGCCGCCGCTGCCCAGCGAGGTCACCGCTTACGACGGCACCGTGTTCCGCCGCCTGTACATCAAGCCCGGGATCACGGGTCTGTGGCAGGTCTCCGGACGCAGCGACCTGTCGTGGGACGAGAGCGTGCGGCTCGACCTGCGCTACGTGGAGAACTGGTCCGTCATGAACGATCTGCAGATCATGTGGCGCACCGCGAAGGTCATGGCGCAGCCGAGCGGGGCATACTGAGCGGATGAGCACTACGACACCCCTCACGATCGCGATGGTGGGGACCCGCGGCGTGCCTGCGGCCTACGGCGGATTCGAGACGGCCATCGAAGAGGTGGGGCGACGGCTCGCCGACCGTGGCCACGACGTCGTCGTGTACACCCGCGGCTCCGAGCACCGCGAGAAGGAGTACCTCGGCATGCGCGTGGTGCACCTCCCCGCGGTCCCGGTGAAGCAGATCGAGACCCTCAGCCACACCGGGCTGTCGGCCCTGCATCTGCTCTTCCACCGCCGCCCCGACGCGACCTTCGTCTTCAACGCCGCGAACTCGCCGTTCCTCCCGCTGCTCCGGCTGCGCCGGGCGCCCGTCGCCCTGCACATGGACGGTCTGGAGTGGCGCCGGTCGAAGTGGGGTCCCCGCGGCAAGGCGTACTATCGCTGGGCCGAGCAGTTCGGCGTCCGCACCGCGGACGCGCTCATCGCCGACGCCCCCGGCATCTCCGACTACTACCGCCACCAGTTCGACGTGCCCACGGAGCTCATCCGATACGGCGCGCCGATCCTCGATCAGCCGCCGACGCACCGCCTGGCCGAGATGGACCTCACTCCGAACGGCTACCACCTCGTCGTCGCTCGGTTCGAGCCGGAGAACCACGTGCTCGAGATCGTCCGCGGATACCGCGCCAGCGCCGCGCGACTGCCGCTCGTGGTCGTCGGCTCCGCGCCGTACGCCGCCGGATACATCCAGGAGATACGGAACGCCGCCGAGGGCGACGAGCGGATCCGCCTCGTGGGCGGCGTCTACGACCAGGAGCTCCTCGACGGGCTCTACGCCCACGCCGCCACCTACCTGCACGGCCACTCCGTCGGTGGCACCAACCCGTCGCTCCTGCGCGCCATGGGTGCGGGCACCGCGGTGATCGGCTACGAGGTGCCCTTCAACCGGGAGGTCCTCGGCGGCAACGGCTGGTTCTTCGCCGACGCGGATGACGTCGCGACCCACGTCGCGGCCGCCGAAGCCGACCCCACGACCCGCGACGCGCATGCAGCCGCGGTGCAGGAGATCGCCCGCACGCGCTTCCGCTGGGACGACGTCGCGGACGAGTACGAAGACCTCGCCCGCCGTCTGTCCGAAGGCTCCAGCGTCCACGCGTCCGCCCGGCGTGCGCGCCGACGGAGCGCCGACTGGGCCCCCGCCCCCGCGGACGCGACACGATGACCACCGGCGTGAAGCGCAAGACCGTCCTTCTCGTGCATCCCGGTGCCGAGATGTTCGGGTCGGACCGCATGCTCCTCGAGAGCGCGACCGGTCTCGTGGAGGCGGGCGCCCGTGTGGTGGTCGCCCTTCCGAGCTCGGGTCTGCTCGTCCCGCCGCTGCGCGCCGCCGGAGCAGAGGTCGTCATCCTGCCGATGCTCGTCCTGCGCAAGGTGCTGCTCACCCCGCGCGGTCTGCCCCGCCTGTTCCGCGACATGTTCCGGGGCCTCGGCGCCGCATGGCGTCTGATCGGACGCGTGCGCCCCGACGCCGTCTACGTGTCGACCATCATCATTCCGCAATGGCCCCTCGTGGCCCGACTCCGCGGCACTCGCGCGGTCAGTCACGTGCACGAGGCGGAGGCCTCCGGGAGCACGCTGGTGAACCGCCTGCTCTACATGCCGCACCTCGCCTCGGTCCGCACCCTCGTGAACAGCCGCTTCAGCCTCGACACCATCCGGCACGCGCTGCCCGCTCTCGCCGACCGCACCCGGATCGTCGCCAACGGCGTCGCGTCGCCCCCGCACCCCGCGCCGCCGCGGCCCCGGATCGACGGCGCCCTCCGCGTGCTGTACGTCGGGCGGCTCTCGCCTCGGAAGGGTCCCGACCTCGTCATCGACGCCGCGGCGGCAGTGCAGGCGGAGGGGCGGCCCGTCGAGGTCACGCTCCTCGGGGCGGTCTTCGAGGGATACGAATGGTACGAGCGCGAACTGCGCGCCCGTGCCGCAGAGACCGGGGTCTCCGTCACCTTCGCGGGATTCCACGCCGACATCTGGCCGTTCCTCGCGGAAGCCGACGTGCTGGTCGTGCCCTCCCGGGTGGACGAGCCGTTCGGGAACACCGCCGTCGAGGGCGTTCTGGGGCTCCGCCCCGTCATCGCGAGCGACAGCAGCGGTCTGCGCGAGGCCGCGGGCGGCTACGCCACGGCGCAGCTGGTCGCACCGGACGATGCTCCGGCGATCGCCGCCGCACTCGACGACGTGTACGCACGGTGGGACGACCTCGTGGGCAGTGTGGCCGAGAGCCGCGACGAAGCCCTGCGCCGGCACGCACCTGCGGTCTACCGCGCCGGCGTCACCGCCGGCGTCCTCGACTGACGACCCGCCGGGATCCGCACGGCGCCGGGCGCGCGCGACCTGGGCTCACGCCGAGACGGCGGCCTCGGCTGTGAGCCGCGCCCGATGACGCACGATGTAGATCGAGAACGGGATCAGCTGACAGACCAGGAGCGCGAAGGCGACACCGAGGAGCGGACCGGCGATGCCGAGGATCGGTGTGAGGACGAACGCCAGGGTGCCCCCGACCGCGGCCATGCTGAGGGTGGGGATCACCTGGAATCGGATCCCGGGCTTGTCCATGATGAACATCCCGAGCGGGTAGACGGCCGCCGTGAGCATGATCATGAGGCCGAACGCGAAGATCGTGGTCGGCCGGACCTCCAGCTCTCCCTGCGTGATGAACCCGAACAGCCACGGCCCGACGAGCCACACCACCACCGTCGCGAGGGCGACGGCCACGGCGAACAGTCCGGAGAGCAGGAACGGTCCGCGGCGGAGATCGCCCTGGTGTCGCATGCGAGCGAAATGCGGCCAGAGCGCGAGCCCACCGGCCATCACCAGACCGTTGAGCGCGAAGAAGACCTGCCCGGCCACACCGTACTCGGCGACGTCGGTCGGACCGCCGAGCTGGGCGATCACGTACCGCTGCGACCCCACCGCGATCGGATACGTCACCATCTGAGCCAGCATCGGCCATCCCACGTCCATCACCCGTACGCCGGGGAACCGTCGCGGGCGCAGGACCATGCGCGCAGCCTCGGGGATCAACGGAGACGTGGTCCGAGCGGTGATGAGGACGCCGAGGATCGAGACGATCAGCGAGGCCGCGAACGACGCGATCGCCGCGTAGGAATGCAGATTCTCGCCACCGAACGTCAGCAGCATCCACACCCCGGCCAGCGTGAGCGGCGAGATGAGGCCCTGCAGCAGGATCACGATGTGGTTCTTGCGCTGCCCGAGCATGATCCGCGCCCAGATGCCCAGCGGGATACCGAGACAGAAGATCGTCACGCAGAAGAAGGCGGCCAGCGACGCCCCCGGCTCTCCTCCGGCATCGCCGAACACGATCTCCCAGGCACCGGTGGCCAGGAGCACGGTGTTGATCGCCATGGCGGAGGCCGCGAACATCAGCAGCACCCGGCCGACCGACGTGAGCTGATAGCGGAGCTTCTCGTCCGTCCGCACGTCGTCGCTCGTGGCCACGGCGTTCACGAGCACGGCGCCGCTGCCGAGATCGGTGAAGGTCAGCAGCGACGGGATCGTCGTGAGCAGCGTGTAGAGGGCGAAGCTGCCGACGCCCGCGTCTCCGATGATCATCCGCGTCGTGAGAACGCCGCAGACCAGCGCGATGACCATCGTCAGCGCGCGGGCGCCGACAGCGAGAAGAGAACCCATACCTAGATCGTCACCGCGGCAGGGCTCCCAGCGTCGCGCTGTTGCCGGGGAGTCGCGATACCGAGGCGATATCCGCCGGCACGGGGACCGCCACTGCGGCCTGCCGCTGCGCCTGCGCGGGGGCCAGCACGTACGTGGCGGACACCACGGAGGCTCCCTGCACGAACTGCGAGCGGCGGTCCTGACCCGTCGCCGCGGTGAACGCCGCGAGGGTGTCTGCCACCGCCGGATCCCGCGAGACGGATCCCTTCGACCAGGCCGAGAACCATCGGGGCGTGCCGGGGGCGGTGCGGTGGTAGAGGTTGCCGTTCACGCTCGACATCATCTGCGCACCGGTGAAGGTGGTCGAGTAGTCCTGTACGCAGACCAGGCAGTTGCCCGCGCTCTCCGCCATGACGTTGTTGGACATCACGGTGTTGCGCACGATCCACGGCGCCAGCGGTGCGAAGCGCGTGCGCGGATCGTGGCCCGCCGCGTTCGGGTCGGAGGCTCGGCGACCGTCCTGACCGATGCTGACGTTCCGGTTGGCGTTGCCGACGAAGGTGTTGTTCCAGATCTTCACGTTGCCGGAGTTCAGGACGAACAGCCCGAAGTCGCCGTTGCGGGCGATGATGTTGTCGGCGACGACCGCCCGCTCCGAGAGCTCGACCATGACACCGTGACCGGTGTTGCCGATCACGTCGTTACCCGTGAAGACGATGTCGATGACCGATTCGTCGAACCACGGACCACGACCGGCGTTACCCGTGAACGCGCTGTCGGTGACGGTCACTCCGCGCGTCCGGGTGACCTTGAACGCGCCGGACACCGGGGAGTGGTTGAAGCGCTCGGCGTTGTTCCCGACGGAGAGCATCTGCTTCACCTTCAAGCCGTCGGCCTGGGAGGCGCCGCCACCGAGGAGACCGTTGCCGATCAACGAGACGCGCGTCAACGTCGTCCTCGGCGCCCAGGAGTAGAAGCCGGTCGTCGAGTTGTCGCGGATCGTCACGTCGGCGAGCGTGATGTCGCTCGCTGCGGCGATGACGGTCCCCATCTGGGGCACGCTGGTGGCGTACCGGCGGATGCCGATGCCGCGCACCTCGGATCCGGCGGACCGGATCGAGAGCGCCTGGGTGAGCACGCTCGCCTCCACGGGCTTGCCCGTCGGGTCGGTGCCGATCACGAGCCGCTTCGCCCGATCGTCGACGAAGAAGGTCCCGGCGACGACCTGCGCGGCGGAGGCGACCTCCCGCAGCTGCACGCCCGCGACCCACACCTGGTCCGGATGCGCGGCCATCGGGTGCGCGGGATCGACGAAGCGCCACTCCGGCTGGGTGTTGTCGGGCGCTCCCTTCGTGTATGTGGGGCTCGAGTCGAGCGCGGTCCCCCAGCCGTCGACCGTCCAGGTCTTGCCTGCGGGCTTCCAGCCGGTGACGGTCTTCGCGCCGTCCATCCAGACCGCCTCGTTCGGAGCGGGCTGGATCGTGACGCGCTTCTGCGGCGGCACGACGATCTCCTCGTGGTAGGTGCCACCGCGGAGCACGATGGTGCCGCCGTTCGGTACCAGCCGCAGCGCGGCCGCGATCGTGCGCACCGGCGAGTTCTTCGTACCGGCAGCGCCGTCCGATCCGCCCGGCGCCGCGTAGATCGCGGTGGCGGGTGCCGGGTACGACAGCGACCCCGGGGCGGCGGCGCCCGGCTTCCCGCGGACACCGGCCGGGGTGGCAGGTGGAGCGGGTGTCACCGGGGTGGTCGGCGTCACCGGGGGAACCGGAACCGGGTTCGGCGCAGGAGCCGGGTTCGGCGCGGGGGCGGGCGTCGGCGTCGGCGTCGGAGTGGGAGTCGCCACCGGCGCGGGCGCGGCTGCGAGCACGTCGTCGATCGCGAGCGGGACGGCGGCCTTCGCTCCGGAGGACGTGTACAGCGCGAAGCCGTAACCACCCGCGGCCGTGATCCGCGTGGCAGAGGAATCGGCGTGCGTCACCTGCCACGCGGACGGCTCGTCCCCATCTGCCGCCCAGGCCTTGGCCGCGAGCGTCACCGGGCTGGTCCCGGTCACGTCGAGGGCGACGCGCAGCGACATGCCCGTCGTCACCGGGAAGGGGAGTCGTCGCTCGCTCAGGTTCTGCACAGTGGTGAGGTCGGTCATCCGGACCACGGACACGTAGGCGGAGCCGTCGGGGTGCACGCGGAGACGCACACCGTAGGAGTCCTTGCCGACGATGCGGACGGCCTGGGCCAGGTAGAGCGGACCGCCGACGGGGAGAGCAGGGACCGTCACCGTGTAGCGGCTCGACACATCCGCCGCGGTCACCCCGGCCACGGTCGCCCGCGCCGTGATCCCGGGCTTCCGGCTGGCGAGCATCGCCTGCCCGTTCCCGACGCTCGACGCACCCTCGACGACACGCCAGGCCCCGACGGGAGAGGCGCCCCAGCCGGAGGCGACGGTGCGGTTCATCGGGTCGGAGAGGAGGGGACCCGCAGATGCTGCCGCCGGTCGGGCCGACGGCGAGGCGGCGGCGACCGCCGCGGAGGCCGGCGCGGCGATCAGCACTCCGGAGAGCGCGACGGCGACGCCCAGGGCACCCGCGAGCAGGCGATGGCGACGCCGTGGCGCCGCTGGCGATGAGAGACGAACAGGGAACGGAAAGGACACGATGTCACCGTTTCTGGGGTGGAATACACGATCACCCACGCTTCGCCGCAGTTTCAAACCCGGCGACAAAGTGCGAGCCCCCCTCGCAACCCATGAAGAATAACCGCCCGTCTGGACGATGGCAAACGTTTCGAGCCCTTCCGCCGATATGCTGCACGCCTCCCCCGGGAGGACGGCGGGTCGCTCACTCGCTGTAGTACTCGCTGCGATGCCGGTCCGGACGCGCACGGTTGAGGACCGTGCCGAGGATGCGGGCGCCGCCCGATTCCAGCGATTTGATGCTCTTCGCCAGTGCCGCCCGCCGCGTCTTGGTGGCGTCGACGACGAGGATGACACCGTCCGTCTGGGTGGCCAGGAGGTTGGCGTCCGCGACGCTCAGCGTCGGGGGCGAGTCGATCACGACGTAGTCGTAGTCCGCCGCGGCGAAGTCGAGAAGCTGAGCCATGCGCGCCGACGTGAGCAGCTCGGCGGGGTTCGGCGGGATCGTCCCGGCGGGGAGGATGTCCAGGGTGGTGTCCGCGACGCGGTGCTTGGCCACCTCGAACTCCACCTCGTCGAGCAGGACGCTCGTGAGTCCGACCGAACCGTCGATGCCGGCGTGCTCGTGGGCACGCGGGCGGCGCATGTCGGCGTCGATGAGCAGGACGGAATTACGGAGCGCGGCGAGGGTCATCGCGAGGTTCACCGACACGGTCGACTTGCCCTCGGCGGGCATACCGGAGGTCACCAGCAGCACCTTCACGCGGGACGACACGTTCGCGTACGCGAGCGCCGACCGGATGCGGCGGAACTCCTCCGAGGTGTGGCCGAGCGGCTCCTGGGCGACGGCGATTCCCCGCGCCTCCAGCAGCGGCGATTTGGAGACGACGCCGAGCACGGGATCCCCGCCGGCCTGCGTCAGCGCCTCCTCGTTGCGGACACGGGTGTCCAGCACACCGATGAGCACGGCGGCCGCAAGGCCGAGCACGCCTCCGAGGAAACCGCCGAGGGCCGCGTCCCTGGGCTTGCTCGGAGTGAACTGGAACTCGGGGACGACGGCGTCGTCGATGACCTCGGCGGTGATGGTGGACTCGCCCTGCGGATCCTTCGGAGCGACGTCCTTGACGACCGTGATGAGCTGCTCGGCGACGGCGTTCGCGAGCTCGGCCGCAGCTTCCGGGTCGTCCGTGATGCCGGTGATCCGCAGGGTGACGGTGCTCTGCGGGATGGTCACCTCGATGTCCCTCGCGAGCGCGCGGGGCGTCGTGTCGAGCTCGAGCTCCTCGATCACCGGATCGAGCACGCGCGAGCTCGTCGCCAGCTGAGCGAACGACAGCATCTGGCTCTGGGTGTACACCGAGCCCTGGTTGAGGTCCGAGGCGCTCGTGCCCTGGTTCAGCGCGAAGTACAGCGAGGTCGTCGCCTGGAACAACGGCGTCTGCAGCGACGCGTATCCGTACGACCCCGCGGCGCCCACGACGCCGCACAGCACGATCAACCACCAGAACTTGCGCAGCGAGCCCGCGATGACACGCAGGCTGACCCGGCTCTCGGCCATGACTCCCCATTCCCCCTGAGGTCTCGATTCTAGAGGAGCCATCTGCACGGCCCGTTCACGTCTGCCGCACCTGTGGAGCGGGTCCGGTCGTCGCCGGCGGTGACGCCGTCCCGAGATCCCGCAGGAAGGCCTCTTCCGCGGTGGTGGATCGCGTTCCTGCGTCGCGCGCCCAGGTCACCGCGAGCCCGACGCAGAACCACAGGAACATGCTGTACTGCGTGATGAGGGCGACGACGACCAGACTCGGGAGCTGTCCGACGACGGCGAGGGCGGCGGGACTCCGCGTCGAGCGCCGCACGGCCATCAGCGCCGCGCAGACGACGGCCGCCATGATGAGCAGGGTCGGCACGTACCCGTACCGGAGGAGCGTGAGCACGAGGGCGTTGTCCACCGACCGGGCGAAGTATCCGAGGTAGTAGTCGCCAGAGACGAGGGAATGCCAGTCGCCGGGGTTCCCGAACAGCTGCACCTGTTCCAGGAGGACCAGCAGGTCCGTGCGGTAGTCGGCGCTGCCTCCGGCCTCGTCCCCCGCGGCACCGAAGACGGAATCGATGACGGGGATGACGATCGCGGTGCCGATCACCCCGGCGACGGCCACCGTCACCCGGAAGCGCGTCGATACCCCGACGATGAGGAAGGTGGACAGGACGAGTGTCAACACCAGTGTGAGCAGGCCCGCCCGACTGAACGTGAAGACCGTGGCGGTGGCGATGAGCACGATGCCGGTGATCTTCGGGAACAGTCGCCATCGCGTCGCCACGACGAACGCGGAGGACATCGCCAGCGCGGCGCCGAGCGCGATCGAGTGCCCCCACGCCCCCTCCGCACGCAGCACCCCGCCGCGCTCCTGCAGCGGGCTCCATGTGTCGTACACCACGCCGGATCCGGGAATGAGGACGAAGGGGTTGAAGGAGGTGAGGAACTCGACGACCGCGAGAGCGGCGGCCACGATGGCCACGACCGCGATCGTCGAGGTGATCCACTCGGTCGTCACGCGAGCGAGCACCACGCGCCCCCAGATGTAGGGGATCACCCACTCGAGAAGCGATGCCACGAGGGAGGCGAGGTCGACCGTGCCGAACCCGTACAACCCGACGACGACGAGGACGAACGCGGCGACCCAGGCATCGGCCGCCCGCAACGGCACGACCGACCAGTTCACGATGATCAGCAGGACGGTGAGCAGGGTGATCGCCGCCCAGTAGAAGCTGATGTTCACCCCTACCCAGAGAGGCACGAAGAACAGCACGACCGCCCACACGACGAAGGCGGTACGCGGGAGCAGCCGGAGTGCGAACACGACGATGGCCACTGCCGCGATTCCACCGAAGGCGAGGAGCGCGATCGGGACAGCAGTGGCCATGCGTCAGGATCTTACTGCGGTGCGGTGACGCGGAACGAATCGAACGACACGCCGAGCGGCGCGGTCGCGCTGCCGGAGCGGTTGCCGCTCAGTCCCACCGCACCCGCACCCAGGGGTGCCGCGTCGGTCGTGGTGATCTGCCAGGCTGCCGGCTTCGTCGTCTCCGTCGGCCAGAACTTGGCGGAGAGGGTCGCCGACGTCGTCCCCGTCACGGACACCTCGAGGTTGTACGAGGTGTTCGCGGCCCACACCAGTCCGGGCACGGCCTGCGTGCGCAGGACGGTCCCTTCGCGGTGCACGACGAGCCAGACCGTGCCGTCAGGACGCAGCCAGGCGCGGACGAAGTACTTCCCGGCCGCCGACTGCCGCGCGATCACGCCGACGTAGGCGCCACCCGCAGCCGGGGCCTGATCGACCCGGAACTGCGTCTCGAGCACCGCATCGGCGACGGACGTGGTGTTGAGCGTCGCATGCCGGGTGTCGCCGGCGATGAGGTTCAGCTTCGCCTGGCCGTCGGCGACGGTCGCCGCCGCCTGCGAACCGCCGGCGATCGTCCACGCCCCGCCGACCGTGGCGGTGCCCCAGCCGGGCCCCGCGGTGCGGTCGAAGCCGTCGTCCGCCACCGGAGCCGGCTGCGGCTCAGGTTCGGGTTCGGGTTCGGGCTGCGGGTCGACGGGAGGCGCCGTCACGGTCACCGGCTTGCTGGTGGTGTGCGTGGCGCCCTTGTCGTCCTTCACCGTGAGGGTGACGGTGTAGGTCCCCGCCGCGGTGTAGGTGCGGCTGGTGGTCGCGCCGGTGCCGGTCGTCCCGTCGCCGAAGTCCCACGCGTACGAGGCGATCGTGCCGTCGGAGTCGGTCGAGGCGCTGCCGTCCACGGCGACCGTGAGGTTCGTCGCGGTCGCGGAGAACGCGGCGGTGGGAGCGACGTTCACGGGCTCCGGTTCGGGCTGCGGCTCGGGCTCCGGCGCCGGCGTGCCGAGGTTCTTCAGCGTGAAGTCGTCGAAGCTGGCGAGGTTGGTGCCGGTGCCACTGCCCGACCGGTAGGAGAACACCGTCGGGGCACCGGCGACCTGCAGAGCCGGCGTCGCGTCCGTCGTGGTGAGCTGCCAGTTGGCGGGCTCCGCCGACCCCGCCGCCCACAGCTTGGCGCGGATGGTCGTGGTGGACGACCCGGTCGTCTCCATCAGGAGCGAGAACGAGCTGCCCGCGCTCCAGGAGAGACCGGAGACGGCGGTGCTGGCGATCGCCGTGCCGTTGCGGTGGATCACGAGCCAGGTGGTGCCGTCAGGACGGTGCCAGGCGAGAGCCCGGTAGCCCGAGGACCCGGAGCGCCGTGCGCCCAGACCTTCGTACGCCGCCCCGGAGGAGGGCCCGGAGGCGAGCGTGTAGGTGATCCGCGCGGACGTGTCGAGAAGGGACGTGCCCTGCAGCAGCATCTCCCTGGTGTCACCGGGAGCCAGGTTGACCTTGCCCACGCCGTCGCCGACGGAGAGCGCTGCGGCGGAGCCGCTCATCGGCGCCCAGGTGCCGCCCTTGTCGGCGGCGCCCCAACCGCTGGATACGACACGACCGAACGCGTCGGACGCGGCGAAGACCTGCGCGGTCACGGTCACGGTCTTCGTGACGGCCTTGGACGCGCCGAGGCTGTCGGTCACGGTGAGGGTGATGTCATGCGCGCCGGCCGCGGCATACGTGTGGCCTGCCGTGGCCCCGGAACCGGCGGGAGACCCGTCGCCCCAGTTCCACGAGTAGGACAGCGTCGCGCCGTCGGACGCACTCGATCCGGCTGCCGAGACGTTGACGCTCAGCCCCGACGCGGTCGCGGTGAAGGCGGCGACCGGGTCGGCATGCGTCGCCTCGACCTGTCGTGTGGTCGACGCGCTCCCGCCGCGGTCGTCGGTCACCGTCAGGGTCACCGTGCGGGTGCCCGGCGTGGCGTAGACGTGCGTCGCGACCTGACCGGTCGAAGTGGTGCCGTCTCCCCAGTTCCATGCGTAGGAGGCGAGGGAGCCGTCGGAGTCCGTCGAGGCGGACGCATCGGCCGAGACCGACAGCCCGTTCGCCGTCGTCTCGAAGGCCGCCGTCGGCAGGACGTTCGGTGCCTTCACCACGACCTGCTTCTCCGCCGTGGTGGCGAGTCCGTTGCTGTCCGTGACGGTCAGCGCCACCGTGTAGGTGCCGGACGCCTCGTACGTGTGGCTCGTCGTCTTGCCGGTGGCCGTCGCCGAGTCATCGCCGAAGTCCCACCGATAGCCGGCGATCGTCGCCGAGCCCGCGGGCGCCGAAGCCTCCGCGTCGAACGCGACGGCGAGGTCGGTCGGCGTGGCGGTGAAGGCAGCGGTCGGGGCCTGGAAGCCCTTGCCGATTCCGTAGTGCGTCTTCACCTGGGTCGCCGTGAGGGCGAACGGGTAGACCGCGACCTCATCCAGCGCCCCCTTGAAGTACTTGGAGCTCGGCTCGGACGGCCATCCGGCGAGGTTGTCTCCGCCGATACGCCAATATCCCGTGTAGTTCTCCGCCGTGGTGGCCCCCGCGAGCGACGACACGAGCTTGCCGTCGACGTAGAGCTTCATCCCCTCCGCGCTCTGCGACGCGACGGCGTGGTGCCACTCGTTGTCGTTGAGCGCGGCGTCGTTCTGGACGGTCTGCGTGCTGCCGTTGTACGTGCCGAAGACGAGACGCCCGTTGTTCGTCATATAGAGATGACGGTCGTAGCTGGTCGACTCACCCGACGCCGCGGCGCCGTAGCCCATCAGCTTGCCGCCGCTGGTGGTGTTGGTCTTGAACCAGAGCTCGGTCGAGAACTCGGACGGCGCGGCGATCTTGCTCCCGGAGGCCACGCGTCCCGCGCTCGTCCCGGTGAAGGTCGAGGCGCCCGTCGCCGTGTTCTCCACCCCGGAGGTCGAGGCGGTGACACCCGTGCCGAACACGGGGGTGTTGGACCCGGCCCAGTCCTGCGCGGCGGTGCCGAGCGGGTAGTAGAGCTGCGGGCCGTCCGCCGTGACGGCGTTGACGTAGTTCGACACGGCACCGGCCGCGATGGTCACGCTCATCGCCTGGCTGGATACGGAGTTGCCCGCGCTGTCCTTCGCGACGACGGTGTACTCCTGCGTCGATCCGGGAGCTGCGGTCTTGTCCTCGAGGTTCACCGAGGGGCGGTCCCACCAGGTGCCGCGGGCGGTGGCGGTGGCCACCGGGGCGGCGGTGCCGGTCCGACGCAGTTCGTAGGTCAGCGTGAGGTCGTCACGGTCCCAGTTCGCGGGGATCGAGATCCGCGCGCGTCCAGGGATGAACGACTGCGCCGTGCCGGTCCAGTTCGCCCCCGACAGCCGAGGGCCGTCCTTCGCGCCGCCGGGCGGGTTGGTGGAGAACCGCACGAGTCCCTCGAAGCGGCCGTTGTTCACGGAGCGGAACTCGCCGCCGATCGAGATCATGTTCCCCGCACCGGTGATCGAGAGTCCGGCCTGACCCATGCCCGTGGTCACGCCCACGGCCCAGTCCGGCGTCCAGGCGTAGGCCGAGGGCGCCGGTGTCCCGGCCCAGTTCTTGTACGTGCCTCCGGCGGCGGGCTGGTTGCCCAGCAGACCGCGGGCGTCGGCGGTGTACGCCTCCGAGTAACGGTGCGTGCGCGGGTTCTGCTCGGGGTGCATGCCCATGGTGCTGCAGGCGTGGGTGTGGCTGGTGGTGTACACCGTCTTGCCGGTCGAGTAGACGCCGTAGTGGTCGCCCAGGCAGTCCGCGATCCAGCGGACCTGACCGCTTCCGGCCTCGGCCGCGAAGGTGCCCTCCAGGTTGCCGGTGGCCGCATCCGCGTAGACCCAGCCGGTGCCGTACACGGCGTTGGCGTCGGCCGCGAGGCCGAAGATCCCCGCCTTGCCCGAGTTCGCGCCCGTGTTCGAGCCGTTCTTCACCGTCTGCGGCAGCGCCCATCCGCTGTCCACCGCGCCGGTCGTCTTGTCGAGCGCGACGGTGCCGCGCATCGTCAGGTCGCCGTTGACCTGGGAGAAGCGGCCGGCCGCGATGACGTTCTGACCCGCCGGGTCCATCACCATGGCGTCGACCTGGAGGTCGGTCTGCGGCGCCCAGCTGAGCAGCGCGCCGTTCGTCGCCGAGAAGGCCGCGAGGTTCTTGCGCGGGGTCGCGTTGCCCTGCGTGAAGAGACCGCCGACGTAGACGCTCGAGCCCGAGGTGGCGAGGGCGTACACGCCGCTGCCGCCGATCGAGGGCGAGAACCCGGGCACCAGCTGCCCGGTCACGGCGTCCAGCGCGGCGAAGTTCCAGCGCGTCTGGCCGTTGACGGAGTTGAAGGAGCCGCCGATGTAGATGCGGCTGCCGTCCGGCGAGGCGGCGACGGCCTTGATCACGCCGTTCACCTGCGGTGCGAACGAGAGCAGCTGACCGGTGTTGATGTCGTATGCGAGGACGTTGGACCGGGCGGTGAGGCTGGTCCCCGGTACGGCGAGCGGCGCCCTGGCGTTGTCGAACTTGCCCACCGCGTAGACGGTCGACCCGATCGTGGTCTGCGACCACACGTAGCCGTTGTCGATCTGCACGGTCGGAATCGGGTCCGACGTCACGACGTCGTCGTTCCGCTGCAGCAGCGGCGGCGGCGTCGACGGCGAATCCGCCGCCGCGGCCCCGGTCGCCCCCAGCGTGGTCATGCCCGTGATCAGCAGCGCCGCCGTCACGACCGACGCGAGTGCGCTCAGCGCCCGCCTCGAAGTGGATGTCTTACCCATGTTGCTCCCCAGCCCCAGATTTCTTCTTCGAAAATGTCACGTACGAGACGCGGTGAAAGTCGTCGCGCCCACGGCTCAGGAGAGCTCGCCCGCGAAGGTCGCCACCGGCTCGCCGGCGGCGTAGTTCACGCTGATCTTCACGGCGCGACCCTTCGTGGGGTCGAGCATGAAGACGTAGGTTCCCGTGGCCTCGTCGCCGGCGGCCAGCTCTCCATGGAGAGGTTCGTTCGGACCCGCGGTGGTGGCCACCCCGACGTCGCCGTCGTCCGTGACGAGGCTGACGACGGCGGAGTCGATGCTCTGCGCCCGCTTCGAGTCGTTGGCGACCTTCACGGTCACCACGACGGCGGAGCCGGCATACTCGCCCGGCGTCTCGGGGGTGACCTCGGTGGTCGAGATGTCGTCGACGGTCACGACCATGTCGGTGGACAGCGCGATCTCCGCGTCCAGCGCACCGCTCTCCTCGGTCAGCGCGGGGGCCTCGGTGGGCCCCTGAGCGTCGGGATCGGCCGGCGGCGTCCAGTCGGTCGTGCTGGTGCCCTCGGGCTCCGGCGACGCCGCGGTGTCCGGTGCCGCCGTGCATCCGGCGAACACGAGCGCGAGCGCCACGACGGGCGCGATGAAAAGCGCACGGCGTGCGCGTGATGAGCCGTCCCCAGAACGGCATGCTGAAACAGTGAACACTGCAGCTCCCCAGAACCCAGATCCCCAGCCGGAGCCCCCTCGGCTCCGGTTTCCCCCCAGCCATGCAGAACACGGCGTCGGCTAATGGTAGTGCGGACCGTGGAAAACCACAACCCTCCGGTCAGGAGGAGTGTCGGCGCTGTCTCCCGAGCTGCCCGCCGATCGCGTCGACGGCCTGCTCGACCTCGGAGAGGGTGCCGGCATGACCCCGACTCCCGTGCCGATCCGCGATGGAGGCAGGGTCCTCGACGGAGCGACGACCAAGGAGACGCCGCAGCCCGCCGCCGCGACCCGGCGAGCCGCTGAGTGGCACCGCACGCGTCCGTGCCCGGTCGAGGTGAGCGACGTAGTCGGCGATGACATCGGAGCCGCCGGGCGCGAACCCGACGCCGAGGTGCGCGGCCTCACGCAGCGTGAACATCCGGTCGCGGTGCTCCGGCGCCGCCCGCACCAGCTCCCCTCGGAGATCGCGCGAGGCGGTCAGCACGAGGTCGGCTGCGGCCAGCATCTCCGGGGTGACCTCGCGGGCTCGATGCGCCTGCGCCCGTGCCCGCCAGTCCTCGTCGGCATGCCGCGACGCGACGTCGGCGCAGATCGGGTCTCCGTCGTTGGCGCGCACGCCGGCGCTGCGCACCGAGAGCGAGGAGCCCTCCCCGAGCCGGCGCCGCAGCTCCAGCTCGGCCAGCGGCGACCGGCAGACGTTGGCCGCGCACACGATGAGGATCGAGCCGCCGGTCATGCCGGGTCACCGAGCCTTCCGATCTCGCGGAACCACTTCACCGCGGCGAGCGCGAGGAACAGGACCGCGGCGGCGCAGAGCGCGCTGTACGCGACGAGGAACCCCGGCGTCCAGCCCCAGAGGAGGAAGACGAGGCAGACCAGCCCGAAGTCGGTCGGCAGCAGCACGAGCGAGCGTCGCAGGGTGCCTCCGCCGCGTTCATGGGTGGACGCGACGGCGTGCTTGCCCTTGAGGAGGTCGTTCAGGAGCATGCCCGAGAACGTGGTCGAGGCGACGATGCTGAACACGATCGGGATCAGCAGCAGCGCCGGCGACTCCGGAAGGACCCGGTACAGGCCGATCAGCACCGCGAGGTGCAGCGACGCGATCTTGAGCGTGTCGATGAAGTGGTCCAGCCACTCGCCCTGCGGGCTCCCGCCGCCGCGGAGCCGCGCGACCTGACCGTCCGCGGAGTCCCACGCGTAGCCGAGGACGAGGAGGAGCGCGATGAGCAGCCCGAGCGGCACCGTGACCGGGGCGAAGGCGATGAGGCCGATGGCGGCGAACGAATGGACGGCGCTGATGATCGACACCTGGTTCGGCGTGAGGCCGAGCCGGAACGCCAGCGCGGCGAGCACGCGTCCGAGCCTGCGGTTCACGTAGACCGAGTAGGCGGGGGCGCCGCGGGCATGGCCCTTCTGCGCCCTGGCGAGCTGACGGTAGGCGTCTACGACCATGACGTTCCCTTCGATTCCGTGCCGGACAGGCGCGCGATCCGTCTGGCCTCGCGCACCCCGCGGACGTAGGCGCGCAGCGGAGCGGCGGAATGCAGCAGCTGTCGGCGGCCGCCGCGGAGGATCACCTCGCGGGCGGTACGGGGTATCGACCGGCGCCAGCGGTGCACGGCCTCGTCGTCGAGGTGCCGGACCGCGTACAGCATCCGGTTGCGGATGTTGTAGAAGTAGTAGCCCTCCGACTTCGCCCTCGCGAGCTGGGGTTCGGCGCGCTGCGTGCCGCCCTCGTCGTGCACGGCCGTCGCCTCCTCGACGAGCACGAGCGTCCCGCCGGCCGAGACCACCCGGCGCGAGAAGTCGACGTCCTCCCAGTAGAGGAAGTATTCGTCGTCGAAGCCGCCCGAGAGCGCCCACACCTCGCGGGTGATCCACAGGCAGGCACCGCTCAGCCACGGCTCGTAGGGGCGCGCGTCGTCCGCCCGGCGCTTGCGACGCGCCCGCATCGTGCCGTCGTCGAGCAGGAGGTCGATGCCGGCGAACCAGGTGCGTCCCTCGGAGTCGGTGATCACCGGCGAGGCGAGGGTCGTGCGCGAGGCCGAGGTGACCGCGGCCAGGCGCCCCAGAGACACACGGTCGATGTGCGCGTCCGGGTTGATCACGAGGACGTCGGTCGCGCCGTCGGCGAGCGCCCGCGCGACCCCGATGTTGACGCCGCCGCCGAATCCGCTGTTCGTCTCGGGGGTGATGAGGGTCCATCCGTGCGCCTCCGCGACCGCGACGGCGGCCTCGCGCTCCGCGGCACCGGCCCAGTTGTCGACGACGACCACCAGGGCCTCCTCGTCGACGGCACGAGCCTCGCGCTCCACGAGCACCAGGTTGCGCTCGAGCAGCCGCGCCGAGGCGTAGTTCACGACGACGACGGCCAGCCGTCCGTGCACGATTGACACGCGATCCTCCCCCCGGATCCGCCCACACGGTCCGCTCGGGTCGCCGGTCGAATTCCCCAGAGTCGCGACCGGCGTCGACTCCCAGGACACCGACTATACGCCAGAGGCGGCTCGGCGCACCCGTCGTTCACGGTACGATGAGCCGGCGCGGGGAGACAGGCGCACGACTGCCATGGGGATGAGGCGGATGACGAGGGGACCGGGGACGGGCGACGCGATCGCCGTGACGATCGGCGTACCCACCTACCGACGGCCGGAGCTGCTGGCAGCGCTGCTGCGCGCACTCCCTGACCGGATCGCGGAGTGTGCGGACCTCGGCGTGGACGTGGAGGTGCTGGTCGTCGACAACGACGCCGCGGGCTCCGCGCGCGAGGTGGCCGCGAACGCCGCCCTGCCCGTCCGATACGTCGTCGAGCCGACGCCGGGCATCGTGGCCGCGCGGAACCGGCTGCTGGACGAGTGCGCCGACCGCGACCTGCTCGCCTTCATCGACGACGACGAGGTCCCCCGTGCCGGCTGGCTCTCGGCGCTGATCACCACGTGGCGCGCGTTCGACGCGGATGCCGTCATGGGCCGCGTCATCTCCGTGTTCGACGACGACGTCGATCCCTGGCTGCTCGCATCCGGCACGTTCCGTCGTCCGCCCCGCCCGACCGGGACCGTGCTCTCGGTCGCCGCGGCGGGGAACCTGCTGCTCGACCTCCGAGCGGTGCGCCGCTTCGGCGTGCGCTTCGACCCGTCCCTCGGGCTCGGCGGCGGCGAGGACACGCTCTTCACCCGCGAACTCGTCGGTCGCGGCGGCCGCATCGTCTGGTGCAACGGGTCCGAGACCGAGGACCTCGTCGTCGCCGCGCGGCTCAGCCGCGCGTGGGCGGCGCAGCGGGCGTTCAGCTCGGCCAATGCCGGTACCCGCATCGACCTGCAGCTCACCCGAGGGAGGCTGCGCCGCGGTCTGCTCCGGGTGCGCTCCCTGATCGGTGGGATCGCCCGGATCGTCGTCGGTGCAGCACGTCGAGCCTTCGGCGCCGCGACCTCGAACATCGCCCATCACGCCCGCGGCACCCGCCTGATCCACCGCGGCCGCGGCACCATCGCCGCCGCTCTCGGCCGCCGCTACGACGAATACCGTCGCCCCTCGGAGGACAACACGATGACCGAATCCGCGTCGAGCATCCGCGTGATGCAGTCCCTCGGCGCCCCGCGCCCCACGACGAATCCGTACAACAAGATGCTCGACGAGGCCCTGGGGACGACGGAGGGCCTGGAGCATCTCCGGTTCTCGTGGAAGACCGCCCTCTTCGGCCGCTACGACGCCTTCCACTGGCACTGGCCCGAGGCCAAGCTCCACGGATCGACCTGGTGGAAGTCCACCGGCAAGTTCCTCCTCACGGCGGCCCTCGTCGCCAGGCACCGCCTGTCTCGACGTATCGCCGTGGTGCGGACGGTCCACAACATCGAGCTTCCCGATGACAACGCGCCACGCTTGTGGCTGCTGCGGTCCATCGATCGGCACACCGACTATCGGATCGTCATCAACGAGACGACGCCGCTCCCTCCGGGCACGCCGCACAGCCTCATCCTGCACGGTCACTACCGCGACTGGTATGCCGCGTACCCCTCCGCCGAGCGTGTGCCCGGTCGGCTGGGATCGTTCGGCGGGGTGCGTCGTTACAAAGGGCTCGAAGGGTTCATCGACGCCTATGCGGAGGCGGTGACGATCGAGCCGACGTTGAGCCTGAAGATCGGCGGTCGCCCCTCCACCCCCGAGCTCGGCGACGACCTCCGTGAACGGACGTCCGGTCTCCCCGCCGTCGAACTGCACCTCGACTTCCTGAGCGATGCCGAGCTCGTCCAGCTCGCCACCTCCTCCGAGCTGATCGTTCTGGCCTACCGCTTCATGCACAACTCGGGCAGCGTCCTCGCGGCCCTGTCGATGGCACGGCCCGTGCTGGTGCCGCGGAACGAGGCGAATGAGGCGCTGGCGCGCGAAGTGGGCGCCGAGTGGGTGCTCCTGTACGACGGCGACCTCGACGCCGCAGCGGTGGTCGAGGCCTGGCGGGCGGCATCGACGCTGACCGGGGCACCCGACCTCTCCCGCCGCGAATGGGCGGACGCCGGCCGTGCCCACCGGGACGCCTTCCGCGAGGGCGTCGCACACAAGCGTCGGCGCCGCCACCGCGTCTGACCCACCCTCCCACCCGCCCGCTCAATGACGAGAGGCTCCATCCATGTCCGCATCACTGAAGGGCGCGTTCTTCCGCGCCAAGGCCGCGACCGTACGGGCGAGAGCGGGAGCCTTCCACCGTGAGCTCCTCTCGAACGAGCGCTTGGCCCCGGCCGAGTTCGCCGGTATGCAGAACAGGCTCGCTCGGGACATCGCGGCGTTCGCCATGGACTCCTCCGCGTTCTACGGCGCCCGCTACCGGGAGCTCGGCGTCCGTCCGGATTCCCTGACCGATCCGGAAGCCTGGGCGTCGTTGCCGATCCTCGACCGGGCGACCGTCAAGCAGCACGCGGCGGAGATGCGCACGCCCGAGGCGACGGAAGCCAGTGCGCGACCTGCTCTGACGGGCGGCAGCACGGGAGAGCCCCTCGCCACCCTCCACGACGCCAGGGTGCCGGCGCTGGCCCTGAGCTGGAGGATGTACTCCTGGTGGGGGATCGAGCCGTACGACGACCTCGCCCGGGTCGGTCGCTGGAACTTCGGGCGGCTGGCGACCATCAAGAACGACCTCGCCTGGTGGCCCACCACTCAGGTCTACCTCGACGCCGGTCTGATCTCGGAGCAGACGATGGAAGCGTTCCATCGACGACTCACCGCGACGCGACCGCGCCTGATCGAGGG
The DNA here is from genome assembly GCF_040686935.1 of Microbacterium meiriae. Classification (NCBI taxonomy): domain Bacteria; kingdom Bacillati; phylum Actinomycetota; class Actinomycetes; order Micrococcales; family Microbacteriaceae; genus Microbacterium; species Microbacterium meiriae. Next base: position 719,896 of record NZ_JBFBMF010000001.1, read on the forward strand.
GTACGTCGGAGCGATGCTGGAGTTCGCCGATTTCCTGGAGCGCCGGAAGCTGAGCGTCCCCATCCCGAAGGCGATCGCGACGACGGCGGCGCCGCTCACGGCCTCCGCCCGCGCACGGCTCGAGTCGGTCTTCGGCGCTCCCGTCCACGACGAGTATCGCGGTTCCGAATTCGGATGGATCGCCGGGGAATGCGCTCATCGCGACGGCCTCCACGTCTTCGCCGACGTCCGCCGGGTGGAGGTGGTGGACGAGGACGGGGCCCCCGCAGCCCCCGGCCAGCTGGGTGACCTCGTCATCACGGATCTGCGCAACAGGGTCTTCCCGCTGATCCGGTATCGCACCGGCGACAAGGGCATCCTGCGATCGGAACCCTGCCGCTGCGGCAGTGCCCTCCCGCTCATGGAGCAGCCTCAGGGGCGGACGACGGACATGATCCGTCTCCCCAGCGGCACCGTGCTCGCGCACCGCCTCATGGGGATGTTCGCCGCACACCCGGAAGCCGTGCGTCTCTTCCAGATCCACCAGCTCGCCGATCACTCGATCACCATCCGCGTCGTGGAGGGTGACGGCGCGGAGGCGCGGAGTCAGATCGAGAGCGCGGTCGCCGCACTGCAGGAGCGGATCGCGAACGAGGTGCCGGTGCGCACCGACTTCGTCGACTCCCTGCCCTACACGGGCGGCAAGACGAAGTACATCATCAGCGACGTGCCCCCTTCGGTCTGAGCGTCGACGTCAGCCGTCCGCTCGGAGACCGCGGACGAGGGCGTTGACCATCGTCGCGGTCGTGAAGCGGCGCTCGACCTCGATCCGGCCCTGCCGACCCAGCTCGGCGGCGCGGTCGGGATCGTCCAGCATTCCGAGCAATGCTTCCGCCAGCACCTCCGGCTCCTCCGGCGGGACGAGGACACCGGTGCGGGCGCTGACGTAATCGCGCATGCCAGGAGTGTCCGAGACCACCACGGGGCGGGCCGTGGCCAGAGCCTCCAGCGCCACCGTCATCCCTGATGCGTGCAGGTTGGGGCGGGTCGCGGTCACCACGACGCTCGCCGTCGCGTACAGATCGCGGAGCTCCGTGTGCGGCAGCCGACGCACGAGCCGGACGCCCTCCGGAGGCGGCAGCGCGGAGGGCGACTGCACGACGACATCGACTCCCGGGCGCGCAGCGAGGACCAGGGCGAGCGCGGCGTACAGCGTCGCGGGATCCCGGTCGCGATCGTTGCCGGCGCTGACGATCCGGGGTCGGGCGGCGGGTGGCTGCGCGCCGAAGAACTCGTGGTCGATCCCGAACGGCACGACGAAGATGCGGGGCGCGTCGGCCCCGAGGAGCCGTTGCAGGGGCACGACCTGTGCCTCGCTCAGCACCCAGAGCGCCGTGGCCGCCCGCAGCATCGCCACCAGCCGACCGGGTGCAGCGCCGGCCGCCGCCATGTCGGTGAGCCAGATGACGCCAGCGGCGTACCGCGTCCGCGGCCGCAGGATCTGCAGACGATAGGCGGTGTTCTCGTCCCACGCGATGGCGAACCCGGCACGGGGCCGCGGGCCGACGCCGGCGCGTGCGCGGAGCCGTGCGATCCGGCCGGGGTCGGGGAGCTCATCCACCTCCACGACGGCGTGGTCGCGAAGAGCGTCCAGCCCGTAGGGCCAGACGCTCGGAACCTCTCCCCTGGCGTGTGCGCGCGCCCAGGCGGATGCCGACTGCTCGGCACGGTGCGCCCAGGTGACGGACAGCGCCGGGCTGTCCTCGGATCCCACGAGGCCCACTATGGACCTCGGCCCGGGCGGTGTAAAGGGCGAGTTCTCCGCTAGAGTCGAGCGTACGACTGTGGGGGTCGTCGGACGGCAGGGGATGGCCGTCCTCTCAGTGACGCCGCCACGAGCATCGATGTTTCACGAGGGGGACATATATGAAGGGCATCATTCTGGCGGGCGGCTCGGGCACGCGGCTGCACCCCATCACGCTGGGGGTCTCGAAGCAGCTGATCCCGGTCTACGACAAGCCGATGGTGTACTACCCGCTGTCGACCCTGATGCTCGCCGGGATCCGGGAGATCCTCATCATCACGACGCCGCACGACGCCGCGCACTTCGAGCGGCTGCTGGGAGACGGCTCCCAGTTCGGCGTCTCCCTGTCCTTCGCGCAGCAGGAGTCGCCGGACGGCCTCGCCCAGGCGTTCACCATCGGCGCGGACTTCATCGGCGACGACAGCGTCGCGCTGGTCCTCGGCGACAATCTGCTCTACGGGCCGGGCCTCGGCACGCAGCTCAAGCGCTTCGCGGACATCGACGGTGGCGCGGTCTTCGCGTACTGGGTGGCGGAGCCGGAAGCCTACGGAGTCGTGGCGTTCGACGCCGACGGCCAGGCCGTCTCCCTGGAGGAGAAGCCCGCCGCCCCGCAGAGCAATTACGCGGTGCCCGGCCTGTACTTCTACGACAACGACGTCATCGAGATCGCTCGCAACCTGGCGCCCAGCGCTCGAGGGGAGTACGAGATCACGGACGTGAACCGGGCCTACCTCGAACGGGGCAAGCTCCAGGTCGAGGTCCTCCCCCGCGGGACAGCGTGGCTGGACACCGGGACCTTCGACCAGATGACCGACGCCGCCGACTACGTGCGCACGATGGAGCGCCGCACGGGGATGAAGATCGGCGTGCCGGAGGAGGTCGCCTGGCGTCAGGGCTTCCTCGACGACGAGGCGCTTCGGACGCGCGCGGAAGCCCTCGTGAAGTCGGGCTACGGAACCTACCTGCTCGGACTGCTCGAAAGGGGCGCTCGATGACCCGCCTGCTCGTGACCGGCGGCGCCGGCTTCATCGGATCGAACTTCGTGCACCACGTGGTCGCGCACACGGACGCGCACGTGACCGTGCTGGACAAGCTCACCTACGCCGGCAACCGCGCCTCGCTCGCGGGTCTCCCCGCCGACCGGGTCGAACTCGTCGAGGGGGACATCGCCGACGCCGCGCTCGTCGACAGCCTGTTCGCCCGGACCGACGCGGTCGTCCACTATGCCGCCGAGTCCCACAACGACAACTCGCTGCACGACCCGCGGCCGTTCCTCGACACCAACATCATCGGCACGTACACGCTGCTGGAGGCGGCCCGCCGGCATGATCGCCGGTTCCACCACATCTCCACCGACGAGGTGTACGGAGACCTCGAGCTCGACGACCCGGCACGGTTCACGGAGCAGACGCCGTACAACCCCTCGTCGCCGTACTCCTCCACGAAGGCCGGCAGCGACCTGCTCGTGCGCGCCTGGGTGCGCTCGTTCGGCGTGCAGGCGACGATCTCCAACTGCTCGAACAACTACGGCCCGTACCAGCACGTGGAGAAGTTCATCCCGCGCCAGATCACGAACGTGCTGCGCGGGATCCGACCCAAGCTGTACGGCGCCGGACAGAACGTGCGCGACTGGATCCATGCCGACGACCACTCCTCGGCCGTCCTCACGATCCTGGAGAAGGGCGAGATCGGCCAGACGTACCTGATCGGCGCCGACGGCGAGAAGGACAACAAGTCCGTCGTCGAGCTGATCCTCACGCAGATGGGCCAGCCCGCCGACGCCTACGATCACGTCACGGACCGCGCCGGTCACGATCTGCGCTACGCCATCGACTCCACGAAGCTGCGCACCGAGCTCGGCTGGGCGCCGCGGTTCTCCGACTTCGAGTCGGGCCTCGCCTCCACCATCGAGTGGTACCGCGCGAACGAGGACTGGTGGGCGCCGGCCAAGGACGCCACGGAGTCGTTCTACGCCGCCCGGGGGCAGTGATGACCGCGTTCGGCAAGGCGCTCACGATCACCGAGACGCCGATCCCCGGCCTGCTCCTCGTCGACCTCCCGGTGCACGGTGATGCCCGCGGCTGGTTCAAGGAGAACTGGCAGCGCGAGAAGATGGTCGCCGCCGGCCTTCCGGACTTCGGTCCCGTGCAGAACAACATCTCGTTCAACGACGCGATCGGCACCACCCGCGGCATCCATGCCGAACCGTGGGACAAGTGGGTCTCCGTCGCCACCGGCCGGATCTTCGGCGCCTGGGTCGATCTGCGGGCGGGCGAGACCTTCGGGCGCGTCTTCACGGCGGAGATCGACCCGTCGCGCGCCATCCTCGTGCCTCGCGGCGTCGGCAATTCGTACCAGACGCTCGAAGCGGACACCGCCTACACCTACCTGGTGAACGACCACTGGTCGCCGGACGCGGCGTACTCCTTCCTCAATCTCGCCGACGAGACGGCGGCCATCGCGTGGCCGATTCCGCTCGACCAGGTCGAGATCTCCCCGAAGGACCGGGCGCATCCTCGACTGGCCGACGTGACCCCGATCGGCCCGCGGAAGACCCTCGTCGTCGGGGCGTCCGGTCAGCTCGGCCTGGCGTTGCGGGCGGCTCTCGGCGACGCGGAGCACGTCGAGTACACGACCAGGGAGACGCTCGACCTCCGCGACCCCGAGCTGGCCGTCGCACGGCGCTGGCGCGACTACGGGACGATCATCAACGCGGCCGCCTACACGGCCGTCGACCACGCCGAGACCGCGGAGGGGCGGGCCGAGGCCTGGGCGGCGAACGTCACGGGCGTGTCCCCGCTCGCCCGCATCGCGACCGAGAACGGCCTCACGCTCGTGCACGTGTCCAGCGACTACGTGTTCGACGGCACGAAGGACGGCCCCTACACGGAGACGGACGAGGTCCGGCCGCTCGGTGTCTACGGGCAGACGAAAGCGGCGGGGGACGCGATCGTCGCGACCGTGCCCCGTCACTACATCCTGCGCACCTCCTGGGTGATCGGCGACGGCCGCAACTTCGTGCGGACGATGGCCTCGCTGGCGGAGCGGGGCGTCGCGCCGCGGGTCGTCGGCGACCAGATCGGGCGGCTCACCTTCACGGCGGACCTCGCCGCGGCCATCCGGCACCTGCTCGACGTCTCGGCGCCGTTCGGGCTCTACAACGTGACCGGGGGCGGCGAACCGCGCTCCTGGGCCGACATTGCCCGCGCGGTCTACCGGCTGACCGGCCACGACCCGGCCGCGGTCACCCCGGTGACGACGGAGGAGTACTTCGCCGACCAGGCCGGACCGATCGCGCCGCGTCCGCGCAACAGCGTCCTGGACCTCGCCCGGATCACGGCCACCGGCTGGACGCCGAGGGATGCGGATGCGGCCCTCGCGGACTACCTGTCCGCCGACGACGCCTAGAGCTCGCCCGGCTTCATCGCCTCCGCGTCGATGGCGCGGATGATGCGCAGGGTCGCGGTGTCCGGCTCCGGCTCCCCCGTCGCCTCCCGCTCCTCCCGTCGCCGACGGGGCGCGTACACGACGAGCGAGTGGAAGAGGAAGCGGGCGAAGAACGCCACGACGAGCGAGAGCGCCGTGGCGAGCACGCTGGAGATGTGCCACGTCTCGACCATGAGCGCCATCACCGGTATGCGCAGGGCCGCCTCGACGTTGTTGAACGTGAACGAGGCCGCGAAGCGTGCCACGGCGCTGCGGGCGTCGGTGCGCATGTCCGCGAAGACGAACCGCTCCTGCAGCAGGAAGTTGCCCACGATCGTGACCTCGGCGCCGATGATCGCCGCCCACACGTAGGGCACGCCCGCGGCGGTCAGCGCCCACATGATCGCGAGGTTCGCGATGGCGCCGAGGACGCCGATCGCGGCGAACAGGGACATCTTTCCGAAGCGCAGCCGTGCCAGGTGGGCGATGAACGTGGCCCCCTGCCGGAGGCTCGCCTTCGAGGTGCCGTGGCGGCGTTCGCCGAACTCCATCGGGACCTCCGCGATCCGCAGATCGGTGCGGGCGAGGATCTCCAGGAGGATCTTGAAGCCCTGCGGCCGGAGGGCGGCGAGATCGAGCCGCCGGCGGTCGACGAGGAAGAACCCGGTCATCGGATCGGTGCTCCGGGCGAGCCGCCGCGGGAACATCGCGCGGGTCAGCCAGGTGGCGGCGCGGGAGACGCCGAAGCGCACGGCCGTCCCGAGGCCGCTGGTGTCTCCGCCGCCGATGTAGCGGGAGGCGGCGACGACGTCCGCGTCGCCGTCCGCGTACCGGTCCAGCAGGGTCGGCAGGAGCTCCGGCGGATGCTGGAGGTCGCCGTCCATCACGATGCAGACGTCGCCGTTCGCGGCCCCCAGGCCGACGACGACCGCCCCGCCGAGGCCCCCGACGTTGTCCGCGCGATGGAGCACCCGGACCGCGATCGGGGCGTCGGCCGCGAGGCGCTCCACCTCGACTGCGGTGTCATCGGTGCTGTCGTCGATGAAGAGGATCTCGGCGTCCCGTCCCGCCAATGCCGCCGCCGTCCGCTCCACGAGTTCGGCGACGTTGTCGCGCTCGTTGTACGTCGGCACGATGACCGTGACCCCTGCCCCCAACGTGGTCCCCTTCGTTCCGCAGCCCCATCGGCTCCGGCATCCATCGTTCCATGGGTTCCTATGGGCCGCAGGACATGTTCCTGCTAGAGTGTCGTCTGCGGCTGTGGGAGTCGCGACGAACGGGTGGGGATTCGTTCGACTGGGGAATGATCGATCTGGGGAGATCATGGGGACGCGTATCGGCTATGCCGTCGGAGCTTTCGACCTGTTTCACGTCGGGCACCTCAATCTGCTGCGGCACGCCAAACAGCACTGCGACATCCTGATCGCCGGTGTGGTGAGCGACGAGATGCTGCGTCAGGTCAAGGGGATCGAGCCGGTCATCCCGACCGCCGAGCGTGCCGAGATCGTGCGGCACATCTCCTTCGTCGACGACGTCTACGTCGAGACGACGCCGTCGAAGATGGACTCCTGGCGCGACGTGCGCTTCACGCACTTCTTCAAGGGCGACGACTGGCGCGGCACCGAGAAGGGCCTGCGGCTGGAGAGCGAGTTCGCGGAGGTGGGCGTCGAGGTCGTCTACTTCCCGTACACCGCGCACACGTCGAGCTCGGCGCTCCGCCGCGCGCTCGACGCGATCACCGCGAACGCCACGGCGTCGGTGGTCGGCGCGACCCGCTGAAGCCGGCGTCGGTCAGTTCGCGACGCCGAGGAGGCTGCGTGCCATCCGCGCCACGTGCGGCGGGGTGTGCGGGCCGAGCCACACCGTCCAGTGCTCCGGGGGCTCACTGCACGTCCACTCCAGGCACCACGCGTAGACGGCGTTCGCGAGACGCTCGCCGCGGGCATGGGCGCGCGGCCCCTCGGCGCGCAGGAGCCAGCGGACCGAGACCCCCTGGGGGACGTCGATGTGCCGGAACTGGATACGGGCCGCCGCCTCGATGAGGATGACGCCGTGCGCATCCCACGGGAGCCGGGACGCGACGCGAGCGATGGCTCCGACATCGGCGGCGTCCCCGGCGATGAGGACGGCTCCCTCCATCGCTTCCCAGTCCGGATCCTCGAGGTGCTCGCACGCGCTGCTCATGACTCCATAATAGGTATGGCTACCCTTACCATCAAGAGCCGTTAGTCCTCCGCGACGGCGCTCGTCAACACCTTTACCCGGACGGCGCCACGCGTCATCCTGAGTCCGTGAGCAGTGAGAGGATTCGACGCACGCCCTCCGGACGCCGCCTGGTCGGCGCCCTGGTCGGCCTGATCGTGGCCGCAGCCCTGAGCGGGTGCGGAGCGACGGTACCCGCAGACCCGGACGGCACCCTGGACCGAGTCACGGGCGGAGAGCTGCGGGTCGGCACCTCGCCCGACCCCGGCCTGGTCGAGACAGACGGCGGCCGGCCCCACGGGCCGGTCGTCGCCCTCGTCGACGGCTTCGCCGCGAGCCTGGACGCCCACGTCACCTGGACGGTCGCGACCGAGGAGAGCCTGGTGGGCATGCTGGAGACCGGCGACCTCGATCTCGTCGCCGGCGGCCTGACCCCGGACACCCCGTGGATCGACAAGGCGGGCGTGACCCGCGGCTATCCCGGGATCGAGGGCGCGGGCGGTCGGGAGCTCGTGATGCTCGTCCCCCTGGGCGAGAACGCCTTCCTCTCGGCCCTCGAGACCTACCTCGACGGTGAGGTCGATCGATGACCGAGACGAAGCGGTTCGGGCGCACCGAACTCCCCGACGAACAGCAGCAGGCGACCCGGAAAGCCGTGCGCTGGGAGATCTTCACGATCGTCTACACCTCGATCACGATCACCGTGATCGCGCTCGTCGTGGGCGAGTCCCAGGCGATGCGCACCGCGTGGATCGAGGACATGCTGTCCCTGATCCCGCAGTTCGCGTTCCTTCTCGCCCTGGTGTTCGTGCGGCGCCGCCCCACCCGGAAGCACCCCTACGGCCTGCACCGCGTGATGGGCGTCGGGCACCTCGTCGCCGGTGTCGCGCTCCTCGCGGTCGGCCTCAACCTCGCCGTCGAGGCCGTCGCCGGACTCCTCCGGGGGGAGCACCCGACCATCGGCACGGTGCAGCTGTTCGGGCAGACGATCTGGCTCGGTTGGCTCATGGTCGCCGTCATGGCCGTCGTGATCGTCGGACCGGTGTTCTTCTACGGTCCGGCCAAGGCCAAGCTCGCCCCCGTCCTGCACAACAAGCTGCTCTACGCCGACGCCGACATGGCGAAGGCGGACTGGCAGACGACGGTCGCCTCGATCGTCGGCGTGCTCGGTGTGGGCGCGGGAATCTGGTGGCTCGACGGCGCCGCGGCGCTCTTCATCTCGCTCGGCATCATCTGGGACGGCTTCCGCAACACGAAGACGGCCATCGTCGATCTCATGGATCAGCGGGCCCGCACGTTCGACAGCGCGGAGCCGCATCCGCTGGCCCGCGATGTCGTCTCCTACCTGCGCAGCCGCCCCTGGGTGGATCAGGCTGCCGTGCGCATGCGGGATCAGGGCCAGGTGTTCCACATCGAGGCGTTCGTGGTGCCGCATCATCGTGGCGTCCGCACGGCCGACCTGACCGCCGCGTCCGAGGGCATCGCCGACCTGGACTGGAAGGTGCAGGACGTCGTGATCATCCCGGTCGAGGAGCTGCCGGCCGAAGCGGACCCCGGGCGATGAGCGCCGCCGACGAGGCGCTGTTCCCCGGCTTCACGACCACTCGGATCCCGACCTCCGAGGCGGACATCCTCGTCCGTCACGGTGGCTCGGGACCGCCCGTCGTGCTCCTGCACGGGCACCCCCGGACCTCGGCGACGTGGCATCGGGTGGCTCCCCTGCTCGTCGAGCGCGGCTTCACCGTGATCTGCCCCGACCTGCGCGGCTATGGACGCTCCCGCGGCCCGGCGCCCACCTCCGATCACTCGGCCCATTCCAAGCGTGCCGTCGCCCGAGACATCCGCGCCGTCGCCGAGAGACTCGGTCACGAGCGCTTCCGCCTTGTCGGGCACGACCGAGGCAGCTACGTCGCGCTCCGGCTCGCGCTCGATCACCCGGAGACCGTGGAACAGGTCGCGCTGCTGGACTGCCTGCCGATCTCGGAGCACCTTCGCCGCTGCGACGCGACCTTCGCCGTGCATTGGTGGCACTGGTTCTTCTTCGCCCAGCCGGACATCCCGGAGCGCGTCATCGGCGCGGACCCGGAGGCCTGGTACGCCCCCAAGGCCGACCCGGCGACGATGGGCGCGGCGAACCATGCCGAGTTCCTGCACGCGGTGCGGCAGCCGTCGGTCATCCGGGCGATGCTCGAGGACTACCGCGCCGGTCTCACGATCGACCGCGCACATGAGGAGGCGGATCGCGCCGCCGGGCGCCGACTCGCGATGCCCGCGCTCGTGCTCTGGTCGGAACGCGACGATCTCGAAGAGCTCTACGGCGACCCTCTCCGCATCTGGCGGGACTGGGCCGACGATGTCCGCGGCCACGGCATCGACAGCGGGCACCACATGGCGGAGGAGGCGCCGGAACCTCTCGCCGCCGCACTGGCGGGCTTCTTCGAAGCCGCCCCTCCCCCACGGACGTAGGCTGGAGGCATGACCAACCCCGCCTCCGACACCATCACGATGTTCGGCGCCGACTGGTGCCGCGACTGCATCCGCACGAAGAAGCAGCTCGACGAGCTCGGCGTCGCGTACACCTACGTCGACCTGGTCGCCGACCCCGACGCCGCCGACATCGCGAAGGACATCTCCGGCCGCACGAACATCCCCGTCGTCGTCTACCCCGACGCCTCGCACCACGTCGAGCCGTCGAACGCCGACGTGGAGTCGAAGCTGCGCGAGCTCTCGCTCATCTGATCGTCTCGCCACTCGGCGGATCTCCGCGCGGACGCCTAAGCTGAAAGCCCGTTCGAAGGAGACGCCGATGACTTCTGCGCCCACGACAGCGCCTGCCGTTCCCGCTCTCGGGGAAGGCGAGGCGGAGCGGCTCGACGCCGCCGTCGCCGACCTGCAGACCGGGACGTCGGTGTGGACCGCGCTCACCGTGGCGCAGCGCGCGACGCTGCTCCGGCAGGTCCGCACGAGCGTCGCCGCGACCGCCGAGGACTGGGCGACGACCGCCGCCGCCTCCAAGGGCCTGGACGCGCGGCATCCGCTCCGCGGCGAGGAGTGGCTGAGCGGTCCGTACAGCGTCCTCGGGGCGCTCGACGCCTCGATCGCCACGCTGACCCAGATCGCGAACGGGGCCAATCCACTGGACGGCATCCGGGTCGACCGGGCGCCCGGTGGCCGGGCACGCGTGCATGCCTTCCCTCTCACCGGCATCGACCGGTTCCTGCTGTCCGGATTCACCGGCGAGGTCTGGCTCGAGCCGGGGACCACGCCGAACGCCGCCAGGGCGGGTGCGGGTCTGGCCCAGCGCACGCCGACGGTGTCCGGCGGCGTCGGCCTCGTGCTCGGCGCCGGGAACGTGACCTCCATCCCCGTGCTGGACGTGCTGTACGAACTGCTCGCCCACAACCGCACCGCCCTGCTGAAGGTGAACCCCACGCAGGACGCCCTGGTCCCCGTCTACAAGCGCGCGCTCGCCCCGCTCATCGAGCCCGGACTGCTGCGGATCGTGCGCGGGGGCCCGGCGGCCGGCGCGTATCTCACCCAGCACCCGGGCCTCGCGCACGTGCACATCACCGGCTCGGCGGCAACGTTCGACACCATCGTCTGGGGGCCGTCCTCCGGTGAGGGCGCGGCGGCGACGAAGCGCCGCCGCCGCGAGAACCGCCCGCTGCTGAAGAAGCCCATCACCGCCGAGCTCGGCGGGGTCTCCCCCATCATCGTCGTGCCCGGGAAGTGGACGGCCGCCGACCTCTCGTATCAGGCCGAGCACATCGCGACCATGCGGCTGCAGAACAGCGGCCACAACTGCATCGCGGGGCAGGTCGTCATCCTCTCCGCCGACTGGGACCAGGCCGACGACTTCCGCGCCGCGCTGCGCCACGCCTACGCCACCGCTCCGGAGCGCCCGATCTGGTACCCTGGCGCCCCCTCCCGCATGCAGGCCGCCACGGACGACTACCCGGACGCGCTCGTGCTCGGGGACCGGCTCCTCGTCGAGATCGACGGCGATGAGGACCCCGCCGCCCTGGAGAGCACGGAGTACTTCGCCCCGGTCCTCGGCGTGGTGAGCCTGCCGGGCACCGGCCAGGAGTTCCTCGACGCCGCGGTCGCCCACGCGAACGAGAAGCTGCAGGGCACGCTCGGCGCGAACCTGCTCATCGACCCGGCCACCGAGAAGGCGCTCGGCAGCGGGTTCGAGCGGGCGCTCACCGCCCTGCACTACGGCTCGATCGCGATCAACGGGTGGACCGCCTTCGGGTTCATCACCCCGACCCTCACCTGGGGCGCTTTCCCCGGCGGCACGATCGACGACGTCGGCAGCGGCATCGGCGTCGTCCACAATGCCCTGCTGCTGGATCGGGTGGAGCGCTCCGTGCTGCGCGGCCCCTTCCGACCGTTCCCGCGCTCGCTGCCCGTGGCCAACGGCGGCGGACGCCTGACCATCCTCCCGAAGCCGCCGTGGTTCGTCTCCTCCCGCACCGGCGCGGCCGTGAGCGAGGGTCTCACCCGCCATCGCGCGGACGGCGGCGCCGTCGGCCTCGTGAAGACCCTGATGCGCGCGCTCCGCGCCTGAGGGGACGCGTCAGGCCTCGGGCCGGAATCGATCGGTCGCGGCGCGGAGAGCCGCGCGGATGCCGGGTTCGGCGGCGGAATGGCCCGCGTCGTCGACCACCTGGAAGTCGGCTTCCGGCCAAGCCCGGTGCAGGTCCCACGCCGTCATCATCGGCGTGACCACGTCGTGGCGGCCCTGCACGATCACGGTCGGGATGTGCCGGATGGCGTCGATCCCGGCGAGCAGCTGTCCCTCGGCCCACCAGCCGCGGTGCACGAAGAAGTGGTTCTCGATGCGTGCGAAGGCGACGGCACGGCGGGGATCGGCCATCGCCGCGATCTGCTCCGGGTCGGGGCGCAGGGTGACGGTCGCCGCCTCCCAGGCCGCCCACGCGAGGGCCGCCGGTTCGTGGACCGCCGGGTCCGGATCGAACAGCCGCCGGTGATACGCCTCGATCATCCGCGAGCGCTCCAGGACCGGGATCGGCGCGATGAAGTCCTCCCACAGGTCGGGGAACAGCGCCGCCGCCCCGCCCTCGTAGAACCATTCGAGCTCGGCGCGACGCAGGGTGAAGATGCCGCGCAGGATCAGCTCGGAGACGACATCCGGGTGGGCCTGAGCGTAGGCCAGCGCGAGGGCGCTCCCCCAGGACCCGCCGAACACCTGCCAGCTCTCGATGCCGAGGTTCTTGCGCAGGAGCTCGAGGTCGGCGATGAGGTGCGCGGTGGTGATGTGCCGGAGATCGGCATCGGGCTCCGCGGCGGACGGCGTGCTCCGACCGCATCCGCGCTGATCGAGGAGGACGATCCGGTAGGCCTCGGGGTCGAAGAATTGCCGCTGCCACGGCGACGTCCCGCTGCCCGGACCTCCGTGGAGGAACACGACGGGCTTGCCCTCGGGGTTGCCGCTGATCTCCCAGGCCACGCGGTGCCCGTCGCCGACGAGCAGCACTCCGGTCTCGTACGGCTCGATGGGCGGATAGAGCCCTTCGGTGTTCGTCATGTTCGGTCCCCCAACCGGTCGTGCGGTCCTGCCGAGTCCACGTTATCTGACAACGACGGGATCACCGGGCCTACGGGTCGAGCTGATCGGCGGGAAGGGTGAACACCTGCCCGCACGCGACGAGCCCGTTCTGGTATCCCTCCGCGAACCAGCGCTGACGCTGCGCGCTGGAGCCGTGCGTCCAGCTCTCCGGATTGACCATGCCGGCCTGCTCCTGGATGTGGTCGTCCCCGACCGCGGCCGCCGCGTTCAGGGCGTCCTCGATCTGCGTCTCCGTCGGCTTCTCCAGGTAGGGATCCCCGTCGGCGTCGGTCTGCTCGGTCATGCGGCCGAGCCAGCCGCCGGCGTAGCAGTCGGCCTGCAGCTCCATGCGCACGCCGTTGCTGCCGGGACCGGTGCCGTTGTTCGGGTACTGGTCCATCGTCCCGGTGATGTTCTGGATGTGGTGCCCCCACTCGTGCCCGATGATGTAGAGCTGCGCGAGGTTTCCGGCCGAGGCCCCGAACTGCTCCTGCATGAGCTGGAAGAAGGTGGGATCGATGTAGACGGTCTCCTCCGGCGGGCAGTAGAAGGGCCCCACGGCATTGGAGGCCGTTCCGCACTGCGTGGATGTCGCGCCGTCGACGACGATGTTCTGCGGAGCCCGGTAGCCCTCGACGTTGTCCCCCCAGAACGCGTCCAGTGCGAGCTGAGCGCCTGCGAGCCGGCACTCGGCGTTCGCGTTCGCGTCGGCACCGGTGTCGCAGTTCTCGATGGCCGAACCACCGGCGGGTTCGCTCCCGCCCCCGGGCGCGCCACCGACGAGTCCACTCAGGTCGATGCCCAGCAGGGGGCCGGCGATGAGGGCGAGGAGGGCGAGCACGCCGACGCCGGAACCGCCCGCGATCGCCGCCGTGCGTCCGCGGCGGCGCGTGGTGTTGCGGGAGAGGTCGGCGTCGGGATTGAACGTCATGCGTCGAGGGTACTCCGCGCGCCGACACCCTGACGGACGTAGGCTCGTGGCATGGCCACCACGATCACCATCACCGGCGCGGGCGGACAGATCGGCTACGCGCTCCTCTTCCGCATCGCCGCCGGCGACATGCTCGGTCCGGATGAGAAGGTGCGGCTGCGGCTGCTGGAGATCCCGCAGGGACTCGGCGCTGCGGAGGGCGCCGCTCTGGAGCTGCAGGACGGCGCGTTCGATCTGCTCGAGCACGTGGAGGTGACCGACGACCCCGCGGTCGGCTTCGACGGCTGCGACCTCGCGCTGCTCGTGGGCGCGCGCCCCCGCGGTCCGGGCATGGAACGCGGTGACCTGCTGGCCGCGAACGGCGGCATCTTCGGGCCCCAGGGCGCCGCCATCGCCGCGAACGCCGATCCCGGGGTCCGCGTGACCGTGGTGGGCAACCCCGCCAACACGAACGCGCTGATCGCCTCGGCGGCGGCCGACGGCGTGCCCGCCGACCGCTTCACCGCCCTCACGCGGCTGGACGAGAACCGCGCACGGGCCCAGCTCGCCCAGACGCTCGGCGCCCCCGTGCACACAGTCCGGCGGGTGCCCATCTGGGGCAACCACTCGGCCACGCAGTTCCCCGACGTGTCGCACGCGACCGTCGGCGGGAAGCCCGTGCAGGACGCCCTGGAGCGGATCGTCGGCGACGTCCCGGCGTGGCTGGACCGGACGTTCATCCCCCGGGTCGCCAAGCGCGGCGCGGAGATCATCGAGGTCCGCGGGTCGTCCTCCGTCGCCTCCGCCGCGAGCGCGACGATCGACCATGTGCGCGACTGGGTCCGCGGGACCGAGGACTGGACCTCCGCCGCCGTCGTCTCGCGCGGAGAGTACGGCGTTCCGGAGGGGCTCGTCTCCTCGTTCCCCGTGCAGTCCGTCGACGGCGAGTGGCGCATCGTGGAGGGCCTGGAGATCGACGACTGGGCCCGCACGCGCATCGACGCCTCGGTCGCGGAGCTCGTGGAGGAGCGGGAGGCGGTCCGTGCCCTCGGACTGCTCTGATCCGGTCGCCGCGGGACGCCCCGGCAGGGCAGAATAGAGGGCGGAGGTGCGGGATGAGCGACACGATGGACCCGGCGGGCACGACGCCGTCTCTCGACGATGCGCTGACGAGCCCGCTCCACCTCCCGCACGACGCAGCAAAGTGCCCGAAGTGCTTCACGGAGCTGCAGCAGAACCGCAACTTCTGGACCGCGCGTCCCGCGGGCTCCCGCCTGGTCGGCCTCGTCGTCGCTCGTGAGGGCATGCCGTCGGTCGTCGAGCAGCGCGCCGACCTCACCCGTTTCGGCGTGCCCATCGAGGGCTTCCGTCACCCGGCGCCGGACATCCTGGAGAGCTGGAACGACCGCCTCGCGCGGCTCATCTCGACGCTCCGGACCGGAGACGTGGTCGTGGTGGCGAACATCCGGGCCCTGGGGCTCGACGCCGAGGAGGGCGCCCGCACGGTCGCCGAGCTCCGGCGACACGGGATCATCGTGAAGGTCCTCGGCCACGAGGCGCGTCATCTCGCCGACGCCGCCGGCGCCCGCTGAGAGCGCCGCTAGAACTCGCCGGACCGCAGACGGGCGAGCGTGCCCGCGCCGATCTCGGCACGGACGTCGGGACGGTTCGCGTAGAAGGTGACGAGTTCGGCCAGGAGCACCGGGTCGCTGGCGAGATCGGCCGCCGCCCACGAGGACGGCTGAGCGGTCGACGTCCGCAGTACTACGCGGTTGCCTTCCACGCCGGCGCTGACGACCTCCTCCCATGCCACGGCCACGTTGTTGCGCGGGATCCGGAGCTGCAGCCCGTCGGGGCGCAGCGTCAGGCGATGGGCGGAGGGAGCCCGGAACCACGACCGGATGCCGGCGATCGTCATGATCAGCGCGACCACCGGGAGGAGGAGCAGGGTGAGGAGCGGCAGTCGGTCCGCGGGCACCGTGAAGATGCTCCACGCCCACGCCGCGAGGAGCAGGGCCCCCACCGGCGCGAGGGCGCGCAGCGGCCAGACGATCCCCGCGGCCCCGCCGAACGCGATCGCCGGACCGTCGACGACCGGCCGGACGACTCGGACCCGTGAGACGCGGGCGTGGGCCACCATCAGCCAGACGCCGACGGCGACGGCCGCGAGCACACCGATCCCCAGGGCCTTCATCGCCGGAGCCGGATCGGCGAACAGGATCAGGCTGAACAGCAGGACCACGATGGCGAACACGACGCCGAACACCGTGAGCGCCGTGGTCGCGCGCTGCTGCCCCTCCCACCCCGGATGACCGGGTACCCAGATCGTCTCCAGAGAGGTCGACTGCTGCTGACCTGTCACCCGAACAGTCCCTTCCACGCCTTGCCGATGTTGTGCCCGGCGTCGCCCACGAAGTCGGTCGTGTTCTCCCAGGCGTCCTCCGCGAAGTCCGTCGTGGCGTCCCACGCATCCGCCATGCCGGCGTCGATCGACTCCCGGACGTCTTGCGGGACCCAGTTCTCGTAAGCCCACACCGCACCGGCGCCGACCGCCACCGCGGCCCCGCCGACGACCACCGCCGTGCCCCAGACCGGGAGCGTGACGACACCGGCCGCCGCGAGCGCGGCGACACCGGCAGCCGCAGCCGCGCCTCCCGCCGCACCGCCGATGATCTCCACCGCTGTGGACGAGGGGTCGTCGCCCGACGACATCGCCGAGCCCAGATTCCAGGCGTCGACGCCCCAGCCGATGAACGGCACCGCCCGACTCGCGCGAGAGAGTCCGCGGGCCAGATCCTCGGCCTCGTCCGCCGCCCACCGCATGCCGGTGGGGTTGGCGGCCTCGGCAGCGGCCTTGACGGCGGGATTGCCGGAGCGCAGCTCGCGAACGAAGTCCGATGCTCCGAGACGCAGATCCTCCGCGTGGGAGGTGAGCTCGGCCGCCGTCTCCGCCCACGCCAGGCCCTGGCCCTCGAGGTAGATCTTCGGGACCTCGCCGCTCGCCTCCCGCAGACCGGACAGGATCCTGTCCGCCGTGGACTGGCTCGGCATGGTCCCGAGGAAGCCGTCGAGGTTCTCGCTGATCCAGACCTCGAGCTCGCCCCACCAGGAGCCGACGTCGGCGGCGATCTCGTTGTACAGCTCGATGCGGTCGAGGTGCTCCTGCCACTCGTCCCAGTAGGGGTCGTCCCGCGACGTGGGGCACACCGGGATCAGGGACACCGGCCGGCCGATGATCATGCCGTTCACCGGAAGCCCCGCCGCCCGCGCATTGTCGCGGTGCGTCGCGAAGTCCTCCTTCATGCGCCGCAGCTGCCCGGCGTACGACCGGAGCTTCTCGGCGGCGTCACGGGCGAGGTCCTTGATCTCCTTCGCGGCGTCGGTCGTGCGCGAGAGGATCGTGACGTAGTCGTCCGCCGACTCGCCGAACCAGTGCCCGCGCACGCCGGTCGGGATGAAGGTCGTGACGTTGGAGGAGACGTCCGCGGCGTCCTTCAGGTCGGGGTCGAGCCAGTCCGCGGCCGCCTGTACCTGGTCGGCGTCGCCGTATGTGGTCGTGTCGATCGTCATCAGAGGTCCTCGACGATGGCCGCGACCGGGTCGAGCTGGTCGATCACGTCCTGTTCGTTCGTCTCCGCGTCGTCGGCGATGGCGCGGACGATCTCTCCCAGGGTGCCGTTGATCCGGTACAGGGCGTCGACGCCCTCCCCCACCCGCTGCATGATGGCGGCGACCGTGTCGGAGGCGAGTCCGCCGTCGACGGCCGTCGGAATGCCGGAGAGCTTCGTCTCGATGAGCTCGACCGCCTCCTCGTGCATGTCCGCATGGACGGCCATCACCTCCGGGTCCATCGCGATGCGGCTCATGCGATGGCTCCGTTCCGGCGGTAGGACGCGGGCACGTCGAGGTCGAAGATGACGACGTCGTAGGGCTGCGCCTCCTTGATCTGACCGAGGTCCTCGGTGCGCACCAGGACCCAGGGCTGCCGCTCGCCGGCGAGCTCCAGCAGCCGGTCCAGGGCGGTGTAGGCGAGCAGCGCACGCCGCCCGTCCTTCAGCTCCCGGATCTCGACGAGCTGCTCCTCCGGCGTCGACGTCACGCTCAGGGGCAGGTACAGCACGGGTGGGACCATCGGCGCTGCGGCCGGCGTCGGTTCGAAGGTCATCTCGGTCTCTCCTCGGTTGTCACTCGTAGCTCGGCGGCACCCACAGCAGCTGCGCGGAGACGAGGCCCCGATCGCGGCTGACGATCTGCGCACGGCCGGGGATCGCGGGAACCGCCTTCACCTTGCCGATGAGCTGGCCCTCCTCGGGGCTGCCCGAGAGCAGGATGCCGGTCGCACCCAGGTCGGTCATGCGCTGGATGATGGGATCGTACGCGGCGCGGCTCGCCCCGCCGGTGCGGCGGGTGAGGATCACGTGGAGGCCGAGATCGGCCGCCTGCGCGAGCAGCGGTGCGAGGACCGCGACCGGGTTGCCCTGCGAGGTCGCCACGAGATCGTAGTCGTCGATGAGGACGAACCCTTCCGCGCCCTTCCACCACGACCGGCTGCGGAGCTGGTCGGGCGTGACGTCGGGTCCCGGGATGCGGCTGCGGAAGAACTGGGCGAGCTCGTTCATCCCGCCCTCCGTCATCTCGTGCGACGTGAGGTAGGCGCCGAGGTACTCCTGCGGGATCTCGCCCAGGAGGGCACGACGGTAGTCGACGACGAAGATCTTCGCCTCGGTCGGCCCGTACAGGCGCGTGATCTCGTGCACGACGCCGCGGAGCATCGACGACTTGCCGGAGTCCGCGTCGCCGTACAGGTACAGCAGCGGCTCGGCGACCGGATCGATCGAGAACGGGGCGAGGTTCGCCTCATCGATGCCCAGCAGGAGTTCGCGGGGCTCCGTGCCGTCCGGCGACTGCGCGGCCGCCACGGCGCGCAGATCGGCATGGCTGATGCGCGAGGGCAGCAGCCGCAGCTTGGGCCCCGCCGGTCCGTGCCACGCCGCCGCGACCCGTGCCACGAGGTCGTCGATCCCGTCGGCGAGGCTCGACGCGTCGTCCACCCCGTCGACGCGGGGCAGCGCCGTGAGCATCTGCAGGCCGCGGTCGTTGAGGCCGCGGCCGGGGATGGCCGTGACGTTCTCCGCCGCCTTGCGGTTGACCTCGGAGTCGGTCGGGTCGCCCAGGCGCAGCTCGATGCGGGTGCCGATGAGGTCCTTGATGTTCGCCCGGATCTCCATCCAACGCGCCGCCGTGATCACGACGTGGACGCCGTAGGTGAGACCCCGCGCGGCGATCGCCTGGATCTGCGGCTCCAGCATCTCGAACTCGGCGCGCAGCGTGCCCCAGCCGTCGACGATGAGGAAGATGTCGCCATAGCCGTCGTCGGTGAGACCCTGCGCACGGCGCTGACGGTACGCGTCGATCGAGTCGATGCCGTGCTGCCGGAAGTACACCTCGCGGGCGTTCAGCAGGCTGGTGACCTCGGCGACCGTACGGCGGACCACGTCCGGCTCGGAGCGGGTCGCGACGCCGCTGATGTGCGTGAAGTCCTGCAGGCCGGTGAAGCTGCCGCCGCCGAAGTCGATGACGAAGAACTGCACCTCCTGGGGCGTGTGGGTGAGAGCCAGGGCAGCCACCGTCGTCCTCGCGAGCGTGCTCTTGCCGCTCAGCGGCGCGCCGACGATCGCCATGTGGCCGGCCGCGCCGCCGAGGGAGACCGCGAGGTTCTCGCGGCGCTGCTCCAGCGGCACGTCGACGATGCCGAGCGGGACCGTGAGCGCCCCCGCACCCCGCCAGCGCGGGGAGACGAGCCCGAGCGACGGGTCCTCGACGAGGTCGCCGAAGAGCTGGTCGAGGGTGGCCGGCGTCACCAGCGGCGGCAGCCACACCTGGTGGGCCGCGGGGCCGCGTCCCTTCATGGACTCGACCGCGATCTCGAAGGTGTTGCGCTTCTCCTCCGGTTCGGCGTCGACCATGACCTCCGGCTCGTCGACGGGTGCCTCCGCCCGCCACACCGGCGCGGCGGTGAACAGCTCGACCGCCGTCGAGCCGGTGCTCTGGCCGGAGCCGCCGGACGACGCCCGCCGGCGACGACGCGGCGGGGGGCCAGACACGTACGCGGCACGGAACTGCGTCATCGTCTCGGTGTCGGACTTCAGGATGCCGGCCCCCGGCTGGGTGGGCAGGTGATAGGCGTCCGGCACGCCGAGGACCGTGCGGGACTCGGCCGCCGAGAACGTCCGAAGACCGATGCGGTACGAGAGGTGCGTGTCGAGGCCGCGCAGCTTTCCCTCCTCGAGCCGCTGGGAGGACAGCAGCAGGTGGACCTGCAGCGAGCGGCCGAGGCGGCCGATGTTGACGAACGTGTCGACGAACTCCGGCTTCGCCGACAGGAGCTCGGAGAACTCGTCGGCGACGATGAGCAGGGCAGGCAGCGGCGCCAGATCGGTGCGTCCGCCGCGACGCGCCTTCTCGTAGTCGGCCACGTTGGCGAACGGGCCGGTGGCCCGCAGCAGCTCCTGTCGGCGCACCATCTCGCCCTGGAGCGCGTCCTGCATGCGGTCGACGAGGGAGATCTCCTCACCGAGGTTCGTGATGATCGCCGAGACGTGCGGCATGTCGGCCATGCCGGCGAACGTCGCCCCACCCTTGAAGTCGACGAGCACGAAGTTGAGCTGCTCCGGCGAATGGGTCATCGCGAGGGCCAGCACCAGCGTGCGGAGCACCTCCGACTTCCCGGAGCCGGTGGCGCCGATGATGAGGCCGTGCGGGCCCATACCCTGCTGCGCCGATTCCTTGATGTCGAGGATGAGCGGGCTGCCGTCCTCGGTCTGGCCGATCGGCACGCGGAGGCGGTCGCGCTCCAGGCGCGGTGCCCACGCGGCGTCGAGGTCGAGGTCGCGCACGTCGGGCAGGCCGAGGAGCTCGACGAGCTCGGCCTGGCCGGTCGCGCTCTTCTTGCTGGCGATCGCGGTGCCGCCCGAGTACAGGGCGATGAGCCGACGGGCGGTCGCCTCCGCCTCGACGATGGTGATCGCATCGGCCTCGAACGGCCGTGCGGGCACCTGCAGGCTGACGAGCTCGGCGCGCGTGCTGGCACCGCCGGTCTCGAAAGCGATGCGCAGGGCGTTGGGGTCGTCGAGGTCGCCCCAGCGGGCGGGGAGGTCGATCACGGTCACGCCCTGCACGCCGTCGCCGGTGACGAGGGCGTCGTTGAACGATGTCGTGGCGCCGTCCGTGACGATGACGATGTGCGGCGTCTTCGGTCCGGAGCCGTCGCGGGCGAAGCGCGAGCGCTCACGCACCTCGGGCGGCAGCATGTCCTCGAGCTCGGACAGCTGCGAGCCGATCATGCGGGCGGCGCCGAGGCCGTCCCGCACGGTGCGTGAGTGCGTGTGCGGCAGCCACTTCGCCCACTCCCACTGCGGGAGCACGCCGGTGTCCGCGGCGATGACGATCTGCAGCACGTCGGGGTCGTGCATGGTGGCCGCATGCAGCAGCATGGCTCTCGCCAGCGCGCGGGTCTCGTCCTCGTCGCCGGTGATCTCGATGCGGGCGTAGTCGCGGAGGGTGACGCCGAGCGGGAGGTTCTTCTGGACCTCGTGCGTCAGCATGAAGCGGTGCGCGGCCGAGGCGGCGACGGGGTCGAGCTGCGCCAGTGGCGGGAGCTCCGGGGCTTCGAGCGTGACGCACAGCGGCTGATCGGTGACGCCCACGCGGACCGACAGGAAGTCGGGGTCGTTGACGCCGCGCTCCCAGACGCGGGTGCGCTCCTCCGCGAGGTACGGCAGAGTCGACGGGGCGGGCAGGTGCCAGTTCGCGGAGCGGCGCTGCTGCCGGGCGGCGACGCGGACGGTCTGCCGCAACTCGGTCAGGTACGCCAGATACTCGCGGCGGGCACCGAGCGTGGCCGCCTGCCGTTGGGAGCGCTGCCGCCAGCCGTTGACGGCGACGAAGCCGAGCGAGGACAGCAGGAACATGCCGCCGGTGAGCAGACCCGTGACGGACTGGTTCGACATGGTGACCATGACGATCGCGCCGACGCTGCCGAGCATGGGCAGCAGCGACCCGAGGATCCCGATGCCGCCGTCGTTCGGCTGCAGCTCCGGCGGGGCCTGGACCGGGAGCCTCCCGGAGGGGACACGGGGCGGGGCGAGACGGGGTCCTGTCATGCTCTCTCTCCGGCGCTGCTGTCGGTGCCCAGCAGAAGGCTGATGGTGAAGCTGCGGTTGCCCATGCGGACACGGTCGGCGTCGTCGAGGAGCACGCGCTCGCCCGCGACCAGCTCGGTCGTCTGGCCGTCGTCGCTGCGGACGTCGGAGCCGTTCGTGGAACCGAAGTCGGTCACCCAGGTGCGGCCACGGGAGTGCTCGATGCGCAGATGGGTCTTCGAGACCGACGCGTCGGGGTCGGTGACGACGATGAGGCGGTCGTCGTGGGCGCTGGCGACGGGGCCGCGCCCGAGGTTCGCGGCCACGGGGAGGGCGAGCTGCACCCGCTGACCCGTGTCGAAGATGAGCAGCAGCGCCCCGGTCTCGGGGGCAGGGGCCGGGGCCTCGGCACCCGCCTGCGACCCGGGCGCCGGGGCGACGGTGAAGAGCGGCCGATCCGATCCGGGTGCCGCCGGTTCCGGGCTCTCGGTGCGGCGGGAGGCCGCGCGGGCGTCGGTGGGCTGGGAATCCTCGTCCACGACAGACGGCGACGCCACCAGCGGCACGACCTGCGGCGGAGCGAGCGGAGCGGCCTCCACCGCGGCGGGAGCCGGCGGAGCCTCGACGGCCTTGGGGGGCACGGCGACCACGACGGTGCCGGCGACGCGGTCGGCCCAGGACTGCCGTCTGCCGCCGCGATCCCAGGCGCTGGAGGCGACGACCACCCAGCTGCCGACAGCCACGAGGAAGCCGGCACCGGTGATGATGCCGCGGACGAACTGGCGCCCGATCCCCGGGGACCACGGCCGGTCGGCGCGGGCGCTGCGCAGGCGCAGCACGGCGTTGCCGAGGGTGAGGCCGGTCCGCGCCTCCAGCACCCAGAGGAACAGGGCGAGCTCGAAGACGGTGAGGCCCGCAAGCAGCACGCTCTGGGTCAGCACGAGGACGACGGCGGACGCGAGGAACACGGCGGCCGCGTCGAGGGTGAAGGCGGCGATCCGCTGGATCGTGCCGGCGGGTGCTCCACGGAAGGCGGGGCCGAGTCCCTCGGCGGGTCGCGGGACGGCACGTCGCGACGAGGCGATCGGCGTGGGCGGCGCGGGCGTCTGGCGGAGCGGCGTGCCGTCGACGCCCGGCGGCGCCGCGATCAGTGCGGGCGGCAGCGCGGGGATCTCCCCTGGGCGGTCTCCGCCGGGCGCCATCGGCGGGATCGGACCCCCGCTCGGCCAGGACTGTGATGGGCCGTTCCCGCTCATCCGGCCATCATTCCACGAACCAGGGAGAGCGCATTCGCGTAGAGCAGGGCTGACGGTAGGGCGAGCGCGACGGCGAGCCACTCGAACGCGTCTCCGACCCGCGACCACACCAGCGACTTCGCGCCCTTGGACACCGGGATGACGACGGCGACCGCCGCCAACCCGACGAGGAACAGCAGGGCCGCTCCGAGCAGGTGGAAGCCGTTCCCGAGGGCCGCCGCGACCTGGATGCCGGCGACGAGGCAGACCACCGCGGCTGCGGCGCGGGGGAACCACCGGAGGAGGGGCGAGGTGGTGTGCCGCGGCGTGAGCAGCAGGGCGAGCGCGAGGCAGCAGAGGAGAGCGATCCCGCCGGATACCACGAACGCGTCATCGGGCCAGGGCCGCAGGAACGCGACCGGAGCCATCGCCGCGGCCACGATGCTCAGCACGGCGGTGCCCGCGATGAGGCGCGCGGAGGAATCGTCGACCACGGCGGTGATGCGCTCCGGACGCAGCAGCCCGACCGACTCGGGGATGGCTCCGCGCACGGTCCACCGGCTGGTCATGAAGTGCTTGTAGTCGATGAAGTAGCCTTCGGGCAGGTTGACGAGGCTGCTCGGGAGGGCACGCAGGCCCAGCGGAACGAGGCCGAGCGAGACGGCGGCGGCCTCCGCCTCCCCCCACCGCAGGAGCAGGGCCAGGCCCCAGACGGCGGCGAGGCCCACGAGCAGCACCGTCGCCGTCCCGGCCGCGGCGCGCATCGGGCGAGCCCTGGCCGTGACGGCGATGATCGCGGTGGTGACACCCGCCGCGAGGAACCCGGTGGCGGTCGACAGGTGCGACGCGTCCTCCAGCCCGGCCGGGATGAGGAGAACGCCGGCTGCGAACGACAGCAGCACCGGCGCGAGCACCCCGAGGATGCCGCGCACTCCCGCCGCGGAGTCTCGTCGCGCCCACGCGACAGCGCCACCGATCGCACCGGCCGCGACGAGGAGGGCGACGAGAAGCCGGATCAGCGGATCGACGGCGCCCTGGGCGAAGACCGCGACGAGCAGCATCCCGCTCACGGCCAGCAGCCACCACCGTGCGCCGTGGTCGGCGCGCGTCTGGCCCGTCGCCTTCTCCGCCGGGCGCGCCTGCGGACCCAGAGCCGTGCGGTCGATCAACGCATAAAGGCCACCGTCGACGAGGTCTTCGCACTCGGTGTCGCCGGGGATCTCGTATCCCCCGGGGCCGATCGTGACGAACCGGTCCGCGTCGGGGATCCCGCTCAGGGTGAGGGCGTCCTCCAGCGTCTCGTCGAGCGGCAGGGAGAGGTCGATGCGACGATCTTCGCTCTGGAGGACGATCCGACGCCGCTCTACGATCTCGACTGACACACCTGCA
The DNA here is from genome assembly GCF_040686935.1 of Microbacterium meiriae. Classification (NCBI taxonomy): domain Bacteria; kingdom Bacillati; phylum Actinomycetota; class Actinomycetes; order Micrococcales; family Microbacteriaceae; genus Microbacterium; species Microbacterium meiriae. Next base: position 744,554 of record NZ_JBFBMF010000001.1, read on the forward strand.
CCCTATCCACTGCGCGAGGCTCTCGCCGCGGGTCACCGCCGCAGGCGATCTCGGGGTTCACGATGCCCCCGCGTCGACCCTCGTACCGCGCCCTCTCGGACCAGAGCGGCGTCATTCAGTTGGCAGGCTCGTCGCGGGATCCGGCGCGAGCGCCCTTGGCGCGGGGGCCGGCTTCCTCTTCGTCCTCCAGCTTCGGCGCGATAGGACCACCGAGGCCCGAACGCTTCGCCTTCTCCTCCTCGTCGGCGCCACCGGCGCCGCCCATCATGCCCATGCCGGGTCGGCCACCGGCACCTGCCGCGCCGGAGGACCCGGTGCCCGAGGCACCCGCCCCGCCGACGCCGCCGCCGCCGCCGGCCATACCGCCGGGGCCCCCTGCTCCACCGACGCCGCCGACACCACCGACGGCGGAGTTACCGAGCAGACCGCCACCGGCCTTGAGCCCAGCGCCTGCGCCCGGCCCCAAGCCGGCACCGCCGAGTCCGCCCATGCTGCCGAAGCCGGCGATCTTCGAGCTCGCCGCGATCGCCGCCGCACCGGCGCCACCGCCCACGATGCCGCCGAGTCCCCCGCCACCGCCGGGGAAGACCCCGCCCGGAAGGGCACCGCCGGGAAGCGAGCCGGAACCGGAGCCGCCGGGACCACCGGAACCGCCGGGAAGACCGCCACCGGGCCCGCCCGGAAGCAGGCCGCCGCCGGGAGAGTCGATCGAGGGATCATCGATACCCACATCGCCCGGGCGATCGCCGGGACCTTCTGGAACCCATCCTCCGCCCCCCGGCCCGGTGGGGACCGAGGGCACCGCAGGGTTCGTCGGCACCGGGGGATGGTACTCGCCGACACCGCCGCTGGGAGGAGTGGCACCTCCGACACCGGGTGCGGAGCCGGACGGGCCTCCGATGCCGCTCGGATACGAGATCCGTGGAGCCGTCACGCCGGGATCGGATCCGCCGGGCTGGTCATCCGTGCCGCCGGGCACGGTGACGTCCATGTCGAGCGACGCCACCCGCGCGGAGGACTCGCGGAGTTCCTTGGCCGGCTCCTGGAGCGACGCCTCGACCCGCTCGACGATCTTGCGGGCCTCTTCTTCCCGCTTGTTGCCGAGGAAGTTCCCGATGGCATCGAGTGCGGTGTCGGCGGCCAGCGGCCCCAACACGGGGTGGACGACCACCGAGCCGACGCGCGCAGCGTTCGCCCAGAAGGAATCGACCTGCGCGCTCGGGAGTTCTGCCGCTGCGGTCTCCCGGCGGATCGAGTTCGCCGTGTCGATGACCCTCGTGATGTGCGAGACGTGCGCTTCCACGTTGCGGAACCGTGCGCGGAGGGTGTTCAGCGACGTCTTGGCGCTCTCAGCAGCGCTCCCCTCCCAGGCAGACGATGCGAGCACAGCAGCAAGCGCACTGTCCAACGACCGCAGCGCGTTCTGAAGCGCAGGAGCCTTCGGGATGCGCCAGTCCTCAACAGCTCGGATGCGATTGAGTTCCGCTTCGTAACCGCCACCAGCCTGCTTACCGGCCATGGGCTCCCCTTTGCTCGTTGTTCCGTCGTCGTGAAGATCGTGTGAGCACGACCGCGAGAATGACGCCGCCCACAAGAAGGACAGCGACGAGGATGCCGCCCCCGACGAGCAGCGGCACCAACGCGTCCTGCGTGGACGAGGTCTCGCCAGGATCGTCGCTGTCGGCGGTCGGCGCCGGCGTCGCCGCCGCTGCAGCAGCGCGGACGTCAGCCGCCGACGGCAGGGCGTCCGGATCGTCTGCATCGAAGATCGGGTTGACATCCGGGTACGCCGTCGGATCGACAGCGAGCATCCCCGTCAGCGAGACCGCTCCATAGCCGACGCTGTCGTTCCACTCCGGCTCGTGCTCGCCCTTAGTGCCCGTGTTGCGGATGAGGCTCTGCAGCAGCTGACCTGAGGTGGCATCCGGGTACTTCTGTTTCACCACGGCAAGGAAGCCCGCCGCGATCGGCGTCGCATACGACGTGCCGGTGAGGAGGACCTGCTCGTCCCAGGAGTTCTCGCTGCCCTGCCCGAGCAGACCCATCCCGGGCGCAGCGACGATCACGTCGTCGCTCTGATTCGGGGAAGGATCGCCCACACCCTCGATGGTGGTGGAGCTCTGGATCTTCCCGTCGGCACCGAACGACTGCACTGCGACGACGCCGTTGCCCGACGCAGGCTGCGAGGCCACCCCGGAGTTGTTCGGAAGAGCCGCCACCACGATCACGCCGGCGGCCTCCGCCTTGGCGAGGGCGTCGGTCAGATCGAACCCATCGAGGGAGATGGAGATGATGTCGGCGCCATCCTCTACCGCATCCTCGATCGCACGCGACACCCCGGTGGTGCCATCCGCCATGACCGTGCTGCCGTCTTCGAGCAGGCACTGCTCGTCGAACTTCTCCCCCATCGCGGTGTCGAACACCCCATCAGTGACGATGGCCGGGTAGTAGAGGACCTTCGCACCAGGCGCGGCCCCTGTGACGGGAAGGCCGCCTGCCGGGGCATCTCCGGTCCCTGCGATCATCGAGACGACGTGCGTCGCGTGCGACGCCGCCACATAATCGGTCGACGTCGCTGGCACCGGGTCTCCCTCGGCGTCCCGACAGTAGGAGTCCTTCACCTCGAGATCGGCGCCGCGGAGACCGACCACGTCGGGATTGATCTGACCGTCGATGACCGCGACGGTGACGCCCGTGCCGTCGAAGCCCGCATCGTGCGCTGCCTGCACCTTTCCGCGATCGAACCACCACAGACCCGACTCCAGCGTCGCTGCGTGAGCGGACGCAGGGAGGAGAAGCGCCAGCGCGACGATCGACGCGACCGCAGTGGATGCGCCGGGTAGCACACCGCGTCGCATCAGTAGTCGGCCTCCGCGCTCGTGTCCGAGTCGCTCTGCGCGACGGCGGAGTCGAGGAGCGACAGGATCAGCTTCGAGTCATCAGCGATGGCTGCGTCCTGCTCCGCGATCATCATGACGGCCTGACGGATCGTCTCCTGCGTGTCGTTCAAGGAGTCCACAGCATTCTGCGTGGCCACGCTCAGACGTCCCGCCGCGTAGGCCACCGCGTTCCGCAACTCATCCGTCGCCTTCGACGTGCCACCCTCGGACACGGCGACTTCGTTCGCGGCAGGAAAAGCCGCCGCTTCACGGGCCAGCCGCTTGAGCTCGGCCATGATCTGATCGAAGTCGATTCCGATGGTCATCGACGCCCCCTCTTCTTTCCTCCGGCGATCCCGTCACGCCTGCTGTACTGTCCGGTGGCTCACCGAAAAGCACAGCAGACGGCGCGGGCCCGACGCATCGCTGCGCCAGACCCGCGCCCCGGGTTCACGCGCCGAAGCGCCCCGCAGCCGACTTGTCGGTCTGCACGTACTGACCCGAGATCTCCTCGGTCTTCCCGGCGATCTGCGTGAGCAGCTGCTGCATCTCGCTCAGCGAGCGGTTCCACTTGGCCTGCGCCTGGTCGTAGGCCTGCTGCGCGGCACCATCCCACGCCGCACGCAGCTTGCCGACCTCGGACTCGAGGCGGTCCAGCTCGGAACGAATACCCTGCGACCCGCTGCGGATCTGCGCCGCGAGAGCGTTGACCTGCTCCGGGCGAACGGACATCGACTGCATCATGTTCTCCTTGAAATCTCTGCGGTCTGCGCTCAGGCGCCCATCATCGAGCCGAGGCCCGAGATGGTCTGCTGGTGAGCTTCTTCGGTCGCGGCCTGGTCGCGCTCGGTGCCGGCGAGGGCATCCTCGAGCGTCACGAGGACCTCGTTGAGCTGACGAGCCTGCTCGTCCCACCGCGACATCAGCGTGGTGAACGATGCGGCAGCCGCACCCGTCCAGAACCCGCGCAGCTGCTCGATCTCACCGCGGACCTTCTTGGTCTGCTGATCGATCCCGGACTTCGTCTCCCGCACGGCCTGGGCTCCGCGACGCAGAGCCCCCTCTTCTGCGGAGATGACATCAGCCATTACTCACTCCCTCCGGTCCCCATGAGGACACACGCGGGGGAGCGCCTTCCCGATACGGGACGACTTCGGAACAACCCCCGACCAATCTGTTTCCGCACATAGGCTAAGGCAGGTCGGTGCCCATTTCCAACGGCCTGGACAGATCCGTATCGAAATTTCTATGTTCGATCGATGAATGAGTGCCCTCACCACTCAGAACCCGTGCTGACGGACGAAGTCCGCGAATCCTTCGCCGGCTGAATCGCCACCGACGAAGGTGGGGACCTCGAGGAGGAACGTGTCGGTGAATCCGTCGCCACCCGGAACCATGACGTCGATCGGGTAGCTGCCCCCGAACGCCAGCACGCGCGGTGTCCCTCCCGTGGCGGACGCATTCTGCACTGCCGCGACGATCGCCGCGGTCACGTCCACGCCGTTGATGCGGTACTCCGTGCCGTCGGGCAGCCGTTCCGCACCCGACATGTCCACCCCGACCGTCTCGGACGACAGATGGACGAGGCGATGCTCCGGGACCGTGCCCTCCTTCGGGATGCGGACGAGGCGCATGGTCTCGTCCCTGGTGTCGTCTCCGACCTGGTACCGCACCTGTACCTGCGCGCCGTCCGCGACCGTCTCCGCCCGGGTGACCTCGACGAGTTCAGGCCTCGAATCGACAGACGAGTACACCTCGTCGGCGAGCAGCAGCGCCTCGTCGGCGTCGATGTCGACGTCGAGGTCGGTCATCAACGCCGCCGATCGCGCATCTCCGTCCTCGAGGAGTTCGAAGAAGTTCTCGACCGTGGCTTCTGCCTGCAGGTCGTCGATGCTTGTCGCGATCGGCTGCACCGGCGACGCCGGAGCGCACGCGCTCATGGAGGCGGCCAGGCAGAGGGCCCCCGTCCACGCGAGCAGTTTCCGCGCACGGCGGATGCGGGTTTCGTGCATGATCACCTCAGTAGATGACGGCAGCCGGCCAGGTGCCGTTCGGGAAGCCGTAGAGATTGGCCATCCCCTGCTTGAGCGAGTCGGCGGTGCTCTTCGATGCGGTGAAGTTCCGGGCCAGCTGCGCCGTCATGTCCACCGCGAGTTGCGCAAGGTTCGTGCAGACATTCACGATCTTCGGCACGATGTCGAGCCACTTCAGCGGGTCTGCCGAGATGAACTCGGACGCCGCATCGACCTGGTCGAGCATGTAGGTGATCATCCGCTCACCGAAGTCGATCCACGCGTTGAGGATCTTCTCCGCATACTCGTTGAGAAAGTCCATCATCGAGTCCGTGTACCCCGCCAGGGTGTCCATCGCGGCCTTCTGCCGTTCCGCGAGGTCACCGTAGCCATCGCCGGGGTCGCCCTTCCACGTGCTGTCCGCGCGCAGGTAGGAACCTTCGATCGTCGTCTTGGAGCCGGTGATCTTCTGTTTGACCGTGATCCATTTGTCGTGCTTCGCGTACATCGCGAACGGATTGCCGGGACTCAGATAGTCGGCGATCGTGGCGACGAACTCGTTGTACTTCTCGATGGCGTCGTTGAGACGTTCCCTGACCTCGTTCATGGTGTTCTTGAACCAGTCGAGGAACTTATCCCAGAGGCTGATGTCGCCCTTCTTGGCGTCGTACGCCTCGTTGCATTCCGTGAGCTTCTGGCCGGTCTCGGCGATGCCGTCGGTGACGTTGCGCACCAGGTCGTCGAACGAACCCTGGTCGGTGGGTGTGATGAACTCCATGTTGTTCCTCTCCGAGGCTCCGGCTCAGTCCTGATCCAGCAACCACTGCGAGTAGCCGTCGGCCGCCTCGTAGTTCCGCTTCGTCTGGACAAGCTTGTCCGACACGGCCTGGAGCGCGATCTTGGCATCGTCGACGAGCGTCGAGATCGTGTCCTGCGCCGTGTTGTAGTTCTCTTCGGCACCGACCATGTGTCCGATTCCGTCCATCTCGAATCGGGCCAGTGCGCACTCCTCGACGATCCCGGCCACTTCGCCGTACGTCGTGGACAGGTCGCTCCACACCTTCGAGTCCGCCTCGAGATCTTCGAGCGCCGCCTCATAGTCTTCGTAACTCATGGTCCTCCGTCGTCGCTATGCGGGTGCAGGGGTGGTCAGTGCGAGGGGTGGGTGCGGGCGCGGACGGATGACACGACCGCCTCGAGCTCCGGCAGGTCACCGAGCACGCGGTCACGCTGATCACGCAGCCAATGGTCCGCTTCCTGGAACAGTCCGACGATCTCGGACGCGAGAGTCTGTTCGGGCGTGAACTGGACGTTGTAGGGGTCGACGTCCAGGGCGCGAGGAGTCCCGCCGACCAGCTCGAGAGTCACGTTTCCCGACGGGCTGCGCAGCTGAATCGACTCGCGCGTCGCTGCTTCGACGGATCGCCGATAGTCATCGAGTTCCGAGAACGCGGCGAGAAGGTTGCCGAGCCGAGCGCTGAGGGCGGCGCGGCCCTGCGTTCTCGGCGTCTCCACGGTGGGGGCGGTCTCGCCCGCTGAGGCGCGGTGCCCCAGCTCCTCTTCCAGTTCCACCTTCGTCTGATTCCTGGACGCCTCGCTCGCATGGAACAGCCGCAGGATCAGCGGACCGACATCCTCCGCGCGCACCGATCGCCACCACTGCGGCGACAGGCGCAGCAGGTCGAACGCACCGTCGGCCCCGACCGACACCTGTACGAGCCCATCATCGTCGGACACTGTCCAGATCTCGGGGTCCGCCGCGCGCAGGGCTCCCAGACGCTCATGCGTCGAATCGTGATTCGTCATGCCTCACTCCACAAGCTCTTGGTGGACCGCTGTGCGTTCGCGAAGACGTCGTTCGAGTCCCCGGTCCGCCGCTGCACGCGGTCGAGCTCGTCCTGCATCTCCTGCATCAGTGCATTCCAGCGCCCCTGGGCGTGCGCATATGCGCGATGGGCCTCGCCGCTCCACTCACGTGCGAGCCGGTCCAGGCTCGCCTGCAGGTCGCCGAGCAGTCGCGCGATCTCGTCGCGCGCCCCACGGAGCTCACCGACCAGCGCCTCGATCTGCGAGCCGCCGATCTTCATCTCTTCCGACATCTCCCCCGCCTTCCTCCGGTCGCGCGACGCCGCCATCGCTCGTCCACGCGTTCGCAACAGATAGTATCTGGCCTGTCAACTAGAGTGAGTCCGGGCCGGACCCCCGCAACGCCTGCGGCGGGAGAGCATCGCACACGTGGGGGGACACCACCGATATGAGCCAGAGCGGCACCGTGGCAGGAACCGTGCTGCGGATCTCCGTGGTCAGCGACGACCGCAGGCTCGACGTGGGGGTGCCATCGCAGGTCCCCCTGGTCGAGATCATCCCCGGCTTCGCTCGGAGTCTGGGCGTGCTGGATCCGACCCTCACGCACGGCGGATACGCGCTGCAGCGGGCGGATGGCACACCCCTCGACCCCGCTCGCGGCGCCGCGGCCCAGGGCGTGCACGACGGCGAGCTGCTGACTCTGGTACGCGGCGGGCTCATGCGCGAGCCGCGCATCTACGACGACGTCGTGGAAGCCGTGATCGACGCGACGGCGGAGCAGCACAACTCCTGGACGCCCGCGGACAGCTCCCGCACCGCCCTCTTCGTCAGCCTCACCTTCCTCGCCCTCTGCGCCGTGCTCCTCGTCGCGACGCCGCCGACGTCTCTGCTCCCGGCGATCATCGCGGGATCGGGCGCGGTCGTGCTCAGCGTCGCGGCCGCGGTGCTGATGCGGCTGCGGCAGCCGGAGGCCGGTCATGCGCTCGGACTCACCGCCGCGGCGTACGGCGGGCTCGCGGGCTACCTCGCGGTCCCCGCGCAGAGCATCTGGGGCTGGCCGCTCGCCGCTCTCGGGCTCGGACTCGTCGTCGTCGGAGGCCTCAGCCTGGCCGTCACCCAGGACAAGCCCGAGATCCACCTCGTGCCCATCGCCCTCGGCGCCTCGGTCGGGATCACGGCCACGGCGGCCGCGGTCTTCGGCGATCCGCTCGCCTCGTACGCCCTGATGCTCGCGACCACGGCGCTGCTCGCGAACGGCATCCCCTGGCTGGCCCTGAGCTCCACCCGCATCCGGGTGATCTCGCCGCAGAGTGATGCCGACATGTTCTCCGCACCGCAGCCCATCGATGCCGAGGAGGTGAAGCGTCGCGCCGCGGCCGGTACCCGCACGCTGATCGCGCTCCGTGCCGCGCTCGGCCTCGCCGCCCTGATCGCGACCCCGCTCGTCGCCGCCAGCGGTGTCACGGGCGCCGTGCTGTGCGTACTCGCCTTCGTCGGCATGATGTTCCAGTCGCGGCAGATGCACGCCCGTCTCGGGGTGCTCGTGCTGATGGCGATCGGAGCCATCGGCCTCGCCGCGACCGGTGTGACCGTCGCTCTGACCCTCCCGGACGTGCGCACCTGGATGCTGCTCATCCTCGTGGTCGCGACCGTGGTCCTCATCGGCCTCACGCTGCTCACACCCAAGGCCCGCCTCCGCCTCACGCGGCTCGGCGACACGGTCGAGGTCGTCGCGCTCGCCCTCCTGCTCCCGCTCGGGGTCATCACGGCGGGGCTCGTCTGACCGATGGCGACCAAGAAGGACCTGATCGAGGCCCAGGGCTTCAGCCGACGACGGCTCCTCTCCGCCTTCACCGGCGGCGCCCCCGGCGGCAAGGAGCTCGAACCCGCCAAGCCGCTGCGCGCCGTCATCGCGGGCATCGCCCTCACCGTCGGCGTGATCCTCGTCGGCGTGTTCTGGGGCATCATGCAGCCGGGACTCCCCGGCGACTGGCAGAACAACCGCCTCATCGTCGCCACCGACACGGGCGCCCGCTACGTCTCGGTCGAGGGGACGCTGTACCCCGTCATCAACACGGCCAGCGCCCGCCTGCTCATCCCCGCCGGCGAATTCAAGGTCGTGCGCACGGATCAGGCCGCCCTCGACGGCATCCCGGTCGGCGGTTCGATCGGCATCCTCGGCGCCCCTGACGACCTGCCCACCCCGAGCGCCCTCATCAACACGGCGTGGACCGCGTGCGTCGACGACGCCACCGGCACCGCCGTCTCGCTGTCGGGGAAGCCGATCGCGACGCCCTCGACCGGCACCGGCGCCGTGGTGCAGCGCGGCGACGAGCTCTTCGTGATCGCCGACGGCCTCCGCTATGCCGTCCCCGCCGACGACGCCAACGCGGTGCTGCGCGCGGTCGGCCTCGGCACCAGCGACGTCATCGAGGTCGACGGACGCTGGCTCAACCTCTTCGAGAGCGGCGCCGACCTCGAGCCGATCCGTCTGAACGCCGTCGGCGCCCGGGTGCCGGGGACCGACCTGACGGCGGGCACGATCGTGCACGTGCAGGGCAGCCCCGCGGACGAGCGCTACGTGGCCCTCGCGACCGGAGAGCTCGCGCGCCTCAGCCCGCTCGCGTACCAGCTCTACCTGCTCGGCAGCGCGCAGGAGGCCGGCGCGGATGAGGAAGAGGTGTCGCCGGCGGAGGTGGCCGACGTTCCCACCGTGCCGAACGCCGGTGGCGACGACTGGCCCACGCTTCCGCTGACGCCGCTCGCCTCCGGCGAGACCCCGTGCGCGGTCTTGGGCGACGACGCCCGCACCGTCCTCGGGTCCACGAGCACCGAGCTGCCGGAGGACCGCGACCGTGTCGCCGTCACGGTCGGTGGTGGGGCCCTCGTGCAGACGAGCGGCCCGTCGGACGAGGCGGTGGGCATGGCCGTGCTCGTCGACGAGTCCGGAACCGCCTACGCCATCCCGGGCGCCGTGCCGGACGAGTCGGCGGAGGACGCCGCCAGCGGACCGCTCGCCCAGCTCGGTTATGCCCCCGGCGACGTCGGGCGGGTGCCGAGCGCGTGGATCGACTTCTTCGCCGCCGGGCCGGCGCTGACCACAGAGGCCGCGAGAGAGTCGCCCGGCTCCGGAGACGAGTGATGCGCCGCCGCGCCGCTCTCGCCACCCTCGTGGTGGGTGCTGCCGTATGGGGGACGCCGGCCGCCGCGGTGGCCGCGCCGACCGCTCCGGCGACGATCGTGTCGATGGCGACCGGCGCCTGCGAGCCCGGCACCGTCGTGTTCGCTCCCGAGACGCCGTCGGCACTCGCGGCCCTCGGGGCGGAGGACGCGAACCGCCTCGCGACGGGCACGGGCGTGGTCGTGGCGGTCGTCGACTCCGGAATCGACGCCGGCAACCCGCACCTCGCCGGTGTCGTCGTCGGCGGCGTGAACCTCGTCGGCGACGGCGAACGCGGCGACGGGCTGAGCGATCTGACCGGGCACGGCACCGCCATCGCCGGACAGATCGCGGCGCAGCCCGTCTCCGGCTCCGGTGTCGTGGGCCTCGCCCCCGACGCGCGCCTGCTGTCCGTGCGCGCGTTCCGCAGCGATTCGCCGCAGGACGTCGACAAGGGGTGGGGCCCGAGCGCCCAGCGCCTCGCCGACGGCATCAACTGGGCGGCGGACAACGGCGCGGACATCATCAACGTCTCCTCATCGCAGGCGACGGACTCCCCCGAACTGCGAGGCGCGGTGGAGCACGCGGCGGCCGTCGGAGCGCTCGTCGTCGCCAGCGGCGGCAACAGGGCCTCCGACCCCGAGGCGGAAGACGGAGCCCGGTATCCCGCCGCCTACGAACAGGCCCTCGGCGTCAGCGCGGCCGACGCCAACGGCCTCGCGACCGACAGCTCGATCCACGGGCCGCAGGTTGGCGTCACGGCCCCCGGCGCGAACGTGCTCACCGCGGCGACGGGAGGCGGCGACTGCCTGTTCGCCTCCGACGCCCCGGCATCGAGCTTCGCGACCGGCTACGTGAGCGCGGCGGCCGCGCTGGTCGCCCAGGCGCACCCGGACGATCCTCCGGCGGGGTGGGCGTATCGACTGACGGCCACCGCACTCCGCGCCGATGCCGACAACCGCGACGACGTGAACGGCTGGGGCTTCATCCGGCCGTCGGCCGCCATCCAGCTCCTCCCCGACCCCACCACGCGCGGGCCCGTCAGCCCCTTCTTCGACACGGCGGAGAGCGCGGTGCGACCCCCGGTCGTGAGCGTCGACCCCGACCACGGCGTGCCGCCCTTCATCCTCACCCGCGAGGTGGCGCTGATCGCCGCGATCGCCGGAGCGACCCTGCTCGGGGTCCTCGGCATCCTCATCGTGCTCCGGCGACGCCGGGAGTCCACGCCCGACGCGGCGGCCGACGTCGAACGACAGGGCGGCCTCCTCGACCGCCCCGAGCCCGAGGTCTGAGAGTCAGAGGCCGACTCACCGGCCGGCGGCTGCCGCCCGTCGCGCCCTGACGACCGCCCCCACGAGCACCGCACCGGTGATCATGACACCTCCCGCCAACGGGAGCAGGAGCAGCCCGACGGCCGCGCTCTGCTGGTTCTGAACGACCTGACCGTAGACGAAGGCCCCCATGCTGCCCAGCACACCGACGAAGAGCGCCGCCGCGACGAGCCAGAGCAGTGGGGTCATCGCGGTGAGCGTCGTCGACGGCTCCCGGACGAACCGGAAGGCGAAGCCGGCGAAGAGGAACGACACCGCTGCGACGACCAGAGCCACCAGACCCGCGAAGAGGAATCCCGGATCGGTCCACGCCGCGACGAGCGAGGGAATCGCGACGATCGTCGTCAGAGCACCGAACACGAGGGCGAACACGCCGGCGACACGTGGCCTGCGCGACGTGTTGCTCGTCGTCGCCGACCGCTTCACACCCTGATCCATCCGTCCGTCCCCTCTCCCGACGTCCCACCCTAGCGAGGACCGCACGGCGCCTGCTTCCTCAGCCGAAGACGACGAAGCCCAGCACCACGAGACCGGCCACCGACACGACGCTCGCGCCGACGGTCGCAGCGAGGGTGAAGACGCTCCACCGCTGCGCCTGCTTGGCGACGGAGGGCAGCCCGGGCTCCACCACCCGCGTGGGTGCGGCCGCCCCGACGACGACGGGCGGGGCGACGGGGGTGCGGGGTGCCGGTCGGGGCTTGTAGATCGCGGGGGCCGGTGCACCGTCCGGGGCGGCGAAGGAATCGACCGTGAACTGCGGCCCGGCGGTCTCGGGTGCGATGCCGTCGCCTGCTGCGGCGGCACCCTTCTTCCGCCGCAGGCGTCGAGCCGGACGCGCGACCGCCACGGTGGCGTCCTCGGGGGCGTCGGCCGCCGGAGGTGCGGACCGATCGACGACCACGGTCGCGTCGTCGATGGCCTCACCCGCGGCGTCCTCGGGCCCGGCATCGTCCGGCTCATCGGCGACGGTGCTTTCGGGCGCGTCCACTGCGGCATCGTCGGTCCGGTCGGGAGCCGGAGCCGGCTTCGCGCGATCCACCACGATGGTCGCCTCGTCGACGGCGGACGATGTGTCATCGGCCGCCGGGGGCACCGGGTCGACGGCCGCTTCGGCCCGCCGGCGGTCCCGCCGCGTCAGGATGACGGTCTCCTCGACCTCGTCGCCGCTCATCGCGCCCGTACCGGGACGGTCGTGCCGTCGAGCATCGAGTCGGTGAGCGCGGACACCGCGGCCCGTCCGCCCGTCGCGTCGTCGGCACGGGTCCGCGCGCCGCCGGAGACGACGTCGATCACGAGGACCGAGACGTTGTCGCGTCCGCCGCCCTGCAGCGCGCGGCGCACCAGAGCCGCCGCCGCTGTCTCGGGACGGCCGTTCATGGTCAGCGTCGCACGGATGGCTTCGTCGCTGACCTCGCCGGTGAGCCCGTCGGAGCACAGCAGGAGCCGTTCACCGTCGACGACGGGGAGGAGCCAGCTGTCCGCGGTGCTGTCCGGAGCGCCGACCGCCCGCGTGATGACGTTGCGGCGCGAGAACGAGGCGAGGTCTTCGGGGCGGAGCTCCCCGGCATCGACGAGCTCCTGCCCGAGGGAGTGGTCGATCGTGAGCTGCGCCAGCTCGGTGCCGTGGTGCCGGTAGACCCGGGAGTCCCCGACGTTGAAGACGAGCCAGTGCGGCGCGCCCTCGTGCTCCACGAGGGCCACACCCGTCACGGTGCTGCCTGCGCCGCGCTTGTGCGCGGCGGCGATCGCCTCGACCACGGCCGTGGCACGGCTCAGAGCGTCGCTGATGTCGCCGACGTCGACCGCTCGCCCCCGCAACGGCTCGAAGGCGGCGACGACGGCCGCACTGGCGCGGTCACCGGCGTCGTGACCGCCCATGCCGTCGGCGACCAGGAAGACCGGGCGTGCGTCGAGCACCGCATCCTCGTTGGCCGTCCGCGTGAGCCCGGTGTCGGTCAGCGCGGCGACCCGGAGAACGACGGATTCCACCGTCACGAATCGCGCTCCGCGACGACGTGCATGCCCACTTCGCCCAGGATGAACCGGCCGGTGCCGACCACGCTCTCCCCGGCGTCCAGGAGGGTCTCCGAGCCGTCGTCCGCGACTACCACGACGCCGTTGGTGGCGTGCAGGTCGGTCAGTCGCCACTCGTCCTCCTGCACCACCAGGCGGGCGTGGGTCTTCGACAGCGTGCGCGTGGTGTCCGGGATGGCCAGCCGCTGCTCGCCCGGCTCGCCTGTGGGGTTCCGGCCGATCACGACGCTCGCACCGGACAGCGAGAACCGGCGACCGTCGTCCAGCACGAGGACCCGCCGCACGCCGCGCTTGCGGGCGACCACCACCGTGGCATCGAGGTCGTCGTCGGTCGGGCGCGGTGTCACCACGGTCTTGTCGACGTCGGGGACCAGACCGCCCGGGACCGCGAGCGCCTCTGTCGCGGGGGCAGGCGCCGGCGCGCTCTGCTCCGCCGCGGGTGCCGCAGCCGTCATCGACGGAACAGGGCGGATCGTGGGCATCTGCGGGGCCTCGGGCTGACCGCCGTCGCGGAACGAGGGCGGCACGGGTCGGACGACACGGTTCGCCTCCGGAGCCGGCGCGGGGGCAGCGGGCTCCTCGCTCGGCGACGAGTCCACGGAGGGAGCAGGGGCCGGCGCCGGCTGCGGGGCGGCCGGCGGTACGTCGCCCATCGCGGCCATGATGCCGGTCGTCGGCTGCGCGGGAGCGGAGGGCGTCGGCTGTGCGGCCGGGGACGGTGGTGTCGGAGCCACCGCGGGCGGAAGCACGGGCGCCGCCGGCGGAACCGGGGCAGCAGGCGGAATCGAGGCAGTCGGCGGAACGGGCGCAGCCGGCGGAACGGGAGCAGCCGCGGGCGACGGCGCGGGCGGCGCCGGTGGTGCGAACGACGGAGACGGCGTCGAGGACGACGGAGCCGGCGGCGCGGCAGGCGGAGCGAACACCGGCGGCGCGAACGACCTCGGTGCCGCGGGCTCGCCCTGCGGCGCACCCGCGGTCGGCGGGGCACCCGGGGGTGGGGTCGGAGCGACCGCGGGCGGCGCGGCGTAGTCCGGGAAGATCAGCGACGGCGCCTCCGGCGATCCGTTCCCCGCCGGAGCGAGGGAGGGGATCGTGTACCCCGAGGCGTCGCGCGCGGGAGCCGCGGAAGGCGGAGCACTACGGCGCGGACCCGGCTGGAGCGCCGCGAGTCGGTCCCCCTCCGGATAGGGCGCCGGGCCCCACGCGAGGATGGTCGCCCACACGGGCGGCAGGAGGATGGCGAGGACCGTCATCCCCGCGCCCCGTCCGAACCGCCGGTTGATGCGATGCGTGGCGACGACCTTGAGGTAGATGCCGTAGAGCTGCACGAGCGGGATGAAGTAGAAGACCACCGACCAGGCGGGCACTCCCCCGCGGGCGAGGATCTCGGCCTCGTTGAGGACGGGCACCCATCCCTTCCACCCTTCCCCGTCGATGCGGGGGAACAGGCGCGAGAGCGCCAGGGCGTACCAGACGTAGACGGCCAGGCCGACGAGCAGGCCGAGTCCGACGATGATGGCGAGCATCGTGGCCGGACCGGAGTCCGCGGGCGCGGTCATGAGTCCCCCTTCTTCCGGTCATCCAGTGAACCGGTCCCTCCGAGCGTACCGAGCGTGGGTCGCGCGCCGAAGCCGGGGAGACGCAGGGAGCGCGTCCTCGCGACGAAAGACGTCGGCCGCACACGCGTGCGCAGACGCTGCCACCGCGTCCCCGTCTTCGCCAGCTCCGCTCGCTCCGCATCCACGATCGCCCACGCGGCCGTCGCGTCGTCGGGAGTCGGCGGGTGCTCGGCGAAGACGGCGCGGTCCACGAGAGCGGCCAGCCGCTGCGCGGCCGCACGACCGCTCGACTGTGCGCGCTGCGTCCGGGTGCCCTGCGCGACCATGGGCACGTCGTGGTCGGCGTACACGTCGGCGAGCTCCTCCCAGGCGCCGGCGAGCCGGACCTCGGGGTCCGGGGCCGTGCGGCGCGCGTGGGCACGTCGACTCTTCGCGACCAGGAGCACAAGGAACGGCAGGGCCAGCAGGAGCAGGGCGAGCAGACCCAGTCCGGCCCCGGTGAGGATCGGCAGCAGGAAGGCGAGGACCTCCGAGCCCGGCTCTTCCAGCGGGGGCGCGTCGTTGTTCGCGTCGCTCTGCGCCTGCGGCGGGTCCAGTGCCTCGGACCGCGGCTGCTCCGGAACGGTCGGGTGCTCCGGCAGCTGCTCTCCCTCGGTGATGGCGCTCGGCAGCATCGCGTACTGCGGCGTCGCATCGACCGGGATCCACTCGTCGCCCGAAGCACGCACCTCGACCCAGGCGCTCATGTTCGCGCCGGTGCAGACCTCGGTGCAGGCCGGGATCCCCGGGACCTCCTCCGCCGTCGCGAGTCGTGCGCCCAGCACCACACGGGATTCGAGACCCCAGTGCTGCGCGAGGAGCGCCGCGGCCACGGAGAACTGCTCGTCGTCACCGACCGCCGACACGAGCAGCTCGGGGTCGGCGTCGGGACCGGCCCGCCGCTCCTGCTCCGTCAGCTCGGTGAACAGCTCCTCGATGCGCGCGGCCGAGTGTCCGGCGTAGCTGGGCGCGAACGCGTATCCCTCAGACGCCTGGAGCGCCGCGATCCACCCCGCAGCGGAGGCATCCTCGAGCAGCGCGTGGCTCAGGTAGCCCCGCGACCGGAGGCGATCGATCAGCTCGAGGTAGCCGGCGCCGGTGCGCGGCTGCTCCTGCATCTCCGCCCACTCAACGAGCGCGGGGTATCGATCGGCGTCGAGGGTCGACCGGCCGCCCTGGAGGGCCGTGATGTCGCCGGGCTTCTCCGGCGCATCGATCAGCACGGAGTAGCGGTCACCGGGCACGAGGCCCTCCCCGCCACCGGGCGCATCGGCGACGGTGATCGCGGTGTCGCCGTCGGCGTTCACATGGAAGCCGTCGGCGAGCGCGTCGGCACGCTCCCCGGAGAATTCGGGCGCCTCCGCGAGTCCGGCGGGTGCCGGCACCCAGATCCCGCGGTAGGCGTCGCCGATCGTCACCTCCAGCGTCACCCGGCCGGAGCCCGGGAGGGCGGAGCGCGGCAGACGACTGAAGCGGTCGTCGGCGTCGATGTGGAAGTCCTCGCCGTCGTACGCGTCGAGGGTCACCAGGCGGAGGCGGTCCACGGCGCCGGGGTCGCCCTCCAGCTGCACCACGGGCGTGTCCAGCGTGTCGCCGGAGAACCAGGACCGGTAGGAGCTGAGCGGACTCGGCTGTTCCTGCACCACGACCATGGGTTCGATCTCGTCGCGGAGCACGGAGCGGTCGGACCAGCCGGCCGCGGCGGGGGCGATCGCGAAGCCCGCAGCCAGGGCGACCACGGCCAGCCCCGCCGAGAGGAGGTGCCGGCGCACGGTGAGCCAGGCGGGGGTCGCGCGACGGGAGATGTTCGCCGCCGCCACGCTGCGCAGCGCGGCGGCGCGCTGCAGGCGCGTGCGCCCGACGAGCCAGACCAGCGACACCACGAAGACCGCCACCCCGACCAGCCATTCGCGCGGCGCGGGGAGCTGGATTCCCGCCACCGTCACGGGAGAGGACGTCCCGCTCACACCGAAGGCGATCCCGAAGACGCTCATCGCCACCACCACCGGGACGGCCGCCGCCGCCCGCCTGCCCCCGCCCCAGACGAGCAGCGTGGCGACGAATGAGCCGAACAGCATCACGACGAGGAAGGGGATGAGGACTGCCTGGTACTCCCCCAGCGGCGGATTCAGCGTGAGCATCTGCTTCCAGCCCAGCACGACCCCGAGCACCGCATCCCGCACACCGCCGAGGAACGCGGGCACGGAGGTGAGGGCGGAGGGGATCGCGAGGGGCACCGCGACGAGCAGGTACACGCCGGCCGCGGCAACCGCGGCGAGCAGCGTTCCCCAGCGCAGGACGCGCGCGACGACGGCGAGGGCGATACCGAGGAGGCCGCCGATGATCCCGACGGCGAGGGCTCGGGACGACTCGTAGACGGGCCAGGCGGCCGCCGTGGCGAGGAGCACACCGGCCAGCACGTATCCCAACGACCAGAGCAGGAGCGCCGACGGCACGAACCCCCGTCCGGATCGCGCGCGTCCGCGCTTCGGCCCGCCGGCGCTCACCGCAGCGCTCCGCGGGCGAGCATCTGGGGGAGGTCGCCGAGCGCACCGAGGGTCATCACCGCGAGCTCCCTGGCCGTCCGCATCGTCGGCTGCGCGCCGAGCTCACTGCGCACCGCGACGGCCTCCACGGCTGCCGGGAGCTTCACCGCCGCGTGACGCAGACGCTCGATCGGCAGGACGGAACCGGTGAGCAGGAACCCGATCGAGAGGTCGGGATACGACTGCGCCGTGAGAGCGGTGACGGCCTCGAGCCGCATCACCCGCGCCGTCTGATCGATCGTGGAGGTCGCGTCGAGGAGACCCTTGGGGGTGACCGTGGGCAGCGTACGGATCGACAGCACCTCGGCGCGGCCGTGTTCCGGGATCTCGTTGCTCACCGAGAACAGCACGTCCCTGCCGTCCCGCACACCCTGCAGCGCCAGCGAGGCGGCCGCGCTGACGGTGTTCTCGAACTCGTCGTCGTCGGCGTACGACTCCGGGTCGAGATCCAGGATGACGGCGATGCGCGCGTGCCGGGACTCCTCGTACTGCCGCACCATGAGGGTGCCCGTCTTCGCCGTGGACTTCCAGTGGATGTGGCGCGGCGAGTCGCCGACGACGTACTCGCGCACCGCGTGGAAGGAGAGGTCCGCGTCCACCAGAGTGGTGCTCGGCGTGCCCTCGAGGTCGCGGATCAGTCCCGCGCTGGTGCTGGGGAGCCGCACGGTCACCGGGTGCACGTGGATGCGCTGCACGTCCGGCCACCGGAGCTCGCGGCGGAGGATGCCGATCGGGTCGCCGCGGGTGATGGTCATGGGGCCCACGTCGATGACGCCGCGGCGGTGCGCGGCGATGGTCAGCTCTTCCCGATGATGCGCCCCCGGCCGCAGCAGCGGGACGTGCGCCTCGACGAGGCCCTCGCCCACCGGCACGTCCACGACACCGGGGAGCGAGAGGCGCTCGCCGTTGTTGCGGACGTCCAGGGTCGCGCCGATCTCGGCGCCCGCGACGACGCGGTCGCGATCGAGCACGAGATCGATCCGGTAGTCATGGGCACCGAGGATGAACGGGACGCAGGCCACCAGCAGCACGAGCGCGATCGTGGCCACCGCCCAGGCCTCCACCCAGCCGAACAGCAGCCCGGCGAGCACACCGAGCACCACCGCGACGGCCACGAGCATGCCCGCCGTGGTCACCGTCTCGCGGACCCAGCCGACGGTGGCCCTGGTCGCGCGGCCCACGGAGCGGGCGACGCGACGCGCGCCGAAGACCGCGCCGCGCACGGGACCGCGGCGCGTGCGGTCGTAACGCGTGACGGTGGACGTCCGCGTCGACGTGCTCGTGCCCGCGGTCGTCCGCGTCAGGCGGGATTCGGTGCTGAAGGTCACGCAGTGCCGTTCTCGCGCGGGGGTTCGACGTCGAGGAGGATCTGCCCGACGACGGCCACGGCCGTCACCCCGTCGAACTCGGCCTCCGGCTCGAGGACCAGGCGGTGCGCGAGGGCGACGACGGCGAGTTCGCGCACGTCGTCGGGGGTGACGAACGTGCGTCCGTTCTTGGCCGCCCACGTCATCACCAGGCGGGACAGCGCGAGGGCGCCGCGCACACTGGCACCGAGACGGACCTCGGACGCCCGGCGCGTGGCATCGACGATGCGCATGATGTAATCCGACACCAGCGGGTTCACGTACACGCCGCGCGACATCTCCGCCATCGTGAGGATCGTGTCGGTGTCCACGATGCCGTCGAGCACCGTCTTCGGGCGACCGGCGCCCTGCAGGATGCGCATGGTCGCCGCCTCGTCCGGGTATCCGATGGAGGTCTTGATCATGAAGCGGTCGAGCTGCGCCTCGGGGAGCCGGTAGGTGCCGCCCTGCTCGATGGGGTTCTGCGTCGCCATCACGAGGAACGGGGAGCCGACCGCACGGGTGACGCCGTCGACCGTGACCGTGCCCTCCTCCATGACCTCCAGCAGCGCGGACTGGGTCTTCGGACTCGCCCGGTTGATCTCGTCGGCGAGCACGATGTTCGCGAAGACGGGCCCCGCGTGGAACTCGAACGTGCCCTCCTTCTGGTCGTAGACCGTGATGCCGGTCACGTCACCCGGAAGCAGGTCGGGCGTGAACTGGATGCGGCTGCTCGTTCCGTTGACCGTCTGGGCGACGGCGCGGGCGAGCGCCGTCTTGCCCGTCCCTGGATAGTCCTCCAGGAGGACGTGGCCTCCGCTGACGGCGGTCGCGAGCACGAGCTCGACCACGTGGCGCTTGCCGAGGATCGCCTGCTCGACGTTGCCGGTCAGGATCGAGAACGTCTCGGCGAACCAGGAGGCCTGTTCGGGGGCGAGGGTGACGGGGGCGGCTGCGGTGGCTGGCATAGGGAAAGAGTATTCGTGTCGGTGTGCTCGGCGATCAGGGGCACAGGCCCGTGACGCGATGCGTGATGGGGGTCAGTGTTTCGTAGGCGCCGGTCCACGAGAGCTTCACGTCGAAGGTGCCGGGGGTGTCGACCAGGGGCGTCACCTCGAGGATGTACGAGCCGCGTGCCGCGCCGGACACCGTCACGACATCACCCTCGACGACGGGCATGCAGGGCTGGAACACGGCGTTGACCACCGTCGGCGCGGTCGTCGCGGTGATGTTCACCTCTCCGGAGCACGAGCCGGTCTGCGTGGCATGGCAGGCCCTGGCACGGACCTGCCCCGGGGACGAGTCCGGGGTGAGCGCGAAGTCGCCGACCCACTGCCCGTACATGTAGTACTGCGGCACGAAGCCGTTCTCCACGTCGATGCGCGGCGCCGAGGCCAGGCCGTAGTCGTAGCGGTTCCCGTCGCGCCGCGGGTCCTTCGCGACCGTGTAGGTGGTGTCGCCACCGGGGCCGTCGACGAACGTGAACGTGAAGACGCTCGTGGGGGACGACTCCGCCACACCGTAGCCGTTCGACGCGCACGCCTTGACGTAGTACAGCTGGTACGGCCGCAACCCCTGCAGAGAGGGGGACTCGGAGCGCACCTCTCCGCCGGAGACCGACAGCGAGCCGTCCCCGTTCGCGGTGCAGCTGACGTTGCCGGACCGCCACGCCACGTAGGTGACCTGGACGCCCTTGGCGCTGCCGTTGGCCTGCGCGGCGATGCCGGAGACGTTCACCGCCGTGTTGGAGACCGCGGTCGCCTGTGTCGCCGCCGGGTCGAAGTACACGGAGCCGGCGACCGTCACGGACGTGCGGAAGCCACCACCCTCGTTCCCGCCGCCGGTCGGCGGCTGGAACTGGCTGATCGGGACGATCGTGAGGGTCTGCGCTCCCGGCGACAGCGCGATGTCGGCGGTGGTGGTCGCCCCCGTGCGGTTGATGACCTCGCCCGTCTCCTCGATCCGGAACGAGACGGCGTCGTCGGCGGCGTCGATCGAGACCCTGACCGCCCCGCGCCCGCGGTCCGAGACACCAGGTCGATACTCCGGCGTGGCCGTCGCGTTCGCGACGACCGGAGCCGCGTAGGCCCAGCTCGTGTGCGGCGAGGTGGACGCCGAGGTGCCGACGGCGTTGACCGCGGCCGCCGTGAAGGTGTGCGGGGCGCCGTTGGTCAGACCGCTGACCGTGCAGCGGTACACGGCACCGGCCGGACTGCAGGAGGCGTTGGCCGCGGCCCCGTCCTGAAGGATGGTCACGCCGGACACCCCGGGGTGGGCGCGCCGCGCCTCCCCGAGCGGCACCTCCAGCACGACGGTCGAGCGGGTGAAGCCCACGGTGGTGACGCTCGCCGGCGCCTGCGGGAAGCCCTGCAGGTCGAGAGTGAGGGTTCCCGTGCCGGTCCGCCCCTGGGCGTCGGCCACGACGAACGGGATCACGCACTGTCCTCCCGGAGCCTGGCCGCCGCGGGGCCAGCTCGCCGTGATCGTCTTGGTGCCGGCCGTCGAGATGGAGGCGACGTCGCAGCGCGCGCCTGCCCCGAGCGACATGAGCCGCAAGCCGGAGCCGGGCTTGCCGTCGAAGGGGTCGTACTCGCCGGCCACGTCGACGACGTCGATCGAGCAGTTGGCGCTGGTGACGACGCACTGCTTCGTGAAGGTGCCCCCCCCGTGGAGCGTCGGGCGGGGCCGCGCCGACGACCAGGCGCACGGAGGCCGACGGCTGACCGTACTGCGGCACCGTCACGCTGACGTTCTCGGTGTTGCCGGGTCGTGCATCGGCGCGCGCCTCGATCGTCAGCTTCGCCCCGCTCTGCGTGACGACGAACGCCGAACCCGAGTACACGATCCGGTACTCGAGGGAGCCCGCGTTGCCCTCGCGTCCGCCTTCCCAGGCGGCCATGTTGGCGTAGAGGTCGACGCTCTCGGTGGCCCCTGGGGCGATCGTGTGCGAGATCGAGGAGAGCAGCAGCTGAGGCTCCGAGGGACGGATGCTGACCGGCACGTCGACGAAGGACCAGCGCTTCTGACCTTCCAGGCGCACCGGGATCAGGCAGGTGTCCGACCATGGCGCCTCACGACCGGCGCGGTACTCCGCCTTGCGCGGACCGTCGGCCGCGCACGACGCTGCGGCCCGCTGAGCAGTGAAGGCGCCGGAGCCGATCTCCACGGCATCCGACGACGGCAGATCGAGGTAGTCCTGCACCGCGAACGACACGGCCGCGTCCTCGTCGACGACGACCGGTGTCGCGCCGGGGACGAGCTGGACCTGCATATCGTCGAACGCCGGGATCCGCAGGAAGCCGTAGGCGGCCACGTCCCGTCCGCCCGCGGCGGTGCCGGTGAGCTGGAAGGGGACCAGCGCGCCCTCCTTCGGCGCCTCCCCGATGATCCGGTTGCCCCGCACCGTGTATCCGGACTGTTCACCCCACAGGCTCAGGCGCAGGGACGAGACGTCGCCGGACGGCCACCGCACCCGGTCCGTCACGACATCGACACCGCCGTCCGCGAGATCGTCACGGTCGCGCGCCGTGAGCACAGTGTCCGCGATGACCGGCTGATCGGCGACCGTGCCCTCGGTGACGGTCAACACGATGAGGCCCTGCGCCGTGCTCCCGGTCCGCGTCGATCTCACGGTGTAGAAGTACGAGTTCGTCCCCGCCGTCTCCCCGGCGCGCAGCACGACGCGGCCGTCCTTCAGGGAGGTGTCCGAATCGATAAGCGCGTTCAGCCGCTCGTACAGCGGATTGCCCTTGACGGGGGGCGCGTTCGGCACGAGCGCGGTGATCTCGAGCTCGCTCTGCGCAGGGTCGAGGTCGTTCGAGCGCGGGTCCAGCACGACCGGTGTGCGGGATCCTGCCTCGACGCGGACGTAATCGCTGAACGTCACCGGAGCGGCGTCGTCGACATCCGCGTCGAGGACGCCGATGCGGACGGCACCGCTGCCCTCCTCGCCCTGCGGATCCCGCACGGTGTAGCGGAACGACACCTGTCCGCCATCCACTCCGCCGGCCGGCGCCCGGTACACGATCGCCTCGCCGTTCGCCGAGATGGTCGCCGTGCCGCCGCCCTTCTTCGGCTGATCGACGCCGGAGAGGACCACGCGGTCCCCGTCGCCGTCCATCCCGGTCGTGGGCACGGGGACGGTGACCGTCTGGCCGCTGAGGACGCGACCGGTGAGGGTGATCGGTGTGGGAGCGCGGTTGGTTCCCGGCGGGACGACCGTGACCGTCACGACGCCGTCGTCGGACAGCGACGGGTTCCGTTCGAGCGAGACCGAATACGTCAGCCGATAGGTGCCGGGCGTCTTCGGTGCCAGGTACCGCAGAGCGTTGCGGTCGGCGAACACGAGCTCGTCCGGCTCGCCGGATCCCGTCACCTCCGGGAGCACGAGGAGCGGCTCCCCGCGTGGCGCGACGTCGTTCGCGGCGACCTCGATGCGCGTGAGCGAGCCGGCGCGCACCGTCACCGCGTCCGGGAAGACGATCGGGCGGGTGACGGTCGACGGCGGGGTGAGGAACACGCTCACCGTGCCCTGCACCGCCCCGCCCGCGCCATCCGCGACCGTGACGGTGGCCGTGCCGATCAGACCGGGCTCTCCGTCCTCCGTCGTGCCGTTCACCCGCAGGCTCTCGTTGCCGACCACGCGCACGTTGAGCTGCGGCGTGGAGCTCACGGCGTCGGACAGCAGCAGCACGCGTCCGCTGGTGTTCTGCACGGCGCGGAGCACATCGACGGTCGTGTCCTCGCCCTCGCGCACGAACGCGGTCAGGGGTGCCATGGCGAGCGCCGCGGAGCCGTCGACCGCCGTGATGCGGATGACGGCGGACTGCTCCGCTTGGGTCGTGACGTCCTGCACGGTGTAGGTCACCACGTACTGGCCCGGCTTCGCCGCGGTCAGCTCCACGGTGCCCGCGGCCGCGTTCGGGGTGACCTCGAAGCCCTGCGCGGTCGCGGCGGTCTGGACGGCGTCCAGGAGGCGATACGACCCGGAGCCTCCGGACAGGTGATCGGAGATCCGGATGGACTGCCGCTCGCCGACGCGCGCGGTCACCGCGACAGCCGACGCCTGGAGCGCGGGACTGCCGCTGACCTGGACCTCGAGGGTCTTCTCCGCGGTCGCACCGTGCACGTCCTGCACCACGACCGTGATCGGGATCACGGCGTCCGCGGCGTTCGGATCGGTGTGCCGGATCGCGACCCGGCCGTCGTCCGTCGGCGCCACCATCACCGGCGCCGAGGAGTCCGTCTCGTAGGCGTCGCTCAGGATGAACGCATCGCCCTCGGGGTCCACCCAGCCGGAGAGCGCCGAGACGATCGTGCTGCCGCCGGCCAGGATCTGCGGCGCCGGCCAGTCCTGCGTGCAGGCCTCGACGCCGCACCAGACCGGGGCCGAGTTGACGCCGGGATCGACGACCGTCAGCGTCACGGTCGCCGGCGGCGAGACGGCCGCGCCGTCCGTCACGGCGTAGGTGAAGCTCGCCTGGCCGGAGCCCGCCTTCACATCGACGACCAGGAACTGCCCGTTCGCCACGAGCGCGAGGTCCCCGAACGCGGGGTCGCTGAGTCCTGCCGAGACCGACTCGGGGTCGATCGTCAGGACGTCCTTCTTGTTCGGATCGTGATCGTTCAGCAGGACGGGGAGGATGACGTGCTCCCCCGCGCGCACGCCGAACGCGTCGTCGACCGCGACCGGCGGCAGCTGCTCCGCCACGTCCTCGACGACGATGGTGCCCTCCTGCTGCTCCGTGTCGTCCTCGATCTTCCACTGCTCGAGCGGGATCAGCACGCCGTCCGGAGCGGTCCAGATGAGCCCCGTCCCGGTCTCGACGAGCACCGCGCGGTCGCCGTTCCCCTGGAACACCGGCTCGATGGCGGCCGCGTCGAGCGTCTCGTCAGGGACCTGCAGCGGGGTGGTCTCCCCCGCGCTCCACAGCGTCCCGCCGCCGCTGTCGAGCCAGGCCGCGTAGGTCTCCCCGCGGACGGAGACCGGTGCGGCAGGGACGCCGGACGCCTCCGCCACGCGATCGGATTCGCCGGACGAGAGGTCAACGGACACGAGGCCGTCGGAATCGGCGACGAGCACCGCATCGCCCTCGGCGGCCCCGCGCTGCAGGCGTGCGTCCTCGGCGACGTCCAGGGCGACGACCTCATCGCGTCCGGAGAGCCACAGCTCACCCGACCCCGGCTGCAGCATCGCCCAGCGCTCGCCGACGACCGCGATCGCCAGACCCTCACCCGCCTCGGGCGCATCGGCCACCGGAGACTCCTCCCCGAGGAACCGGTGCTCGTCGATGTCGAAACGGCGGACAGCCCCCTCATCCGCGGAGTAGAGGACGAGCAGGCCGTCCGGCGAGAGCCCGATCGCGTCGGCGGTGTAGGTCGGCGGGTCCTCCCCCTCCTCGACCTCGACCTCCGCGAACGGGTCGACGAGGGCTGTCCCCGCCCCGGCGGCCAGGGTCGACACGGACACCTGCCCGGTGTCGGTCCGGTAGGCCACGTAGACCCCGGCGGAGAGCACGTCGCGCGTCCCGGCGGGCGTCGGCTGCGAGGCGAGCGGCGTGCCCTCCTCCGAGCTGTCGGAGAGCAGATCGGCGGGGCTGGCCGCATCGACGTCCCACCGCTGCCGGTTCCCCTGGGCGAAGAGCACCGTACTGGAGCCGCTCTGCCAGACCGCCTCGGGGTCGTCGACGTCGCGGACCGTGTCGATCTCGGCGAGCTCGGTGTTGACGCGCGCGTACTGTCCGCTGTCGCGCATGACCCAGACGGCCGGCTCGAGGCGCGGCACCTCCTGGGACTGATACCCCTGCGCCGTCACCGCGAGTGCCACGACGACCACGAGCGCCAGGATCCCCGAGATCAGCGCGATCAGCTTGCCCCGGGGCGGGGTCGCGCCGTCGGCGCCGGTGCGGTTTCCTGCCGCCATCAGAGGATCCCCGTGAGGAACAGGGCCGCGGTGCCGATCCCCGCGATGGCGGCCGCGCCGATCACCGCGCCGACGATGCCGACGACCAGGGGCGACCGGGTCCGGCCGCGGGTGCTCGCCGGGACGTCGTCCCGCTCGCGGGGTGCCACCTGCGGACGGGCCGCACGCGCGGCTCTCCGCGAGTCGGGCGCGACCGTCGTGATGACGGGCCCGCGGACGGTCGCGTCCGAGAAGTTCACCGGCGCCGCCGCGGCCCACTCCGCCGACGCCGCCTCGAAGGCGGTCGGCGAGATACCGAGCTCGTACTGCGCCCAGCGCAGCTTCTCCGCGAACTCGGCCATGCTCGCCGGCCGCTTCGCCGGGTCACGGTGCATGGCGCTCGCGAAGAGGTCGTCGATGATCGGGGGGATGCCCGCGACGGGCACCGCCGTGTACCGCGCCTTGATGATGCGGTCCGTGAGCTGATCGCGGGAGTTCGAGCCGCGGTCGGCGCGCTCGAACGGGCTGCGGCCGGCGAGCAGCGTGTAGAGCGTCGCGCCGAGGCTCCAGACCTCGCTGGGGATGGATCCGGACACGCGCTCCTGGAGGACCTCGGGGGAGCTCCAGGGCACCGACATCGCGATGGTCTCGCCCTCACCCTCCTCGATGACGGCGGCCGCGATGCCGAAGTCGGCCAGCACGGGCGCGCCGAGGGAGTTGATGAGCACGTTCGACGGCTTGATGTCGCGGTGCAGCAGCCCGGCCCTGTGCACGGTCTCCAGCGCGCCGGCCATGCGGACGCCGATGTCCAGCACCTCAGCGAGCGGGAGCGGGGCCTTCTTGTACCGCGCGCTCATCGTGTCGGGGCAGTACTCCATCGCGAAGTACGGCCGCCCGTCCGCCGAGATGGACGCCTGGTAGATCGTGACGATCGACGGGTGGGCGCTCAGTCGCGCCGAGATGTCGGCTTCCACGTTGAAGGTCTGCAGCACCTCGGGGTTCACGGCATCCGCGAGCAGGACCTTGACGGCGACGACGCGGCGCGGCATGTCCTGTTCGTAGAGGAACACGTCGGCGAACCCGCCGGACCCGAGTGGACGCACGTAGCTGTACCCCGCCAGCGTCGGCGGTGTCGCGGCCATGCGCGTTGCCACTCCTGCTCCTCACGGTCTGATGGGAGACCGCGCGCCTGCAGCCACCCGGCGTCGTGCGCCGGGAGATCCCCCGATGTGCCGAGTATATCGGGCGAGGGACCGTGGCCCCGCTCTCTTTCCCGACGGGACGTCAGGCCTTCCAGCACCCCTCGATGTGGTCGTCCACCATGCCCGCCGACTGCATGAGGGCGTACATCGTCGTCGGGCCGACGAAGCGGAACCCGCGCCGGCGCAGCTCCGTGCTCAGTGCGGTCGACTCCGGTGTGACGGCGGGGACCTCGGAGAACGACCGTGGCCGCGTTCCGGTCGCCGGCGGGGCGAACGACCACATCAGCGCATCGAGCTCGCCGTCGGCCATCGACTGCACGATCCGAGCGTTGCCGATCGTCGCGAGGATCTTGGCGCGGTTGCGGATGATGCCGGTGTCGGCCATCAGCCGTTCCACGTCGGCGTCGTCGAACGCCGCCACCGCCTCCGGCACGAAGCCTGCGAACACCTCCCGGAACCGCGGACGCTTGCGGAGGATCGTGATCCACGACAGTCCCGCCTGGAAACCCTCCAGCGCCATCTTCTCGAAAAGCGCCCGGTCCCCGTGCAGCGGCGTTCCCCACTCCTCGTCGTGGTACCGGCGATATTCTGCGTCGTCGCCGACCCACGCGCAGCGCGCACGGGAGTCCGGCCCCAGGAGGAGGGAGGTCATCCCCTCACCGTATCCGCCCCCACCGACCCCCACCCCCGCCCCGTCCCGCGTCCCCTCGTGTGAGTTCAATTCCGCCCCTCCCCCCGCCTCCCCCGGCCCGTTCCCCATCCCGCCACGACGCACTCCTCCAACGGGGGATCGAAAAGGCCCTCCCGGAACAACCCCGCGGCCCCTTTCCCATCCCGCACCGAGCGCGGAGGCAGTTCTCCGCAGGGGGCGCGCGGGGCCCTCACGAGAGCAGCGCGGGATCAGAACCGTACCTGCGCGGTCCTCATCCGGAGACTTTTCCGTCCCGGCCCAGGGACTCGACGGTCGCGGGACGGAAGTCGCTCCTTATGCAGGCCGCGGAGGCGTGCTTTTGATCCCGCGTCGGACCGGACGGGGCCGGGACCGGGGCCGGGGCCGGGACGGGACGAAGATCGCTCCTCAGGCAGGGGCCGGAGGCCCGCTTTTGATCCCGTACTGGAGCGGACGGAGACCGTCAGCGGACGGACCCGGGACCGGGCGGGGGTCAGTCGGCGAAGGTGATGGCGTCGATGACGAAGCGGTAGCGGACATCGGACGCGAGGACCCGCTCGTACGCCTCATTGATCGCCGACGCGGGAATGACCTCGATCTGCGCGGTGATGCCGTGCTCCGCGCAGAAGTCGAGCATCTCCTGGGTCTCCCTGATGCCACCGATGTTCGAGCCGGCGATGGAGCGTCGTCCGGCGATCAGCGACCCCGCGTTCAGGGCGAGGGCCTCCGCCGGAGCACCCACGCACACGATGGTGCCGTCCGCGTCGAGCAGCCCGAGGTAGGAGCGGAGGTCGATGACGGCGCTCACGGTGTTGAGGATCACGTCGAAGGAGCCGCGCAGGTCACGGAAGGTCTCCCGGTCGCTCGTCGCGAAGTAGCGGTCGGCGCCGAGGCGGAGGCCGTCGTCCTGCTTCGAGAGCGTCTGCGACAGCACGGTCACCTCCGCGCCGAGGGCGTGTGCGATCTGAACGCCCGTGTGACCGAGGCCGCCGAGTCCGACCACCGCGACGCGCGTGCCGGGGCCGACCTTCCAATGCCGCAGCGGCGAGTACGTGGTGATGCCCGCGCACAGCAGCGGAGCCGCCGCGTCCAGGGGCAGGGCGTCCGGGATGCGCAGCACGAAGTCCTCGGTGACGACGACCTGCTGCGAGTAGCCGCCCTGGGTGATCGTCCCGTCGCGGTCGACCGCCCCGTAGGTGCCGACGGCGCCCTGCGTGCAGAACTGCTCGTCGCCGCGGAGGCAGTACACGCACTCCCGGCACGAGTTCACGAGGCAGCCGACGCCGACGCGGTCGCCGAGGGCGTGCTTCGTGACCTCGGCGCCCACTGCGGCGACCGTTCCGGTGATCTCGTGTCCCGGGGCGAGCGGGTACTGCTGCGGACCCCAGTCGCCGCGCACGGTGTGGATGTCGGAGTGGCAGATGCCGGCGAAGGCGATGTCGATGAGGACGTCGTGCGGGCCGAGCTCTCGACGCTCGATGACGGTCTTCTCGAGCGGGGCGGCTTCGGCGGGGGCGGCGTAGGCGGTGACGGTCGACATGATGCTCCTCGGGTCGGTACTCGCCGAGACTATCCGCCTCCGTCGATGAATCCGCTGTCCGGAGGGCCCGGGCCGTGTGGGGACGGCCCGGGCCGACCGCTCAGCGCTTCTGCCGCTTGAGCGTCTTCTCCAGGACGGGCGCCTGACCGGTGGCCTCGAGGTCGGCGTAGTACGCACGGGCCTCGTCCTGCCGCTGCTTCTCCGCACCGCTCGCGATGGGAGCCCGCACGTGCTCGGGCTCGTACCCGAACGCGTCGACGAGGTCGAGCGCGTACGGACGCAGTCGCGCGCACAGCCGATCGATGTAGCTCGACACCGCCGCGGCCCGCTGGGTGGACAGCCGTCCGTGGATGAGGTGCCAGGCGAGGTGCTTCTCGATGAGCTGCAGACCGAAGAGGTCGCGCAGCCAGGTCATGACCTTCTTCGTCTCGGCGTCGTCCATCGCGTGGACGGCGTCGGTGAAGGCCTCCCACTGCAGGAGCTCGGCGTGCGCCCTGGCCGCCTCGATGAGCTCGGCCTGGTTCTCGTTGAACAGCCGCGCTCCGAGCACCTTGTCCTTGCCGGCGGCGCGCAGCCGGGTCGCGATGTCAGCAACCATCTGCTGCACGCGGCCTGCGAGGAGGTCGTGCTGCTGCTCCTCGCGCAGGCCGCGCTCCACCGACCGGGCGACCTGACCGAAGTCGGTCACCGCCTGGCCGAGCTGACGGAGGCCGGCGCCGTGGAACACCTTGCCGGCGGTCATCCCCACGGCGTAGCGCGCGAGCGCCGCGGCGTCCTTGCCCTGGAACTGCTTCGCATAGTCGGTCAGCAGCCGCTTGCCCACGAGCTGGAGCAGGACGTTGTTGTCGCCCTCGAACGTGACGTAGATGTCGAGGTCGGCACGGAGCCCGACGAGCCGGTTCTCGAACATGAAGCCGGCGCCGCCGCACGCCTCGCGGGCCTCCTGCAGGGTGTCGAGCGCGTGCCAGGTCGACAGCGGCTTGAGCGCCGCCGCGAGCGTCTCCAGGTCCTCCCGGTCGTCCGGGGTGTCGGTGCGACCGGAGAACACGCCGTCGAACTTCTGCAGGAACTCGTCGTGCGCGAAGATCTGCGCGTACGTGGTGGCCAGGCGCGGGAGCAGACGGCGCTGGTGCTTGCCGTAGTCCATCAGCACGACCTCCTGCCCGTCCGCACCGTCGAACTGGCGACGCTGCGTGGCGTAGGTGATCGCGATGTGCAGACCGAGCGCGGAGGCCCAGGAGGCGGCGCCGTCGAGCGAGACGCGTCCCTGCACGAGGGTGCCGAGCATCGTGAAGAAGCGGCGGCCGGGGCTGTCGATCGCGCTCGAGTAGGTGCCGTCCGCGGCGACGTCGCCGTAGCGGTTGAGCAGGTTCGTGCGCGGGATGCGCACCTGGTCGAAGGAGAGACGGCCGTTGTCGATGCCGTTGAGTCCGCCCTTGAGGCCGTCGTCCTCGCGGCCGATGCCGGGGAGGTCGACGCCGTCCTCGCCGCGCAGCGGCACGTAGAAGCAGTGCACGCCGTGGTTGACGCCGTTCGTGATGAGCTGGGCGAAAACCGTCGCGGCGATGCCGTGCAGGGCGGCGTTGCCGAGGTACTCCTTCACAGCTCCCCGGAACGGCGTGTGGATGACGAACTCCTCCGTCTCCGGGTCGTACGTCGCGGTCGTGCCGACTGCGGCGACGTCGGAGCCGTGCCCGATCTCGGTCATCGCGAACGCACCGGGGATCGACAGGTCCATGACGCCGGGGAGCCAGGTGTCGTGGTGCTCCTTCGTGCCGAGCTGCAGGATCGCGGAGCCGAAGAGGCCCCACTGCACGCCCGACTTGATCTGCAGGCTCGGGTCGGCGGCCACGAGCTCCTCGAATCCGGCGATGTTGCCGCCGTTGTTCTCCTCGCCGCCGAAGCGCTTCGGGAACGCGCGGTGCACGGCCTTGTTGTCGACGAGGAGGTGGAGCTGGCTGAGCACCCGCTCGCGGTGGTCGTCCTTGCCGAGCTCGTCCTTCCGCCAGAATGCGGAATCCTTGATCATCTCGCGGGCCTGGCGGCGCACGTCGCCCCAGGTGCCCATCAGGGCGTCGTTCAGGCGGGCGACATCGATCTGCGGGGCGGTCGCGCTCTCGCGCGGGTCAGGTGTCGTCGAAGGGCGGACGGCGGCGTCGACCATGAGCGTTCCTCTCGGAGAGACGAAGGTGGATGCCTCTCATGGTAGGTGTGCGACAAAACGACACGAAGTCCCCTGTCCGCATCCTCCAACCCCCCGCCGCCCCGTCCGCGCCCGTCGTTGTCGGCTCGCGACAGGTTCGACCGTCAGGAGGCGGCGATGACGGCGAGCACGCCGTCGCCGTAGGCCTCGCGCTTCTTCGCGCCGATGCCGGTGATGCCGTCGAGGTCGGCGTGCGACGTGGGACGATGCTCCGCGAGAGCACGGAGCGTGGCATCACCGAAGACGATGTACGCCGGGACGCCCTGTTCCCTGGCGGTCTCGGCCCGCCAGGCCCGCAGCGCCTCGAACAGCTCCCGGTCTCCGGCGTCGAGGGCGTCGGCGGCACTCGCCTTCCGGGCTCGCGACGGCGAGGACGGGCGTCCGATCGTGTCTTTCCGGAGGGGCACCGCAGTCTCGCCGCGCAGCACCCCGGCCGCCGCCTCCCCCGGCGCGAGCGTGCCGTAGTCGCCCTGCGCGACGAGGATGCCCCGGGCGAGGAGCTGGCGCACCACGCTCCGCCAGTCCTGGTCGGAGAGGTCGGCGCCGATGCCGTAGGTCGCGAGGGCGTCGTGCCGCTGCTGGCGGATGCGCTCGGTCGAGGCACCGCGGAGGATGTCGATGAGGTGGCCAGCGCCGAAGGCCTGATTCCGCTCGCGCTTGAGGCGCACGATGGTGGACAGCAGCTTCTGCGCGGGGACGAGCCCGTCGAAGGTCGCCGTGTCGTCGAGGCACGTGTCGCAGTTGCCGCAGGGCTGCGAGTCCTGACCGAAGTACCCGAGGAGGTTCTGCCGGCGGCACTCCACCGTCTCGCACAGCGCCAGCATCGCGTCGAGGTGCTGCCCCATGCGCATCTTGAACGTGCGGTCGCCGGGACTCTGATCGATCAGACGACGCTGCTGCACGACGTCGCCGAGCCCGTACGCCATCCAGGCCACGGACGGCTCCCCGTCGCGGCCGGCGCGACCGGTCTCCTGGTAGTACCCCTCGACCGATTTCGGCAGATCGATGTGGGCGACGAAGCGCACGTCGGGCTTGTCGATGCCCATGCCGAACGCGATCGTCGCCACCATCACGACGCCGTCCTCGCGGAGGAAGCGCGACTGGTTCGCCGCCCGCACCTCGGCGGGCAGGCCCGCGTGGTACGGCAACGCGTCGAGACCCTGCGCGGCGAGATAGGTCGCCGTCTGCTCGACGGACTTCCGGCTGAGGGCGTAGACGATGCCCGCCGCGCCCTCCGGCTGCGACCGGATGAACTGCACGAGCTGCTTGCGCGGGTCGACCTTCGGGACGATCCGGTACTGGATGTTGGGGCGGTCGAAGCTCGCGACGAAGTGCTTCGCCGTGTCGAGGTGCAGACGCTCGGTGAGCTCCTTGTGCGTGGCCCGCGTCGCGGTCGCGGTCAGGGCCATGCGGGGCACGCCGGGGAACCGCTCGCCCAGGTCGCCGAGCGCGAGGTAGTCGGGCCGGAAGTCGTGCCCCCACTGCGACACGCAGTGCGCCTCATCGATCGCGATGACGCTGAGCGTGCCGCGCTGCAGGAGGGAGGTCGTCTGCGCGCCCGACAGCCGCTCCGGGGCGACGTAGAGGAGGTCGAGCTCTCCGGCGACGTAGGCACGCTCGACCTCGCGGCGCTCCTCGATCGACTGGGTGGAGTTGAGGTACGCGGCCTTCACACCGTTGGCGCGCAGCGCGTCGACCTGGTCGTGCATGAGCGCGATGAGCGGGCTGATGACCAGTCCGGTGCCCTCGCGGATGAGTGCGGGCACCTGGTACGTGATGCTCTTGCCGCCGCCGGTGGGCATCAGGACGACGGCGTCGCCGCCGCCGATGACCTGCTCGACGATGGCCGCCTGGTCGCCGCGGAAGTCGTCGTAGCCGAACACGGTGTGCAGTGCCTCGCGGGCCGTCGCATACCGGCTGGGCGTGGCGCGGCGGACGGCCGGCGCGGTGGTCACCGCGGTCGTCGGGCCCGGACCCCAGTCGAGGGGCGGCTCGAAGCCCGCGCCCTGCGGCTCCCAGTCCATCGGCTCCGGCGGCTCGGTCGGCTCCCACCCGTCGTCCCAGGGCTGGTCGGATGCCGCGTCCGGCTCGGGGATCCATCCGTCGTACGGATCGCGGGGAGTCTGCGGCATCCCTCCAGCGTAATCACCCCGACGGACAGCGGCACGGCGACGTCCACAGGCCCGCACCCCCGATCCCGGGCGTAGGTTGGTTCCAGACGCCGGAAGGAGCATCCCGATGACCGACATCACCGTGACCCGCAACGACGAGGCCTCCCGCTACGAGATCCGTTCTGATGACGTGCTGGCCGGGTTCGCCGAGTTCGACACCCGCCCCGGCGCGATCCGGTTCCTGCACACCGAGATCGACCCCGCTTTCCAGGGCCAGGGCCTGGCCGGGAAGCTCGCCGCGGCGGCACTGACCGACGTGGCGTCGACGGGCGACGCGATCGTGCCGCTCTGCCCGTACATCGCGAAGTACCTCCAGACGCACGAGGTGCCCGGCGCCGAGATCCGCTGGCCGCAGCGTCCGGGCTCGACGGCGGACGCCCCGGTGCAGGAGGAGTCGGCCGGCGCGGACGAGGACCCCACGGGCAGGGCGGAATGATCGGGAAGCGCCGCCTCGTCCTCGAGCCGCGGGCGGTCCCGCTCGGCGGCGTGCGCGGCATGGAAGTGCTCCGGGTGCTGCCGCATCGCAACCTCCCCACCATCGGCGCGTGGTGCTTCCTCGACCGGTTCGGCCCGGCCGAGACCCGGATGCGCGTCGAGCCGCACCCGCACATCGGTCTGCAGACGGTGACCTGGCCGCTCGTCGGGGAGATCCGGCACCGCGATTCGCTGGGCAGCGACGCCGACCTCCGGCGCGGACAGCTCAACCTCATGACCGCCGGCAACGGTATCTCGCACTCGGAGTACTCCATCGGCGACGACCCCGTCCCGCTCGACGCGCTGCAGTTCTGGGTCGTGCTCCCGGAGTCCGCGCGCCACGGCGACGGCGGCTTCGAGCGGCACACCGATCTGCCGACGACGACGCTGCCGTCCGCGACCGGATCGGACGCCACGGCCACAGTCGTGCTCGGCGAGTTCGCGGGCGTGCACTCGCCGGCGACCGTGCACACACCGATCGTCGGGGCGGAGATCGTCGTGCCGGCTGGAACCGCCGTGCGCCTGCCGCTGCGGCCCGAGTGGGAACACGCGCTGCTCCTCGTCGAGGGCGACGCCGCCGTCCCCGAGCACGCGATGACCCGCAACGACATGCTCTATCTCGGCGATTCCCGCGACGGCGTCGAGGTGACCAGCAGTGAGGGCGGCTTGCTGTTCCTCCTCGGGGGTGAGCCGTTCGAAGACGAGATCGTCATGTGGTGGAACTTCGCCGGGCGCTCCCACGACGAGATCGTCGCCGCCCGCGAGGACTGGGAGAAGGCGTCCCCGCGGTTCGGCGTCGTCGAGGGGCATGACCAGCGCATCCCCGCGCCGCCGCTCCCTCCGGTGCGCCTGATGCCGCGCAGCCGCACCCTCTGACCCCCTCCCGCACAGCCCCTCCCGCTGAGGCACTCCCGCTGAGGCACTCCCGCTGATTCAGGCACTCCCGCCAACACAGGCACTCTTGGTGCTCCCTGCCTGTTCTCGCGCCAGTGCCTGCCCCCGCGCTGGAGCCTCCTGGCCCGACCACACCGACCCTTCCCGCTCTTCAGGCACTCGCGCGGGCTCAGGCTCGATTGGCTTTCACCTGCCTGAACCCGCGCGATCGCCTGTTCCAGGAAGCAGAAGGAGACTCAGGCGCGGTCGGGGGTGTGCACGCGCGCGAGGAAGCGGTCCGTGCGGGGTGAGGGTCCGCGAGGGTCGAGCAGCGACACGGCGACCGTGACCCCGGTCGCCAGCGGGATCGTCCAGGCGGCGGGCTGCGCGAGGTAGGGCGCCGCGACGCCGACCCCGTCCACGGCGGCGTGCACGAGCAGGGCGAGGCCGGTCGCGACGCCACCGCACACCATGCCCGCGACCGCCCCACGCGCGGTGAGGCCCCGCCACCACACGCCCAGCAGCACCACGGGCGAGAGCGTCGATGCCGCCACGACGAACACCACTCCCACGCTCGACACGAGCCCCGCGGGAACCGTGAGCAGCGCGACCCCCAGCGGCACGAGCGCGCACAGCACCGCGGACAGCCGGAAGGAGCGCACGGAACCGGAGAAGACGTCCTGGCTGATGACCCCCGCGAGCGACACCACGAGTCCGGCCGAGGTCGCCAGGAACGCGGCGAAGGCCCCGGCGACGATGAGCGCCGTCAGCAGCTCGCCGGCCGGCCCGGGGAACACCCGCGACGGGAGCTGCAGCACCACGGTGTCGGCGATCCCGGGCCGCGCGAGGTCCGGGGCAGCGATCCGCGCCAGGAGCCCCATCGCGCTCGACACGGCGTAGAACGCGCTCACCATGGCGATGACGATCACGGTCGTCCGCCGCGCGGAGGCCCCCGTCGGGCTCGTGTAGAACCGCACCAGGACGTGCGGCAGCCCCATCGTGCCGAGGAGCAGGGCGAGCAGCAGCGACGCGGTCTCGTAGGCGTCGAAGCCCGACGGCCCGGCCTCCGCGGGGAAGACGAGCGCGGGATCGAAATCGTGCGGGCCGCCGCTCAGCGCGAACGCGATGCACACCACCGGCACGAGGAGCGCCGTGAGCTTGAGCCAGTACTGGAAGGCCTGCACGAAGGTGATCGCGCGCATCCCGCCCGCGGCGACCGCCGCCGCCACGAGCACCGCGATCGTCACGGCTCCGATCCACTCCGGCAACCCGGCGACCACGACGAGCGTGATGCCTGCGCCGTGCAGCTGCGGCACGATGTAGAGCCAGCCGATGATGAGCACCGCGAGGCTGGTGACCCGGCGCGCGGCCGTCGAGTCGAGCCGGGCCTCGACGAAGTCCGGGATCGTGTACGCCCCGCTGCGGCGCAGGGGCGCGGCGACGAAGACGAGCACGAGCAGATACCCCGCGGCGTATCCGATGGGGAACCAGAATCCGCGGGCGCCGTCCAGCAGCACCAGCCCGGAGAGGCCGAGGAAGGTGCCGGCCGACAGGTACTCGCCGCTGATGGCCGAGGCGTTCCAGACCGGACGCACCGTACGCGACGCCACGAAGAAGTCGCTCGTCGTGCGCGACACCCGCAGCCCGTACACGCCGATGAGGAGGGTGGCGATGACGACCAGGGCGACGCCGACGAGGTCGAGCACGGCGTTCATTCGCGGTCTCGCAGGGCGCGGTACCGCCGCTCGTTGCGGACCGCCGTGCGCACGTACAGCACTGCGAAGACGAGGATCACGGGATAGAACGCGAAGGCCTGGAGAAGCCATGACAGGGGCAGCCCGCCGAGGACGACGGCGTCGATCTCGGGGATGAGCGCGATCCCGAGCGCCAGAGCGACGACGACAACGACGAAGCCGGCGACGGTGCCCAGGGCGAGCCGGAGCTGGCTGCGCATCAGGGCACGGGCGTAGACGGCATCGGCCTCCGCGACCGGAGCGCCGGGCAGCGCGATCCCCCGCGTGGCGGCGGAGGAGCGACGGGGCGGGGCGTCCGCCGTGATGCGCACCCGCTTCGGCGCCTCGGTCATGCCGTCCCCTCGCCCCGCACGAGCGCCTCCCGCACCGCGGGGACGAGCCTCCTGCTCACCGGCAACACGGCCGCGCCGACGACGACCGTGGGCTCCCCGCCCGACAGCCGCGCTTCAGTCACCGCGGCGATCCGGACGAGCGTGGAACGGTGGATGCGGAGGAACCCCACGGGCGCCCACCGGGTCTCGAGCTCGGAGAGGGGGACGCGCACGAGGTGGCCGAGGCCGTCGTCCTCGGTGTGCAGGCGCGCGTAGTCGCCCTGCGCCTGCACCCAGCGCACGTCGCTGCGCCGCACGAACCGCACCGCCGCGCCCACCGTCACCGGCAGCACCTCGTCCTCGCCGCGCGGCGTGGCTTCCTGCGCGACCACCCTGTCCACGGCACTCCGCAGCCGTTCCCGCCGGACGGGTTTGAGAAGGTAGTCCGCCGCGCGCAGCTCGA
Source organism: Microbacterium meiriae (assembly GCF_040686935.1). NCBI lineage: Bacteria > Bacillati > Actinomycetota > Actinomycetes > Micrococcales > Microbacteriaceae > Microbacterium > Microbacterium meiriae. The sequence continues at coordinate 781,828 of NZ_JBFBMF010000001.1, forward strand.
ACGCCTCGACCGCACGGGCCTCGTCGGCGGTGACGAACACGACGGCCGGCGGCTCCGCGAGACCGAGGAGCGCGCGGGCGAGCTCGGTGCCGAGCAGGCCCGGCATGTGGATGTCGAGGAAGGCGATCCGCACCGCTCGCGCGGAGAGCTGACGCAGCGCGTCGGCGCCGTTGCCCGCGGTGAGGATCTCGCCGATGCGCGGGTCGGCGCGCAGCAGATGCACGAGCTCGTCGAGGGCCGGCTGCTCGTCGTCGGCGACGAGGACGTCGATCATGCCGCTCCTCAGTCGTCGTCCGGGTCGTGCAGGGGCTGCGATTTCGGGACTCGCATGCGCACCAGGGTACCCGCGCCGGCGTTGGTCTCCACGACCAGTCCGCCCCCGCTTCCATAGACCTGACGGAGCCGGGTGTCGACGTTCCGCAGACCCACGTGACCGCCCTCCTCCCGCGCGGTCAGCAGCGCGCGCAGGCCGTCAGGGTCCATGCCCACGCCGTCGTCCTCGACGAGGATCTCGGTGTGCGTGCCGTCGTCGCGGGAGGTGATGCGGATCTCGCCGCCGCCCTCCCCCGGCTCCAGGCCATGCCGCACGGCGTTCTCGACGAGCGGCTGCACCGAGAGGAACGGGATGACCGTCGCGAGGGTCTCCGGCGCGATCTGCAGCGTCACCCGCAGGCGGTCGCCGAATCGCGCGCGCTCCAGTTCGAGGTACGAGTGGATGCTGCCCAGCTCCTCCGCGAGCGTGGTGAACTCCCCCTGGCGGCGGAAGGAGTATCGGGTGAAATCGGCGAACTCGAGCACGAGGTCGCGGGCCCGGTCCGGGTCGGTCGTGATGAACGACGCGATCGCGGTGAGGGCGTTGTAGATGAAATGCGGGGAGATCTGCGCGCGCAGAGCCCGGAGCTCGGCCTCCGCGAGCTGGGTGCGGGAGGCCTCGAGTCCGCCGAGCTCGACCTGCGCCGCGCACCAGTCGGCGACCTCCTCCGCCGCCCGCACGAGCGCGGCCCGTACCGGGGACGCGAAGGCGACGACCACCCCGACCGGCACCCCGTCGACGAGGATGGGCGCGCCGACCGCCTCCAGGTCGTCCGTCCGCGACGGGGCGGGGAACACCTGCCGTCGCCCGGACGCGCGCACCTGGGCGGCGATGCGCACGGCGGCGGATTCGAGCCCGTCCGCGGCGCCGTCGAGCGTGACCGTGTCGTCGTCGCCGACGATGGCGACCGCAGCGCTGCCCAGCAGGGCCCGCAGGTGCCGGGCGGCCTTGACGGCATCCGGCCCGGTCAGTCCGCCGCGGAGGTGCGGGGCGGCGAGGCTCGCCTGATGCAGCGCCCGCAGCGCCCCCTGCTCCGCCTCGCTGCCGAGATCGGCGGACCCGCGCGCGAACCGGCGGGCGAGCAGCAGCAGCGCCGTTAGGGCGATGCCGCCGAGCGCGCCGAGGACCGCGGCGAGGACGACGTCGTTCATGCGCTCAGCCTAGGGACGCTTCGACAGGCTCAGCGACCCACCCTTCGACAGGCTCAGCGACCCACCCTGGGGCCCTGAGCCTGTCGAAGGGTCAGCAGCAGCGGGCACCGGGATTGCGGTCCTGGTCGTCCATCCGCTGACGCCAGAACTGCCGCTCCGTCAGCGGCTCCTCGTCCGGATGATGCCGCCGGTGATGGGCGACGTACGTGGCGTACGCGGTGTCGCCCATCAGCGTCGTCATGTACCAGCGGATGCCGCGGCCGACCCGGCCGAGGGCGCTCCACAGCGCCCGCAGCGGGGAGGTCGCGGCATCCGTCCGATCCACCGTGGAGGTCATCTCAGTGCCGTGCCGCCGCGCGCTCTTCGGCGAGGATCGGCTCCCACTGCTTCTCGAGCTCGCGCTCCTCCGCGTCAGGGAGGAAACCGGCCGGGGCGAAGCGGCGGGACGGGACGGGCGGGTCCTCGGTGTTCTCGCCGCCGCCGTTGCGGACCGCCTTCACGGTCGCGACGACCGCCATGACGATGACGATGATCGCGAGCACCACGAAGATGATCGACAGCGTGCCCTGCACTGCGGTGTTGCGGATGACGGCCTGCAGCACCTCCGGCGCGCCGAGCGTGGTGTCACCGGAGTTCAGCGCCTCCAGGTAGCGGAAGTGGTTCGCCCAGTATCCGATCGCCGGCACCGGCGAGAAGATCTTGTAGAGCGAGGCCGTGATGGTGACGACCGCGGTGAAGGCGAGCGGCAGCGCGATGATCCACAGCCACCGGAAGTAGCTGCGACCACGCTTGGCGACGATGGCCAGCACCACGGCGAGCGCGATCGCCGCGAGCAGCTGGTTCGCGATGCCGAACAGCGGGAAGAAGGTGTTGATGCCGCCGAGCGGGTCGGTGACGCCGAGGATGAGGATCGCTCCCCAACCGGCCACCATGATCGCGGTGCAGATCCACACCCCTGGGCGCCAGGAGACGTCGCGGAACTTCGGGAACCAGGCGCCGATCGAGTCCTGCAGCATGAAGCGGGCGACCCGGGTTCCGGCGTCCACCGCCGTGAGGATGAACAGGGCCTCGAACATGATCGCGAAGTGGTACCAGAACGCCATGAGCGCCTGTCCGCCGAGGGCCTGCTGCATGATGTGCGCGAGGCCGAGCGCGAGCGTCGGAGCCCCGCCGGTGCGCGAGACGATCGACTCCTCGCCGACCGCCGCCGCCGTGCCCGTGAGCATGTCGGGGGTGAGGTTCACCCCGGTCAGGCCGAGCGAGTTCACGAAGGCGACCGCTCCCTCGACCGTGCCGCCGGTCGCCGCGGCGGGGGCGTTCATCGCGAAGTAGATGCCCTGGTCGATCGAGATCGCGGCGACGAGGGCCATGATCGCGACGAACGACTCCATGAGCATGCCGCCGTAGCCGATGAACCGGGTCTGCCGCTCCTTCTCCACGAGCTTCGGCGTGGTGCCCGACGCGATCAGCGCATGGAATCCGGACAACGCGCCGCACGCGATCGTCACGAACAGGAAGGGGAAGAGCGGCCCGGCGAACACCGGACCCATGCCGTTCTCGCCGAAGATGCTGACTGCGGGGACCGAGATCTCCGGACGCACGAGGATGATCGCGCCGGCGAGCATGACGATGACGCCGATCTTCATGAACGTGGAGAGGTAGTCGCGGGGCGCGAGCAGCAGCCAGACCGGAAGCACCGCGGCGATGAAGCCGTAGATGATGATGCCCCACGCGATCGTGGTGCGGTCGAGGTGGAAGATCGCCTGGCCCCACTCGGTGCCGGCGACCCAGCCGCCGCCGATGATGGCGGCCATGAGCAGCACGAAGCCGATGATCGAGACCTCGGTCACCTTGCCCGGACGCAGGTAGCGCAGGTACACGCCCATGAAGAGGGCGATCGGGATGGTCATCGCGACGGAGAAGACGCCCCACGGGCTCTCGCCGAGGGCGTTCACGACGACGAGCGCGAGGATCGCGACGATGATGAGCATGATGAGCAGCGAGGCGATGATCGCCGCGGTGCCGCCGATCTTGCCGAGCTCCTGCCGCGCCATCTGGCCGATGGTCCGGCCGCCGCGCCGCATCGAGAAGAAGAGCACCGTGTAGTCCTGCACGGCTCCCGCGAGAACGACGCCCACGATGATCCAGATGGTGCCGGGAAGGTACCCCATCTGCGCCGCGAGCACGGGGCCGACGAGGGGTCCGGCGCCGGCGATGGCGGCGAAGTGGTGGCCGTAGAGCACCCGGCGGTCGGTGGGGACGTAGTCCTTCCCGTCCTGCTTCACCTCGGCGGGCGTGGCGCGGCGGTCGTCGGGGCGGGTGATGTACCGCTCGATGACCTTGGAATAGAAGCGATAGCCGATCAGGTAGGTGCACACGGCGGCGAACACGAACCAGATCGCGTTCACGGTCTCTCCGCGCACGATGGCGAGCATCACCCAGGCGACGCCGCCGAGGAGGGCGATGGCCGTCCACAGCAGGATCTTCGGCAGGGTCCAGCGGCGGCTCTTGGCCTCGTGCTCCGCGGAGAGGGCGACGGGTGGGAGGTTCGGGTCGGTCTCGATGACGGGGTCGTCGTCGACGAGCCCGGCGCCGTCGCGGCGGCGCGACGAAGGTGCGGTCATGGGGTTCTCCTCTGGGGGCGCATCATTGCGTCTCCCCACGGTAGGGAGTGCGCCCCGCCGTCGCACCCGGATCCGGGCACGCTGCGACGAGCGGCGGCGGCCATGCGACGAACGGATGCCCGGCAGTCCCCGCTCCGACCGGACGCACGACCCGGAGACGACGGCACGGCCGCACGAGGGATTCCCTCGTGCGGCCGTGACCGGGTCGTGCAACCGTTCCCGGATCACCCGGGGGCGTCGGTCTCCGGAGGCGCGGTCGGCTCCGGAGTCGGCCCCGGCGTCGGAGTCGGATCCGGCGTCGGCGTCGGCTCGGGAGTCGGCGACGGCTTCGGCGCGGGAGTCGGCGTCGGCGCGGCATCCGCGGGCGTCGTGACCGTCACCACCGTGCGCACGGCCGAGTCGCCGTACTGGACGAGTCCGAGGTAGCGGGTGCCGGCGGTCAGACCGGTCCAGCTCAGCTCGTAGCTCGTCTTCTCCCCGCGGACCGCGGCGATCGGGTTCGGCGTCGCGGTGAACGACCCCTCCCCGTCCGGCAGCACGGAGGCGTGGGTCATGTCCCACGTCATCGGCCCGGTGGTCGCGTACACGTTGGCGACGACGAGGTAGGTGCCCGCGGTCGGTGCGGGGATCGTCACCTGCTCGTCGGCCGAGCCCGTCGCCGACTGCCAGCGCTCGTAGTACCGCAGGTCGTCGGGGCTCACGACCCGGTAGACGGTGAGGTCGAGGTCACTGCCCTCGTCGTCGGAGGAGTCGAGGTCGAACCGCGAGAGCGTGGCGCCCTCCGGCACGTCGACGATCCAGGACACGTCCTTGTTCGCGTCGCCCGAGTTCTCGTTGCCCGAGTGCCCCTCGACGGGGTTGTCCGGGTCGCTGAGGAGCTGGAACGGGGTGAGACCCGAGACGCCCAGCGCCAGATCGCCGTCGAGGCCGGGGGTGATGTCGACGGTCGTGCTGCCGTCGACGCCGCTGCCCGTGATCTCGGCCGGGGCATCCGCCGTGACCGGGAACACCGCGATCGGCGAGCGCACCGTGTTCTTCTTGCTCGTCCAGGTGAGCGAGCCCGTGGCCCACTGCTCGACCGGCGCGGTGGTGCTGTCGAACGTGACCGTGAAGGTCTTCGTCTGCCCCGGCTTGTCGAAGGAGAGCTGGGACGGCGTGACGGTGACGTTCACGCCGGGGACGGATGCCTTCGCCGTGAACACGCCCTTCTCGGTCGAGGTGACCGAGCGGGTGACGGTCTGCGCGCTGGCCAGGGACCCGATCGAGATCGATGCCTGGTTCAGATCGCTGCCGTCGATGGGGTCGATGCCGGGGAAGTCCGACAGCCCCTTCCCGTCGAGGAACGCCGCCCAGTCCTTGAACCCGTTCAGGTAGAGCAGACCGGGGTTCAGGAACCGCGTCGCATCGACCTGTCCGGCACCCTGCTCGAACGGGTTCGTGTTCTTCGAGCCGTCGGGGAGCACGGTGTCGGAGGCGGTCGTCATCAGGGCCGAACGGATCTCGCCCGGGGTCGCCCGCGGGTGCTCCCCGAGGTAGAGCGCACCGAGGCCCGCGATGTGCGGGGAGGCCATCGACGTCCCGGAGAGGATGCCGAAGGTCGGGTCCTCACCCGGGGCATTGTGCGTGGCGGCGAGGATCGCGACGCCGGGAGCGGCGATGTCCGGCTTGAGGACGTCCGTGCCGTCGGCCAGGACCGGCCCACGGCTCGAGAAGCCGGCGATCTGCGGGGTCGGGGTGGTCACCCCGGTGGTGTTCTCACCGACGAGGGTGATCGGCCGATCGACACCGCCCTGCACGTAGGCGAGCACGGCTGCGCGGTGCACGGCGTTCAGGTGCACCGTCGGCACCGCGTGGAAGTCGTTGTCCAGCGAGTCCGCGCCACCGGGCACGTTCACCAGCACCATGCCGATGCCTCCGGCGTCCTTCACGACCTGGGACTTCTCCGCGCGCGCGTTGCCGCCGCGGTCGCAGACCACGATGTGCCCCGCGACCTTCGTCGGGTCGAGGGTGCCCGGCAGGCACAGCTGCGCATCCACCGCACCGGGCGCCGCGGCATCCACGGCGGCGATGGAGGGCCCGGAGACGCTCTCCCCGAACGGCACGCTCACCGACGCCCCGGCCTCCTCGAAGCCGTCGAACTGCACCGTGCCTTCCCACGTGGGGATGGTGGAGGCGGCGACCGTCGTGTACCACGGCGAGGCGTGGTCGGCGGTGACCGGATCGGGACCGTCGTTGCCGGCGCTGGTCGCGACGAAGACGCCGGCAGCCGCGGCGTTGAGGAACGCGAGGTCCTCCGGTGCCATCACGGTGCTCGCGGCGCCGCCGCCGATCGAGTAGTTGATCACGTCGACACCGTCCGCGACGGCCTGATCGATCGCGGCGACGAGGTCGCTCAGCGCGCAGATGTCATCGGTGGTCACGGTCGTGTCCGGACCGACGTAGCAGGCCTTGTACGCGGCGACCTTCGCCGCGGGCGCGACACCCGAGATGGTCCCGAAGTCGACGCCCTCGACCGCGGCCTCCACTCCGAAGTCGCCCGCGGCGGTGCTCGCGGTGTGCGAGCCGTGGCCGTCGCCGTCGCGTGGGGAGAGGTAGTCGTACTGGAAGTCGAACCCGGCGGCCTGCGCTCCCGCGAAGAAGTACTGCCCGCCGATGAGCTTCGTCGAGTAGTCGCGCTCGTCCCAGTCCTGGCCGTCGACCATCGCGCCGCGGAACTGTCCGCCGTCGGACTTGTCGAAGTACACGTAGGTGCCGTCGGTATAGGGATCCGTGCCCTTGTGGCGGCTGTTCTGCTTCTTCTGCTGCTTGAGCTTCTTGCCCTCGAACGAGGGGTGCTCGGGAGCGATGCCGGTGTCGATCACGCCGACCACGACGCCCTCGCCCGCCTTCTTGACGCCACCGGTCTGCTGCCACACCCCGCCACGGCCCTTGCGATCGTCGCCGAGGCCGAGGTAGTCGGTGGAGGTCTGCGCATCGGGGTGACGGATCTCGTCGGGATACACCCCCAGGACGTCCTTCGAGGCACGGAGCTGGTCCACCTGCTCACCCGAGAGGTCGGCGCTGAACCCGTTGAGCACGACCTGGTAGGTCGTGTCCGGCGTGACGCCGACGTCGTTGATGAGGCTCTTCTGCTCGGACTCGAGGTGCTTGACGTACCGCCGCGCGTCCTGCGACTGCGTCTCGAGCTGCTCGCCCTCGTCGGGCTTCGTCGCCTTGAGTCCCTTGACGTCGCCTTCGTAGCTGGCGAGGGGATCGGCCTTCATGATCACGATGTAGTGCCCGGGGGTCCCCGCGACCGGAACGGGGTGCGTCACCTCCCCGGTCGCTGCGTAGCCTGCGGTTGCCGTCGATGCGATGAACAGCGTCGCCAGGGTGGTGGCTGCTGCGATCCGAAGGGGTGTTCGACCCATATCTCGCTCCTGATGATCCGATGATCCCGATGCCGCCTCGTTGCCGCACCGCGGCTCACGATAGACCCGCTCCTCGGCGCCGGATCGAGAACTGAACGATGGTCGAATCCCGATCGCGCCGATCGGTCAGGGTGGACGACGGCCGGCTCTCCGAATGTCGCCAGTAGGCTGGAGACGTGGCCCGTACCTCCGTCCTGTCGACCAGAGTGCTGCTGATCTGCGCAGCGATCGGTGTGGCCACGGGCATCCTCGGCGGCATCGCCGGATGGGTCACTCCCCTCCTCCTGGCCAGCCCGCTGCTGTTCCTCTACGGCCTCGTGCTGGGCTCGCACGTGCTGCCGGGCATCATCGCGCAAGAGGTGCTGCGGCTGCCGCTCGTGGCACTCATCACGCACGTGTTCGCCGCGCTCATCGCGAGCGCCTTCAACCCGGCGTGGTCGTTGCGGTTCATCGGCACGGCGCTGCTGTTCGGCCTCATCCAGGAAGGTGTCGCCGCCCTCACCCGCTATCGCTCCTGGGGCGCCTGGCGGTTCTTCGTCTCGGCCGTCGTGATCGGCGTCGTCGTGGCGGTGGCGGTGTTCTTCGCGGCGAACCTCGCCGTCCTGCCGCTCTGGGCCCAGCTGCTGTACCTGACGATCTCCGTGCTCGGCCCGGTGGCCTGGACGGCGATCGGCCTCGCCATCGGTTCGGCGCTGCGCACCGCCGGCGTCGCACGCCGCTGATCGCGCACGCACCCTGCTGGCAACACAGGTAAGGCTCAGCTAAGTTAGAGGCACACCCTCCGTCGAACCCGGGACCTGCCGTGCGCCCATCCGCGCCTCTCCTCCGCGTGCGCGAGCTCACCCTCACCCACGCGGATGCCGCGCATCCGTCGCCCCGTGACGTGACCTTCGACATCGACCCCGGTGAGGTCGTGCTGCTGCTCGGCCCGTCCGGCTCCGGGAAGTCGACGCTCACGCTCGCCCTCAACGGCCTCATCCCGCACGCGCTCCCCGCGACCATGTCCGGCTCCGTCGAGGCCGGCGGTGTCGACACGACCACCGCGCACACCGCGACGCTCAGCACGCACGTCGCCATGGTCTTCCAGGACCCTGACGCCCAGATCGTCACGGGGACGGTGTACGACGAGGTGGCTTTCGGCCCAGAGAACCTCCTGCTCCCGCTCGGCACCGTGCGGGCCCGCGTCGAGGATGCGCTGCGGCGGGTGGGCCTGTGGGAGCGCCGGGACGACAACCCGGACCACCTGTCCGGCGGCGGCCGACAGCGTCTCGCCATCGCCTGCGCCCTCGCGATGGGCTCCCCTCTCATCGTGCTGGACGAGCCGACCGCGAACCTCGACCCGCAGGGGATCGACGACGTGTATGCGGCGCTGACCGAGGTCGTGGCCGCCGGCGACCGGGCGATCCTCCTCGTCGAGCACAACCTCGATGCGGCGATGCGCTTCGTCACGCGCACCGTCGTGCTCGACCGCGAGGGCCGGGTGGTCTTCGACGGTCCGGCCGCCGAGACCATCCGGGCGCATGCCGACGAGCTCGTGGCGATGGGGGTCTGGCTGCCCGCCGCGACGCTCGCTGCGCTCCGCCTCCGCGACCGGGGGATCGTCCTCGACCCGCTGCCGCTGACGCCCGAGGCACTGGCCGCGGCCCTGCCTGCCGGTCCGGCCCGCGCGTCCTCGATCCTCGCCGACGCTCCTCCCGCCGTCGACCGGGAGCCGATCATCCGGGCGCGCGGCCTCACCGTCTCGCGGCGCCGCACCGAGATCCTGCACGGGGTCGACCTCGACATCGCCGCGGGGAGTCTCACCGCGATCGTCGGGGCGAACGGCGCGGGCAAGACCACGCTGATCCAGGCCCTCGCGGGGGTTGTGCCGCCGCCGAAGGGCCGGGTCTCCGTCGACGGCATCGACCCGGGCACCGCCTCCCCCCGGGACCTCGCGGCCCGGATCGGCTTCGTGTTCCAGAACCCGGAGCACCAGTTCATCGCCGCCACCGTGTTCGACGAGCTCGCCCACGGGCTCCGGCTGCGCCATGTGCCGGACGACGAGGTCAGCGCTCGCGTGACGGAGATGCTCGAGCGGTTCGGGCTCACGCACAAGGCCGACGTGCACCCGTTCCTCCTCTCCGGCGGCGAGAAGCGACGACTCTCGGTGGGCACGGCCCTCATCACCCGTCCTCCCGTCCTCGCCCTCGACGAGCCCACCTTCGGGCAGGACCGCGCCAGGGCCGCCGAGCTCCTGGACCTGCTGGAGAGTCTCCGGGCGGACGGCACGACCGTCGTCATCGTCACCCACGATCTGCAGCTCGTCGCGGAGCACGCCACCGACACCGTCGTCCTCGCCGAGGGGCGGGTCCGCGCCGCCGGCCCCACGGCAGCGCTGTTCTCCGATCCCGCGATCCTCCCCTCCGCCGGGTTGCGCGTCCCCGCCCTGCAGCGGGTGCTCGCCGAGGCCGGGTGGGAGGTGACACCGTGACGATGTCCACGCTCGATCCGTATGCGCCGCTCGCGGCCACCTCGCGGCGGCAGTTCCTCTACGGCCTCAATCCGCTGGCGAAGGTCGCCGGTTTCGCCCCCGCGATGCTGCTGCTCGTCTTCGTGCGCGACCTGGCCACCCCGGCCGCCTTCCTCGTGCTCGCGTACGTTCTCATCCTCGTCGGGGCGCGGGTGACGGGCCGCCTTCTCGCGCTGCTCCTGCTGGGCCTCCCTGTGGCTATGATCGCGATCGGCGTCGGCTTCTCCCTGTGGGTCGACACGGCCCTGGTCGCCGACACAGCCCCCGTCGTGACGATCGGCGACTGGACCCTCTACGGAGGCGCCCTCCTCATCGGCTTCGCAACGGCGCTCCGGCTCGGATCGATCGTCGCGCTCGCGCTGGTCGGCGGCCTCACCACCAGCGGCTCCGATCTCGTGCGTGCGAGCGTGCAGCAGCTGCGCGTGCCGTACCGCATCGGGTACACGGCCCTGGCCGCCTTCCGCTTCGTGCCCCGGTTCGGGCACGAGCTCGCCGTCATCCGCGCCGCGCACCGGGTGCGCGGTTACCACGGCGGCCGCGGCCCCTTCGCGCGGATCGCCCGCGGCTGGGGGTACATCGTCCCTCTGCTCGCGGGTGCCATCCGGCACGCGGAGCGCGTCGCCCTCGCGATGGACTCCCGGGCGTTCGGCGCGCATCCGACGCGGACCGAGCGGCACCTCGTGCCGTTCCGCACGAGGGACACCGTCTTCACCTTGGTCATGCTCGCTGTGTCGGCCGCGATCTTCGTCGTCTTCTTCCCCTGGCAGCTCCCCTGAAAGGTGCCCCATGGCATTCAGCAAGATGGTCAAGCCGGAGACGGCCGAGCTCCTGCACCTCACCGTGCTCCGCTCCGAACGACTCGCGCCGCACTGGGTGCGGATGACCCTGGGCGGCGGCGAGATCGACCGCTTCCGCCCGATGGGCTACGACCAGTGGTTCCGGCTGTTCCTGCCGATCGGCGGCGAGGCGGGGCTGGAGCGGGTGCCCGCGAAGGCGAACCGGATGTTCGGGTACCTGAAGTTCCTCCGCATCCCCGACGGCGAGCGCCCCGTGATGCGCAACTACACCGTGCGCGCCTACCGCCCGGCCACGGCCGAGATCGGCGCCGAGCTCGACGTCGACTTCGTCCTGCACGGCTCGGCGGCCGACGGCACCGCCGGTCCGGCGTCCCGATGGGCGGAGACGTGCGCCCCCGGCGAGCACGTCCTCATCATCGACGAGGGCCTGACCTTCAACCCCGAGCGGGGCACCGATCGGGTGGTGCTCGTCGGCGACGAGACCGCCCTCCCCGCGATCGCGTCGATCAGCGCCTCCCTGCCGACCGACGCCTCGGGCACGGCGATCATCGAGGTCCCGTCCACGGAGGACGCCCTGGAGTTCCCGCACCCGTCGGGGCTCGAGGTGGTGTGGGTCGTGCGGCCTCAGGAGAGTCCGCCCGGGGCCCTCGCTCTCGACACCCTCGCTCGTACCACTCTGCCCGCCGCGCCGTTCCATGCCTACGCGGCGGGAGAGCAGGCGCTGGCCTCCGGCGTCCGCAAGCAGCTCGTCGGCGAGCGCGGCGTCGACAGGAACGCCGTCAGCTTCTGCGGCTACTGGAAGATCGGTGCCGCCTCCCCCGCCTCGAAGGCCGCCCGCGAGGCCGCCGCGGAGCCCCGCACGTAATCCCGGGCAGAACTTCGGAGCTAAGACACGACACGCCGGGGCGGACGATGCCGCCCCGGCGCGTCGTCGGGAATCTCCGAAGTCGTGCTCGGAGACCGGACACGGGATGCGGGAACATCGCCCCGCACCCGCTCACTTCACACTGCCCTGCGTGAGCCCGCCGACGAGCCACTTCTGCAGGAACAGCGCCAGCAGGTAGATCGGGATCAGCCCGGAGAGGCTGGCGGCGGCCATCTGCCCGAACATCACCTCTCGACCGCCCTGCATGAGCGCGATACCCACGGGGAGCGTCTGGGAGTCCACGCTCTGCGTGAGCAGCAGCGGGATGAGGAAGTCGTTGTACGCGAGGATGAAGACGATGATCGACACCGCCACGATGCCCGGGGCCGTGAGCGGCAGGATCACCGCCCAGAGGGTGCGCAGCGGACCGCATCCGTCGATCTGCGCCGCCTCGTCGACCTCGAACGGGATCGAGCGGAAGAACCCGTCGAGCAGCCACACCGCCACCGGCGTGAGCAGCAGACCCTCGACGATGCCCAGCCCGATCACCGAGTCCATGAGCCCCGCGGTGCGCACCAGGGCGAAGAGCGGGATGATCGCCACGATCGGCGGGGCGACGTACGCGGAGACGATGAGCCCGAGGGTCTGCTTCCCGCCGGCCCGCAACCGGGCCATCGCGTAGTTCGCCGGGATCGCCACGAGCAGCGACACGATCACCGCCCCGACCGCCGCCCCGATCGAATTGCGGAGGTAGGTGAGGATCGGCCAGTTCTCGAATGCGGCCACCCAGTTCTCGAACGCGAGGCGGGACGGGAGGATGCGCGTGGACAGGATGTCGTCCGGGCTCTTGAACGACATGCTCACCATGTACAGCACGGGCAGCAGCGCGAGGGCGATCGCGACGACGATCACGACGGCCTTCACCGCCGTGACGGTGGCGGACGGCCGGCCGGGCCGGGAGATGCTCGCGGTCCGACGGCGCCGCTGGCGACGGCGGGCGTCGGGAACCACGAGCGTGACGGTCGCGCTCTCGTCGACCCGATCCGTGGAGCGGAGTGTGAGCGACATGGTCAGCCCTCTCTGTGCAGCCGCTGCCGCACGGCGTTGAGCGGCAGGATGACGATGGTGACCAGCACCAGGAAGGCGATGGTCTGCGCGGCGGCGGCGCCGACGTCGAACGTCTGCAGCCCGGTCCGATAGATCTGGAAGCTGCTGACGGTGGTGTCGAAGCCCGGTCCGCCGCTGGTCATGATGAACACGAGGTCGAAGACCTTGAACGAGACGACGAGCTTGAGCAGCAGCACGGTGATGAGGCTCGGGAGCACGAGCGGGAACGTGATGCGCCAGAACGTCTGCCACACCCCGGCACCGTCGACCTGGGAGGCCTCGTACACCTCGGTCGGCAGGGTCTGCAGAGCGGCGAACACGAGCAGCACGCAGAAGGGCGTCCACTGCCAGGCGTCCACCATGATCACGGAGATCATCGCCGCGGGGCTGGAGCCGAGGAACAGGAACGGCTCGGACCCGGGCGCGAACGACTGCCCGATGTTGTTGAGCAGTCCGCCGGTGGGAGCCAGCATGAGCTTCCAGATGACGCCGGCCATCACCGGCGGTGTCATCAGCGGCAGCAGGAGCAGCACCCGGATGACGCGGCCGCCCTTGACCGCGGCGTCCAGCGACAGGGCGACGACCAGCCCCGCCACGAGCGCGATCAGGGCGGAGGGGATGGCGAAGAGCAGCGACCTGCCGAGGGACGGGAGGGTGACCCCGTCCCCCAGCAGCGCCGCGAAGTTGTCGAACCCGACCCATTCGGTGAACGGCCGGCCCAGCGACGACTCCGAGAAGGAGGCGGCGATGATGTAGCCGAGTGGATAGATCGCGATGATCGCGATCGCGATGACGGCGGGCGCGAGCAGGGCGCGTCCCGTCCACGACGCGCGTCGGGCGCGGCGCCGGGAGGCGACGGGGTGCGACATGAGCGGTCCTTTCGGGTTCGACGACGGGGTCAGTCGGCCAGGGACTGCCAGGTGTCCCAGGTGTTCTGCATCGCCTGTTCGGCGGTGAGACCGCCCTGCAGCATCAGCGCCAGGTTGTCGCTGAGCGACTGGATCATCTCCGGCGCCTGCGGCGAGGTCGGCCAGGACTGCGCGTTGGGCAGCACCTCGGCGGCGACCGCCGAGACCTCGGGGGCGAACTCGACGTACTCCGGACTCTCCAGCGTGGAGGTGCGGGTGGGGTCGACACCGGAGCCGGTCGTCGTGATGAGCTTCTCGTTCGTCTCCTTCGACGAGGCGAACGCGACGAACTGCTTCGCGAGGTCCTCGTCGCTGGCGTTCGGGCTGATACCCATCGCCCATCCCGCGTTGAGCGCTCCGGAGACCTTGCCCTCGGGGCCCACCGGCAGCGGGGCGACTCCCCAGCCGTCGACGATCTTCGACTGCTCCGGGTCCTGCGCGAACACGCCCAGGTCGGTCCAGAACTCGATCATCCCGACCGACCCGGACAGGAACTGTGGCAGCGCCTGCTCGAATCCGATCTCCAGCGGACTGGGGAGGGCCGACGGCGAAGCATCGAGCATCGACTGCGCGGCGGCCACCGCGTACTCGGTGTCGAGCTGCGGCATCTGCGGGTCGATCGGGTCGGGCGACATCGTCGCGAGCCGGTTGAAGAACGTCGACCCGATGTTGAACGCGCTCTTCGAGCCGAGCAGCGCGTTGCCGTAGACGCCGTTCGCCTTCTCGGCGTCGGTGATCTTCTTCGAGACCTCGACGTACTCATCCCACGTGGTGGGGACCTCGACGCCGTTCCGCTCGAAGATCGCCTTGTTGTAGAAGAGCACGTGCGTGTCGCCGTCGATGGGCAGACCGTAGGTGGCGTCCTCGTACTGCGAGTACGGTCCGAAGATCGCCTCGATGAAGTCGCCGGAGTCGATGTCCTCGTCGGACTCGACCCAGTCGGTGATGTCGGCGAGCGCCCCGGCGTCGGCAAGGGCGCCGACCGACGTGTACCAGTACTGGATGACGTCGTAATTGTTGGTGCCGGACTGCGCGTCCAGGATCGCCTTGGTCTGGATCTGGTCGTAGGGGACGACCTCGACCTCGACCTCGACGCCGGTCGCGGCCTCGAAGTCTTTCTCGAGGATGGCCCCCGCGCCCTCCTGGGGTGCGGCGATGAGGACCTTCAGGGTCTTGTCGCCTCCGTCGCCGGAGGCGCCTCCCGCGTCCCCGCCGCAGCCGGCGAGCACGAGGCCCGCCGTGGATGCCAGGACGATGACGGGAAGGGCACGGCGCACGAGGCGCGCGGTCGGAGAGGGGCGTCGTTGCCTGCTCATGGTGGTGTCCTTTCGGTGGTTCTTCTCGGGTGAGGGGGGGAACATCAGTCGCCGGAGCGGGGGCCCGGCGTCCAGGGGCGGTCGACCTTGTCGCCGTCCACCCAGGGGGTCTTGACGAAGACCGCACGGAAGGTCTCGTCGAAGGGGTTGCGGACGAAGTGCTCCTCGTGCGGCTCGGCCCGCAGCACGTCGCCGGCGGAGACGACCCGACACGTGTCGCGGTCGAGCCAGATCTCCGCGCGGCCCTCGATCACGACGAAGGATTCCGTGTGGTGCTCGTGGAGGTGATTCGCGAACTCGTCCCCCGGGCGGAGCACGACGACGCCGAACGCCGCGTCCTCCCCCTGGGCGAGGTATCCCGGACCCCAGTCGCCGAACCGCAGCGCGGCATCGGCGGTCCGCAGCACGTCGGCGCTCATGCGGGCACCGGGGCCTCGGTCGCCGCGCGGAACAGCTCGTAGGCGTCGGCGGGGTCGAGGTCGTCATGCACGACGGCGCGGACGGCGGTCATCATCGCGGCGGGGGCGGCGCTCTGGAAGATGTTGCGGCCCATGTCGACGCCGGCCGCCCCGGCCCGCACGGCACGGGAGGCCATGGTGAGCGCGTCGAGCTCCGGGAGCTTCTTGCCGCCCGCCATGATGACCGGGACCGGGCATCCGGCCACCACGTCCTCGAAGCCCTTCTCGCAGTAGTAGGTCTTGACCAGCTGCGCGCCGAGCTCGGCGATGATGCGGGTCGCGAGTCCGAGGTAGCGAGCGTCGCGGACCAGTTCCTTGCCCACCGCGGTGACGCCGAGCACGGGGATACCGGCCGCGTACCCCTGATCGACGAGGGTGGTGAGGTTGCGGATGCTGCGGCTCTCGTGCTCCCCGCCGACGAAGACCTGCACGGCCACGGCATCGGCGTTGAGACGGACGGCGTCCTCCATCGCCATCGCCGTGTACTCGTCCGAGAGGTCCTTGAGGATCGACGGCCCCCCGGAGGCACGGAGCACGAGCCCGGCACGCGTCGCCGGCGGAAGAGAGGTGCGCAGCGCGCCCCTGGTGCCCATCAGCGCGTCCGCCTGCGCGGCGAGCGGCGCGATGTTCAGGTCGATGCGCTCGAGTCCCGATGTCGGCCCCTGGAAGTAGCCGTGGTCGAAGGCGAGCATGACCGTGCGCCCGGTCTCCGGATCGAGGATTCGTGACAGGCGGTTCTGCATGCCCCAGTCGAGGTTGGCGGCGCCACGGATGTTCTGCGTGAACCGGACGCCGGGCGTCCCGACGTGGAACTGCTTGGCGTCGGCGTTGCCGTCGAGGTCTGCCATGGAGGTCTCCTTCGTGTTGTCGTCAGCCGGCGTGACCGACGGGCGAGAGGCGGGGGGTGGAGGGGTCGAGGGGGCCGCGGGCCGCCCCCGGCGGGGTGAAGAGCGGAGGGAGGTCGGGGCTCGAGATCGCCAGGACGTCGCGGTAGACGCGGTGCCAGCGCTCGGTGACCGCGCGGTACTGCTCGTGCTCGGCGGGATCGACCCGTTCGACCCGCTCGGCGTCGCCCATGGGCGGGAGCGTGGCGCCGACACCGGTAGCGGCCAGGCGGGCGGCACCGTATGACGTGGCCTCGGGGGCGGGGGTGACGCGCGTGTCCAGGCCGGTGACGCCGGCGATGATCCGCGGCCACAGCGCTCCCGCACTCGACCCACCGGTGAACGTCACGGTGCCGTCCGCGACCGCGCGGCCCGCGGTGAGGGCGGAGAGGATCTCGAGGTGCGCGCCGGCGACGATGGCCGCGGATTCCTCGATCGCCCGGATGAACGCCCCGCGGGACGACCCGGCGGCGTCGTTGATGTCGAACCCGACGAACGCGGGCGCGGCGTGGTGCCACGCGTCGGCCTGCATGACGTTCGCCATCGTGGCGACCACGCCGTTCGCACCGACCGGGACGTCGGCGGCCCACTCCTCCATGATGCGGAAGGCGGAGCGGCCCTCCGCGCGTCCGAGCGCCGCCGCGTCGGGGCACATCGCGTCCCGGAACCAGCGCATGGCGAGTCCCGACAGGAAGCCGATGCCCTCGATCATCCAGGTGCCGGGGTCGACGTGGCAGAGGGTGCGCAGACGGCGATCCGGGTCGACGAGAGGCTCCGCGACGACGGCCGTCGTCTGCCAGAACGTCCCGGCGACGATCGTCGGAGTCCCCTCTCGCGCCGCGATGCCGTGGAGGGCGAGCTGTGTGTCCGCCCCGCCGGCGACGACCGGGGTGCCGACGGGCAGCCCCGTCGCGGCCGCCGCCGCGGGCGTCACAGCGCCGACGACCTCGCCGGCCGCGACGACCGGGGGCAGGATGCGCCGGTCGATGCCGACGAGATCCGCAAGGTCGGCGGACCATCCCCGCGCGTGGAGGTCGAAGAGGGCGGAACTCGACCCGCAGGTCGGCTCGGTGACGAAGACGCCGGTGAGCCGGGTGGTGACCCAGTCGCTCAGCATGCCGAGGTGGCGCGCACGGGAGAGGACCTCTGGCTGGTGGCGCGCGATCCAGCGCAGCCGTGCCGGTGCCGTGATCGACACCCAGTCCCCGGCGGTGCGGTAGATCTCGTCCGCGACGCCCTCCGCCACGAGCTCGTCGGCCTCGGCGCGGGCCCGCCCGTCCGTGTTCGGGCAGGCCCAGATCTCCGTGCCGGCCTCGTCGAACAGCACGAAGCCCTCCCGCATGCTGGAGGCGGCGACGGCGGCGACGCGGCGGCCGTTCAGCCGCGCGACGACCTCGGCGACTGCGCCGGCGATGGCCGCCCAGCCGTTCGCGGTGTCGAAGGCCGTGCCGCCGGGGTGGCCCGGGATCGCGCGGTGGGTCCACTCCCGGGCGGCGTGGGTCACGAGCCGGCCCTCGATGTCGAAGGCCAGGGCGCGTGCGGAGCCGGTCCCGGCGTCGATCGCCAGGAAGACGTCGGTCAGCGCTCCCATCGCAGATCACCTCCTGCCAGGAACCGCTCGACTTCCGCGGCGAGCATGTCCGCACCGCGGGCGAGCGTCTCGTGTGTCGCTCCGGCCAGGTGCGGGGTGAGGACCAGGTTCGGCTCCGCGACGAGCTCGCGCCACGGTCCGTCGGGCTCGTTGACGTCGAGGGCGACGCCCGCGAGCTGTCCGGAGCGCAGCCCGTCCAGCAGTGCGTGCTCGTCGACGAGCGACTCGCGGGCGGTGTTGATGAGGAACGCGCCGCGCGGCATCCGCTCGATCTGCGCCCGGCCGATCAGGTGCCGGTTCTCGGCGGTCGCCCTGGCGTGCACGCTGACCACGTCGCTGGCGGAGAGCAGCGCGTCGAGGTCGCCCACGATCGTCGCATCGGTCACCGTCTCGGGATCGACGAAGGGGTCGTACGCCGTGATGACGGCCCCGAGGGCGCGAGCTCGCGCCGCGACCAGCCGGGCGACGTTGCCGTAGCCGATGAGCCCGAGGCGCAGCCCCTTGACCTCGCGTCCGAACCACCGGGCGCCCTCGAACGTCGATTCGGCGAGCGGACGCCCGTCCGCCACCCGGTCGTCCACGTCCCGAAGGGAGGCCGGCACGTTGCGCACCAGAGAGATGAGAAAGCCGATGGTGAGATCCGCGACGGCGTCGGCGTTCTTGCCCGGCGTGGTCGTCACGCGGACGCCGGCTCCGCGGGCCGCGTCGAGGTCGACGTTCACGGGGCCGCCCCGCGCGCAGCCGAGGAGACGGAGGTCGGGCAGGGCCGCGATGACCTCGGCGGTGACGGGGGCGGCGTGGAAGGCGACGACGTCGTACCCCGCGGCGAGCCGGGCGACCTCGGCCGGATCGCCCTCGAACTCGCGGATCGCGGCGGTGTCCCAAGTGGGCTCCGCGATCGCCATCGTGACCGCGTCGGTCTCGATCCCCCGCTCCCGGAAGGCGCGGGTGAAGACCTCGGCGGTCATGTAGCTATCGCCGATGACGAGGATGCGGTGGTCGGTCATGCAGGGCTCCCGGGGATCGAGGGACGGGGAAGGGGTCAGCGGAGCGCGGCCGGGTATCGGCCGGAAGCGGTCTCGTTCGAGATGCCCGCCGCGTCGAAGCCGGTGTCGACGCTCACGCGCAGACGGTCGGTCCGCACGGAGGCGCGGGAGATGTCGATGGGCTGCCCGCTCTGGTCGTAGGCGACGGCCTCGACCACGACGATCGGATGCCCCGGCTCGACCTCGAGCAGTCCCGCGAGCATTCGGTCGGCCGAGACGGCCTCGATCGTGCGGTGCATGCGCGCGATCCGCACGCCGGTGACGCGGGAGATCGCGGCGTAAAGGCTGGCCCGGGGGTCGCGGAGGTCGGGAAGGACACCGACGAAGCGCGTGGGCAGGTAGTTGATCACGTGGACGGCCGTGCGGGCGCCGACGGCGCGCACGCGCTCCAGCACGAAGCCCATGCCGTCGGGCGAGTCGCGACCGACCACCGCGGCGGCCCAGGACGGCAGCGGTTCGATCCCTCCGCGGAGGATCTCGGAACTCAGGGCGCTGCGTCCGTCCTCGCTGTACTCGCCGAGCAGGCTCGGCGCGGAGGGCAGCGTCCAGGCGGACGGCCCCTGGGCACGCTCGACGAACGCGCCCTTGCCCTGCTGCCGGGAGATGATCCCGGCGCTCTCGAGACGAGACAGCGCATCGCGGACCGAGGTCCGGGAGGCGGCGAAGTGCGCGCGCAGTTCGCTCTCGCTCGGCAGGCGGTCCCCGGGCGCCCAGGCGCCCTGGGCGATCTGCCCCTCGACGGCGCGCATGATCTGGAACCAGATCGGAGCCGTCGACGTACGGTCGAGCTGCGGCAGGGTGAGCGTGGACATTCCGGCCTCTTCGGTGAGCGGGTGCGAGGACATCGGCGTCCTCGAGCCGGACGTTGCCTGTCCGGACATGTATCGATCATGGACCAGCACATGTATCCCCTGAAGAGACAAGTCAGAAGAAAGTCGGCCCCTTGGCCGGGA
Organism: Microbacterium meiriae; assembly: GCF_040686935.1. NCBI lineage: Bacteria > Bacillati > Actinomycetota > Actinomycetes > Micrococcales > Microbacteriaceae > Microbacterium > Microbacterium meiriae. The sequence goes on from NZ_JBFBMF010000001.1 coordinate 801,760, forward strand.
TCCTGATTATCCGCTCACCATCAGGCTTTTCTTCACAGGGCGACGATCCCGGAACCGGCGCACCGCACGGCCGGCCCTCCCCGCCGACGCCACTCGTCGATACAAGTGGACCGCACTCATCCGCCCCCAGACGGAAAACGCACCCTCGGGATGTTCCGAGGGTGCGTTTCTCCTGCGGCCCGCCGCGCGGGCCCTGCGTCAGCGCTTGCCGGCGATCTGACGCCCGACGATCTCGCGCATGATCTCGTTCGTGCCGCCGTAGATGCGGTGCACACGCGCGTCGAGGAAGGCCCGGGCGATGGGGTACTCGGTGATGTAGCCGTAGCCGCCGTGGAGCTGGACCCCGGCGTCGAGGACCTCCCACTCACGCTCGGTCGCCCAGAACTTGACCTTCGCGGCCTCTTCCGCCGAGAGCTTGCCGTCCTTGTAGGCCAGCAGCGCGCGGTCGATGAAGGCCCACAGCGCGTCGACCGTGGCGGACATGTCGGCGATGGTGAAGCGGCTGTTCTGGAAGTCGATGATGCGCTCCCCGAAGGCCTCGCGGTCCTTGGTGTACGCGACGGTCCAGTCGAACGCGGCCTGCGCGGCGGCGGCTCCGGCCACGCCGATCGAGAGGCGCTCGAGCGGCAGGTTCATCATGAGCTGGATGAAGCCCTTGCCCTCGACGCCGCCGATGAGGTTCTCCTCCGGCACGAACACGTCGCTGAACGACAGCTCGGCGGTGTCATGGCCGTGGAAGCCCATCTTGGACAGCTTCTTGCCGTTGTCGAATCCCTCCATGCCCTTCTCGATGAGCACGAGGCTGAACGCGTCGGGACGGTTGCCCTCGCCGGTCTTCACGAACGTGACGACGAGGTCGGCGGTCGCGCCCGATGAGATGAACGTCTTCGCGCCGTTGACGATGTAGCCGCCGTCCGTCTTCTTCGCCGTGGTCTTGATGCCGCGGAGGTCGGAGCCGGCGCCGGGCTCGGTCATGGCGAGCGCGCCGACGACCTCACCGGTCGCCATGCGGGGCAGCCACTTCTCCTTCTGCTCCTGCGTGCCCATGTGCACGAGGTACGGCACGGCCAGGTCGTCCTGGATGCCGAAGGCCCCGGCGAGCGACCCGGCGCCCGCGGCGATGACCTCTTCGTTCACGATCGCGCGGAAGCGGTAGTCCTGCAGCATCCCGGCGCCGCCGAACTCCTCCGGCACGGAGAGCCCGATGATGCCGGCCTCACCCGCGGCGCGCATCGTGGCGCGGTCCACCTCGCCGGCGGCGTCCCACTTCTCGATCGCCTCGTGCGTGACGTGGCGCTTGACGAAATCCTTGACGAGGTCGCGGAATGCCTCGTGATCCTCTTCGTAGATGTCGCGTTCCATGCCGTCCTCCCGAACGTGTCGTGCGTCGTTGCTCCGGCGAGTCTACGGCGGGAGCACGGGGCAGGACAGGCGATTGTGAGAATGCATCCCATCGTGGGTGGGACTGGGTATCGCCTTTGTGGAATGCCTCAGTGCGAGCGGATCACACCCCTGCCCCGCCAACTCAGTGGTCGTAATCGGGCGCCGCAGGGAGCCCGAAGAACTCCTCCAGCGTGTGATAGCCGCCTTCGTGATACGCCGCCGCGAGCTCCGTGCCGACGTAGCGCAGGTGCCAGGGCTCCGGGGCGTACCCGGTGACGGGCGTGCCGACCTGTTCGTAGCGCACGATGAATCCGTACTCCCAGGCGTGCGCCGCCACCCACTCGCTCTGACGCGTCGCGCCGAAGCCGTCCAGACCGCCGCAGCCGTCATCACAGGCCACGACGTCGAGGGCGAGACCGGTCTGATGCTCGCTGTGACCCGGTCGCGCCGAGCCGGCATCCGCGTCCGCCTGCCCCTGGTTCCGCACATGCGCGTCGTAGGTCGCGACCTGGAGGCCGTAGGAACGGTAGCCGTTGTTCGCTCCGATGCGTCCCACCCCGGCCGCCGCGGCGGCGTCCGCCATGCGCCCGGCGGCGTCGGCGACCTCCGCGCGCACCCGACCCGACGGGGTCGTCATCTGCAGCGGCACCTGGCCCAGTTCCGCGGGCTCGTACGCGGCCGGATCGAGCGGGCGACCCTTGTTCACCACAACCCAGATCCGGGCGGGGTCGCTGAGCGAGACACAGGGTGCATTACCGGCGACCACGGCATCGCGGAAGCGCGCCCCACCGCCGAAGGCCGCCACGGTGGCGGCGTCGTCGCCCGCCGCGACCGCTTCCTGCACCGCGGGGTCGGCGCAGGGGTCCGCCGCGGGCGTCGCGGCGTTCTGCACCGACGGCACCTGCATCACCGCGACGGGGCGCGGGAGCGGTGGGGATGCCACGGGGGTCGCGGCCGCCCCGGTGAGCGAGAGCACCACGCCGATCGCGGTCACCGCCAGCCCGACCGGCAGGGCGGGTCCGAAGATCGGGGAGCGCGGCGCCGCATGCTGAGCGTACGGCGAGGAGGGCATGCCCCCATTCTTCCATTCGAACATCAGTGCCACACTCACTTGACTTCGATTCGATTCTTTGTTCGACTGGGAGCATGCGGTGGCAGGGACAGAAACTCGCGGACAGCGACGAGGCGGCATTGCCGGGCCTCGAGAACCGTTCGAGCGTCCTCCGCACGGTGACCACACCGGAGTTCGCCGGCATGACGTTCCACGAGGTGCTGTCGAAGTCAGCGCTCAACCACGTCCCCGGGGCGTCGCGCATGCCCTTCGCCTGGACCATCAACCCCTATCGCGGCTGCTCCCACGCCTGCACCTACTGCTTCGCCCGGGGCACGCACGAGTACCTCGACCTCGACGGCGGCGCGGACTTCGACACCCAGATCGTCGTCAAGGTCAATGTCGTCGAGGTGCTCGAGCGGGAGCTGCGCCGCGGGAGCTGGCAGCACGAGACGGTCGCCCTCGGTACGAACACCGACCCGTACCAGCGGGCCGAGGGGCGCTACGCCCTCATGCCCGGCATCATCGAGGCGCTGGCCGCGTCCGGCACCCCGATGTCGATCCTGACGAAGGGCACGCTGATCCGTCGGGACATCCCGCTGCTGAAGAAGGCGGCGCAGCGTGTGCCGGTCGACGTGCAGATGTCGATCGCGATGTACGACGACGCGCTGCAGAAGGCGATCGAGCCGGGCGCCCCGACCACGCAGGCCCGCCTCGACACGGTGCGCGCGCTCGCCGACGCCGGCTTCCCCGTCACGGTGTTCCTCATGCCGATCATGCCGCATCTGACCGACTCCCTTCCCGCGATCGACGACGCCCTCCGCCGTATCAAGGCCGCCGGAGCGCGGAGCGTGATCTACGGGGCCCTGCATCTGCGTCCGGGAGTCAAGCCGTGGTTCTTCCAGTGGCTCGGTGAGAACCGTCCCGATCTCGTGTCGTCGTATCGCGGGCTGTATCCCGGGGCCTCCGTCGAGGCACCGAAGCCGTACCGGCAGTGGCTCGCCAAGCGCGCTCGCCCCCTCATCCGGATGCACGGGCTCGACGGCCGGCACGAAGACGACTATCCGCGGCGCGGGTCCCGCCCGGGCCAAGGGCATGTCCAGACGGAGACGCCGCCGGCCGGGCCGGTCATGTTCACGCCGAGCGGCCGCGCGGCCGCCGCCCCGCCGCAGCCGATGCTGTTCTGACCCGGTCGGCCGGAGGGCGCGGCTCCGCGTAGGCTCGAGGATCATGGCGATCGGTTCGACAGTCCACACGTTCGAGATGCAGCTCGCCGACACCGATCGCGGGGTCTACGAAGACGTCTCGCTCCGGGCCGCCCGGCATCCGTCCGAGACCGACGCGTACATGCTCACCCGGGTCCTCGCGTACGGGCTCGAGTTCGCGGACGGGATCACGTTCGGCGGCAGCGTCTCCGACACGGAGGAGCCCGCGGTGCTCGTGCGCGACCTCACGGGCCGAGTCACCGTCTGGATCGAGGTGGGCGCTCCCGATGCCGCGCGGCTGCATCACGCCTCCCGCCTCGCAGACCGGACAGTGGTCTACACGCACCGCGACCCGGCCAAGGTCATGGCGCCGTGGGCCGACAAGCGCATCCATCGTTCCGAGGACATCCGGGTGTACAGCTTCGACCCCGGCTTCATCGAGAGCGCCACGCCCCACCTCGCCCGCCGGAACACCCTGACCCTCACGGTCACCGAGCGCGTCCTCTACCTCGACCTCAACGGCACGTCCCTGACGACCACCCTTCACGAGCACACCCTCCCCTGACACCCCCGGCTGCCCGCGCACCTTCCCGGTGCGGAGTGCAAAAAGGCCCCGGAGACCGAAGTCTCCGGGGCCTTTCTGATCCCGAACGCGTCAGGAGGTGAGTTCCGCGGCGGACGGCACGCGCCCCGCGATCTCCTCGATCACGTCGTCGTCCACGCGCGCCTGCTCGAACGGCGCCTCGATCTCGGCGCGACCGAGCAGCTCGGTCATCCGACGCTGGCGCTGCCGCGTGATGAGCGTGACGACCCGGCCCGAGCGTCCCGCGCGACCGGTGCGACCCGAGCGGTGCAGGTACGTCTTGTACTCGTCCGGCGCGTCGGCCTGGACTACGAGGTCGATGTCGTCGACGTGGATGCCGCGCGCGGCCACATCGGTGGCCACGAGGACGTTCACCCGGCCCGAGGTCAGCTTCTCCAGGTTCCGCGTGCGCTTGGCCTGGTTGAGGTCGCCATGCAGCGAGACCGCGGGGATGCCCGCGTCGTCGAACTGGTCGGCCAGCATGTCGGCGTAGGCACGGGTGCGGGCGAAGACCAGGGTCTTGCCCTCGCGGTCGACGAGCGAGGTGAGGATGTCGGCCTTGTCGCGGTGCTCGATGACGAGCACCCGGTGCTCGATCGTGCTGGAGCCCTGGTCTTCGCCCGCGACCTCGAACACGGCGGGGTCGACGAGGAACTCGTCCACGAGCGCCGCGACCTCGCGGTCGAGCGTCGCGGAGAACAGGAGCTTCTGGCTGCCCTCGGCCGTGCGGCGGAGGATGCGCTGCACGGGCTCGACGAATCCGAGCTCGCACATGTGGTCGGCCTCGTCGAGCACCGCGATCCGGCAGTCCGACAGGTCGAGCTTGCCCTGGTTCATCAGGTCCTCGACGCGGCCGGGAGTGCCGATGACGATGTCGACGCCCTTCTTCAGCGCGCCCACCTGACGACCCTGCGGCACACCGCCGTAGATCTGCGTCGTGAACAGGCCCACGCTCCGGGCGATCGGCTGGATGGTCCGGTCGATCTGCAGCGCGAGCTCGCGCGTCGGGGCGAGGATGATCGCGCGCGGCGAGCGGCCGAACTCGCGACGCTTGCCCGCCTGCGACTTCAGCACCCGCTCGACGAGCGGCGCGCCGAAGGCGATGGTCTTGCCGGAGCCCGTGCGGCCGCGGGCGAGCACGTCGCGCCCCTCGAGGACGGCGGGGATGCTCGCCGCCTGGATCGGGAACGGCGTCGCGGCCCCCATGCCGTTCAGGGTCTCGGTGATGTTCGAGCCGAGGCCGAGATCGGCGAACGTGATGCCCTCGACCTCGACGGCCTGCACGGCCTGCGCCTCGAGGCGCTCGTGGACGACGTCGTCGGCCTGCTCGAACGCCGCCTTCGGCTTCGCGTTCCAGTCGTTGCGGGTCGGACGCTCGTCCCGGCGGGGGCGCTCGTCCCGACGCGGACGCTCGGTACGGTAGGCCCCGCCGGTCGACGGCCGCTCGCGCCCGCCCTCGAAGGAGCGCTGCGTGCGGTCGCGGTCGAAGGCGCGGCGGGCACGGGCGGCGTCGTAGGAGCGGTCGGCCCCCTGGTCGTTGCCGCGGGCGCGGTCGCCGCCGCGGTCATCGCGCCGCGGACGGTCGTCGCGGTCGAAGCGCGGACGCTCGTTCCGGCGATCGTCGAAGCGCGGGCGGCCCCCGTCGCGGTGGTCGCCGTCGCGGAAGCCCTGTCGCTGCGAGCCGCCGCGGTCGTCGCGCCGCGGACGGTCGTCGAAGCGGCCGGCCCCTGCGCGGTCGTTGTACCGCGGACGCTCGGAGCGGGCGTCGAACCGGCCGGCGCCTGCGCGGTCGTCGCGGCGGTGCGGGGCCTCGCGGCGTCCGGACTCCGCACGGTTGCGGATGCTGCGGGCCTCGTCGCGGCCGGCGCGCTCCTGAGAGCTCCACCGACGCTTCGGCGCACCGGACTCGGTCTCCTCCGGGCGATAGCCGCGGTGGCCGGGGCTGCGGCTGCCGGGGCGGCGGTCGTACCCGCCGGTCGCCCGGGAGTCGCGGTCCTCGCGAGCGGGACGCTCGTCGCGGGCCGTGTCCCGACCACCGGTCGGTCGGTGGCGGTCGTGGAACGAGGTCTTCTTGGCGCCGTAGCGCGGCTCGAAGTTCGCGGCGGCGCGACCGCCACGGGGCTTCTTGTTCTTGGGCATTCGGGTGTCCTTCTTGCGTTCTCGCACGAGAACAGCGCTGCGCGCACGCGCGAGCACTCCGATCCAGCGGAGTCCGGACGATCTGCGGCCGGGGCCATTCCTGTGATGGTTGATTCGCGTCGATCGACGCGCACCATCGGCCCCTGGACTCACACTTCACACACTGAAAAACGTCCGCGCCCTGCGCGGGTGTCCGAAGCCGACCGCCCCAGTCTACCCGGCGACCCTGGGAGACCCCCGCACTCCGGCGGCCTGCGGCACTACGATGTCGAGGTGAACTCCGTCTCTCCCACCGGCACCCAGGTCCACCTCCGCCTCGGCGACGTGACCGCGCAGATCGCCCAGGTCGGCGCCTCGCTCCGTGGCCTGCGCATCGGCGAGGTCGACCTCGTCTCGCCCTACCCGCTCGACGTCCCGACGCCGTCATGCTCAGGAGTCGTGCTGACGCCGTGGCCCAATCGGGTGCGGGACGGCCGCTGGGACGACGAGGGCACCGGGCGTCAGCTCGCGATCAGCGAGCCGAAGACCACCACCGCCAGCCACGGGCTCCTGCGCTACACCGCCTACGCGGTCGAGCAGACGGAGGGAGCCGCGACCCTGCGCGCGACCGTCTTCCCGCAGACCGGCTACCCGTACCTGATCGAGACGTCCGTCGCCTACGTCCTCACCGCGGACGGCATCGAGGTCACGCACACGCTCACCAACTGGTCCGACTCGGCTGCTCCGGTCGCGCTCGGCACGCACCCGTTCCCGACGATCGGCGACGTCGACCCGCACGACCTCGTCCTCCGCGTCCCGGCCCACACCGTGTTCAAGACGGACGACCGCATGCTTCCGATCGGCACCCGTCCCGCCGACCCCGACCTGCGCGAGGGCGTCCGAGTCGGCGACGTCTCGCTCGACACCGGGTTCACGGACCTCGTGCGCGACCCCGACGGCCGGGTGCGGCACACCCTCACGGCGCCCGACGGCCGGACCGTCACGCTCTGGCAGGGCGAGGGCTTCGATTTCGTGCAGGTGTACACCGCGACGAACTACCCCGGCACCCCGCTCGCCGTCGCGATCGAGCCGATGACCGCTCCGGCGGACGCGTTCAACAGCGGCCTCGGGGTGCGCCGTCTGGCTTCTGGCGAGACCTGGACGCTGGAGTGGGGCCTCTCCTTCGCCTGACCGCGGTTCACAACTCAGGAGAACCCACGCGGAAAGGCCCCGATCCTCGTCTCACCGACGGAATCGGGGCCTTTCTCCTGAGTTGTGAACGCTCGGCTACTCGCCGTGGTTCTCGCGCAGCTCTCGGCGGCTGACCGGTGTGCCGTCCGCATGGACCGGAACCGGGGCGGCATCCTCGTGGTGCTCGCCCTTGCGGGCCCGACGGCGCTCCCGCGCCCCCTCGACGAGGTTGTACAGCGTCGGCAGCACGATGAGCGTCAGCACCGTGGAGGAGACGAGTCCGCCGATCACCACGATGGCCAGCGGCTGGGAGATGAACCCGCCGTGCCCCGTGATCCCCAGCGCCATCGGGGTGAGGGCGAGGATCGTGGCGAGCGCTGTCATGAGGATCGGGCGCAGACGCTTCTCCCCACCCGCCATCACGGCATCCGCGGTCGACAGCCCCTTCTCCCGATACTGGTTCACGAGGTCGACGAGCACGATCGCGTTCGTCACCACGATGCCGATGAGCATCAGCACACCGATCAGCGAGGCCACGCCCAGCGGCACGCCCGTGACGATCTGCAGCAGGATCGCTCCGGTCGCCGCGAACGGCACCGAGATCAGCAGCAGGAGCGGCTGCCGCAGCGACTTGAACGTCGCCACCATCACGACGTACACGATGAGGATCGCGGCGAGCATCGCGAGGCCGAGCTGCGCGAACGAGTCGGCCTGCTGCGAGGCGACGCCGCCGACCTCGGCGGAGGCGCCGTCCGGGAGGTCCGCCGCGGCGAGCGCCTCGGTGACCGACTGTGTGGCGACCGCGAGGTTGTCCGATGCGGGCGGCACGGTGACGGTCGCGGTGCGGCGTCCCTGCTCGGTGGTGATCGAGGTGGGGCCGTTGCGCTGCTCGACGGTCGCGATGTCCTGCAGCGGCACGATGCCCGCCGCGGTGGGGATCGCGAGCTGCTGGAGCGCGGCGACGGTCGTCGGCGGCCCCGGGTTGACGAGGTACACCGTCAGCGCGGTGTCGTCGATCTCGACCGATCCGATCTGCTGCGGACGCATCGTGTTGGACACGATCGACCCGACGGCGACCTCGGACAGCCCTACCCGCGCGGCGGCCTCGCGGTCCACGACCACGGCGATGTACGGCAGGGCCTCGGCGAGGTTGTCCGTGACCTGCCCGATGCCCTCGCGGCCGTCGAGCTCCTCCACCACGGCGGAGGTCGCGGTGGCGAGGTCGTCGCCGTTCGCCGCCGTCACGGTGATCTCGATGTCGCTGGAGCCGAAGCCGGCGGACGCCGCGACGTTGACCTCGCCGACCTCGTCGCCGAGGCCGTCGATGGCATCCTGCACCTCGGCACGCAGCTTCTCCTGGTCGGCGTCGCCGTCGGTGAGGACCGAGTAGGTGATCCCCGCGCCGCCGGAGAACGCGTCGCGCAGCGCGGACCCGCTCGACCCGATGGAGGCCTGCACATGCTCGATGCCGTCGATGTCGAGAAGGGCCTCCTCGACGGGGGCAGCGGCATCGGACTTCGCCTGCAGGCTCGCGGTCGGCCCGAGGTCCTGCGTCACGGTCATGGTGTTCTGACCGGAGTCGCTGAGGAAGTTCACCTTCATCAGCGGGGCGGCGGCGAGCGTCCCGGCGAGGACCACCACCGCGAGCGCCACCGTGATGCCCGAGTGCTTCAGCGTCCAGCCGAGGATGGGGCGGTAGCCGCGCTGCAGCCGCGTCGGCGGGGCCGCCGGGTCCTCCGGGTCGATCGCGTTCCCGCTCTCGTCGAGGAGCGGCTTTCCGGGCTTGAGGAACCAGTACGCCAGCACCGGCACGATCGTCAGAGCCACGAAGAGCGAGGCGACCATGGCGATCGTGACCGTCATCGCGAACGGACGGAACAGCTCGCCCACCATGTCGCCGACGAACACGATCGGCAGAAACACCGCCACGGTCGTGATGGTCGACGCGGTGATGGCCGCGGCGACCTCGCGCACCGCGAGACGGATCGCATCGCCCTTGTCCGCGTCGCCGACGTAGTGGCGCTTGATGTTCTCGATCACCACGATGGAGTCGTCGACCACGCGGCCGATCGCGATCGTGAGCGCCCCGAGGGTCAGCACGTTCAGCGAGTAGCCGAATGCCTGCAGCCCGATGAAGGTGATGAGGACGGACGTCGGGATGGAGATCGCGGTGACGAGCGTCGAGCGCACCGACATCAGGAACACGAGGATCACGAGCACGGCCATCACGAGGCCGAGCAGACCCTCCGTGGCGAGGGTGTCGATCGACTGCACGATGAACGGCGCCTGGTCGAACACGACGGTGAACTCGGCGTCCGGGAGCGCTTCCCCGATCTCGTCGAGCGCGGCCAGCACCCCCTGCGACACCTCGACCGTGTTGGCGGCGGGGAGCTTGGTGATAGAGATCGACAGGGCGTCCTCGCCGTCGACCCGGGAGATCGAGGTCACCGGGTCCGACACCTGGGCCACCGTCGCGACGTCGCCGATGGTCACCGCGGTACCGACGAGAGGCAAGGCGGCGATCTCGTCGACCGAGGTGATCTTGGCGCCGGTCTGCACCGTGAGGGTCTCGCCGTCCTCGGTGATCTCACCGCCGGGGAAGAGGGTGCCGTTCTGCTGCAGCGCGGTGCTGATCGCCTCGCTGCTCTGCCCGGCCGCGCCGAGCTTCGCGAGGTCGGGGGTGATGGTGATGCGCTGTCCGACGCCGCCGACGATCTCCGCTGCGTTCACCCCGTCGACGTCCTCCAGATCGGGGATCGCGACGCTCTCCAGCTGCGCCTGGGCGTTGTCCGCGTCCTCGAAGCCCGTGACCGCGACCTGGATCACCGGGAAGTCGTCGATCGAGACCGAGAGCACCTGCGGCGTGACGTCCTCCGGGAGCTGCGAGGAGATGCGGTTGATCGCCTGCTGGATCTTCTGCTCCGCGGTCGCGAGGTTGGTGCCGTACGAGAACATCGCCTGCACGATCGAGGCGTTGGTCGTGCTCGTCGCGGTCGTCGACTCCAGGTCGGGCACGCCCTGGATGGCGGACTCGATCGGCGTCGAGACGTCGTTCTCGACCACCTCGGGCGAGGCGCCGGGGTAGGTGGTCATGACCACGAGCGCCGGCAGCTCGAGCGACGGGATGAGCTCCTGCTTGAGGTTGGTCAGCGCGAGCCCGCCGAACACCGCGGCGACGATCGTCACGAGCGCGATGAGGGCGCGGTTCTTCAGGCTGAGGATGGCGAGTTTCGACAAGGCGGGGTCCTCGGTGTCAGGGGGTGGCGGTCGCTGCGGATGGGAGGGAGAGAGGTTCTCCGAGGATCCGCGCCAGTGCGGATTCGAGGAAGGACTGTTCGAGATCGACGTCGCGGATCTGCGTGCTCCACATGACGCCGTCGATGAAGATCATCGCCGCTCGGGCCCGGTCGGCGCCATAGGTCGGCTCCAGGAGGTTGACGAGGCGGTCGGACAGGTGGCGCGCGAGCTGGCGCAGACGCGGATCGTGCACGGCTGCCGTGACCACGGCTCGATCCGCCTGCACCGCGCGGCCGTCGTGGATGCTGTCGTGCACGAGCGCCGCGATGACGTCGGCCCCGGCTCCCCGTTCGGCGAGGGTCTGCCGCACTCCGTCGAGTCGGCATTCGATCTCGTCCGCGAGCGCTCGGAAGGCGGCGGTGCGCAGGTCGTCGAGGGTGTCGAAGTACTGGGTGGTCGCCCCGAGCGGCACTCCGGCTCTGGCGGCGACCATCCGATGCGTGATGGCGTCGGCCCCGACCTCGACGATCAGCTCGGCCGTCGCGGTGACGATCTCCCGACGACGCGCTTCGGGGTCACGCCGCCGACGCGCGCTCTCCACCATCGCTCACCCCCTGGACACCCGTACATGTACGTTTGTACATTCGCTCCGGTGTGAACTCCCTGAGAACGGCCGCCCGCTTCTTTCCTGTCTCCCCGCCGTGCCGGATCACTTCCGCACCCCGTACCCCCGTTCCCGGTCCCTTTTCGCGCTCTCACGGGCGGGAACCTCCTCCCGTGGTCGAAAACGTACCGGGGCGGAGGAGGGGGTCAGGCGGCGGAGGTAGACGGGGTGGAGGAGGGGGTCTGGCCGCGCTCGAAGTAGGCGACGAGATCGGGGTCGAGCGGGGGGACGGCGATCGCGGAGCCGTCACCCCGGAGGGACGCGGTGGCGAGGATGCCGGCGGCCACGGCCTCGCGCGCCGCGACGGGAGAGGTCGCCGTGAGACCCCCGTGCCGCACGAACCGGAGGAACTCGGCCACGAGCAGCGCGTCGGCTCCGTCGTGTCCGGCGTCGGGCACCTCGGGCACGACGAACACCTCGTCCGCGTCGGCCGCCCCGGCATGCCGACGGTTCCACAGCTTCACCTCGCTGCCGGCCACGTCGCCGAAGTTCTCGATGCGCCCCTCGGTGCCGATCACGGTGTAGTTCCGCCAGTAGTCCGGGGTGAAGTGGCACTGCTGGTACGAGGCGAAGATCCCGCCCTCGAGCCGCAGGTTCACCATCGAGATGTCCTCGACGTCGACCACGGGGTGGAGTCCGGTGAGCGCGGTCGGCGGCCAGTTGTCCATGCTGAACCAGTCGGGCATCCGCTCCCCCGTGCGGTCCCGCCGGTCGGTGATGTCGCCGTAGACGCTGAGGCCGCCCATCGCCGCCACCTGCTCGGTGTACGCGCCCGCCAGCCAGTGGATGATGTCGAGGTCGTGCGCTCCCTTCTGCAGGAGGAGTCCGGTGGTGCGGCTCCGGTCGGCGTGCCAGTCCTTGAAGTAGAAGTCGCCGCCGTGCCCCACGAAGTGCCGCACCCACACGGCCTTCACCTGCCCGATGCGCCCGGCCTGGATGAGCCCGCGCATGAGCGTGATCACGGGCATGTGCCGCATGTTGTGGCCGATGTAGAGGCGGGTCCCGGTCCGTCGCGCCGTCTCCAGCATGCGGTCGGCGTCGGCGAGGTCGATCGCGAGGGGCTTCTCGCAGAAGACGGGCACCCCGGCCTCCAGCGCCCGGATGGTCAGCGCGGCGTGCGTGTCGTCCGGCGTCAGCACCATGACCGCGTCGACCCCGGACGCGAGCAGCTCGTCGAGGGAGTCGGTGATGAGGGCGTCGGGGACGAGCGTCCTGGCGTCCTCGCGGGCACGCGGGGCGAGGTCGCAGACGGCGGTGATACGGGAGCCGTGACCCGGCCGATGCACCTCCTCCTGAAGGGTGGAGCGCGCGCCGAAGCCGATGATGCCGATGTGGAGGTCCAACAGAAGTCCTTCGTGAAAGGGGGGAAGAAGAGGGGGCGGCTCAGCGGCCGCGGGCTGCCGGGGCGTCGAGATCGGTCGAGCCGCCGGGGACGAGGGCCCAGGGGAACTCGTGCAGCGCACCGGGTGAGGGGTCGCTCTCGAGCGCCTTCTCGACGATGATCCGCGCCTGCCGCTCGTAGAAGTCCGTCGGGCCGACGGTGGTGAGGGTAGGGGCGATGAGCCGGGCGTCCGGGGTGTTCCCGACGCCGACCACCGCGACGTCGTGCGGCACGCGGAGCCCGAGCATGTGGGCGGCGTTGATCGCGGCGATCGCGGCGAAGTCGGTCGTCGCGTACACGGCGTCCGGGCGGTTCTCCTGCGACAGCAGCTCGATCGCGGCGGTGAAGGCGCTGGCCTGCGTCTCGGCATAGGTCACGGTCCATGCCGGGTCCGGGGAGATGCCGGCAGCCGCGAGCTTCTCGACATACGGCGTGTACCGCGTGACCTGCGTGGCCGCGAGGCGGACGGCGCCCTCCGCGGCGATGCAGCCGATGGCCGCGTGCCGCTCCAGCAGGTGGTCCATCGCGAGCTCGCACCCCGGGATCGCGTCCGAGCGGATGACGTCGAACCCGTCCGGCTCCAGATGCTCCGAGAACACCACGAGCCGCTGGCCGCGCTTGACGAGGTCGCCCAGCCGTCGGGCGTCCTCCTCGTCCAGCCCGACGCCGTCGAGGTATGCCACGTCGCTCTCGACGCGGTCGAGCGCCGCGTGCCAGTCGCCGTCGGCGAGGATCAGCGTCGTGAGCCCGTGCTTGTTCGCCTCGGCGTTCACGGCGTCGGCCACCGCCAGCGACCACGGATCGCTCAGCATGTGGAGGGAGAGCTGCACCATGCCGCTGCGACCGGTGCGGATCGCCCTGGCCGCCGTGTTCGGACGGTAGTTGAGCTCGTCCGCGGCCGCGAGCACCCGGGCCGCGGTCGCTTCGGCCACGCCGGCCCCGCTGGCACCGGCGCGGCCGGAGAAGACGTACGACACGGTCGCGGTCGACACCCCGGCACGTTCGGCCACCATCCGCAGCGTCGGTCGGCGGCTGGGGGCGTGCTCACGCTGTGCCATGTCTCATCCCTTCGTCCCGCTGAATGCGATGCCCTGGATGAACTGCCGCTGCAGGATCATGAACGTCACCAGCATGGGCAGGGTCGCCAGCAGGGCGCCCGCCATGAGCACCGGGTAGTCGGTGCCGTGGATGCCGACGAGCTGCGAGAGTCCGACAGACAGCGGCATCTTCGCCGGGTCGGTCGTCACGATCAGCGGCCACAGCAGATCGTTCCAGGACCACAGCACGGTGAACACCACAAGTGCGATGATGCCAGGCTTCGCCAGTGGAACCATGATCCGCCAGAAGGTCTGCCACGGATTCGCCCCGTCGATCCGCGCCGCCTCCTCCAGCTCGGCCGGCATGGAGAAAAAGAACTGGCGCATCAAGAAGGTCCCGAAGGCGCTGAAGATGCCGGGCACGATGAGCGCCTGCAACGTGTTCAGCCATCCGAGCGCCTGGATGATCTCGTACTGCGGCAGCAGGTAGAGCTGCGAGGGCACCATGAGCACCGAGAGGAACACGACGAACAGGGCGTTCCGGCCGGGGAAGGCGATGCGCGCGAACGCGTAGCCCGCCATGGTGCACAGGGCGACCTGCCCGACCGTGCGGCCGACGGTGAGGAGCACGGAGTTCAGGAACATCTGGCCGAACGGCATCGAGTCGAAGACCTCGGCGAAGTTCGTGAACACCCATTCGCGCGGGAGGAACGACGGCGGCACCTGCACCGAGTCGGACAGCGTCTTGAACGAGGTCAGCAGCTGCCAGACGAACGGGAACACCATGAGCGCGGCGCCGACGATGAGCACGACGTGCACGATCCACAGTCCGCGGTTCCTGGGCGTGCCGGCCGTCCGCGATCGTGCGGGGGCGGCGCCGACGACCGCGCGGGTGTCGAGGGAGACGTCACTCATAGTGCACCCACTTCTTCTGCAGCCGGAACTGCACGATCGTCAGCACGAGGATGATCAGCAGCAGGAGGAAGGCGACGGCGGCGGCGTACCCGCGGTCGTTGTCGAGGAAACCCGCTTCGTAGAACAGGTAGACGACCGTGCGGGTGTTCGGCATCGCGGGGTTGCTGCGGCCGAGCATCATGTAGATGAGGTCGAACACCTGCAGAGCCCCGATCACGCTGATGACGCTGACGAAGAAGATCGACGGCGACAGCAGCGGGATCGTGATGGAGAAGAACTTCCGCACGGGGCCCGCCCCGTCGAGGTCGGCCGCCTCCATGATCGTGTCCGGGATGCCCTGGAGTCCGGCGAGGAAGATGACGATGTTGGTCCCCAGTCCCGCCCAGATGCCGACGACGGCGATCGCGATCAACGCGGTGTTCGGGTCGGTCAGCCAGCTCCGCCCGTCGATGCCGACCGCGCCGAGGGCGGCGTTCAGGACGCCGTAATCGCCGTTGTAGATCATGCGCCAGACGAGGGCGATCGCCGCGGGCATGGTGACGACGGGGATGAAGTAGAGGGTGCGGTAGGCGCTGCGGCCCGTGAGGCCGGTGGTGTTCAGCAGCGCGGCGATCCCGACCGCGAGGGGGATGCCGATCAGCGCGATCACCGTGTAGACCGCGGTGTTGCGCAGAGCGCCGAGGAGCTCCGGGTCCTGGAACAGCCGCACGTAGTTCTCGAACCCGATCCACTCGGAGCCGCCGAACGGGCCGGACTTCGTGAAGGAGATGATGAGCGTGCGCACGGTCGGCCACAGGTAGAACACGGCCAGCCCCAGGGCGGTGGGCCCGAGGAAGACGAGGGCCCACCACGGCGAGGCACCGGGTGTCCGGCGCCGCCGCCGGACACCGGAGGACGGGGCCTCCGGTGCCCGCCCGGCGGCGGGGGCGACCGCGCGAGGCGCGAGGACGGTCATCCGGTCACTCCTGCTCGGCGTCCAGCGCGGTCTGCATCTGCGCGGCGAGATCCTGCAGGCCTTCCTTCGGGGAGACCGCTCCGGACCAGACCTGGGACAGCACCTCGCTCTCGATGCTCGTCCACGCGGAGGTGTTCTTCGACACCGGGTACGGGACGGCCGTCTCCAGCGCGTCGATGTAGACCTGCAGGTCGTACTGCGGGAGCGCATCCACCCAGGCCTGCTGCGTGCCGTTGAACGCCGGGATCACGGTCCCGGTCTCGGCCTGGATCTTCGCCGCCTGCTCGCCGCTCGCGAAGGCGGCGAAGTCCTTCGCCTCCTCCACGTGCGCGCTCTTGGCGTTCGCGACGTTCCCGACGCCGTGGATCACGCTCTGATTGCCCTCCGGGCCTGCGGGCAGCGGAGCCACGTCGACGCTGTCGCCGATGTCGGCGTTGTCCGCGTAGGCGATGGCGGCCCAGGAGCCGTTCTGGAACATGGCGACCTTGCCCGACAGGAAGAAGTCCTCCGGGTTCGTGTCCGTCATCTGCTGCGCCGTGGGCGAGGAGCCGTCGGCGACGAGGTCGGTCCACAGCTCGACGCCCTCGAGAGCCTCGGGCGAGCCGTAGCCGCTCTCAGTGCCGTCCGCGGAGATGACCTCGCCGCCGGCCTGTGCGATCGAGTTGTAGAAGTTCTCCTGGCCGTACTGGCTCGCGGCGACGCCGAACCGGCCGTTCGCGGGGTCGGTCAGCTTCGCGGCCGCGGTGGTGAAGTCGTCCCAGGTCCAGCCGGCGCTCGGGTACTCCACTCCGGCGGCGTCGAACAGCGTCTTGTTGTACCAGAGCGCGACGGTGTCGAAGTCCTTGGGGGCGCCGTAGAGCGCGTCGTCGTAGGTGTAGAGGTCGACGAGGCCCTGGGGGTAGTCGGAGGCGTCCACGTCGTCGAGCGGCGCGAGCTGGCCGTTCGAGGCGTAGAGCTGGAAGCTCGGCCCGTTCATCCAGAACACGTCGGCGGCCGACCCTCCCGTCACCGCGGTCTGGAGCTTGGTGAAGTACTCCTTGTAGGGAGTGACCTGGATCTCGATCGTGACGTTCGGGTGCTCCTCGGTATAGGCGGCAGCGATGTCCTCCATCGCGGGCTTCTGGTTCTCGTCCCAGATCGCGTAGCTGAGGGTGATGTCGCCGCCCGAGGACTCCCCGGTCGCGGAGGAGGAGCAGGCGGAGAGCGCCAGGACGGCGGCCGCGGAGGCGGCGAGAGCGCCCAGGGCGCGGCGGGAGGTGCGGGGCATCGAGGTCTCCTTTGACGGGTGCACGGGAAGGCGGTGCGCGATGTTAACCGTTTAGCGTTAAACGATTAGCAGCGAGAGTAGCGCGCCGCGTCCGTTCTTCGCAAGCACCGATCTAGAGCGCGGATCCCAGCGCCAGCCCCAGCCCCGCGGCGAGGAGACCGAGCAGGAGCATGCCGAACGCGTCGAACACCGCGGCGCCCCGCTCACCGTCCCGCCACAGCGCGACCGCATCGAGCATCGCGGTGCTGAAGGTCGTGTAGCCCCCGAGCAGGCCCGCGCCGAGCACGAACGCCGCCCCCGGCAGCGCCGTCGTCACGAGCCCCAGCGCGAAGGAGCCGGTGAGGTTGACGATGAGGATCCCCCACGGGAACCGCCGGCCGACGAGCCGGGCGACACCGAGGTCGAGGAGATAGCGCAGGACGGCGCCGACGCCCCCGGCGAGCGCGGCGGCGAGGAACAGCAGCGGACTCACGTCGCCCCTCCCCGGCGCGGGCGCCCCAGCCGGAGCCCCGCGGACGCCGCGAGGAGGCCGAGGGCGAGGCTGACCGCGGCATACGCGGCGGCGAGGAGCGGCGCCGACGCCCACAGGGCCAGCGTCCCGGTCATGAAGGCGCTGTAGGTCGTGAAGCCGCCGAGGACGCCGGTGCCCAGCAGCAGCCGCAGCTCCGCCGAGGCCGGGAGCCGGGCTGCCACGACTCCGATGAGCAGGGCGCCCAGCACGTTGGCCGGCAGCACCGCGAGGGGGAACCCGCCGAGGTCGGGGAGGAAAAGCCCGAGGCCCAGACGCGCCGCCGTCCCCAGCGTGCCGCCGAGCGCGACGAGCAGGACACGACGGATACTCACGCTGGCCACTGTAGTCGCGCATGACAGCGCGACCGTCGTATGTCAAGGCGTTGGGGCGGGGACGGGGACAGGCGTTGACTGTCGGCATGAAGCCACTCTGGAAGGTCGACCAGGACGCACCCCACGGCACTCCCTTCGATCCCGGCGCGCAGCACGACGTGCTCATCGTGGGGGCAGGCCTCACGGGACTCTCGACCGCGGTGCTCCTGACCCGCGCCGGACTCGACGTCGTCGTCGTCGATGCAGGCGATGTGGCGGAGCTGTCGACGGGCGGCAACACGGGCAAGCTCTCCCTCCTCCAGGGGCAGCAGCTCGCCACGATCCGCACGCACCATCCGGCCGCGCTCGTCCAGGCGTACGTCGACGCCAACCGCGCCGGCATGGAGTGGCTCACCGGTTTCGCCGACACCGCCGGCCTCAGCTACACCGAGCGCACCGACCACACCTACGCCCAGGGTCCTGAGGGGCTCGAATCGGTGCGGTCCCAGCATGCCGCCGCGCGGGAGGCGGGACTGCCGACGCGTCTGCTCACCGCGGGCGAGCTGTCGACGCCGTTCCCCGTCGCGGGCGCGGTCGCGCTGGATTCCCAGGTGACGATCGACCCGGTCGCCGTCGCCGACGCGCTCGCGAAGGAGTTCCTCGCGGGCGGCGGCACCCTGCACACCGGCGTCCGTGTGACGGGCGCCCACGCCCTCCCGGAGCCTCGGGTGGAGACCACGGCCGGCCCGATGTTCGCCGAGCACATCGTCCTCGCGACGGGGACGCCGATCCTCGACCGCGGTCTGTACTTCTCCAAGGTCGCCGGGATGCGGTCGTACTGCGTCTCGTTCCGGGTCTCCGGCGGGGTGCCGGAGGGGACGTTCATCTCCGCCGACAGCCCCACGCGGTCGATCCGCCCGGTCTCGGCTGCCGACGGTCCGGCGGACACGGCACAGCTCGTCGTCGGCGGCAACGGGCATCCGGTCGGCCGCTCGGACGGTGAGACCGCGGCGATCGACGATCTCGTCGCCTGGACGCGGCTGCACTTCCCGGACGCGGAGGAGACGCACCGCTGGTCCGCGCAGGACTACCAGTCGCACAACCTCATCCCCTTCGTCGGTGCTCTGCCGCGCGGCCTCGGTCGCATCCGCATCGCCACCGGGTACGCGAAGTGGGGGCTGTCGAACGCGCCCGCCGCGGCCCTGCGGCTCACCGAGGAGATCATCGGGACGAAGCGCAGCGAGCGTCCGTCCTGGATGCTGCGCCTCGGCACCCGTCTGACCGTCCCCGCCGACCTCGCGCGCGGCGCCGTCGAGGGAGCGAAGGTGGCCGCCGCGGCCACGAAGGGCTGGGTCGAGGCCGAGACCACGCCGGTCCCGGTGCCGCAGCCCGCGGAGGGCGAGGGCGTGGTGGCGAACCGCGGCGGCCGCCCGGTCGCCATCTCCACCGTCGACGGCGTGACCCGTGCGGTCAGCGCGGTGTGCCCGCACCTCGGCGGCGTCCTCGACTGGAACGACGCCGAGTGCACATGGGACTGCCCGCTGCACGCGTCGCGGTTCGCCGCGGATGGCACCCGCATCGAGGGGCCTGCTCTGAAGGACCTCGAGCAGATGCCGCGGACGGTCGGCGGCTCGTGACTCAGGACCGGGTCGGCGGGGCGTCCCAACCCTGCTGCGGGGTGTCGCAGTCCTCACGGAACACGTACTGCGATACGAGCTTGCGCTGGCTGCTGGACCAGTCGATCGCCGGGCGACGCTGCTCCGGCGGCAGGTAGCCCAGCCGGTAGACGGCCATGAGCTCCAGGTCGTCGGGCACCCGCAGCAGCCGCACGATCTCGTCCCAGCGCCCCGGCACCTCCATCGGGAACGAGATGAATTGGATGCCCATGCCCAGCTCGACCGTGGTCAGCCAGACGTTCTCCATGGCCGCGCCCATGCTGAACACGGAGTAGAACGACGACAGCTGCCCCGGCCGGTACTCGCTGCGGTCGAGCATGACGCCGAGCAGGAGGGGCGACCCGGCCACGAGCTTGCGGTTCTCCGCGCCCAGCGTCTTCGGCACCCCGAACGTGTTCATCAGCGTCTGGCCGCGCTTCGTGAACACCTGCGACGTGAAGGGGCGCAGGGGCGCGGGGAGCTTGTCGAACAGCATGCCGCTGCGCTTCTCCTCCATCTCCTCCTGGCTGAAGCGGAAGTAGGGCTTGTACCGCTCGAAGAACGTGCCGTTCGACATCGCCTCGGTCATGCTCTCGCCGGAGATGCGCGCGATCTCGTCGATCGTGTCCCGGTTCTCGATCACGACGAAGCGCCACGGCTGACTGTTGAGCTGCGACGGTGCGCGACCTGCGGCTTCCAGGAGGATGCGCTGGTGCTCCTCGGAGACCGGGTCGGGGAGGAACGCTCCGTTCGTGGTCTTGCGGCGGCGGATGGCGTCGAGGAGTTCCATACGGTCACTTCCGGTCGGAGGGGAGGCGCGAGACCACGAGGCCCGCGAGGACGAAGGGCGCTGCCGTGAGGGCGACGAGCGGGTGCCGCCGGGTGTGCGTCCCGGCGTAGGGGATGGCGGCAAGGGGGACGGCCGCGGGGAGGAGGGCCAGGGCGGCGCGGCGGCTGCGCGGCGTGCGGGTGGCCAGACCGACGACGACGGCGAGTCCGGTCGTCGCGCAGGTCAGGATGTAGAGCGCGTGGTGCACCCAGCGGAAACGACGCGTGTCGATGAGCCGAGCCGCGACCGCGGCCCCGAGGGCGCAGTTCGCCGCATAGGCCGTCGCCGCCGCCGCGAAGACTCCGGACGCGGGGCGGTCGTCGCGCTCGCGCTTCCGTCGCCCCGTCATGGCACGACCCTACGCCCTCCCCTCCTCCCCCGATCCACCCCCTTGCGTGCGAGCGGCCCCCTTGAGTACGACCGCACCGGGGTGGGTCGCACGCAAAGGGGCCGCTCGACGGATCAGAGGGCGGCGTCCGCGTAGATGCGGAGCGCGTCGCGGACGAACTCCGCACCCTGCGTGCCGCCCGCGGACGTCGCGTAGTTCGCACCGAAGCGCGGGTCCGCGACGTACATCTCGCCGAGTCCGATGACGTACGCCTTGGCTGCGGCATCCGGCCCCTTCCGGAGGGCGGCGGCCGGAGTGCCGGGGATGCCCGTGAGCCAGGCGACGTGACGACGCGCGAGCTCCTGTGCCTCGGCGGACGCGGGATCGATGCCGCTCTCCGCCGCGGCGATCCAGTCGCGTCCGAGATCGGACACGCGCTGCTGCCAGTCGGCGCGCTCGGCGTCGCTCATCCCGCGCCACCAGCGGTCGCTGTCGGCGTAGGCCTTCGTCCCCCAGCGGTCCTCGACCTCCTGCTTGTACTGCGTGTGGTCGAAGCCGTCGAACATGTTCTCTGCCATGAGGTTCTCACCTCCTCTCAATGCCGTGATGGTGGATTCGACCGACGCGATCTGCCGCGCCAGCCGGGTCTGCTCCTCGCGCAGCAGCGCGAGGTGGGTCTCCAGGGCCGACGCCTCGGCCGCCGAGCCCCCGCCCTGGGTCCCTGAGCCTGTCGAAGGGCCCAGCACCTCCGCGATCTGCGGCAGCCCGAGTCCGAGCTCCCGCAGCAGGAGGATCCGCTGCAGTCGCACGAGCGCCGCCGCGTCATAGTGCCGGTAGCCGTTGGCCGCGATGCGCGACGGCGGCAGCAGGCCGATGTCGTCGTAGTGCCGCAGCGTCCGGCTCGTCGTGCCCGCCAGCCGCGCGATCTCCTGGATCGACCAGTCCCGCGATTCCATCCGCCCACCCCTTCCGTGTCAGGCCTCCTCCCACCGTAGAAGTTGCCGCTACGTCAAGGTCAACCCCGCCTCCGAATCGCGTGCTTGGCTCTATTTCCGGCGGAGATGGGGCCAATCAGGCGATTCGAAGGAGAGAGGGGGTGTCGGAATCGAGATATATCGTGTTATCGTGACGGCAACACGATATATCGTGAATCCCTCGACACAGGAGAAGCAGACATGACCGAGAAGTGGCTCATCGCCCCCGGCGAGGAACGCGTCATCGACATCGCCTCCGCGACCCGGCTCAAGGTGGGCCTCGTCGGCGGACAGGTCGACGTCATCGCCCATGACGAACCCGGCATCCGGATCGAGGTGCACGGCGTCACCACCAAGGACCTCCGGATCGAATCCCGCGACGGGGAGGTCGAGATCGACCACCCGCAGCTGGGCTGGGACAACTTCCTCGAGGTGTTCCGGAACTTCGGCTCCGGAGGCCCGCGCGCCGAGGTGAGCGTGGCCGTCCCGCGTTCCATCGCCCTGACCCTGGGCGTCGTGAGCGCCGGCGCCCTCGTGTCGGGGATCCGCAACGACACCCGGCTCAACACCGTGTCCGGCGACATCATCGTCGACACCCTCATCGGCGACCTCAGCGTGAACTCCGTCTCCGGCGACGTACAGGTGCGCAACCTCACCGGCTCGATCAACGCCAACAGCGTCTCCGGCGACGTGGCCGTCACCGGAGCGATCCGCAAGGCGACGGTCGACATCGTCTCCGGGTCGACGCTGGTGGACGCCGCAGGCGATGTCAACACGATCACCGTGAACTCGGTCTCCGGCGGCACGACCGTCCGGCTCGACGAGTCCCTCGCGGCGAACTACGTGATCCGCTCGCTCAGCGGTCGTCTCCTCATCGACGGCGTGGAGCGCAGCACCTCCGGCCCGAGCACCTACAACGGCACGTCCGGCGAGCTCGCCGGGCGTTTCGTGGACCTCCGCGCCAACTCCGTCTCCGGAGGGGTGACGGTCCTCCGTCGCGCTCCGCAGACGATCGAGAACGACCCGGAGTGGGAAGCATGAGCCCCGCGGTCTTCTCCCACGGAGATCTGCGCCTGTACCTGCTGTCGCTGCTCGCGGAGTCCCCGCAGCACGGTTACGGCATCATCCAGTCGCTCACGGACCGGACCGGCGGGACGTACACACCGAGCGCCGGCACGATCTACCCGCGCCTCGCGAAGCTCGAAGAGGAGGGGCTGGTCACCAAGACGGTCGACGGACGCACCACGATCTACGCGATCACCGAGGCCGGGCGCGCCGAGCTCGCCTCCCGCCAGAGCGACCTCGCCGACATCGAGGCGGGCATCACCGACACCGTCCGCCTCATCGCCAACGAGGTGCGCCAGAGCGTGCAGGAGGCGATGAAGAGCCTTCGCGCCGACCTGGCAACGGCGACCGAGGATGACAGGGCGGCGGCGAAGAACAAGCCGCGCACCGCGAGCGAGGATGCGCGGCTGACCAGCCGTGAGGAGCTGCACCGCGCCGACGCCGTCGTGAACGCCTTCCGCGCACGGGTCCGCACCGACCTGCGCACCCATGTCGCGAAGGGCGGCGTCCTCCCGGCGTCGGTGGTCACCGACCTCGAGAACGCGCTGGATCAGGCCGCCCGCACCGTGACGGTCGCGCTGAGCCAGCCGGACTCCTGAACCTCCATCACACAGCACGAGGCCCCGCCGACATCCGTCGGCGGGGCCTCGTCGCGTCCGGGTCACTCCGGCCAGATCTCCTTCTGCTCGTCCGGTACCGACTCCCCCAGGGGCACGACGAGCACCGGACGGTGCTGGCGATGAGCCAGCCGGGCGGCCACGGAGCCGGTGAAGAACTCCCGGATCGACTCGCCGATGCCGCGCTTGCGGGTGCCGACCACGATGAGCTGGGCGTCGAGCTTGTTGGCGAGCTGCTTGATGGCCAGGGCCGGGTCGCCGACGAGCTGTCGCGCCGTCCAGGTGACCCCCTTCCCGGCGAGGATCGTGGCAGCCGCTGCCTCGACGGCCTCGAACTCGGCGGCGCCCGCGTCGAAGTTGATGTCGATGGGGGCGGAGTGCACGTAGCCGTCCGGATCCTCGTAGGTGACGAAGCGCGTGATGTCGACGTGGGCGACCACGAGCGGAGCGTTCAGCAGCCGGGCGAACCGCACGGCCTCATCGAGAACGTGCGGGTCCTGGTCGAGCTGCATCCCGACGATGACAGCCTTCTGCAGAGCGGCGTTCTGCGTGGCCTCGTCGGACGGAGTGGAGGTGCTGTCGGTCATGGAGATCGCTCCCTTCGCCGGCCTGGCCGCGGCCAGGGTCTGTTCCCCGCGTGCTATCCTGAATGCTACTCTTACCGGCCTCGAGCCGGTGTCGTGAATGACTCGGGCGCCTGTCTGCCCGCAGCTTAACTCGTGAGGGGGTCTCAGGCATGGGCCGTGGCCGTCAGAAGGCGAAGCACACAAAGATCGCCCGCGAACTCAAGGCGTACAGTCCGTCGGTGAACTACTCGGCGCTGGAGCGCGAGCTCGCGCACTCGAGCGACTCCGACGAAGACGCCTACGTCGACAAGTGGGCCGACGAGTACGCGGACGAAGACGAAGACGAACTAGAGAAGGCCTAGCCCCTCGGTTCGAAACACCCGCACGGCTCGTGCGGGTGTTTCGTCGTTCCCGGGCGGCGATGCGACGCCCCGGTCGCTCGTCCCGACCGCGCGGCCTGCCGCCGGAACGAGGAGGCCCTCGCGATGTCAGCGCTCCCTCAAGGGCAGGATAATCCGACGCAATTCCGCTGATCCGCGTCTTGTGAGCGCAAACATTTTCTGATTTGATGTGCATGTGATCGACGGCGCACCCTCGCCGCGTCCCGGCTTCGGGCGATCCGCAGGAACATGACCTCAAAGAGGAGAACAGCATGGCACCCACCTCACGCACCCCCCGCGTCGCCGCGGTCGTCGCCCTCGGCGCGGTGTCGGCGTTCGGACTCGCGGCCTGCGCCCCGGCCGCCTCCGGGGGCGGCGACGCCGGCGGAGAGCCCGTCACCATCGAGTACATGCACCGCCTCCCCGACGGCGAGGGCATGACCACGGTCGCCGAGATCGTCGACCGCTGGAACGAGGAGCACCCCGACATCCAGGTCAAGGCCACGAAGTTCGACGGCAAGGCCAGCGACATGATCCTCAAGCTCGAGACCGACATCAAGGCCGGGAACGGCCCGTGCCTCGCGCAGACCGGATACTCCGAGGTGCCCCAGCTCTACGTGAAGGGTCTGCTGGAAGACGTCGCCACGGAGGCCGAGAAGTACGAGGACCACTACTCGGCCGGAGCGTTCAGCGGCATGCGGGTCGGCGACGCCATCGTGGGCCTCCCGCAGGACACCGGACCCCTGGTCTACTTCTACAACACCGCGGAGTTCGAGGCGCTCGGCCTCGACGCCCCGGCGACGCTCGACGACCTGACCGCCGCCTCCGCCACGGCCGCCGCCGCCGGCAAGTTCGTCACGGCGTTCACACCGGACGAGGCGCAGAACTGGCTCTCCGGACAGGCTGCCGCCGCCGGTGACACCTGGTTCTCCTCGGAGGGCGAGGAGTGGAAGGTGGATGCCGAGGGTGCGGGCTCCGAGCGGGTCGCCGCCTTCTGGCAGGGCCTGCTCGACGGCAAGCAGACGCTCGCGACCGAGCGTTGGGGTGAAGGGTTCACGGCGGCGCTGAACAACGGCAGCCTCATCGGCCACGTCGGCGCGGCCTGGGAGGCCGGCTTCCTCCTCGACTCCCTGGACGGCACTCCGGCCGAGGGGCAGTGGCGCGTCGCCCAGCTCCCCGACTTCGGCGCCGGCGCGATGAGCGGCCCCGACGGCGGGTCCGGCGTCTCGGTCATGAAGGGCTGCGAGAACCCCGAGGCCGCCATGGAGTTCAACGACTGGTTCAACACGCAGGTCGACGACCTCGCTTCCCAGGGCCTCGTCGTCGCGGCGAAGGGCGAGGTGGAGACGCCGGAGAAGATGCTGCGTCAGTTCGGCGGCCAGGACGTGCTGGCCGAGCTCGGCACGGCCACCGAGAACCTCAACCCCGACTTCCCGTACGCCCCCGGCTTCTCGACCCTGGCGAACATGAACGAGACGGCCGCCGCGGCTGCTGCCGGCACCGCCACGGTCGCGGACATCTTCACGACGGCGCAGGACACGGCCGTGGCGTCGCTGAAGGACCTCGGCCTCCCGGTCGCGGAATGACCGGACCGGACGGCATCATCGGATGAACGACGGCGGAGTGCACGGGCGATCGTGCACTCCGCCGTCGTCGTGAGAGCGAGAGGCACATCATGGCCACAGTGACCGAGACGAGGGCAGCGGCGCCGCTCCCTCCCGCGCGCCGTCCCGTCGCCCCGTCGACCCGTCGATCGCGGATCCGAAGAGAGGGACTGACCGGGTGGCTGTTCATGGCGCCGTTCGCGCTGCTGTTCGCCGTCGTCTTCCTCATCCCCATCATCGTGTCGGTCCGGTCGTCGTTCTTCGCGCAGGTGCCCGCCGGCGGCGGCCTGTACGGCGGGGGCGAGCTCGTCGACACCTTCGTCGGCCTCGACAACTTCGCGGCGGCGGCGACCGACGGCGCCTTCTGGGCCGGCATGGGACGGGTCATGCTCTACGCGGCGTTCCAGATCCCGGTGATGATCATCGCGGCCCTCGCCCTGGCCCTGCTGCTGGACTCGTTCATCGTGCGCCGCCCCGCCCTGTTCCGCCTCGCCTTCTTCCTCCCGTACGCGGTCCCCGGCATCATCGCGGCGATGATGTGGCTCTACCTCTACACGCCCGAGGTGTCGCCCTTCCTGCCGTATCTGCCGGAGGGGACCGACCTCATGTCGCCGCAGACGATCCTCTTCTCGATGGCGAACATGACGACGTGGACCTACACGGGCTACAACATGCTCATCTTCCTCAGCGCCCTGCAGGCCATCCCCCGCGACCTCTACGAGGCCGCCCGTCTGGACGGTGCGACGGGCTTCCAGATCGCGACCCGCATCAAGGTGCCGCTCGTGCGCGGTGCCGCGCTGCTGGCGGTGCTGCTGTCGATCATCGGCACGGTCCAGCTGTTCAACGAGCCGGTCATCCTGGAGGCCGCGAATTCCTGGATGGGCAAGGACTTCACGCCGATGATGCTCACCTACAACACGATGATGGGCGAGCTGTCGCCGTCGGGCAGCGGTCCGGCGTCGGCGTACTCGCTGCTCATGGCCGGGATCGCGGGCGTGCTCGCGATCGTGTACGCACTGCTCCAGCGGCGGAAGGGCGACGCATGACCACCACACGACTCGTCACCGTGACCCCGCCGACGAAGCGGCGCTCTCGTAGGCCGCAGGCGGCGGACGCCCCTCCTCCGTCCATCGCCCCGGGTCCCGCGGCCCGCACGTTCGGCATCATCGCCCTCGTCGTCGCGACGCTGTACTTCCTCGTGCCGGTGTTCTGGCTCGTGGTGGCCTCGACGAAGAACAACACCGACCTCACCTCGACGTTCGGATTCTGGTTCGCCGAGCCGAACCTCGCCGCCAACTACGACAGCCTCATGGGCTGGACCCAGGGGCTGTTCTGGCGCTGGGTCGGCAACTCCCTGTTCTACTCGCTCAGCGCCGGGATCATCGGCACGCTGTTCGCCGTGATGGCCGGCTACGCGATCGCCAAGTTCGCCTTCCCCGGGAAGAAGCTCGCGGTCGGCATCATCATGGCGGGGCTCCTCCTGCCCGTCGCCCTGCTCACGGTGCCGCTGTACATCGAGTTCCAGGCGCTCGGCCTCACGAACACCGTGTGGGCGATCATCATCCCCTCGGCGGTCTCGCCGTTCGGCGTCTTCCTCGGCATGGTCTACGCGCAGTCGTCGGTGCCGACGGAGTTGCTGGAGGCCGCCCGCATCGACGGCGCCGGTGAGGCCCGGATCTTCTTCACGATCGTGCTGCGGCTGCTCGGCCCCGCGATGGTGACGATCTTCCTGTTCATCTTCGTGGCCACGTGGAACAACTTCCTCCTCCCGCTCATGATGATCTCCAGCCCCGACCTCAAGCCGGTCACGCTCGGCCTCTACGGCATGATGAGCTACTTCTCCCCCGACAAGGGCGCCGTCATGCTCGGGGCACTGCTCGGTGTGATCCCGCTCATCGCCCTGTTCTTCACGCTGCAGAAGTACTGGCGCTCCGGTCTCGCCGCCGGCGCCGTCAAGGGCTAGGCACCTCGACCGCGCACAGACCGGAGGCCGCCCGCGCGAGCCTCCGGTCGTGCGTGAGGAGGGGGCAGCAGGAACTCGTCCTCCAGCCGCGCCTACAGGACTCGGGTCGACGTTCCGGTGCAGACCAGGTCGACGACGATCGCGGCGTCGACGACGATCACCGCCCGGCGCGCCCCTCGTGCACGGCGGCGACGATGCTCTCCGGGGTGAGCGTGGCCACCTCCGGCTGCCGCGCTCGTCCACTCAGGAACTCCGACAGCGTCGGGCGGGCGGCGATGCGGGCGAGCTCCGCCGAGAGGTACTGCTGCAGCGACTGTCCTCGCTCCTGCGCTCGCGCGGTGAGCACGGAATGCACGCCGGGGTCGAGATCGCGGATGAGTACGTTCGGCATGTGCGGCTCCTTTCGTGGCTACCCCTCGAGTATCGGGGACCGGAGGCACGCTCTCCGGCCCCGGAACCGCAACCCGTGGAGAACCGGCAAACTCCCCGCCGCGTGCAGAAGAGGCCCGGGGCGAACGCCGGGCCTCTCGTGTGCAGCAGAGGGACTCAGCTGCGTCGCCGTCGCCAGAGCCCCGCACCGAGGGCGCTCAGGGCGAGCGCACCGACGGCGACCGCCACCCACGTCATCCCCTCCGCGCCGGTCGTGGCCAGTGCCCCGCCCGCGGCGGTCGCGACCGCGGTGACCGCGAGATCCGCACGAGCGAGCTCGGCGCCCTCGCTGTCCGTCGCCACGAGCGCATGGGCGCCCGCGGGTGTGGCCGCCGGGATGGTGACGGTCGCGACCGCACTGCCGTCGGCGGCGATCGTCACCTCGCCCACCCTGACCGGTTCCGAGTGGAGCCAGAGCTGCACGACGGACTCGGGGTCGAAGCCGCGGAGCTGCACGCGGAGGGAGTCTCCGGCCGCCGCGGTGCCGACCGACGGGGTGAGGGCCGGCACCTTCACCGGCTTCGCCTTCTTGACCTTGAGGGCCGCACCGGCCACCTCCGCGCCGGAGGCGTCCTTGACGAGGAAGCGGTGCTTCCCGACCGTCGCATCCGCGGGGATGAGGACCCGGGTGGTCAGCGCACCGTGCGCATCGACCGTCGCGTCCGCGAGCCGCACGCCGTCCAACCAGAACGAGACGGCGGCGTCGGGCGCGAAGCCCGAGAGCACGGCCTCGACCGTCTGCCCTGCCCGCACGGAATCCGCGCCGAGCGTCAACGCAGGATCGGTCTCCGGAGCGCAGACCCCGAGGTCGTCCTCGGGTCGCGCCTCCGGTGCGTGCCCGGCCTGCGGGGCGGTGGTGCCATACACCGCCATCTCCGCCACGGCCGCGAACGGCGTGCCCGAGATCGACGAGGTCGCCGTCACCCGAACGTATCGCGCGGTCGTCGCCGCGAAGTCGACGTCCTGCCACTCCGCGACGTTCTTCCACTCCCCCGCGGCCACGTCGGTGAAGGCCTGCCCGTCGGTGGAGACCGCGACCTGGAAGCCCTTGATGGGGCCGTTCTGGTTCGCGCCGCGACGCAGATAGGAGATGCCGTCGACCGTCTCCGCGGAACCGAGGTCGAACGTCAGCACGTGCGGATACGCGGCGGCGTCAGTGCTCCAGCGGCTGTGCCAGAACGTCCCGGCGTTGCCGTCGAGCATGTTCGCCGCCGTGCCGTCCTCACCCGCGGTTTCCTCGGAGCTCGCGGTCGCGGTGATCTGCGCGTTCGGGATGCGGGCGCGGGACGCGACAGCGGCCTCCTGCGCGGTCTGCACGGTCCGCACATCGCAGTCGACGAGGTAGGTGGCGGCGATGCCGATACTCACCGGCGAGCCCGCGGCCGACGCCGGTGCCGTCAGCAGCCAGTCCGTCGTCACGCTCTCGCCGGGGGCGACCTTCGTGAACAGGTTCGAGGAGCCGTCCGCGACCTCGACGGTGTAGCCCTCCGGGAGGTCGAGCTGCACGCCGACGTTCTCCGCCAGGATGTCCTCGCTGTTGGTGAAGGTCGTGGTGAAGGGTGTCTGCGCCCCGGGGCTCAGGGTCACGGCCTCGCCGGCGACGGTGGCGCACGGGGTGCCTCCGTCCGTCGGGCCGAGGTCCGTCACCGTGAAGTCGTCGAGGACGAAGTCGACGTCCGGCGCGCCGACGCGCTCCAGACCGACCCAGGTGTAGTCGCCGCAGCCCACGATCACGTCCTCGCGGAACGCGGTGGTCTCCAGCGCCTGCACGACAGGAGTGCGACGCAGGGTCGTCGAGGAGATCTCCCCGTCGATCACGGCGTCCGTACCGGTCAGCCAGCGGTACGCTCCGCTCGCTCCGGCCTGGTAGTCGAACCCGATGCGATAGGTGTGCCCGGCCTGCAGCGGGACGAGCGTGGGGTCGGTCCGGTAGACGACGCCGGAGTTCTCGGAGTGCGACATCAGCGAGTGCTCACCGGTGAGGGTGGAGTCCACCGCGAGGCCCGCGGTGGCTCCGGTGTCGAACGGCTTGGCCGTGTTGCGCCAGTCGCTGCTCGTGTACGGGTCGTGCCGACGCGAGATGCTCGTACGCGGGTCGTCGATGCCGTTGGCGTCACCCTTCACGAACGGGCCCCACCCGGGCTGGTTGCCCTCGAAGTCGTTCGAGTACACGGTGCCCGCGGCGGTCGGCGCCGTCGTGTCCGCCATCACCCTGGCGTTGTCGACTCGCACCGCCGCGTCACCGGCGACCGCCGAGACCGAGACGGTCACTTCGCCGGAGGCCGGGGCGAGGAACGACACCGATCCGCGCTGGTAGTACTGCCCGGCCTTGGAGTCGGCGCGCATGTAGTTGTATGTCGGCGAGAGGTTCCAGGTGCGGCTGACGACGCCGGCGCCGGTGTCGACCGCGACGCTCACGTCGCGCGTGGCCGTCGGATCGATCTGCACCTGCGCGGAGAACGCGTAGCGCTTCCCGGGGGTGAGGCCGGTGACGGTCTGCGAGATCGCGGACGCGGATGAGCCGAACACCGCGATGTTGTCGCCCCGTGAGGCGTTCTTCGCCGCGCCGAGGTCCGTGCGCTCGATGGTCACGTCGCCCCGCGGGTTCCAGCCGTCCAGCGACCCCGAGTTGAACCCGGGATCGGCCAGGCCCGCGTCGCGGTACTCGATCGCAGCCCGCTGCGCCCCACCCTGGGGCACGACGACGTAAGCCGCCCCCTTCTCGCCGGCGAGCGTCAGCTTCCCGTCGACCGCGGTGACGGTGTCCACCTTCTCGCGCCCCTGGTCGCCGAGCGCGAACACGTCGAAGGTCGTGTTGCCGCGGAAGGCATCCGTGAGCCCGAAGGTCTTCTCACCGCCGGAGGCCGTGAAGAAGTACATCTTGTCCGCGTCGACGGGCGAACCCGACTCGGCGCTCGACTCCAGCGACTGCCACGGCAGCAGGTAGGAGTCGCCCCGCAGGACGGTCGCGCCGTCCATCGTGATGACGCGGGTACCACCGTCGATCCGGACCGCCACGTCGTCGGTGAAGGTCGCCTCGGCCCCCGCCGCGTACGTCTGCAGGTCGAAGTGCTGCAGGAACTTCGTCGGCAGGCTCTGCGACCAGATGTTGCCGATGAAGCCGTCCCAGTTGCGGTTGCCCACCCAGCCCTCGGCATCGACGAGACGCTGCTGGCCCAGCAGGGCGTCGTCGTTCCAGACGTCCGCCTGCGCGTTCTGGATGAACCGCACCATGGTGGAGTTGATGCCCTTGTTGTCCTTGCCGCCGTAGGCGAGGTCGTTCGGCCAGTGCGACCAGACCGTGCTGTCGACGAACTTGTCGCCCCACTCGGTCGCGACCTCGAGGTCCATGGCGTTCAGCTCGTCCGCGAGCTCCTCGGCCACCCAGCCGTTGGAGTAGTACACGTCGATGTAGACGCCGCTGAGCCCCGGCACCTCGTCCCGCAGCTGCTGGAAGCGGTCGAGCACGCGTCCGGTGCCGAGATCGGTCTGCTGATCGATGTAGTACGACTGGTCGAGCCAGTTCCAGCCGGGCTTGTACGGCGGTGTGCCGTCGAGGATCGCCGCGTCGAACGCGTCCGCCTGCGGATAGATCTCGGTGGCGTTGACGTGCACGCTCATGTCGGCGTTGAGCTTCGCCCCCTCGTCGACGAGACGGTTGAGGTCGGCGAGGCCGCCCGCGCGCTCGTTGTAGTTCCCGCCGTAGTCGGTGTTCGCGGAGTCGTGTCCTTCGCTGCCGAAGCCCTTGTTGAGCACCCACTGCCCGAGGCCGTCGGTCTGGTTCGCGATGCGCTTGGTGTTGTCGAGCACGAGGTCGAAGTAGTTCGTGGCGCTCGAGGCGAAGTTGAACGGGATGCGGCTGATCACGCGGTCGGCGACCCGGTCGGCACCGAGGCGCGGGGCGTCGACCTCCCGGTAGCGGATCGCGGCGTCCTGCCAGTCCACGGTCTCGTCGCCGTTGCGATCGGCGGTGAGGAGCACCGTGACCTTCGGAAGGGCGTAGGTCGTCACCCGGCTGTCGACGGCGGTAGTCGGATGGATGAGCCAGGTGTTCGAGCCGATCTCCGCGGTCCGGCCGTCGGCCGCGGTCACCCGCGTCGTGAGCCGGGTGTTCCATGAGGCGGTGCCGCCGGAGGCCTGCGTCGTCGCGTTCGTGATCACGCTGCCGGCGAGGGTCCCGTCGCCGAGGAAGGCGAAGGCCGCGCCCTTCGTCCCGGTGGCGGTCGCGGGCCCCACAGCGATGTGCTCATCGGCGTTCGTCGTGCTGTTCGGGCTGATCACGGTGCGGTCGAGGACGGCGCCGTCCGCGGCCGTCGCGGAGAGGAAGGCGTTGTCGGGGAGCGCCAGGGTGTTCACCGCAGCGGAGCCGTCGACTCCGGTCACGGCGAACTCGACCGTGCCGTTCGCCGCGACGCGGATGCTGCTGCGCACCGTGACGTCGATGCCGGTCAGGGCCGAGACGTAGTCGACGCCGGTCGCCGTCGCCGTGGACGTGGTGGTCGACGCATAGGCGGTGCCGTTGACCGCCCAGGTGCGCGGGGAGCCCTTCTGGCCGCCGAGGCGCTCATCGCCCACGCGGTAGCCGAGGATCTGCGGGAACGCGGAGGAGACGGTGGCCGTGGTGCCGCCCGCGGCGATCTCGACGGTGTCCCCGGGCTCCGGCTGCTCCGGCGTCTCCGGCTCGGTCACGATCGGCGGGAGCTCCTCGTCGGAGAGCACCTGGATCTCGCCGGCGCCGCCGCCCGTGGTGCCCTGCGCGTCGATGATGAGGAGGGCGACGTACCGGCCGTCCTTCGCGGTCTCCAGCGAGATGCGCTGCTTCTCGTCGTTCGCGGTGGGCGCGTGCAGCGTCGCGGCCGCGGCGGCGGCGCCCCATCCCCCGTCGGCGGGCGAGGTGCGCGCGGCGTCGGCGTCGTCCGTGACGTACACCTCGACGGTCTTCGCCGCGACGCTCTGCCCGCGCTTGACCGAATAGTCCAGCGCCTTCACCGAGAGGGGCCGCTGCAGATCGAGGGCGATCCAGTGCGGGAAGGGGGCGTTGGCCGAGTACCGCGACGTCCACTGGGTCGAGTAGTCGCCGTCGAAGGCGCCGAGAGCCGTGCCGTCGAGCGAAGGCGGCGCCGGATACGGATCGGCTTCGCTGGACACCGCGTGCAGCCGATAGTCCGCGTGCGGGACGGGGACGAGATCGGCGGCCTGCGCCGCGGTCGCAGGGAGGAGCGCTCCGCCGAGCGCGAGAGCCGTCGCCAGCAGGGAACTGACGGCGACGGCGGTGCGCGGCGGTCGGGAAGGTGT
This sequence comes from Microbacterium meiriae, assembly GCF_040686935.1. Classification (NCBI taxonomy): domain Bacteria; kingdom Bacillati; phylum Actinomycetota; class Actinomycetes; order Micrococcales; family Microbacteriaceae; genus Microbacterium; species Microbacterium meiriae. The sequence goes on from NZ_JBFBMF010000001.1 coordinate 835,274, forward strand.
CGACACGTCTTGCCTCTCGAACGGTGCGACGGCCGGAGGAAGGACGCCCCGGTGCGCCGCAGATGGATTATCGATCGGAACCGATGTTTGCGCTATCACCGTAGAGCGAGCTTGTGGCTTAAGACAAGAGTCGAACGTTAAGTGTGCGCAAACATTGGCCGAAGGTCACCACCCGAGGCCCGAGTGCGGCTCAGGAGCCGATGAACTCCTCGGTCTCCCCGAAGGACGGCGCCTCCCGGATCTCCACGGTCGCACCGAGGCCGTCGGTGTCGAGCACCACGATCTCGTTGCGCCCGGTACGCCACAACGGCGCGGGGGCGTAGAGCGTCTCCTGCGGGCCCACGCTCCAGTAGCGTCCGAGCAGGAATCCGTTCAGCCACACCAGGCCCTTGCCGCCACCGGGGAAGGCGAGCCACGCGTCCAGGGGTTCGGCGACGTCCAGCGCGGCGACGGCGAGGCCGTCCACCCCGCCCACGGCAGCGGCGTCCACCGCCGGTGCCGTCTGCGGCAGGAGGCGATGCGTCCAGCCGTTCACGAGACGGCGGCCGATCATCACGCCGCGCATGATGCCCTTGCCCTCGCCGGTGTACGGCCCGTAGTTGATGCGCCCGAGGCTCTCGACGACGAGCGCCAGCCGACCGGAACCGCCGTCCACCGGGAGAGCGAGAGACGTCTCGCCGTCCCGCTCGAGCACACCGAGGCGGCGGTCGTCGAGGAAGACGACCGCACGATCGTGCAGGCCGTCGACGGTCAGTGTCGCCTCGTCCGGGAACGACACGTCGGCCTCGTAGGCCACGAGGCCGTCCTCCGCTCCGAGCTGCTCGAAGGTCAGCGGGCGCGGCGAGAGCCCGCCCGCGGCAGGGGTCGCCCGGACCACGTCGAGCAGGCTCGCTCGCCGCTCCAGAGGCGCGGAGGTCGCGGACTGCCGCCGCGGCTGGTCGGGCACGGGCGGCAGTCCGTCGGCGTGGAAGGGGGCGAAGAGCGCGCGAAGCGCATGGAACTTCTCCCCGAGCGTGCCGTCCTCGCCGATCGGGGCATCGGAGTCGTAGCTGGTCACCGTGGGCTGCAGCACGAGGTCGTGGTTCGCACCGTTCCACAGGCCGAAGTTGGTGCCCCCGTGCGCCATGTAGAGGCTGACCGAGCCGCCCTCGTCGAGGAGCTCCCGGATCGTCCCGCCCATGCTCTCCGCCGAACGCACGTGGTGCCGCTCGCCCCAGTGGTCGAACCAGCCGCCCCAGAGCTCGCTGCACATGAGCGCCTCCCCGTGCCGACGCAGGGAGGCCGCCACCGGCACCCCGGTGCCGAACGTGAACGTCGTCATCGCACCCGGCACGCTCCCGTGCGCGATCATGTCCGGAGTGATCCCGTCCGCGGTCGTCAGCATCTCCACCATGCCCCGTCGCCGGAGCCCGTCACGCAGGTGGGCGAGGTAGGCGGCGTCGCTGCCGAACGATCCATACTCGTTCTCGATCTGGATCGCCACGATCGGCCCGCCGTAGGCCGCCTGCAGGGGCACGAGCCGCGGGAGCAGCGCGTCGTACCAGGCGTCGACGGCGGCGAGGAACGCGGGATCGCTCGTCCGCAGCGCCGAGACCCTGCCGGTGAGCCAGAAGGGCAGCCCGCCGTTGGACCACTCCGCGCAGATGTAGGGGCTCGGTCGGAGGAAGACGTCGAGGCCGACCTCGCCGGCCAGCCGCACGAAGCGCTCGACGTCACGCCAGCCGTCGAAGCGGATGTCCCCCTCGACCCGCTCGTGGAAGTTCCAGGCGACGTAGGTGTCGACCGTGTTCGCGCCCATCGCGGCGAGCCGGCGCAGGCGGTCCTCCCACTGGTCGGGGTGGACGCGGAAGTAGTGGATCGAGCCCGACAGGATGCGGTGGGGCACACCGTCGCGGAGGATCTCCCCCTCGCGCCAGGACAGGGCGGGAGCGCCGGAGGCAGCGGCGTCTGCCGGCGCGGCGACGGCGGTGGTCGAGCCGTCGGAAGCCGCGGCGAGAAGGTCGGACATTGCACTCCCAGCTGAATTGTTTGCGTTCACATTATCGCATCGCCGAGGTCCGTGCTCCCTGGTTTTCCGCCGATGGATCGCTACCATTGGGGCATGTCCCCTCGCCGCCCGAAAGACGACCGCGCCCCCAGCCAGGTCGACGTCGCCCGCCTCGCCGGCGTCTCCACGCAGACCGTCTCGCGCGTCATGTCCGGGCAGGACAACGTCCGCCCCGACACCGCGCGACGGGTGCTGGCCGCCGTCGAGGAACTCGGTTACCGGGTGCACGCCGCAGCCGCGTCGCTCGCATCGGGACGCACGCGCGTGCTCGGCGTGATCGTCGTCTCGACGGACCGCTACTCTTCCGCCGCGCTCGGCGTCGGCATCCAACAGGCCGCGGCGGCGAACGGCTACACCGTGACCACCGCGGCGGTGGCAGACCACGCCTCGGACGACGCCTTCCTCGAGGCCTTCGACCGCCTGGAGCGGCAGGGTGCGGAGGGCATCATCCTCGGCGTGCCCATCGCCCTGGACACTCCGGCGATGCGGGCGCGCACCGAACGGACGCCCGCCACCCGCAGCGAGCGCACCTCCCTGGAGGAGGACGCCCCGCTCGCGGTCGACCAGCGCGCGATCGCCCGACTCGCCGTGGAGCACCTCCTCGACCTCGGCCACGAGACCGTGTGGCACGTCTCCGGCGACGACTACTGGACGGAGACGCAGCAGCGCAGCGAGGCCTGGGAGCAGACGCTCCGCGAGCGCGGCATCGTCCCGCCGCCGGTGATCCCGGCGGACTGGACCCCGGAGTCCGGGTACCGGGCCGGGCGCACCATCGCCGCGATCCCCGAGGCGACCGCGGTCTTCGTCAGCAGCGACGAGATGGCGTTCGGCCTCATCCGCGCCCTGCACGAGGCGGGGCGCAGCGTGCCGGAGGACATCTCCGTCGTGAGCGTCGACGACATCGCCCTCGCCGCGTACGCCTCCCCCGCCCTGACGACCGTCCGTCAGCCGTTCGAGGCCATGGGCCGCGCTGCCGCCCTGCGGCTCATCACCCAGATCGAGGGCCACGACCCGGTCGGCGAGATGCCCTCCACCGACCCGCAGCTCATCGTGCGCTCCTCGACCGCGCCGCCCCGACGAGCGCTCTGACCGGGATCGTCACCAGCGGCCGTGGCGGCGCTCCCACTCGTCCTCGATCGTGCGGCGGCGACCCGCGATGATCCCCGCAGGCACCGAGACGACCAGCACCCCCGCCACCACGAGAAGCGGCACCTGCCACCCGCCGCTGGTGTCGTGGAGAAGGCCGACGAGGAGCGGGAACACGGCCGCGATGGCATAGCCGATGCTCTGCACGAAGCCGCTGAGGGCGACGGCGCTCTCCGGCGTACGGGCGCGGATGCTCAGGAGCACGAGGCTCAGCGGGAACATGATCGCGGTGAGCCCGAAGATCGCGACCCACAGCGGCAGCGCGACGGTCGGGAAGAGCAGCAGGCCGGCGAGCCCGACGAGGCCGGCGACCACGGCAACGAAGAACAGCGGGCGGGTCGCCTGGAACCGCACGACGAGCACCGGCACGAGCATGGAGCAGGGCAGCCCGACGAGCGCGAACAGCGAGAGCAGGAAGCCGGCGGTCGCCGGGGTCACGCCGCCGAGGTCCACGAGGATGGTCGGCAGCCAGGCGAAGGCGACGTAGGCCATGGTCGACGACGTGCCGAACACGAGGGCGAGCGCCCACGCCAGCGGCAGTCGCCAGAGCCGGCCGAAGACGCGGGGGCTCGCCGACTGGGTCGTGATCGGCCCCGTCGAGGCGGCGACCGCGTCGCGCACATCGTCCACGCCGTCGGTGGGGTCGGGGACCAGGAGCTCCGTCGGCACCGGGCGGTCGTCGCCGCGGGAGCGCACCAGGAGCGTGACCCACGGCACGAGGGCGAGTGCGGCCACCACGCCCCACATGCCCAGCGAGATCCGCCACCCGAGCGAGTCGGCGACGGGGACGGCGACCAGCGGCGGCAGGAAGGTCGAGACCGCGAGCGTCGTGGAGTACGCCGTCATCATGACGCCGAGCCGGTCGGCGAAGTACTTCTTGACCAGGGGCGGCAGCAGGACGTTGCCCGACCCCACGCCGGCGAACACGACCGCGGTCGCCGCGAGCAGACTCCAGGAGTCGGGGGCGAGGCCGCGCAGCAGCATGCCCGCCGCCATCAGCACGATCGCCGCGACCGCCATCCGCTCCAGCCCGAACCGGCGCTCGAACAGCGGGGTCAGCAGCCCGAACAGCGCGAAGCAGACGGGCGGCGCCGCTCCGATCAACCCCACGATCACGGGGGCCACCGGGAAGTCCTCGGCGACGTGGTCCAGGACCGGAGAGAGCGAGGCGACGGCCGACCGCAGCGAGAACGCGACCAGCACGATCCCGATCAACGCGAGGGCGCGCCCCTGCCAGAGGGGTCGGCCCTGCGGCGAACTCAGGGACCCGGACATCAAGAGGTCTGCGACCCCTCCACCCAGGCGAGGTACTCGTCGGTGACGGTGCCGGTGACGTAGCGGCCGTCGAAGCAGCTCATGTCGAGGTCCTCCAGCGCGGAGCCCTCGGTGATCGCGGCCTTCAGGTCGTCGACCTCCTGGTACACGAGGTGGTCGCAGCCCAGCTCCTCCGCGATCTCCGGGATCGTGCGGCCATGGGCGATGAGCTCGTGCCGCGACGGCATGTTGATGCCGTACACGTGCGGGTGCCGGACCGGCGGGGCGGCGGAGGCGAACGTCACCGAGGCGGCTCCGGCATCCCGGGCCATCTGGATGATCTCCTTCGAGGTGGTGCCGCGCACGATGGAGTCGTCGATCAGGAGCACGTTCTTGCCCTGGAACTCCGTCGACATGGCGTTGAGCTTCTGGCGGACGCTCTTCTTGCGCACCGCCTGCCCCGGCATGATGAAGGTGCGGCCGACGTAGCGGTTCTTGTAGAAGCCCTCGCGGTACTCGATGCCGAGCTTGCGGGCGACCTCCATGGCCGCGGGACGGGACGAGTCGGGGATCGGCATGACCACGTCGATCTTGTCCATCGGCACGTGCTTCGCGATCGTGTCGGCGAGCTTGTCGCCCATCCGCAGACGCGACTCGTACACGGAGATGCCGTTCATGACCGAGTCGGGACGGGCGAGGTAGACGTACTCGAACGCACAGGGTGCGAGCGTCGCGGCGGTGGCGCACTGCTGGGAGAACAGCTCGCCGTCGTTCGTGATGAAGACGGCCTCTCCGGGCTCGACCTCGCGCACGACCTCGTAGTCGCCGTTCTCGAGCACGAGCGACTCGCTCGCCACGACCCACTCGTCCTTGCCCTCAGCGCCGACGACGGTTGAAGGACGACGACCCAGGATCAGCGGACGGATGCCGAACGGATCCCGGAACGCGAGCAGGCCGTAGTTGGCGATCACGGCGATCACGGCGTACGCGCCCTCGATGCGGTCATGCGTGCGGGCGACGGCCTCGAAGATCCGGTCGGGGTCGAGGTCGACCGTGGAGGTCGTGGCCTGCAGCTCACCGGCGAGCACGTTGAGCAGCAGCTCGGTGTCGCTCGACGAGTTCAGGTGCCGGCGGTCGCGCTGTGCCATGTCGGCGGCGAGCTCGCGCGTGTTCGTGAGGTTGCCGTTGTGGATGAGGATGATGCCGTAGGGCGCGTTCACGTAGAACGGCTGCATCTCCTCTTCGCTGGACGCGGTGCCCTTGGTGGCGTAGCGGACGTGGCCGAGGCCGACGTTGCCCAGCAGCCCTCGCATGTCACGGGTGCGGAACGCCTCGCGCACCATCCCCTGAGCCTTGGCGTTGTGCATGACGCCGTTCGCCTCGGCGGTCGCGATGCCCGTCGCGTCCTGCCCGCGATGCTGCAGCAGCAGGAGGGCGTCGTAGATGTCCTGATTGACCGGGGCAGAGCCCACCATTCCGACGATGCCGCACATGGGCTCTTACTTCGCTCCGTCCGCGTAGGCGCCGACGAGGCGCACCGCTCCACCATCGACGCCCTTGGCGCCCTGTTCGAATTCGCCGGCAGGGCGCGGGCCGAAGCCCACCGTGCCGACCTGCCAGGAGGGCATGCCCTCGGCGTTCAGCGCCGCGATCGCGGCGTCCTTCTTGTCCGCCGCCACCACGGCGAGGAATCCGATGCCGAGGTTCCAGGTGCCCTCGGCGGACTCGAGCGTGGAACCGGCGATGTCGCTCAGCACACGGAAGACCGGGCTCGGCGACCACGTGCTGCGGTCGACCTCGACCCAGCTTCCCTGCGGCAGCACGCGGGCGAGGTTGGCGGCGATGCCCCCGCCGGTGACGTGGCTCAGGGCGTGGACTCCGCCGGAGGCCTCGATCAGGCGCAGCAGCGGAAGCGTGTAGAGCCGGGTCGGCTCGAGGAGGGCCTCGCCCCAGGTCGAGCCGAAGTCCGCGGCGTTGTCACCGTAGGAGATCCCGGCGCGGGTGATGATGTGACGCACGAGAGAGTAGCCGTTGGAGTGCAGGCCGCTGGAGGCGACCGCGATGACCGCATCGCCGTCCTGCACGCGCTCGGCGCCGAGGATGGCGTCGGCCTCGACCACGCCCGTCGCCGCCCCGGCGACGTCGTAGTCGCGCGGACCGAGGAGGCCGGGATGCTCCGCCGTCTCACCTCCGACGAGGGCGGTGCCCGTCGCCGCGCACGCCTCCGCGATGCCGCGCACGATGTCCGCGATGCGCTCGGGGACGACCTTGCCACAGGCGATGTAGTCGGTCATGAAGAGCGGCTTCGCGCCCACCACCACGATGTCGTCGACGACCATGCCGACGAGGTCCTGGCCGATCGTGTCGTGCTTGTCGATGGCCTGCGCGATGGCGACCTTCGTGCCGACGCCGTCGGTGCTGGTCGCGAGCAGCGGACGACGGAAGTCCCGCAGCGCGCTGGCGTCGAACAGGCCGGCGAATCCGCCGACACCGCCGAGCACCTCGGGGCCGTGCGTGGCACGGACGGAGGACTTCATCAGTTCGACGGCGAGGTCACCCGCCGCGGTGTCGACGCCGGCTTCGGAATAGGGGTTGGTGGGGGAGGCAGCCACTCGAACAGCCTACCGCCCGCGGCCGACCACTCGGCTCGCCGCCTCCTTCCCGGTTCACCCGCTGCGATCTGTGTATATCAGTCCTCATATGTGGCGTAATCATCTGCGCATGTGAGAGTCTATCGCCGAAGCAGGCGGGTCCGATGTCCGGAGTTCCCGGAAAGAACAGGAGAGGTGGACAGTGCGCGCGCAGAAGAGGAGAACGCAGCGACGACAGGGGAGGAGCGTTGTCGGCGTGAGCAGCGCCATCGCCCTCCTTGCGCTGGTCGGGCTCGCCGTGCCGCCGGCGGCGCACGCCGCGGAGTGGGACGCCATCACCTCGGCGACGGTGGTGGAGCCGACAGGTGAGGTGCACCTGTACGACACCCTCCGCCTCGAGGCCACGTGGGCCGTCCCCGACAGCGCGCAGCCCGGAGACACTTTCTCGCTCAGCTTTCCGACGACGCCCCGCTTCGTCGGTGTCACCTCGTCCTTCCCGCTGCGGGCCCCGGACGGCGCCACCGTCGGCACGTGCACCGTCGCGGCGACCGCCATCACGTGCACGCTGAGCGACTACGTCCTCACGCACGACAACGTCCGCGGCACCCTGTTCTTCCAGATGAAGGCGGAGGAGACCACGGAAGACGACACCGTGACCTTCACCACCGGGGACGGAGGCCCGATCACCGTGGAGATCCCCGGTGGCGGCGTCGGTCCGCAGCGCTCCGAGCCGGCCCCGACGGACGCGACCAAGTCGGGCGTGCAGACCGCCGACGGGACGATCGAGTGGTACATCTGGGTGCCGGGACGCCTGCTCAGCGGCGAGCGCCCGACCCTCACCGACACCGCGACCCCGGGGCTGAGCCTGTTGCCGAGCACCGTGGCGATCGGTTCGGTCGCCGTGGACGCCTGGAACGGCGGCCTGTTCGATGCCGCAGACTTCCGCACCCTCACAGCCGGGTCGGACTACGTCTTCACCCCGGACACTGACAGCTCCTCGTTCACAGTGGTCTTCGCCGCGCCGGCGGAGCCTGACCGCCTCTATCGCGTCTCGTACCAGACGCGCCTGCCCGCAGACGCGCAGACCGGACAGGTGTTCAGCAACACCGTCTCCGGGTCGAGTTTCACGACCACGACGGCGACTGTCACCGCGAGCGTCGCCGGCGGCGACGGCGAAGGGGACGGTCTCGGCGGCTTCTCGGTCGCGAAGCGGATCACGGGCGCGGCGGCACCCCTCGTCCCGGCCGGCGCGACATTCGCCGTCGACTACTCGTACCCCGGAGCGGACGGCCCCGTCACCGGTACCCTCACGCTGCCCGTGGACGGCACCGACCGAAGCGTCGGGCGGATTCCCGTCGGCACGGTCGTGACGCTGTCCGAGCACACCGCGGATGCCGTCCCCGGCGTCGTGTGGGGAACTCCGCAGTTCCGCGGCGACGGCGTGACCACGACGGACGAAGGAGCACAGCTCACGATCGGCGCAGGGTCGGTCGTGACTGTCGAGCTGACCAACCCGGCCACGCTCTCCCCGCCGTCCCCGAGCACGCCGCCGACCACGGCGGAACCGCCGTCACCCTCGACGCCGCCGGCACCGCCCTCGCCGCCGACCACGGGCCTCGCGGCCACGGGCGGCGACCCCGGCGGTCTGATCGGACTCGCCACCGGGGCGGTGCTGGCTCTCGCAGCGGGGATCCTGCTCAGCCGTCGGTCCGCCACCCACGCGGACTCCGCACCCGGAAGCATCGGCATCGAGAACTGACGCTCGCCCGCGACGCGAAGGGCCCGGTCCGACGGATCGGACCGGGCCCTCGTGCAACGGGGTTCCGTGCGGTCAGTTCTGGCCTGCGACGTTGTCGCGAGCGTCCTGAGCGCTGCCCTTCACCTCGTCGACGGCGTGGGTCGCGTCGTCGCGGACGTGGGCTGCGGCGCCGGCGGCCTCATCCTTGACGGCGGCGAAGGCCTCCTGCGCCGGCTCCTTGAGGTCCTGTCCGATCGTCTTGGCGACGTCGGTCGCCTCATCGATGAGAGGCTGGGCCTTCTCCTTGATGTCCTCGGCCAGTTCCTTCTCCCTCGAGGAGGCGGGGATGACGGCGGCCACGACGAGGCCGGCGGCGAAGGCCATGAGGCCCACCGCCAGCGGATTCCCCTGCGCCTTGGCGACGGTGTGCCGCCCGGCATCGGCGACCGAGGAGGAGGCGTCCCCCAGCCGGTCCCCGGCGTCATCGGCGGCGCCCATGACCCGGTCGACGGCCGAGCGCACGGCGCCCTTCATCTTCTGCGTCTGCCGGTGCACGACCTTCGAGGGGGTGACCTTGTCGGCGAGAGCGTCGACGTCCCTGCCGAACTCTGCTCGGGTCCGCTCGATGTCGGCGCGGATCGCGTCGGGTGAATCGCTCATTTGTTCTCCTCATTCCTCTTCACCGCATCAGGGATGCGCTTGAGGGTGTCCACGGTGCGCGGAGCCCCTTCGATGCTCTTCAACTGCTTGCGCCCCATCACGAACAGGACGAGGGCGATCACCGCCCAGATGACGGCGACGATCACGGCCGACCAGCCGAGACCGGTGACATAGGCGCCGAGGGCCCACCAGAGGGCCACCGACAGGAAGAACACGGCCATGAGCGCGCCGTATCCGGCCCCGCCGAGCATGCCCGCCCCCCGGCCGGCGCGCGTGGCCGACTGCTTGAGCTCGGCCTTCGCCAGCTCCAGCTCCTGCCGCATCAGGGTCGACAGATCAGTGGTGACCTCGCTGAGCAGATCGCCGAGAGATGTGGTCTCGGCCTTCTGCTCCGAAGGTGTGGGGATGGGGTCGGTCATGGTCGCCCCTCTTCATCGGAGCCGCGGGTGGCAGCATCCGTCCGGTCGTAGAGCGGGGTGTCCCCGTCGTCCACCGTCTCGCCGTGCGGCGTGACACCCCACGGCGCGGTGCCGGCGTCGATACCGCTCATCCCGTCCGGCGCTCCGGGGACGGTGCCATCGGTCGGCAGCGGCGGCTGACCGAGGGTGGTGTTCTCGGCGACTCCCGCGCCTCCGGCGACACCGGCCGCGCCCGCACCACCGGGAACCGCCCCGGGCGTGGTCGCCGCGGGGACGACGGGACGCGGCGGAACGGCGGCTGCCGTCGCCCCAGCGGCCGACGAAGAGCCGGACCCGGCGGAACCCGACCCCGAGGAGGCCGACTCGGCAGCGCCCTCGGAGAGCGCTCTGGTCAGCCGGCCGGCGACGAGACCGGCGAGTGCCGCCACGGCGATGAACGTGCCGGGCTTCGCCCGTGCGTACGACTTCACCTCCGTGAGCAGCGAACCGGGGTCGCGGTCGCCGATCCAGCCCGCGATGCCCTGGATCCGCGTGGACGCCTGGCGCACGAGGTCGGCGGCGACACCGCCGTCCGAGCGCTCAGCCATCGTGCCGAGCTCCCCGCCCACGGACCGGAGCCCGTCCGCGACACGGCGCTGCTGCACCGCCGCCTGCTCCGACAGCTCGGTCTTGGTCTGGTGGTACAGGTCGCGAACCTGGTCCTTGGCCTCATGGGCGACGGCACCGGCCTCGGCCTTCGCGGTCTCGACGACGCCCGCGGCCTGGCTCTTCGCCTCGTCGGCGACGCCTGAGGCCTCGTGCGCGGCGGTCCGGACGGTGCCCGGAGACTCGGTCGTACCGCTGCCCGCGGCACCTTCTGCATTGCTCTGCGACATCGTTCTTCCTCTCGACTCCCGCCGACGGCCGCCGACGTGTCTGCAGGTCTACCCCTGGATCCGGCGATCACAGCGAGGGTTGACGCGGCTCTCCGCGGGCATTACCGTGCCGGGGCTCCGCACGGTTGCTGCACCCGCCTACGATGGGGCCATGGCCGACAAGCCGCAGTGGCTCATCCGCGAAGACGCGAGCGTCCCCGTGCTCGTCGCGCTCGCCCTGCGCCAGCTGCTGGGCATCCGGGCGCCGCTGGATCTGCCGTCCCTCCGCGACCTGTCGGTCCGCGCGCCCGACGCGGTCGACGCCCCGCCCGAGGTCGAGGCCCAGTGGCAGGGCTACTGGGACATGACCGTGGAGCCGCGGGCTCATCACTCGGGCGTCCCGCTGGAGTTGATCGACGGTTTCGACACGCTGGTGGCCCTCCCGGCGACCGGCGCCGAGGCGCTCTCGTCGGCGATCCGACCGCATGCCGGCACCGCGCTCCGCTATGCCACCGCCGCACACGACCGGTACGTGGGGTCGATGAAGAGCCACACCGGCGGGGACGCCTACCGGGCGTACGCGAGCGCGATCGCCGAGTTCGAGCGCGACATCGGGCGCCGTGCGCACTCCTTCGAGCTCAACGTGCAGGTGCTACCTCTGTCGCAGCGCGGGATCTGGTGGATCGGCGACCTCACGGTCGCGGTGACGGACGGGCTCCGCCGAGACGTCGTGGCATTCGACTCCGCGATCCGCCCCGTGATCGCCGAGCTCGCCTAGGCGCGGTCGGTCGTCGTGTCGTCCTCGTCGACCACGGTCTCCCGATCGACCCTCACGACGCGGTCGTGGCGGCGGGCGAGACGCTCGAGCACCAGACCGGCCACGCCGCCGAGCGCGAGACCGATCGGCACGGTCCAGAGCAGGAGGAAGCCGAAGACCTGACCGGGCGGATAGACGACATCGAGCGCCTGCGACTGCTCGAAGCTGCCGACCATCGTGAGGATGCCGGCGGCGATGACGCCCAGCACGACCCCGATGCCCATGAGCACGCCGTACCGCGGCACGCGGCGCACGGTCGCTTCGACGGTCTGATGGGTGTCGTGGGAGGGCATGCCTCCATTGTCCCACCCTCCGCAGCCGTGCGCAGCCGCATGCGAGACCGCCCTCCCCGGATGACCGGGGAGGGCGGTTCCGCTAGCCGCCGGTCTCAGACCTCGGTCGTCGTCTCGGCCGGCTCCCCCCTCCGGGTGCGACGCACGATCAGCACCCCGCCCGTCGCGGCCAGCGCGACGACGACCAGACCGCCCACGATCCAGGGCCACACCGGGGCCTCGTCCGAGGCGACCGGCGCGCTGATCGCGGTCACCGCCGCATCGGCTTCGGCCTCCGGCTCGGACTCCTCCTCCGCAGGAGCGCCGCACGCATCGTCGACCGGGATCACGGCGGAGACCGGGTCGAGCCCCTCGCCCGCCTGATACGTGCCGAACGCGGAGGCACCGGCCGCGGTCAGTGTCGTGGGTACGTCGTCGAGGGTCAGCGCACCGTCGGTGACGGCGGCGTCCGTGAGGGCGAACTCCGCGAGACGCACCCCCTGCTGCGCCACGGCCTCTCCGGCCTGAGTGGTCCCGGTGACATCGAAGACGAGGTACCCGGTGTCGCCTGCGAGCTCGACCCGCGCGTTCGCCAGCGTCGTGTTCAGCGCCCCGTCGTGGCCCGTGAAGGCGATGCTGCCGCCGTACGTGACCAGACCCGTGCGCGCCGCGTCATCCAGCGAACCGGTGCCGTTCGACCACACGAAGGCGGGGTACTCGTACGTCACGCCGGTCAGCGTCCAGCCGCCCCGCGCGATGCCCTCGATGTAGGTCCGGAACGACTCCTTGTAGCCCCAGTGCAGGGTCGCTCCCTCCACCGTGCACACCCCGAGCTCCGTGGTCGCTCTGGCGAGGGTGAATGAGAGGCCGCGATCGACGGAGCCCTGGAAGGTGAGCGTGTGGTCGCCGTCCGCGAGCGTCGCCGGGAGGGAACCCGACCACGTCGCGACACCCGACGCATCCGCCGTCACGGTGCCGAGCAGCACCGGGGTCGAGTACACGACCACCGTGATGCCCGTTTCGTTCGCACGGAACCCGGAGGCGGAGACCGTGGCCGGCTTCCCGGCGGCGAGCGCGGCGAGGTTCTCCTCGTCGACCTCGATGCCGGTGGACGTCGGCGCGGTCGCCGGGAGCGTGGCCTTCGGCGCGACCGCGGCCGCCGCGACCGTTCCCGTCGTGCCCGAGGGCGCGGCGGCGACGGAGCCGATCGTGAACGAGACGGGGGTGAGCGTGGTGCCGTATCCCGAGAGGACGCGGTCGCGCCCGGCGTCCGTGAGGGCGGCGGGTGCCGCCGTGTAGGTGACGGCGCCGCCGGCCGCGGTGCGGACCGCGCGGGAGAGGTCGAGAGTCGCGAACGGCACCTGCGCACCCCCGCTCGTCACGAACAGCGTGGCGGAGGACGCCGAGGTGATCCGGATCATCGGATCGGCGACGGTGACGTCGAGCACCCCGTGGTGGCCGGTGAAGCGCACCGCGCCGCGGTAGACCACGCTGCCGCGCCCGGACGTCGCGTCGAAATCGCCGCCGACGGTCTGCCCGAACTGGAACTGGCCGCCGGATCGGGTGGCGCCACCGGACACGGCGATCGCACCCTGGGCGATCGGGCCGGTGATGTAGTTCGTGAACGAGGACGAGATGGCCCAGCGCAGCGACCCGCCGGGGACGGTCGCAGCCGGCTTCGTCGGCGTCACCGGGGGTTTCGGCGTGACCGGGGGCTTCGGCTCGGTCGGCTTCTCGCCGAGCAGTGCGCGCCACTGCGCATCGGTGATCGTGATCGCGCCCCGCGCGTGGATGGTGTCGGCGGTCGGCATCGTGTGCTGCCGCCACACGATCACCTCGTACGTCTTCGACCGGTCGAGGTCCTTCGCCGCCGCGTTCAGGTCGACCGCGAAGGCTCCGAAGCCGATGTTCCGGACGTACTGCATGGCGAGGAAGCCGCCGCCGGCCGTCACGTCAGCCTCGGTCCCCGTCTCGATGAGCGCCACGTAGGCGCCGGTGACCGCGCCGAGGTCGGCGGCGGTGGCCTTCACCGTGAGCCCGTCCGCGGCCGAGGCTCCCGTGACGGCGGCGGTGACCGACGGCCCGGGGGACGGCAGCAGGGCGTTCCACTGCGCGTCGGTGACGGTGACGGTGGAGCGCGCGTAGATCGTGTTCGCATTCGGCATGGTGTGCTGCTGCCAGACGATCACCTCATAGGCCTTCGACCGGTCCAGCGCTGTCGCCGCAGCGGTCAGGTCGACGCTGAAGCCGCCACCGGTGATGCCGCGCACGTACTGCATCGCGAGGAAGCCGCCTCCGGCCGTGACGTCGGCCTCCGTGCCCTTCTCGATCAGTGCCGCGTAGGCGCCCGAGACGGCGCCGAGCTTCGTCGCCGCTGCCGTGACCGTGAGGCCGTCATCGGCCGTCGCCGCCTTCACGGTGGTGGTCAGCCCCGAGGCGACGCGGTAGTCCAGAGCGACGCGGCGCTCCTGGTCGGCGTTGACGACACCGCCTGCCGGGTAGGTGTACACGCCGTAGGAGCCGGGCGTCGCCGGAGTGTCCTTCAGCGTGAGCGTGACCTGGAACGAGCCCTCGGGGGTGATGTCCACCCACTGTGCGCGGATCGCGCCCTGGTACTGCGCCGGGACCTGGGTCAGCACGCCTTCGGCGAGCGCCCAGGCCTGTGCACCGACCGAACGCGCCGAGGACGGCGCCCCCTGCGAGGGCTGCCACGTCGCGGCGAAGTTGCCGAAGACCACATAGGTGCCCTGGGGCAGGTTCGACGGGATCGGGACGCCGCGCCCGCCGACGTTCGCGGTCGGGTCGTATCCGGTGCCCCTGACGACGATCTCGTCACCCGCCTGGAGGCGAGCACCCGCAGCGGGCGTGGTGCCGTCGGCGAGGAACACCTCGATGGCGGCTTCGGCGGGCGCCGGCTCGGTCTCGCCCGGGGCCGTCTCCCCCGGCTCCGTCTCGCCCGGCTCCGTCTCCCCGGGCTCCGTCTCGCCCGGAGTCGTCTCGCCCGGCTCCGTCTCCCCGGGCTCCGTCTCCCCGGGCTCCGTCTCACCGGGCTCCGTCTCACCCGGAGTCGTCTCCCCCGGCTCCGTCTCCCCCGGCTCGACGGGCGTCGTTCCGAAGACCGTGTCCCACTGCGCAGGGGTCACCGTGACGTCGCCGCGGCCGTAGATCGTGGCGGCTGTCGGCGCGGAGTGCTGCTGCCAGACGAGCACCTCGTACGTCTTCGTGCGGTCCAGGGACGCGACGGGCGCCTGCAGCGTGAAGGAGGCGGCCCCCTGCTGCACGCTCGGGAAGGGCAGCGCGAACGCGGCGTAGCCACCACCGGCGGAGACGCCGCTCTCGGTGCCCGACACGATCAGTGCGGCATAGACGCCCGTCACGTCCGGCAGACCCTCGGCCCGCACCTGCACGGTGAGGCCGGTGGTGTCGGCGGACGACACCGTTGCGGTGACGGTCGCCGCGGCAGCGTGCGCCGGCGGGCTGACCATCGCCCCGGCGGCGACGAGGACGAAGGAGACGAGGGCGGCGAGCAGGACGCGCAGGCGTGTGCTCGCTGAGGGGGTATGTGCTGTGGCGTTCACGGTTCTCCGCGGCCCGCGGGGCGCGATCGATCGCGCGCCCTGCGGTGCCGCACGGCAGTCGGGCGAAGGTGGACTTTGGTTAGGCTTGGCTAAGCAAGCCGCCGATCCCGAGCGTAGAGGGGCGTCGGCGAGGGCGTCAAGTTTTAGGATAGCCTTGCCTAATGCGACGCGCTCCTGCCCTGCTCCTCGCCGCCGCGCTGGTTCTCGGACTGGCCGCCTGTGCCGGACCGGATTCCGACCCCGCGTCGACACCTCCCGTCGACGAGGCGTGCCCGCAGGCATCGACTCCTCTCGCCGATCTCGACCTGGTCGCCGATGTGCGCGCGGCCACGGGTCCCTCGACCGCGTGCCTCGCGAGTCACGCGGTCGTCCCCGTCGAGGACGACACCGCCCCGGCGCTCCCGGTCACCGCGACCGACAGCGAAGGCCACGAGGTCGAGATCACGGACGTCGATCGCATCCTCCCGATCGACATCTCCGGCACGATCGCCGCCACCGTGTTCGCGCTCGGGCTCGGCGATCAGGTCGTCGGGCGCGACGCGTCCACGCAGTTCCCCGGCACCGAGGACCTTCCGGTCGTCACCAAGACCGGGCACACGCTCAACCCGGAGGCGATCCTCGAACTGGCCCCGACCGTCGTGCTCACCGACACCACGATCGGCCCGAAGGAGGTCCGCCAGCAGCTGCGGGACGCCGGAATCGCGGTCGTCGTCATCTCCAGCGACCGACGGATCGACACCACCGACGCGCTCGTGACGGAGATCGCCACGGCCCTCGGCGTCCCGACGCGCGGTGCGGCGCTCATCGCCCGCCTCGACGCCGAGCTCGACGCCGCCATCGCGGAGATCGCCGCCGTCACCCCGCCCGCCGAGGCGGACAGGGCCCGCATGCTGTTCCTGTACGTGCGCGGGAGCGCCAACGTGTACTACATCTTCGGCGAGGACTCGGGGGCGGACTCCCTCATCGACGCGGTCGGCGGGGTCGACGTCGCCGAGGAGATCGGCTGGGAGGGCATGAAGCCGATGACCGCGGAAGCGCTCGTCGCCGCGCAGCCCGACGTGCTCGTGATGATGACGGACGGGTTGGAATCGGTCGGCGGCGTCGACGGACTCATCGAACGCATCCCCGCCATCGCCGAGACCCCGGCGGGCGCACATCGCCGGGTGATCGACATGGCGGACGCCGAGATCCTCAGCTTCGGCCCCCGGTCGGCCGACGTGATCAGCGCCCTCGCGCGCGCCCTGTACGCGCCGGAACCCGCCTCGTGACCGGCGAGGTCGTCACCCCGACGCCGACCCGGCATCGGGGACTGCGCTTCGCGGCGGTCGTCGTGGCCCTCGTCGTGGCCCTCCTCGTCACCTGCGTCGCGTCGATCACGAGCGGGCAGTACGACCTGTCGCCGACCGCGCTCGTCGGCGTGCTCCTGCGCGGTCTCGGCATCGACACCACGGGGGCTGCGGCTGCGGCGACCGACGACGGCGTGATCTACAACCTCCGCCTCCCGCGGCTGGTCCTCGGCCTGCTCGTCGGCGCCGCGCTCGCGGTCTCCGGTGTGCTCATGCAGGCCATCTTCGGCAATCCGCTCGCCGACGCGGGCGTCGTCGGCGTCTCGTCCGGCGCGGCGCTCGGAGCGGCGGCGAGCATCACCTTCGGCCTGGCCACCTTCGGCATGTGGACCACGCCCGCCTTCGCCTTCCTCGGCGGCCTCGTGGCCGTCTTCTCGGTGTACCTGATGAGCCGCTCCGGCGGCCGCACCGAAGTGGTCACCCTGCTGCTCACCGGCATCGCGATCAACGCCATCGCCGGCGCCGGCATGGCCTTCCTCACCTTCCTCGGCACGACCTCGACGCGCGAGCAGATCGTGTTCTGGCAGCTCGGCTCGCTGAACGGCGCGCTCTGGTCGAACATCCAGCTCGTCGCGCCGTTCGTGGCGATCGGGATCGTCGTCGCCCTGATCGTGGCGCCGGGCCTGGACCTCTTCGCCCTCGGCGAGCGCACCGCCCGGCATCTCGGCGTCCCGGTCGAGCTGCTGCGGATGGTCGTCATCGTCACCGTGGCGCTGCTCGTCTGCGCGGCGGTGGCCTTCGCGGGGATCATCGGCTTCGCCGGACTCGTCGTCCCCCACCTCATGCGCATGCTGATCGGCCCGGCGCACCTGCCGCTCGTGATCGCCTCCGCCCTCGGCGGCGCCCTCCTCATCGCGGTCGCCGACCTCGTGGCCCGCACCGCGGTGCCGCTCGCGGACCTCCCGATCGGCATGATCACCTCGCTCGTGGGCGGCCCGTTCTTCCTCTGGCTCCTCGTGCGGACGCGGCGGCGGTCGGGAGGGTGGGCGTGAGCCTCCGGCTGCAGGGCCGCGGGCTCACGGTGCGCGTCGGGGACGGACGCGCCATCCTCGCCGACGCGGCCATCGACATCCACGCCGGGGAGGTGCATGCCCTCGTCGGGCCGAACGGCGCGGGCAAGTCCACCCTGTTCGGCGTGCTCTCCGGCGACATCGCTCCGGTCTCGGGCACCGTCCTCCTCGACGGCCGTCCGGTGGCGGCGACCCGCCCCCGCGACCTCGCCCGGCACCGGGCCGTGCTGCTGCAGGAGAACACCGTCACCTTCCCCTTCACGGTCGAGCAGGTCGTGCGGATGGGACGCACCCCGTGGGCGCGGACCCCGGCCGCCGCCGAGGACGACAGCGCCGTGGCCACGGCGATGGCGACGACCGAGGTCGCGGCGCTGCGGGAGCGGTCCGTCCCCTCGCTCTCCGGCGGTGAGCGCGCGCGGGTGGCGCTCGCCCGCGTGCTCGCCCAGAGCACCGGGATCCTGCTGCTCGACGAGCCCACGGCGGCGCTGGACCTCAAGCATCACGAAGACGTGATGCGCGTGGTCCGCACCCAGGCGGAGGCCGGGGTCGCGGTCGCGATCGTGCTGCACGATCTGAACGCCGCGCTCGCGCATGCCGACCGCGTCACCCTGCTCGCCGACGGGCGGGTCGCCGCCACCGGCACGTCGGACGAGGTCCTCACGGCCGCGCGGATCGAGGAGGTCTACGGGCAGCCCGTCGACGTCTTCCCGCACCCGCGCACCGGGGTGCCGCTCGTCGTCGCGCGCCGCTAGGGACGCAACGGGAGCACGCCGGTGAGGTCAGCGCGCGTGCCCGAGGCGTGGATGCGCCCGGCCGTCGCGGCGTCCGCCCACGCTTCGGCGCCGGTGGCGACCGCGATCCAGGTGGCCGCGTCCATCTCCACGACGTTCGGCGGCGTGCCGCGCGTGTGCCGCGGCCCCTGGATCACCTGCACGGCTCCGAACGGCGGGACCCGCACCTCGACGCTGTTGCCAGGGGCCTTCTCGTCGAGCAGCTGCAGCAGGTAGCGCACCGCGGTCGCGAGTTCCGCACGCGCCGGCTTCGTCCCCGCGGCTTCCGCGTCGCGAACGGCACCGAGCGCCGCGCGCCCGTCGACGATTTCGATCTTCCTGGCCATCCCCCCACCCTAGATCCGCCGCCCCGGACCGGGTCATAAGCTCGAGGACATGAGCATGCATCCGCAGGGCGCCCGGGCCGAGCTGCTCGCCGCCGCGGCCGACCACTCCTGGAGCGTGCCGATCCCTCCGCTCGCGGACCCGGGCGGCGCCCACGACGCCTCCGTGCTCATCCTCTTCGGCGTCCTCGACCACATCCCCGCACCGACCGTGGACGCGGCGGTCGCACGCGATCTCGACGTCCTGCTGCAGCGTCGCGCTCCGACGCTCTCCTCGCATCCGGGCCAGGTCTCCTTCCCCGGCGGACGCGCCGAAGCGGCCGACGCCGACGCGGTCGCCACGGCGCTGCGGGAGGCCGAGGAGGAGACCGGCCTCGACCCCGCCGGCGTGGAGGTGCTCGCGACGCTCCCCGTCATCCCCCTCGCTGCCAGCAACCACCTCGTCACCCCGGTGCTCGCCTGGTGGCAGTCGCCGTCCCGCGTCGTC
Source organism: Microbacterium meiriae (assembly GCF_040686935.1). NCBI lineage: Bacteria > Bacillati > Actinomycetota > Actinomycetes > Micrococcales > Microbacteriaceae > Microbacterium > Microbacterium meiriae. The sequence goes on from NZ_JBFBMF010000001.1 coordinate 854,607, forward strand.
GCCGTCGACCACGCGGAGACCGTCGAGGTGTTCCGCGTGCCCGTCGCCCAGCTCCTCGACCCGGCGACCCGTTTCACCTCGACCCTGTCCCGTGCCGGCCGCACGTTCCGCGGACCCGCCTTCGACGTGGACGGCACGATCGTGTGGGGCTTCACCGCCATGGTTCTCGACGCGCTGTTCGACGCGACCGGCTGGACCGTGCCCTGGGACACCGCGGACGAGCGCCCGATCGTGCTCTGACCCTCCCGACCTCCGTGCACAACTCAGGAGAACCGCGGCGGATCGGTCCGGATATGCCGTCGGATCCCGGCTGCCGCGCCGATCGTCCTGAGTTGTGAACGCGGACCGGCCGAAACCCCGCGCACGTGCCTCGATAGGCTGGACGCGTGAAGATCCTCGTCCTCGGTTCCGGTGCCCGTGAGCACGCGATCATCCTGGCGCTGCGCGCCGAGTCCACCGCGCACGAGATCCTCGTCGCCCCCGGCAACGCCGGCATCGCGCAGGACGCGACCCCCGTCGCCCTCGACCCGCTGGACGGCGCCGCGGTCACGGCCTTCGCGAACGAGCACGCGATCGACCTCGTCGTCATCGGCCCGGAGGCTCCGCTCGTGGCAGGCGTCGCGGACGAGCTCCGCGGCCGCGGCATCCCCGTCTTCGGACCCGGCAAGGCCGCCGCGCAGCTCGAGGGCTCCAAGGCCTTCGCCAAGCGCGTCATGGACGCCGCCGGCGTGCCGACCGGCCGCGCGGTCCGCGCTGCCACGGTCGCCGACGTCGAAGCCGCGTTCGAGGAGCTCGGCGCCCCGCACGTGGTCAAGGCCGATGGACTCGCCGCGGGCAAGGGGGTCATCGTCACCTCCGACCGCGCCGAGGCCCTGGCCCACGCGGAGCAGTACCTCCCGGCCGGCCCCGTCCTGGTCGAGGAGTTCCTGTCCGGCCCCGAGGTCTCGCTGTTCTTCCTCAGCGACGGCGACACGGTACGCGCCCTCAGCCCGGCACAGGACTTCAAGCGTGCCCTCGACGGCGACGCCGGCCCCAACACCGGAGGCATGGGAGCGTACTCCCCGCTGCCCTGGCTCGCGGAGCAGTTCGGCAGCGAGCAGGCGTTCGTCGAGGAGGTCACCCACGACGTCGCGCTCCCGGTCGTCCGACAGCTCGATGCCGAGGGGACCCCGTTCATCGGGCTCCTCTACGCCGGCCTCATCCTCACCCCGCAGGGCGTGCGCGTGATCGAGTTCAACGCGCGCTTCGGCGACCCGGAGACCCAGGTCGTGCTGCCGCGGCTGGAGACCCCGCTGTCCCAGCTTCTCTTCGCCGCCGCGTCGGGCACGCTCGAGGACCAGCCGGAGCCCGTGTTCCGCGATGAGGTCGCGATCACCGTGGTCCTGGCGAGCGAGGGATATCCCGAGGCGCCGCAGACCGGGCGTCCGATCGAGGGCCTGACCGACGCCGCCGCGGTCGAGGGCGTCCGTCTGGTGCACGCCGCGACCGCCAGCCCCGACGCACCCGGGGGCTCGCTCATCGCGACGGGCGGCCGTGTGCTGAACGTCGTCGCCGTGGCCCCGGACTTCCGCACCGCCCGCGCCCGCGCCTACGACGCCATCGGCCGCATCCGCCTCGAGGGCTCCCACCACCGCACCGACATCGCCGCCCGCGTCGCTCGCTGACCCGCTTCACGTCGCTTGAATGGCTGCATTCCTCGCCGGATTGCAGCCATTCACGCGATTCCAAGGTCGGGGTCAGAGGACCTTGGACAGGAAGTCCTGGAGGCGTTCGTTCTTCGGGGCGCCGAACAGGTCGGCGGGGGTGCCCTCCTCGACCACGACGCCGCCGTCCATGAAGACCGTGCGGTCGGACACCTCGCGCGCGAAGCCCATCTCGTGGGTCACGAGCACCATGGTCATGCCGCCCTCGGCAAGGTCGCGGATGACCTGCAGCACCTCGCCGACCATCTCCGGGTCGAGGGCACTGGTGGCCTCGTCGAACAGCATGATCTCCGGGTCCATCGCGAGTGCACGGGCGATGGCCACGCGCTGCTTCTGACCGCCGGAGAGCGACGCGGGCTTCGCGTCCGCCTTCTCCGACAGGCCGACGCGCTCGAGCAGCGAGCGGGCGCGGTCGCGGGCCTCGGCCTTCGTCATGCGGCCGAGCTCGACCGGGGCGAGCGTGATGTTCTCCAGCACGGTCATGTGCGGGAACAGGTTGAAGTGCTGGAACACCATGCCGATGCGCTGGCGCACCTCGTCCAGCTTCACGCTCTTGTCGGTGAGGTCGACCCCGTCGATGATCACGTGCCCCGACGTCGGCTCCTCGAGCTTGTTCAGGCAGCGCAGCAGCGTGGACTTGCCCGACCCGGACGGGCCGATCACCGCGATGACCTCGCCGTCCTCGACCGTGAGATCGATGCCCTTGAGCACCTCGTTGTCGCCGAAGGACTTGTGCAGGTCCCTGACCTCGATCTTGCTCATGCGTTGGCCTTCCTCTCCAGGCGGTTCGCGAGCAGCGTCAGCAGCGTGATCACGACGAAGTAGATGATGGCGACGATCGTCAGCACCTGCGCCGAGAGATACGTCGAGGCGATGATCTGACGCGAGACGAAGGTCAGCTCGGCGAGACCGATGACGCTGATGAGCGAGGTGTCCTTCAGCGTGATGATGCCCTGGTTCACGAACGACGGGATCATGATCCGGAACGCCTGCGGCAGCACGACCTTCCGCATCGTCTTCCAGTGGCTGAGGCCGAGCGAGCGCGACGCCTCTGCCTGACCGGAGTCGACGGCCTGGATGCCGCCGCGGATGATCTCCGTCATGTACGCACCGGTGTTCAGCGACAGGGTGATCGCACCGGCCACGAACGGGTCGAACTTCAGGTCGGGGATCAGCTGCGGGATGGCGAAGAACACGAAGAACGCCTGGATCAGGATCGGGGTCCCGCGGAAGACGTAGACGTAGGCCGTCGCGATCCACCGGAACGGCGCGAACTTCGACAGGCGCCCGAAGCCGAAGATGATCCCGAGGATGAACGCCGCGATCACCGCGACGATCGTGGCGAGGATGGTGAGCCACAGACCCTGCATCAGGGCCGGCCAGTACTTCACCGCGACCGAGATGATGTCGGTGGGCTGCGCCTCCTGCGCGTCGTCGCCCGACGCGAGGTAGGTGTCCACGATCTCGTCGTACTCGCCGGAGTCCTGCAGGTTGGCGAGGCCGGCGTTGAACATCTCCAGGAGCTCGGCGTTCTCGCCCTTGTTGACCGCGAAGCCGTACTCGCCGCCGAGCGCGGGCTCGCCGACGAGACGGAAGCCGGACCCCTGCTGGATGCCGTAGGCGAGCACGGGGAAGTCCTCGAAGTAGCCGACGGCCTGCCCGGCCTTGACCGCATCGACCATGTCGGTCGTGTCCTGATAGGGCGTGATGCGGAAGCCGTACTCGTCGGCGTTCTCCTCGGCGAAGGTCTGCCCCTGGGTGCCGGTCTTGACCGCGACGGTCTTGCCGTCGAGGTCGTCGAGGGACTCGATGTCGCTGGACTCGAGCACGCCCAGCTGCACGCCGCTCGTGAAGTACGGGTCGCTGAAGTCGAAGGTCTGCTGGCGTTCCTCGGTGATCGACATTCCGGCCATGACGGCGTCGACCTGGTTCGACTGCAGCGCCTGCACGGCGGCGTCGAACCCGAGCTGGCGGATCTCCACGTCGAAGCCCTGGTCCTCGGCGATCGCGCGCAGGAGATCCATGTCGATGCCGACCAGGTCGCCGGACTCGTTCGTGAACTCGAACGGCGCGAAGGTCGTGTCGGTGCCGATGACATAGGTCTCGCCGTCGTCGGCCGCGGTGGCGGGCGCTGCTCCGGCGAGCAGCGCCCCGACGGCGACGAGCGCGGCGAGGGCGGTCGCGCCGGCGGTGCGGCCGAACCGCCGCAGACGGCTCGGCGGAGAGGATGGATGGCGGCTCACGTCGAGTGCTCCTCGGGGTTCGGAAGGGCGGCCCGGCGGCCGCCGACCATCCACCCTAACCCTGCACCTCCCGCGCACCGGAATCTCGGCGCGACCCCGGACCCCGCCGGAACCCGCGTGGATACCGGCGTGTCGAGGCCGCCGCGGTCACGCCGGAGGGGTCGTGGCGACGGGCTCGTCCTTGCGGTCGTGTCCGCGGAGGAACAGCGAGGCGACGAGTGCGATGAGGATGACGCCGGCGGGCAGCAGGAGGGTCTGGGACATGCCCGCAGCGAAGCCCTCGGCGACCTGCGGCGGCAGTGCGCCGCGGCCCGTGCCGGCCGGGGCGTCGGCCAGACCGGGGAGGTTCGCCTCCAGCCGCGACTGCATGAACGCGGCGATCGACGCGGAGCCGATGACCGACCCGATGGTGCGCGTGGTGTTGTAGATGCCCGCGCCGGCACCGGCCTGCCGCGGCGGCAGCTTGCGCGTGGCCGTGGTCGCCAGCGGCCCCCACATGCCCGCGTTGCCGATGCCCATCAGGGCGGACGGCAGCAGGAACATCAGGATGGGGGTGTCCATCGTGGTCAGGGCGGAGTACCAGACCAGGGCAGCCGCGACGCAGAGCAGGCCGGGGACGAGGATGATGCGTGGGTCGACACGGTCGAGGATCTTCCCGGCGACCGGTGCGAGCACGCCCGACAGCACGGCCATCGGGATCAGCAGCATCGCGGCCTCGGTCGGGGTGAGGCCGCGCGCCGTCTGCAGGAAGAACATCATCGGCAGCGACATGCTCGTGACGGTGAAGCCCACCGCGGCGATCGCCACGTTCGCGCCGGAGAAGTTCCGGTCGCGGAAGAGCGCGAGCGGCACGAGGGGTTCGCTGCGGGTGCGCGCCTGCTGCACGATGAAGAGCGCGAGCACCACGACGCCCGCGATGATGAGCCCCCAGACCGAGATCGGCCCCACGATGGTCCCCCAGTCGTACTTCTCGCCCTCCTGCAGCCCGAAGACGATGAGGAAGAGCGCGACGGCGCTGAGCAGGACGCCGACGAGGTCGAACCGGTGCGGGTGCGTCTTCAGCTTCGGCACGAGGATCCAGGCGAGCACGAAGGCGACGACGCCGACCGGGAGGTTGACGAAGAAGATCCACTCCCACCCGAAGCCGTCGACGAGCAGACCGCCGGCGAGGGGGCCGACGAGCGTGGCGACGCCGGCCGTGGCGCCCCAGAGGCCCATCGCCGCGCCGCGGCGATTGGGCGGGAACGTGCGGGTGATCACGGCCATGGTCTGCGGCGTCATGAATGCGGCGCCGAGCCCCTGTACCGCGCGGGCAGCGATCAGGCCCTCGAGCGTCGTCGACAGTCCGCACCAGAGCGAGGCGAGGGTGAAGACCGCGAGCCCGATGAGGTAGATGTTCTTCGGCCCGAAGCGGTCGCCGAGTCGTCCGGTGATCAGCAGCGGCACGGCGTAGGCGAGGAGGTAGGCGCTGGTGACCCACACGACGTTGTCGAGGTTGTTCGTGTCGGGGTCGAGGGCGGCCTTGATCGCCGGGTTCGCGACGGACACGATCGTGGTGTCGACGAGGATCATGAAGAATCCGATGACGAGCGCCCAGAGCGCCGGCCACGGACTCTTCGGCGCGTGACCGGCGGCGAAGGGCCCCGTCTCGGGCCCCGAGGTCTGGCGGGAATCGGTCATTGCTGTGCAGCCTTTCGCTGAGCGCGGTAGCGGTCGGTGTCGTCGAAGGCGTCGGGGCCCCAGCGGAGCTCGTCGCCGTCGAGGCGGGTGAGGAGGGAGTCGAGCCAGCGGAGCTCGGCGTCGAGCAGCGCCTCCTGCCGTTCGATCTCGACGAGGACCTGCGGCGGGACGCCCTTGGTGCGGGCGGCGGCGAGGCCGTCGTGGTGCAGCGCGTACGAGGCGACGAGGGCCTCACGCCGTTCCTGCAGCAGCGCGACGGCGTCGTCCCGGTCGAGGTTGTGCGACTCGGCGAGCGCGACGCGGGCGTCGGTCTCGCGGTCGATGCGGGGAAGGGAGCGCCGTACCCAGGCGACCACCGCCTCCCGTCCGGCGTCGGTGAGGGTGTAGGTCGTGCGTTCCGGCCGGTTGCCTTCGCGGTCCGTGCCGACCTCGTCGAGCAGCCCGGCCCGTTGGAGTCGGGCGACGGTGTGATAGAGCGTGCCGTTGGTGACGGTGATGAGCCGGTCGTCGTGACGCGCGCGGAGCAGGCGCACCATCTCGTACGGGTGCATGTCGCTCTCGCGGAGCAGTGCCAGCACCATGACGCCGAGCGGCGTGAGCGCCGCCACCACATCCCTGCTCTTCCCCACGCCTCTCCCCCTCATGCCCTGTCCCCTGCCGCGCACGAATAGTCCACATGGACTATACACCCGCCCCTCCTCCGCCGAGACCCCGTCTTTCCGGCGAGACCCCGGGGTCCCGGCGCGCTCACCCCGGGGTCTCGACGCGAACGCGGGGTCTCGGCGCGGAAGAGCACGCATCACCGGGATAATGGGCGGGTGAGCACACCGTCCGCAGGAAACGCGCAGGCCATCCCCGGATGGCGACACCTCTACTCCGGAAAGGTCCGCGACCTCTACGCCTCCGAGGACCCGGCCGACACCCGCATCCTCGTCGTCGCGTCCGACCGGGTGAGCGCGTTCGACGTGGTGCTCTCTCCCGGCATCACCGACAAGGGCGCCCTGCTGACGCGCCTCAGCCGCTGGTGGTTCACCCAGCTGGACGTGCCGAATCACCTCACAGACGGCGACCTGCCGGAGGAGGTGGCCGATCGCGCCATGCTCGCCCAGTCGCTCGAGATGCTGCCGATCGAGTGCGTGGTGCGCGGGTACATCACCGGCTCCGGCTGGGCCGAGTACCAGGAGCACGGCACCGTGTGCGGCATCGCCCTGCCGGCAGGGCTGCAGAACGGCGACCGTCTGCCCGAGCCGCTGTTCACCCCGGCCTACAAGGCACCGATGGGCGAACACGACGAGAACATCACGTTCGACCGCGTCGTCGAGCTCGTCGGGACGGACCGGGCGGCCGAGCTCCGCGACGCCTCGCTCGCGATCTACCGTCGGGCCGCGGCCATCGCCGAGGAGAAGGGCCTCATCCTCGCCGACACGAAGTTCGAGTTCGGGACCGACGCCGACGGCACCCTCCGCCTCGCGGACGAGGTCCTCACGAGTGACTCCTCCCGGTACTGGGACGCCGAGGCCTGGCGCACGGGGTCGACCCCGGCCGAGCGGATGGCGAGCTTCGACAAGCAGATCGTGCGCGACTGGCTCGCGGCGAACTGGGACAGGCAGGGCGAGCCCCCCGTGCTGCCCGACGAGGTCGTCGCCCGGACGGCCGCCCGGTACCGCGAGCTCATCGACCGCCTCGGCGCCTGACACCGCGCTCCCCGCGACCGCGGGACGCACAGGGAAAACTCAGGAATCGGTAGTGTTGCTCCAGCACTCCGCCCCCGATCCCGAAACCTGAGGAGCCCGCATGGCTTTGTGGAAGCTGCACGGAAACGGCCGCACCGTCGAGCCCGGCGCCGTCGTCACCCCCGAGGAACGTCTGTCCTGGCCCGCGACCATCGCCATCGGCGCGCAGCACGTCGTCGCGATGTTCGGCGCCACGTTCCTCGTGCCGACGCTCACCGGCTTCCCGGTGTCGACGACCCTGCTCTTCAGCGGCATCGGCACGCTGCTCTTCCTCCTCATCACGAAGAACCAGCTGCCCAGCTACCTCGGCTCCTCGTTCGCCTTCATCGCCCCCATCACCGCGGCCGTCGCGGCGGGCGGCACCGGCTCGGCCCTCGCGGGCGTGGTCGCGGTGGGCGTGGTCCTCGCGGTCGTGGGCCTCGTCGTGCAGTTCGTCGGCCTGCGCTGGGTCGACGCCCTGATGCCCCCGGTCGTCGCCGGCGCCATCGTCGCGCTCATCGGCTTCAACCTCGCCCCCACCGCCTGGAGCAACTTCGCGCTCGACCCGGTGACCGCCACGATCACCCTCGTCGCGATCATCCTCTTCGCCGTGCTCTTCCGGGGCTTCCTCGGACGGATCTCGATCTTCCTCGGCGTCGCCGTCGGCTTCATCTGGGCCGCGTTCAACGGCTCGTTCGAGGTGCCCAACCCGCTCCGCGGCGACAAGACCCCCGCCGAGCTCATCGCGGACGCCCCCTGGATCGGCCTCCCGCACTTCCAGTTCCCGGACTTCGTCGAGCCGGGCACCTGGTCGACCATCGCGATGTTCCTGCCCGTCGTGCTCGTGCTCATCGCGGAGAACGTCGGCCACGTGCGCGGTGTCGCGACCATGACCGAGGACCCCGCCATCAACCGCCACACCGGCCGCGCGCTCATCGCCGACGGCGTCGCCACGACCATCGCGGGTGGCTTCGGCGGCTCGGGCACCACGACCTACGGCGAGAACATCGGCGTCATGGCCGCGACCCGCGTGTACTCCACCGCCGTGTACTGGGTGGCGGGTCTGTTCGCGATCCTCCTCGCCTTCTCCCCGAAGGTCGGCGAGGTGTTCAACTCGATCCCCGCGGGTGTGCTCGGCGGGGCGACGACCGCGCTCTACGGCCTCATCGGCATCATCGGCATCAAGATCTGGGTGGACAGCCGCGTCGACTTCTCCCGGCCGGTCAACCAGTACACCGCCGCGGTGTCCCTCGTGATCGGCATCGCCGGGTTCACGATGCAGCTCGGTGACTTCGCCTTCGGCGGGATCGTGCTGGGTACGGTCGCGGCGCTGCTCATCTACCACCTGGGCAACCTCATCGCCCGGGCGCGCAAGACCGGTGCCGACGACCCGAAGCCCCTCGAGCCCGTCGGCCCCCTCGGCGGCGACCCCGCGTAACGCCCCGCTCCGGGGTGCGTGCGGGACGGCTTTCGCCCCTCCCGCACCCCTCGAAAGCCCGTTTTCGCTCTCGCATCGGTTTGCGGGGTGGAGCCGGGACGGGACGGGACCGGGGTCAGGCGATCGTGGCGAGGAGGGCGTCGGCGGAGAGGGTCGCGCCGGTGTCCGCGCGCGGGGTGAGGGTGCCGGCGCGGTGCGCGGTGACCGTCGTCTCCATCTTCATCGCGTCGAGCACGGCCACCGGGTCTCCCTCGGCCACCTCGGCCCCGTCGTCGACGAGCCACCGCACGAGCGTGCCCGGCGCGGGAGCCCGGAGCTCGGAGGGGTCCGCCGCAGACACGGGTGCAGCGGCCTCTCCCGCCGGACGGCCGATGCCGGCCAGCAGCTCCGCGGGCAGACCGAGCATCACGCGGCGGCCGTCGATCTCCACCGCGAAGCGCTGCAGCCCGGAGACCGGAGTGACCGCGGGGCGCGGCTGCGACTCCAGCGCCGGGAGCAGCACGGTCTCGATCCACTGGGTGTGCACGGCGAAGGTCGCGGTCGCGAACGCGGGGTCGTCGATGGCGCAGAGGTCGAACGGGATCACGGTCGCCGGACCCTCGACGGCGAGCTCCCGCAGCGCTCGACGCGCCCGCACGAGCGCCGCGTCCCGGGTCTCCGCGTGCACGATGAGCTTCGCGATCATCGAGTCGAACGCGGGCTGCACGGTGTCGCCGGCCTCGATGCCGCTGTCCCACCGCACGCCGGGTCCGCCGGGGATGCGCAGAGCGTCCACCCGTCCGGGGCTGGGCAGGAATCCGCGGCCGGGGTCTTCGGCGTTGATGCGGAACTCGAACGCATGCCCGGTCGGAGCCGGGGTGTCGGTGAAGGACGGCCCCTCCCCGAACGCGATCCGGAACTGCTCGCGGACGAGGTCGGTCCCGGTGACCTCCTCGGTCACGGGGTGCTCGACCTGCAGCCGGGTGTTCACCTCGAGGAACGAGATCGTGCCGTCCGCGGCGAGGAGGAACTCGACCGTGCCGGCGCCGCGGTACTGCACCTCGGCGCAGATCGCCCGCGCCGCGTCATGGAACGCCGCCCGCTGCGCCTCCGTCAGGCCGGGCGCGGGAGCCTCTTCGATGAGCTTCTGGTTGCGCCGCTGCATGGAGCAGTCGCGGTCGCCCACGACGACGACGCCGCCGCGCCCGTCGCCGAGCACCTGCACCTCGATGTGTCGCGGGCTCTCCAGGAAGCGCTCCACGAAGCACTCCCCGCGGCCGAATGCCGCGGTCGCCTCACGGGTGGCCGCGTCGAACGCGTCGGCGACCTCGGACAGCTCGCGGACGACCTTGAGCCCTCGGCCGCCGCCACCGAACGCGGCTTTGATCGCGATCGGGAGGCCGTGCTCCTCGGCGAAAGCCACCGCCTCCTGCGGTCCGGACAACGGCTGATCCGTGCCGGCGGCGAGCGGGGCGCCCACGCGCTGGGCGATCCGACGCGCGGTCATCTTGTCACCGAGTGCGTCGATGCTCTCCGGCGAGGGTCCGATCCAGACGAGTCCGGCGTCCTCGACGGCTCGCGCGAACGCGGCACTCTCGGAGAGGAAGCCGTAGCCGGGGTGCACGGCATCGGCACCGCTGCGGCGGGCCGCGTCGATCAGCGCCTCGACCGACAGGTACGTCGTCGCCGCGGTGTCGCCGCCCAGGCCGATCGCTTCGTCCGCGAGCCGCACGTGCAGGGCGTCGGCGTCCTGGTCGGCGTAGACGGCGACCGACGTGTAGCCGGCCTCGGCGCACGCGCGGATCACGCGGACCGCGATCTCGCCGCGGTTGGCGATCAGCACAGAGGTCATGAGGTCTCCTTGACGGTGAAGCGCACCCGCACACCCGGCGGGAGCTGGGCGGCGAGGTCGAGGCTGCGATCGGTGAGGGCACCGATGATGGGGTAGCCGCCGGTGAGCGGATGATCGGGGAGGAAGAGCACGGGCTGCCCGTCCGGCGGCACCTGGATGGCCCCGGTCACGGCGCCTTCGCTCGGCAGCTCGCCGCCGACCGCCCGTTCCAGGGGCACGTCGCCCTGCAGTCGGATGCCCACGCGGTCCGAGCGCGGCGTGACCGTCCACTCCTGCCCGGTGAGCGCGTCGACGCCGGCGGCGGTGAACCAGTCGTCGCGCGGCCCGAGGGTGATCTCGAGCGCGACCAGCTCCCCGGCCGCGGGAAGCGCGCGCGGCACCGGATCCGGCTCCACGGCGGCCACGGCGGCAGCCCCGATCGGGAGGAGGTCGCCGACGGACAGCGGCGCGGGGCCCAGCCCGGCGAGCGTGTCGGTCGCGCGACTGTCGAGCGCCGCGGCCGGAGCGAGCCCTCCGCGGACCGCGATCACGGACCGGAGTCCGCGGTCGGGGTGGCCCAGCGTGAGCTCATCGCCGTCGACGGTCGCGAAGGGCACCCCGGGGAGGAGCGTGCGCTCGGTGCCATCGGCGTCGGTGAGCGTGAGCGGGCCCGTGGCGCCGGTGACCGCGGCCACTCCCGCACCGTGGAAGCGCAGAACGGCTCCGCCGACGCTCTCCAGCACGGCCGCGGCGGGGGTGTTGCCCACCGCCCGGTTCGCCGCGTGCATCGCGACACGATCGGCGACGCCGGAGGCCGAGACGCCCAGGGCCGCGAAGCCGGGGCGACCCGCGTCCTGCACGAGGAGCTGCAGCGAGGATCGCACGACCTCGACCGCCGGACCGCCCGCGCGGCGGTCGACACGCGTCGCGTCGGCCACCCCCATAGGCGACGCCGCCACGGTCTCCCGCTCCGCACGCACGAAGCGCACGCGTCGACCCGGCGCGAGCAGGGCCGGCGGGTCGCGGTCGATGTCCCACATCTCCAGGGCGGTCCGGCCGATGAGCTGCCAGCCGCCCGGGCTCTCCCGCGGATACACGCCACTGAACGCCCCGGCGAGCGCGACGGAGCCGGCGGGCACCCGGGTGCGCGGCGACGACCGCCGCGGCACGTCGAAGAGGGGGTCGCCGCTCACGGCGTAGCCGAAGCCGGGAGCGAAACCCGAGAAGGCCACGCGCCAGTCCGCGGCGAGGTGACGAGCCACCATCTCCTCCGCCGAGACGTCGAGGAGCGCGGCGGCCTCGTCGAGATCCTCCCCGTCGTAGCGGACCGGGATGCTGACCTCCCCCGCATCGGGCAGGGCCGCCGCGTCGACCTCGGTCGCGGCGAGCGCCTCCGCGAGCGCGGCGGCCGAGGTGCGGTGCGGATCGAACCGCACGAGCACGGTGCGGGCGCCGGGGATGCGCTCGAGCACACCGGGCATGTCGCTCCACGCCAGATTCAGCCGCATGGCCTGCTCGAGGTCGTCCGCCTCGACGAGCAGCGCGCTGTCGGAGGCCGTGAGGATGCGCATCAGACCCGGTACTCCGCATCCGGAACATCGGTGACGAACATGTACCCCGGGGCGTGGGTGACGGCGAACGGCGGCTTCGACGCCATGATCGCCGCCTGCGGGGTCACACCGCACGCCCAGAACACGGGGATCTCGCCGGGGCGGATCTCGGGGGCGTCGCCGAAGTCAGGCGCCATCACATCGGCGATGCCGAGCGACGCCGGATCGCCGATGTGCACCGGCGCGCCGTGCACAGCCGGGGTGCGCCCGGAGATCTGCACGGCGTCGGCCACGCGGTCCGCGGGGATCGGACGCATCGAGACCACCATCTCGCCGCGGAGGCGCCCGGCCGGGGTGCAGTCCACCGCCGTGCGGTACATCGGCACGTTGCGTCCGAGCTCCTGATGACGGATCGGGATCCCGGCCTCGACGAGCCCCGTCTCGAACGTGAAGCTGCAGCCGATGAGGAACGCGACGAGGTCGGGATGCTCGGCCCACGCCGCCGTCGCGTCGGACACCTCCTCGACGAGCTCGCCGTCCCGCCAGATGCGGTAGCGCCCGATGTCGGTGCGGATGTCGCTGCCCGGCGCGAGCCGCGACTCCACCTCGCCCTGCTCGATCACCTCGAGGACGGGGCAGGGCTTCGGGTTGCGCTGCGCGTAGAGGAGGGTCTCGAAGGCCCAGTCCGCGGGCACGGCGATGAGGTTCGCCTGGGTCAGCCCCGGGGCGACGCCGCTGGTAGGCGCGGCGTGACCGGCGCGGTGCGCCGCACGGGCGGCCCGGGCGTCGGCGAGCTGGGCGGGAGTCGCGAGCACCGCCATGTCAGACTCCGGCGAACGGGGCGATGGTGATGCCCTCCGCCTGCAGCAGGCGCTTCGTCTCCGCGGCCATCGCGACGGATCCCGGGCTGTCGCCGTGCACGCAGATCGACTGCGCGGACACGGCGACGTCGGTGCCGTCGATCGCCCGTATCACGCCCTCCGCGGCCAGGCGCACCATCCGCTCCGCCACCGCGGTGGGGTCGTGCAGCACGGCCCCCTCCTCGGTGCGGGAGACGAGCTGACCGTCCGGCTGATAGGCGCGATCGGCGAAGGCCTCCGCCGCGACTGCGAGCCCCGCCCGTTCGGCGACGTCGAGCACGACGCCGCCGGCGAGACCGAGCAGCACGAGCGAGGGGTCGATCGCCGTGATGGCCGCCACCACGTCCTTCGACTGCCGCTCGTCGCGGGCGATGGTGTTGTAGAGCGCTCCGTGCGGCTTGACGTAGGAGACCCGCCCGCCGACCGCCGCGGTGAGCCCGAGGAGGGCACCGAGCTGGTACTCGACATGTGCCTGCAGCGTGGCCGAGTCGATGTCGACCTTCGTGCGCCCGAAGTTCTCGTAGTCGCGGTACCCGGGGTGCGCACCGATCACGACGCCGCCGGCGACCGCCGCCGCGAGGGTCTCGCGGATGCCCTCCGGGCTCCCGGCGTGGAATCCGCACGACACGTTCGCACTCGTGACGATCTCGAGCATGCTCGCGTCGTCGCTGACGATCCGGTCGGGGACGTTCTCGCCGAGGTCCGAGTTCAGGTCGATGGTCGCCATGTCATGCTCCGATTCCGAGGAAGGCGAAGATGGGGCCGATCGAGACGGCGCCCATGTACCAGGTGAGCGCGGTCACGACAGTGCCCGCGATGAGCAGCCACATCGGGTACTTCCGGTCGCCGAGGAGGTCGCGGCGGAACCAGCCGATGTACATGAACACCGTCAGGCCGATGGGGAGGATCAGGCCGTTGAAGCCGCCGACGAACACGAGGATCGCGGCCGGGGCCGTGCCGATCGCGAGGTAGACACCGAGGGACACGACGATGAACGCGACCGTGGCGAGCTGCAGCGGCCAGCCGCCGCGGAGCTTGGCGGTGAACGTCGAGAGGAAGGTCGCCGAGGTGTAGGCGGCACCGATGACCGAGCTGATCGCGGCGGCCCAGAAGATCGCGCCGAAGATCCGCAGACCCGCGTCGCCGAGCACCGCGCCGAACGCCTGGCCGGCCGGGTTGGCGGCCTGCGAGGAGAGGTCGAGCGCCACGCCGGAGGCGACCACGCCGAGAATTGCGAGGAACAGCACGTAGCGCATGATGCCGGTCACGATGATGCCGTTGGCGGCGGCCCGCATGACGGGCTTCGCGTACTGCGGGCCCACGTGGCCGGAGTCGAGGTAGCGGTGGGCGCCGGAGTAGGTGATGTAGCCGCCGACCGTGCCACCGACGATCGTGGTGATGGTGGCGAAGTTGAGCTGGTCGGGCACGAAGGTCTGGCGCAGGGCGTCGCCGACCGGCGGTTGGGCGATGAACGCGACGACGAGCGTCATCACGATCATCGCGATGCCCAGGACGATGAGCACGATGTCCATCACCTTCCCGGCCTTCTTCACGAGGAAGATGATGATGGCGAGGGCCGCGGTGAGCGCGCCGCCGATCTTCGGGTCGATCCCGAGCAGCGCGTTGAGGCCGAGGCCGCCACCGGCGATGTTGCCGATGTTGAACGCGAGCCCGCCGATGACGACGAGCACGGCGATCACATGGCCGGAGAAGGGGATGGCGCTGTTGGCGAGCTCGCCGGCGCGCTTGCCGGACGAGGTGATCATGCGCCAGATGTTCAGCTGCACCGCGATGTCGACGAGGATCGACACGAGGATGGCGAACGCGAAGGCGGCTCCCATCTGGGCGGTGAACGTCGCGGTCTGGGTGATGAACCCCGGACCGATGGCGCTCGTGGCCATGAGGAAGATGGCGCCGATGACGGCACTGCGGCCGGCGCGCTTCTTCGCGTGGGCGGCGCGGGCTTCGTCCTCGGGGGTGAGGGCGGGGGCGGACTGCTCGGACATAGGGGGGTCCCATCGTCGTTGGTGGGTGTCGGGTGACCCCCAGTGTAGAACGGACAGAACCCGATTGTTCAACAATCATGTTTCCGTCGTGCTACAGCGCGGTTGCTTTCGTGTGATCATCGGCACGACCTCGCCCACCGACCGCGCCTACGATGAAGGCATGAACCAGCAGGGCCCGCTCGCCGACGTGCTCCGTCAGCGCATCATCGACGGCGACGTCGCCCCGGGCTCCCGGCTGTCCGAGTCGGCGCTGTCGGAGAGCTTCGACGTGTCCCGCAACACCCTGCGCGAGGCGTTCCGGGTGCTCGCGGAACAGGGACTCGTCGAGCACATCCCGCACCGCGGCGTCTCCGTGGCCTCACCCTCGATCGCCGACGTCATCGACATCTACCGGGCTCGCCGGGTCATCGAGTGCACGGCTCTCCGGCAGTCCGAGCCGGAGCATCCCGCCGTCCAGCGCATGACCGACGCGGTCGCCGCGGCCGAGGCCGCCGTGGCCGGGGTCTCCCCCGACGACACGTCCGCCTGGCGCGCGGTCGGCAGTGCCAACATGGCGTTCCACGTCGCGCTGGTCGACCTCGCCGACAGCCCGCGCCTCGCCCGCACCTACCGGAACGTCGCGGCGGAGCTGCGCCTCGCGTTCCTCAAGATCGACGACCCCCGCGCCCTGCACGAGCCGTTCGTCCGGAAGAACCGCGCCGTGCTCGACACGTTCCTGACCCGGGGCGCCGAGGCCGGAGCGGCGGAGCTGGAGAGATATCTCGTGCAATCGGAGCGGGTCGTTCTCGGCGCGTTCGCGCGGATGCAGCTCGGCTGAGCGGGGCCGCGGCTCAGGTCGCGTCGGTCCGCAGCGCCGCCGTCGCGCGGGGTCGGGGTTCGCCCTGGGGCGAGGCCGGCAGCCCAGGCAGCGCGGCGGTCGGCTCCGGCAGCCCGTACCGGCGGTGCAGCCAGCGCCGCGCGTCCTCGAGCGGATACGTGTCGCCGAAGACGCAGTACTTCACGAACACCCCCTCCAGGGTGCTGCGGAGCATGATCTCCTCCAGGGCCGGGTCCTCGGCACCTCGGGCGCGGAAGACGGCGCGCACGGCGTCCTCCGCCGCCGTCGCACCTTCGGCATAGCGCTGCTCCGATTCCGCGAACAGGCGATGCGTCAGCGGCTGCTGCTGCATGGCGAGCACCGCGCGCTGCAAGGGCATCGCGAAGGCCGTCGCACCGATCGCCCCGTCGATGATGGCGGCGAGCATCTCGTCGGGCGTGCCCTCGACCTGCGCGAAGGCCAGGACCGTCTCGAACCAGCGGTCGATCACCGCGGCGACGAGCTGGTCCTTGCCACCGAAGTGATAGTTCACCAGCCCCTGCGCCACTCCGGCGCGACGGGTGATCTCGGCGATGCCCGCCCCGGCGACGCCACGTTCGCTGAAGACCTCGATCGCCGCCTGGAGGATGTTCTCCCTGGCGCGCTCGCGGGCCAGACGATTCTGCTCATCCGATCGCGCCATACGGCATCCACCTTTCGGGTCCGGCGGAATTCCCTCACGGGCCGTCTCGGGATAGATTAATCACTGAATGCTCGTTCAACCTATGGAGGGTGCGAGCACTCGCGGCGCGGGGGTTCGCCGCAGCAGCCACGGACGCGTCTCCAGCCGATGGAGGGGGTGGCGGAGATGCGTCCGTGGCCCTCCTCGACCTCCGGCATACGACGACGGACCGAGGACCAGGCCCGGTCGTCGACCACCGGTGCCGACGTCCGGCCGAGCGCCGACGGGACCTTCGGCGGTGACCCCTCGGGGGGATTCCTGACCTGAGTGCAGAAAGCGCACGACGGGCCGTGTCGCGCCTTGACCCCGTCGAAACGGCGCGGTTAGCGTGAGCGGGCTTCGGCCCCTCGGTGGCAGCGATGCTCACCGTCCGGACCGGAGACCGCTCGCCCACCGGACGCGCGGCACCGCTCAGATCGAAGAGGATCTTCCATGCGATTCACCAAGAAACTCGCGCTCGCCGCCACCGCGGCGGCCGCGCTCAGCCTCAGCGCGGTCATCCCCGCCACGGCCGCGTCGCCCGACGACTCCGCGCCCTCGTACCAGGAGTTCGCGTCGTCCACCTATCGGGACGTGGACGGCGCCTACGTCGTCAACGGCGACGAGGTGATCTCCGGAAAGAAGGAGCTGCGCGCCTTCTACGACCGGCTGATCGGCCCCGAGACCCGCAACGACGGCCTCATCGTCAACACGGTCAACAACATCGACGACAAGTGGTCGGCCTCCCAGGTGGCCAACCTCACCTACTGCGTGAGCACGAAGTTCGGCAGCCGTCACGCCGACGTCGTCCGGGCGATGGAGGGCGGCGCCGCGCTCTGGGAGTCCGCGTCCTCGAAGATCGACTTCCGGTACGTGAGCAGCGCGGACGCCAACTGCACCACGCGGAACAACGCCGTCGTGTTCTCCGTCGAGCCGGTGGCCACGACGCAGTACATCGCCCGTGCGTTCTTCCCCAGCACGCCGGCCCGGCAGCAGAACGTGCTCATCGACGACTCGATCTGGAGCGCCGGAGCGTGGACGCCGACGAACGTGCTCGGCCATGAACTCGGCCACGTGCTCGGCTTCCGCCACGAGCACACCCGTCCGGAGGCCGGCACCTGCTTCGAGGACAACAACTGGCGTCCGCTCACCCCGTACGACTCGTCGTCGATCATGCACTACCCGCAGTGCAACGGCAGCTCGGACGACCTCTCGATGACCACCGCCGACCGCACCGGGGTCGTCTCCCTCTACGGGAACTGACCCTCTCGTCGGACTCGCTCCGGCACCACCGAGGCCCGGTCGTCCGCGATCGGGCCTCACCCGTGTCCGGAGTCGACGCGGCTCAGGCGGAACCGCGGACGACGAGCTCCGTCGGCAGGATCGTGGTGCGCGGCGGATCCTCTCCCGCGAGCCGGGAGAGCAGCACCTGCGTCATCGCCTCGCCCTGGGCGTACATGGGCTGGCGCATGGTCGTCAGCGGCGGATCGGTGGTCAGCGCCACCGACGAGTCGTCGAAGCCGACGAGCGCGATGTCCTCGGGCACCCGCACCCCGGCGCCCCGCAGCGCCGTCAGCGCCCCTCGGGCCATGAGGTCGCTGGCGACGAAGATCGCGTCCGGCCGCCCTTCCGCGAGCAGCCGGCGGGCGGCGTCGGCTCCGCTCGCCTCGCTGTAGTCGCCCTCCTCTTCCGCGAAGGGGGTGAGACCGGCGGCGGCGAGC
Organism: Microbacterium meiriae; assembly: GCF_040686935.1. NCBI lineage: Bacteria > Bacillati > Actinomycetota > Actinomycetes > Micrococcales > Microbacteriaceae > Microbacterium > Microbacterium meiriae. The sequence continues at coordinate 872,847 of NZ_JBFBMF010000001.1, forward strand.
GCGGCGCGGAACCCCTGCACGCGGTCGGTCGACGAGGGCATCGTGAGCGGGCCGGAGATCGTGGCGATGCGGGTGCGTCCGATGTCGACGAGGCGTTGCGTGGCTTCGCGCGCTCCCGCGACGTTGTCGACGTCGACCACGTAGTCCCCCTCGGCGCGGCGCACCGGGCGGCCGCCGTAGACGACGGGGACCGCGTCGGCGATCCGGTCGACGAAGGCGTCACTCGTGTGGTGCGACACGATGAGAGCACCGTCGACGCCGCCGTTGCGCACGAAGCTGGTCATCTTGTCGCCGGGGTCGTCGCTCGCGATCAGCAGGTTCAGGAGGTAGTCGGAGCTGCGGAGGGCGCCGGTGATGCCGGCCACGATCGCTGCGAAGAACGGGTCGCCGAAGAAGCGCGACGTGTCCTCGGGGACGATGAGGGCGATCGCGTGCGTCTGCCGGGAGGCGAGGGAGCGCGCGGCCCGGTTCGGCACGTAGTTGAGCTCGTCGATCGCGGCGCGCACGGCGGCGAGCGCTTCCGGGCTGACCGCCGTCGACCCGTTGACGACCCGCGACACGGTCGACCGGGACACGCCTGCGGCCGTCGCGACCTCCTCGATGGTCGCCCGGGGCGACATCATCGCTTGCTCTCTTCCATCGCCCCATTCTCATCCACCCGGACCCTCGCCCGTGAAAATCCCCGCTTCGAATCGCCCGATTGGTCCCATCTCGGCCGCGGATGGAGCCAATCGGGCGATTCGAACGGATCAGAGGGAGCGCGCGGCGATGATCCGGGCGTACTCGCGGCCGGAATCCTTGACCGTCCGCTCCTGGGTGTCGTAGTCCACGCGGACGATCCCGAAGCGCTTGTCGTACCCCCACGCCCACTCGAAGTTGTCGAACAGGGACCAGTAGAAGTAGCCGCGCACGTCCACACCGCTGTCCCTGGCGTCCAGCACGGCGTCGAGGTGCGCGCGCAGGAACGCGGTGCGGTCGGCATCGGGCACCCGGGTCTCCCCGTCCGCCACCACGACCGTGTCGTCATAGGCCGCGCCGTTCTCCGTCACCGAGAGCACGACCCCCGCGGGCTCGGCGTACTCGGTCCACAACCGCTGCAGCAGTCGCGTGAGCCCCTCCGGCTGGACCTCCCAGCCCTGGGCGGTGCGGGGCAGCCCGCGCTCGACCGCGTGGATGCCCTCGTGCGAGGGGTACGGGCTCCGGGTCACGTGTGCCGTCTCCGGGCCGCTGGAGACCGGGGCGTCGTCGGGCCCCGTGCCGGACACGAGGTCGCCGTGGTAGTAGTTCACGCCCTGCGTGTCGATGGGCTGCGCGATCGTGTCGAGGTCGCCCTCGTGCACCGCCGCCTCGAACCGCGCGACCGCGTCGGGGTCCACCGCGCGGATGTCCTCCACGGTGTCGGCGGGATACGCGCCGCGGTAGATGGGGTCGAGGAACCAGCGGTTGAACTGACCGTCCAGCCGCCGGGCGGCGTCCACGTCCGCGGGGTTCTGCGGGTCGGCGGGATCGGCGACCGTGTGGTTCAGCGTGATGCCGAGGTTGAGGGAGGCATCGCGACCGCGGAGCTCGCGCACCGTCGCACCGTGCGCGAGGAGCAGGTGGTGCGAGGCCAGCAGTCCCTCGGCGACGCTCGTGTGCCCCGGGGCGTGCTCGCCCCCGGTGTAGGAGAGGAAGGACGAGCACCACGGCTCGTTGAGCGTCGTCCACACGTTCACCCGGTCGCCGAGGGCGTCGTGCATGGTGCCCGCGTACTCCAGGAAGCGCTCGACGACATCGCGGTTCGTCCAGCCGCCGACCTCCTGCAGGGCCTGCGGCATGTCCCAGTGGTACAGCGTGAGCCAGGGCAGGATGTCGGCCGCGAGGAGCTCGTCGACGAGGCGGCTGTAGAAGTCGACCCCCGCCTGGTTGACCGCGCCACCGTCCGGGCGCACCCGCGACCACGAGGTGGAGAAGCGGTACGTCTGCAGCCCGAGCTGCTTCATCAGCGCGACGTCCTGCGGATACCGGTGGTAGTGGTCGCACGCCACATCCCCGTCGTCGCCACCGACCACGGCCCCGGGCACCCGGCAGAAGGCGTCCCAGATGGATGCCGTCCGTCCGTCCTCGAAGGCGGCGCCCTCGATCTGGTAGGCCGCGGTCGCCGCGCCGAAGAGGAAGTCCGAGGGGAAGGCACGCGTCATAGGGGTCATCCTTTCACCGCGCCCGCCATGATGCCACTGACCAGCTGCCGCCCCGCGATCACGAAGAGCACGAGGAGCGGAAGGGTCGCGAGCACCGCGCCGGTGAGCACGATCGAGTAGTCGATGTAATAGCCGGACTGCAGCTGGCTGAGCGCCGTCTGCAGCGTCGGGTTCTGGGGGGAGAGCACGATCAGGGGCCAGAGGTAGTCGGTCCAGGCGGTCATGAACGTGAACAGTCCGAGGATCGCCATGGCCGGCCGCGCCGCGGGCACCCCGACGGTGAGGAACGTGCGGAACTGGTTCGCGCCGTCGACCCTGGCGGCCTCGATGAGCTCGTCCGGGATGACGTCCACGAGGTACTGCCGCATGAAGAACACCCCGAACGCCGTCACGAGGGTGGGCACGATCACCGCGCCGATCGTCCCCGTCCAGCCGAGCTCGCGCATGAGCATGAACAGCGGGATGATGCCGAGCTGCGTGGGGATGGCCATGGTCGCGATCACGAACACCATGAGGCCGTCCCGCCCGCGGAAGCGCAGCTTCGCGAACGCATAGCCGGCGAGGGTCGAGAACGTGACGACGGAGATCGTGATGATCGTCGAGATGAGGAACGAGTTGCCGAGCGCGAGCCAGAACGGGATCGCATCGAACACCTTCGCCGCGTTCGCGAGGAAGTTGCCGCCGGGGATGAGGGGCAGGGTCTCACCGCGGGTCGCGTTGGTCCCGCTCGCCACGACGAACGACCACCACAGCGGGTAGGCGCCGCCGATGACGAAGGCCGCGAGGAGCCCGTAGGTGAGGAAGCCGGGGCGGCTGCCGAGGCCGGCGCTCCCGCTCGCGGCGCCGCGCCGGCGGCGGATCCGCTCCGGCACGCTGAGGGCCTGGGTGGCGGTCATCGCGCCTCCTCCTTTCCGGTCGGGCGGATGCGGCGTCGGGCCGCGCGGTTCTTCGGGGCGTCTCCGGTGGCGATGCGCCGGGAGATCAGGAAGTTGATGAGGCCGATCGCGACGATGAGGAGGAACAGCAGGATCGCGACGGCCGAGGCCTCGCCGAGGTTCCGGCGGAAGAACGCCAGTTCCCAGAGGAACAGCACCGTGGTCTGGAACTGCCGATCGCTGCCGCCGATGCCGCCCGCGGTGGAGACGTCGAACAGACGCGGTTCGGCGAAGATCTGCAGGCCGCCGATGGTCGCCGTGATGATGACGAAGATCAGCGTCGGACGGATGGTGGGGATCGTGATGGCGAAGAACCGCCGCACGGCCCCGGCACCGTCCAGGGCGGCCGATTCGTAGAGGTCGCGCGGCACGGCCTGCATCGCGGCGAGGAGGATGAGGGCGTTGTAGCCGGTCCAGCGGAAGTTCACCATGACCGCGATCGCGATGTGCGACAGGAACGTGTCGTGCTTCCACTGCTGATCGGCGATGCCGACGAGGTTGAGGAGGTTGTTGGCCAGCCCGTCCGCCTCGTTGAAGATGCTCGAGAAGATGATAGCGACGGCGACCGGCGTCGCCACGAAGGGGACGAGGACGCTCATCCGCCAGAACGTCGGCGCCCGCAGTCCGCGGTCCAGCAGGTACGCGATCACCAGGGCGACGGCGAGCTGCGGGATGGCGGAGAGCAGGAAGATGCTCAGCGTGTTCCGGATGGAGTTCCAGAACATGCCGTCGCCGAGGATCGCCGCGAAGTTGCCGAAGCCGACGAACGGCCCCTCGCCCTTCAACAGATCCCACTCGTGCACCGCGACCCACACCGTGTACAGCAGCGGGAAGAGGCCGATGAGCCCGAAGAGGAGGAAGAACGGGGAGATGTAGAAGTACGGAGAGGCGCGGTGGTCGAAACGGGAGACGCGGGTGCGCCAGGAGCGTCGCGGCGGAGCGTCCGCCGCCAGGGGGGCGGCGGCCTGCGGCTCCGCCGGCGGGGCGGTGAGGGTCATGGGCGTGTCCTTTGCCGGGCTTCGACAGGCTCAGCCACCCACTCGGGGCGCTGGGCGTCCACTCGGGTCACTGGGCGTCCACTCGGGGCGCTGGGCGTCCACTCTGGGTCGCTGAGCCTGTCGAAGCGAGATGATCAGCCGACGAGGTCGTTCAGCAGGCCGATCGCCTGGTCCCAGGCGCCCTGCGTGTCGGTCTCGCCGCGGTCGAGCGCGCTCAGCGCCGGGCCGAAGACGTTCTCCTGGATCACCGAGTCGTCGGCGCCCTTGAACTGCGCGACGACGCCCTTGGCACGCTCGGCGAGGATGGCGCCGGTCGGCGCGTCGTTGAAGAACGCGTTGGGCGTGGCTTCGTCGGCGAGGGACTCCTGCGCCTTGATGGTCGAGGGGAAGTTGCCCGCGGCGGCGGACTGCTTCACCTGCTGCTCGGGCTGCGTCAGCCAGTCGGCGAGCTCGGCCGCGGCCTCCTTGTGCTCCGAGGACTCCGGGATCGACAGGAACGCGCCGCCCCAGTTGGCCGCGCCGCCGGGGAACACGTCCGCGAAGTCCCAGCCGGTCGACGCGTCGCCGCCGCCGGCCTCGACCTGACCCTGCACGACGCCGAGCATCCAGCCGGGGCAGACGAAGGTGGCGAAGGTGCCGTCGACGAACGACTTGCCGCCGTTCCAGTCCCACGCGGTCTGCGCTGCGGACTGACCGCCCTCGGTCGCGGCGCCGAGGAGCTCGAAGCGCTCCTGGAGCTCGTCGTTGCCCTCGACGTTCAGCTCACCGTCGGCGGTGTAGTAGCCCTCGTCGAGCTGGTTCACCATGGCGTTCCAGACGAAGCCGGAGTGGTCGTACCAGGCCTTGCCGGTCTTCTCGGTGTAGTCGGCACCGACCTGGAAGTAGTTCTCCCAGTCGCCGTTGAGCAGTTCGGCGACGGACTCGCGGTCGCTGGGCAGGCCGGCAGCCTCGAAGGCGGCGCCGTTGTAGCAGATGCCGCTCGGGCCGATGTCGGTGCCGTAGCCGATGACGCGGCCCTCGGCGTCGGTGGCCTGACCGTACTTCCAGTCGACCCAGTCGTCCTTGCGGTCCTCGATGCCGTAGTCGCGCAGGTCGACGAAGGTGTCGGAGACGTCCATGATGGCGCCGAGCCAGCCCTCCTCGATCGCGACGATGTCGCTGAGGCCGGAGCCGGCGGCGATCTTGGTGAAGGCGTCGGTGCGGGCGTTGCCGCCGGTGTCGATGTTGGTGGCCTCGATCGTCACGTTCGGGTGCGCCTTCTCGTACTCCTTGTAGAGGTCGTCGTAGCCGAAGGTGCCGAAGGTGGTGACGGTCAGTGTGACCTTCTCGTCGGCGCTGCCGCCGGTGTCGCCGTCGCCGCCGGTGCTGCCGGAGCAGCCGGCCAGGGCGAGAGCGGAGACGGATGCCACGGCGGCTGTCGCCAGGATCCGGGTGCGGGCACGTGAGTTCACGGTTCACTCCTTTGTGGGTTCGTGCGGGTGGTGGTGCGGGGGTGAGTCGTGGGAGCGCTCCCACAGACTTCCGTGAACTCTATGGGAGCGCTCCCACGATGTCAAGGGTGCGGGGTGGCCGCCGGTCCCCGTTCACAACTCAGGAGAATCGGGATCCGATGCCGCCGTTCGACCGCTATCGGCCCGGAGCCCGCGAATTCTCCGGAGTTGTGAACGCGGCGTACCCTTGTCCGGTGCCCGAAGCCACCCTCTCCCCCGCCCTCACCCGCGCCGAATCCCTGATCCGCAGCATCCCGGACTACCCGGAGCCCGGCATCATCTTCCGCGACATCACGCCGCTCCTCGCCGACGCCGAGGCCCTCCGCGTGACGACCGAGGCGATCATCGAGCCCTTCGCGGGGCAGTTCGACGTGGTGGCCGGCATCGAGGCTCGCGGCTTCATCCTCGCCGGGGCGGCCGCCATCGCCGCAGGCGTCGGACTGATCCCGATCCGCAAGGCCGGCAAACTCCCCCGGCCCGCGGCGTCCGTCGACTACGCCCTCGAGTACGGCACCGCGACCATCGAGATGCACGACGATCTGCCCGCGGGCTCCCGCGTCCTCCTCATCGACGACGTGCTCGCGACCGGGGGCACTCTGGCCGCCGGTCGCCAGCTCGTCGAGCGCCTCGGCAGCCACGTCGCCGGCATCTCGGTGCTCTTCGAGATCGACGGCCTCGGCGGCCGCGAGGCGATCGGCGACCTCCACACCGTCTTCCACTCCTGACCCCCTCTGCCGCCGAGACCCCGGTTTCCCGCCGACACCCCGGCGTAGCGGCGCGCGCAGGGCGGGGCCTGGGCGAGAGGCCGGGGTCTCAGCGGAGCATCGGCGAGCGGTAGACTGAAACCGCCCGTCCGCCCGCGACTCTTGGAGCCGTCATGCCCACCATCGTCGTCGACGTCATGCCCAAGCCCGAACTGCTCGACCCGCAGGGCAAGGCCGTCTCCGGCGCCTTCGCCCGCCTGGGCGTCGAGGGCTTCACCGACGTCCGCATCGGCAAGCGCTTCGAGCTCACGGTCGAGGGCGAGGTCACCGACGAGGTCCTCGCCGAGGCCCGCCGCATCGCCGACGAGGTCCTGTCGAACGCCGTGATCGAGGACGTCGTGGGCGTCGAGGTGGCGGAGTGACCGTCCGCATCGGCGTCGTCACCTTCCCCGGCTCGCTGGACGACGTCGACGCGCAGCGCGCCGTGCGCATCGCCGGAGCCGAGCCGGTCGCCCTGTGGCACGGCTCGCACGACCTCGAGGGCGTCGACGCCCTCGTCCTTCCCGGCGGCTTCAGCTACGGCGACTACCTGCGCGCCGGCGCCATCGCCGCGCTCTCGCCCATCATGAGCGAGGTCAAGGACGCTGCCGCGAAGGGCATGCCCGTCCTCGGCATCTGCAACGGCTTCCAGATGCTCGTCGAGGCGCACCTGCTCCCCGGCGGCCTGATCCGCAACGGGCACCAGCACTTCGTCCGCCGCGACCAGAAGCTCACGGTCGAGAACGCCGACACCGCGTGGACCAACGCCTTCCGCACCGGCCAGGAGATCATCATCCCGCTGAAGAACGCGGACGGCGGCTACATCGCCGACGAGCAGACGCTCGATCGCATCGAGGGCGAGGGTCTCGTGGCGTTCCGCTATGCCGGCGTGAACCCGAACGGCTCGCTGCGCGACATCGCGGGGCTGACCAACGAGGCGGGCAACGTCGTGGGGCTCATGCCGCATCCCGAGCACGCCACGGAGCCCGGTTTCGGTCCGGACACCGCCGTCGCGATGCGCAGCGGCGTGGACGGTCTCGACTTCTTCACGAGCGCGATCGCCGCCGTCGCCCGCGTCGCCGCCTGACCTCTCCGTCGACCCACCCCTCCGCGTGCGTCCCACCCCCTTGCGGGCGCACTGAAGAGGCCGGGTCGACCGCAAGGGGCCGGGTCGACGGACGAGGTCAGGGGAGACGGAAGGGGTTGTCGCCCACGGCCGCGAGCAGGTACCAGGCCGTCGTGCCGGTGTGCAGGCTCGCGTAGTAGAGGTCGCCGAAGCCGGAGTCGAGTCCGTCGGTCGAAGTCGCCACGATGCCCTTGCCGTCGCCGTTCGCCGCGTCGCGCTGCACCAGTCGGATGTCGGCCAGCAGCTCCTCCGCGCGCGCCTGGTCACCAGGGGCCCCGCGTTCCTGCAGCGCGAGGGCGAGGTGTCCGCTGCCCTCGAACCAGACCTTGGACACGTCCACGTCACTGATCGACGGGCCTCGGTAGGGACCGTCCTGGGCCACGAGGTGCGCGAGCGTCCAGTCGACGGCCGCTCCGTACCGGGCGTCCCCGGTGCCGAGGAGGCTCCACGTCTGCGCGTCGAGCGGGATCGGGCGGGTGTTGATCGTGCTGCCGTCCAGCAGTGTCCCGGTGTCCACGTGCCCGTCGGCGCTCTGCATCGCCGCGACGAAGCCTGCGGCCACCGCCGCCCGCTCCGCCCACACCGCGTCGCCCGTGAGCTGGGCGAGCTGCGTGAAGAACCCGGCGATGTCGCTGTTGTGCTCGGTGGACTTCCACTCCAGCGGCACCCCGGCATCGGTCTGCCCACCGGTATAGCCGTAGGGCGCGCGGGTCATGTCGGCGGTGTTGTCCTGGATCCACTCCGCGATGCGCACCGCGCCGTCGAGATACCGCGTCTCGCCGGTGGCGTGGAAGAGGCGGGCGAGCGCCATGCCCACCCAGGCCTGATTGCCGGTGAAGGTGCCCGGCCCCGTGATCTCCATGCGCCCCTGGCGGATGCCGTGCGGCTCGTACGAGGTGCGGACGCGGCCGTCGGCGACCGGGTCGTTCTCCTGCACGAAGAGGAGGGTGTCCGCGACAGCTTGCGCGCGGCGCAGGTCGTCCGGCAGACCGCGGGCGGTGTAGGCGATGACGACAAGGGCGTCGTCGTAGACGAAGGAGGGCGTGAAGTCCCAGGACGGCGTGGTGAAGAATCCGCCCTCGTAGCTGCGCGGCAGGCACCGGCCCTCGCCGTCGCAGAACTCGTCGACCCGGGCGTCGAGGAACTCGTAGGCGAGCGCGACCGAAGCGGCGGGGTCGTTCACCGGGTCGGCCGGGGGCTGCACGCGCGTGCCGAACGCATCGGACACGGCGGGGGCGGCACCGACGAGCACGGCGCCGACGACGAGGGCGGCGACGACCGCCCAGGGCGCGGATCGGCGGGCGGAAGCGGACATCACGACCTCTCGACGGCAGGACCCCCCGGGGGACATGCCGCGAGCGACACGGGGGGATGTTCGCCACCCTGTCATGACAGGAGGCTCGAGGGGAAGTGTCTTTCGGCCACATGCGCGTGTACCAAAGCGACCGGACGCGTGCAAGGCGTTTGCCGGACCCGGAGCGCGAGGCGCACGATGGTCCTCCCGTCCCCGACCTCCCGGAAAGGACACCCCATGTCCCGCGACCAGTACACCTTCACCAACCCGGTCGAGCTCTACGCCGACATCCAGCCGCAGAAGCAGCACATGCGCGAGCCCGGTCTCGACGCGGACCTCACCCCGAAGGCCGACCTCGGCGAGGAGTCGTACCGCGGCACCGGACGACTGACCGGACGCAAGGCGCTCATCACAGGCGGCGACTCCGGCATCGGCGCGGCCACCGCCATCGCGTTCGCTCGCGAGGGGGCCGACGTCGCGATCTCCTACCTCCCCGAAGAGGAGGAGGACGCCAGCCGCATCGCCGGGATCCTCCGCGAGGCGGGTGCCACCGTGGCCACCATCCCCGGCGACCTGCGCGACCCGGAGTACTGCCGGACCCTGGTGGCCGAGGCCGTCGCGGCGCTCGGCGGACTCGACATCCTCGTCAACAACGGCGGCAAGCAGGTCTTCCGGGAGTCCCTCACCGATGTGACGGACGAGCAGTTCGACGACACGTTCAAGACCAACGTGTACGCGATGTTCTGGATCACGAAGGCCGCCCTGCCGCACCTCCCCGCGGGGTCGACGATCATCAACACGACCTCCATCCAGGCCTACTCGCCGTCGGACATCCTCGTCGACTACGCGTCGACCAAGTCGACCATCAACGCGTTCACGAAGGGCCTCGCCCAGCAGCTCGCGCCCAAGGGCATCCGCGTGAACGCCGTGGCGCCCGGACCGATCTGGACCCCGCTGCAGCCGAGTGACGGGCAGCCGCAGGAGAAGATCGACCAGTTCGGCCAGGACACGCCTCTGGGCCGGATGGGTCAGCCCGCCGAGCTCGCCCCCGCGTACGTCTTCCTCGCCTCCCCGGAGTCGAGCTACGTCCTCGGCGAGACCCTGAACGTCAACGGCGGCATGCCCACGCCCTGACTCTCATCCCTGTCGACCCACCCCCTTCCGTTCCTGCCGGCCCCCTCCGGCCGTCCGCAAGGGGGTGGGTCGGACGGAAAGGGGTGGGTCGGCGGAGAGGGCGAAAGGGATCGCCGAACCGTTTCGATACCTGTGGTGGCGGGACTGTAAGCGTTTGCAGTAGCCTGATCGCATGGCACAGCTCGAACAGATCGCAGCCCCCGGTTCCGAGTGGTGGCGCAGCGCCGTCATCTACCAGATCTACCCCCGCTCCTTCGCGGACGCGTCGGGCGACGGCATCGGCGACCTCCCCGGCATCACGAGTCGCCTCGACTCGCTGCAGGAGCTCGGCGTCGACGCGATCTGGCTCAGCCCGTTCATGACGAGCCCACAGCGCGACGCCGGCTACGACGTGGCCGACTACCGCGACGTCGACCCGCTGTTCGGCACGCTCGCCGACTTCGACCTCATGCTCGCCGAGGCCCACGCCCGCGACATCCGCGTGATCGTCGACCTCGTCCCGAACCACTCGTCCGACCAGCACCCCTGGTTCCAGGAGGCGCTCAAGGCCGCGCCGGGCAGCCCGGAGCGCGCACGCTACATCTTCCGCGACGGCCGCGGTGAGAACGGCGAACTGCCCCCGAACAACTGGGAGTCGGTGTTCGGCGGCGGCATGTGGCAGCGCATCACCGAGGCCGACGGCACGCCGGGTCAGTGGTACCTGCACATCTTCGACGCCACGCAGCCCGACTTCGACTGGAACAACGAGGAGGTGCAGGAGGAGTTCCGCTCGATCCTGCGCTTCTGGCTCGACCGCGGTGTCGACGGCTTCCGGGTCGATGTGGCCCACGGCATGATCAAGACCGAGGGCCTCCCCGACTACACACCGCCCACCGACGCGGACTCCATGGGCGGCGGCGAGTCGAACGTGCCGTACTGGGGCCAGGACGGCGTGCACGAGATCTACCGCGACTGGCACAAGGTGCTCGCGGAGTACGACGGCGACCGCGCGCTGTGCGGCGAGGCCTGGATGCCGACGCTGAAGGAGACCGCGCTCTGGGTGCGTCCGGACGAGATGCACCAGACCTTCAACTTCCCGTACCTGATGACGGCGTGGGACGCGAAGGCGCTCGGCGACGTGATCCGTGAGTCGCTGGACGCCTTCGGCGCGGTCGGTGCACCGAGCACCTGGGTGCTGTCGAACCACGACGTCGTGCGGCACGCCACGCGCCTGGCGCTCACGATCGACAACCCGCAGGGCGAGGGCATCGGCCCGAACACCCCGGACAAGCCGGACACGGCCATCGGCCTCGCCCGCGCCCGCGCGGCCACCACGCTGATGCTCGCGCTCCCCGGCTCCGCCTACCTCTACCAGGGTGAAGAGCTCGGACTGCCCGAGGCCATGGAGATCCCGGACGAGTACCGTCAGGACCCGACCTGGTTCCGCACGAACGGCGAGCGCTACGGCCGCGACGGCTGCCGTGTGCCGCTGCCGTGGGAGGCGGAGGCCCCGGCGTTCGGCTTCAACGACACCGGACTCTCGTGGCTCCCGCAGCCCGCGGACTGGGCGGCCTACGCCCGGGACGTCGAGGAGGTCGACCCGGCGTCGACCCTGGCCCTGTACAAGCGCCTGCTCGCCGGTCGTCACGAGTTCGGATTCGGCACCGGGTCGCTGGTGTGGGAGGACGCCGGCCCCGACGCCGTGGCCTTCCGTCGCGGTGAGGTCCACGTGCTGGCGAACCTCGGCACGGCTCCGCTCGACCTTCCGGAAGGCGCGGTCGTCCTGCTCCGCAGCCAGCCTTTCGACGGCGCCCAGGTCCCGGTCGACACCGCCGTCTGGTACACCACGGCCTGACACCGCGGCGCCCGTGGCGCGCTCCACCCGGGGCGCGGCACGGGCGTCTCCGATCCGAAGGAACGACGATGGCGAGCATCGACGAGGTCGCCCGGCTCGCCGGCGTCTCCACCGCGACCGTCTCCCGCGCGCTGAGCGGCCGCGGGCACGTGTCGGAGTCCGCGCGCGAGCGCGTGCAGGCCGCCGCTGCCTCGCTCGGATACGTGGTCTCCTCCCGCGCCTCGAGCCTCGCGTCGGGGCGCACCCGCAACATCGGAGTCGTGGTGCCGTTCCTCGACCGCTGGTTCTTCAGCACCGTGCTGTCCGGGGTCTCCGCGGCCCTGATGCGGGCCGGCTACGACATCACGCTCTACAACATCACCGCCGACAAGGACGTGCGCCGCCACGTGTTCGACACGTTCCTGCGCCGCCAGCGGGTCGACGCCGTGATCGCCGTGTCCATCGAGCTGGACGAGGACGAGACCCAGCAGCTCCTCGACCTCGGCCTGCCCGTCATCGCGATCGGCGGCCCCAATCCGAAGCTCGACACGCTCACGGTCGACGACGTCGCCGTGGCGCAGCTCGCGACGGAGCACCTGCTCGGCCTCGGCCATACCGAGATCGCCCACATCGGCGCGAACCCCGAGTTCGACATCGACTTCCACATCCCCACGAACCGACGACTCGGGTTCGAGCGGGCACTGGCCACGGCCGGCATCCCCCTGAACCCCGCGTTCCTGGAGCCCGCGGACTTCACGGTGGAGGGTGGCTACCGCGCCGCGAAGCAGCTCCTCGGGCGTCCGGGTCCGCGTCCCACCGCGGTGTTCGCCGCGTCGGACGAGATGGCGATCGGTGCGCTCCTCGCCGCGCGCGACCTCGGCTTCGCGGTGCCGGGGGACCTGTCCATCGTGGGCATCGACGGCCATGAGCTCGGCGAGTTCTTCCGCCTCACCACGGTCGACCAGTTCCCGCTCGGACAGGGCGAACGGGCGGCCGACGCGGTCCTCGCGAAGCTCACCGACCCGGAAGCCGTGCGCCCGCCCGCCGCCCTTCCGTACGAGCTCAACGTCCGCGGCACGACCGCCCGGCTCGTCTGAGCCGGGCGGCGTTCACAACTCAGGAGTACGGCGCGCGGAGACCGCGGTTCCGGCCCTGACGGGCGCAGGTGCGCCGGTTCTCCTGAGTTGTGAACGCGTCGAGATCAGGAGCCCGCGGTCGCGTCCCGCCAGGTGCGGTAGCCGCCGTCGAGATTGCGCACCTCGCGCCCGTGCTGCCGCAGCAGCCGGGTGGCGATGTGCCCCCGGAGACCGACCTGGCAGTGCACCACGAGGGGCCCGTCCGGCAGCTCGTCGAGGCGGTCGCGCAGCTCGTCGAGCGGGATGTTCCGCGCGCCGGGGATGCCGCCGTTCGCATACTCGCCCGCGGAGCGGACGTCGATGAGGGCTGCGCCCGCCTGCACGGCGTCGTCGAGCTCGTGCCACTGGAGGGTCGGCGTGGTGCCGCTGCGGGTGTTCTCGGCGACGTAGCCGAGGATGTTCACGGCGTCCTTCGCCGAGCCGAACTGCGGGGCATACGCGAGCTCGAGGTGCGCGAGACCGGCGGCCGTGACGCCTGCCTGCAGAGCCGTGGCGATGACGTCGATCCGCTTGTCCACGCCGTCACGACCCACGATCTGCGCCCCGAGGATGCGGTCGGTGGCGGGGTCGGCAAGGAGCTTCATCGAGAGGGTCTCCGCGCCAGGGTAGTAGCCGGCGTGCGACGCCGGATGCACGTGCACGGCGTAGAAGTCGCGGCCCGCGGCACGGAGCTGCTTCTCGCTCCATCCGGTCTTCGCGGCGGCGAGGCCGAACACCTGCACGATGCCGGTGCCGAGCGCGGGGCGCGCTGACTCCTCCCGCCCCGCGATGACGTCGGCGACCATCCGGCCGTGGCGGTTGGCGAGACCGGCCATGGTCACGAGTGCCGCACCACCGCCGATGAGGTCGGCCTTCTCGACGCCGTCGCCGACCGCGAAGACGTCGGGCGCACTGGTGCGGCAGGCCTCGTCGACGGCGATTCCGCCGGTCTCGCCGAGACGGATCCCGGCGGTGCGGGCGAGTCCGACCTCGGGCACGACCCCGGAGGCGTCGACGAGGAACTCCGCAGGGAGGGTGGCACCGTCGCTCAGGGTCACGGAATCCGCGGCCGTGGCCACGACCTCGACGCCGAGTCGCACGTCGACCCCGCGACGCCGGACCTCGGCCGCGAGGGGGGCGGCCATCTCCGGATCCAGCGGCCCGAGCAGCTGGGCACCGCGCTGCACCAGGGTCACCGCGGCGCCCCGGGCGACGAGGTTCTCGACGGCCTCGAGTCCCGTGTATCCGCCGCCGACGACGACCACCGGCAGTCCGGGGCGGAGGGCGGCCTCGATCGCATCGGCATCCGCCACGGTCCGCAGGCTCCGCGCGGGCAGGGCTCCGGTGGGCTCGTCGCCGCGGGGCCGGGCACCGGTGGCGAGCACGAGGCGGTCGTACGGGTGGGTGCTCCGACGGCCGCTGTCGAGATCGACGACCTCGACCGTCTTTCGCTCGGTGTCGATGCCGACGACGTCGTGACGGACGCGGACGTCCAGCCGGAAGCGGCGGTGCAGCGACTCCGGGGTCTGCAGCAGGAGGGCGTCGCGTTCCTCGATCACACCGCCCACGTAGTAGGGCAGACCGCAGTTGGCGTAGGAGACCTCGGGCCCGCGCTCGAAGACGACGATGTCCGCGGACTCGTCGAGGCGTCGGAGCCGGGTCGCCGCCGACATGCCGCCGGCGACCCCGCCGACGATGACGACGCGGAGTTGCGCGCTCATCGGCCGAACAGCCGGGCCAGGAGACCGCCCTTGGCCTCGTCCTTCGGATGGCCCGTGCACCAGTCCGACGCCGGCACGGTGCGGCGGACGGCGTCGACGTGCTGACCGCACCCCGCCCAGGTGGTCTTCCCGCAGGTACGGCAACGGACTGCTCGACACATGTGTTCTCTCCTCACTCGATACCCCGGTGGGTATGGAGAGACTATACCCCCGAGGGTATAGTGGAGCGCGCAGCCGGCCTTCAGGGAGTGACTATGACCACCGTCGACATCGACACGCAGCGCAAGATCGCCAACCGCCTCAAGCGCGCACAGGGACAGCTCGGCGCCGTGATCGCCGCGGTCGAGAGCGGCGGCGACTGCCGGGCCGTCGTCACGCAGCTCGCCGCCGTGACCTCCGCCCTCGACAAGGCGGGGTTCCAGATCATCGCCTCCGCCATGAAGACCTGCCTCGAGGACCCCGCGCAGGACGACGCCGTCCCGCTCCCCGACCTGGAGAAGCTCTTCCTCACCCTCGCCTGAACGCGACCCGGCCCCTTGCGGCCACCCCGGCCCGGTGCGGACGATCGCAACGGGCCGGGGCGCACGCAAGGGGCCGGGTCGGCGAAGAGGGGGTCAGCGGACGAGGAGACCCGCGGTCGCGGTGCGCGCCGTCTCGAAGCGGCGCTGCACGTCGGGCCAGTTCACGAGGTTCCAGAACGCCTTGACGTAGTCCGCCCGCACGTTGAGGTAGTCGAGGTAGTAGGCGTGCTCCCACACGTCGAGCTGCAGCAGCGGGATGACGCCGAGCGGCGCGTTGCCCTGCTGGTCGAACAGCTGGAAGATCACCGGACGGGCCCCCACCGAGTCCCAGGCGAGCACGGCCCACCCGGAGCCCTGCACGCCGAGGGCCGTCGCGGTGAAGTGCGCGCGGAAGCCGTCGATCGACCCGAAGGAGTCCGCCAGGGCCGCCGAGAGCTCGCCCTCCGGGGCCCCGCCGCCCTCCGGCGAGAGGTTCTGCCAGAACACGGAGTGGTTGATGTGGCCGCCGAGGTTGAACGCGAGGTCCTTCTCGAGCTTGTTCACCGCTCCGAGGTCGCCGCTGTCGCGGGCCGCCGCGAGCTGCTCCAGCGCCGTGTTCGCGCCGGTCACGTAGGCCTGGTGGTGCTTGGAGTGGTGCAGCTCCATGATCTTGCCGGAGATGTGCGGCTCCAGCGCGGAGTAGTCGTAGGGCAGCTCGGGGAGCGTGTACGGAGTGGACATGGTTGTTCCTTTCGTGACGGGGTCAGAGGGCGGTGTCGTGGGACAGGGCGTGGAATCGGCGGTCGATGTAGACGAGCGGGCGGGCGGGGCGGCCCGCGAGCACCTCGAGCACCTCGGCGATCACCACGGTCGACGAGCCGACGGGCACGGTCTGGATCGTCCGGCAGCGCAGGGCGACACGGGCCTCCGCCAGGTGCGGCTCGCCGGTCGGCAGCGTCGTCCAGCCCTGCTCGGGCGTGAAGCGCTCGGAACCGCTCACCGCGAAGCTCTGGGCGAGCGCGGAGTGCTCGTCGTCGATGAGGTGCACGACGAAGGTCTCGGCGCCGAGGATGGCCCCGGCGCTGCCGGTCGCCCTGGTCACCGAGAACACGATCGCCGCCGGGTCGACCGCGACCGACGACACGCTCGACGCCGTGAGGCCGACGGGGCCGTCCGGACCCTGCGCCGTGATGATGGCGACACCGGCGGGGTGGGTGCGGAACGCCGCCTTGAGCCCCTCCCCGACCGGCGTGGGCACCGGAGCGGCGGGGTGCGGGGTGGTGTGCGGGTCGGGGGTCATCGGGTGCTCTCCTCGAGAGGGATGGGGGTGGGGGTCGCGTGGGCGCGCATGGCCGCGCGGTCGACGAGCTTCGTGCGCTCCCGGCCGCGGACGGCTCCGGCGCGGCGCTCGGCCTCGTCGATGCGCAACCAACCCTCCCAGTCCACCACGCCGGGGAGGTCCAGGGGCGGGTCCGGGTCGATACGGGCGGACGGCGTCGCGGCGAGGTCCTCCACGAGATGCTGCACGGTCTGCGCGGCGTCGGACTTGGTCGAGCCGATGAGGCCGATCGGTCCGCGCTTGATCCAGCCGGTCGCGTAGAGGCCGGCGACGGGCGTGCCGTCGGCATCGAGCACCCGCCCCTCCGCGTTCGGAACGATGCCCCGTGCCGCGTCGAACGGCACACCGGGCACGGGCGAGGAGAGGTAGCCGATCGCCCGGTAGACGGCGCCGACCTCGTACCGGACGAGCTCGCCGGTGCCGACCATGCGGCCGAGCGGATCGGAGGCCGTGCGCTCGAACTCGATGCCCTCCACGCGGTCCGCGCCCAGGACGCGGACGGGTCGATGCCGGAAGTGCAGGTGGATGCGCCGGGAGGCCCCAGTGGACGGACGCTGCGCCCATTCCGTGAGAGTCCGCACGATGATGCGGCGCTGGGAGAACTGCTCCAGCATGCGGGCGGCGTGGTCGTCGAGCTCGAGGTCGGCGGGATCGACGATCACCTCCACGTCGTGCTGCTCGCCCAGCTCGCGCAGCTCCAGGGCCGAGAAGCGCACATCGGCCGGACCGCGGCGGGCGAAGAGGTGCACGTCGCGGATCCGACTCGCGGCGAGCGCGTCGAGGATGTGGTCGGGGGTGTCGGTCGACTCCAGCGCCGCGGCGTGCTTCGCGAGGATGCGCGTGACGTCGAGCGCGACGTTGCCTGCGCCGAGCACGGCCACGGACTCCGCCTCCAGACCCCAGCCCTGGGCGACGTCGGGGTGCGCGTCGTACCAGGCCACGAACTCCGCGGCGCCGTACGATCCGGGAAGGTCGGCTCCCGGCACGTCGAACGTCACGTCACGGTCGGCTCCGGTCGCGATGACGACGCCGTCGTACGCCCGGCGGAGCTCGTCGACCGTCACATCGACGCCGACCTCGACGTTGCCGCGCAGCCGGATGCCGGGCTGGAGGAGTACGTCGTGCAGCGCGTCGATGATCTTGCGGATGCGCGGATGGTCGGGGGCGACGCCGTAGCGGACGAGCCCGTACGGGGCGGGAAGCTTCTCGTACAGGTCGATGGCCGCCTCCGGCACCTGCGCCCGGAGGAGGTCGGCGGCGTAGATGCCCGCGGGGCCCGCGCCGACGATGGCGATGCGCGGGGTCACTCGTGCACCTCCTGCGGCGGGAGCGCGGCGACGAGGGGGTGGTCGTGCCGGATGAGTCCGGTGCGGGCGGCGCCGCCGGGCGAGCCGATCTCGTCGAAGAACTCGACGTTGGCCTTGTAGTAGTCCTGCCACTCGTCGGGGAGGTCGTCCTCGTAGTAGATCGCCTCGACGGGGCACACCGGCTCGCACGCCCCGCAGTCCACGCACTCATCCGGGTGGATGTAGAGCGACCGTTCGCCCTCGTAGATGCAGTCGACGGGGCACTCGTCGATGCAGGCCTTGTCCTTGAGGTCGACGCACGGCAGCGCGATCACATACGTCATCGCGACTTCTTCTCTGTCCCACTCACGCCCTCCACCGTAAAACCTCAAGCGCACTTGAGGTCAAATCGAGGCGCCGAGACCCCGGCCTCGCGCCGAGACCCCGCCTCCGCCGCGCGGACACGACGGGGTCTCGGCGGGGAAGCGGGGTCTCGGGGAATCAGGACGGGGAGATCTCGAAGGGGGCGGGGAGGAGGTGCTCCTCGCGGGAGCTGGGGCCGACGAGGAGCGTGAAGGCACCGGGCTCCACGGTGCGGACACCGGCGGCGGTCACGATCGTGCAGTCCGCGACGGGGACCTCGATCCGCACGCGGGCGCTCTCCCCCGGCGCGAGCTCGACCTGCCGGAAGGACTTCAGTTCACGGTCGGTCCAGCTCACGCTCGTCACCTCGTCCCGCACGTAGGCCTGCACGGTCTCGCGGACGGGCCGGTCCCCCGTGTTCGTCACGGTCACGTGCCCCACCACGGTGCCGCCGAGGCGCAGCTCCGTCTGCTCCAGCTCCAGGTCCGCGTACGCCACGGTCGTGTACGACCGGCCCTCGCCGAAGGCCCACGCGGGCGCCTGGGTGAGGTCGGCGTAGCGGTCGCCGTGCTGGCCGCGGATCTGGTTGTAGTAGGTCGGCTGCTGTCCGACGTGCCGCGCGAACGAGATCGGCAGCCGGCCCGAGGGCTCCACGGCACCCGTGACGATGTCGGCGAACGCCCGTCCGCCCTGCATGCCCGGGTTGGCCGCCCACACGACGGCCGCCGCGCGCTGCACCGAAGGCGGGAGCACGAGAGGCTTGGATGCCAGCAGCACCACGACGACGGGCGTCCCGGTCTCGATGAGCGCATCGAGCAGGGCGTTCTGACCGCCGATGAGCTCCAGCGTGGCCGTGGACCGCCCCTCGCCCACGAGCTCGATGCGATCGCCGACCACCGCGACCACGACGTCGGCGGCCTCGGCGGCGGCCACCGCCTCCGCGATCAGCGCAGGATCCGGCGGGCACGGCCGCACCACGGGAGGACGCGGCTGGTTGTCCGGGAAGTGCGTGCCGCGGGGGTCGTCGGCGAGCGTGAGGATGTCGGCGCCGCGTGCATGCGTGACCGTCCACGCGTCCACCGCACGGAGGCCGTCGAGCACGGTCGTGATCATCTCGCGGGGCTGTCCGTCGAGCCAGCCCGCCTGGCCCGAACCGCCCGCCCAGTCGCCGAGCTGCGTCTGCGCGTCGTCCGCGAGCGGCCCGGTCACCGCCACACGCAGCGGCTCCGCGGAGTCCAGCGGCAGCAGGCCGTCGTTCTCCAGGAGCACGAGCGAGCGGCGCGCGATCTCGAGGTTGAGCTCCGCATGCGCGGCGCTGCCGACCACGGCGGACACGTCGTCGCGGGGCAGCCGGGGGTCTTCGAAGAGTCCGAGCTCGAACTTCAGCGTGAGGATGCGGGAGACCGCGTCGTCGAACGCGTCCTCCGGCAGCAGCCCCCTGGCGACCGCGTCCAGCGCCCCCTCGAAGAACCCGGGCGTGGTCATGACCATGTCGTTCCCGGCGCGCACCGCGGCGGCCGCTGCATGCGTGAGGTCGGGCTGCACCCGCTGCTCCCACACCATCCGGCCCACGTTGTCCCAGTCGGTGATGAGGGTGCCGGTGTAGCCCCACTCGCCGCGGAGCACGTCGCTGAGCAGCCACTCGTTCAGCGTGATGGGCACCCCGTCCGTCGTCTGGTAGCCGAGCATGAACGTCCGGCAGCCCTCGCGGGCGACCCGCTCGAACGGCGGCAGGAACCAGGAGCGCAGCTTGCGCGGGGAGATGTCCGCCTCGCTCGCGTCGCGTCCACCCTGCGTCTCCGAGTAGCCGGCGAAGTGCTTGGCCGTGGCGAGGATCGCGGTGGGGTCGTCGAGCCCGTCACCCTGATAGCCGCGCACCATGGCCGAAGCCAGCTCCCCGATGAGGAACGGGTCCTCCCCGAAGGTCTCCCCCACCCGCCCCCAGCGCAGGTCGCGGGCGATGCACAGCACCGGCGAGAACGTCCAGTGGATGCCGGTCACGGCGACCTCCTCGGCCGTCGCCCGCGCCACGCGCTCGACGAGCGCCGGGTCCCAGGACGCCGCCATGCCGAGCTGCGTGGGGTAGATCGTGCCTCCGGGCCAGAACGAGTGGCCGTGGATGCAGTCCTCGCCCACGAGCAGCGGGATGCCGAGTCGGGTCTGCGCGACCAGGACGGCAGCCCGCCGCAGACGCTCGTCCGAGGCGTGCAGGATCGAACCCGCGTGCCGCCGGAGCACGTGGTCGTCGATGTCGTCGCGAGCGTCGAGCTGGAGCATCTGCCCGACCTTCTCCTCGAGCGTCATGCGGCTGAGGAGGTCGGCCACGCGCTCGGGGATCGAGAGAGCGGGGTCCTGGTACGGGAGCTGCGTGGTCAGAGTCTGAGAGGTCATCACTTCGTGTTCTGGTTCGTGTGCGGTGTCGCGGTGTTCGAGGAGTCGGTGGTGCCGGAAGCGCCCGGCGAAGTCGCCGACGATACGGGATCGGGGCTCTTCTCCGGCAGGGGCACGCTGCGGACGGCCGTGACGGCGTCGTTCACGTTGAGCCCCTTCTTCTTCATCGCCCTGGCCCGCTCTCCCGCCGAGCGCAGGCGCGGGTTGACGTACTCGTCGATGCCGAAGTTGATGAGCGAGAGCGCGACGCCGATGATCGCGATGCAGAGCCCGGCCGGCACATACCACCACCACAGCCGCGGGAACGCGCCGTTCTGCTGCGCCCAGAACAGGATCGTGCCCCAGTTCAGGTTGCTGACCGGGATCACCCCGATGAAGGCCAGAGTGGTGAGGCCGAGGATGGCCGCGGTCACGGTGCCGACGAAGCTCGAGGCGATGAGCGCCATAAGGTTCGGGAGCATCTCGACCGTGATGATGCGGCGCAGCGGCTCGCCGTTCGCGCGGGCGGCCTGGATGAAGTCGCGGTTGCGCAGCGACATGGTCTGCGCGCGCAGCACGCGGGCGCCCCACGCCCAGCCGGTCAGCCCGAGCACGGCGGCGATCACGATCAGCGGCGGGTTCTCGAACTGGGAGGCGATGATGATGATGAGCGGGATGCCGGGGATGACGAGGAACACGTTCGTCAGCGCCGACAGCGACTCGCTCCGCCACCCGCGCACGTAGCCCGCGATGACGCCGATGGTGATCGCGAGCGCCGTGGCGATGAAGGCGGCGAGGAAGCCGACGACGATGACCCCGCGCGTGCCGTAGATGATCTGGCTCAGGACGTCCTCGCCCATGTGCGTGGTGCCGAACCAGTGCTCCCAGGACGGCGGCTGCCGGAGCGCGGAGCGGTCCTTCTGCGTCGGGCCGTACGGGGCGATCCACGGGGCGAAGACGGCGATGAGCACGAACGCCCCGAGGATGATCAGCCCCGCGATGGACTTGGGGTTGCGGAACATCGCGAACGCCTGCGCGAGCTGCGACCAGAACGTCTTGCGCGGCGGCGCTCCCGTCGGCGGGGTGCGCAGCGTGGCGGTCTCGGGCATGCCGGAGACGACGGTCGATCCGTCCGGCGCCGTGTTCGCTGCGGTGGTGGGAACGGTCATGTCAGGACTCCATCTGGCGCGTGCGCGGGTCGAGGTAGGCGTAGACGACATCGGCGAGGATGTTGGCCACGAGCACGGAGAGGGTGATGACGAGGAACACGCCCTGCATGAGCGCGAAGTCCTTCGCGTTGGTCGCGTCGAGCAGCAGCTTGCCGACGCCGGGGTAGCTGAAGACCATCTCCATGACGATCGTGCCGCCGACGATGAAGCCGATCGACAGCGCGAAGCTCTGGATCTGCGGGAGCACGGCGTTGCGGGCCGCGTACGCCCAGAGCACGCGTCGGTTGGGCATGCCCTTGGCCTGGGCGACGGTGATGTAGTCGTCGTCGAGCACGGTCAGCATCATGTTGCGCATCCCCAGCACCCAACCGCCGAGCGAGGCGACCACGATCGTCAGCGCCGGGAGGGTGCCGTGCGCGATCACCTGCCCGATGAAGTCGAGACTCCATTCCGGCGACTGCCCCTTGTCGTAGGCATGCGAGGAGGGGAACCACTTCAGCGTCGAGGAGAAGATGGCGATCGCGATGAGGCCGAGCCAGAAGTAGGGGATCGTGTTGAAGAACGTCGTCACCGGGATGATGGCGTCGAGCTTGCTGCCGCGCTTCCAGCCGACGATGGCGCCGGCGACGGTGCCGAGCGCGAACGAGATGATCGTCGCGATGCCCACCAGCCCCAGTGTCCAGGGCAACGCCGCCCCCAGCACCTCGGCCACCGGTCGCAGCCCGTGCAGGGTCGAGATGCCGAGGTCGCCGCGGAGCAGCATGCCCCAGTACTCGAGGTACTGCTGCCAGAGGCTCTTGTCGGTGTCGATCCCCAGCAGGATGCGCAGGGCGTCGGCGGCCTCCGGGCTCACCGTGCGGTTTCGGGCGAGGTAGGAGGTCACCGCGTCGCCCTTCATCAGCCGCGGCAGGAAGAAGTTGATGGTGATCGCGGCCCAGAGCGTGAAGAGGTAGAACGCGGCGCGTCCGGCGAAGAAGCGCCAGGGCACGCGCCGGGTTCCGCGGTCCACCGTCGTCGCGGTCGTCCCCGCCTCCCGTGCGCCCTGCGCGATGAGGTCGTTGTCGTCGAGCTGCGGAAAAGCCGTGCTCACCGCGCACCTCCGTTCGATGCCGCCGACGCAAAGTACTTCTCCGGGTCGGGCGATGCGGCGCGCAGAGCGCGGGTGTAGGGGTCCTGCGGATCGAGGATCACGTCGTCCGCCGTGCCGTACTCGACGACCCGGCCCTGGTTGAGGACCATGATCTCGTCGCTGAAGTGGCGTGCGGTGGCGAGGTCGTGGGTGATGTAGAGCACGCCGAGCCCTTCCTCACGCTGCAGATCGGCGAGGAGGGTGAGCACCCCGAGCCGGATGGAGACGTCCAGCATGGAGACGGGCTCGTCGGCGACGAGGAGCGACGGCCGGGAGGCGAGCGCCCGCGCGATGGCGACGCGCTGACGCTGCCCGCCGGAGAGCTCGTGCGGTCGGCGGTCGATCACCGCATCCGGGTCGAGGCGCACGCGCTCCAGGAGCCGGCGCACCTCGGCCTCCGTCTCCGCTCTGGGCACGACGTCGTCGAGACGGAGGGGCCGCTCCAGGTGGTACCGGATGGAGTGCGAGGGGTTGAGGGAGGCGAACGGGTCCTGGAAGACCATCCGCAGCTGCTGCCGATATCTCCGCAGTCCGCGGCCGCGGCGCGGGACCGGCGCGCCGTCCAGCAGCACGTCGCCGGCGGTCGGGGTCTCCAGCTGGGTGAGGATCTTCGCGATCGTCGACTTGCCGCTGCCGGACTGGCCGACCAGGCCGATCGTCCGGCCGGAGGCGAGCGTGAAACTCACGTCGTCGAGGGCGCGGATCTGCCCGGCGCCGCGGACGCTGTACGTCTTCGTGACGTGACGGAACTCGAGCGTGGTCATCGCACCAGCACCCCTCTCTCCCCGGTCAGCCGGGGGAACGACGACAGCAGGGTCTTCGTGTACTCGTGCTCGGGCTGCGTCCAGATGCGCTCTGCCGTGGCGAGCTCGACGATCTCCCCCGCCCGCATGATCGTGATCCGGTCGCTGATCTCCAGCAGGAGGGGGAGGTCGTGCGTGATGAAGACGACCGAGAACCCGAACTCGTGCCGCAGCTGCGAGATCTGCGTGAGGATTTCCCGCTGCACGAGGACGTCGAGCGCCGTGGTGGGCTCGTCCATCACCATGAGCTGCGGCCGCAGCGCCAGGGCCATCGCGATCATGACGCGCTGCCGCATGCCTCCGGACAGCTCGTGCGGGAAGGAGCGAGCACGCTCACGCCCGACCTTCACGATCTCCAGCAGCTCCTCCGCCTCGGCCCGGCGTTGCTTCCGGGTCATGTCGGGTCGGTGGATCTCGAACACGTCCTCCAGCTGCGATCCGACCGTCGCCACCGGATTGAGGGCGTTCATCGCCCCCTGGAACACCATCGAGACCTTGTCCCAGCGGAACCGCTGCATCGCGTCGACGTCCAGCGCGTTGATGTCGATGTCGACACCGGTCACGTCGTGGAAGGTGACGCTGCCGCCGGTGATGACGGCCGGGGCACGCAGCAGGCGCTGCACCCCGTAGGCGAGCGTGGTCTTGCCGCAGCCGCTCTCACCGGCGAGGCCTAGGATCTCGCCGCGCTGCAGTTCGAGGGTCACGTTCTTCACCGCCTCGACGGGCGGATCGACGTCGTACACGACCGAGAAGTCGCGCACGGTGAGCAGGGGATCTGCCATGGGGGTGTCCTTCGTGGGGGCGGGCCCTTCGACAGGCTCAGGGACCCAGGTCCGGCGTTCGGGGACCGGATGGGGGCTGAGCCTGTCGAAGGCCGGTGCAGTGGGGGCTGAGCCTGTCGAAGCCCTAGTCGGCGGGCTTCAGCTTCGTGAGGATCTGCACGATGTTCTGCTGGGTCGGATCGGCCGAGGCGTACGGGTCCTCCTCGGAGGGCCAGCCCACGTAGTTCCGGGTGTTGAACTCCCCCAGCAGCGGGTGCGCGCCGAGCGGGATGGCGGGCACCTGCTCGACGAAGATCTCCTGCAGCGTGGTGAGGGCGGTGGTGCGCTCCTCGTCCGACGACGCGTTGGCGTAGCTGTTCAGCGCCGCCGTGGCCTCCGGGTCCTCGAAGCGGCCGAAGTTGAACCCGGCGATGCCCTCCGGGGAGATCCAGCGGGGGTCCATGGTCGAGGTGTAGAGGCCGTAAGCGGTGCCGCTGTCCTCCAGCCAGTGGATGATCGCGGAGAACGTGCCCTCGTCACGCGGGACCTGCCAGCCGCCCCAGTCGGGCATGTCGATCTTCACCTCGGCACCGATGGCCTCGGTCACATCCTCCGCGATGAGCTCCTGTGCCGTGTTCCAGTCGCTCCAGCCCGAGGGCACCGACAGCGTGAACGAGACGGGGGTGCCGTCCGGATCGATCAGCGCGTCGTCCTTCCAGGTGTATCCGGCTGACTCCAGCAGATCCCGCGCCTTCTCGGCGTCGACGGCGTACTCCTGGCCCTCGAACTCGGGCTGGATCTCGTCGTCCAGGATCGACGACAGTCCGGTCACCGACCAGACCGGCTCGCTGGCGCCCTCCCGGGCGATGTCCACGTAGGCGTCGCGATCGATGACCCAGGCGAGGGCCTGGCGGAACGTCGGGTCGTCGAACGGCTTCTGCTGCAGGTTCATGAAGAGCGTCGCCGAGCCGGTGGTCGGGGCGGCCCAGAACTTGTTGTGCTCGGGGTCAGCGTCGAGGAACTGCTCCTGGATCTGCGGGATGAACGCCTGTGCCCAGTCCGCCTCGCCCTGGGCGAGGGCCGTGGTCAGCGCGGTGTTGTCGCCGTAGGAGACGTAGTGCAGCTCGGGCACGGCGAGGTCACCGCCCCAGTAGTCGTCGCGCGCGGTGAGCGTGACCGACTCGGTGGACCAGTTGGAGAGGGCGTAGGGGCCGGTGCCGACGAGGTCGTCGCCCTTGACGGGATCGGTGGCGGGGTCGTCGAGGTTCTCCCAGATGTGCTTCGGAACGATCGGCACGTGCAGGACGCGCGCCTGGTTGACGTACTTCGACTCGCCGAACGTCAGGGTGACCGCGTCGCCGTCGACGGTGGCGCCCTCGAACTTCAGACCGGCCGTGTCCAGCGCGGGCGTGGAGACGAGCTCGTACGAGTAGACGATGTCGTCGGCGGTGAACGGCTCCCCGTCGCTCCAGGTGACGTCGGGGCGGGGCACGACGGTCACGGCGGTGTAGTCGTCATTCCACTCGATGCTCTCCGCGAGCCAGGGGGTGACCCCGCGGTCTCCGGTCTGGTTGACGAGGCCGAGGGTCTCGAAGATGACCTTTCCGTAGCCGTACTTCGAGGCGGACGAGTCTCCGACGTACGGGTTGTTCGACTCGGTGGTGATGGCGCCGTCCGGCTTGGCGATGGTGAGGGCGACGGCCTCGCCCGTGGCGGCGTCGTCGCCCCCTCCGGACGAGCATCCGGCGAGCGCGGAGACGCCGAGGACGGCGACCGCGCTGGCGGCGATCAGGGTTTTCGTGAGCTTCATTGCTTCTCCTTGGGCACGGGTCCTTGTGCGGCGACGCGGCGACGGATCGCCTCCGACCGCGATTTTGCTTACTGTCGAGAAAGTAAGCTGTGGAGAGGTTACCGAGGAGTAAGTTGGTTGGCAAGCAGAGTGCGACGAGGGGAGGTGGGCTCATGACGGACGATGTGCACACGGTCCGGGTGCGCCCGGCCACGCGGGAGAAGCGCGAGCAGATCCTCAAGGCGGCGGTGGAGATCTTCGGCAACAAGGGCTCCACGAACGGCACCCTCGCCGATGTCGCCGAACAGGTCGGCATCACCCACGCGGGCGTCCTGCACCACTTCGGCTCGAAGCAGAAGCTCCTCCTCGAAGTGCTCGCCTACCGGGATCAGGCCGACGTGGCCGACCTCGCCGAGAAGCACATCCCCGACGGGCCGGAGCTCTTCCTCCACCTCGTCCGCACGGCGTTCGCCAACGAGAAGCGGCCGGGCATCGTGCAGGCCTACACGGTCCTGTCCTCCGAGTCGGTGACCGACGACCACCCCGGCCGCGAGTACTTCGAGGACCGCTACACGACCCTGCGCCGGGAGGTGACGGCGGCGTTCGGCGAGCTCTGCGCCCAGGAGGGCGTGACCGAACCCGCGACCATCGCCGCCGCCTCGGCCGCCATCCTCGCCGTGATGGACGGGCTGCAGCTCCAGTGGCTCCTGCACCCCGGGGTGGTCCCCCTCGGCGCCGCGAGCGAGTTCGCGATCCGCGCTATCGTGAACGGCGTGCTGCATCCGGGACCGGCCCTGGAGTCCTACGCGCGGCCCTGACCTCCCGGCTAGGCTCGGGCGCATGGCCATCGACCTCGAAGCGCTCTACATCGATCTGCACCAGCACCCGGAGCTGTCGTTCCAGGAGACCAGGACCGCGGGCATCGCCGCCCAGCACCTGCGCGACCTGGGGCTCGAGGTCGAGGAGGGGGTCGGCGTGACCGGCGTGGTCGGCGTGCTGCGCAACCCTTCGACAGGCCCTTCGACGAGCTCAGGGACCCAGGTCGAGGACTTCCTGCAGCCGGTCGTGTGGGTGCGCGCCGACATGGACGCGCTGCCGGTCGAGGAGCAGACGGGTCTGGCGTACGCGAGCACCGCGAAAGGCGTCGATCCGGCCGGCACGACCGTGCCCGTGATGCACGCCTGCGGCCACGACATGCACGTCACCGCGATGATCGGGGCCGTGGAGAAGCTGGTCGCCGAGCGCGGGGAGTGGTCGGGCACCCTCGTCGTGCTCATCCAGCCCGCGGAGGAGTACGGCGCCGGCGCCAGGGCCATGCTCGACGACGGCCTGCTCGCCCGCTACCCGAAGCCCGACGTGGTGCTCGGTCAGCACGTCACCCCGCTCCCGGCGGGCATCATCGGCGTGCGCAGCGGCACCCAGATGGCCGCCTCCGACGGCCTCACCGTCACCCTGCACGGCCGCGGCGGCCACGGCTCCCGCCCGCACGCCACGATCGACCCGGTCGTGATGGCGGCCGCGACCGTGATGCGCCTGCAGACGATCGCCTCACGCGAGATCGACCCGCAGGGCGTGGCCGTGGTGACCGTCGGATCGATTCACGCCGGACTCAAGAACAACATCATCCCAGCCGAGGCGAAGCTGGAGCTCAGCCTCCGCTATCCGAACGAGGACGCGCGCGAGAAGGTGCTGAAGAGCGTCGAACGGATCGTGCGCGCCGAGGCCATGGCGTCCGGTGCCGAGCGCGAGCCCGAGATCCACACGCAGCACACGCTGCCCGCCACGATCAACGACGAGGAGGCGACGGCGCGGGTCTCCTCGGCGCTGCGTCGCGCGCTCGGGGACTCGGCCGTCGTCGACCCCGGCATGTTCACCGGCAGCGAGGACGTCTCCTGGTTCGCGCGCGACGCCGAGGTCCCGCTCGTGTTCTGGTTCTGGGGCGGCGTCGACCCCGCCCGATTCGCCGAGGCTCTTGCGACGGGGACCGTGGAGAAGGACATCCCCACCAATCATTCACCCTTCTTCGCGCCGGAGATCCATCCGACGATCGAGGTGGGGGTCACCGCGATGTCCGCGGCCGCCCGCGAGTTCCTCGCCTGAGGCGGGGCGCTCAGACCTCGACGACGCGCGGCGCAGGCGGAGGAGGCGGGGCGAGCTGCCGCTGCGGCACGCCGTGCGCCTCGCGGTGCAGCCGCTCCATGCGGGTGTCGAGCTCGGCGGCGGCATCGGCGGCATCGCTGAGGCTGTCGACGAGGTGCGCGGGCACCTGGTTGGAGAACTTGTAGTAGATCTTGTGCTCCAGGCTCGCCCAGAAGTCCATCGCGATGGTGCGGAACTGCACCTCGACCGGTACGGCCAGCGCCCCGGTCGAGAGGAAGACGGGGACCTCGATGATGGCGTGCAGGCTCTTGTACCCGTTCGGCTTCGGATTCGCGATGTAGTCCTTGACCGTGCGGACGGTCACGTCGTCCTGCGCGGTCAGCAGATCGAACAGGCGGTAGACGTCGGCGACGAAGCTGCACGTCACCCGCACGCCGGCGATGTCGGTGATCTCCGTGCGGATGCGATCGAAGTCCGGGTCGTCGATGCCCTTCCTGGCGATCTTCTCGACGATGCTGTCCGGCGACTTGAGCCGGCTCTTGACGTGCTCGATGGGGTTGTACGCGTGGTCGTGGGTGAACTCGTCGCGGAGGATCGAGATCTTCGTCTCCACCTCGCGCATCCCGAACTCGTACTCGCGGAGGAAGCGCTGCAGCTGGTCGCGGAGCTCCTTCGCCTCGGAGATCAGGTGCTCGTCGACCGGGATCACGCTCATGAGGACGACGTTATCGATCCGTGATCGGAAACCCCTGTGGATTTCGAGATGCCGTCAGAGGTCGTAGACGTCCCGCCGGTGGGCGACGCGGACCACGGTGACGAGCACCAGCTCGTCCACGACCTCATAGAGCACACGGTAGTCGCCGATCCGCACGCGCCAGGCGTTGTCGAACCCGGCGAGCTTGCGGACGCCGTGCGGACGAGGCTCCCGTTCGAGGTCGGAGATCCCGGCGAGGATGCGCCGACGGAGCGGAGGATCCAGCTTGCGGACCTCCTTCGCCGCTGCGGTGGTGAACTCGACGCGGTACCGCGTCACGGGAGTTCCGCACGGAGGTCATCGAGCGAGACTCGACCCCCGTCGTCCGCCGCCTTCGCCGCTCCGAACTCCGCCGCATCTCGCGCAGCCTCGAGCTCTTCCAGGAGCTCGAGGTCGTCGACGCCGATCACGACCGCGGTGAGCTTGCCGTGACGCGTCACCCCCACCCGCTCCGCCCCGTACGCGACACCGCCGAGAACGTCGGCGAGCTGATCGCGCAGGTCCTTCGACGGCACGCTGCGGCTGAGAGTGTTCATGCGTACAGAATACCTCTTATGTACATAATGGGCTCAACTCTTCGCGGTGACGCGGGCGTCCTCGAGGTGCTGGCCGGAGAGGAGGCCGGGAAGCCCACGACCCTGGCGGGTGGTGAACAGCAGCACGATCGCGACGAGGATCAGCAGCGAGGACAGCGCGTCGAACACCCCGCCGAGCAGCCCCAGCGCCGTGAGTCCTCCGATGCCGCCCGCCCAGCGCAGCAGCCGGGCGAGCGCGGCCGGCAGTGGCGACCCGGTGTAGCGCAGCTGCACGGCGAGGTCTCCCACCGAGCGGCCGGTGACGAGGATGACCACGAGCCACAGCGCACAGGCGGCCGCCGTGCTCACCGTGCCGGCGAGGGTGCCGTCGAGAACGGCCTGACGGTCCTGCACGACGTACTCGAGCCAGAGCTGCACCGCGACGCCCCCGGCGAGCACGACGAACCCGTTCGCGAGTCCGTCGCACAGCATCGCCAGCGCGCGGCGACCGCGGGTGACCGGGCGCGGCTCGTCGGCATCCGCCCGCGCCTGCAGGCCGCGCAGCGACCGGGGCACCACGAGAGCGAGCACCGAGCCGAGCACGGCTCCGGTCGTGTTCGTCATCAGGTCGCCGACGTCGAAGAAGCGGTAGGCGCACGGGTACAGACCCCAGACGCCGGTGAGCTGCGTGGTCTCCACGAGCAGCGAGAGCCCGAAGCCGGCGAGGAGCGCGGTCGGGAGGCCGCGGCCGCCCAGCACGCGGAGGAACGCCCCGAGCGGGACGAACAGCAGCACGTTGAACACGAGCTGGAGCAGGGCGGGCTGGCGCAGCGGGTTGCCCGGCGCCGCGAACGCCTTCTGCACGTCGCGCACGACGGACATCGGGTCGGTGATCGCCCCCACGCAGCGGATGGCGTCCGGATCGGGCAGCGGCAGCAGCGTGTACGTCCAGATGGCCCAGAAGTAGACGAGCGCCGCGAGCCAGAGCAGCGTGCGGCCGAGCGAGAGGCGTCCGCGGCGGCGGTAGCTGATCGCGACGAAGGGCACGAAGAGGACGACGCCCGCGGCCAGGCCGATCGCCACGGCGATGACCCCCAGAACGACCTGATCCCCCACTGACGCAAGGATACCGGGAGGCCGTGAGGATTCCGTGAGGGAGCGGCACCGCGCCGTAGGGATTCCGTGAGGATCGCGTGAGGGCGGCTGCGGTCGGCGTAGTGTCGCCGGACGTGTCAGAACAAACGAGGCCGACCCCGGACGCGCCGCCGCGCGCCAAGCGGATCCTGCTCGGCGACCCGCTCACGAGCGCCCAGGTCGACGAGCAGCTCCTCCCCAAGCGCATGGCGCTGCCGATCTTCGCCTCGGACGCGCTGAGCTCGGTGGCCTACGCCCCGCAGGAGCTCGTGATGATCCTGCTCATCGGCGGTCTCACGTTCCTGTCGTTCACCCCGCTCGTCGCGGCGGCGGTCGTCGTGCTGCTGCTCGTGGTGGTACTGAGCTACCGGCAGCTCATCAAGGCGTACCCCTCCGGCGGCGGCGACTACGAGGTCGCGTCGAAGAACCTCGGCGAGGTCCCCGGGGTGATCGTGGCCGCAGCGCTCCTCGTCGACTACGTGCTGACGGTGGCGGTGTCGGTCGCCTCCGGGGTGGACAACATCATCTCGGCGGTGCCGGGTCTCGATCCTCTTCGCGTGGAGCTCGCCGTCGGCTTCGTCGTGCTCATCATCATCGTGAACCTCCGCGGGGTGCGCGAGGCCTCGCTCGTGTTCGCCATCCCCACGTATGTGTTCATCGGCTCGGTCGGCGTCATGATCGTCACCGGGCTCGTCCGGACGGCCCTCGGCGACGCCCCGGTCGCCTCCAGCGCGGAGTTCGCCGTCCAGGCCGAGAGCCTCAGCCAGGCGGCCGTACTGCTGCTCATCCTCCGCGCGTTCTCCAGCGGCTGCTCCGCGCTGACCGGGGTCGAGGCCGTGTCGAACGGCGTCCCCGCGTTCCGGGCCCCGAAGGTGCGCAACGCCCAGTCGACGCTGGTGCTCATGGGCACCATCGCGATCTGCCTGTTCTCCGGCCTCACCGCCCTCGCCCTCATCGCCGGCGTGCACTACGCCGAGAACCCCTGCGACCTCATCGGCTTCGACTGCACGACCCCGCAGCCGAGCCTGATGGCGCAGATCGCGGCGGCGACGTTCGGCGGCGGCAGCATCCCGTTCTTCATCGTGCAGGCGGCCACGGCCTGCGTGCTGCTCCTCGCGGCGAACACCGCCTTCAACGGCTTCCCCCTGCTCGGCGCCGTGCTCGCCCGCGACGGCTACGCCCCGAAGTCGCTGAACACCCGCGGCGACCGGCTCGTGTTCTCCAACGGCATGATCCTCCTCGGGATCGCCGCGATCGCCGTGCTCGTGGTGTTCCAGGCCCGGCTGACGACGCTGATCCAGCTGTACATCATCGGCGTCTTCGTCTCCTTCTCCCTGGGCCAGATCGGCATGGTGCGGCACTGGCGACGGCTGCTGCGCGCACCCGTCCCTCCGAACGGCGACGGTGCTGCGGACCGGCGTTCCGCGCGGGTGGGGCTGCTCATCAACTCCGCCGGGGCGACGCTGACGGTGCTCGTGCTCGTCATCGTCACGATCACGAAGTTCACGCACGGCGCCTATCTCGTGTTCTTCGCCATCCCGGTGCTGGCGTTCCTGATGATCGGCGTCAAGCGCTACTACCGGGATGTCGAGCACGAGATCGCGATCGACGACACCACCCGTTTCGGCGCCTCGGGCGACGTCGCCATCGTCCTCGTGAACCATCTGCAGAAGCCGGTCATGAAGGCGATCGACTACGCGATCGCCGCCAAGCACGACAAGACCCTCGCGGTGCACGTGGCCGTCTCCCAGGAGGACGCCGCGCGCCTGCAGCAGGAGTGGGCGGACCACCTCGTGCCGGTGCCGCTCGTGATCGTCGAGTCGCCGTACCGCTCGTTCGCACAGCCCGTGACGCAGTTCATCCGGCAGTATCGCGAGAAGCACGGCTCCTCCGTCGTCACGGTCTACCTGCCGCAGTACATCGTGGGGCACTGGTGGGAGAACTTCCTGCACAACCGGCGCGCCCGCCGCCTCGCGAACCAGCTCATGCTCGTGCACGGGGTGTCGATCACCCTGGTGCCGTGGCTGCTCGACTCGTCCGAGCTCATCTACGGCCGGCGCTCGCGTCCGCTGCCCGGGCAGGAGCGGGCGGGGCGGCCGGTCGTGGTGTCGGGGCGCCGGGCACACCGCCCCGCCGGGCCGCCGTCCGAGTCCTGACGGCGGCGGTCAGGAGCCGGCGAGGACGGCCCCGAGGATCGTCGCGGCCTCGGGGAAGCGGGACGGGTCGGCGCTCGCGTAGTTGAGCCGGACGTAGGAACCGGACGGCTCTGCGGGGAACCACTCGCTCCCCGGCGCGATGACGAGGCCGCGGGCCGCGCACTCCCGGACGACGGCTGCGGCGTCGGTGCCGTCGGGCAGCCGCAGCCAGAGGTTCAGCCCGCCGACCGGCACGGCCTCGACCAGCGCGGTCGGCGCCTGGGCGGCCAGGCACGACAGCAGGAGGTCGCGCCGCGAGCGCAGCTGCTCCCGGAAGCCGCGGAGGTGTGTGCGCCAGGCGGGCTGCGTCACCACGTCGAGAGCGGCGGCCTGCAGGAGGCCGCTGACGTACATCGACTCCGCCGCACGATCGGCGAGGATGCGATCCCGGGCGGGACCGCGCGCGATCACCGCCGCCACCCGCAGGGACGGCGACACGCTTTTCGTCAGCGAGCGCAGGTACACCACATGGCCGTCGTGGTCGGAGGCCGCCACGGGGCGCGGGTCGGCGTCGATGCCGAGGTCGTGCGCCCAGTCGTCCTCGATGAGGAAGGCGCCGTGGCGACGGACCGCGTCGAGCACGGCCTCCCCCGTCGCCGCCGGCCACTGCGCGCCGGTGGGGTTCGCGAACGTGGGCTGCGCGTAGAACGCGCGGGCTCCGGTCTCGGCGAGCGCCCTGTCGACCGCGTCCGGATCCGGACCCTGCGGCCCGGAGGGGACGGGAACGAGCACGACCCCCGCCTGCTCCGCCGCGAGCAGGGCGCCCCAGTAGGTCGGCGACTCGATGAGCAGCGGCCGGCCGACGCCGACGACCGCCCGGAAGATCGAGCTCAGTCCGCTCTGGCTCCCGGAGATGACGACGGCGTCGCGGGCGGTCGGAACCGTGATCCCCGCCGGGGCCGCCGCGGCCAGCTCCGCCGCGAACCACTCCTGCAGCCCGGGCTCGCCGGCCGCGGGCGAGCGGGTGAGGGCGGACGCTGTCCTGGCGGCGCGGACGAGGGCCTGGCGCACGAGCCGCTCGGGGAGGAGATCCGGAGCCGGATACCCGGAGTGCAGCCCGATCGCGTCCGGCGAGGTCGGGCGCTGCGCCGAGGAGAGGCCGTCCAGGCGTACGGCGGCGGCCCCCAGGGCTCCGGACTGCCAGGCGTAGTCCGCCGGGAGCACCGAGCGCGCGGCACGGACGAAGGTGCCGACGCCGGGTCGCGCCTCGACGAGGCCGAGGCGGACGAGCTGCTGCACCGCCTTCTGCACGGTCACGGGGCTCGCGGCGTACTCGGCCGTCAGCGCGCGGTTGGAGGGGAGGCGGGCGCCGGGTGCGGCGGCGGCGATCCACGTCCGGAGGCCGGCCACGATACGCGCGGTGCTATCCTGACTCATGAAAGAACACAGTAGCGTTATCCGTCCGAACGGAACACTGCTATCCCGCGCCGCCGGTCCCGCCTGGGGCCTCCTGGGCGTCGTCGCCTTCTCGTTCACGCTCCCGTTCACCCGGATCGCGCTCGGCGGCGGACTCTCGCCGCTGTTCATCGGCTCCGCCCGCGCGGTCGTCGCCGCTGTGCTCGCCGCGCTCGTCCTCCTCGTCACACGCCAGCAGCCGCCGAGCCCGGTCCAGTGGGCGCGACTCGCGATCGTCGCCCTCGGAGTGGTCGCCGGCTTCCCCCTGCTGACCTCGTTCGCCATGATCACCACGCCCGCGAGTCACGGCGCGGTCGTGATCGGCCTCCTGCCGGCCGCGACCGCGGTCGCCGTCGTGCTGCGCACCCAGGAGCGCCCGTCCCCCTCGTTCTGGGTCTTCGCACTCCTCGGCGCCGCCGCGGCCCTCGTCTTCGCGACGCTGCAGAACGGCACGCCCGGCGCGCTCCGCCCCGCCGACCTCCAGCTGTTCGGGGCCGTGATCGCCGCGGCCGTCGGCTACGCGGAGGGCGGCCTGCTCGCGCGCGAGCTCGGTGCCTGGCAGACGATCTCCTGGGCACTCGTGCTCGCCGCTCCCGTCATGCTCGCGGTGGCCATCACCGCCGGGGTCGCCGCACCGCCCGTCGCCACCCCCACCGCCTGGCTCGCGTTCGCCTACCTGGCCGCGGTCAGCATGTTCCTCGGATTCGTCGCCTGGTACCGCGGCCTCGCGATCGGCCCCATGGCACAGGTGAGCCAGATCCAGCTCGTGCAGCCCGTCATGGGCATCACCTGGGCAGCCTTCCTCTTCCACGAGGACGTCGGCCTGGCCACGGTGCTCGGCGGACTCGCGGTCGTCGTGTGCGCCGGACTCGCCGTCCGCACCCGCAGTTCTCCTCCCGCCCCCGCCCCCACCCCCACCCGACAGGAGGCGTCATGCGTCACACCCCCCGCTACCTCATGACCGACCCGGAGGAGGTCAAGCGCCTCATCCGCGCGCACCCGTGGGCGACGTTCGTCTCGCCGACCTCCACCGGTCTCGTCGCCTCGCACTACCCCGTGCTGCTCGACGAGGACGAGGACGACATCGTGCTCGTGAGCCACTTCGGACGCCCGGACGACGAGCTCCACGAGCTCGGGCGACACGAGGTCCTGGTGATCATCCAGGGGCCGCACGACTACGTGTCCTCGAGTCTGTACGCGCCGGGAGACCTCGTCCCGACCTGGAACCATGTCACCGCGCACCTCTCCGGCACCCCCGAGATCCTGACCGCGGAGGAGAACTACGCCATGCTCACCCGGCTCACCGACCACTTCGAGGGTGGGCAGCCGCACGGGCGGAGCCTCGCGGAGGACGAGCCCGGCACCCGACGAGCCGAGAAGGGCACGGTGGGCCTGCGGCTCCGGGTCACTCGGTTCGACGCGCGCGCCAAGCTCAGCCGGAACAAGGCCCCCGAGGTGCGCGAGCGCATCGCCGCCCGGTTCGACGTGGTCCACCCCGCCCTGGCCGCCGAGATGCGCCGCTGACCCCCGTTCGAATCGCGCACTGTGCTCCATCTCGGCCGGATGTGCAGCAAAGCGCGCGATTCGAAACTGGGTCAGAGGACGAGGGTGGCGAGGACGACGGTGGGCACCGCGGCGACGGCCCCCCAGAGCGCGAAGCGGCCCCAGCGGATCTCGACGCCGAGCGCCGTCATGCGATGGTGCCAGAGGAGCGTCGCCAGCGAGGCCCACGGCGTGATGAGCGGACCGAGGTTCACACCGATCAGCAGAGCCATCAAGGCGACCGGGTCCCCTGCCGCGGGTTCGAGCACGAGGTAGGCGGGGAGGTTGTTGATCGCGTTCGCACTCACAGCCCCGAGCGCCGCGAGCCGGAACAGGTCGCCGAGAGAGTCGCCGTTCGCGGTCGGTGACGTCAGGAAGTCGAGCAGTCCCTGCGCGTGCGCGGTCTCGACCAGGACGAACAGCGACGCGGCGAGCGCGAGCGCCTGCCACGGGACGAGCGAGAGCCGCAGGGCCCGGCGACGACGGACGGCGAAGAGCGCGATCAAGGCGAGAGCCGCGACCGAGGCGGGGATCCACACGTCGGGGGTCAGCGCGAGCAGCGGCATCAGCACCACGAGGATGCCGGTCGCGCTCCAGAACAGCAGGGGGTCGGCGGCGCGCCGCGCCACGGGCGTCTCGTACGCGCCGAAGACCGTGCGCCGATGCAGGACCGTGAGGATCGCGACGGGCACCAGTATCCCCACGAGCGTGGGCGCCCAGCTCAGCGCGATGAACGCCCCGGGGCCGTCCCCCATCGCGGGCGCGGCGAGCAGGTTGGTGAGGTTCGAGACCGGCAGCGCGAGGGACGCGGTGTTGGCGAGCCAGACGGTGGCCAGGGCGAACGGCAGCGGCGAGACGCCGATGCTCTGCGCCAGGACCACCACGACCGGGGTGACGATCACGGCGGTCGTGTCGAGCGAGAGGAACACGGTGCTCACCACGGCGAGCACGACCACCAGCCCCCACAGCACCACCACGCGGCCGCGACCCCAGCGCGCGAGGCGCTGCGAGACGACGTCGAACACCGCCGCATCACGAGCGAGCTCGGCGACGATCGTGATCGCGACGACGAACCCCAGCACGGGCGCGATCCGCGCCCCGAGCGCACCGGCATCCGTGCGCGGCAGGAAGCCCGTGAGCACGCACACGAGCGCGATCACGACGAGCCCGGCGACGATCCCCGCGCCGACGCCGATCCGCATCCGTCCGATCCCCACCTCGTGAGCATAGGGCCGGCGCCACCCGAATCGCGCACCTGGCTGCATCGGCGGCGGGTTGGGGACCAGGTGCGCGATTCGAAGGCAGGAGGTGTGAGCAACCCGCATGCATCCGGGGGACGGGCGTAGGGGAACCGTGAGGATCGACGGATGCGGCCGGGCGGCGCAGTTGGATCGAGGACGTGCTCGACATCATCTACCTCGCGCTGACCCTGGCGCTGTTCGCCCTCGTGTCCCTCATCGCCAAGGCGGTGGACCGCGCATGATCGTCTTCGAGATCCTCGCTGCCGTCCTCGCCGTCGCCGCGGTCGTCTACCTGGTCGTGGCGCTCGTCGCCCCGGAGCGCTTCTGATGGACGCGACGGTCCTCTTCGGCGTCCTCCAGATCACGGCCGTCGTGGTCGTGCTCGTGCTCCTCTACCGCCCCCTCGGCGACTACATCGCGCACGTCTACACCTCCGGGCGCGACCTCCGCGTCGAGCGCGGGCTGTACCGGGTGATCGGGGTCGACCCCCGCTCCGAGCAGACCTGGCGAGCCTACGCCCGCAGCGTGCTGCTGTTCTCCCTCGTCGGGCTCCTGCTCGTGTACGGGCTGCAGCGGCTCCAGGCCTTCCTCCCCGCCTCGCTGGGCCTGCCCGCCGTGCCGGAGGGACTCGCGTTCAACACCGCCGCCTCCTTCGTCGCGAACACCAACTGGCAGTCCTACTCGCCCGAGCAGACCCTGGGCTACACGGTGCAGCTCGCGGGCCTCACCGTGCAGAACTTCGTCTCCGCCGCGGTCGGCCTCACCATCGCCATCGCCCTCATCCGCGGTCTCGCACGCCGCGGCTCCGCGACGATCGGCAACTTCTGGGTCGACCTCACCCGCGGTCTGGGGCGGCTGCTCCTCCCGCTCGCCCTGATCGGCGCGGTGGCCCTGCTCGCGGGCGGCGTGATCCAGAACGTGAACGGCTTCACCGACGTCGCCACGGTCTCCGGCGGCACGCAGACGATCCCCGGCGGTCCGGTCGCGTCGCAGGAGGCCATCAAGCTGCTCGGCACCAACGGCGGCGGCTTCTTCAACGCGAACTCCGCCCACCCCTTCGAGAACCCGACCGGGTGGACCAACCTCCTCGAGGTGCTGCTGATCCTGGTGATCCCGTTCGCCCTCCCCCGCGCGTTCGGCCGACTGGTCGGCGACCACCGGCAGGGCTACGCGATCGTCGCGGTCATGGGCACCCTGTTCCTCGCCTCGCTCGCCGCGCTCTCGGCCCTGGAGCTGGCGGGACGCGGTTCCGCCCCCGAGCTCGCTGGCGCGGCGATGGAGGGCAAGGAGCAGCGCTTCGGCATCCTCGGCTCGACCCTCTTCGGCAGCGCGAGCACGCTCACCTCGACCGGAGCCGTGAACTCGATGCACGACTCGTACACCGCGCTCGGCGGCATGATGCCGATGCTGAACATGATGCTCGGCGAGGTCGCTCCGGGCGGCGTCGGCTCCGGTCTGTACGGGATGCTCGTGCTCGCGATCGTCGCGGTCTTCGTCGGCGGGCTGCTCGTCGGCCGCACCCCGGAGTGGCTCGGGAAGCGCATCGGACCGCGGGAGATGACCCTCGCGAGCCTCTACATCCTCGTGGTCCCGGCGCTCGTCCTCGGCGGCACGGCCCTGAGCTTCGCGATCCCCGGGATCCGCGAGGACGTGGAGTCCACGAGCATCCTCAACCCGGGCGTGCACGGCATGAGCGAGGTGCTCTACGCGTTCACCTCCGCCGCGAACAACAACGGCTCCGCGTTCGCGGGGCTCACCGCGAACACCCCGTGGTTCAACACCGCCCTGGGCGTCGCGATGCTGCTCGGGCGATTCCTCCCTATCGTGCTCGTGCTGGCTCTCGCCGGGTCGTTCGCCGCGCAGGAGCGGGTGCCGGCCACGACCGGCACGCTCCCCACCCACCGGCCGCAGTTCGTCGGCCTGCTCCTCACCGTGACCGTCGTCGTGACGGCTCTCACCTACTTCCCCGTGCTCGCACTGGGACCGCTCGCCGAAGGACTCTGACCATGACCCTCCTCACCACCCCTCCCGAACGGCAGGACACCCCTGCCGTCCCCGCCCGTCCGCCGCGCTCCTTCGGCGGCGCCCAGCTCGTGCAGGCGCTCCCCGGTGCCGTCCGGAAGCTCAACCCCGCGACGCTCGTCCGCAACCCCGTGATGCTCCTCGTCTGGGTCGGCGCCGCGTTCACGACCGTCCTCGCGATCGCGGAGCCCTTCCTCGGCGGGCCCGCCTCCTCCGGCGGCACCCCCGTCCCGGCGGCGTTCACCTGGGGCATCGCGCTCTGGCTCTGGCTGACCGTGTTCTTCGCGAACGTCGCGGAGTCGGTCGCCGAAGGGCGCGGCAAGGCCCAGGCCGCGAGCCTGCGGAACACCCGCACCCAGACGATGGCGCGACGGGTGGTGGGCCGTTCGACAGGCGCAGAGACCCAGGAGCCCGAGACGGAGACGGTGTCGTCGGCGGAGCTGCAGCGCGACGACCTCGTGATCGTCTCCGCGGGCGAGCTGATCCCGGGCGACGGCGACATCGTCGCGGGCATCGCGACGGTCGACGAGTCGGCCATCACCGGCGAGAGCGCCCCCGTCGTCCGCGAGTCCGGCGGCGACCGCAGTGCTGTCACCGGCGGCACCCGGGTGCTGTCGGACCGGATCGTCGTGCGCATCACGTCGAAGCCCGGCGAGACGTTCGTCGACCGCATGATCGCCCTCGTCGAGGGGGCGAGCCGACAGCGCACCCCGAACGAGATCGCCCTGAACATCCTCCTCGCGAGCCTGTCGATCGTGTTCGTCGTCGTGGTCCTCGCACTGAACCCGATCGCGTCGTACGCGGCGTCGCCGGTGAGCATCCCCGTCCTCATCGCCCTGCTCGTCTGCCTCATCCCGACCACCATCGGCGCCCTCCTCTCCGCCATCGGCATCGCGGGCATGGACCGGCTCGTGCAGCGCAACGTGCTGGCGATGTCGGGGCGTGCGGTGGAGGCGGCGGGCGACGTCACCACCCTGCTGCTCGACAAGACCGGCACGATCACCCACGGCAACCGTCGCGCCCACGCCGTGCTGCCGCTCACCGGGGTGGACGCCGAGGAGCTGCTGCGCACCGCCGCCCTCTCCTCGCTCGCCGACCCGACGCCGGAGGGCGCATCGATCGTCGAACTCGCCGCCGCCCGCGGGATCCGGGTCGAGGCCCCGGCGGACGCCGTCGTCGTCCCGTTCACGGCGCAGACGCGCATGAGCGGTCTCGACCTCGCCGACGGCACGCAGATCCGCAAGGGTGCCGCCTCGGCCGTGGCGGCGTGGCTGGGGCAGACCCCCGGCCCCGAGCTCGCGACCCTCACCGACGACGTCGCCTCGGGCGGCGGCACGCCCCTCGTCGTCGCGGTGCAGGGCCCTTCGACAGGCTCAGGGACCCGGCCGGACTCAGGCCCTTCGACAGGCTCAGGGACCCACTCCGATTCAGGGACCCAGGCTGTGGACGCGCGGATCCTCGGGGTCGTGCATCTCAAGGACATCGTCAAGGACGGCCTCCGAGAGCGGTTCGACGAGCTGCGCAGCATGGGCATCCGCACGGTCATGATCACCGGAGACAACCCCCTCACCGCGAAGGCCATCGCGGCCGAGGCCGGCGTCGACGACTACCTCGCCGAGGCCACCCCGGAGGACAAGCTCGACCTCATCCGCCGGGAACAGGAGGGCGGACGTCTCGTCGCGATGACCGGGGACGGCACGAACGACGCTCCCGCGCTCGCCCAGGCCGACGTCGGCGTCGCGATGAACACGGGCACCTCGGCGGCCAAGGAGGCCGGCAATATGGTCGACCTCGACTCCGACCCGACCAAGCTCATCGACATCGTCCGCATCGGGAAGCAGCTGCTCATCACCCGCGGCGCGCTGACGACGTTCTCGCTCGCGAACGACATCGCGAAGTACTTCGCCATCATCCCGGCGATGTTCATGGGGGTGTTCCCCGGACTCGCGGCGCTGAACATCATGCAGCTGCACTCCCCGGCCTCCGCGGTCACGAGCGCGATCATCTTCAACGCCATCGTGATCGTGTTCCTCATCCCGCTCGCGCTCCGCGGCGTGAAGTACCGGCCGGCGAGCGCCTCGCAGATCCTGCAGCGGAACCTGCTCGTCTACGGCCTCGGCGGGGTCATCGCCCCGTTCGTCGGCATCAAGCTCATCGACCTCCTCGTCAGCCTCCTCCCCGGCTTCTGACCGGGCCTGAAAGGAACGCCATGTCGTCCACCACCCGCACCACGATGCGCACCGCCGGTGTCGCCGTCCGCGCGATGCTCGTCCTCACCCTCGTCCTCGGCGTCGGGTACACGCTGCTCGTCACCGGCATCGGCCAGCTCCTCCTCCCCGCACAGGCGAACGGCTCGATGCTCCCCGGCGACCGGGGCAGCGCGCTCATCGGGCAGTCCTTCACGGATGCCGAGGGCGAGGCCCTGCCCGAGTACTTCCAGTCCC
This sequence comes from Microbacterium meiriae, assembly GCF_040686935.1. NCBI lineage: Bacteria > Bacillati > Actinomycetota > Actinomycetes > Micrococcales > Microbacteriaceae > Microbacterium > Microbacterium meiriae. Next base: position 914,247 of record NZ_JBFBMF010000001.1, read on the forward strand.
GCCCCTCGGCGGCCGGCGAGGGGTTCGACGGGGCGTCGTCCGGCGGCAGCAACCTCGGGCCGGAGAACCCCGACCTCGTCGCCGCCATCGCCGCGCGGAAGGCCGAGGTCGCCGCCAGAGAGGGCATCGATCCGTCCGCGGTCCCCGCGGATGCCGTGACCGCGTCCGGCTCCGGCCTCGACCCGCACATCAGCGTCGCGTACGCCCTGCTCCAGGTGCCGCGGGTGGCCGCCGCCCGCGACCTGTCCGAAGACGAGGTGCGGGCCCTCGTGGAGTCTAGGATTCAAGGGCGGGACCTGGGGTTCCTCGGCGAGGAGCGCATCAACGTCGCGGAGCTGAATCTCGCACTCGACGACCGGGAGGGTGCATGAGCGCAGAGCGGCCGCCGCGCCCCGCGACGGACCGGAACCGCCGCGGACGGCTGCGCGTCCTCCTCGGCGCCGCGCCGGGCGTCGGGAAGACCTTCGAGATGCTCGCCGAGGGTCGGCGACTCCGCGAGGAAGGCCGCGACGTGGTCATCGCGATCGTGGAGACCCACGGCCGTGCGGCCACGGCCGCCCTCACCTCCGGGCTGCCCGAGGTGCCGCGGCGCGAGGACGCCCATCGCGGGGTCACCCTCTCCGAGCTCGACCTCGATGCGGTGCTCTCCCTCGCCCCGGAGATCGCTCTGGTGGACGAGTTCGCGCACACGAACGCGCCCGGCTCGCGGAACCCCAAGCGCTGGCAGGACGTCGAGGAGCTGCTGGACGCGGGGATCGACGTCGTCACCACCGTGAACGTGCAGCACATCGAGTCGCTGAACGCGGTCGTGGAGAAGATCACCGGGATCGCCCAGCGCGAGACCATCCCGGACGCGGTCGTCCGCGCCGCCGACGAGATCGAGGTCGTCGACCTCGCACCGCAGACGCTCCGCGACCGGCTCGCCGCCGGCCTCGTCTACCCCGCGGAGCGGGTCGACGCCGCCCTCTCGCACTACTTCCGGCTCGGCAACCTCACCGCCCTGCGGGAGCTCGCCCTGCTGTGGCTCGCCGACGAGGTCGACAGCGCGCTCCGCAGCTATCGCGCGGAACAGGGCATCGCGGGAGCCTGGCAGGCGCGCGAACGGGTGGTCGTCGCCCTCACCGGCGGCCCGGAGGGCGAGACGCTGCTGCGCCGCGGGGCCCGCATCGCCGCACGCTCCGCCGGCGGGGAGCTGCTCGCCGTGCACGTGACCGCCCAGGACGGACTGCGCGACGAGACCCCCGGCGCCCTCGCCGCGCAGCGCTCCCTCGTCGAGTCCCTCGGCGGCACGTACCACCAGGTGGTCGGGGACGACATCCCGGCGACGCTCGTCGAGTTCGCGCAGGGTGCCGACGCCACGCAGCTCGTGATCGGGGTGAGCCGGCGCGGCCGCCTCGCCGCCGCCCTCACCGGGCCGGGGATCGGCGCCGAGGTCATCCGCCGCTCGGGCGACATCGACGTGCACATCGTGACCCACGCCGCGGCGGGCGGCCGGCTCGCCCTCCCCCGCATCACCGGCGGTGCGCTCGGCTGGCGTCGGCAGGCGCTGGGCTTCGGCGTGGCCCTCGTGTTCGGCCCGCTGCTGTCCTGGCTGATGTTCACCGTCCGCAGCCCCGAGTCGATCACGGCGGAGGTGCTCGCCTACCAGCTGCTCGTCGTGGTGGTCGCCCTCATCGGCGGCATCCGTCCCGCCGTGTTCGCGGCGGTGCTCTCCGGCATCACCCTCGACTTCCTCTTCGTCGCCCCGCTGTTCACGATCACGATCGCGCACCCCCTGCACGTGCTCGCGCTCACCCTCTACGTCATCATCGCGATCCTCGTGAGCCTCATCGTCGACCAGGCCGCCCGCCGCGCACGGACCGCGCAGCGGGCGACCGCCGAGGCGGAGCTCCTCGCGGCCGTCGCCGGGAACGTGCTCCGAGGCGACAACGCCGTGCTCGCCCTCGTCAGCCGCACGCGGGAGGCGTTCGGCCTGAGCGGGGTGCGGCTGCTCACTCCCTCCGGCGAGGTGCTGGCGAGCGATGGCGAGCCCGTGCCGGACGGCCGCGCCACGACCATCCCGGTCGGGGTCGCGTCCGGTGGGGGACCGCGGGCCGTGCTGGAGCTCAACGGCGAGCCGATCGCCGGTCCGGAGCGCCGCCTGCTCGACGCGATCGTCGCCCAGCTCGCCGCCGCCATCGAGCACACCGATCTCCGCGCGACCGCACGGGAGGCGGAGGCTCTCGCCGAGACCGATCAGGTGCGCAGCGCCCTCCTCTCCGCCGTCAGTCACGATCTGCGGCGGCCGCTCGCCTCGGCCGTCGCGGCGATCGGCGGCCTCCGCGGCGCGCACGGCCTGTCCGCCGAAGACCGCGCGGAGCTGCTGGAGACCGCGGACGAGAGCCTCGCGACGCTCTCCACCCTCGTCACCGACCTCCTCGACGTGAGCCGGGTGGAGGCGGGGGTGCTCGCCGTCTCGGCGCAGCGGATCGACGCAGCCGGCCCCGTGCTCGCCGCGGTGGACGAGCTCGGTCTCGGCCCCGCCGACGTCGAGCTCGCCCTGGACCCCGACCTGCCGCCGCTGCACGCGGACCCCGTGCTCTTGCAGCGGGTGCTCGTGAACGTGCTCGCCAACGCCCACCGTCACGCTCCCGACGGCAGTCGCGTGCTCGTGTCGAGCAGCCGGCTGGGGGATCGGGCGGAGCTCCGGATCGTCGACCGCGGCGAGGGCATCGCGCCGGAACGCCGCGATGCCGTCTTCCAGCCGTTCCAGCGTTTCGGCGACACCGACAACACAGCGGGGCTCGGGCTCGGGCTCGCCCTGTCGCGCGGTTTCACGGAGGGCATGGGCGGTAGCCTGACTCCGGAGGACACCCCCGGGGGCGGACTCACCATGGTCATCTCCCTGCCGCTCGCCGCAGGGTCTTCCGACACGGAGGGGACGGAGTGAAGCTCCTCATCGCCGACGACGACCCGCAGATGGTGCGGGCGCTGCGGATCACCCTCGCGGCGCACGGCTACGAGGTCGTCGTGGCCGCCGACGGCGCCGCCGCGATCGCCGCCGCAGCGCAGAGCCATCCCGACCTCATCATGCTCGACCTCGGCATGCCCCGCCTCGACGGCATCGAGGTGATCCAGGCCCTCCGCGGCTGGACGAGCGTGCCCATCATCGTCGTGTCGGGGCGGACGGGCTCCGCCGACAAGGTGGAGGCGCTGGACGCCGGGGCGGACGACTTCGTCACGAAGCCCTTCCAGGTGGATGAACTGCTGGCCCGGCTGCGGGCGCTCTCCCGCCGCGCGGTCGCCGCGAACGGGGAGTCCGTGGTCGCGTTCGGGGACGTCGTCGTCGACCTCGCGACGAAGACCGTGACCCGTGCCGGCACCCGTGCGCACCTCACGCCGACCGAGTGGCGGATGCTCGAGCACCTCGCACGGCACCCCGGCGCGCTGGTGACCCGGCAGGACCTCCTCAAGGAGATCTGGGGCAGCGCGCAGGTGTCCGACTCCGGCTACCTCCGGCTGTACATGTCGCAGCTCCGCAAGAAGCTGGAGCAGGAGCCCTCGGCGCCGGTCCACCTGCTCACCGAGACGGGGATGGGGTACCGGCTGGTCCTCTAACGACCGAGCGGGGCGCGGTCGCGCGTGCCGGCGAGGCGACGCCGCCGGAGGACCGCCACGACGCCGACGATGACGAGCAGGACCGCGACGATGATCGCGGTGACGGCGGTGGCCGTGCTCTCCGGCTCACCGGTGAGCCGCCCGACCGCGAGCCAGCTCAGCCCCCAGGCCGTTGCCAGTGCCGGGGCGAGGCGGCCGGTGAACCAGGCCGATGCGGCACCGATCACGAGCACGATGACGAGCACGGCGACGGCCCAGGCGTCGGGGGCGTCCGCCCCGAGGCCCGGGACGGTCTGCGTGAGCCAGGCGGCGGTGTTGGCGACCGTCGCGATCGTGACCCAGCCGAAGTGCAGGCCGTTCGCCCCGTCGGTGAGGAGGCGGTCGGCGAGGGAGCGGGCGGGGAACCGGCCGAGGAGCACGATGATGCGCGCGAGCGTCGCGAGCAGCAGCGCGATCACGAGCACGGTGAGCCACAGCGTCAGGTACCGCGCGGTCATCAGCCAGAGGCCGTTGAGGACCATCGAGAGGGCGATCCAGCCGCCGACCGCCTGCTGACGCTCGTCCTGGCGCTGGGCGGGGAGGGCCTGCCACACGGTGTAGGCGAGGAGTCCGAGGTAGATGAGCGACCAGATCGAGAACGCCGGTCCCGCGGGGGCGAGGTACGACCCCTGGGCCGAGAGCGCGCCGTTCTGCAGCTCGTCGACGGAGTCACCCCCGAACGCACCCGCGCCGATGGCCGCGGCGATCAGCATGAACACGGCGGCGGCGATGACGAGGCTCTGGCGGGCGATGCCCTTCGTCGAGGTCTCCATGCCCGCACCCTACGCGGGGCGGGAGCGGAAGGCAGTGGCCTTGACAGGGACTCGCGATTTCGCTAACCAGGTTAGCGAATGGGCATCAGGCCGGAGCGAGGGCGGCGTCGATCAGAACCTCGGCGGCGCGGCGAGCGTGCACGGCGGCCTCCGGGTCGGCGCCGATCGCCGCCGTGCTCTGCGCCCCCTCGGCGAGGAGCGAGAGCTGGGCGGCCAGGCCCACCGGGGCGCCGGTCGCCGCGACGAGCTCCGCCATGTACTGCTGGAACGAGGCCTTGTGCGCGCGGACGATCGCGGCCACCTCGGGGCTCGTCCCCCCGAGCTCGCCGAACGCGTTGATGAAGGCGCAGCCCCGGAACCCGTCGCTGCAGAACCAGTCCTCCAGGTAGCCGTAGACCGCGAGGAGGCGGGCGCGCGGGTCGTCGCCGCTCTGCGCTACGGCCGCCGTGAGCCCCTGCTCCCACTCGGCGTGCTTCCGGGTGAGCACCGCCGCGACGATGTCGGTCTTCGCCGGGAACAGCGAGTACACGCGCCGCAGCGACACCCCGGCGGCAGCCCGCAGCTCGTCCATGCCGACCGCCGCGTAGCCCTTGCGGTAGTAGAGCTCCTCCGCGGCGGAGAGGATGCGTTCGCGCGCCTCGTCTTCGGTCATGTCCAGAAGTCTACTTGACATGAGAACGAACGTTCTCTAGATTAATCACATCAGGCGAGAACGATCGTTCTCACCGGCATCGGAAGGAACACATCATGGGTTACATCACCGTCGGCACCGAGAACACCACCCCGATCGAGCTCTACTACGAAGACCAGGGCAGCGGTCAGCCCGTCGTGCTGATCCACGGCTACCCGCTCAACGGGCACAGCTGGGAGCGCCAGACCCGCGAGCTCCTCGCCCAGGGGTACCGCGTCATCACCTACGACCGCCGCGGCTTCGGACAGTCCTCCAAGGTCGGCTCCGGCTACGACTACGACACCTTCGCCGCCGATCTGAACACGGTGCTCGAGACCCTCGACCTCCGCGACGTCGTGCTCGTCGGCTTCTCCATGGGCACCGGCGAGCTCGCCCGCTACGTCGGCCGCTACGGCCACGAGCGCGTCGCGAAGCTCGCCTTCCTCGCGTCGCTCGAGCCCTTCCTCGTGCAGCGCGACGACAACCCCGAGGGCGTGCCGCAGGAGGTCTTCGACGGGATCGAGGCCGCCGCCAAGGGCGACCGCTACGCCTGGTTCACCCAGTTCTACACGGACTTCTACAACCTCGACGAGAACCTCGGCACGCGCATCAGCCAGCAGGTCGTCGACGCGAACTGGAACCTCTCCGTCACCAGCGCCCCGGTCGCCGCGTACGCCGTGGTCCCGACCTGGATCGAGGACTTCCGCGACGACGTGAAGGCCGTGGCCGCCGCCGGCAAGCCCACCCTCATCCTGCACGGCACGAAGGACAACATCCTGCCGATCGACGCGACCGCCCGCCGCTTCCGCCAGGCCGTCCCCGAGGCCGAGTACGTCGAGGTCGAGGGCGCCCCGCACGGCCTCCTCTGGACCCACGCCGACGAGGTCAACGCCGCGCTGACGCAGTTCCTGGCCCGGTAACCCCGTTCGAATCGCCTGAATGGCCCCATTTCCTCCGGAGATGGGGCCATTCGGGCGATTCGAAGCGGGTCAGCGGGAGCGCCAGAGCAGCCAGACGAAGTACGGGGCGCCGATCAGCGCGACCACGAGACCCGCCGGAAGCTGCGCGGGGGCGATCACCGTCCGGCCGATCGTGTCCGCGATGCCGACGAGCAGCCCGCCGAGGAGCACCGCCGTCGGGATCACCCGCGAATGCCGCGCGCCCACCAGGGCCCGCGCCGCGTGCGGCGCCACGAGCCCCACGAAGCCGATGACCCCGATCGCCGTCACGCTCAGCGCCGCGAGGACGGCCGCCACCAGCAGCAGCGTCAACCGGACGGGCTCCAGCCGGATGCCGACCAGTCGCGGGGTGTCCTCATCGAGCGACAGCACGTCGAGCTCCCGGCGACTCATCACCACGAACGGCACCGCGATCACGAGGACGATCGCCAGCGGGACGACCTGCTCCCACACCCGCCCGTAGGTCGTGCCGGAGAGCCAGGTGTAGATCTTCGGGGTGTCCCACGGGTTCGACCGCAGCAGGAAGAAGGTCGTGAGCGAGACCGTGAAGTACGACACCCCGATGCCGATGAGCAGGAACCGGTCCGCGTTCAGACCTCCCCGCCACGACAGCAGGTAGACGAGGGCGAAGGCGAGCAGCGAGCCCGTGACGGCTCCCGCGATCATCCCGCCCGTCGACGACGTGATGCTCGTGATCACCAGCACCGCGCCGAGCCCGCCGCCGCCGGTGACGCCGAGGATGCCCGGGTCGGCGAGCGGGTTGCGGCTCACCCCCTGGATCACGGCGCCGGAGAGCGCGAGCGCGGCGCCGGCGACCACGGCGGCCACGATCCGCGGCGCCCGCTCGTCGAGGGCGAAGGCGATGGGAGCGGAAGCCTGCCCCTGCAGCCACAGCGCGATGTCGCCGGTGAGCAGCCACGTGTGCCCGGCGAGCAGTCCGAGCAGGAGCACCCCGACCAGGCCGAGGGCGACGAGGGCGAGGGTGATCCGGAAGCGCAGGCGGCTGCGGACGCCGAAGCGCACCCGCGGAGGCTCGCGCGTGGGCCCGGCGTCGCGGAGGCGTCGGGCCATGAGCACGAGCACGATCGCGCCGAGCAGCGTCGTCGCGACGCCGGTCGGGATGAGGATCGCGGCCTCCGCGCCGATCAGCGCGCGCAGGAGGGCATCGGAGAGGATGACGACGAGGGCGCCGAGGAGCCCCGACGCGGGGATCAGCAGCAGATGGCGGTTCAGGCTCGGCACCACCCGCGTCAGCAGCCGCGCGAGCACCGGCGCACACAGCCCGACGAAGCCCATCGGCCCGGCGAGCGTCACCGCGACCGCCGTGAGGGTGACCGCGAGGAGGATCCCGATGGTCCTGGTCGACCGGATCGGCACGCCGAGCGACGAGGCCGTGTCGTCGCCCAGGGACAGGATGTCGAGGCGCCGCGCGAGCACGAGGGCCAGCACCGTGACGACCACGACGACCGGCGCCGCCTGGAGGAACGCGGTGAGTCCGAGCTGCGACAGGCTCCCGCTCCCCCAGGCGAGCAGTCCCTTGGTCTCCTCGTCGAACAGGATGAGCAGCGTCGAGGTCGCGGCCTGGAAGGCGAGCGCCAGCGCGGTGCCGGCGAGGATGAGGCGGGTCGTGGACGACCCCGCCCCGCCGGCGAGCCCGAGCACGATGCCCGCGGCGACGATGCCGCCCGCGAACGCCACCGCCCCGGAGGCCCACACCGGCACGGCGATCCCGAATGCGGCGAGCGCCGTGACGGCGAGATAGGCCCCGGCGGTCACGCCCAGCGTGTCCGGCGACGCGAGGGCATTGCGGGCGAGGGACTGCAGCAGGATGCCGGCGACCCCGAGGGCCACGCCCACCGCGACACCGGCGGCGAGCCTCGGCACCCGCGAGCCCCAGAGGACGTCGGTGTCGGCGAACACCGCGCCGCTCGTGCCCTGGGTGAGGTGCCAGCAGGCGACCGCGACCAGCACGACGGCGAGAGCGACGAGCACACCGACGCCCGTCCACACCGCGGGCTTCCGACCCTCCGCCCCGACGGGGACGGCGGACGCCGGGGCGCCGGGCTCCGCGGTCGCCGTCGTGTCGTCGAGGCGGAGGGTCTCCGTCACTTGGAGAGCACCTCGAGGTAACCGTCGATGATCTGCGCGGTCGAGCGCGGGCCGCCGAAGGTCCAGATACCGGCCGGGAACGCGGTCAGGCGGTCCTCCGCCACCGCGGGGAGGGAGGTCCAGGCGGGGTTGTCCGCGAGGGCGTCGACGAAGCTCTCGGAATCCGGGTCCGCGGTGCCGGTGTAGAACAGGTTCGCGTCGCCGACCGTCGTCATGCCCTCGACATCGGTCTGTCCGAGGCCGTACACGGGGTCGACCTCGCCGGTCCAGGCGTTCGTCAGCCCGAGCTCCTCGCCCACCTCGCCCACGAGCGAGCCCTGGCCGAACGGACGCAGCGCCACGTTGCCGCCGTCGACCCAGCCGTCGAAGAACACGAAGTCGGTCGTGGCGAGGTCGCGGTCGGCGAGCTCGGCCTTCGCGGTGTCGAGGTGCTCCTGGAACTCCTCGGTGACGACGTCGGCCCGCTCCTCGCGGCCGGTGACCTGCGCGATGAGGTCGAAGGTGTTCAGCATCTTGGCGATCGGGTCCTTCGCATCGGCGCCGATCGTCGCGAGCACGGGCACGTCGTAGGCCTCCAGCTGCGCGACGATGGGGTCGTCCGCGGCATTGACCTCGACGATCACGAGGTCGGGATCGGTGCCGAACAGCGTCTCCAGGTTCGGCTCCTGGCGGGTGCCCACGTCCACGACGCCTTCCGGCAGCTCCTCCGCCGTGACCCAGGTGCTGTACCCCTCGGCGTCGGCCACCGCGACCGGCGTCACGCACAGCGACAGGGCGTCCTCGATCTGCTGCCACTCGAGCACCGCGATGCGCTCGGCCGGCGTGTCGAGCTCCACCGTGCGGCCGAGATCGTCGGTGACGGAGACCGCCCCGGTCGAGGTGCTCGTGGTGTCGTCCGTGCAGCCCGCGCTCGTCGAGGTCGGGGCGTCGGACCCCTCGGCGGACGACGTCTGCGTGGTGCCGCAGCCGGCGAGCGCGAGGGTGAGGGCGCCGCCGAGGGCGAGCACGGCGAGGGGGGTCTTCTTCATCGGTGGTTCCTTCAGGGTCGGGATCAGGAGGCGGAGGGGGCGCGGAGGCGACCGTGGTGGCGGCCGCGCGGACGCACCCGCACCAGGCCGGTCTCCTCGTCGAGGGCGGTGTCGATGCGCAGTCCGTACACGTGCGACAGGTTCTCGCCGGTGAGCACCTCGGCGGGAGCCCCCGCCGCGTGCACCCGCCCTCGGTGCATCAGCACGACGTCGTCGGCGACCGAGGCGGCGTGGTCGAGGTCGTGCAGCACGACGCCGAGCGCGGTGCCGTGGTCGTCGGCGAGCTCCCGCACCAGATCGAGGGTCTCCACCTGGTAGCGCAGGTCGAGGTGGTTGGTCGGCTCGTCGAGCAGCAGCACCCCGGTGTCCTGGGCGAGTGCGGTCGCCAGCCAGACGCGCTGCAGCTCGCCGCCGGAGAGCTGGTCGACCGGACGGGCGGCCATGGCGGAGAGGCCGGTGAGGGCGAGGGCGCGCGCCACGGCCGCTCGGTCGGCGTCGCTCACGCCGGAGAACCGTCCGCGGTGCGGGTGGCGGCCGTAGGCGACGACGTCGGAGACCTCGATCCCGGACGGGTGCGGCCGGGACTGCGACAGCATCGCGACGGTCTTCGCGAACTCCTTGGCGGAGAGGGCGGCGGCGTCGCGCGACTCCGCGCCGCCGACGCGCACGGTCCCCGCCTCGATGCGGTGCAGCCGCGCGAGGGCGCGGAGGACGGTCGACTTGCCGCTGCCGTTCGGTCCGATCAGCGCGGTCACCCGGCCCGGCGCGAGGCGCAGGGAGACGTCGTGCACGACCCGGGTGCGGCCGTAGCCGAGGACGAGGGACTCCCCCTCCAGGCTGTGGCGATCGATGGCCTCGGTCATCTCAGCCCCGCATCGCGACGCCGCGGCGCCAGTAGCCCATGAAGGCGACCTGTGCGCGGTCGACGCCGAGGTCCTTCACGAGGTGCCGACGCAGCGTCGTCACCACACCGCTCTCGCCCGCGATCCAGAAGTAGCGGCCGGCGCGGTCGTCCTCACGGGGGATCTCCTCCCCCAGGCTCGAGTACTCGGGGGTCTCCCACAGGAGGTCCTCCCCCTCGATGTCGGTGACCCGGATCTCGTCCCCGGCGTCGTCGTCCCCCAGATACTCGAGCACCGCGGGGATGAGGCGAAGGCCGTGCGGCTCGCCGATGTCGCGCGGGAGCCAGTGCACGTCGACCCCGGCCGGCACGTCGATCGCGAGCACGTCGGCGGGCGACGGCACCTCGATGAACGCGACGCCGCGGAGGTCACGCGGGGCGTCCTCCAGGATGCGGGCGATGGCGGGGGCCGCGGTCTCATCGCCGACGAGGACCACTGAGGTCGCCGCCCCCGGCGCGTACTCCGCGCCGCCGTGCGCGACGACGCCCCGGCGCGGGCCGACCAGCCACAGCTCCTGCCCCACCGCGGCGGTGCTCGCCCACCGCGAGGCCGGACCGGTGAGTCCGGGCTCCAGGTGCAGCACGAAGTCGATGTCGACCTCGGTGCGGCCGTCGTCGGCGACCCGCAGCTCGCGCACGGAGTAGGTGCGCATCGAGCCGCGCTCCTCCTCCGGGACGGCGAGGTACGAGCCCCACCAGTCGTACGTCGACCGATCGATCTCCGCGAGCACGCCGGACGCGGGCGGGAAGACGAGCTTGACCCGGCTGTCGTAGACCGCGCCGGGGGTCCCCAGCTCGCTGAGCTCCTCGCCGCCGAGCGTCACCCGCACGAACGACGGGGAGACGCGGTCGACGCCGCGCACCTCGGCGCGGGTGAGGATGTAGGTCGGGCGCTCGGTCGTGGTGGATTCAGCGGACATGATGCCTTCCGATGGGGGTGACCATCGGCTTGCCGGAGACCGGGTCGATGGTGATCTGATTGGGGAGGCCGAAGACCTCCTGCACGAGCTCGGCGGTGACGACGTCCTGCGGGGCGCCGATCGCGTGCACGCGGCCGTCCTTCATGGCGACGAGCTCGTCGGCGTAGCGCGCCGCCAGGTTGAGGTCGTGCAGCACCATGACGATCGTGGTGCCGCGCGCGACGCTGAGGTCGGTGAGCAGGTCGAGCACCTCGACCTGGTGGGCCACGTCGAGGAACGTCGTCGGCTCGTCCAGCAGCAGGATGTCGGTCTCCTGCGCGAGGGCCATCGCGATCCAGACGCGCTGCCGCTGACCGCCGGAGAGCTCGTCCACGCTGCGGTCGGCGAGGTCGCTGATCCCGGTCGCGTCCAGGGCGTCGGCGACGACCTCGTAGTCGTGCGCGCTCCACCGCGACAGCGCCCGCTGGTGGGGATGACGCCCGCGACCGACGAGGTCCGCGACGGCGATGCCCTCGGGGGCCACGGGCGACTGCGGCAGCAGGCCGAGGATGCGCGCGACCTCCTTCGTGGGGCGGGCGTGGATGGACTTCCCGTCGAGCACGACCTCCCCGTCCCCCGGCGACAACAGGCGGGCGAGGGCGCGCAGCAGCGTCGATTTGCCGCAGCCGTTCGCGCCGACGATCGTGGTGATCTTCCCCGGCGCGATCTGCAGGTCGAGACCCTCGACCACGGTGCGGTCGCCGTAGGAGAGGGTGACCCCTTCGGCGGACAGGCGGTGGGCGGCGGTCACAGCGAGCCTCCGGTGCGGTTGGTGCGGATGAGCAGGTAGATGAGGTACGGCGCGCCGACGACGCCGGTGACCACGCCGACCGGGTAGCGCGCGCCGAGCGCGAACTGGGCGATGAGGTCGCCGCCGAGCACGAGCACCGCGCCGACGAGGCCGCTGGGGAGCAGCAGCGTGGCACCGGGACCGGTGAGCCGCGCGGCGATGGGTCCGGCCATGAACGCGACGAAGGCGATCGGCCCGGTGGCGGCGGTCGCGAAGGCGAGGAGGGCCACGGCGCCGAGGATGAAGACGAGGCGCGTGGCGGTGACCCGCACACCGAGCCCGGCGGCGGAGTCGTCCCCGAGCTGGAGCGTGCCCAGCGCCCGGCCCTGCGAGAGCAGCAGCGGCACGAGGATCGCGGCGGCGATCGCCATCGGCAGCACCCGCTCCCACGACGCGTTGTTGAGGCTGCCGGTGAGCCACTGCATCGCGGTCTGGATGTCCCAGTTCGCGGCCCGGGACAGCAGGTAGGAGATGACGCTCTGCAGCATCGCCGCGACGCCGATCCCGATGAGGATGAGGCGGGTGCCCGCGAAGCCGCCCTTGATGGCGAGGAGGTAGATCGCCAGCGCGGTGACGAGGGCACCGACGAGCGCGAGGAGCGAGACGGCGGGGCCGTTGAGCGAGAGCACGACGATGCCGAACACCGCGGCGGCGCCGGCCCCGTTCGAGATGCCGATGATGTCCGGCGAGGCGAGCGGGTTGCGCAGCATGGTCTGGAAGGTGACGCCCGCCATGCCGAACGCGAGGCCGGTGAGGACGGCGAGGACGGCGCGCGGCAGGCGCAGATCGCCGACGGTGAACGAGGCGCCGGGCACCGTCTCGCCGAGGATCACGCGGACGACCTCGTCGAGCGGGTAGAACGTGTTGCCGACCATGAGCGCCACGACGAACAGCACGACCACGACGGCCCCGAGCGCGACGGTGACCACGGCATGACGGCGGTGGCGTGCCCGGCGGCCGGCGATGACACGCGCGGTGCGGGCGGCGGCGGACTCGTCGCCGCGGACGAGGGTGCGCTCGGTCGTGCTCACAGCTCCCGCACCTTCTGTCGGCGGACGATCCAGATGAAGAACGGCGCCCCGATGATCGCCGTGATGATACCCACCTGGATCTCCTCGGACGACGGCGAGATCACGCGTCCGACGATGTCGCTCGCGGTGAGCAGCGCGGCGCCGGCGAGGGCCGAGAACGGCAGCAGCCAGCGGTGGTCTGTGCCCACGAGCATCCGGCACATGTGGGGGACGATGAGCCCGACGAACCCGATCGGCCCCGCGATCGCCGTCGCCGCGCCGGCCAGGATGACCGCACCGAGGGCCGACAGCATCCGGGTGCGCAGCACGTGCTCGCCGAGCCCCTTGGCCATGTCGTCGCCGAGGGCGAGGGAGTTCATGCCGCGTGCAGACAGGAAGCAGATGAGGGCGCCGACCGCGAGGACCGGGGCGGTGATCGCGATCCGCGGCCACTCCGCCCCGCCGACGCCGCCGATCTGCCACGACTGGAACGTCTGGAGCAGGTCGACCCGCGGCAGCATGACCGCGCTGATGAGCGAGGCGAACGCGGCGGAGGTCGCCGCCCCCGCGAGGGCCAGCTTGAGCGGGGTGGCCCCGCCACGGCCGAGGGAGCCGACGGTGTAGACGAACACGGCGGCCGCCGCGGCGCCCACGATCGCGAAGGCCATCTGCCCGTAGGGATTGCTGAGTCCGAAGAACGCGATGCCGAGGACGACCGCGAACGAGGCGCCGTTCGAGACCCCCAGGATGCCGGGGTCGGCGACGGGGTTGCGCGTGACGGCCTGCATGGTCGCCCCGGCGAGGGCGAGGGCCGCCCCCACGAGGAGCGCGAGCACCGTGCGAGGGATGCGCTTGACGACCGCGGCCTGAGCGATCGTGTCCGACCGCCCGGAGAGCGCCGCGAGGATGTCGTCGAGGCTGACCGCCCGCACCCCGAACGACACCGAGAGCACGACGAGCACGAGGATCACACCGACCCCGGCGAGCAGCCAGAGGGTGCGCACCACCGCCGGACGCCGCAGGGTGGCGGCGTCCGGCGCGAGGACGGGTGCTGAGATCACGACGACTCTCCGCTGGGGGGCGGACGCGGAGCTTACTTCGCGAGCGGCGCGGCGAGGATGGCCAGGTAGTCCTCGAGACCCCACGGGATCGACAGCGCCGACGGGTTCGCCGATGCGGCGATGGGGGTGGCGTCCGGGAGGATCGCGACGCGGCCCTCCGCGATGGCCGGGATCTTCGACAGCAGCGGGTCGGCCTGCAGCGTGGCGAGAGTGGAGTCGTCGCCGTAGGTCACGAGCACGTCGACGTCGTCGAACTTCTGCGCCTCCTCGGCGCTCACCTGCAGGTAGAACTGGTCGCTGTCCTCGTTCTCCTCCACGATCGCGGGGAGCGGCAGGCCGAGGTCGTGCAGGTAGCCGGGGCGCGTGTCGGCCGCGGTGTAGTAGCCGATCTGGCTCAGGTCGCTCGGGTCGAAGTAGGCGAACAGCACCTTCTTGCCCTCGAGCGCGCTGTTGGCCGCGAGGGCGGCGTCGGCGTCGGCGTGCAGGTCCTCGATCAGGGCCTCGCCCTCGGCCTCGAGCCCCAGGGCCTTGGAGTTCATCTCGACCATGTCGTCGACGGACGTGCCCCACGCGACGTCGGGGTAGGCGACGACCGGGGCGATCTTGGAGAGCGTGTCGTACTCCTCCTGCGTGAGGCCGGAGTAGGCGGCGAGGATGACATCGGGCTCGGTGTCGGCCACGGCCTCGTAGTCGATGCCGTCGGTCTCGTCGAAGAGCACCGGGGTCTCGCCTCCGAGCTCGTCGAGCTTCTCCTCGACCCAGGGGAGGATGCCGTTGTCGTCGTCGTCGCCCCAGGTGGCCTTGCTCATGCCGACCGGGACGATGCCGAGGGCCAGCGGCACCTCGTGGTTCGCCCACGCGATGGTGGCCACGCGCTCGGGCTTCTCGTCGATGGTCGTCTCGCCGTAGACGTGCTCGATGGTGACCGGGAACGCGTCGTCGGAGGCCGGGTTGCCCCCGGTGGTCGCGGTCGACTCCGGCGCGGAGGACGAGCAGGCGGACAGCGTCACGGCGAGCGCGGCGGCCGCGCCGAGGGCGAGGAGTCGAGAGGTGCGCACAGGCGTTCCCTTCGGGATGGGAGATGGGGTGTCGACGCGAGAGCGTCCGGTCTTTGGTAAGCCTCGCCTAATCTAACACGGAGGTTAGGGCTGCCTCACTTCCGTTTCGAATCGCTCACCTTGTCCCATCCGGCGCCCGGATGCCGCAAAGTGGGCGATTCGAAGGTGTCGGGGCAACGAAAAAGCCGGCCGGACCCGTACGGATCCGGCCGGCTTCAGGAAGTCAGCGCACGCTCAGAGAGCGCGGATGTTCGCCGCCTGCATGCCCTTGGGGCCACGCTCAGCGTCGAATTCGACCTTCTGGTTCTCGCGGAGCTCCTTGAAACCGGAGCCGGCGATAGCCGAGTAGTGGGCGAAGAGGTCTTCGGTGCCGTCATCGGGAGCGATGAAGCCGAAGCCCTTCTCTGCGTTGAACCATTTCACAGTGCCAGTGGCCATGTGTTTTCTACTTTCTGTTGACCGGCCGCTCGCGCGGCCTGCATCATGCCGATGATCCGACATGCATGCTCGGTCACGCTACCACGGCCGACTGACCGGATGCCGCCTCTTCGGCCGTGCGATGGGCGAGTGCCGCCTCGGTGCGCGTGCTGACACCGAGTTTGCGCAGCACCGCCGAGACGTGCACGCTGACGGTCTTCACACTGATGAACAGGCGCTCCCCGATCTGGCGGTTGCTCAGGCCCTCAGCGATCAGGGCGAGTACCTGCCGCTCCCTGGCCGTCAGCTGCTCCGCGTCGGCCTCGCGGGGTCCGGTCGGACGTACCCCGGACGCATCGCCGAACCGTGTCAGTGCCTTCTGCAGCGGCACGTGGCCGAGTCGCTCGGCGATCGCCGTCGCCGTGGCCAGCACGGCAGCCGCCTCGGCGCGCTCTCCCGCGGCGACGTGCAGCCGGGCCCGCTCGAGCCGGAGCACCACCCGGAACGTCACCGGAACGTCGTCCCCGTCCGCACACACCAGCGCCTCGTCGACCACCGCCGGCTCCGGTTCGAGAAGGGCGTGCAGCACCGTCGACCACGCGTCGTCCTGGAGTTCCGGCGGCTGCGCCTCCCAGGCCGTCCGCACCGCCGCGACCGCCGACTCGACGTCCGCCCCGGCCGCACGCAGCGCCGTCACGAGGGCACCGGCCTCCAGGAGCAGCCGGCGCTGATGCAGCAGCGCCGGACGCTCGTCCTCCAGCATCGCCAGGATCACGTCGAGCGCTCCGCGGAGGTCGCCCTGACACTCGGCCACCGCGACCTGCATCGTGATCCGGTCGTACCAGATCTGCCGCTCCGAGACCCCCGTCTCCTCGAACGCCGGCAGCCACTCCTGCAGGGTCTCCGCGGCCTCCGCGGCCCGGCCCCGCCAGGCGAGCACCCGCACCCGGGTCATGCTCACGTACATCCGGAACACCCGCAGCGTGCCCTGCAGGAAGTCGCGGGCCAGCATGTCCTCGACCTGGTCGATCTCGCCGAGCTCGAGCAACGGCACGATCATGTTCTGCGCCATGATCGAGCCCGAGGTGCGCTCGACGCGGAGCTCACGAGCCCGGCGCAGACCCTCCTCGGCGACGGCGACGGCCTCCCGGTAGCGGCCCAGCAGCGTCAGCAGGTCGGAGTAGTTGACGCGGTAACGCATCTCGGCCGTCGATCCGGCGGCGAGGTCGCGTGCCCGTCCGTACTCGCGCACCCCCTCCGCGACCCGTCCGAGGTGCGCCAGCGACCCGCCACGGACGTTCGCGGCGATCGAGAGCTGGTCCGTCGTCGCGGCGCCCGCCGCCCGGCGCTCCGCCTCGTCGGCGAGGCGGATGGCCTCCTCCCGGTCACCCGCGATCATGCGACGACTCGCGAGCTGATTCAGCAGTTCCGCACGGAACACGTCGTCGTCGACCCGCTCGGCGAGCGCCAGCGCCTCCTGAAGCAACGGGACGGCTCCGAGACGCCCGAGGTTGACGAGGTACAGCGCCTTGTTGCGCAGCAGCCGGGCGTGCAGTCGCGGGTCGACCGTCGCCGCGTCGACCTCGCTCAGCGCGACGTTGGCGACCGCGAGCGCGCGCTCCCCGTCGCCGGCGTTGCGCAGGACCGACCCGAGCACGTGGAGGAGGTCGAGACGCGCGAAGCCCGTCGCCTCCGCCGCGTCCGGCACGAGCGGCCAGAGCTCGAGGACGAGCTCGCCGAACCGCGCCGCGCTGGCGAAGGCGTACTGGGCCTTCGCCTGCCGCATGGCGTCGGCGGCGGCCGCGATCGCACGACGATCGTCCTGCGCGAGCTGCCAGTGGTAGGCCGACGCCGCCGCGTCGTCGCCCCCGCCCTCCTCCAACGCCTCGGCGTAGGCCCGGTGCAGCCGCGCCCTCTCGCCGGGGAGCAGATCGCCGTGCACGGCCTCCCGCAGCAGAGCGTGGCGGAACCGGTAGTCGTCCTCGCCGACGACGATGATGCCGCTGCGCACGGCCTCACGGACGGCATCTTCGACACGATCCTCCGGAAGGTCGACGAGGCGCAGCAGCAGCGGATCCGTGAGCGGCCGCTCGGCGCCGGACATCACCTGCACCACCCGGCGCGCGTCGTCGCCGAGGCGGTCGAAGCGGGCGAGCAGCAGGTCGCGCAGGCTCTCCGGCAGGGGGCCCTGGGCGCACCCGGCGATCTCCTCGACAAAGAAGGGGACGCCCTCCGCGCGCACCTGCAGCCGCTCCAGCGCCGTCGCGGTCGGCGCGCGTCCCGTGATCTGTGCGACCAGCTCGCCGACCGCATGGTCGTCGAGGCGCGGCACGGTCATCCGTTCGAGCAGTCGCGCCCTCGTGGCCTCGCCGATGAACCGGCTCACCGCGTCGCCTCGGCGCACATCGTCGGTGCGGCAGGTGATGAGCAGCAGGAGGCGGCCGCGGTCGAGCGTGCGCAGCAGGAAGGAGAGGATCGCGAGGGTCGAGTCGTCGGCCCAGTGCAGGTCTTCGACGACGATGACCTGCGGCGCCAGCTCCGTGGCGGCCTCGATGAGGGAGGCGATCGCGTCGCGCAGGCGTTCGGGGCTGGTGCGGTCGCGAGCGGCGGGGGCGTCGACGAGCTCGGGCAGCAGCATGCCGAGCGCCTCGACGCCCACGCCGACCGCCTCGCGCACACGCTCCGCGCCCAGCCGCTCCACGAGCGAGCGGAGGATGCCGGCGAGCGGGCCGAACGGGGCGCGCGAGGTGCCGAGGTCGAGACACCAGCCCCCGTGCACGTCGGCCGCGGTCGCGATCTCGGCGCTGAACTCCCGCACCAGCCGGGACTTGCCGATCCCCGCCTCGCCCTCCACGAGCAGCGCGGCGGGCACACCCTGGCGCACGCCGTCGAACAGGCGGCGCATCCCGGCGAGCTCGGCATCACGCCCGACCATCGCGGCGGTGGGGGCTGGGGCCATGGATCCATCGTGCCACTGCCCGCGGACATCCGGAGGGCCGGGGAAGGACAGGACGACGCCGTCCGTCATCGGGCGACGGCCGGGTCGCACGCCGCAGTGCGCGGAGCCTGCGGCGCGGACGCTCGCGCGCGTCCGAGGCGCAGCAGCCGGCGCAGCGGACCCGCAGGACGCGGCACGATCTGGTCCGCGTGCTCGATGAGCATCCGGCGCCGGGCGACCGCGCGCTCGATCTGCTCCTGCTCGAAGACGGTGACCTGATGGATGAGGGAGGGGTGCTCGAACATGATGTCTCCTCGACGGTTCGGTGTATCCCTACACTCCGCTCTGAGGTGCCCCCTCGACATCGGACGGATGCCCTATCTTCCGCGCCCTCTCCCCGCCGACCTCCCTACGCCGACGCAGGCTCCCGCGCCGCATCAGGCTCCTGGTCCACCCACCCGCCTGAGCCCGCGCGAACGCCTGCCCTCCCAGAGCGAGCGCCGCGTGGACGGACGAGCCCCCTCCGGCACGAGGATCGCGAGCACCCGCACGAGCGTCGTCATCCACAGCAGTCCGAGCCCGACGACGACCGCCTCCACCGCGGTCACCGGGAAGAAGCGGAGCGGCCACCACAGCAGCACGGCCCCGACCACGAGCACCCCGACGGCGACGGAGGTCACCACGAGGGCCAGGGGCCGACCGGGGACGATCAAAGTCGTCGCCGCGGCAGCCCCGAGGAAGAGGAGCAGCGCCGCGACGGCTGCGATGTCGTGCGGCACGGGGGCTCGATACAGCGGCAGGAGCCCGACCGCGGCGAGAGCGAGCCCGGCCGCCGCCCACAGCACGACCACGGTCGCGATCCGGGACAGCGCGTGGTCCCCGAGCAGCCGATGCAGATCGCGACCGATGTACGAGCCGACGGTGGCGACCAGCAGCCCGGCGACGACGAGGGTGCCGTTGAACGCCCACCCCACCCCGAGCTGCGAGAAGTTCTCCTCCCACCACCGGGGGTCGACGGCGGTCACCATCGCGAACAGCGTGCCGATCACGAGGAACCCGAACAGGAGCCCGGCGAGGTCCGCGGTCCGGAGCCCGATTCCCGCACCGAAGGCGAGTCGTCCGCCGACCGCGGCCGCGACCCCCGTGAGCAGCCCGCCGCCGATGGCTCCGAGCGCGAGGCCGCGCAGGCCCGCCGCGAGCACCTCGGCCGTGAGCAGCACACCCATCGCCGTCACCGCCCCGAACGCGACGGTGAGGGCGGCGGCCGAGAGGCGCGACACGACCCGTTGCCAGCGCGGCATCGCGGCTGCCTCATCGCGACGGTGCAGGAGAGTGCTGACGACGAAGGCCAGGGCCGCGACACCGCCGGCGACCCCCGCAGCGGGCAGCGCCAGTCCTCCCTCACCCGTCAGCGGCCGCGGCGGGCCGGCGAGGAGCAACGCCCCGGCGAGAGCTCCCCCGACGAAGCAGACCACGGTCGCGAGCACGGCACGCCCCTCGCCGCGCAGACGCTCCCTCGTGTCCATGCGCCCATGCAAGCACGCCCCTCCGACGCCCGCAGCCCTCACACGCGACGAGGCCCGGGCCGCGCGCAGCGGTCCCGGGCCTCGAAGAGGATGCGTCAGGCGTCCACGTCACCGCGCCAGGCGCCGGTCTCGACGCCACGGCCCTCGATGAACTCCTTGAAGTTCTTCAGGTCCTTCTTCACCGCGTGGGATCCGGCGCCGACCAGGGCACCGACCTTCTCCAGCAGTCCCTCCGGCGCCCAGTCGAGCTGGACGGTCACACGCGTGGTGTTCTCGTCGAGCTTGTGGAACGTCACGACGCCCGCGTGCTCGGTCTCGCCGCCGACGCTGTTCCACGCGACGCGCTCATCCGGGTGCTGCTCGGTGATCTCGGCGTCGAACTCACGCTCCGCGCCCGCCACGTTCACCTTCCAGTGCGTGTGGGTCGCGTCGATCTGCGTGATGGAGACGACCTCGTCGAGGAACTTCGGGAAGCTCTCGAACTGCGTCCACTGGTTGTACGCCGTGCGGACGGGAACGTCGACGTCGATGGTCTCGATGATCTGCACCATGGGGATGCTCCTCACTTGTTCGTCGTTCGTGTGCTTCCATTCAGCCCGCTGCGGGCGAGATCGGCGATGGGGTTGACATCGGCGCGACTACCGTGGAGGTCATGCGCATCCCCGCCGCGATCCGCGCCTCCCAGCGCTCCCCCCTGCTGCAGGTGGTGAAGTCGGCCGCGGCGACCATCGCCGCGTGGTTGATCGCGGGCTTGGTCTTCCCCGGGCAGCTGCCGGTGTTCGCCGCGATCGCCGCGCTGCTGGTCGTGCAGCCCAGCGTCAACCAGTCGCTGTCGAAGGCGCTGGAGCGCAGCATCGGCGTGATCGTCGGCGTGGTGATCGCCGTCGGCCTCGGCCTGCTCCTCGGCTCGCCGAGCTGGATCGTGCTGCTCGCGATCGTCGTCGCGATGCTCGTGGCATGGATCTTCCGGGCGTCCCCCGGCACCGGCAACCAGGTCGCGATCTCGGCGATGCTCGTGCTGGCGCTCGGGTCGTCGAGTCCGGAGTACGCGATCGCCCGGATCGGGGAGACCCTCATCGGGGTGGTGATCGGCATCGTCGTGAATGCGCTGATCGTGCCGCCGGTGCTCGTCGAGCCGGCGCGGCGGGACGTGGGGCTGCTCGGACGGGAGCTCGCCGCGAGCCTCGACCGTCTCGCGGACGCCCTGCCCGCCCCGCAGACTCCGGCGCGGTTGCAGGAGCTCATGCTCGAGGTGCGGCTGCTGCGACCCATGAAGGACGCCGCCGAAGCCGCGATCGCCGCCGGGGAGGAGTCGCTCACGCTGAACCCCCGGCGCTCGACCCATCGCGCCGACCTGCAGGAGCTGAGGGCGCTGCTCGACCGGCTCTCGCCCATCGTCACGCAGACCATCGGCATGACGCGGGCCTACTTCGACCACTACGACGACCGGCTCGGCGAGGAGCCCGCGGTGGCCGCGATCGCCGAGCAGCTCCGCCGGGCCGGGCACGACGTGCGTCTCGCGGTGCAGACCACGGCTCCCGCCGCAGAGCCCGAACCGCTGACCTCCGCCATCCCCGCGCTGACCGCTCCGCTCGTGATCCGTCCGCCCTCCTCGCAGCACTGGATCCTCATCGGCTCCCTCATGGAAGACCTCCGTCGCATCCGCGGCGAGCTCCTCGACGAAGACTGAGTACCGACCCACCCCCTTTCGCACCTCCCGGCCCCCTCTGTGCGTCCGCAACGGGCCGGGGCGCACCGAAAGGGGTGGGTCGGCGGGGTTACCCTGGCGGGATGACAGTGGAGGAGGCGCTGGCGGAGCTCGCGGCGCTGGAGGACCCGAAGCAGCGCGCGGCGAACGAGAAGCGCGGCGACGACCACGGCATCAACCTGAGCCGCATGCGCGCCCTCGCGAAGCGCATCAAGACGGACCAGGCTTTGGCGCGGGAGCTGTGGGCGACCGGCGAGACGTCCGCCCGGCTCCTGGCCCTGCTCGTGTGCCGTCCGGCCGACTTCACCGCCGACGAGCTCGACACGATGCTGCGCGAGACCCGGCCCCCCAAGGTGAACGACTGGTTCGTGAACTACGTGCTCAAGAAGTCGCCCCTCGCCGAGGAGCTGCGCCGGCGCTGGTTCGACGACGCCGATCCCCCCGTCGCCGCCGCCGCGTGGTCGCTCACGACGGTCCGCGTGACGAAGGACGCCGACGGCCTCGACCTGCCGCACCTGCTCGACCTGATCGACCGCGACCTGCAGCAGGCCCCGCCGCGCCTGCAGTGGGCCATGAACGAGACCCTCGCGAACATCGGCATCTTCCATCCGGACCTGCGGGGACGGGCGGTGGAGATCGGAGAACGGCTCCAGGTGCTGGCCGACTACCCCACCGCCCCCGGCTGCACCTCGCCCTTCGCACCCCTCTGGATCGGGGAGATCGTCCGGCGTCGCGAGGGCTGAGTACGCTGAGCGGATGAGCACCCACATCGCCGCGGAACCCGGTCAGATCGCCCCCGTCGTCCTGTTCCCCGGCGATCCGCTGCGGGCGAAGTGGATCGCCGAGACCTTCCTCGACGACGCCGAGCTGTACTCGGAGACGCGCGGCATGCTGGGCTTCACCGGCACCTGGGAGGGGCATCGGGTCTCCGTCCAGGGTTCGGGGATGGGGCAGCCGTCGATGGCGATCTACGCGACGGAACTGTTCACGGAGTACGACGTGCAGACGATCGTCCGGGTCGGATCCTGCGGCGCGCTGACCGAGAAGCTCGCGGTCCGCGACATCATCCTCGCCAACGGCGCGAGCACCGACTCCGGGATCAACCGCGTGCGCTTCCACGGCCTCGACTACGCCCCGCTCGCCGACTTCGCCCTGCTGCGCGCGGCGGTGGAGGCGAGCGAGTCGGAGCCGGTGTCGTCCACGGTGCACGTGGGGCCGCTGTTCTCGAGCGACCAGTTCTACAGCACCCGGCCGGAGCTCACGGAGCCCTTCGTGCGGCACGGCATCCTCGGCGTCGAGATGGAGGCGGCAGGGCTCTACACGCTCGCCGCGTTCCACGGGCGCCGCGCCCTCGCGATCTGCACGGTCAGCGACCACATCGTCACCGGCGAGGAGACCACGGCCCAGGAGCGCGAGCAGACGTTCGGCGACATGGTCCGCATCGCCCTCCGCGCAGCGACCTCGGTCTGAGACTGGCCCCCTCGTCGAGTAACGTTATACACTTCACAGGTCGCGCGGCGCCGGGGACGACCGCACAGGGCGGTCGCTGCTGCGCGCGATGAAGACGACTGGGGAGAACCATGGCCACGCAAGATCAGCTCAACACGCTTCTGGCGGACATCGAGCGCGACATCAACGGATTCATCGGGGCGTCGATCGTCGACCTCGAATCAGGGCTGCCGCTCGCCTCGAGCTCCGTCCGCCCCGACTTCGACCTCGAGGTCGCGAGCGCGTTCAACAGCGAGATCGTGAAGAACAAGAAGCGCACGATCGATGCCCTCGGCATCGACCGCGAGCTCGAGGACATGCTGCTGACGCTGAACACGCAGCTGCACCTGCTCAAGATGCTCGACGACGATCTGTTCATCTACCTGGCCGCCGATCGCCAGGCCACGAACCTCGCCCTGCTGCGCTCCTCGGTGAACCGCCGGGTCGCCGCCCTCGGCGCGTGATCCATGAGGCCGTGGGGAGCGGCCTCGGGAGAGGGCGACAGCGAAAGACCGGTCCCGGGGAGTGGACGATGAGGCGCCCCCGGCGCCGACGGACCGACCTGCCTCAGCGGTACCGGGTGATCTTCGCCGGTCCGGTGGGCGCGGGCAAGACGACCGCGGTCCGCGCTCTGAGCGACGTCGCGCCGGTGGACACCGACGTGCCGATGTCGTTCACGAGCGGTGACGGCAAGACCACCACGACGGTCGGGCTCGACTACGGGACCTGGCGGCCGACGCCCGAGGTCTCCATCGCGCTGATCGGCATCCCGGGGCAACAGCGCTTCGCGTCGGCACGGCAGCGCGTCTCGATCCCGGGCACCCGGGTGCTGCTCTGGCTGCGCGGCGACCGCGACACCCTCGTCGCCGACGCCGACGAGTGGCTGGACGTTCTCGCGGGCGAGGAGCATCGCGTCGTGATCGCCGTCAGCCACACCGCCGGACGAGCGATCGGCGATATCCGGCGCGCGCTCGCCGCCCCCCTCGCGCGACACGGCATCCCCGCCTCGCGCGTCCTCGCGGCCGACGCGCGCGACCGCGACAGCGTGATGCGTGTCGCCGGCGCCGCTCTCGATCTTCCGGAGGAGAAGCCACGACCGGACCCGCCCGACGGCACGACGCCGCCGCGACGCCCGATCCGTCCCGCATGCACCCCGACGTCGCCGGCAACTGGGCCCTGTGGTCGCGCATCGTCGGCCCGTCGGCGCAGACCCGTCTGCAGCAGTTGGAGGAGCGCTTCCCGGAGCTGACGACCGCGGTCCTCGGTACGGCCGATGGCCTCCACATCGCCTCGCTCGGCGTCGACCAGGACGGCGGCGAGCAGCTCGCGGCGATGAACGGCTCCCTGTTCGGGGTCGCGCGGGCCGAAGCCGAGATCATCGCCGGAGGGACGGAGCCGACCCTGTCGGCCATCGTGTCGCTGTCCATCGGAGAGAACCAGATGGCCCTGCTGAGCTTCATCCTCGCGCCGTATGGCCAGCTCCTGCTCTCGGTGTCGGCCACGTCGTCGCAGCTCGGGACCGTGATCGTGCACGCGCGCTCCACGGCGTACGAGCTGCTCACCGCGCTCGGGGTCACGGGATCGGCGACATGACGCAGATGGGATGATCGAAGCACCATGACTCCCACGCCGCGGCTCGAACCCTCTCTCGTTCCCGACGCGGCGGACCCCGACGCGGTATACCTGACGTTCGTGGAATGGGCGGAGTCGACCGGCATCCGCCTCTACCCCGCGCAGGACGAGGCGCTCATCGAGATCGTCTCCGGCGCGAACGTCATCCTGTCCACGCCGACGGGCACCGGAAAGTCGCTCGTCGCGGTCGGAGCCCACTTCGCGGCGATGGTCGGCGGCCGCCGCAGCTACTACACGGCGCCGATCAAGGCCCTCGTCAGCGAGAAGTTCTTCGCGCTGGCAGAGGTGTTCGGCGCCGAGAACGTGGGCATGGTGACGGGAGACTCCGCCGTGAACGCGGACGCCCCCATCATCTGCTGCACCGCCGAGATCCTCGCGAACCTGGCCCTGCGGCAGGGTGATGCCGCCGACGTGGGCCTCGTCGTCATGGACGAGTTCCACTTCTACGGCGACCCGGACCGCGGGTGGGCCTGGCAGGTGCCGCTCCTCGAGCTCCCACAGGCCCAGTTCGTGCTGATGTCCGCCACCCTCGGCGACGTCACCACCCTCGCCGCCGACCTGACGCGTCGCACAGGACGGGAGACCGCCTCGGTCACCGGAGTGGAGCGCCCGGTCCCGCTGCACTTCTTCTACGAGACGACGCCCATCCACGAGACCATCGACGACCTGCTGAACACGGGACAGGCCCCGGTCTACATCGTGCACTTCTCGCAGGCGGCCGCCATGGAGCGGGCCCAGGCCCTGTCGAGCACGAAGGTCGCGACGCGTGAGCAGCGGGACGAGATCGCCGCCCTCATCGGCGGCTTCCGCTTCACGACGGCGTTCGGCAAGACGCTCTCCCGCTTCCTCCGGGCCGGCATCGGCGTGCATCACGCCGGCATGCTGCCGAAGTACCGCCGGCTCGTCGAACAGCTGGCCCAGCGCGGTCTCCTGCGGGTGATCTGCGGCACCGACACGCTCGGCGTGGGCATCAACGTCCCCATCCGGACCGTGCTGCTCACCGCGCTGACGAAGTTCGACGGCACCCGGATGCGCCAGCTCAACGCCCGGGAGTTCCATCAGATCGCGGGGCGGGCCGGACGCGCGGGCTACGACACCGCGGGCACCGTCGTCGCCCAGGCGCCCGAGCACGAGACGGAGAACCTCGCCGCGATCCGCAAGGCCGGCGACGACCCGAAGAAGAAGCGGAAGATCATCCGCAAGAAGGCCCCGGACGGGTTCGTGTCGTGGGGAGAGCCGTCGTTCCGGAAGCTCATCGATGCGACGCCGGAGACCCTGACCTCGCACATGCAGATCACCAGCGCGATGCTGCTCAACGTCATCGCCCGGGGCGGCGATGTGTTCGGGAACGTCCGCCGGCTCGTCTTCGACAACCATGAGCCGCGCGCCCGGCAGCGTGCGCTCGCCCTCCGCGCCCTCGCGATCTTCCGGACGCTCCGGGAATCGGGCGTCGTGGAGACGTTCGACACGGGCGTGCCCGGAGCACCCAAGGGGGTCAGGCTCACGGTCGACCTGCAGCCCAACTTCGCGCTCAACCAGCCGCTGTCCCCCTTCGCCCTCGCGGCGTTCGATCTGCTGGACCCTTCGACGGGCTCAGGGACCCAGGAAGGCTCAGGGACCCACCCTTCGACAGGCTCAGGGACCCAGGAAGGCTCAGGGACCCAGGTGGGGACGGGGTCGTACGCCCTGGACATGATCTCGATCGTCGAGGCGACGCTGGACGATCCGCGCGCCGTGCTCAGCCAGCAGGAGTTCCTCGCGCGGGGCGAGGCGGTCGCCGCGATGAAGCGCGAGGGCATCGAGTACGACGAGCGCATGGAGCTCCTCGAAGGGATCACGTACCCGAAGCCCCTGGAGGAGCTCCTCGACGCCGCCTTCGAGACCTTCAGCGCTGCGCAACCGTGGATCCGTGACTTCGCCCTGCACCCGAAATCCGTCGTCCGTGACATGTACGAGCGGGCCATGTCGTTCGGCGAGTACGTCGCGTTCTACAAGATCGCCCGCTCCGAGGGCGTCGTCCTGCGGTACCTGTCGGACGCGTACCGCGCCGCCTCCCAGACGATTCCCGAGGAGCGGAAGGACGAGGACCTCCACGACCTCATAGCCTGGCTCGGCGAGCTCGTCCGCCAGATCGACTCCAGCCTGCTCGACGAGTGGAGCGAGCTGACCGCCGGGACCGCCGCCCGCGGCGAGACCGACGAGCCGATCGTCCCGCCCGCACCGAAGCGCCTCACGAGCAACACCCGCGCCTTCCGCACGCTCGTCCGCAACGAACTCTTCCGGCGCGTGCAGCTCGCCGCGCGTGAGGACGTGGATGCGCTGGCCGAGCTCGACCCGTCGTTCGGCGCCGCCGCCTGGTCGGACGCGCTCGATGCGTACTTCGCCGAGCACGACGACATCGGCACCGGACCGGACGCCCGCAGCTCCCGCATGCTGCTGCTCACCGAGGGTCCGACCGCCTGGACGGCGCGGCAGATCATCGACGACCCGGCCGGCGACCACGACTGGGGCATCAGCGCCACCGTCGACCTCGCCGCGTCCGACGAGGCCGGCGAGGCAGTCGTGACGGTGACGGCGGTCGACCGGCTGTGAGCGAGGCGGGCCCCGTCAGGCCTGCATGACAGCGAGCACGTTGCCCGCCGGGTCGCGGAACCACGCGATGTCCGGCCCCTGCCCGTTCCCGCGGACGATGCCGCGGGAGTCCGACGGGAACTCGTCGTCGCCGTAGATCTTCGTCTGCACGCCGCGCTCGTTGAGCTCCGCGACCGCGGCGTCGACGTCCGCCACCGGGAAGTTCAGGATCGTGAAGCTCGCCGGGGTGTGGTTCGGTTTCGCGTAGACGAGGATCGACCCGCCGCGGGGGAGGCGCAGATCGAGGAACCCCATCGCGTTGACCTCGACGTCGAGCCCGAGGGTCGTGCCGTAGAACTCTTTCGCCGCGTCGATGTCGTCGACGCTGAAACCGCTGAACGCGTTCTCCGCTGTGAAGGCTGCCATGCCCCCAGCATCCGCCTCCGCACACGCCGTGTCGAGAGGATCATCGGAGACTTCCGCGGTGGTCACCTCGCTGCCGCGACAGAGCCGCGTTCGACGATCCGGATACGCGCACTGAGGGTGACATCGCGGGCCGGCTGCCCTCGCAGCTGATGAACGAGTCCGTCGACTGCCG
This sequence comes from Microbacterium meiriae, assembly GCF_040686935.1. Taxonomy (NCBI): domain Bacteria; kingdom Bacillati; phylum Actinomycetota; class Actinomycetes; order Micrococcales; family Microbacteriaceae; genus Microbacterium; species Microbacterium meiriae. Next base: position 942,079 of record NZ_JBFBMF010000001.1, read on the forward strand.
CCGTACCCAGCTCCTGCAGCGGCAGCTCAAGTGCCGTGAGCGCCGGAGCGAGGTACGCAGCCATCGGCAGGTCGTCCGCGGAGAGCAGCGAGACGTCCTGAGGCACCCGTCGACCGCCCACGTGCAGCGCCTTCAAGGCCCCGATCGACTGCGGGAGAGTTCCCGCGAAGATCGCCGTGACGTCGGGACGTTCGTCCAGGATCCGCTCGACCGCCGCAAAGCCGCCGGCCTCCGAGAAGTCCGCGTGCACCACGAGCGGTTCGGGAGCGCCCGCCTGCTCGGCAGCGGCGGAGAACCCGCGCTCGCGCTCACGCGCGGGGCTCAGGTCGCCCGGCCCGGAGATGTGGGCCACCCGGCGATGACCGAGTCCGTGCAGGTATTCGAAAGCGACACGGCTGGCGAGCTGAAGGTCGACCGTCACGTTGCGGCCCGACTCCGGCACCGTCCGGTTCACGAAGACGTGCGGAATGGCGGCAAGTCGGCCGGACTCGATGAGCGGGTGGTCCCGGCGGGCACTGGCGATGAGGAGTCCATCGACGCGACCGGATCCGACCAGGTCGGTGAAGTCCGCCCCGGCATCCGTCTCCGCGGTGTCCTCGGCGAGCAGGACGACGTAGCCGAGTTCATGGGCGCGCTGATAAGCCCCTCGAGCGATCCGCGCGTAGACCGGGTTCGTCAGATCCGGGATGAGGAGGGACAGCGCGCCGGTGGTCGATGCGGCGAGGGCGCGCGCACCGGCGTGGGGGGAGTATTGCAGTCGCTCCGCCGCTTCCAGCACCCGCTGGCGGGTGCTGGGGCGCACGTTGAGGGTCTCATCCCGACTGAGGATCCTCGACGCGACGGACTTCGTCACGCCGGCGAGGTCTGCGACATCGACCAGACGGACTCGCCCGCGGCTCGGGGATGAATCAGGCACGCGTCATCTTCTCATGCAGGGCTTCTCCCGCAGGGCGCGCTGGAGGACAAGGCGTCCCCCAGCGCACGGCGGGCATCGGGTCTGTGACCTCAGTCGCTTCCGCTGTAGTCCACGTAGACGGTCTTGCGCTGCGTATAGCGCTCGAATCCGTGGTGCCCGTCGTCACCCCCGAGGCCGGACATCTTCCACCCGGTGTGGAAGCCGGCGACCTCCTCCGGCCCCACCCGGTTGACGTACACCTCCCCGAACGCCAGATCGTCCGTAGCCTGCATGGCGGTACGGATGTCTGTGGTGTACACGTAGGCGGTCAGCCCGTACGGCGTGGAATTGGCGAACTGGATGACTTCCTCATAATCGTCGAAAGGCACGATCGGCAGCACGGGCCCGAAGACCTCCTGCTGCACGATGTCCATGTCGTTCGAGACCCCCGTCAGCACGGTCGGCGCGAACCAGAAACCGGGGTCCTCGTCCAGGCCCTCGGGCCGACCGCCGCCGACCTCGACCTGCGCGCCCGCGGCGACGGCGGCTCGTACCATCTCGTCGACCTTCGACCACTCCTCGCCCGAGACCTTCGGCCCCATCTGAGACTCGTCGTCCATCGGGTCGCCCACGCGCAGCCCGCGCACCTTCTCCACGAACTGGGCGACGAATTCGTCGAACACCGAGCGGTGCACGTACGTGCGTTCGTTGCAGGTGCACACCTGCCCGCAGTTCATGAACCGGGCCTCGAACGCGTCCTGCACGGCACGAGGGAGGTCTGCGTCACCGAAGACGATGAACGGCGCCTTGCCGCCGAGCTCGAGCGACACCGGGATGACCTTCTTCGCCGCGCGCTCCAGGATGTCGACGCCGGCCCTCGTCGATCCCGTCACGGTGATCATCGCCGTCGCCGGGTGATCGATCAGCGCCGTCCCCACCACGCTGCCGCGGCCGGTGAGCACGCTGAGCAGACCATCGGGAACTCCCGCCTGCTGACAGATCCGGGCGAGCGCGAGGGAGGAGAGCGGCGTCACGTCGCTCGGTTTCACGATGATGGCGTTCCCCGTCATCAACGCCGGCGCGACCTTGCGTGCGAAGATCGCCGCGGGGAAGTTCCACGGGATGATGGCGACGACGACGCCGAGAGGCTCCTCGCGCACGATCAGCTGCCGTTGCGCCGACGACGCGGTGACGACTTCGCCCTCCGTGCGGTATTTCTGGCTGAGCGCGAAGTCGAAGAAGGCGATGACCCCCTGGATCTCGCCCCGCGCCTCGGTGATGGTCTTGCCCTGTTCGGCGACCACGATCGCGGCGAGCTCCTCCGCGTGCTGTCGGACGAGTCGGACGATCTCGGCGAGCACCGCGGCGCGCTCCGCCGCCGGCCGATGAGCCCACTCGCGCTGTGCCTGCAGGGCAGCGGCGACGGCCTCGTCGACATGGCTGGAATCGGCCGAGGGGACCGTCGTGAAGACAGCCCCCGTCGTGGGGTTGGTGACGGGACGCGTGGCTTCCGTTCCGCGCCAGCGGCCGCCGACGAGCATCCGGGGTCCGTCCCCGAGAAGCGAGCCCTCGGCGAGGATGGGAGGGGAAGTGTTGATGGTCATGCGAGCTCCTGATGAAGAGGTCAGTTGAAGTAGGTCCCGCCCTCGACGTTGAACGTCTGGCCGGTGATGTAGTCGGAACCGGGGCCGGCGAGGAAGATCGCCATCGGCACGATGTCGGACGGAACAGAGGTGCGGCCGAGCGGGATGGTCTCGCCGATGCCCTTGAAGGTCTCCCCCTCGGCCTTTCCGGTGATCTCGCCGAACTGCTTGTCGACTTCCTTCCAGTACGGGGTGTCGACCACACCAGGGGCGATGGCGTTGACGTTCACGCCGTACGGAGCCAGGGCGAGGGCGACGGACTGGGTGATGGAGATCACCGTCGCCTTCGACGCGCAGTAGGCGGTGACGAGCGCCTCGCCGCGGCGCCCGGCGACCGAGGCCATGTTGATGATCTTGCCGCTGCCCTGGCGACGCATCGGCTCCGCGGCCGCCTGCGAGAGGAAGAACAGCCCCTTCACGTTCACCGCGAAGATGCGATCCCACTCCTCGGGCGTGGTGTCCCAGACGGCCTTGATGAGCCCGATCCCCGCATTGTTGACGAGGATGTCGAGCCGGCCGTGCTCGGCCACGATCTCCTGGACGAGCTGGGCGGATGCCGCAGGATCGGCGACGTTGAGCGCGCGGGCGGACGCCTGCCCTCCCGCCTCCTGGATCTCGCGCACGACGGTCTCGGCACCCTCCAGGTTGAGGTCGGCGATGACGACGTGCGCCCCCTCCGCGGCGTAGCCGTGCGCCATGGCACGACCCATACCCGAAGCGGCTCCGGTGATGAGTGCGATCTTGCTGTCGAGAGACGACATATGGGTTCCCTTTCTCGAGGTCCGATGGTGAGTGGTCAGTGATCTCGGCGACGGCTCAGCAGCGTCTGCACGATCATGGCGAGGACGAGGAAGACGCCGGTGAAGAGATCCTGGAAGTAGGCGTTGAGCGATCCCATCTGATTGATCAGGTTGTCGATCATCGCGATGAGGAGCACTCCCGAGAGGGCGCCCAGCATCGTGCCCACTCCGCCGGTGAGCAGGACGCCTCCGATCACGGCCGCAGCGATCGACTTGAGCTCGTACGTCGAACCGAGGCTCGCGACGCCGGAGGAGAGGCGGGAGGCGAGCAGGGCGCCGGCGAGGCCCGCGAGACCGCCGCTGATCGTGTACACCTGGATCTTCACACGCGTCACGTTCACGCCCATCATCCGTGCCGCCTCCTCGTTGCCCCCGAGAGCGAACATGCGGGAGCCGAACGGCGTCCGGTTCAGCACGACCGCGGCCGCGACGAACGCGATCAGCAGGATCCAGACCAGATTCGGCAGACCCAGCACGCTGCCGTTCGCGATCGAGGTGAAGAAACCGCGCTCGATCACGATGCTGGAGCTCGCCAGCGCCACCGCGATGCCGTTGACGGCGAGGAGAGCCGACAGCGTGATGATGAACGGGGCCATGCGCGCCTTGCCGACCAGCAGCCCGTTGATCAGCCCGAGGCCGATGCCCGCGGCGATCGGTACGAGCAGGGCCGCCAGCCAACCGGCCGGGGCGGCCAGCGCCGCCAGCACCGTGCCGAGCCCGATCATCGAGCCGACGGACAGGTCGATGCCACCGGTGATGAGCACGAAGCTCTGCCCGATGGTGATGAGGCCGATGAAGCAGGCCGCCGTGACGATGTTGGCCGCGTTGTCGACGGTTCCGAACGAGGGCGACACGATCGCGGCGACAACGGCGACGGCGACGAGCACGCCCACGATGCCGTACCGCTGCAGGCCGGCCGCCCACCCGCCTCCCCCGCTCCGCGGAACGGCGCGTCGCCGCGGGGCGTCCTGTGTCGTGGCGGTCATCGCGCGTCCTTCCCTGCACGCTGCAGGAACAGGGCGACCACGATGAGGACCGCCTTGAGCACCTGCGCGTATGCGAAATCGAGGTTGTTCATGATGAACGTGGTGTCGATCACCTGGAGGAACAGCGCCGCGGCGACCGTTCCGCCCACGTTGATGCGGCCGCCGGCGAGTGGCGTGCCGCCGATCACCACTGCCGCGATCGCCGTCAGCTCCAAGTGGATGCCGATGAAGCTCGGGTCCGACGCACCGATGCGGGCAGAGACGAAGACCCCCGCGAGGCCGGCCAGCCCCGCACTCAGGGTGTAGATCGTGATGATGGTCCGGTTGCGCGGTGTGCCGGTCAGATGCGCGGCGGCGCGGTTCGATCCGGCGAACAGCGCATACCGGCCGAACGTGGTCTTCTTCACCAGCAGCCAGATGAGCACCGCGATCACGGCGGCGATCACGGCCACGCCCGGGATGCCGAACAGCACCGCGTTGCCGAGCCAGCCGAACAGCCCGTCGCCGGGGATAGGGCTGCGTGCACCCCCGGAGAGCGCCTGGGCGAGTCCGCGGACGGCGACCAGCAGACCGAGGCTGGTGATGAGCGGGTTGATGCGCAGATACGCGATCATCGTGCCGTTCAGCGTGCCGACGGCGGCCGCGACGAGCACGCCGGTCAGCAGCGCGACGACCTCGCCGTAGCCGAGGTACAGCGCCAGCATCGCCGACGACAGCGCCATCATCGATCCCACCGACAGGTCGATGCCGCCGGTGCCGATGGCGAGCGTCTGCCCGACGGCGATCAGCACGATCGGAGCGACCGCGAACAGCACGTTCTGGAGCGTCGCGGCGGTCGCGAACCCGGTGGTGGCGATGAGGTTGACGACCACCAGCGCCGCGAGGGCGAGGTACACGGTGTACGTGCGCGCGAAGTGCGCCAGCTTCTGCCGGGGGGTCCGTTCTGTGACGACCACCGTGGTCGTCGTCGTGACGGTCATGCGCTCTCTCCTGTCCGGACGGGGGTTGCCGCGGAGGTCGCGGAGAGAAGGCCGACGACGTCGGCCGGGTCGACGGACAGCGGATCCAGCTCGCCGACCACGGCTCCCTCGCTGAGCACGATGAGCCGGTCACACAGCGCGAGCAGCTCCTCCGTCTCGCTCGAGGTGACCAGCACCCCGATGCCGCGGTCCGAGAGGGCTCGGATGACGCGGTGGACCTCCGCCTTCGCACCGACATCGATCCCCCTGGTCGGGTCGTCCAGCAGCACGACGCGCGGCTCGGTGGCGATCCATCGGGCCAGCAGCACCTTCTGCTGGTTGCCGCCGGACAGCTCTGCCACCGGCTGCTCGGGGCCTGCCGCTTTCAGGCGCAGTTCCTCGGAGAACCGGGCCACGAGGTCTGTCTGCTCGCGCGGTCGCACCACGCCGAGGGTGGACAGCCGAGTGAGGACGGCCGCGGTGAGGTTCTCCCGCACGCTCAACCCGGGGAAGATCCCCTCGCGGCGGCGATCCTCCGAGAGGTAGGCGATGCCGGCGCGCAACGAGCGCGCCGGCGATCGCCGGACGAGCGTCTCGCCGCCGACCCGGACCTCTCCAGCGTCGGGCTTAATCGCGCCGTACACCGCCTTGCAGATCTCGGTGCGGCCGGAGCCGAGCAGCCCCAGCAGACCCACGATCTCGCCACGCCGTACGTCGAACGACACGTCGTGCAGTCGGTTGCCCCACTCGAGCCCCTTCACCTCCAGCGCCGGCGGGCGGGTACGCAGCTCCTCGACCCGCTGTCGGTGTGCTGCGGGGTCCCGGTCCGTCTCGTTTAGCCGGATGCCGCCGAGCATCGCGCTCACGAGCTCGGCCGGCGGCAGCTCGCTCGGGGTGCTCTCCACCACGAAGCGTCCGTCGCGCAGCACCGTGAAGCGATCACAGAGCTCGTACAGCTCCGACATCCGGTGGCTGACGAGCATGAGGGCCAGACCCTCGTCGCGGAGCTGACGCACCACCCGGAACAGGATGTCGATCTCGGCGCCGTTCAGTGCGGAGGTCGGCTCGTCGAGGATCACGGCCCGTGCCTCGAAGGCCACGGCGCGCACGATCGCGACCATCTGCTGCATCCCGAGCGAGAGCGACGCCAGCGGTGCCTTCGCCGAGATGGCGAGTCCGAATCGGTCGAGGATGGCCTGCGCCTGCGCGACCGCCGCCCTTTTTCGCAGCAGGCCGGCTCGGCGCGGTTCGCGTCCGAGGAGGATGTTCTCCGCCACCGTGCGCTCCGGGATGAGGTTCACCTCCTGGTACACGGTGCTGATGCCAGCGTCCTGCGAATCCTTCGGCCGGTCGAACGACACGGGACGACCGTCGAGCAGGACCTCACCGGCGTCCTGCTGATAGAACCCCGTGACGATCTTGATCAGGGTCGACTTGCCGGCGCCGTTCTCGCCGTTGAGCCCGTGGACCTCGCCAGCGCGCAGCGCGAGCGAAGCCCCCTTCAGCGCACGGATACCGTTGAAGCTCTTCGTGATGTCACGGGCCTCGAGGATCACGTCCCCCGCCTGTGAAGCCATGTGCTCGTCCTCTCGCTGCACGCCGGGAAGGGTCAGTACGCCCGACCGGAGTCGAGCGCGTCCTGCGCGTTCTTCGCGGTGTAGAGCTCGTCCTTCATGATGATCTCCTGCGCCACTTCGTCGCCGGCGAACCACTTCGTCAGCAGGTCGACGGCAGCGGGACCGAAGCGCGGATTGGTCTCGACGATCGCGGCGATGTCGCCGGAGGCCACGTGCCCGACCGCCTCCTTGGTGCCGTCGATCGAGACGACCTTCACGTCCTCGCCGGGAGTGAGCCCGGCCTGGGTGATGGCGGTGAGCGCACCGAGCGCCATGGTGTCGCTGTGCGTGTACACCGCGTTGATGTCGGGGTTGGATGACAGCAGTTGGGCGAGCACCTCCTGAGCCTCGCTGGTGGCCCAGTTGCCGGTCTGCTTGGCGACGATCTCGATGCCCGCCGCGTCCTTCACCGCGGTGTCGAAACCATCGGTACGGAGCGTCGCCACGTCGCTGCCGGGCGCGCCCTGCAGCTCCGCGACGAAGCCCTCCCCGCCCAGGGCGTCGATCATCGCCTCGCCGGCGCGCTCGCCCTGCCGCTCGAAGTCGGACCCCATGAAGGAGATGAAGTCGGTGCAGGGCTCGCCTGCGGTCTCGCGGTCGATCGTGATGACCGGGATCCCCTTGCTCTTGGCCGCTTCGAAGGCGCTCTGCAGTCCCGTGGCGCTGATCGGCGCGACGATGAGCGCGTCCACGCCCTGATTGATCATCGACTGGATGTCGCTGAGTTGCTTCGCCTGGTCGCTGTTGGCGTTGGTGTAGACGAACTCCGCACCCGCCTCTTCGACCGACTGGCGCACCGATGCCGTCTCCGTGGCGCGGAAGGGGTTCTGCTCGTTCTCGGACTGGGAGAAGCCGATCTTCATGTCCCCGATCTCCTCGTCGGAGGGCGTGGGATTCGTGCAGGTCGCGTCCGACGCGCTCTCGACCACCTGTTCGGTGCCTTCGCCGTTGGCGGCGGTCGCGCCGCGATCGTCGAGAGGTTTCGCGCAGCCCGTGACGACGAAGAGCAGGCCTGTGGCCACTGCTGCTGCGGTGAGGATACGGGTCGATTTCATGACATCTCCTTTGATCGTTCGTGAAAGAGTCCGCCGTGCGGCGGCCGACGTGGTCAGACTCGCAGCGCCGCGAGCTTCTCGAAGTCGAGGTCGAGTCCGTGCCCAGGTCGCTCCGGCGCGGTCACGGACCCGTCGACGATGGGCATGGTCTCGGCGAGGTAGGGCTCCAGGCTGAACCCGTGCGCCTCCATGTAGGTGCGGTTGGGTGCCGCCGCCAGGCAGTGCACCGTGAGGTCGTGCACGCCGTGGCTGGTCACCGGGAGGTTGTGCGCCTCGGCGAGGGAGCCGATCTTGCGGAAGACGGTCATGCCGCCGCAGTTGCTCACATCCGGCTCGGGATAGGTCACGGCACCCGCGTCGATCGCGGCACGGAACTCGTACAGGGTGTGCAGGTTCTCGCCAGCGGCCACCGGGAGGCCGCCGGACGCGAGCACGCGTGCCTGTCCGGGGAGGTCGTCCGGGATCACCGGCTCCTCCAACCACACGAGATCGAACGCGCGGAGCTCGCGGGCGGCCGCGATGGCCCGGTCCGCCGACCACCGCATGTTGGCGTCCACCATGAGCGGGAACCCGTCGCCGAGGTGCTCCCGCATGGCGGCGACCCGCATGATGTCGTCACGGAGCTCGTCCCGGCCGACCTTCATCTTGATCGCACGGAAGCCCTGTTCCTGAAAGGCGTCAGCCTGGGCGAGGAGCTGCGGGACGGAGAACTGCAGGTCGATGCCGCCGGCGTAGACAGGGACCTGCGGGTCGAAGCCGCCGAACACCCGCCAGAGCGGCTGGCCGAGGCGGCGCCCCTTGAGGTCCCAGAGCGCGATGTCGACCGCGGAGATCGCCGAGGTGACATGGCCGCCGCGACCGGCATAGTGCAGGTGCCACCACATCTTCTGCCAGAGCGCCTCGATCCTGTCCGCATCTTCGCCGACGAGCACGTCGCTCAGGTAGGGGTCGACCATCCGGGCGACGGCGTGCCCGCCCGCGTTGACCGTGTACGTGTATCCCATCCCGGTGGCACCGTCGGCGTCTGTCACCCGCACGACGATGAGTTCGAAATCGTCCATATCGCCGTGAGTGCTGTCCGAGAGACGCGTGGCCAGCGGCACTCGATAGAGGTCGGTGCGGACGTTCGTGATCTTCGCCATTGATGGATGCTCCGGGTCATGGGTCTGCGAGACCCGCTAGAAAACCGATTTCCTAAACATACACACATCCACTACTGTTGCCAACACCCCGCCGCATCTCGACGTGGATGATGCGGCGCCACGAAGGAGAGGACGTCACATGCGGATCGTGATCACAGACTGCGACCACGACGACATCGCCGAAGAACGGGCGGTCGCGGAGGCGGGCGGTGTCGACCTGGAGTTGTTCCAGTGTCGGTCGGAGGACGAGGTGATCGCTGCGGCGGCGGACGCCGACGCCGTCGTCGTGCAGTACGCCCCCGTGACCGCCCGCGTCCTCGACGCGCTGCCCCGGCTCCGGGCGATCGGCCGCTACGGTGTCGGCGTCGACACGGTCGATGTCCCCGCGGCCACCGCCAGAGGCATCGCGGTCTGCAACGTGCCGGACTACGGGACCGAGGACGTCTCGGATCATGCGATCGCCCTGGCCCTGTCGCTCGTCAGGGGAGTGACCGAGCTCGACCGCCGGACCAGGGCCGGCGTGTACAGCCTCAGCGACGTCAAGCCGCTGCACCGCATCTCGGCGTTGACCTTCGGCGTCGTCGGCGTCGGCCGGATCGGCACCGCGACGGCGCGCAAGGCGGCGGCCCTGGGCTTCACCGTGATCGGCCATGACCCGCGGGCCGATGCGAGAGCACGCGAAGTGCGGCTCGTCGACCTCGACGAGCTCCTCGCCGCAGCGGACGTGGTCTCGCTGCATGTGCCGCTCGACGAAAGCACGCGGCACCTGATCGACGACCGCGCGCTGTCTCGGATGAAGCCCGGTGCTCTGCTGGTCAACACCTGCCGCGGCGGCGTCGTCGACACGGCGGCGCTCGTGCGTGCCGTGCGGAGCGGCGCGGTGAAGGCCGCTGCGCTCGACGTGTTCGAGGAGGAGCCGCTCCCGCCGACGAGCGCGTTGCTGCAACTGCCTTCGGTCGTGGTGACGCCGCACACCGCGTGGTACAGCGAGGAATCCGAATCGGAGCTCAAGCGACGGGCCATCGAGAACGTCGTGGACTACTGCGCAGGCCGCACACCACGCGACCTGCTGAACCCGGAGGTGCGACAGTGACGAGAACGATGATGAAAGCCGTGCTGTGGGAGGGCCCTGACCGGCTGAAGATCGCCTCGCTGCCCCGACCCTCCACCGCCGCCGGCGCGTCGCTCGTGCGCATCGAGTACACCGGGCTCTGCGGCACGGACTTCTCGATCCTGCACGGCTCCCACCCCCGCGCGACGGCGCCGCTCGTGATGGGCCACGAGATCGTCGGGCGCGTGGTCGAGACGGGCGATGAGCGCCTCCGAGGCCGCCGCGTCGCGGTGCTGCCGCTTCTCAGCTGTGGCGTGTGCGCGCCCTGCCGCGCGGGACACACGCACGTGTGCGAGCGCCTCGGCCTCTACGGCATCGACGAACCCGGGGGACTCGCCGAGTTCGCGGTCTTCCCGGACGACCGGCTCTTCCCGCTCAACGACGTCGTGCCGGCCAGGGTGGCCGCGCTCGTCGAGCCCCTGGCGGTCGCCGTGCATGCCGTGAGCCGGTCCGGACTGACCGGTGCTGAGACCGTCGTCGTGTTCGGCGCCGGCCCCATCGGCATCCTCACGGCCCTGGTCGCCCGTCATCGGGGCGCGGGCCCCGTGGTGGTGGTCGAACCCAGCGCGGAGCGACGGACTGTCGCCGAGGAGCTGGGGTTCCGGACGCTGTCGGCGGGCGAGACCGCTGCCGACAACATCCGCGCCCTGTTCGGCGGGGGCGCGGATATCGTGTTCGATACCGCCGCTCACCCGTCCGTCGCCCTGCACCTCCCGCGAGCCGCCGCCATCCGCGGCACGATCGTGCTCGTCGGGGTGTACAAGCAGCCGACCCCGTTCGACCTGCAGGCGGTGACGTTCGCCGAGCAGTCGATGGTGGGCGTCCGCGTCTACACCACGGCTGACTTCCGCGAGGCCGTCGAGATCATCCAGAGCGACGCCCTCGGTCTCGAACGGCTGCCGGTGTCGACCTTCGGTCTCGATGGCGCCTCCGCCGCATTCGCCGCAGCGACCTCCGCCGGCGCCGCTCTGAAGGTGCTGGTCGGAATGGGTTCCGCGGACGAGGAGGGTGGACGGTGACCGCCGCGTCGTTCCGACTGGACGGACGGACCGCGGTCGTGACCGGAGCCTCACGCGGAATCGGCGCCGCAGTCGCGGAGGGACTCCTGCACGCCGGCGCCCGCGTCGTGACGATGCAACGAGGAGCGCCGGCGGAGAGCCTGCAGCGCGCTGCAGCGAAATGCGCGGGCGCGCTGAGCGCCGTGACTGTCGATCTGGCATCCACCGCTTCCCTCGCACGGGCGATCGACGACGTCCGCGCCCACCACGACGTCGACATCCTCGTCAACAACGCCGGTATTCAGGCCCGCCACGATGCGGCGGACTTCCCTCTCGACGACTTCACCGCCGTCCTCGACGTGAACACGCGCGCTGCCTTCCAGCTCGCGCAGGGGTTCGGTGCCGCCATGCTGGAGCGGGGCTACGGCAAGGTCGTGAACATGGCGTCCCTGCTCAGTTATCAGGGTGGCCTCCGGGTCGCGGCGTATGCCGCCTCGAAGGGCGCCGTGGCTCAGCTCACCAAGGCTCTCTGCAACGAGTGGGCGTCACGCGGGGTGAATGTGAACGCCGTCGCACCCGGGTACATCGGCACTGACATGAACGAGGCCCTGCTCTCCGACGAGACGCGCAACACGCAGATCCTGGAGCGAATCCCGGCGGGTCGCTGGGGCTCCCCGGACGATCTCGTGGGCGCCGTCGTCTTCCTTGCATCCGACGCCGCCGCCTACGTGCACGGGACGGTGCTCCCCGTCGACGGCGGCTGGTTGGCCCGATGACGATGCCGGCGACGCCGCGGAGCGTGGGACCGGTGGACGTCGTGACCCTGGGCGAGACGCTCGCTCTGTTCCGCTCAGCCGGCTTCGGCCCGCTGGCGCACAACACGGCCTTCACCCTCAGCATCGGAGGGGCGGAGAGTAACGTCGCCATCGCGATCGCCCGGTTGGGCGGCTCCGCGGCCTGGTGCGGACGTGTCGGCGCCGATGCGTTCGGCGACCTCATCCTCCGGGAACTGCGCGCGGAGGAGGTCGGCGTCCACGCGGTGAGGGATTCCGACGCCCCGACGGCCCACATGGTGCGCGAGGTGCGGACCCCCTCCCTCGCGCGAGTGACCTACGCACGGTCGGGCAGCGCCGGGTCCCGCCTCGCCCCCTCCGATCTGCCGCTGACGACGATCCGCGCGGCCCGGATCCTGCACGTCACCGGCATCACACCGGCACTGTCGCCGACCGCGCTCGACGCCGTGCTCGTTGCCGTGGAGGAGGCCAGGACGCACGGGGTGACCGTGTCGTTCGACGTCAACCATCGCTCGACTCTGTGGGCTCCCGCCGATGCGGCACCCGTCTACCGACGGCTTGCCCGCGATGCCGACATCGTCTTCGCCGGCGAGGACGAGGCGATGCTGCTGCTCGACCACGACGGCGAGGCGGAACAGCTCGCCCGTGGTATCGCCGCGCTGGGCCCGCGGGAGACGATCATCAAACGCGGCGCCGACGGCTGCACCGCTCTCCTCGACGACGAGCTGCTCCGGGTCGCGGCCGTCCCGATCGAGCCCGTCGACACCGTCGGAGCGGGAGACGCGTTCGTCGGGGGATACCTCGCTGATCGTGCCGCGGGCCGCACCCCGGAGGAGCGCCTGATCACGGCGGTCGAGACAGGGGCTTTCGCGTGTCTGAACGCCGGCGACTGGGCGGGGCTCCCCCGTCGCTCCGAACTCGCGCTCCTCTCCGCCCCGGATCCCGTCCTCCGGTGAGCATCCGCCTCCGCACGCGCCGTGTCGAGCCCCTCTCACACGGCCGCTCGGACGAGCCTGCCCACGAGGTCGACGTAGTCCACCCCGGCCGCCGCGAACATCCGCGGCACCTGGGATGCGGCGGTCAGTCCCGGCATCGTGTTCACCTCGTTGAGCACAGGGCCCTCGTCCGTGAGGAAGAAGTCCATCCGGGCGACGCCGTCGCACCCCAGGGCATCGAACATCGCGATCGCCGCGCGCTTGAGCGCCGTCGTGGCAGCTGTATCGAGCTGCGCGGGAACCGTGAAGCGGGCCGTGCCGTCGTACTTCGTCGCGGTGTCGAAGAGCCCGGGCGCGTGGATCTCCAGGGGCGGGGCGGCCCACCGCACCCCGCCCTTCTCCCGCAGCACGGCGACGTCGATCTCCCGTGCGTGCACGACCTCCTCGACCAGGATCCGCCGGTCGAACCGCGCTGCCCCCCGCAGCGCCGTGAGCAGGTCGCCCTCCTCCGTCACCAGGCTCACGCCGTGGCTCGAGCCGGCCGTGACCGGCTTGACCACGACCTCGCCGTCGAACTCCACATCGCCGATGTCCTCCGCGGCGACCAGTCGCCCCCTGGCGGTCCGCAGCCCCACGGCCTGGGCCACCAGCTTCGTGGCCCATTTGTCCATGCCGATCGCCCCCGCCCCCAGCGCGGATCCCACCACGGGGACCCCGGCGAGCGCGCACAGCGCCGCGAGGGCGCCGTCCTCCCCGAGCGCCCCGTGCACGGCCGGGAACACGACGTCGCTCGCCGCGAGCAGCGGCAGGGCCTGCTGCAACGATGCCGCCGGACTCACGCCGGGCGGGATGCCGTCCGCGCGCCACACGCCGTCGCTGTCGATCGTCACGGTCGTGACGGCGTGTCCCCCCAACCGCAGCGCCGCGGCGACCGCCGCCGCCGACGCGAGCGACACCTCGTGCTCCGGGTTCTGTCCCCCTCCGATGACCAGGACCTTCATCGTCATGCCACGCTCCTCCTCACTCGCGGGCCGATGCCCGTGACGATGGTGTGCGGGATCGTGCCCGCCCACCGTGCCCAGTGCTGCACCGACGGCACTGCGCCGCCGTCCGGCCCGAACACCGTCGCGACCGCTCCCCGCGGGAACACCCTCCCCCCGGTGTCGACGACGATCTGATCCATCGACACCCTCCCGACGATCAGGTGCCGTTCCCCGCCGATCTCCACCCCCGCACCGGGCCCGACCTCCCGCGGGATGCCGTCCGCGTACCCGACGCCCACGACGCTCAGGTGCGTGGCCGTCGCCGTCGTGTGCGTGCCCCCGTAGCCCACGACGGTTCCGGCCGGCACGGCGGCGCTGTGCACCACGGGCGCGGTGAACCGGGAGGCCCCGACCAACGACACCGTCTCGGACGGGTCGATCCCCACGAGGGCGGCCCCCACCCGCACCATGTCGAAGTGCGTGGCGGGGTCCGTGAGAGCCCCCGACGTCGCCGCGAGGTGCACGAGCAGCGGTCCGAACCCGGCGCGCAGGACCGCGTCCCTCCCCTGGCGCATCCGCAGCACCGCGGCCGCGTTCGCCCGCGGATCCGCGGCGTCCGCGCAGGGGAGGTGCCCCATCACCCCGACGACATCGATCCGTCCACGGGCCGCCCTCGCCGTGCGCAGCAGAGTGTCCCAGTCCTCCACGGGGCACCCTCCGCGCGCCATCCCGGTGTCGAGGTGCAGGTGCACCCGCACGGAAGCTGTGGCATCGGCCGCGAGCTGGCGCAGCTCCTCGACGGAGCCCACGGCCACGTCGACCCCCGCAGCGGCCGCGAGCGGCGCGTCGATGCCCGCCGGATGCAGCCAGGCGAGGATCGGCACCCGCAGGCCGGCCTCGCGCAGCGCGACCCCCTCGGCGACGTCGGTGACCCCGAGCCACTCGGCTCCCGCGGCCACGGCGGCGGTCGCCACCGCCACCATGCCGTGACCGTAGGCGTCGGCCTTGACCACGGCCATGACGGGAACCGCAGCGGCGGCCCGCACGCGGCGGAGGTTCTCGGCGACGGCGCCCGGAAGGGTGGACAGGGTCGGTGCGTGCAGGCGGGACAGGGTCGCCCCCTCCGCGAGCACCGCGGTCATCGCTGCATCCTCGGGTCTTCGGTGGCATCGGCGTACTGTGCCGGGCAGCCGTCCTCGACAGCCTCCGCTCGCAGCTCGTAGTGCCAGGATTCGTTGGCGTAGGTCTGGCAGAGCCCGTAGCGCCACCCGCGCTGGGCGAGCCAGTCGAGGGTGGGGAGCGGACCGAGGTCGACCGCGTCGCCGGAGACGTGCGCCGAGGTCTCGGCGGTCGCCACCCAGCGGCGCGCCTCCTCCTCCGAGCCGTAGTCGTCGATGGCGTCGCGGAGCAGCTGCTCCTGCAGCGTGGCCGACCGCCATCCGCTGTTCACGACGAAGGTGACCCCGTCGGCCTCGGCATCGGAGGCGGCACGCTGGAGGGCGTCGAGCAGCGCGGGGTCGAGGTTGCCGACGGCGATCCTGTCGACGTCGAAGACCGTCGGCTGATCGCCGTCGCGGATCACGCCGTCCGCCTCGCTCGGGGCGAGCACCGATCCGGTGGTCGGCGGATGCGGATCGGTGTCGGAGCCGGAGGAGCCGGTGGTGGCGGGCGTGACGATCGGGGCGGTCTCGGCGAACGCGGCCGACAGCGACTGCTGCACGGCGACGGCGGCGACCACCGCGAGTGCCAGCACGGAGGCCGTGGTGGCGATCCGCCGACGGCGCCGTGCCCGGACGGCTCGGGGGGTGTGGAGGTCGTTCATGCTTCCAGTGAAGAGAGGACGCGGTTGCCAGGGCGTATGGCGTTTTCCATACACCGCCGATATGCCGCACTGCGTAGGATCGCTGCCATGCGTGTGCTGATCGTCGAGGACGAGCCCTACCTCGCCGAGGCGGTCCGCGACGGGCTGCGGCTCGAGGCGATCGCGGCCGACATCGCCGGCGACGGCGACACCGCGCTGGAGCTGCTCGGCATCAACGCCTACGACATCGCCATCCTCGACCGCGACGTGCCGGGTCCCTCCGGCGATGACATCGCGCGCTGGATCGTCGCCTCGGGCAGCGGCATCCCCATCCTCATGCTCACGGCCGCCGACCGCCTCGACGACAAGGCCTCCGGGTTCGAGCTCGGCGCCGACGACTACCTCACCAAGCCGTTCGAGCTGCGGGAGCTGGTGCTGCGGCTGCGCGCCCTGGATCGCCGCCGCCAGCGCGCGCGACCGCCGGTGCTGGAGATCGCCGGTCTTCGTCTCGACCCGTTCCGCCGCGAGGTCTACCGCGACGGCCGGTACGTCGCCCTCACCCGCAAGCAGTTCGCCGTGCTGGAGGTGCTCGTCGACGCCGAGGGCGGGGTGGTCAGCGCCGAGGAGCTGCTGGAACGGGCGTGGGACGAGAACGCCGACCCGTTCACGAACGCCGTCCGCATCACCGTCTCCTCGCTGCGCAAGCGCCTCGGCGAGCCGTGGCTGATCCTCACGGTGCCCGGCGTCGGCTACCGGATCGGGGCCGACCCGGATGCGTAGGCGGCAGGGGATGAGCGTCCGCCTCAAGCTGACACTGAGCTACGCGGGCATCGTCGTCGTCTCCGGCCTCCTGCTGCTCGGCGCCGTGGCGCTCTACCTCCTGCGGTACGTCCCGGATGTGCAGATCCCCGTCGTCGAGTTCTTCGTCCCCAACCGCTCGGATCTGATCCGGGCGTTCGTGCCCGTCGCCGCGATGGTGATGGTCGCCCTGCTCGCGATCGGTCTCGGCGGCGGGTGGCTGCTCGCCGGCCGGATGCTGGCCCCGCTCGACCGCATCGGCGACGCGGCCCGGCTCGCGGCCCAGGGCTCGCTGTCGCACCGGATCCGCATGGAGGGCCCGAGCGACGAGTTCCGCGACCTCGCCGACGTCTTCGACACCATGCTGGAGCAGCTGGAGGCGCACGTCTCCGAGCAGCAGCGCTTCGCCGCGAACGCCTCGCACGAGCTGCGGACCCCCTTGGCCATCTCGCAGACGCTCCTCGACGTGGCCCGCACCGATCCCGACCGGGACGTCGACGCCCTCATCGACCGGCTCCGCGAGGTGAACACGCGGGCGATCGACCTCACCGAGGCGCTGCTGCTGCTGAGCAGGGCGGATCAGCGCACCTTCCCGCGGACCCTCATCGACCTGTCGCTCCTGGCCGAGGAGTCCGTCGAGGCTCTCCTCCCGCTCGCCGACCGCCGCGGGGTCGAGGTCGAGGTCTCCGGCGTCCCGGCGACCGTGCTCGGCTCCTCCGCCCTGCTGCCGCAACTGGTCATGAACCTCGTCGCCAACGCGATCGTCCACAACCGGGGCGACGGCGGCGGCTCCGTCGCGGTGCGCACGCACTCCCTCCCGGACGCGGTGGCCCTCGTCGTGGAGAACACCGGTGCGGAGCTCCCCGCCTCCCAGGTCGCGACGCTCGTCGAACCCTTCCAGCGCGGCACCGAGCGCACGCGGGGAGCGGAGCACGCCGGGGTGGGCCTCGGCCTCGCGATCGTCCAGCGCATCACCCAGACCCACGGCGGCACCCTCGTGCTGACGCCCCGCACCGGCGGCGGCCTCATCGTGACCGCCTGGTTCCCGCACCCCTATCCCGGCTGACCCGGCTTTCGAATCGCGCGATTGGCCCTGTTTCGGCTCCGGATAGAACCATTCAGGCGATTCGAACGGAGTCGAACGGGCGTCACCAGGGGCTGGGCTCGTAGTCCTTGAGGAAGACGCCGTGGATGTCCTCGCCGGCCTCGCCGCGCACGATCGGGTCGTACACGCGGGCGGCGCCGTCGACCAGGTCGAGCGGGGCGTGGAAGCCCTCCTCCGCGAGCCGGACCTTCGTGTAGTGCGGGCGCTCGTCGGTGATCCAGCCGGTGTCGACGGCGGTCATGAGGATGCCGTCCGTCTCCAGCATCTCCCCCGCGCTCGTACGGGTCAGCATGTTCAGCGCGGCCTTCGCCATGTTCGTGTGCGGGTGGCCTGGACCCTTGTAGCGCCGGGAGAACTGCCCCTCCATCGCGGAGACGTTCACGACGTACTTCCGGCGCGACGGCGACGCGGCCATCGACGCCCGCAGCCGGCTGATGAGCAGGAACGGCGCGGTCGTGTTGGCGAGCTGCACCTCGAGCATCTCCAGCGGATCGACCTGATCCACGGACTGCACCCAGCTGTTGACGCGGTTCACGTCCGGCACGAGTCCGCCCGCGTCGATCGCCGTGCCGTCCGCGTGCTTCTCCAGCGAGGACGAGCCCGGTGCCATCGCGAGCCGTGCGAGGTCTTCCGCGGTGAGCGCCTGTCCCCCCTGCTCTGCGACCGTGCCCCCGAGCGCGGCCACCGACAGCAGCGGGTGTGAATCGACCGAGGCCTGCAGCGCCTGCGGGTGCGGGTCGACGGTGTGCCCGAAGGTCTCCATCTCCGGCAGCGGGCCGTCCGGCAGCGGCTGGAGCTCCGCGTCGGCGAGCAGCGAATAGGCTCCCGGCGAGCGGCGGACCGTCTGGGCGGCGTTGTTGATGAGGATGTCGAGGGGCCCCTGCGCGGCGACCGAGTCGGCGAGCCCGATCACCTGGGCCGGGTCGCGGAGGTCGATGCCGACCACGCGCAGCCGGTGCAGCCAGTCGCCCGCATCCGGCAGGGCCGAGAACCGGCGCACGGCGTCACGCGGGAATCGGGTGGTGATCGTGGTGTGCGCACCGTCGCGGAGGAGGCGCAGCGCGATGTGCATGCCGATCTTCGCGCGGCCGCCGGTGAGCAGAGCGCGCTTGCCGGTGAGGTCCGTGCGGGCGGTGCGCTTGCCGTGACTGAAACGCGCGCAGTCAGGGCAGAGCTGGTGGTAGAACGCGTCGACGAGCGTGTACGGCTGCTTGCAGATGTAGCAGTTGCGGGGTTTGAGGAGCTCGCCGGCGATGGGCGCGTCCACCACGCTCGTGGCGAGATCGTTGCCGCGCGTCTCGTCGTCGATGCGGTCGGGAGCGCCGGTGGCGGTGCGAGCGACGACGGCCTTGTCCGCCTCGGCGATCGCGTCCCGGATCTCCTTGCGCCGCACGCGCTTGACCGCCTTGAACATCGCCGCGGTCGCGTGGCGCACGGCCACGAAGTCGGGGTGCTCGTTGTCGATCGTGTGCAGCTCGGCGAGGACGCGCAGCGTCGTGGCGAGGTCGTCGGGGTCGATGCCGGGGCCCAGGTCGGGAGTGGCGTCGGGCGCGTCGGTCATTAGGCCGATTTTACGCGACAGTCCTGGGGGTCTCCTGCCGTGTGGGGTGCCCGGCGCCTCGCGGCTACGCTGGGTCCGGACGGAAGGGATGGGATGAGGAAGGCCGGCACGCTGAGGATCGTCGCTTTCGTGTGCCTCGCTCTCTCCGTCATCGGGACGGTCGCATCCTTCTCGGTCGTCCGGGCGGGCGGCGCCGACGGCGCCGTGTACCTCGGCGTGAACATCCTGCTGGCGGTGCTGGGAATCGTGCTGCTCATCGTCGGGGCACGTCGCCGACCCGGCGCCTCCCGTGGCGAATCAGCCGACTAGCACCCGCACGGCCAGCGCCGCCATGGCTCCCGCCGTCCTCGCGGAACGGCAGCGGGTCTCCTGCTCTGTCCGATCCCCGGCGTAGGGTCGACGCATGAGCAGCGCAGAATCCTTCCCGCACCCCGGCGTCGTCCCCTCCTACCTGCTCGCGCGCCTGGCCGAGTCGGGTCGTTTCCCCAAGGCCGCCGCCGCCGCCCGGCAGACGCTCACCGCCGGGCGCCCGCCCTTCCGCGCCCGCATCGACCTCTCCATCGACGAGAACGGCGACCTCGTCGCGCAGCTCTCCGATGCGCCGAACCGCACGATCAGCGACGCCGGCAACACGCAGCAGCTCCCGGGGGCCGTGGTCCGCACGGAAGACGACGAGCCGGTCGCCGACACCGCCGTCAACGAGGCGTTCGACGGCCTGGGCGCGACGTTCGAGATGCTGCTCTCCGCGTTCGGCCGCAACTCGCTCGACGACGCCGGCGCTCCCCTCGACGCGACCGTCCATTACGGCGTCGACTACGACAACGCGTTCTGGGACGGCGAGCGCATGGTGTTCGGGGACGGCGACGGAGAGGTGTTCCAGCACTTCACCGGATCGCTCACCGTGATCGGGCATGAGCTCGCCCACGGCGTCGTGCAGCACACGGCGAACCTGGAGTACCAGGGTCAGCCGGGCGCACTGAACGAGTCCGTCGCCGACGTGTTCGGCGCCCTCACCGAGCAGTACGCGCTGGGGCAGTCCGCCGACCAGGCGAGCTGGCTCATCGGGGCGGAGATCTTCACCGACGCCGTGGAGGGGTCGGCTCTGCGCTCCATGATCGCGCCGGGCACGGCCTACGACGACGATGAACTCGGGAAAGACCCGCAGCCCGACCACATGAGCGGATTCGTGCGCACGACCGAAGACAACGGAGGCGTGCACATCAACTCCGGCATCCCGAACCGCGCCTTCGCCCTCTTCGCCCTCGACCTCGGCGGCAACGCCTGGGACCGCGCCGGCACGGTCTGGTACCGGGCGCTCACCGGCGGTCTGTCGAGCACCGCGAACTTCACGGACTTCGCCGACGCCACGGTCGCCGCAGCGGCCACGGTCGATCAGGAGACGGTCGCCGCGGCTCGACGCGCCTGGATGACCGTGGGAGTCTATGAGGATGACCGAGGACCCGACGCCGCCTGACGCCCCCGTCGTCATCGCCGTCGTGCGCTCGGGAGGGCTCGCCGGCATCCGTCGCCAGTGGCGCGTGGAGGCCGAGCCTCCGGACGCCGAGGAGTGGATAGGCCTCATCGACAGCTGCCCCTGGGACGACGACGTCGACACGGAGCCGGGGGCCGACCGGTTCGTGTGGAGCATCCGCGCCCGCACCCCCTCCGAGCGCCGGGAGCGGGAGCTGCCCGACTCCGCCGTGGACGGTCCGTGGCGCGCCCTCGTCGATGCCGTGCGGGAGGCCGCTCGCGACGCGTGAGCCCGCGGTCGCAGATTCGCACTCCCGTCGCAGGAGCCCGCCGGATCCCTGCGACCTCGGTGGGAAACGGTGACCTCGCGCCGACCGGGGGTCACAATGGACGCATGGGACTCTTCCAGCAGCGACCCGAGGAAGAAGAGAAGCAGTGGGGACTCCCCTCTGAGCCTCTCGAGACCTCGGCCGCGGACACACTCGACGCCGCGCCGGCGCTCGACCCGCTGACCCTCGGCCTCGACACCCCCTCCTCGGTGAGCTCGATCGTGTTCCCGGTCGCCCCGCCCGCTCCCGAGGCCGAGAGCACCGAGAACGCCGACCCCGAGGACTGACCCCGCACGACGTCGCACTCTCCCACTCCCGTCGCAGGCTCCCGGGGATTCCGTGCGACCTCGGCGCGAAAGTCCGTCCGCGGCCAGCGATACGGTGGACGGATGACCATCACCGCCGCCGCAGACGGCTCCGCCCTGGGCAACCCAGGCCCGAACGGCTGGGCCTGGTACATCGACGACGCGAACTGGGCCGCCGGCGGCTCCCCGCACGGCACGAACAACCAGGGCGAGCTCCGCGCTGTCCTCGAGCTGCTCCAGGCGACGGCCGGCACCGACGAGAAGCTGCTGATCGAGTGCGACAGCCGCTACGTGATCGACTCCGTGACGAAGTGGATGCCCGGCTGGAAGCGTCGCGGCTGGCGGAAGTCCGATGGCGGGCCCGTGCTGAACCGCGACCTCCTCGAGGGGATCGACGAGGCCATGCGCGGTCGCGACGTCGAGTTCTCCTGGGTCAAGGGCCACGCCGGTCACCCCCTGAACGAGGCCGCCGACGAGCGCGCGAACGCCGCCGCCAAGGCCTACCAGCAGAAGCAGGAGCCGCGGCGAGGCCCCGGGTTCACCCGCGCGACCGACGCCGGAGCCGCCGTCGCGGCCTCCGCCCCGGTCGCCGCTGCAGCCGCTGCAGCCACTGCAGCCGCTGCACCGTCGCCCTCTTCCGCGGCCCCGTCGCGCACGTCGGCGCCCGTCGCGGAGGCGGAGTTCGCTCAGCCGCTGTGGGCCGAGACCTCAGACCTCCTCGACGGACTCGACCTCGCCCAGGACGACCCCATCGTGCTCCAGGTCCCGCTGTCCACCGACGAGCACGCCCGCCTCCGGGACCGCGCCGAAGCGCAGGGCATCACCCTGGAAGAAGCGCTCCGCCGCCTGATCTGACGGAGAGCGTGGGGCGTACACTCGCAGCATGTCGACTCCCCGCACCATCGGCCGGATCTTCCTCGGCGTCTCGCTCGTGTTCGCCGGCGTCTCCCACCTCACGTTCGCCCGCGAGGAGTTCCAGGCGCAGGTGCCGGAATCGCTGCCGCTCGATCCCGACACCACGGTGCTCGCGTCCGGCGTCGCCGAGGTCGCACTCGGCTCCGCTCTCCTTCTCGCCCGTCGCCGCCGTCGCACGGTCGGCACCGTCGCCGCGCTCTTCTTCGCCGCGGTGTTCCCCGGCAACGTGGCCCAGTGGATGCATCACCGGGACGGCTTCGGACTCGACACCGATATGAAGCGCTTCGTGCGTCTGTTCTTCCAGCCGGCCCTCATCGCGCTGGCTCTGTGGTCCACGCGCGCCCCGCGGCGCTGACCGACCCCGCGAGAACAGGCATTCCCGCGAGAACCGGCCCCCACACCCACCCGCGCCTGAACCCGCGCGGGGGCCTGATGCGGCGTCACCCCGGGTCGGCTCCGTAGACTCGGCGGATGGCGGAAAGGACGAGGCGACGGTGAACAAGCGCACCGTCTTCGGCCTGCTCCGGCTCACCGCCGCCGCCGTCTGCCTCATCGCGCTCATCCACCGCCTCGCGTGGGGACTCGCGTCGAACACCATCGCGAGCCAGAACTTCTTCGCGTATCTGACCAATCAGTCGAACATCGCCTTCGTCGTCCTCCTCACCATCGCGGGAGTCCTCGCGCTGCGGAGAGCCAGCGATCCGCGGTGGCTCACGGTGGCGCTCGCCCTCGTGCTCACCTGGACGATCACCGCCGGACTCGTGTTCGCGATCCTGGTCTGGCAGGCCGGAGTCCGGGGTATCCGCATCGATGTGCCGTGGTCGGACCAGGTCCTGCATTTCTGGCTGCCCGCGGTGACCGTCGCCGCCTGGGCCCTGGCCCCCGGACATCGGGCGGTGCCGTGGCGCGTGATCCCGGTGACTCTGGCGTACCCGGTGCTGTGGGGCGTCGCGACACTCGTCCGCGGACCCCTGATCGGCTGGTACCCGTACTACTTCCTCGACCCGCGGCAGGTGAGCGGTCCGGTCGAGTTCACTCTCTCCTGCGCGATCGCCCTGGCCGTCTTCGCCACTGTGGCGACCGCGCTCGTGCTCATCAGCCGCCTGCCGGACCCGTGGGACCGCGCTCGTACGGAGCCGCCGCCCGAGGACAGGGCCCCGGCCGAGACCGCACGCGAGACGGTTCAGGCGTAGAGCGCCAGCGACCCGAGCGCCGCCTCGACGGCCTCGGCCTCCCCGAGCTCCGCAAAGTCCCGCGCCGCCGCGCCGCCCACGATCCCGACGAGCACGTTCTCGCCGGTCGAGGGGCGGAGGTTGATCCACGTGGGGATCGCGATGTCCTCGCCGACCGCGTGCCAGATCGCCTCGTCGCCGTCCCAGAACGGCTCGTCCCACCGCAGCCACACCGTCTCGATCGCGCCCATGCCGAGCGCGGACACGGCGCCGCGGTTGTCGAACGGCAGCGGCGGATCGAACTCGATTCCCTGCTCCTGCAGCACCCCGAGCGGCACCGTCAGCAGCACCCGGCCGAAGGAGAGGGCCTCCCCGGTGCCGAGGCGCACACTCACCCCGGTGTCGTCCCACGCAAGACGGGTGACCGGCGAGCTGAGCCCCACCTTCACCCCGTCCAGGGCGCTCTCGATGAACGGGGTCAGGTCGTCGCCGACCCCCTGCAGCGCCGCGTCGGGGAGCGGCGGGGCGAACCAGCTCGACAGGTCGGCGGCGTCCGCGCCCGTCCGTGCCGCGAGGAGCGCGAGGAGCGCGGCCGTCGCGGGATCCTCCGGGTCGATGCCGGCCGCCACCAGGGCGTCCGCCACGGAGGAGTCCTGCGGGGCGGCCTGTGCCGTGGTCACCGCGGCCTCCACCGGCTGCGGATCCACGGGGTCGACGTCACCCTCGGCCGAGCGCCACCGCGCCCCCTCGAGGTCGACGAGCTCCATGTCCCCCTCGTCGATCGCATCGAGAAGCTCCGCGTCGGCGTCGCCGAACAGCCACGCGCCGAGCTGCACCGGAACCGGCCAGTCGTCGCCCGTGCGGGAGAGGATCCGGCCGCCGACGCGGTCGCGCGCTTCGAACACCGTCACCTGCAGGCCGTCCTCCGCGAGCTGCGCGGCGGCGGTCGCCCCGGCGATCCCGGCGCCGATCACGGCCACCCGCTCGCCGTCCTCCGCGGCGACGGTGAGCTCCCGAGCGGCACGGCGGCCCGACCGCAGGGCGCCGCGGACGGTACCCGGCGCCTCGTCGTCGGTCGCCTCGCCCGCGAAGAAGAGCCGGTCGTCGACGGGCTGCGCGAGCGCCGTGCGGGTCGCGGCGAGCACCCCCACGGGAGTGAAGCTCGCGGCGCCCCGGGCGAACGGGTCGGTGGTCCAGGTGCTGCGGATACTGCCGCTCGGGGCGGGGACACCGGGCGGCGGCTCCGGTTCGCGCGTGCGAGTGGGGGTCGGCGTCGGTTCCGGCTCCGGGGTGCAGGAGGCGAGAAGCACCGAGACGGCACCGGCACCGGCGCCGAGGAGCAGGGTACGGCGCGTGATCCTCATCGTGCCGCCACTTTATCCCGCTTTCGCACAGGCAGAAGCGCCGGAACAGGCGGCTCTCCATGAGAACCGCCTGTTCCGGCGCGAGTGCCGGGGCGTCAGACGGACAGCAGCTCCCGCTCCAGCCGCGCGAACGAGGCCTCCATGCCGTCGGCCATGCCGGTGGCGAGGATCATGTCCCGCGTCTCCTTGTCGGGGTACTCGATGAGCACCGTCACGAGGGTCGCGCCGTCCTCCTCGTAGAGGTTGAGGTCGTTGAGCGTCTCGGTCGGCATGCCCTGCATCCGCTCGGTGGTGACGGCGCGCTTCGGGGCGTCGATCAGCAGCGCCTCCCCCTCGAAGCCGAACGGCTCACCCTCCGTGTCGCCCACGGGCGCCCAGGAGTTCCGGTACGACTGGCCGACCTCGGTCGCCGACACGCACTCGGTCATCTCCCACCCGTCCGGGCCGAGCATCCACTGCCGGATGAGCTCGGGCTCGAAGTGGGCGCGCCACACCAGCTCGCGCGGACCCTCGACGAGGCGGGTGATGCGCACGTGCGTGTCGTCCAGCAGCTCCACCCGGGTGCCCTTGCCCTGGGCGTAGTCGCGGAGGTCCTGCAACACGGCGTCGAGCTGGGCCATGGCCATCCGGGTGCCCTCCACGGCGCCCATCGCGACGACCTGCTCGAGCGCCTCGGCGGACGTGAAGTGGCTCGTGTTGACCATGCGCGTGCCCTCGGCCGTCGGCTCGAACGTGAAGGTCATGCGCATGGAGGGGAGGTTCGCGTCCGGCGTGCCGTCCTCGTCGGCGAACGAGTCGAGCACCGTGAAGCTGCGCGGCGCGTCGATCTCCAGGAACTCCCACGTGCCGGAGGCCTTCTCCCCGCGAGGACCGTTCATCGTGTAGACGGCTCGGCCACCGACGGTGTGGTCCCACTGCGTGAAGGTGGCCGGCCAGCCGGGAGGACCCCAGAACCGCTCGAGCTGCTGCGGGTCGGTGTAGGCGGCCCAGACGCGCTCGACGGGCGCGGCGAGGTCGGCGACGACGGTCATGGTGAGGTTCTCGGCATCCGTGATGATGTCCGTGACAGGCATGTCAGTCTCCTTGCGATTCGGTGCGTTGACTGCTGGTGGGGTCGGTGGGGGCCGGCTTCCCCGCGGCTGGGGACGGCTCGGCCAGGAGATCGTCGAGCCGGGCGATGCGCGACCGCCACAGCTCTTCGTATCGGGCGAGGAGCGCCCTGGCGCGGGCGATCATCTCGGGGTTCGCGCGGACGAGCCGCTCGCGTCCCTCGGCGCGCTTGACGATGAGGTTCGCGGCCTCGAGCACGGCCACGTGCTTCTGGACCGCGGCGAACGACATCTCGTACTCGGAGGCGAGGGTCGAGACGGACTGCTCCCGCTCGATCGTCCGGCGCAGGATGTCCCGCCGGGTCGACGTCGCCAGCGCGTGGAACACACGGTCGACCTCCGCTTCGCCCAACTCCGTTTGTGCAACCATTTGGTTGTACGTTAGACCCGCGTCGCGAGCGTGTCAAGAGTGCTCCGCGGCACTCACGCCCCACGGCCGCCCGCCACCCACCCGGTCGCCCGCGCCCAGGCCTCCATCTCCCCCTGCGCCCGGTCGAACCAGTGGTCCTTCGCCCGCGCGTAGTCGTCGAAGTCACGGTCGCCCCGGTGCGCGGAGGCCAGCGCGGTCTTGAGCGCCGCATACTCGTCGCGCGCCTCCGAGTCCGCCCGCAGCCAGTCTCGGAACAGGAGGGCGTATCGCCCGTTCGACGCCCCGACGCGTCGCACATGCACGATCGCCCGGGCCCTGGCGTCCACGCTCGCGAACAGGCGTTTCGACCACTCGTCCGGATCGCCGCCCGTCCGCGCGTTGTCCCGGGAGACGCCCGGCGCGTCCGGCACGATGCGCTGCACGTTCACGAAGCCGGCGTCCCCGAGGCGCTGCTCCGCGGCATCCGCGTCCGCGAGGTCGTGCACCCCCACCTGAAGGTCGATGATCGGCTTGGCGCGCAGCCCGGGCACGGCCGTCGAGCCGATGTGATCGACACGCACCGGGACGCCGTCGAACGCCGTGGCGACGCGGGCGCCGAGGCGAGCGGCATCCGCCACCCAGCGCGGCGACCACGACTCGAGGATCGGCGGCGTGTCCGGAGGGAGTCGCCGCGCCCTCCGCCGCTCCTCGACCTCCGCCGCTCGGGCGAGGAAGCGGGACAGGCCGTCCTCGTCGCCCTCCGCGATAACCGCGTCGCACCACGCGCCGGCGGACACTTCGCCGATGCCGAGCACGAGATGAGCCGTCGCGGAGGCGTGCGCCACGGTGGCCGCGTCGACGGGCCCGAGACCCGTCACAACCGCATCCGGCCGCGCCGCACGCAGACGGCGCACGACCACGCCGTCATCCTCCCCGACGACGACCAGGGCGAGGGGCGAGAACGCGTCCGCCCCCGGAGAGCCTTCGGACTCATCTGCGAGCGGATCCACTGGTCGCCTCCTCCGGATTCGTCCCGCCGGAGTCGGCACTCCCGCGGCAGACGGTCCCCACAGCGTAGCCAGGCGGCCGAGCATTTCCATTCACATGAATCCACCCCGGTATTCCGGGCGTAGGCTGGAGGGAAGGACGGACCGTCCGAGAAGATCTCCCGGCACCGCGCCCGCCCGGGAAGGAGCCCGAAAGTGGCTCAGTACGACGTCTCGAACCGCTCGGCGATCGTGACAGGAGCGGGCAGCGGCATCGGCCGCTCGGTCGCCCTGCTGCTGGCGCAGAACGGCGCGGCGGTGGTCGTGAACGATCTGAACGCGGAGAACGCGAACGCGGTCGTCGAGGAGATCCGCGCCGCCGGAGGCACCGCGGAGGCGTCGGTCGGCGACGCGACGGACCCGGCCTGGATCGCCTCGTCGGTCGAGCTCGCCAACTCGCTCGCCCCGCTCCGCATCGGCGTCAACAACGCCGGCATCGGCGGCGCCACCGCGCCCACCGCGGACTATGAGGAGGACGCGTGGGACAAGGTGATCGCCATCAACCTCAACGCGGTGTTCCGCAACATGAAGGCGCAGATCCCGTCGATCCTCGCCAACGGCGGCGGCTCGGTCGTGAACATCGCCTCGATCCTCGGCAGCGTCGGCTTCGCAGGCTCCCCCGCCTACGTCACCGCCAAGCACGGCGTCGTCGGCATGACGAAGACCGCCGCTCTGGAGTACTCGGCGCAGGGCGTCCGCGTGAACTCGGTCGGCCCCGGCTTCATCGACACCCCGCTCCTGGCGAACATGGGCGACGAGGCGAAGGACTTCCTCGTGTCGAAGCACCCGATCGGTCGCCTCGGCCAGGCGGACGAGGTGGCGAACCTCGTGGTGTTCCTCGCGAGCGACGCGGCCAGCTTCATCACCGGCAGCTACCACCTGGTCGACGGCGGCTACACCGCCCTCTGACGAAGAAACGGCATCCGGCTGCCGGGAACCCGAATCCCGGCGGCCGGATGCCGCGGTCGGCGATCCAGAGCCCCCGCTCCGTTCTCGCCGTAGCCGTCACCGTCCGGGAATCCGAGAGCCCTTGAAGAGGATCCCGAGGCGATGAGGCAGGTTGTGCACCCCTCCGTTATCAGGCGGACATCGCGTGCAGTTCGCGCGACATCGCATCGAGCGAGAGCTCGGGGTCGGTGAGGTCGAGTCCGCCGGTCGAGCCCGCGGCCTGCATGAGGCGGGCCAACAGCGGCCGCTGGAGCGTGACCGACGTCTCGACGACGAAGCGGATCGGAATGGACGCGTGGATCCACAGCGTCTCGGTGCGGTCGGCGCCGGTCTGCACCGTGAGCGCGAACGGCTCGTTGCGCCGCAGCTTGGTCACGGTGGCGGCGCGAAGGTGGGCGAGCAGCTCGTCGTCGATCTCGATCGGGTCGGCGAGGTTCGCGTAGGTGAGGGTTCCCATGTTCTTCTCCTCGTGGCAGAAAACCTGGACGAGGATAGTTTACTAGTTTAACTAGTTAAATCAAATCCATCAGGGAAGGTCGCCGAGCTCGTCGGTGAGTCGGCGCAGGAAGCGGGAGATCACCGCGGCCTCCTCCGGGGAGAACTCCTCCTCCAGGGCGGCGACCCGCTGGGTGAGCTCATCCCCGTGACCGTGCAGATCACGGAGCGAAGGACGGAGAACTTTGGACCGGGCATCCAGGGGGTGCGGGGCGACGACGATCTGCCCCCGCTCGGACATCCGTCGCACGACACTCGTGACGGCGGCCGTGCTGATGCCGAGGTACGTGGCGAGATCGCGGGGAGTGACCGGCTTCTCGACCGGCGCCGTGCTGATGAAGTGCATCGCCGCGCGGTCGGTATCGTTGGGCTCGCGGCGGGCGGCGAGACGGCGGTTCAGCTGCGCGTCGGCGCGACGGAAATCGTCGACATCGCGCGCGAGCGCCGAGGTCGTGACGTCGGTACTGATGTTCCCCATGCAGAGATCCTCCTTCCCCGCTTCCCATGGTACCTCGACTGCCTGACAGTAAGGCTGACTAGCGATATTCGGGGGCGATCAGGACTTCCGGAGATGCGAAGATGGAAGCCTGCCCCCGAAAGGATGCCATGCCGGAGCGACTGAGTCTCGAGGAGGCGTCGTACATCCGCTACGCCGATCTGCTCGCCCGTCTGGAGGAACTCTTCCCCTCCGTCTCGCGACGCCGGATCGAGCAGATCATCAGCGCCGAGACCGACGCGATCACGGGTGGGCTCCTGCGCATCGTCCCCGCAGAGGTCGAGACCGGCGCGATGGAGATGCTCGAGCGGGAGGCCGGTTCCAGCGACGAAGGAGAGGTCGCGTGAC
The DNA here is from genome assembly GCF_040686935.1 of Microbacterium meiriae. Lineage (NCBI taxonomy): Bacteria > Bacillati > Actinomycetota > Actinomycetes > Micrococcales > Microbacteriaceae > Microbacterium > Microbacterium meiriae. The sequence continues at coordinate 971,607 of NZ_JBFBMF010000001.1, forward strand.
CGACAGCACCGGCGAGTTCCACGCCTCCGGGTACTGGTACCCCGACAGCGAGCGCGCCACCACGGTCGACGTGCTCAACATGCTGCGGCGCTACCGCAGCGCCGAGACGGCGATGCGCGCCCGCACGCGCGCGTCCATGGGGATGAACGAGACCGACCTCGTCGCCCTCCGGTTCCTGCTGCGCGAGCAGAAGGCGGGACGCATCGTGCGCCCGATCGACCTGGCCCGCACGCTGGACATCTCCACGGCGTCGACGACCACACTCATCGACCGGCTGGAGAAGGGCGGGCACGCGCGCCGCGAACCCCACCCCACCGACCGTCGCGCCGGCATCGTCGTGCCGACCGTGAGCAGCGACGACGAGGTGCGGGCGACGCTCGGGGCGATGCACCGCCGGATGCTCTCCCTCGTGGACGACCTCTCCGACGACGAGCGCGTGGTCGTGATGCGGTTCCTCGTCGGGATGACCGCCGCGATCCAGGAGGCCGCCGAGGCGGACGCCGTGCACAGCGGCGCCGACCTCGTGGACGAGCCGGCCTAGTCCAACGCGTTCCGCGGGCGCCGCTTGTCCAGGAAGCCGGCGAGCAGCACCGCCACGAGCGCCGCGACCGGCGCCACCACGAGCCCTGCGCGAAGGCTCTGCGTCTCCGCCAGCCATCCGACGAACGGCGGCGACAGCAGGAAGCCGAGCCGGAGCAGCCAGGACACCACGGTGAGCCCGACACCGGGCCGCAGCCCCGGGAGCTCATCGGCGGCATGCATCGCGGCGGGGATGAGGGTGGCGATGCCGAAGCCGACAGCCGCGAACCCGAGGATCGTGCCGGGCACGCTCGGGAACAGCAGAGCGAGGGTCATCCCGAGGGCGGCGATGAGGCCGCCGACCCGCGCCACCCAGCGCTGTCCGAAGCGGTCGGTCATCGGATCGCCGAGCAGACGCCCGACGAACTGCGCGCCGACGAGGGCGATGAACCCGAGCGGCGCGACCGCGGCTGCCGCCCCCAGGGAGTCGCCGAGGTAGAGCGTGGCCCACGAGTTGCCGGCGTCTTCGGCGATGGCGCCGGCCATCGCGATGAGGGTCAGGGCGATCACGGCCACGACCGTCCGCGCCGGGATGCCGCGACGGACGGCTTCGGAGATCTCCTCCGGTTCCGCCGCGGCGTCCTCCTCCGTCTCGTCGTCACGGCCGGGCAGGCAGAAGCGGAGGGCGACGAGGGCGACTGTGGCGAACACCGCGGTCGAGATCCCCAGGTGGACGGCGAGCGGGAGCTGCAGCGCGATCGCGCCCGCCGCCATCCCTCCGCCGAGCACCGCGCCGATGGACCAGATGGCGTGGAAGGAGTTGATGATGGAGCGTCCGTACCGCCGTTGCACGCGCAGGCCGTGGGCGTTCTGCGCGACATCGGTGATGGCGTCGGAGGCACCGCCGACGAAGAGCGCGATCGCGAAGAGGACGCCGGTAGGGGACAGCGCCGCCGACAGCAGACCGAGGCTCGTGAGGACGGTGCCGATGACCGCGATGCGCGCCGACCCGAAGCGACGGATCAGCGTGGCCGCCAGGAGTCCGGCCGCGATCGCGCCGGCGGGGAAGGCGGCGAGCGCGAGACCGTAGCCGAGGTTGTCGAGGCCGAGGGCGGCCTTGATCTCGGGGTACCGCGGCAGAATGTTCGCGAACAGGGCGCCGTTCGTGAGGAACAGCGCCGAGACGGCGATGCGCGCCCGACGGGTGGCACGGTCCGCGGGTGCTCGTCGAATCGATTCGATTGAAGTCACGGATACGACCGTACCGTGTCTCCGGGGTGCTCGCGAGCGTGTCGTCACGGCGCGATGCTGGGGGCGCAAGCCCGTTCCGCGTGTCGGCCCCGGGATCTACGCTCGGAGCATGAGCGAGCTCACCCAGCCCACCGGTCGCGAGGACGCCCTGCGGCCGATCCCGCGCGGCGACGGCTCCGCGCCGCGCGCGCTCGTGCTCGGCGCCACCGGCTACATCGGCGGCCGCCTGACACCGCGCCTGCTGAACGCCGGCTACCGGATCCGGGTCCTCGCGCGCGATGCCGCTCGTGCCGCCTCCTTCGGCTGGGGCGAGGAGTGCGAGATCTTCGAGGGGTCCGCCGACGACGAGCACGCCGTGGCCTCCGCGATGGACGACGTCGACGTCGTGTACTACCTCATCCACTCCATGTCGGCCGGCAAGGGCTTCGAGGAGAGCGACGAGCGCGCGGCGACCACCGTCGCCACGGCGGCTGCCCGAGCCGGGGTCCGGCGGATCGTCTACCTCGGCGGCCTGCACCCGGACGACGTGAAGCTCTCCCCGCACCTGCGCTCCCGGGTCCACGTCGGCGAGATCTTCCTGGAGTCCGGGGTGCCCACCCTCGTCCTGCAGGCGGGCGTGGTGATCGGCTCCGGCTCGGCGTCCTTCGAGATGATCCGGCACCTCACCGACGTGCTGCCGTACATGCCGGCGCCGAAGTGGGTGCGCAACCGGATCCAGCCCATCGCCGTCCGCGACGTACTGCACTATCTGCTCGGCGCGGCGCGGGTCGACGCGGATGTCAATCGCGCCGTCGACATCGGCGGACCGGATGTGCTGCGCTACGGCCAGATGATGAACGGGTACGCGGTGGAGGTCGGTCTGCGGCAGCGCGCCATCGCGGCCCTTCCGGTGCTGACGCCGGAGCTCGCGTCGCACTGGGTGAACCTCGTCACGCCGGTGCCGCGCTCCATCGCCCGGCCCCTGGTGGCCTCGCTGCAGAACGAGTGCATCATGAAGGATCATGCCGTCGACGCACTCATCCCGCGGCCCGAGGGCGGCCTCACGCCGTATCGCCGGTCTGTGGCGCTGGCCCTCGGCCGGGTGGACGCGGACGCCGTGGAGACGAGCTGGCAGGATGCCGAGGTCACCGGAGCGCCGAGCGACCCGCTGCCGAGCGACCCCGACTGGGCGGGACGGACCGTCTTCACGGATAAGCGGTCGGTCGCGACGCGCGCATCCGTCGCGGAGCTGTGGCGCGTCATCCTCGGGATCGGCGGGGAGAACGGGTGGTACTCGTCGCCACTGCTCTGGGCGGTGCGGGGGCTCATGGACCGCGTGGTCGGCGGCGTGGGCCTCAGCCGGGGACGCCGCAGCCGCACCGCCGCCCGGGTGGGCGATGCGATCGACTTCTGGCGCGTGGAGGCGGTGGAGCAGACCGAGGAAGGGCATCTGCTGCGGCTCCGCGCGGAGATGAAGGTGCCGGGCGAGGCCTGGCTCGAACTGCGCGCGGTGCCCGACGGCGAGGGCGCCCGCTACGAGCAGCGTGCCGTGTTCTTCCCCCGCGGGCTCCTCGGCCGGCTGTACTGGCTCGCCGTGCTGCCCTTCCACGGACTCATCTTCTCCGGCATGGCCGCACGGATCACCGCGGCCGCCGAGTCAGGCGATCACGCCGGTTCAGGCGCCTTCCATGCGGAAGTGCCTGACCCGGCGTGAGCGCCTGAGCTCTGGCGCTCAGTCCTTGTCGGCGGGGGCGTCCATCGCGGCCTCGACGGCGGCGTCCACCTCGGCCGGCGGGATGATGTCGATCGCCTCGGTCGCCGCCTCATACACCTCGGCGAGCGTGTCGTCGACGGTGTCCTCGTCGATCCAGGCGAGGTCGTCCTCCGAGTGGTCGTACTCGACGGGCACGAGGGCGAAGTCGTCGCCGTACTCCTCGAGCCCGGCCATGACGCTGTGCCGGACGGCGGCGCGAGCATACCGGTCGCGCAGGATCAGCGGATCGCGCCGCAGATCCTTCATGAACGCGATCATCATGAAGGCCATGATGATCGCGAACGGCAGAGCCGCGATGATCGTCGCGTTCTGCAGCGACTGCAGTCCGCTGCCCTCGGCCCCGCTGACCAGCAGCACGGCGGCGATCACGCCCACGAGCACACCCCAGACGACGGCGACCCAGCGCGACGGCTCCGGGCGGCCCTGCTGCGACAGCGTGCCCATGACGAGCGAGGCGGAGTCGGCGCCGGTGATGAAGAAGATCGCGATGAGGATGATCAGGACGATGCTGGTCACGAGCGGGAACGGGAGGTTCTCCAGTACCCCGAACAGCACTTCCTCCGGCGGGTCGACCACGAGGCCCGCGCCGTCCATCTGCTGCTGGATGGCCGTGGTGCCGAAGATCGCGAACCACACGAGCGAGATCGCGGAGGGCACCACGATGACGACCGACACGAACTGACGGAGCGTGCGGCCGCGCGAGATCTTCGCGATGAACATCCCGACGAAGGGCGACCACGAGATCCACCACGCCCAGTAGAAGATCGTCCAGCTCGACAGGAAGGCCTGCGCGGCCTCACCCTGCGAGGCGGAGCGGCCGATCATGGTCGGCAGGTCACCGAGGAACTGGACCGCGACCGACGGGATGACATTGAGGATCAGCAGCGTCGGACCGACGAAGAAGACGAAGAACGCCAGCAGGATGGCGACGACGGCGTTGATGTTCGACAGCGCGCGGATGCCCTTGGAGACGCCCGACACGGCGGAGGCGATGAAGCACGCCGTGAGCACGGCGATGACCGCGATGAGGATGCCGTTGCCGAGGGGTCCGGCTCCGCTGATGATCTCGACGCCGTGGCCGATCTGCAGCGCCCCGAGGCCGAGCGAGGCGGCCGTGCCGAACAGCGTCACGATGATGGAGAAGATGTCGATCGTGCGGCCGACCGGACCCGTCGTGCGGTTCTCGCCCAGCAGCGGGGCGAAGATCGACGAGATCAGCGGCGTACGACCGCGGCGGTAGGCGCCGTAGGCGATGGCTCCACCGACGAGCGCGTAGAACGCCCAGGCCTGCGGGCCCCAGTGGTACAGCACCTGGGTCTGCGCGGTGTGCATGGCCTCGAGGGTGTTCGCCTCGACGGTGCCGGGCGGCGGGTTCTCGAAGAACGTCAGCGGCTCGGCGGCGCCCCAGAACACCAGGCCGATGCCCATGCCCGCCGCGAAGAGCATCGAGATCCACGAGAACATCGAGAACTCGGGCTCCTCGTCGTCGCGGCCGAGGGGGATGCGCCCGTACTTGCTGAACCCGACGAACAGCATGAAGACGAGGATGATCGTGGCGATGGTCGTGAAGAAGAAGCCGAAGTACTCGACCACCCAGGCCAGCACCGTGCTGGTCGTGCCGGCGAGGTTGTCCCCCGCGAACACGCCCCAGGCGATGAAGGCGAGGGCGAACGCGGCGGCGACGCCGAAGACCAGCGGGTCCGTGCGGTAGGTGCGCCCCGTCTCCTCGACCGAGACACCGGGCACGAGCGCCGGGTGCACGCTGCGCGGCGGGACCGTCGTGATGTCGCGGACGATCTTGCGCGCGGTCTCGGAGGCCTTCGCGGCCTGGCGGTGCGTCCCGGTCACGACGGCGTCGGTGCGCGGACGGGTCGATCCTGCGGAGCGTTCGGCGGGCTTCTCGTCAGGCGTGTCCATGAGAGACCATCTTTCCACCTGCGCGGGCTCAGGCGAACGCGGGGGGATCAGGCGTCTCCCGCGGGAGTGCCTGATCCCGCGCGTTCGCCTGTTCTGGCGGGGCTGTCGAGTGGGGTCAGCGGGGGCGGCGACCCAGGAAGAGGGCGCCCAGCAGCGGCAGCACCGACACCCACAGCAGGGTGATGCCCAGCGGGGGCAGCGGACCGACGAGCAGCGCCCCGCCCACGAGCATCGCCGCGAACAGGACCCCGGAGGCGATCCGTCGCGCGATGCCCTCCAGCCGGTCGAGCCGCCGCTCCAGTCGGGAGGTGTCGAAGGACACATTGCCGTCGTCGACGCGGGTGATGATGTCGTCGATGCGCTTCGGGAGCCGCCAGGTCGTGGCCGCGTTCGCCATCGCCTGTTCCGCCATGTCCTGCATGAGGGTGCCGGACTCGTCCCGGAGCAGCCGCGCGGCATACGGCTCGGCTGCGTCCCACACGTTGAACGCCGGGTTCAGGGCGCTGCACATGCCGGAGGTGAGGGACACGGCCCGGATGAGGAGCAGCATGTCCTCGGGGAGCTGCAGCGGGAGCCGGCGCACCATGTCACCGAACTCCTCGGCGAAGTCGGTGAACTCCCGCGGGTCCACGCGGCTCAGCTCCGCGAAGCCCATCCCCCCGAAGCGCGCGAAGAGGGCGGTCAGCGCCCGTTCCAGCTCGCCGGTATCGGCGGTCGGCAGGAGTACGCCGATCTCCTTCGCGGCGCGGACCAGGCCCCGGCTGTCCCGCGCGGTCACCGCGATGAGCAGCGTCCGCAGTCCCTGCCGGAGGTTGTCGGAGACCTCGGCCATCATGCCGAAGTCGATGAACGTGAGCCGGAAGCCCCCCTGAGCCCCTGAGCCGCCCTGGGTCCCTGAGCCGCCCTGGGTCCCTGAGCCCGTCGAAGGGACCGGCGTGACGAAGATGTTGCCGGGGTGCGGGTCGGCGTGCACGAACCGGTGCGTGAAGACCTGGTCGAACATGACCTCGGCGAAAGCGTCGGCGACCGCGGAGGGGTCGATGCCGGCCGCCCGGAGAGCCGCGGTGTCGTTGATCTTGATCGCGGTCACGTCGGACAGCGTGAGCACCCGTCGGGTCGTACGCTCCCAGACGATCTCGGGGGCGGCCACGCGCGGGTCGTCGGCGAAGTTCTCGCGGAACCGCTCGGCGCTGCGGGCCTCGTGGAGGTAGTCGATCTCCTCGAGGCTCGTCACGGCGAACTCCTCGACGAGGGCGGGGGCGTCGACCCGGTCGGCGACGATCCGGACCCGGGTCAACCACCGCGCGACCCGGCGGAGGGCGGCGAGGTCGACGGCGACGATCTCGTCGATGCCAGGGCGCTGCACCTTGACCACGACCTCGTCGAGCCCGGTGTCCTCGGCATCGAGCGACGAGAGGCGGGCGCGGTGCACCTGGCCGAGGGATGCGGCCGCGACCGGGGTGTCGTCGAACCAGGTGTACACACGCTCGAGCGGCATGCCCAGCTCGGCCTCCGCGAGCGCCCGGATCTGCGGCGTGGGCACGGCCGGGACCTCGTCCTGCAGCCCCTCCAGCTCCGCCGTGATCTCGGGCGGCAGCACGTCGAGGCGCGAGGACATGAACTGCCCGACCTTGATCATGAGGCCGCCGAGCTCGACGGCGAGCGCATGGAACCGCCGCGCGAACCGCTGCATGCGGCGGGCGCGGGTACGCTCGGCGACACCGCGCAGCCCGAACCGCGGAAGGACGAGCTCGAACCACCAGATCGCCACGAACTCGCGGCTCGCGAAGGACAGGATGCGGCGGTACCGGGCGCGATGAGGGCCCTGCGCCGCCGCTGCCGTCATCGCGTCATCCTTCCGCCGTTCCGCGCCGGACGCCGCACGACGCGGTCAGTCCTGGGCGAGGATCGTGTACAGCCTACGGCGGGCCTCGTCGAGCACCTCGATGGCCTGCTGCACCTGCTCCGGCGAGCCGCTGCGCCCGACCTGTGCGGCCGCGGCGGCGAGGTCGACCCCGGCCTTGGGCAGGGCGCTGTACCGGGCGTCGCGGCTGCGGTCCTTGTCGGAGGACGGCACCCACGGCGGGGTCTCGGTGCTCTCCGCGGCGACGGCACGGCCGGCCTCGGTGAGAGCGTAGGTCTTGCGGCCGTTCTGCTCCTCGGCCTCGATCAGGCCCTCGTCGGCGAGGAGCTGGAGGGTGGGGTAGACGGAGCCTGCGCTCGGCTTCCAGGTGCCGCCGCTGCGCTCGGCGATCTCGTTGATGATCTGGTAGCCGTGCATCGGTCGCTCGGTGAGGAGCGAGAGGACGGCGGCGCGCACGTCGCCGCGGGCCATGCGGGATCCGCCGGAGGGGCGCGACTCGAAAGACTTGCGCAGCTGGTCCATCGCCTCGAACAGCGCTCCGGCCGGACCCTGCGAGCCGCCGAAGAGATTGCCGAGGCCGCCGACGAAATCGCCGCCGTTGCTGCCGTTGCCGTTCCCGCCGAACGGGGTGGAGGGGAATGCGTTGTTCATGATGACCTCCCAGTCGTGAACGATACTCAACGATATATCGTTAACGTTGAACGCGGGGTGGGAATCCGGACTCAGACCGGCGCGAGCACCGCAGCCCCGGTGACGGTCGCATCGATCCCGAGCTCCGCGGGTCGCACGCGGGCTGCCGTCGGGCCCGGCATCGCCGCCGCCCGGTACGCGCGGGCGACCTCGGCGAGATAGCGCTCCCCGATGGCCGCCACGCCGCCGCCGACCGCGATGACCTCGACGTCGAGAAGCGCCTGCGCCCCGGCCAGCGCGCGACCGAGGAACCGCGCCCCCTCCGCGATCACCTCCTCGGCGATCGCGTCACCGGCGCGAGCGGCCGCGTCCACCTCCCGCAGCGTGAGCGCCGTGCCCGTGCGCTCCCGGTACGTCTGCTCCAGCCCGGGGCCGGAGGCGACGGCTTCGACGTGTCCGACTCCTCCGCAGCCGCAGCGACGCCCGGCCAGCTCCGGAGGGAGGGCCAGTTCGGTGTGCCCGACCGACCCCGCCGTGCCGGTCACGCCCGCGCGGAGACCGTCCGGGAGCACGACGGCTCCGCCGATGCCGGTGCCGACGGCGACCATCAACAGCCCGCACGCTCCCCGACCCGCCCCTGCCGCGGCCTCCGCGACCGCCGCCGCGTGCACGTCGTTCACGACCGCCACCGGCACATCGAGGGCGGGGATGAGCGCCGCGCGCAGCGGGAAGCCCGCCCAGCCGCTGATCGCATCGGTCGCCGAGGTGATGCCGCCGTCCTGATCGACGACCCCGGCGGTGCCCACACCGACCGCCGCGACCCGCTCCGCACCGCGGACCATGTCGATCGCATCGACGACCGCCCGCACGATGGCCTCGCCGCCCTCCCTGGCCGGAGTGGACAGGGTGCGCACGGCGGTGACGCGACGGCGTCCGCCGTCCGGCTCCTGCCGGAACCCGGCGACGGCGATCTTCGTGCCGCCGATGTCGACCCCGACGATCACGCTCGCTCCGTGGCAGCCGGCGTCGCGGCGACGAAGCGGCGGGTGAGGGCGATGGGATCGGTGATCGCTCCGCCCACGACGACGGCGAAGGCCCCGGCGTCGAACGCCGACCGCACCTGTGCGGGCGACTGGTAGCGACCTTCGGCGATGGTCGGGATCCCGGCGGCGGCGAGGGCGGCCACGAGGTCGAGGTCCGGTTCGTCCTGGGGCGGCGAGTGCGGGGTGTAGCCGGACAGGGTCGTGCCGACGACCGCCGCCCCCGCCGCCCATGCGCGCTCGCCCTCCGCGACCGTCGACACGTCGGCCATCACCGGTCGCCCCGTCGCCGCGGCGATCTCCCCGATGAGCCGGAAGTCCGTGCCGAGCTGCTCCGTCGTGGCGTCCACCGCGATGATGTCGGCCCCGGCCTCCGCCAGCCCCGCGGCGAGCGCGAGCTCCGGGGTGATGACGTTGCGGACGCCGTTCCAGATCTTGTGGAGTCCGATGATCGGCACGTCGGTGACCGGACGCACCCGGCGGATGTCGTCCGGCCCGTTGAGCCGCAGACCGCTCGCGCCGCCGAGGAGCGCAGACTCGGCGAGCGCACCGATGACGTGGGTGTCCCTGGCGGGGGCGCCCGTGGACGCCTGGACCGAGGCGACGAGCCGGCCGCGGAGGAGATCGAGGGAATCGTGGGTCACTTGAGGGCTCCTGCACTGGCGCCGCCGATGAAGAACTTCTGACCGAGGAGGAAGATCGCCACGGCCGGGAGCGTGAACATCACGCACGCGGCCATGAGCGGCCCCCAGGCCACGTCGTTCTCCCCGAAGAAGGCGTACAGACCGATCGACAGCGTGTACGTCGACTGGTCGTTGAGGTAGATGAGGGGATTGAGGAAGTCGGTCCACGCCCAGACGAACTGGAAGATCGCGGCGGTCACGATGGCCGGACGCGCCAGGGGAAGGACGATCGTCGCGTAGGTGCGGAACTCCGAGGCGCCGTCGAGACGGGCGGCCTCGATGAGCTCGTCCGGTACCGCGAGGAGGAACTGCCGGATCATGAAGATGAAGAACGGCGTGCCCAGGAACGCGGGGACGATGAGCGGGAGGTAGGTGTTCGTCGCCTCCAGCCCGTTCCACACGAGGAACAGCGGGATCAGCGTGACCTGCGGCGGCAGCATCATCGTGGCGAGCACGAGGATCAGGAGCGGCCGGGCACCGCGCCACTTCACCTTCGCGAGGGCGTAAGCGACGAGCGGACACGAGATGACCGTGCCGAGGATGCTCATGCCCGAGACGAAGAGCGTGTTGGCGAGGTAGCGCCACACCGGGATCTGCGCGAACGCCTCGGCGAAGTTGGCCGTGGTCCACTCGGCGGGCAGCAGGGTGGGCGGCGAGGAGAACACGTCGCCTGGCGTCTTGAACGCCGTCGACAGCATCACCAGCAACGGGAACAGGAACAGCAGCGCGAGCAGCGTCACCGCGATCTGCTGCCGGACGCGGCGGAGCGTGCGGCGGGTGCGACGGGGGCGGCGCACCGGAGCGGAGATGTCAGCGTGCGCCATCGTGGACCCACTTCCTCGAGGTCGCGAGCACGATGAGGCTCACGACGAGCGTGACGATGAACAGTGTCCACGCCATGGCGGAGGCGTAGCCCATCTTCAGGAACACGAAGGCGTTCTGGTACAGGTACATCGCATACGAGAGCATCGACTGCCCCGGGCCCGACCCCGCCTGGTTGAGGCGCTCCTGCGACAGGATGTACGGCTGCGTGAAGATCTGCAGGAATCCGATGATGCTCACGATCACCTGGAACAGGGTGACCGGGGAGACCGTGGGCCAGGTGACGTTGGTGAATCGGCGCCAGGCGCCTGCGCCGTCGAGCTCGGCCGCCTCGTACAGCTCCTTCGGCACCTCCTGCAGGGAGGCGAGGTAGATGATCATCGTGCCGCCGACGGTCCACAACGACATGAGGATGATGGCGGGCTTCGTCCACTCCGGCTGCTGCAGCCAGGCCGGTCCCTCGATGCCGAACCACGACAGGAAGTGGTTGATGAAGCCGTACTGGGCGTTCAGGAGCCAGCGCCACAGGTAGCCGCCGACGACGACCGGCACGATCGACGGGAGATACACGAGCGCGCGATACAGCGGCTGGCCCCGCACCGGGGTGTTCAGCAGGTGCGCACCGGCCAGGGCGATGCCGATCGCGAGCGGTACGCCGAACACTGTGAGCACGGCCGTGTTGGCGAGGGACTTCCAGAACACCCCGTCGGCGAACATCTGGGTGTAGTTGTCCAGCCCCACCCACTCGGGCGCCTGGAACAGGTTGAAGTCGGTGAAGCTGTAGTACGCCGACGCCGCGATCGGATAGGCGAACAGGAACAGGAAGCCGACGATGAACGGCGACGCGAAAGCCAGGCCGATCAGCGTGGTCCGGCGGCTGCGGCGCCGCCGGACGGGAGCGCCGGGTCCGGCAGGAGCGTTCTCCTGCCGGACCCGGGGTGCTGTTGCCGTGGTCACGAGGACCGGCTCACTTCGAGGTGTAGGAGGCCATGCGCTCCTCGACGGTCGCGATCGCCTCCTCCGGGGTGGCGGTCAGCCGCACGACCTCGTCGAACGCGGTCGCGAGGTCGGTCGCGTACTCGGCGCTGTACGGACGGCTCGCCAGGGACTTCGCGTTCGGGGAGGACGCGGCCTCCGCCCAGACGCCGAAGTCCTGCAGCTCGTCGAACGCGGCGCTGCCGGCGAGGGAGGAGCGGCCCGGGAGGTTGCCGAGGGCGACGGCGAACTTCTCCATGGGCTCGTCGCTGACGAGGTAGGCGAGGAAGGTGGCCGCCTCCTCCTTGTGCTTCGAGTTCGCGGGGATGAACAGGGTGCTCGCGGTGACCTGCGTGCTGTTCTCCAGGTCCGGCGAGGCGGCGGGGATCGCGGTCACGCCCCACTCGAAGTCGGGGGCGATCTTGGCGGCGCTGGCCGACCGCCACTCGCCGTCGATGATCATGGCGACCTGGCCGCTGAAGAACGGGTCCTGTGCAGAGAGGTACTCGCCCTGTCCGGACACGAACGTGGCCATGGCATCGGCGCCGACCGGCTCGATCACGTTGTCCTGATACCACTGCAGGGCCTCGAGGTTGCCGTCTTCCGCGGGGGTCGGGCCGTCCTCGCCGTCCCAGCTGCCGCCGAACGCGTAGCCGAGGGTCGTGAGGGTGGTGCTGTCGTTCGCCGAGCCGAGACCGAGCTGCGTGATCTTGCCCGAGGCGTCCTTCTTGGTGAGCTTCGGGATGGCGGCGGCGAGCTCGTCCATCGTCGTCGGCGGGGTGACCCCGGCCTCCTCCAGCAGCTGCGGGTTGTAGAGGAGCTGGAAGCTGTGGATCGCGATCGGCAGCGAGTAGATCTTGTCGTCGTACGTCATCTGCTCCATGGCGCTCGGGACGAAGTCGTCGACGTCGATGTCCTCGGCGGCGATCGCGTCGTCGAGCGGCGCGAGGATGCCCTTCGAGGCCCAGGCCCCGACGGTGTTGCCGAAGTTGTCGGAGATGTCGAAGGAGCCGTTCGACGACGACATCGACGTGAGCTGCTTCTGGGTGTCGGGGCTGGAGACGCCCTTGACGACGATGTCATCCTGGCTGGCGTTGAAGTCGGCGATGATCGCCTCCAGCGCCTTCGCCTCCTCCCCTCCCCACAGGTACGAGAACGTGATCTCGGTGGGGCCGTCCGCGTCACCGCCGCCGCCGGCGCAGCCGCTCAGGGCGACGATCGTCGCCGTGCCCACCGCCCCGGCGACCAGGACGCGTCGGCGCATGTTGTGCTTCACGTGCATGGGGATTCTCCGCTCATCGTTGACCGTGCAAAGGATTGGAATAGACCAATTAAGAACCGCTGAGAGGAGACATTGACACAAACCGGGGTGATCGTCAAGATTGGGTTAGTCCAAACGAGGGGGAATCATGTCGGCGATCGAGGGCGTCACGAAGCACGAACGCGTGCGGCGGCATCTGGAGAAGGTCATCGACGAGGGGCTCGCACCCCACGAGAAGCTGCCCACGGAGCGCGAGCTCGCGGAGTCGCTCGAGGTGAACCGGCAGACCGTGCGTCGCGCCCTCGACGAGCTCGAACGGGACGGACTGGTGTATCGACTGCAGGGGGCGGGCACGTTCGTGAGCGCCTCGCGGATCAGCAAGGCCTTCGAGCTGACCTCGTTCTCGGAGGACATGCTCGCCCGGAACATGCGACCGGGCTCCCTCTCCGTCGACGTCGGCACCGCGGCAGCCGGGCAGACCGCAGGGTACGCCCTGAACCTCAGCCCGCAGTCCCCCGTCGTGCGGATCCGCCGCGTCCGGACCGCCGACGACATCCCGATCTGCCTGGAGGTGTGCTCGATCGCGGCCGACGCCGTGCCGGGCCTGGAGGACGGCATCGTGGGCGACTCGCTCTACGACGACCTGCGCACCCGGTTCGGCATCACCGCCGTGCGCGCCGACCAGGAGATCCACGCGGTCGTGCTCGACGAGGAGCAGGCCGCCGCGCTGCAGACGCCGCCGTTCTCCCCCGCCTTCCTCGTGAAGCGCACGACCTATGACGCCCGCAGCCGCCCGATCGAGTACGCCGAGTCGGTGTACCGCGGTGACCGCTACTCGTACCTCGTCTCCATCGCCCGCCCCTGATCCCCGACGACTCCCGACCTGCGATCCCCTTCACCGACGAAAGGCTCCCCGTGTCCGACCCGACCCTCCGCCCGCGCATCGCGCTGCTCCCCCTCGACGATCGGCCGGTGAACGTCAAGCTCCCGGGTGACGTCGCGGCCGTCGCCGGAGTGACCCTCGACGTCCCGCCCGCCGAGATCCTCCCCTCGTACCGGACCGCGGGCGACGCCGACGCGTTGGGCGGGTGGCTGCGGGAGCGGGCGGCCGACCCCGCGACGGTGCACCTGGTCGTCTCGGTGGACATGCTCCTCTACGGCGGGCTGATCGCGAGCCGCACGAGCGACGACACCACCCGCGACGTGCTGGCGCGCCTCGACGTGCTGCGCGAGGTGCGGCGGCTGCGGCCCGATCTGCCCATCTCGGCGGTGTCGCTGGTGACCCGCGCGAGCAACTCCTACTCCGCCGCCGAGGAGCCGACCTACTGGACGGAGCACGGCAAGGAGATCCACGCACTCGGCGGCGACGCGCACCGACTGCTCGGCGAGACCGAGGTGCTGCCGCTGGACGACCTGACTCCGGTGCCCGCCGAGGTCGTCTCCGACTACTCGTCTCGACGGCTGCGCAACCACATCGTGAACCTCTCCACGCTGGGACTCATGGAGGACGAGACCCTCGACTTCCTGGCGATCACCGCCGACGACACCGCCCCCTTCGCGGCGGGCAGCGCAGAGCAGGTGTGGCTCCGGCACTGGATGCGGATGCTGCCGTCGGGCCGTCGCGTGCTGATGTACCCCGGCGCCGACGAGGTGGGCGCGGCGCTCGTCGCCCGGGCCCTGGCGGCGAACGCCGGGGTGACCGCCTCGTTCTCGGTGGCGTGCGCGGACGCCGACGGCATGGAGCGCGTCCCGCCGTACGAGAACATGTCGCTCGCAGCGTCGGCGAGCCGGCAGATCCGCGCGGCCGGCGCCGAGGAGGTCGCCACCGGAGGCGACGTCACCCTCGTGCTGCACGCCCCCGACCCCGACCGGCACGACATGTTCCGCGGGCGGCCCGAGGTCGTCGATGCGGACGCCGTCGCGGGGACGGTCGCTCTCGTGCGGGAGCGTCTGGACGCCGGTGAGCACGTGGCCCTGGCCGACGTGCGCTACCCGAACGGCGCGGACGAGGCGCTCGTGCGCGCGCTCGCCGAGGCCGGACTGCTCGGCCGCCTGGAGGCTTTCGGCGGGTGGAACACCGCCGGGAACACGCTCGGCAGCGTCGTCGCGGTGGCCGCCGCCGGCGTCGTCGGTCGGGCCTCGGGCTCCTTCGACGACCGCGCCGCGCGGATCGCCCTGCTGACCCGGCTGCTCGACGATTTCGCCTACCAGGCCGTGGTGCGCACGGATGCGGGGCCGTCCCTCTTCCCTGACATCTATCCGATGGCCGACGACGCGCAGGTCGCGACGGCGGAGCGCGTCATCCGCACCGAGCTGACGGGCTTGCTGGAGTCGATGCTGCCCGCCGACGACGTGCGGATCGAGGAGCTGACCCTCCCCTGGCGGCGCTCCTTCGAGATCGGTCTCACCCTGCGCTGACTCCTCCGCGGCGCCGGCATACACCCGCGACCGCCGCGAGCCTGGCGCGCTCCACAGGAAGGGATGGTTGGCTGGAACCTCCGGCGGGGGAGATTCGAGCCGGGTACGACCACAGGGGGGACGGCGTCCATGAGCAGTACGACCGGGCACGAGGCGGCGGGCAGCCGAGTGCGGGTGAGTGTGGTGGTGCCGGTGTTCCGGCCGAAGGCGTCGTTCGACGACCTCATCGCCTCGCTCGACGCCCAGACGCTGGATCGGGAGGCCTTCGAGGTCCTGCTCTGCGACGACGGCTCCGGGGAGGAGACGGCCGCGCGGCTGGAGAGCATCGCGAAGGATCGCCCTCATGTACGGGTGCTGTCGCTGCCGCACTCCGGCTGGCCCGGCACTCCGCGCAACCGCGGCGTCGAGGAGGCCAGAGGGACGTACGTGCAGTTCGTCGACCAGGACGACTGGCTGTACCCGCGCGCACTCGAGCGGCTGTGCGACTACGCCGATGAGCACGGGTCGGACGTCGTGGTCGGCAAGGAGGTGGGCATCGGACGGAAGCTGCCCGCCAAGATCTTCCAGCGCGACATCCCGCACGCGGTGCTCGGCGAGGACCCGATCCTGGAGATGCTGACGCCGCACAAGATGTTCCGGACGGCGTTCCTCCGCGAGCACGGCATCCGCTTCCCGGATGGCAAGGTGCGACTCGAGGACCACCTGTTCGTGATGCAGGCGTACTTCGCCGCCGACACGATCTCGGTGCTCGCCAGCGAGCCCTGCTACGCGTGGGTGAAGGAGCCGGGGAGTGCGAGCTCGTCGCGCATCGACCCCGAGTCGTACTTCCCGCACCTGGAGACCGTGCTCGATGTCGTCGAGGCGAACACGGAGCCCGGGAAGGTGCGCGACCGGCTGCTGCGGCACTGGTTCCGCGGCAAGATCCTCAACCGGATCGCCGGACGACGGATGGTGAAGTACCCGACGGAGTACCGCGACCGCCTGCTGGACGTGGTGGTGCCGCTCGCGCAGCGTCGATTCGGCCCCGGCGTGGATGCGGGGCTGTCGTTCCCGCAGCGCATCCGGGCGGCTCTGCTGCGCGCCGACCGCCGGGATGACCTGCTCGCCTTCGCCGCGTTCGAGGCGGACACGACCTGCACGGCCACCGTGACCGCGGCGCGCTGGTCGCGCGGCGGGTTGCAGCTGACCGTGCGCGTCCGTCTGCTCCGGGACGGCGAGGAGGCGTTCGTGTTCGAGACCGTCGGTTCCGCCGACCGGCTGGTCTCCCTGCCCCCGTCGGCGACCGAAGACCTTCCCTCCGGGGTGCTCAACGCCCGCAAGGAGCGTCGCGCTGACCGCGTCGACCTCGTCGCGCGGGATACGCCGACCCCCGGACAGGCGCCGGAGTCGACGGCAGGCTCGGAGCGCAAGATCGGCGGCCGACGCCCGAAGCGCCTCGACGCGGTGCCGATCGCCCTGGACCCGATGAAGGCGTTCCGTGAGGACGGCGCTCGCGAAGCCGACCTCACCGTGGCCGTCCGCTACGCCGGGTGGATGTTCACCGCCCCGCTGACAGCGGCGCCCGACGTGACGGCACACCTCGGCAGGTCCCCGCTTCTCGCGGGCCGTCGGGTCGAGCTCGTACGGAACGAGGACGGCAGCCTGCGGCTGCGCCGCGAGTGGCCGGGCGGCGCCTGGCGCGACGCCCTCGCACGAGCCGCCCGCCGCGTCCGCTCCCGACTTCGCCGCTGACAGATCGAGCGTCGCGCGCCCCCTCCCTTCGGGCGCCGACCAGCCGTGACCCCGACACCCACCACCGCGAGCAGGCGCGGCCCACTCACGCTGCGACATCGAAGCGCGCCCGTCCGCCCAGCCGTGGAGTGCGCTGCGGGTCGACCCACCGCGGCGGAAGGAACCACGGTCGGCCGGTCACGCCGGAACCCTCGATCACGATCTCCCACCCGTTGTCGTGGATACGGTGGTGGCAGGTCTCGCAGAGCAGGATCCCGTTCGAGAGATCGGTCGGACCTCGATCTCGCTGCCACCAGCGGAGATGGTGAGCCTTCGTCATCCCCGGCGGGAGCCCGCACATTGCGCACCCGCCATCCCGCTCGGCGAGGGCCAGCCGTTGGGCTCGGGTGAAGAGGCGCTTCTCGCGGCCCCAATCCAGAACCTCGCTCGCACCGCCGAGGACACAGGGGATGACGCCCCCGCTGGCCGCCATCCGCCGCGCGGCACCGATGTCGATCACCTGGTCGAGCCCGTCGACCGTCGCCGCCCCGGTTCCCGCCTGCAGATCGTCCAGCGATACCCGAACGATCACCGTCGCCCCGGCGAGCGGCACCCGATCGCCCTCGCACCCGAGCGCGTGCGCGCAGAAGAGGGACAGCGCATCGGCCTGGATCATCGCGACGGAGCGCCGATCCGCGTCGGGCGACTCCGCATCGGGGGCTTCGAGGCGGGCGGCGAACACGGCAGACACGTGCCCGCGGATCGCGGTGACGACCGGCGCAGCGGACTCGGCATCAAGCTGCGCGTGCAGGTGCACCATGCCGTCACGTTCGAAGATGCGCAGTCCGCGCCGACCGCGCTGTTCCTCCGCCCGCGGCGCTACGCCGTCGGGGTCGAGCCACGCTTCGGCGCGGAGGACGAGCTTGCGCACCGCATCGAGCTCGAGCCCTTCGGCTGCGGCGGTCAGCACGCGTTCCGCCTCGGCGATGCGCTCCACACCGGCGGCCACGCGACAGCGATCGAGGAGAGGGACGAGGAGACCGATCGCCGGCGCTCCGAGCACACCCGACGCGAGTGCTTCCCGGAGGAGCGGATACCGCGCGGGCAGCGGCGCGCCGAGCAGATCGCTCCGCGGCGCGGTCGCTTCTCCGACCTTCACCAGGCGCTGCGCCTCTCCCGTCGAGATGCCCGTCGTCGCGGCGATGAGCTTGGCCGCCGTGCGGTACCCGCGTTGCTTCGCCAAGCTGTCGGCCCCGAGCTCCGCGCGCGACTCCCGAGCGATGCCGGCGGCCACCTCGACGTGGATCGCATCGAGCCGGCGCTGCAGAAGTCCGATCGCGTCGGCCACCTCGACGAGCTGCACGCGGGAGAGCTCGACGACATCGTCCGCGTCGCCCCACGCCTCGTCGAGGCGATCCATCGCCTCGACGAGTCCGGACGTTTTCGACATGCTTCATTCTATCTCGGCATGCCTCGACTTTCGAAGTTATGTTCGATTGCATGCCGGCATTCTGCCGCGGTCTGCCCGCCCCTGCGCTCCCGAAACCGAGCCAGGGCGGCAGTCGCGACGGCGCCTTCGCGCCCCGCGCACAGGCGACGGCTCCTCTTGGGCGTCTCCCCTATGGATCGCGAGGCGAACGGACGCCGATTCGGCGAGGTCGACGGGGCGCATCCTCGCCGATGCAGACGCGGCGGGAAAGATCACGGGCCGTGTCGATCGGTCCGTGATCGCGCGTGCGCATCAGCACGCGACGAGCACCACACGTCCCGAGCAGGACAGCGGCGGCGGGATCGAATCACAGCAACCCGTCCTGTCTGGAGGGCGAGACGCCCGGGTGGAACGAGTCTAGAACGGCAGGTCGCGAGACCCCGGTGGGGCGATGAGGATGCCCGTGATCTTGCCGAAGCCGTTGTAGGCAACGCGGCCGATCCACTCTCCGGCCTCGTGGTGCAGGGTCACCTGCACGATCGCTCCGTTACTCAGGTGCCGGTTGGCGAGCGTGCTCAGCGGCGTACTGCCGTCCGCCGTCTGTACCGTCGAATCGACGCAGGCTTCGAGGCGGCCGGTGTCACTCCGGATCTGG
Source organism: Microbacterium meiriae (assembly GCF_040686935.1). Classification (NCBI taxonomy): domain Bacteria; kingdom Bacillati; phylum Actinomycetota; class Actinomycetes; order Micrococcales; family Microbacteriaceae; genus Microbacterium; species Microbacterium meiriae. Next base: position 990,534 of record NZ_JBFBMF010000001.1, read on the forward strand.
TCCCACACGCTCATCAGTTTGCGCTTGGTCAGCGCGCGACCGCAGGCGTACGTCATGTGCGCTCGCACCGCCTCGTAGTCGCCGGCATCCAGGTGTGCGAATACCGCGCTCGTGCGATCCGAGAGGTCTGTCACCGGCGCTGCCATCATCCCTGCCTCACCCTTGGTGCCGAATCGCTTGAACGCTGCTTGTCGGCTCACGCCGAGCGTGGCGCCGATCTCTTGCCACGAGACGCCATGCGAGCGCGCGGTGGAGACCGACTCCTGCAATCGCTCACGCGAACGCCGGACCAACTCGTCGGCCTGACGGATCATCAGGACCTCGTCGTCCGAGCGAGACGGCGCTTCTCGTCCGCCAGCGTCGACGAGGGAGGCGAGGTCGGCAAGCGACAAGCCGCTGGTCGATGATCCGTTCACGAAGCGAGCCTATGGATCCGACTCGTGCGCGTCAACCGATGGATGACATTCACGAATCCCACTCGTTCACCTCGTCGCATCCTCGCGTTCACGCCGCGCGCTTACCTTGAGTGCGGACGCGCGACCGCGCTCACGAAACCAGACAATCTTTGTGCCTTCACCACAAGAACCGGTAGTGTCGCATCGACACACCTCGAAGGCGAGAAAGGGACGAACATGGCCGACAGGCAGCAGAGGCGCTGGGCGCTCATCGGATTGACGGCCGCGGCGGCGATCGCGCTCACCGGATGCACGGCGGGCGGCGACGGAGACGCGGGCGACGGCGGCGGCAGCGACGGCGGCTCCGGCGACACCCTCATCGTCTACACGAACTCGAACAGCGACGGCCGCGGTGAGTGGATCACCGAGAAGGCGGCGGACGCGGGCATCGACATCGAGATCGTGGGCCTGGGCGGTGCCGACCTGACGAACCGCATCATCGCGGAGAAGAACAACCCGGTCGGCGACGTGGTCTTCGGCCTGAACAACATGTTCTTCGAGCAGCTCAAGACCGAGGAAGCCATCATGGCCTACGAACCGAGCTGGAGCGGCGAGGTCCCCGCGGACGCCGGCGACCCGAAGGACGGCGCGTTCTGGCCGCTCGTGGAGCAGGCGATCGTCACGGTCTACGACGAGAACCGCATCAGCGACGCTCCGGCGGACCCGGACGACCTGTACACCGACGAGGAGTTCGCCGGCCGTTACGAGGTCAACCCCGCGCTCGGCCAGGCCACCCCGCAGCTCGTGCTCGCCAGCATGCTCACCCGTCACCTCGACGAGGACGGCGACCTCGGCGTGAGCGACGAGGGCTGGGACCTGGTGAAGTCGTACTACGCCAACGGCTCCCCCGCCGTGGAGGGCACCGACCTCTACGCCCGCATCACCCGCGACGAGGTGGACTACGGCGTGCTGCCGTCGAGCGGGATCGCGTCCCGCGACGAGGAATACAGCACCGCCACCGGCATGATCGTCCCGGAGTACGGCGTCCCCTACGTGACCGAGCAGATCGCGCAGATCAACGGCTCGGACAACGAGGAGAAGGCGCAGGAGTTCATCGACTGGTTCGGCAGCGCCGAGGTCCAGGGCGAGTTCGCCGCGGAGTTCAATGCCATGCCGGTGAACGAGGGCGCGGTCGAGAAGGCCAACCCCGAGGTCGTCGAGCTCATGGGCACGCTCGACCGTCAGGACATCGACTTCGGCTTCGTGAGCGAGAACCTCGGCGCCTGGGTCGAGAAGGTCACGCTCGAGTACATCGGCTGAGCCGAGCCGTCCCGCCGCTCCGGCAGAGAGAGAAGACGATGATCCGTTTCGACGACGTCGAGGTCGTGTTCGGCGACCACCGTGCGGTCTCGCACCTCGATCTGGAGATCCAGGAGGGTGAGTTCTTCACCCTCCTGGGTCCGTCCGGATGCGGCAAGACCACCGCCCTGCGCACGCTCGCGGGGTTCATCGAGCCCACCGGCGGCCGCATCCACATCGCCGGCCGCGACGTGACCCGGGTGCCGAGCGAGAAGCGCGGCGTGGGCATGGTGTTCCAGAACTACGCCCTGTTCCCGAGCATGAACGTGCGGGAGAACATCGCGTTCGGCCTCTCGGTGCAGAAGGTGTCGAAGGCCGAGCAGCGGCGGCGCGTGGACGAGGTCGCCGACCGCACCGGGCTCGCCGCGTCGCAGCTCGAGAAGAACGTGGCGGAACTGTCCGGCGGCCAGCAGCAGCGCGTCGCCATCGCCCGGGCGCTCGCGCTCACCCCCAGCATCCTGCTGCTCGACGAGCCGCTGTCGAACCTCGACGCCAAGCTCCGCGTGCAACTGCGCGAACAGCTCAAGGAGCTGCAGCACGAGGTCGGCGTGACCACCGTCTACGTCACGCACGACCAGGAGGAGGCGCTCACCCTCAGCGACCGGATCGCCGTGCTCGACGCCGGGACCCTGCAGCAGGTGGGCACGCCGGAGGAGATCTACGACCGCAGCGCGACGCCGTTCGTCTGCCGGTTCATCGGCGAGAACAACCGCCTCACACCCGCGCAGCTCATCTCGATCGGCGCCGGCCTCGATGCCACGGCCGAGAGCTACGTGCGGCCGGAGAAGCTGCACCTGGCGTCGCCGTCCGAGGCCACCGCCGGCGGCACGGCGTCGCTCGACGGCACCGTCGCCGAGCGCACGTACCACGGCAGCCACAGCGTCTACACGGTGTCGGCGGCCGATGCGACGCTCCGGGTGAGCGTGCCGGCCGCGGCGAGCGCGCACCGGTGGGACGTCGGCGACGCCGTGCGCATCGACGTCGACCCGCGGTGGATTCTGCAGTACCCGGCGGCGTGACATGAGCACTCCGCAGAACGACTCCCGCCCGGTGCCGCCGCCGTCCGCGGCCATGACCGATGCCCCCGGCGCCCTGACGACCGAGGCCGCCGAGGCGGGCACCGCGACGAAGCCCCGCCTCCGCCGCGGACGGCCCGGCAGCGTGCGCGCGATGCTCCGCTCACCGCTGGCCTGGGTGACCGGCATCGTCGTGATCTGGTTCGCCGCCGCCTTCCTCGTGCTGCCGAACGCCGAGCTGCTCGCCGCGACCTTCTTCCCGGACGGCCAGTTCAGCATCCGTGCCATCGAGAAGCTGCTCGGCAGCGAGCGCGCACTGAAGACGCTCGGCAACAGCTTCCTCCTCGCGATCACGCTGTCGGTCACGGTGAACGTCGTCGGGGTGTTCATCGTGCTGGTGACGCAGTACTTCCAGGTGCGCGGCGCCAAGCTCCTCTGGCTCGGCTACGCGACCACCCTGATCTACGGCGGCATCGTGCTCGCGGCCGGCTACAACTTCATTTACGGCAAGTTCGGCTTCATCACGAATCTGATGGTGAACATCTGGCCGGACATGAACCGGGACTGGTTCTCCGGCTACTTCGCGGTCGTGTTCGTGATGACGTTCGCGACGACGACGAACCACATGCTGTTCCTGTCCTCGTCGCTCGGCAAGGTGGACTACGCGTCGATCGAGGCCGCGAAGCTCATGGGCGCCTCGACGTGGACGATCCTGCGGCGCATCGTGCTGCCGGTCATGAAGCCGATGCTCTTCGCCGTCACGGTGCTGACGTTCCTCATCGGCCTCGGGGCCCTCACCGCGCCGCTCGTGCTCGGCGGGCCGGACTTCCAGACCGTCGCGCCCCTCATCATCGACCTGTCGCGGAGTCCGATCACCCGTGACATCGCGGCCCTGCTGGCGATCGTGCTCGGTGTCGCGACGATCATCCTGCTCGCGATCATGAACCGCGCCGAGAAGTCCGGTGTGTACTTCTCGGTGGCGAAGGTGGCGACGCCGATCCAGAAGCAGCGGATCCGCAACCCGTTCGCGAATGCCGTCGTGCACGTGGTCGCCTACCTGCTCTGGGTGATCTACCTCATCCCGGTCGTGCTCATCGTGATCTTCTCGTTCGTCGACGCGCGGAGCATCCTCGCCGGATCCATCACGCTCGACAGCTTCACGCTCGACAACTACATCACCGTGTTCTCCAGCGCGGCGGCCCTCCGGCCGTTCATCGTGAGCGTCGTCTACAGCGCCCTCGCCGCGGTCATCGTGGTGGGCGGGCTGCTGTTCGTCGCGCGGATGATGCAGAAGCACCGCAACCTGCTCACCACGGCCATCGAATACGTGCTGCACATCCCGTGGATCCTGCCGATCGTGCTGATCGCGCTGGCCTTCGTGATGGCGTTCGACGCCCCGCAGCCGCTCGTCGGCAACATCGTGCTAACGGGGACGCCGGTGCTGCTGCTCGTCGCGTACATCTGCGTGAAGATCCCGTTCACGCTGCGGCTGCTCAAGGCGGGCTTCGCGTCCGTGCCGGACTCCCTGGAAGACGCCTCGCGCATCCTCGGCGCCCGCTCGCTGACCACGTTCCGGCGCGTGCTCATCCCGCTCGTGCTGCCGACCGCTGCCGCGATCACGGCGCTGAACTTCAACAGCCTGCTCGACGACTACGACGCCGCGATCTTCCTCTACCACCCGCTGTACAAGCCGCTCGGCGTCGCGATCCAGGAGAGCACGCGCGGGGAGAACAACCTCGACGCGATGCCCATCACGTTCGTCTACACCGTGCTGCTCATGATCATCATGGGTGTCACCATGTATCTCGTGTATGGACGAGGTTCACGCGCCGGAGCGCCCCGCCGACGGAAGCAGCGCGCATGAGCGGGGCGGATGCCGGGACGCCCGCCCTGCGGGTCACGATCAGCGACGTCGCCGCGGCGGCCGGAGTGTCCCGCGCGACGGCGACCAGGGCGCTGAAGGGCGAGGGCCGGTTCGCGCCGGAGACGCAGGAGCGCATCCTGGAAGCCGCCGAGCGGCTCGGATACGTGCGCAACACGATGGCCGCTGAGCTCGCCGCCGGACGCACCGGCACCGTCGGCCTCATGCTGCGCGACGCGAGCAACCCCGCGTACGGCCTCCTCTTCTCCCGGTTGCAGGAGGAGGCGCATCAGCGCGGCCTCGACCTCGTGACCGTCACGATCGGCGCCGACGAGCAGGGCGCCAAGCAGGTGAATGCGCTGCACCGGCTGCTCGGCATGCGGGTCGCGGGACTCATCGTCGCCACCGGCGGCATCTCCGCAGCGCAGCTCGAGCCGTTCGCCGACCAGGTGCCGATCCTCCGTGCCGGGCGCGTGGAGTCAGCGGGCCGCATCCACACCGCCCACTACGACGACGAGGGCCACGGACGTCTGCTCGCGGAGCACATCGTCGCGCTCGGGCATCGGAGCGTCGTCGTGCTCGCCGGAAGCCCCGACGCGTCGTACCCCGAGCACCTGCGCGCGCTCGCGATGCAGGAGGTCCTGACCACGGCGGGCGTCGCCGTGACGATGATCTCCGCCGGCGCGCGTCCCGACGACGGCGTCGATGAAGCCCTCGCCGCCGTGCGCGCCGGGGCGACCGCCGTCATGTGCGCCTCGGACTACCGGCAGCTCGCCGTCATGCGCGCCGCCCGCGCAGCCGGTCTCCGCGTGCCGGAGGACGTGAGCGTGACCGGGTGCGACGGCATCCTGCCCGGCGCCGATCTGCTCGGGCTCGCCACCCTGCGGATCCCCGTGGAGGCGGTGGCCGCGGCCGCCGTCGAGACCATGCAGCAGCTGCTCACCGCAGACGAGCCGGAGACGCTCGTGCGCCGCTCGTTCACGGGAACGCTCGTCCCCGGCTCCACGGCCGCCGCCGTCTGACATCTGCCCCGACCTGCCTCCGTCCGCCGACCAGGAAGAGACATGATCCTCACCGAACACCCTCGCCCGTCGCACACCTTCGTGCACATCTCCGACACGCACCTGCCCGGTGAACGGTCGCCGCTGTACGGCAGCGGGGCCGACGCCGACGCGAACCTGGCGGAGATGCTCGACCGGCTCGTCTCCTCGGGGCTCCGTCCCGACGCGCTGCTGTTCACGGGAGACCTGACGGACCGGGGCGATGCCGCCGCCTACAAGCGCCTGCACGAGCTCGTGGCGCCTGCCGCCGAGGCGCTCGGCTGCGAGGTCGTGTGGGCGGCCGGCAACCATGACGACCGCCGTGCCATGCGATCGGAGCTCGGACTCGCGGGGGCGGGTGACGAGCCGATCGTCGAGGTGCGGTGGTTCGGGGGGATGCGCGTCATCGTCGTCGATTCGACGGTGCCCGGCGCGCATTGGGGGGAGGTGCCGTCGTCGCAGCTGGATCGGCTGGAGGGAGAGCTGTCGACGGCGGCACCGCAGGGCACGCTGCTGCTCATCCACCATCCGCCCCTGCCCACAGTGCTCGACCTCGCCGTGACGGTCGAGCTGCGGGATCAGGACGCGCTGGCCGCGGTGCTGCGGGGGTCGGACGTGCGGGGCATCCTGTCGGGGCACGTGCACCACCCGTCGTTCGGCACCTTCGCCGGGATCCCCGTGGCCGTCGCCTCGTCGAGCGCGTACGGACAGGACCTCGCGCAGCCCGTCGGCGCCACCCGCGGACAGGACGCCGCGCAGGGCTACAACCTCGTGCACGTGTACGCCGACACCATCGTGCACTCCGCCGTGTCGCTCGAACGCGGCGCGGACGTCGGAGAGCCGGTCGCCGCCGACGAGGCCGGACGACGGATCGCCGGCGTCGGGATCGACTGGCGCGACTAAGCCGTCACGAGGTCGTCATCGGCGTCACCTCGACGTCGATCGAGCCGAACGGGAACGGGCTGAACACGCTCCAGGAGTCGCCGGTGAACTGCTCGATCGGGATCAGCGCGAACCACACGTGCGAGACGACGATCGCGACCACGACGAACAGCCCGACGCCGTACTGCGCCCACTCCAGGGTGCGCAGCGCCGCGCACTCCTCGGTCGCCTTCATCACGCGACCGAGCGCGAGCAGCACGATGACGGCGATGGCGACGTAGACGAGGGGGCTCGGCGCGAGCGTCAGCTGGATGCACTGCGGAGCCTCGTCCACCGGCTGGCCCGCGGAGTCGATGAACCCGCCGTTCGCGTCGACGCCGCCGGGGCAGATGCCTTTGCTCGCGGTCATGAACACGGGGTAGAGGAAGGCGGCGATCAGCGACCAGAGGAGGACGCGGCGGATCGCGGCGATGACCACGGCCCCGGGGAGTGCGGCGGATGCCGTGTCCGGGGAGGCGGAGGGGGCGAGCGACGGCATGCGGGGCTCCTTTCGGGGCGGTCGCGTTCATCCTGGCGGATGTGAGGGGTGGGCGGAAGGGGTGCGGGGTGGGCGACTTGCGCATCAGTCCTAGGCTGGAACGTCTACCTCCTCTCTGAGGCGCCTTCCCCTGGAGCTCCATGACTGCAACGACGGTCGACGACCGCGCCCGCTATCGCGCCCACCCCTCGGTGCTCGATGCGCTGAAGAACCCGCGGCTGCTGACGCGGGAGGTACTGGCCGGGCTCGTCGTCGGCCTCGCGCTCATCCCGGAAGCGATCGCGTTCTCGGTGATCGCCGGCGTGGACCCGAAGGTCGGGCTGTTCTCGTCGTTCATCATGGCGGTATCGATCGCGTTCCTCGGCGGCCGACCGGCGATGGTGACGGCGGCGACCGGAGCCGTGGCGCTCGTGATCGCTCCCGTCGCGCCGACGTACGGGCTCGACTACTTCATCGCGACGGTCATCCTCGCCGGGATCTTCCAGGTGGTCCTCGGAGTGCTCGGCGTCGCGAAGCTCATGCGATTCATCCCCCGCAGCGTGATGGTCGGGTTCGTGAACGCGCTCGCGATCTTCGTGTTCAGCTCGCAGTTCCCGCAGCTCATCGACGTGCCGTGGCTGGTGTATCCGCTGGTGGCGCTCGGGATCGTCGTGATGCTGGTGATGCCGAAGCTCACCAAGATCGTGCCGGCGCCGCTGGTGTCGGTGATCATCGTGACCGGCGTCGTGCTCACCTTCGGGATCACGGTGCCGACGGTCGGCGATCAGGGTGAGCTGCCGCGGAGTCTGCCGTCGCTGTTCATCCCGAACGTTCCGCTGACGTGGGAGACGTTCACGATCATCGCGCCGTTCGCGCTCGGGGTCGCGCTCGTCGGGCTCATGGAGTCGCTGCTCACCGCGAAGCTCGTCGACGAGATCACCGACACCCACTCGAACAAGACGCGCGAGTCATGGGGGCAGGGCGTCGCGAACGTGCTGTCCGGGATGTTCGGCGGCATGGGCGGATGCGCGGTGATCGGTCAGACCATGATCAACGTGAAGGCGTCAGGCGCGCGGACCCGTATCTCGACGTTCTGCGCCGGGATCTTCCTGTTCCTGCTGGTGGTCGTGTTCGGCGACTTCGTCGGGACGATCCCGATGGCGGCGCTCGTGGCCGTGATGATCATGGTCGCGATCGGGGCGTTCGACTGGCACAGCGTGCGGCCGTCGACGCTGAAGCGGATGCCGAAGAGCGAGACGTTCGTCATGATCGCGACCGTTTCGTTGGTCTTGGTGACGCACAACCTGGCTGTCGGGGTTGTCGGCGGGGTGCTGGTCGCGTCCGTGCTGTTCGTGCGGCGGGTGGCGCACTTCGTTTCGGTTCGTCGGGTTCTGGGGCCCGGAGGCGATGTGGTGACGTACGTCGTGGAGGGGGAGCTGTTCTTCGCGTCGAGCAATGACCTGACGACGTTGTTCTCGTACACCGAGGATCCGGAGCGGGTGGTCGTGGATCTGTCCGGGTCGCATGTGTGGGATGCGTCGACCGTTGCGGCGTTGGATGCGATTGAGACGAAGTACGCGGCGTTGGGGAAGACGGTGGAGATCGTCGGGATGAATGACTCGAGCGGGACGATGCACGGGCGGCTGACCGGCGGGTTTGAGTAGCGGGGAAAATCGGCACGACTGGCCCCGCTCATGCCGAAAGACGACAGAGACTTCGAAGGTTGCGCCCGCCTAGGTCGAGGATTCGTTTGATTCCGCTTCGGCAGTCTGTTCGGCTGCGCTGTTGTCGGACTTGCCGCTCGCCAACTTCCCCCTCTTGAACAGACCGGAGACGGCGCCAGCAGCGCCCGTTGCCACGCCGCCGACGGCCTTGACAGCGCCACCTGCAGCTCCACCCACGGCTTTCGCTGCTCCACCGGCCGCAGCGCCGACAGTCGTTGCCGCACCCTTTACCACGGTCACCGCGCGCGCCTCGTCGGGAACACCGTCGCCGTCGAGGTCGACGCTCCTAAAGACCTCAGTAGAGTCAACGATCCGTCCCCACACGTTCTCGCCGAAGTCCTTTGCTGACTCCGATGCAGCACGCATCGCAAGCACAGCCTTCGAGGGGTCCGGGATACCGTCGCCGTCGCTGTCCGTCAGCTCGAGCCATTCCGGCCAGATCTCCGTCGGTTCGGAGAAGCCAGCGCGGCACGACTTCACCACGCTGCTTCCGAAGTAGAAGCTGGTCGCTCCTCCCGCCACGGCACCAATAACGGGGATCGCCTTCGAACTGATCTTCACGGCGCCCATCACCGTTCCCTGCGCGATCGCCTGTTTTGCCAGCACCATGGTCACTGGCACGAGCGCGGAATCAGGTATCTGCTGGGCGACCAGGTCGCCCCATTTCGGGGTCGCGCCTGAAAGAGCTCCCCCGGCGACCGCGCGGGCTCCCGCAACAGTTGCTCCGGCAGGGAGCGCGCTCAGCACGATCTGCGAAACGGGGCTTCGACGCTTCTCGCCCAGAAGTGCCCCGAGGACGATGACCTTCGCGCGATCGGGGTCGTCGACGGGGATTCCACGCAGTTCAGCCATGCAGAGAGCGAAGAGAGCAGTCGTCTCATAGAAGAACAGCAGGTCGGCGACCCCGAGCCCAAGTGCCACGGGAATTCCGACCGCGGGGATCGTCGCGGAGGCGCCAACCGCGGCGCTCGCTGCGGTGGTTGTTGCGACGTACTGGGACTCGATGGTCTTCATCACCTGAGCAGGTGTCGCTCCCGGGTTCTTCCGGCGCACCTCCTTGATATACGCGCCAACCGCCGGGCGCTGGACCGCGATGGCCTTAAAGACCTTGTCCTGAAAGTCATCCGGAAGCTTCACTGAGGTCGCAACCCCGGCCGATGCGATTTTGACGTCTTTGTCTTGCGCCACAGGTCCCCCAGCGTGATCCTCGAATAGTTCAGAGAGCGCCGACCGATTGAGTCATTTTCTGCGCTAGTCGGATGCTACCGGTCTCCGCGGACATTCAGCGGCGCTTTCACCCCTGCGAAGCCATGCCTCTTTCGGCCAACGCGAGGCATAGTTAGATTCGCAAACGGCAGCGCGCGCTTTGGGTCGATCAGCGCGGACTGAACTTCAGCTCCGAGTCCCGACACGAATCGTTCGAGCATGACGCGTTCCGCCAGGACAGGGTCAGGCGCGGCTCCGAAGTGCACCCATAGCTTCGATTGGTCCAACATCTTCACGGGCCACCCGCCCGCATGCGGGGCCCGAGCCCCGATACGCGTCGTGTAAAACTGCCGTACGCGGGCACGAACGCTGGTCCCTGCGAGTCCTACGTAGACGACAGGCTCGCCCGCGGGCCACATCGCCGGAGTCGACGTTCGACCGCGTTAGGTGTCGCAGGCGTCCCGTCGATCGACGTCTCCGGCCGCACGTCGAGTAGCGCCGCGATCGCCTGCGAATCGAGTGGCGGGGTTTCGAGGCCTGCGCTCGATTCCAGGTCCTCCGCCGTCGACACGAGATACGCCCCGGGGCCCGCCACTGTTGGACTATCACCCCAGCGCACGACGCCTTGGTGTACGAGACCGGCGTGGGCCAACAACTCACCCACACTTGTCATGCTCGTGCCGTTCCGTCGGTCACACGTAGCGCTCGGCGAGCCAGGACTCCCCGACGATCGGGATGCCGTAGTCCCGCGCTTTTCGCGCTTTCCCGGAAAGGGAGTCCGGATCGGCCGCGACCACGAGGCGCGCTGCCTTCGTCACGGCCGGCTTCGCGACGATGCCGTGTTCGCGGAGACAGTGTTCCCATTCGGAGCGCGCTCTCGTCATCTCTCCAGTGAGGACGACGATGTCTCCGGGATTTAACACGAAAGCCGACGTCGCCGCCGGAGGTTCCACAATCTCGACCGGCTGAGCGACGGCGTCCAGCACGATCTCCGCGGGCACCTCCAGAAGCTGCGCGACAGAGATCAGGTCGGCGCGCTCATCCTCAGTGATCACGCCATCTGCCCAAGCGATCTTCACCAGCGCGGCGAGGTAGTCGCGATGCAGCCGCTCGACCGTAGCGCGGGGCAGTCCGGTTCGCTCGGCGAACGCGACGAGGGCGTCTTTCTCATGTTCCGACAGGTAGCGGTCGAGGAGGCACCGCTCGACGAGGGCGACGTATTCCGCTTGCTCGTCGGAGTCGCTGACATCCGGGACACGGTCGAGGATCCGCTCCAAGAAACTTGGCGAATAGTCCTCGACGTTGGTACGCGCGAGCCACTCACCGCGCTCCCCGGCGTACGGGGCCAGCCGCTCTGCCTGTCCGAGCAGGTCGCGCCATGAGGACTGCCCCGTGCTCGCCACGAAAGCGCCGAGGAGTTCTGCCGTCGCGCGCGCATCAACCGCTGCGCGGTGTGCCCCACTGAGGTCGATATCGAAGGCAGCGCAGCAGTCGGCGAGCGTGCTGCTTCCGCCAAGGTGGGTGCGCGCCAGTCGCATCGTGCAGATGCTGACGAACGGCACGCCCGCCCAGTAGGCCGCACGCCCCAACTCGGCTTCGAGGAAGCGCATGTCAAACGAGGCGTTGTGCGCCACGACAACGCGCTGTGACAGCAGGTCGACCAGGTCGGCAGTGATACCGGTGAACTGCGGTGCACGCAGTATCTCTCGGGCACTGATGCCGTGGATGTCCTGCCGACCGAGGTCTCGGCCTGGGTTGATGAGCGTCTCCCATTGGCCGGTGATCGTGCCGTCCGGTTCCGAGTGGACCACAGAGATCTCGATCGCCCGATCTGTCCCCTCTGCGTAGAAGCCCGTGGTCTCGAAGTCGATGGTCGCGAAGCCGGATGAGGGCGCGGGGATCGAGGTCATGACGTCACTGTATCGGCGACCGTAGACGCCACCGAGGTAGCGATCGGCTCGGTTCGGTTCAGGACGGGAACGCGGGTGGGGCAGTATGGCACTGTCTGGAACGCCAGCGCTGGCGTGACTTCGGCAACAAGGAGCGACTGCATGAATGTCTGGGGCGTCCACAACAACGTGCTCACGAACGAGCTCACTGATGAGGGGTTCATCAGCATTGGGTGGGACGAGCTCAACTCGCTATCCGATATCCCTGGTGGACGCGAGGGCTTGAAGGCCATACTGAGCGAAATCAACCCCGACGCCAAGCCGCGTTCGATCGCAGGACAGGCGGGAACTCTCGTGCGGTTCCGTGACGACATGCAGGTCGGCGACGTGATCGTGGCCCCGTACCGACCGAACTCGACTATCAACATCGGCGTCGTCACGAGCCCCTACTACTACGAGGCCGACGCTCCCATCCATCGGCACCGGCACAGGGTCGAATGGAAGCAGCTTGGTTTGCCTCGGACGGTGTTCACACAGTCGGCGCTATACGAGATCGGGTCTGTTCTCGCTGTCTTCCGAATTCGTAATCACACCGACGAGTTCTTGACCGCATTGAGCAGCGCAGGCGAGTCCGTCGAGCAGGTATCCGAAGCCGTCGAGAAGAAGGTTATCGAATCGGAGACCTCGGACGACACGGATGATGAGCCGCGAGCCTCGCGAATCGAGCGTCACACGCGGGACTTCGTTCTGGAGGCACTGCACAAACGGCTGACACACCAGGAGTTCGAGGACTTCACGGCGGCGCTTCTCCGCGCCTTGGGCTACCAGGCTCGCGTGACGCAGTACTCGCAGGATGGCGGTGTCGATGTGATCGCCCACCGCGATCCGCTCGGGGTGGAACCGCCGCTTATCAAGGTGCAGTGCAAGCATCACACGGGCACGATCGGCTCGCCCGAGGTGCAGCAACTCATCGGCACACAGGGGCTTGGGGAGTTGTCACTCTTCGTCACCCTCGGCTCCTACACTCGCGATGCGCTGGCCATTGAACGACAACGTCCCGGCCTTCGCCTCCTCACCGGCGAGGATCTCGTGACGATGGTGCTCGAGAACTACGACGCGCTCCCGCAACGGTGGCGGGCGGAGATTCCGCTCACTAGCGTGCTCGTCGTGTCGGACAGCGCCGAAGACTGAAGCCGTAGGGAAAGATGGTAAGCAGCGTGTGAGCCCATCGGCTCCGTGCGCGCAAACGATCATGCGGGAGTCTCTTCAGTGGTGAACCACGTTAACTTCATCTGGAACATCGCAGAGTCACTGCGCGGCCCGTTCAAGCCCGCGGAGTACGGATCGGTTGTCCTTCCGTTCACGGTTCTCCGGCGTCTGGATGCCGTGCTTGCGGAGACCAAGCCGAAGGTGCTGAACGTCGCGAAGGCGACGGAGTCGATGCCCGACATGCTGCGGCACCTGCGACTGACCGAGGCCGCGGGCCACCAGTTCTACAACACCAGCCCTTTCGACTTCGCGAAGCTCGTCGCCGACCCGCAGGATCTTCGCGCGAACCTGTCGGCCTACCTCGCGGGGTTCTCGGAGAACGTCCGTGACATCTTCGAGCGCTTCGAGTTCGACAAGACGCTCAACAAGCTGGCCGAGAAGAACAGGCTCTACGCCGTGACCGAGAAGTTCGCTCAGGCCGACTTCCACCCGAACGTCGTCAGCAACATCGACATGGGGCTGATCTTCGAGGAGCTCATCCGGTGGGCGAACGAGCGATCGAACGAGACCGCGGGCGATCACTACACACCGCGCGAGGTCATCGCGCTCATGGTGCAGCTGATCTTCGCGCTCGACGATGACGCACTCTCGAAGCCGGGCGTCGTCCGTTCCATCTACGACCCGACCGCCGGCACCGGCGGGATGCTCTCCGTCGCCGACGAGTACCTGCGCCGCATGAACCCGAACATCCAGCTCAGCCTCTACGGGCAGGACTACAACGACGCGTCCTATGCGATCTGCAAGGCTGACATGGTCATCAAGGGTCAGGATGTCGACAACATTGCACTCGGCGACACCCTCACCGAGGATGCCTTCGACGACAAGAAATTCGACTACGGGCTGTCCAACCCGCCGTTCGGCGTCGACTGGAAGGATCAGCGCACGTACGTTGACGAAGAGCACGCGCGTCTCGGCTTCAACGGCCGCTTCGGTCCCGGCACACCGGCTGTCAGCGACGGTGCGATGCTCTTCCTCCTGCATCTGGTCTCCAAGATGCGTAAGCAGGAGGATGGCGGTTCGCGCGTCGCGATCGTGTTGAACGGGTCGCCGCTGTTCTCCGGGGGCGCAGGCGGGGGCGAATCGAACATCCGCAAGTGGCTGCTTGACAACGACCTCGTCGAGGCGATCATCGGACTGCCGAAGGACATGTTCTACAACACCGGCATCTCCACCTACATCTGGGTGCTCAGCAACCGCAAGACCGATGAGCGCAAGGGCCACGTGCAGCTGATCGACGGGCGCGAGATGTTCACCAAGCTCCGCAAGGGTCTCGGATCGAAGCGCAACGAACTCTCGGCCCAGGACATCGAAACCATCGTGGGGCTGTACGTCGGCTTCGAAGATGGCGAGAAGTCGAAGATCTTCCGCAACGAGGACTTCCTCTACCGCACCATCACCGTCGAGCGACCACTCAAGCTCAACTGGCAGGCGACCCCCGAGCGTATCGACGCGGTGTTCGCGGCGAAGGCGGTGCAGAAGCTGAGCGAGGCGGATGCTGTTGCGTTGCGTCGGGTGCTCGAGTCTCTGGGTGACGACGCGGTCTGGAAGAACCGGGCCGTGTTCCACAAGTCGCTAAAGGATGCCGCGAGGGCCGCGGGCTTCTCGATCACCGGGCCGTTGCTGAAAGCCCTTACGGCGGAGCTCGGCGAGCAGGACGACACCGCCGACGTGTGCCTGGATGCCAAGAGCAACCCGGAGCCAGACAACTCGCTACGCGATACCGAGAACGTGCCGTGGGAAGTGGACGTCGACGAGTACGTTCGGCGTGAGGTGCTGCCGTACGTGCCGGATGCCTGGGTTGACCACGCCAAGACAAAGGAGGGCGCCGAGATCCCCTTCACTCGCCACTTCTATAGGTACGTGCCTCCCCGATCGCTCGACGAGATCGATCGGGATCTCGAGGCGGTCATGGACCAACTCCGGGCGATGCTCGTCGAGGTCGAGCGGTGAGCGACGAGACTTCCCGAGCGATGCTCGAGTGGGCGCCGGATATTCCGCCCGCATGGGACGTCGTCAACCTGAAGATGCTGGCAAAGATTTTCGCCGGCGGCACCCCCGACCGAAAGAACGCCGACTACTGGTCTGATGGCACAGTTCCCTGGCTGAACTCCGGGTCGGTGAATGACTGGGCAATCTCGAAGCCGTCAGAGCTCATCGCTCGGGAAGCGTTGGCCAACGGTGCGACGCGATGGGCGCCGAAGGGGTCTGTGCTTGTGGCTCTTGCAGGACAGGGCAAGACGAAGGGGATGGCTGCGCGCCTCGAAATCAATAGCACTCTGAATCAGTCGCTGGCAGCCATCGTCCCAGGAATCTCGCTTGACTACCGCTTTCTCCAATACTGGCTCGCGTCCAACTACCTGAATATCCGCGGGCTCGCTGGCGGTGACCTTCGAGACGGGCTAAATCTCCAGCACATAGGATCCATTCAGGTGCCAAGACCCCCCGTCGAAGAGCAGAGGGCGATCGCGGACTATCTGGACCACGAGACAGCGCAGATCGACGCGTTTATCGCGAAGAACGAGGAACTCATCGCTCTCCTCACCGAGCGCCGCTCCGCCGTCACTGCGCAGGCAGTAACCCGAGGCATCGACGGATCGGGAGCTCTCAAGGACTCAGGATGCGAGTGGCTTGGCCGCATTCCCGAGGACTGGGAAGCAGTTCGCGTCAAATTCGTCGCTCGGTCGCTACCTGGATACGCATTCGCGAGTGGCGATTTCGTCGACGACCACGCCGCGACGCGCTTGCTGCGTGGCATCAACGTAGGGGTCGGGACCGTCTCGTGGGCCGAGACCGTGGGGGTTACGGACCCCCCGGCGGACGTCGAGAATCGGTACAGACTCGACGAGGGCGATCTAGTACTTGGAATGGACCGTCCAGTGATCAGCGGAGGCCTACGGCTCGCGCCGATAGCTCACGGAGACGCGGGCGCGCTACTGGTGCAACGTGTGCTTCGGCTGAGGGGGACGCGCGTCCGCAATGACTATCTCGAGTACTCACTCGCATGGGGTGGTTTCGCGATGTACATTGAGCCCGACTTTACCGGCGTAAGCGTCCCTCATATGAGCGAACAGCAGGTAGGAAAGTTCACCATTGCGCTTCCGGATACGCCCACGCAGCGCCGAATCGTGACCCACATCCGCGAACAACACGCATCGATCGACGCAGCCCTAGAAACAGCCCGACAGTCGATCGAGTTGATGCGTGAACGTCGTGCCGCGCTCATCTCGGCTGCGGTGACAGGGAAGATCGATGTGGGGCCGCCGACATGATGCACACGCGTGATCAGCTCCTGCACCTCGTGCCAGATCTGACGACGCTTCCCGCCGAGACCGAGTGGGTTGAGTTCAAGGTCGATAACACAGACCCCGAGATGATCGGGAAGTCGGTCTCGGCGCTTTCCAACTCCGCCCGCATCGCCGGTGAGGACTTCGGGTATCTGATCTGGGGCATCGAAGACGGTACGCACAAGACGGTCGGCACGATGTTTGATCCCGCGCGAGCGAAGAAGGGCAATGAGCAGCTCGAGACATGGCTGGTACGCCTGCTGCAGCCCCAGATCCATCTGCAGTTCGATCGGTTGACGGTGAATCGCAAGGACGTCGTGGTGCTGACGATCGAGCCGGCGATCTCCGAGCCTGTGAAGTTCCGCGGCGTTGAGTACGTGCGCGTCGGTCCGTCCACTCGTGAGCTTGCGAAGTACACGGATCGTATGCGGCGGCTGTGGCGAGCCTTCGACCAGCGGAGCTGGACTAAAGCCGCGGCTCGCGAGCGCCTCACCGATGACCAAGTTCTTGGGCTACTCGACTACCCGTCGTACTTCCACATGCTGAATCTCCCGCTTCCCGAGAACCGACACGGCATCCTGGACGCGCTGAGGGCCGACGGTCTGATCGCGAAGGAGCCCGGATCGTGGGCGATCACAAACCTCGGTGGCGTCCTTCTCGCCCGGAGGCTGGCCGACTTCCCATCGCTGGCACGCAAGGCGTTCCGGGTCATCCGATACCGAGGGTCGAACCGGCTCGAGACACTCAAAGAGCAGATCGGCGCGCGAGGTTATGCCTCAGGATTTGAAGGACTCATTGACTACGTCAACGGCCTCCTGCCGACAAGCGAAGAGGTCGGCTCCGCGCTGCGGACAACGAATGCGGTCTACCCGCCTCTCGTCGTGCGCGAGCTCGTGGCCAATGCTCTGATCCACCAGGACTTCGGGATTACCGGTGCTGGCCCGATGGTCGAGATCTTCGACGATCGCGTTGAGATCTCGAATCCCGGCCAGCCGCTCATCGACAAACAGCGGCTCGTGGACGCACCTCCGCGCTCTCGCAACGAGGAACTGGCGAGTCTCCTGCGCCGCATGGGCGTTTGCGAGGAGCGGGGGTCCGGCTGGGACAAAGTCGCCTCCCAGGTCGAGGTCCACCATCTCCCCGCGCCGGAGGTCACGACGACCGACGAGACCATGAGAGTCACACTGCTGAACCAACGCTCGCTCGGCGACATGACCGGTGACGAGCGCGCCGCCGCCGTCTACTTGCACGCTTGTCTCAATCAAGTCTCTCGGCTGAACACGACGAACAGCTCGGTGCGAGAGCGGTTCGGTATCGAAGAACGGAACAAGGCGACGGCGTCTCGACTGCTGAAGGATGCAGTCAATCGGGGCCTGATTGTTGCCTACGACCCTGACGCCTCGCCGAGGATGATGAGATACGTGCCGTTCTGGGCTGCTCCCGATGATCGTCAAGTTGATAGGTAGTTGATGAACGAGCAGGTAGCGTGACCACCGTGAGCGAGATTCCGCGAGATTCCGCGGTTCGCGAAGACAGAGCTAAGTTGATGGGTAGTTGATGAACGAGTCGAAAGGCGTGGCGGGAGCGCACCTTGAGTCGGTGCTCGAGAACGAGATCGCCGAGTTTCTGGCATCCAATGGTTGGCTCTACTCGCTGACGGATGTGGGCTACGATCGCGAGCTTGCGCTCTTCCGGGACGACGTGCTCGAGTGGCTCGCTGAGTCACAGCCGATCGAGTTCGCGAAGGTGGTGCGGTCGGACGACACCGAGGCGCAGCGCGAAGCGGCATCCCGGAGCATCCTCACTCGCCTCGCGAAATCTCTCGACAACGACCCGATGAAGAACGGCGGCACGATCCGCATCCTTCACGAGGGGTTCTCGATGGTGCCGCTGCACGGTGGAGCGGTGAAGTTCCGTATGGCGCAGCTCCGGCCGGCGACTTTGAACAACCCCGAAACCCTTGCCGACTACGCGAAGATGCGCGTGCGGGTGATGCGGCAGGTGCATTACTCGGCGAAGCATCCGAACAAGGCGCTCGACCTGGTGCTGTTCGTCAACGGCATCCCGGTGGCGACCGTCGAGCTGAAGACGGAGTTTACTCAGCCGATCAGCAACGCGCTCACCCAATATCGGTTTGACCGCAACCCGGCGGGTGAGCCGCTCTTCGCGTTCGCGAAGCGGTCGCTCGTGCACTTCGTCGTCTCAAACAACGAGGTGCGGATGACGACAAAGCTCGCCGGCGCAGGCACTCGCTTCCTTCCGTTCAACCAGGGTTATGACGAGGGAGCGGGCAACCCGCCGAACCCCGCGGGCTCGGCATCTTCCTACTTCTGGGAAGAACTGCTGCAGCGGGATGCCTGGCTGCAGGTGCTCGGTTCGTTCGTGCATCTGCAGGTCGAGGTCGATGTCGATCCCGACACGGGCAAGAAGACGCGTACTGAGAAGATCCTGTTCCCGCGCTATCACCAGTGGCGGGCAGTCAACAGGCTCGTGGAAGCAGCACGTACGGAGGGTGCGGGTAGTCGCTACCTCGTGCAGCATTCCGCGGGATCGGGAAAGACGAACTCGATCGCGTGGCTCGCTCACCGGCTATCTCAACTGCATGACGAACAGAACGAGAAAGTGTTCGACACAGTTGTGGTCGTCACTGATCGGACGGTGCTCGACAAGCAGCTGCAAGACGCGATCGGTCAGTTCGAGAAACGTGCCGGCGTGGTGCAGTCGATCACCCGCGAGAACGGGGGGTCGAAGTCGACCGAACTTGCGTTAGCGCTGTCGGGGGGCAAGCAGATCGTGGTCGTGACGATCCAGACGTTCGAGGCGTTGATCACGACGATCCAGTCCAAGCCTGAGCTGCAAGGGCGGCGGTTCGCGGTGATCGCTGACGAGGCTCACTCGTCGCAGACAGGCTCCACGGCGGGCGCGCTGACAAAGGTGCTGTCGCCTCAGGAGCAGGCTGCCGTCGCGGAGGGCGCTCCGATCGATTCGGAGGCGTATCTGCAGTGGGCGATGGAGGTCACCGCTAACGCATCCAACATCTCGTACTTTGCATTCACCGCGACACCGAAGGCGAAGACGCTGGAGCTGTTCGGTCGGATACCCAATGGGGCCGAGACGCCGGAGCCGTTCGACCTGTACTCGATGCAGCAGGCGATCGAGGAAGGCTTCATCATTGACGTGCTGCAGAACTACACGCCCTACAAGGTCGCGTGGCAGCTGCAGCATCCGGGAGCGGACTATGACGGTCCGGGGGAGGTCGACGAGTCAACTGCGGTGAAGGCGCTTGTGCAGTATGTGCGACTGCATCCCACGAACATCAGTCAGAAGGCGAAGATCGTTGTCGATCACTTCCGCGCGTTCGCGCAGCCACTCTTGGACAGCAAAGCGAAGGCGATGGTGGTCACCGGCTCCCGCAAGGAGGCGGTGCGCTGGAAGAAGTACCTCGACACGTACCTATCCGACTCGCGCATTCAGGGTGTCAAGGCGCTCGTCGCGTTCTCCGGCACAGTCGAAGATCCCGAGGACGTCGGTGAGGGCCTGACGGAGAAGACCCAGAACCCGGGCCTGTGGACGTCTGATCTGGCTGCAGCGTTCAAGCCTTCGACGTACAACGTGATGATCGTCGCGGAGAAGTTCCAGACTGGCTTCGACCAGCCTCGGCTGGTCGCGATGTATGTGGATCGCAAGCTCGGCGGGGTGCAGGCCGTCCAGACGCTCTCGAGGCTCAATCGCACGTACCCGGGCAAGGACAAGACGTTCGTGCTCGACTTCGTGAACGAGCCGCTCGAGATCCTGGATGCGTTCAAGGCCTATTACCGCGAAGCGACGCTGACGGCGACGACGGACCCGAACCTGATCTACGACTTGGTGACGAAGCTTGACGGCGCCGGGATATACACGATGGGCGAAGTGTCGCAGGCGTTCGATGCAGCTCTCGTGGGTGGCCTGAACGCGAACAGTGCGGTGAGTGCCGCGACCGCTCCTGCGGTCGATCGGTTCTCGAAGCGGTGGTTTAACGCGGTCACCGATGGGGATGCCGCGGAGCAGGACGAGCTCAAGCTGTTCAAGAGCGACGCGGGCCAGTACGTGAAGTTTTACGACTTCATCTCGCAGGCGCGGAACCTCGAGGACACCGACCTGCCTCGGCGGCACTACTTCTTGCGGCGTATCTTGCCGCAGTTGTCGACGGCGACCTATGAAGAGCCGGTCGACATCTCCAAGGTGCAGCTCACGGAGTACAGCATCGCACCCGGGGATTCCGTGAAGCTCAACCTGGAGCAGGGGCCGGGACTCGACCCGATTACCGCGATCGGTTCCGGCGCGATTCACGAGAAGCACCGCAGCGCTCTCGAGGAGATCATTGGCAAGCTCAACGAGCGCTTCGGCCACAAATACGGGAACGGCGCAGTCGACCTCACCGTCAACCACATCGTGGGCAAGCTCGCCGTCGACTACGACCTCGCTCGACAGGCCGAGGTGAACACTCCGCAGCAGTTCGCGGAGTCGCCGGCGCTGCCGAAAGCGTTTGCGAAGGCGGTCATCGAGGTGCGGGACGAGACGCCCCTGCTTGTCGACGACATGCTCAGCGACAGCGGGCTGTTCGCGGAACTGAGTAAGGCGTTGCCTGCGATGCTGTATGAGTTCCTGAAGTCCAACCACTCGTGACTGCTCGTTGCGATACCGTGCCTGCTAGATTTCAACTTCTAGCGAGAGAAAAGATGACCACGTGAGCGGTTTTCGCGTATTGAACCTGGAAATCGGCGAAGAGCGCGCTCCGGGAACTATCTGGCATGCTGCCGACAGCAGAATCAGGTCTTCTTCTGTAACCTTTGCACCGCGACCTTCGCCCGACATGGCGGCAACGCGCTGGACTTCTGTTTTGATCGGGAGGAATGGACTCGGAAAGAGCCGGATGCTCGGAGCCCTCGCTTCGATGTTCGTTGACGCCGCGAACGGGAAGGTGGTGCGCGATCGCCGCGACCACGTCCCAGCGAGAGTAAGGTACTCGATTGGAGAACAGATCTGCGAGCTGCGAACGGCGAGAAATCGAGAACTGGAGGCCAGCTTAAACGGCTCTCCCGTCGCCGTCGAAGATCTTCCTCTGCCTTCGAAGGTTATCGCAGTGAGCACGACGGTTCTGGACAAATTCCCGCTCCCGGGTCGTGGAAGCTACGAGGACGCAGACAGCCCCGAAGGCGTCTATACCTATCTGGGGCTTCGCGACCGGACGGGACGGGCATCAGCGACCGCAGTAGTTTACCGAGCGCTCGAGGCTCTCATGGACGCGAGCGAGGCAACCTTCGAGCGACGATCCAGAACGTCAAAGATCTTCGAATTTCTTGGCTATCTACCAGTCGTCGAGCACGCTTACCGCTGGCGCTATGCTTCCCTCTGGCACGGCGACCGGACGGTGCTCGACCTACTGAACAGCGACGACGTCCAACTAGCGGCGCGCTCAACGGCCGCTCGCTTGCGAAGGTTAGTGTCACGTGAACCAAACGTGCTTAATCGACTTCAAGAGGCCGTTGACTCGGCTAGAAACGTCACCAGCACAAAGCGTGAGCTGCGTCTATCAGTGGACTTCCGCGGCCGCGGTTCAAGCGGTCGAAGCGAGTTCGACAGCCTACGATTGCTTCGGCGCGCAGGGCTTATCGAATTGAAGAGCGTTGAGCTGCAAACCGCGTCAGGATCAATTGTAGACCTACGCGAAGCGAGCTCAGGTGAATTGTCGCTTGCGACAGCCCTACTCGGAATTGCAGCGGTAATTCAGGACAACGCGCTCGTGATCGTCGACGAGCCAGAGGTTAGCCTCCACCCCGAATGGCAGTCACAGTACCTCGAGCTACTTGAAGCTACGTTCTCGGAGTTTCGCGGGTGCCATTTCGTGGTCGCCACTCACTCGCCGATGATTGTCGCTGACATCGCGGCCGAGTCAGCCAATGTTGTCTCGCTCGGTCGCGCGGATGCCGACACAGAGCCTGGCTCCCATTTCGCTGGGGACTCTATCGATGAGATCCTCTTGCGGGCGTTCCAAGTGAGCGGTAAGAACAATCTCTTCTTGAAGCAAGAGCTCGTCGAAGCTCTTCGACTGGCGGCCGATGGCAGGACGTCTTCGCTCCGGTTCGCTGAGATCATGGCTCAGCTATCCCCAGTGACCGAGAGCCTGAAGGTGTCTTCGCCGACGCGCGTTCTCATCGAACAGCTTCAACAGGTACTTGAAACGGAGGCCGGCAGTGACTGAACCGTTTTCCTTTAGCGCGGAGCAACTCGATCTGATCAGCGGTCTCACACCGCCAGATGGATCAGATGCATGGTCGCTGGACGGAGCCAGGGAAATCAGGGCGCTTGTCAAGACCCGCTGCATTGATGCTCAATCCTCCAAGTGTTGCTACTGCGATAGGTTCCTGGCGACCCAGAATCATCGCATGTGGGATGTTGATCACGTTGTGCCGCGATCCACGCATCCGCAATTCGCCTTCGAGTCGCTTAACTTAGTGGCCTGCTGCCCCGACTGCAATATCGCGAAAGGCGACACGCAGACTTTGGTAAACAGGAGACGAGTCACCTATCCTGACGTCTCCGCGGGATTCACGCTGGTACATCCCCACTTCGATACTTACAGTGACCACATCTTCCACGCCGAGCTCATCTATATACCTAAAACGATCAAGGGCAAAAAGACCATATATGTATGTGACCTCCTGAGATATGCGCAGAAGTATATCGACTGGCCCACATCCATTTCGGATGACCGCTATGAGTCGGATGTGGACGCTGTCGTCGCTGGCGGACCCGGCAGCACTGCAGTATTGGGAAACCTCATCGCGGGGCTGCCCGTTGCTAGATCAGGGGTGGCCTCTGAGTCTACCGATTAGCGAACTCAACCATCCCAAGGCAGCCGCGCGGAGCGCAATCAAGCGAGCCCAGCGTCTATCTCAAGGGCCATCTCTTCGTCCCGAACCTCTCCCCCGAACTCACCTGCTGCGCCACCCGCCGCAGCGCCAGCAACAACGGCTCCACCAAAACCGACCCGAGCACCACGTACCGCACCGCGGCTTCCGCAGACTCCCCCGGCACCCCCGCGATCTCCGCATCCGCGATCCGCCGCGCACTCGCGAGGTACTCCGCCATCACCGCATCCGGCACCGTGAACCCGACGCGCTCCAGCCCCTGCAATGCTCGCGCGACCGCATGCAGCACCGCGGGGTCACACATCCCTGGCTTCCACCCGAGCCCAGCGGCAAGCTCCTCCGCGCCGGCCAGGTCCAGCGAGTCATCGGCCAGCGGGGTAATCGCGGCATGCGCGGTCCCCAGC
The DNA here is from genome assembly GCF_040686935.1 of Microbacterium meiriae. Classification (NCBI taxonomy): domain Bacteria; kingdom Bacillati; phylum Actinomycetota; class Actinomycetes; order Micrococcales; family Microbacteriaceae; genus Microbacterium; species Microbacterium meiriae. The sequence goes on from NZ_JBFBMF010000001.1 coordinate 1,014,291, forward strand.
AGCTCGTGCGGGTTCGCGGGCGGATCATCCAGCGCCGCAACCACCCGTCGCGTCTCGGCGATGCTCACGCCCGCGTCGAGCAGCGCCCGGATCACCCGCAGCCGCTCCACGTGCTTCTCGCCATAGACGGCCTGCGTCGCGGAGGTGCGCTCGCCCTCGGGCAGCAGCCCCTCGCGCAGGTAGTACTTGATCGTCGGCACGGTCACGCCAGTCTGCGCTGACAGTTCGGAAATCCTCATGGCCACCTCTTGACTTCGATAGTAGCGCTATCCATTATGGATAGCATTGCTATCCAATTGAGGAGTCGCCATGTCGAAAGTCATCACGGGTCGCATGACCCACCGCCACGAGGGCGAGCTCGTCGTGTTCCACATCGGGATGCAGATCAACCGGTGGTGGCGCCCCGACCTGTGGCTGCCGGCGTTCGTCGCCATGCCGCGCATGCTCCGCGAGCTCAGCACCGAGCCCGACTCCGGCCTGCTCGGCTACCAGCTCCTCCTCGGGTCGGGCGGCCCCTACGTCGTGCAGTTCTGGTCGTCCGTCGACAAGCTCTACGCCTATGCCTCGAACCCCGACCAGCAGCATCGTCCGGCGTGGACGGCCTTCAACCGCGCTGCCCGCAAGGCTCCGGGAGCGGTCGGCGTGTGGCACGAGACGTTCCTCGTCGACACCGCCGAGAGCGTGTACGTGTCGACGAAGCCGATGGGGCTGCCGAAGGCCACGGAGCTAGTCAAGGTCGGGCGCCGCCACGACCGGGCTCAGGCGCGCTTCGCGGATGGGCGGACGGGAGAGTCGAGGTCCGAGTCGGCCACACGCTGATACCCGAGGAGTGACCAGCGTCGCTCACGCCTGCATGAAGAAGCCCGTCGCCAGCCTGTTGGACATTCGGTACGCTCGGACGATGGCGCACGCTAACTCATCAGGCACCTATTTGTATTTCGATGGCGACGACGTGGGTGCCGCGATTGAGCTTCGACTGCTTGAGTCCGACATCGACGGCGCCTCGGAGATTAGCGCTCGAGTCAGTAGCAGCGTGCAGGAGCTGTCGCGGCAGCTTGAATCTTCACTTGGTGCCACTATCGTTTTCGCGGCGGGAGATGAAGTTCTGGCGCGCTTGACGCACGAAGTTGACGTCGCTCGCGTCGACACCCTCCGCAAACAGTTTCTGGCCGAGTCTGGCCTGACCATCTCCTGCGGCATCGGCCGTGACCCCAAGCAGGCCACTTTGAGTCTACATGTCGCGAAATTGCGCGGAAAGAATCGTATCCAGGATCTGGGCGATGAGTAAGCGGCTAGTGATCCTAGCGTCCTCACCAACGCCCGACGTCTATTTCAACGTGATCAGCCACAACGCTCGGCAGGGCGTCAATCAATTCGTGATCGCGGTGGTCGGCATGCCTGGCGCGGAATCCCTGGGGCAGACGCGGCTCGACATTGAGCACCGACTTCATGCGTTCGTGAACAGCCTCATGAAGGGCGAGTACCGCCCCAGTGCCGACTTCGACAACCCGGTGGCGCTGTCAAGACCGCGCCCAATGAAGGATTTCTTTGACGAAGTCTCGTGGGGCGATCTCGACTTTGAGTACAAGACTCTTGAAGAGGAAGGGCTGCGAGACTTCTTGACCCAAGAGCGAGCAGCCAAGGCTGCCTTTGATGTCACGGCTTGCAAGAACTCCGTGCTGGCCGGCGCCGTCGGTTGGCTGGTAGCAAAGGGTGGCTCACCGATGAAAACTTTCGAGATCAAGAAGAAGATGACACACGGGGAAAGCGACCTCTACCCGTACCTCAAGCCTGCCGAGATTGGGTACCGCGACCTGTCGGAGTCAACTCTTCTACAGAAGGCGACCTGGCGAGTTAACCTGGCGACAATAAACCGCAGAAAGTTCTGGAGCCTCGCAATAGTGATGGCGTTAGGGATGGGTCTGGCAACCTGGCTCTTGCCTGCAAACGTGACAGCTTCGATCTTCGCCGTCCTGGCAACCCTGGCCACGGTGCTCTCCGCTGCGGGAATATTCATTCGCTACCCCGACTAGTGGGAGACGTTCACACACACAACACGCCAAACGCCCGCCTGGCCAGGCGCGGGCTCGTATCTGAGAATGCGCTTGCGGATCTGCGGCCCCATCGCCGCGCCCCCTCAAAGCGCTCCCGATACGTTCGCTAGCGGGGGCAGTGAGGGCAGCTCGGCGTGCTGTTCCGCTGAGACACGCATGGCACTGCCCAGATGTGTCGGCCATCGTGAGCGGATTAGCCGTACTTTCAGACAACGAACGTTCGTACCACGTGCCACCCGGGCGTGCCGCGGCGGAATGTCGCCGATCGTCGACCTACCTCGCGATCCCCCGCAGCAACCGCACCACCGTCTCCTCCACCCGTTCCGCGCTCAACGGCTGCCCGATCAGGGCGGAGTACGAGGCGATCGCGATGAACTCGTCGGCGACCGCGGCGGCATCCACGTCCGCCCGCACGTCTCCGTCCGCGCGTCCGCGTGACACCCGCTCCGCGACCCACTCCCGGATCGGCGCCGCCAGCCGCTCGTTCAACACCAGCCCCAGCTCGGGATCAGCCGCCGTCACCTCGATGAGCGCCCGCGCCAGCGACACACCCTCAGGCCGGGCGAGCCCCGCGGACACCGCTCTGAACCATGCACGCAGGTCCGCGCCGAGGTCGTCCGTCATCGGCACGACGACATCTGAACCAGGGATCGTCCCCTCGAGCAGCGCCTCCCCGAGGATCGCCGCCTTCGACGGCCACCACCGGTAGATGGTCTGCTTCGACACCTCCGCCTCAGCCGCGAGACCCTCGATCGTCACGGCCTCGTACCCGTCTGCGGCGAGCGCACGACGCATCGCCTCCAGCACGGACTGGCGGGCCTTTTCACTGCGAGGACGGGGCACCTTTCGAGCGTACAGAGGCGTACACTGGAACATAAGTAGACGCACCGTTGCGAAACCCGAGCAAGGAGAAAGAGCATGGCCCTCACCGCACACTCCACCATCGGCGACTGGATGAACGACCCCACCGGCGGCCCGCTCATCCGGGGCCTCTTCGAGCAGACGGGCGCCGACCCCGAACTCCTCACCCCCGTGCTCGGACTCCCCCTGCAGCAGCTCGTCGCCATGAGCCAGGGCCAGCTCCCGCAGTCGGTCGTTGACGACCTCGTCCGTGCCGCGAACAACGGCGAGATCCCCGAAGACGATGCCTCCGAGGGCTGGACCGAGAAGGTCACGGCCGGCCGCTTCGCCGGCAAGACCGTGATCGTCACCGGGGCAGCCTCCGGCATCGGCAAGGCCACCGCCTCGCGCATCGCCCGCGAAGGCGGACGCGTGATCGCCAGCGACATCGCCGCAGAGAAGCTCGACGCTCTCAAGGCCGAGCTCTCGGATGCCGACATCGTCACGGTCGCGGGCGACCTCACGAAGCAGGACGCGATCGACGCCGTGCTCGCCGCCGCGGGCGACCGCATCGACGGGCTCGCGAACGTCGCCGGTATCAACGACGACTTCTCCCCTGCGGGCGAGACCCCGGATGCCGTGTGGGACCGCGTCATCGCGATCAACCTCACCGCGCCGTTCAAGCTCATGCGCGCGGTCATCCCCGTCATGGAGAAGGCCGGTCGCGGCGCGATCCTCAACGTGTCGAGCGAGGCGGGTCTGCGCGGCAACGCCTCGGGCAACGCCTACACGGCCAGCAAGCACGGCATCATCGGGGTCACCAAGTCCGCCGCTTTCATGTACGGGCCGAAGGGTATCCGCGTGAACTCCGTCGCCCCCGGCGGCGTCGCCACCGGCATCCCGATGCCGCCGAACATGTCCGAGTACGGCTCCGGCCGCCTCGCCCCGTTCCAGCAGGCCATCCCGACCGTCGCGACCGCCGAGCACCTGGCCGCGTCGATCACCTTCCTGCTCTCGGATGACGCCGTCAACATCAACGGCGCCATCCTCGCCTCCGACGGAGGCTGGTCCGTGCAGTAACGCGACTCCATGGAACCGACGCCCCCGCCGACCCGAACGGCGGGGGCGTTCTCCGTCCGGGGTCAGCGCCTCTGCGTGAGGACCGTGGTGGCGAGGGCGGTGGCGATGATGCCGAGCGCGCCCACGCCGAGGAGCACGAGACCCGCGGGCCAGACCTCTCGCGTGAAGACGTCGTAGCTGTCGTCGTACTCGACGATGTGCTCGACCGTCCCGACTCCCGTGAGACTGATGCCGACGATCAGGGCCACGACCGACACACCCCACGCGGCGATCCATCCGAAGCTGTTCACGGCCAGCCGTCGCCGCTCCGCGAGGTCGACCTCATCGGTCTCGGGCGCGGTCCCCGACCGCGCGTCGTCATCGGTCTCGTGCGTCACCTCGGATGTGGTCTCCATGGCCGCACCATATCGGACGGGACCGGCTCCGGCAGGATGCCGGTCACACCACTCCGACGAGCTCCTCGCGCGCCCACGCTTCGAGAGTCGTCGGCGTCGTCGAGAGGACGGACCGCGGCTGCTCCGCCACGAAGCCGTCGCGGAGTCCGGTCGACATCCCAAGCACGGCCTCGGCCATCGCCTCCGGCATCCCCGCAGCGCGGAGCCCCTGACGCATCTCCTCGTCGTCGATGCGCTGCACGGTCACCTCTCGCCCGAGTTCTCGCGTCAGGATCGCGGCGACCTCGGTCCAGCTCAGATCCGCGGGTCCGTGCACGGCCTGCACCCGCCGCCCCCTCCACTCCCCGTTCAGCAGCGTGAGGGCGGCGACCTCCGCGATGTCGCGCGGCGCCACCCACGGCATCCGGAAGTCCAGCGGCAGCACCGTGGCGAGCGTCCCTGCCCGCAGTGACTCGACATCGAGCAACAGGTTGGTGAAGAAGTAGCCGCAGCGCAGATGCGTCACGTCGATGTCGAGGGCGTCGAGCGCGACCTCCGTGGCGGCCAGGCCGTCGATCTCGCCGACGCCGTGCCGCTTCTCCGCCCCGACGCTGCTCTGGAACACCACCCGCCGGACGCGATTCGCCCGGACGGCCTGCACCAGGGCCTCGGTCGCACGCGCGTAGTCGGCGAGCGGCTCGTCGGAGAACGCCGACGGATCCACCCAGTACAGGGCATCGACGTCTCGTGTCGCGGCGACGACCTCCTCGGGATCCTGCGAGTCGGCCCGGGCGATGTCGACGTACGGGCGCAGGTCGGCAGCGATGCGATGGGGGTCCCTGGTGAGCAGTAGGGGGCGGACACCGGCGCGGATCAGCATCCAGGTGAGGCGGTGCCCGACGTGGCCGTTGGGGGTGGTGACAGCGATGCGCATGAGGGTCCTCTCGGTCGGTGTCGCTCCACGCTACGGGCGGATACGGCCTGATTCCGGCCGCATCTCGCGCGATGATGGAGCCGTGGACGCCCCCTCGCACCGCACCCTCCATCTGCTGTCTCTGCTGCAGACCGGAGGCGAGTGGAGCGTGCCCGACCTCGCCGCCCGCCTCGCGGTGAGTCCGCGGACGGTCCGCCGCGATGTGCAGCGCCTGCGCGACCTCGGCTACGACGTGCGCTCCCGCCCCGGTCCCGGCGCGGCCTACCGCCTGCGACCGGGGGCGCGCATTCCGCCGCTACTCCTGGACGCCGACGACGTCACCACGATCATCACCGGGTTGCTCGTCCTCGAAGCGTGGAGCCCGGAGGACCCGGCCGCCGCCGTCGCCCGCGGGAAGATCGAACAGGTCCTCCCGCCTGGCCTCCGGCGACGGGCCGCGGCGTCGGCGCTGTCCACGCAGATCCTGCGCGCGGAGCCAGTGCCCGCAGAGTGGGGTGCGGTCGGGACGCTGGCCGACGCGGTCGCTCAGGATGCTCGCGTCGCCTTCACCTATACCGACCAGCACCATCGCGCGTCGGAGCGGGTGATCGCGCCGCATCGCCATGTCCTCCGCAAAGGGCGGTGGTACGTGGTCGGCTTCGACATCGACCGCGACGACTGGCGGCTGTTCCGGCTCGACCGGATGCGGGAGGTGCGGGCGCTGCCGGGGGTGTTCGCGCCCCGGGAGTTCCCGTTCGCATCGGTCGAGGAGTGGCTCACGAGCGACTTCGGCCGATCCGGAAGCTGATCGCACGCGGCGGCGCAAGCCCCTCCGCGGACGCCTTCCCTCGCCGTACCCTCGCCGCATGTTGAAGATCGTGTCGATCGTGATCCGCGTGGACGACCTCCCGGCCCAGACCGCGTTCTGGACGGCCACCCTCGACTACGTCGAACGAGACCCCGCGGAGGACGACTGGGTCGTGCTCAGACCCCGCGACGCCGACGCACCGTGCATCGCGCTCGACGCGCACCACTCGGAGCGTGTGCTGCCGCCGCGCATCCACCTCGACATCTACGCCGAGGACCAGTCCGCAGAGGTGGAGCGCCTCGCCGGGCTCGGAGCACGGGAGGTGCACTGGGACGGCCGCCCCGACGACGCGGACTACATCATCATGGAAGACCCCGAGGGGAACCGCTTCTGCATCGTCGACCGTCCCGACTGGCGTGGGTGGAATGCCGCGTGAGTCCGGGGTGTTCGTGACGCCCGTTCGTGCGGTCTCCCGCGGGTGCAGAGTGCGAAGACGTTCCGGGGCGGGCGGTGTCGGGGCCGTTTCTGATTCCGTATCGGCACTGAATGGGATGCACCCTGCGCTCGCACCGGGGTCCCGGACGGGAACCCGTGCAGAGAAGGGCAGAAACGTGCCCGAGCCGGCGACGGGAGGAACGGTTCTGCGCCTGCACCGGGACTTCAGCGACGACGCATGAGGCCGTCGAAGTCGCTGGAGGCGAAGGGTCAGAGAGTATCCGGCGCGGTGGTGCGCTCGGCGGCAAGCGCGCGGCGATGCGCGGTCAGCGCCGCCCGGACCGCCGAGTAGATGATCAGCCACAGGAGCAGCAGCGCGAGAAGCGGGACGACCAGGTAGACGAGGAGGAAGAGGACGGAGGTACCGGCGAACATCGCTCCAGCGTAGGGGCGGTCGTGCTCCAGCGACGGTAGGTAGAGAGGATCGCCACCTCGTTGCGGTCAGAAGTGCAAGAACGCCCCGGATCCGGTGGCCCAAGGGACGTTTCTGCGCTCTCACGCGAAAGGAGGGACGCGGCGTGGGCGAGGGGCTAGGGGCGCGGGAGGCGGGCGCGGGCGGCGCGGACGAGGGCGGCATTGCTCGGAGCCTCGGAGCCGTCCGGGAGGAGGAGTGTGTCCTCCAGGCCGATCCGCGTGTCGAGGCCGAGCTCCGCGGCGAGGTCGAGGGCGGGCCAGGTCGACAGCTCCTCCCCGTGCAGCAGGATCGGCAGGTCGGGCTCCTCGCGAGCCACGTGCGCGATCAGCCCTTCAGCGTGCGAACGGACGACGTCGGCCGCCTCCGCCGGAAGCTCCACGAGCACGCGCAGGCAGTCGCCGCGGACCGGGGAGACCCGCCACGCCTCGAGTCCCGCCGCGTCCCAGATACCCGCCTCCACGCCGATGCCCCGTCGACCCAGCGCCACGGCCACTTCGTCGGCCCCGTCTTCGTGCCAGTTCACGGAAGCGTAGTCGGGGAGCTCCGTCCAGCCTCCGATGGCCTCGAGCCTTCGCGACACGTCGGGCTCGGCCCAGGCCCCGGTCGTCACGCCCACGGGCACTCCCGGCGCCGCGGCGCGGACGGCCCCGAGCCACCGCTGCACATCCTCGGGCGCGAGGGAGTCGCGGCCGGCGGCGTCCTTCGGGTGCACGTGGATCTCCGCAGCCCCGGCATCGACGGCCGCCGCGGCGTCTTGAGCGGCCACCGTCTCGTCGGCGCTCAGCCACGGGTGCTCCGCGACGTCTCTGGCGCCGTTCACACAGGCCTGCAGGATCATCCGCGCCTCACCACATGAGGTCGCGCGGGTGCGCTTCGTTCGGGGCCACGTCCTCCGACGGCCCCTCCTCCGTGCGGACGAAGTGCTGCACCTGGCGCGCGGTCGCCGCCCCGCGGCCGACCTTCACCGCCTCCTCCATCGACTCGAAGCTGCTGCCCAGCGTGTGCGACTCGCCCTGGATCCGGTTGAACCAGATGCCGTTGCGCGAGAACGTCTCGATGTCTCCTGCGGCCATGCCCTGCCTTTCGTCTCCCTCCTTTCTACGTGAGGCGACCGACAGCGAAGAGGCCCTTGACATGTCGTGTCGCGCGCCCGCGCCGACCCACCCCCCTCCGCGCATCCCGGCCCCCTGCGGACGGTCGCAAGGGGCCGGGTCGACCGCAAGAGGCCGGATCGACCACGCTCGTTGACCCACCCCGTTCGGTGCGTTCCGGCCCCTTGCGGACGACCGCAAGGGGCCGAGTCGAGCGCAAGGGGGTGGGTCGGCGATCAGGCGACGTCGAGGACCCAGGTCACGCCGAAGCGGTCGGTGAGCATGCCGAAGCCGGCCGACCACGCGGAAGCGGCGAGGGGCTCGATCACCGTCGCGCCGTCGGCGAGGGCTTCCCACACGGGCTGAAGCTCCGCGACGGACTCCGCCCGCAGCGACTGGAAGAAGGAGCGGTCAGTGATCGTCATCCCGTTCTCGCGGCGGGTGGCTCCCGAGGGCGCAGAGGTGTCGTCCGCACCCGGGATGTCGTACGCCATCAGCCGCACGGGTCCGTCGAGCTGCCCGAACACGACCTTGTCGAACCCGGGAACCCCCTCCGGCATCCCGAACTGCCCGTAGGTCGCCGCGGTCACCTCGCCGCCGAAGACCGACCCGTAGAAGTCGAGCGCCTCCCGAGCCGTGCCGCGGAAGTTGACGTGGGTGGTGGTCGTGAGAGTCACGATGTCCTCCGTGTCCCGGCCCGCCGATCGGGCCGTGTAACCCCACCCTCACAGCAGTAGAGGTCTGTTTCTGTCCGCTTCCTCGCACAGAATGGAGCCATGACCGCAAGCTCCTCGCGCATGCTCACGCTGCTGTCTCTGCTGCAGGCGACGCGGGACTGGCCGGGCGGAGAACTCGCCGACCGCCTCGGTGTCACACCCAGGACGGTGCGCCGCGACGTCGATCGGCTCCGCGCCCTCGGCTACCGCATCGGCTCGAGCAAGGGCCCCTACGGCGGCTACCGCCTCGAAGCGGGATCTGATATGCCGCCGCTGCTGTTCGACGACGATCAGGCCGTGGCGATCGCCGTGGCCCTGCAGAGTGCGAGCGCGACCGGGGTCGACGTCACCGAGGCCGCACAGCGTGCACTCGCGACCGTGCGCCAGGTGATGCCCTCACGCCTGCGACACCGGATCGACGGCATCCGCTTCACCGGAGCGCCCGCCGAGGTCCGCGTGGACCCGGCCGTGCTGGAGGCGGCGAGCGCGGCCGTGCGCGACCGACAGGTGCTCCGATTCGACTACGGCTCCGCGCGGGACCGCCCGCCACGGCGCACCGAGCCTCATGCCGTCGTGGCGCGCGAGGGCCACTGGTACCTGCTGGCCTGGGACCTGGACGCAGCCGATTGGCGCACGTATCGCCTCGATCGACTGCGGCCCCGGACGCCGACCGGACCCACCTTCACGCCGCGACCCCTGCCCGCCGCGGACGCCTAGACCTTCCTCGCCGCCCGTGCCAAGGGCTCGACGGCCGAGGACCGCTGGCCGTGCACGGGCGTGGTGGATATCGCCCTGCCGGCGCGGGATGTGGCGCCGTGGGTCGGAGACGGCGCCGTGGTGCCGCTGTCAGACGACTCGTGCCGAGTCACGGTCGGCTCCTGGTCGTGGACGGGTGTGCTCGCCGCGGTGGCCCGGTTCGACGCGCCGTTCACGGTGGTCGGGCCCGAGGCGCTGCGCGAGGCGGCGGGGGTGCTGGCGCAGCGGTTCGCAGCAGCGCACTCCTCCTCCTGACGCTGCCCTGCAGGGGAGTTATCCAGAGCCTTCGGGGAGATCCGTCCGTGCGGCCTGGCAATGTCGCCGAGCGATGGTTCACTGGACCCACGAATCCGAGAACTAGTAGTTCTACTACTTTGGATCTACCCTGAGGAGATGGGCACCGTGTCGAAGACCGAACTGAATCAGCAGACCGCGCGGGTGCTGGCGCGCGTCACCGCCGGCGAACACCTGACCGTGACAGACCGCGGGCGCCCGATCGCCGAGCTGTCGCCGCCCGCCGAGACGGCCTGGACGCGCATGATCGCCAACGGGCGGGTGACGCTGCCCCGCGCGAGCGGTCCGCTCCGCCGCGCCCCCGTGCCGGACTCGCTGTCCGTGACGGAGATCCTCGGCGAGCTTCGGGCCGACCGGTCGTGATCTACCTCGACACCTCAGCAGCCACGAAGGCACTCATCGAGGAAGAGGGGTCGGAAGCGGTCGTCCGCGCCTTCGCGGACGGCAGCGAGTTCGTCTCCTCGCGCCTCCTCGCCGTGGAGCTGCACGCGATCGCCGACCGCCGTTCCCTCGACCGCGCAGCCGTCGTCGACCTCCTCGACCGCGTCGCGCTCGTCTCCCTCGACGACGAGACGCTGACTGCGGCCATCCGGGCAGGCTCAGGGCTCCGCACTCTGGATGCTCTCCACCTCGCCGCCGCGCTCGAACTCGGCGACGTGGTCACTGCGCTCCTCACCTTCGACCGTGAGCTGGCGGCCGCCGCACGCGCACAGGGCCTGAGCCTCGCCGAGCTGCCATGACGCCGCCGCCTTCCCACCCCGACGCCGTGCGACAGCACGCACGAGAGAACGGCCCCGACCGCGCCGGTAGACTGAAGACGCCCCGCCGGCCCCTTCCTTTGGAGTGCGCGTGACCACCGCCCCTGCACCTTCCCCCCAGCACGTCCCCGACTCCGTCGAGAACGCGATCGCGACGCCCGAGAAGGAGCAGCCGTACGGCGCCCTCGGGCTCAAGGACGACGAGTACGCGCGCATCAAGGAGATCCTCGGCCGCCGCCCCACCTCGGGCGAGCTGGCGATGTACTCGGTGATGTGGTCGGAGCACTGCTCCTACAAGTCGAGCAAGAACTACCTGCGCCGCTTCGGCCAGAAGGTCTCCGACGAGATGAAGGAACGCCTGATGGTCGGCATGGGCCAGAACGCGGGCGTCGTCGACGTCGGCGAGGGCTGGGCCGTCACCTTCAAGGCCGAGTCGCACAACCACCCGTCGTTCATCGAGCCGTTCCAGGGTGCGGCCACCGGCGTCGGCGGCATCGTCCGCGACATCATCTCGATGGGGGCCCGCCCCGTCGCCGTCATGGACGCCCTGCGCTTCGGCGCGATCGACCACCCGGACACCGCCCGCGTCGTGCACGGCGTGACCAGCGGCATCAGCTTCTACGGCAACTGCCTCGGTCTTCCGAACATCGGCGGCGAAACGGTCTTCGATTCCGTCTACCAGGCGAACCCGCTCGTGAACGCCCTCGCGGTGGGCGTGCTGCGGCACGAAGACCTCAAGCTCGCGAACGCCACCGGCGTCGGCAACAAGGTCGTCCTGTTCGGCGCCCGCACGGGTGGCGACGGCATCGGCGGTGCGAGCATCCTGGCCTCCGACACGTTCGCCGACGGCGGCCCGACCAAGCGCCCCGCGGTGCAGGTGGGCGACCCGTTCGCCGAGAAGGTGCTCATCGAGTGCTGCCTCGAGCTGTACCGCGGCGAGCTCGTCGAGGCGATCCAGGATCTCGGCGCCGCCGGCATCTCCTGCGCGACCAGCGAGCTCGCGGCCAACGGCAACAGCGGCATGCACGTCTCGCTCGACAACGTGCTGCTGCGCGACCCCACGCTCACGGCCGAGGAGATCCTCATGTCGGAGTCGCAGGAGCGCATGATGGCCATCGTCGCCCCCGAGAAGCTCGACGCCTTCCTGGCCGTCGTGAACAAGTGGGAGGTCGAGACCTCCGTGCTCGGCGAGGTCACCGGCGACGGACGCCTCATCATCGACTGGCAGGGCGAGCGCATCGTCGACGTCGACCCCTCGACCGTCGCGGTCGACGGCCCCGTCTACGACCGCCCGGTCGCCTACCCGACGTGGATCGATGCACTGCAGGCCGACGCCGCCGAGAGCCTGCCGCGTACGAACGACGCGGAGACGCTGCGCGAGCAGTTCCTCGCCCTCGTCGCCTCCCCGAACCTCGCCGACACGAGCTGGATCACGAACCAGTACGACTACTACGTGCTCGGCAACACGGCCCTGAGCTTCCCCGACGACGCCGGCATGATCCGCGTGGACGAGGAGTCCGGCCTGGGCTTCTCCGTCGCGACCGACGCCAACGGCCGCTACTGCCAGCTCGACCCGTACGCGGGCGCGCAGCTCGCGCTCGCCGAGGCCTACCGCAACGTCGCCGTGACCGGTGCCGTGCCGACGGCCATCACCGACTGCCTCAACTTCGGCTCTCCCGAGAACCCCGAGGTCATGTGGCAGTTCGGGCAGACCGTCGACGGCCTCGCAGACGGCTGCTACGAGCTGGGCACCCCCGTCACCGGCGGCAACGTCTCGTTCTACAACCAGACCGGCGACGTGCCGATCCACCCGACCCCGCTCGTCGGCGTGCTGGGCATCATCGACGACGTCTCCCGCCGCATCCCGTCCGGCTGGCAGGACGAGGGGCAGAACATCTACCTGCTCGGCACCACGTCGACCGAGCTCTCCGGCTCCGCATGGGCCGAGGTCGTGCACCAGCACCTCGGCGGCCGCCCGCCGAAGGTCGACCTCGCGGGCGAGAAGCGCCTCGCCGGACTGCTCGCCGCGGCCCGTGACGAGTGGCTCATCTCCTCGGCGCACGACCTTTCCGAAGGCGGTCTCGCGCAGGCCCTGGCCGAGGGCGTCATGCGCTTCGGCGTCGGCGCCCGGGTCTGGCTCAACGAGATCATCGAGCGCGATGGCGTGGACGCCGCGACCGCCCTGTTCTCCGAGTCGACCGGCCGCGTGATCGTGACCGTTCCCCGCGAGGACGACGTGAAGTTCCGCGGGCTCTGCGAGGGCCGCGGCTACCCGGTCGCCCGCATCGGCGTCACGGACAGCGAGCCGCAGCTCGAGGTGCAGGACGTCTTCACCGTCTCGGCCGCCGAGCTCCGCGAGCGCTCGCAGGCCACGCTGCCGTCGTACTTCGGTCCGACCGTCACGGAGCCGGTGGCCTGATGAGCGGCGACGGCCTCAGCGAGGACTACGGCGACCTCGGCGAGAAGCGCAACCGGCGCATCCGCATCATCGCGTGGACCGTCATCGTGGCGCTGATCCTCGGTGGCGGCGGCGCGACCGTGCTCACCATCCTCCTCGGCTGACCTGGCCTTACGTCGCAGATTCGCACCCGGTTCGCAGGGATTCCAGGAACCCATGCGACCTCGTGCGGATCCGCGACCTCAGCGGGCGAAGAGGTAGCGGGCCAGGGCGACGACGGAACCCGGATCGTGGGCCTCGCGGCCGAGGGACTCCACGATGATAGCCCCGAGGATGGCGCGACCGAGCTGCTCGACCGGGGCGTCCTCCGGCAGCTGACCGTCGCGGATGCCCCCGCGGAGGCGCTCCGACAGGTACTTCTCCACCCCGAGGCTCTCCCCGAGGTGCGCGCCGACCGAGGCGTCCTCGGTCGCCGCGGCCACGAGCGACCGCAGCAGCACCCCGCCCTGGGGCTTCTCGAGGATGGAGAGTACGCTCCGCAGCCAGGTCTCCACGTCGGCGGAGAGGTCTCCGGTGTCGGGAACGACGAAGTCCACGGGGATGAGTCGCCCCTCGGCCAGGCACTCCCCGATGAGCGCGCCCCGCGACGGCCACCAGCGGTAGATGGTCTGCTTGCCGACCTTGGCCTCCTTGGCGATGCCCTCGATCGTGAGGCGGTCGTACCCCTGATTGTGGAAGAGCCGGGCCGTCGCGTCGAGGATCGCCTCGCGGGCCGCGGTGCTGCGCACGGGGCCGCTGCGATGCTCGTTCACCATGCGTTCAGGATAGCCACAGATCCCTAGACGAGACGTGCCGTATGCTCTTTTCGTCTGAAGGAGATCACGTGGCTTCACTGCTGTTCCGTCTGGGTTCTTTCGCTGCGCGCAAAGCATGGACGGTGATCGTCTCCTGGGTGCTCATCCTCGGGCTCGGCGTCGGCGCCTTCCTCACTTTCGGCGGCACGCTGAGCAACAGCTTCGACATCCCCGGCACCGCCTCCGGCGAGGTCACCGATCAGCTCGCCGACAAGCTGCCGGACACCGCCGGCGGCACCGGGACGGTCGTCTACCGGACGGACGACGGCGAGCCGTTCACCGACGAGCAGAAGCAGGCGATCTCCGACCTCGCCGCGAGCGCGGAGGACCTCGACGGCGTCGCCTCCGTCGTCGACCCGTTCGACGCCCAGCAGCAGCAGGATGAGCAGGCGAAGGAGCTGACAGACGGACAGGCCCAGCTCGACGACGGCCGCGCCCAGCTCGACGCCGGCCAGGCCCAGCTCGACGACGGCCGCGCCCAGCTCGAGACCGGGATCACCCAGCTCGAAGGAGCGCGGGCTCAGGCCAACGCCGCCGGTGCACCGCCCGAGCAGACCGCCGCGCTCGACGCGCAGCTCGCGGAGCTGAACGCCCAGCTCGCGCAGCTCGAGGCCCAGCAGGCCACCATCGACGCGAACCGCGACGAGCTCGCCGACAGTGCGGAGCAGCTGGAGCTCGGAACGACCCTCCTCGACCTCTCGGACGGCATCGGCGTCGTCTCGGAGGACGGCTCCACGGCGATCGTCAACGTCTCCTTCGTCGACCCGCGCCTGGAGCTCGCCGAAGAGACCAAGCAGAGCACCATCGCCCACTTCCAGGACGAGGAGATCGACGGCGTCACGGTCGACTTCGGCACCGACATCGCCCAGGGCGTGCCGGAGATCTTCGGCGTCGGCGAAGCCATCGGTCTCGCGTTCGCCGCGGTCGTGCTCATCGTCATGCTCGGTTCGCTGATCGGTGCGGCCCTTCCGATCGTCACGGCTGTGGTCGGCGTCGGCGTGGGCGTCACGGCCTCCCTCGCGTTCTCCGGCGTCGTCGACATGGCCTCGGTCACTCCCGTCCTCGGCGTGATGCTGGGGCTCGCGGTCGGCATCGACTACTCCCTCTTCATCGTGAACCGGCACCGCAAGCAGCTGCTGGCCGGATCGCCCGTGCGCGAGTCCATCGGTCTGGCCACCGGCACCTCCGGGACCGCGGTGGTGTTCGCGGGGACCACGGTCATCGTCGCGCTGCTCGCCCTCAACGTGACGGGCGTGCCGTTCCTCGGCCTCATGGGCACGGTGGGCGCGGTCTGCGTCGCCGTCGCCGTGCTCGTGGCCGTGACCCTCGCCCCGGCGATCCTCGGTCTCGTCGGCACCCGCCTGCTCGGTCGCAAAGCGCGGGCGACCATCGGCCAGGCGCACGCGGCCGGGAAGCCCGTGCGCCGGATGTCGACGCTGCGCGCGGTCGTCACCGCCCTCGTCAGCGTCGTCGCGCTGCTCGTGATCGCGATCCCCGCGACGTCGATGCGCCTCGGCCTCCCGGACGGGTCGAGCGAGCCCGCCGACTCCACCAGCTACCGCGCGTTCCAGACCGTCGACGAGCAGTTCGGCGAGGGCGCGAACGGGCCGCTCCTGGTGACCGCGACCCTCGACGACGCCGTGAGCGACGACGACCTGCTGGCCACCCAGGTGACCGTGGCCGAGAAGATCGCGGAGCAGGACGACGTGGTCGCGGTCGCTCCCATCGCGACGTCGGACGACAACACGCTCCTCGCCTTCCAGGTGCTTCCTGCCGAGGGCCCGAACAGCGCCTCCACCGAGAAACTGGTGCAGGATCTGCGAGGTCTCCCCGAGATCGACGGCGGCATCACCCTCGGCGTCGCCGGGCAGGCTGCCACGAACATCGACATCTCCGAGGCCCTGGCGAACGTGCTCCCGCTGTACCTCGTGGTCGTCGTGGGCCTGTCGCTGCTCATCATGATCGTCGTGTTCCGCTCGCTGCTCGTGCCGCTCATCGCCACGGGAGGGTTCGTGCTGTCGCTGTTCGCGACGTACGGGCTCATCGTCGCGGTGTTCCAGTGGGGATGGGGCGCCGACCTCATCGGGTTGCACAGCACCGGTCCGATCCTGAGCTTCCTGCCGGTGATCCTCGTCGGCATCCTGTTCGGGTTGGCGATGGACTACCAGCTCTTCCTCGCGTCGGGGATGCGCGAGGCCTATGTGCACGGTGCCTCCGCGCGCGATGCCGTGGCGCAGGGGTTCCGGGCCGGGCGCTCGGTGGTCATCGCGGCCGCGCTCATCATGGTGTCGGTGTTCGGCGGGTTCGTGTTCTCGGAGTCGACCATCATCCGGTCCATCGGGTTCGGCCTCGCGTTCGGCGTGCTGCTCGACGCGTTTGTCGTGCGGATGCTGCTGATGCCCGCGCTCATGCACCTGCTCGGACGCTCGGCCTGGTGGCTGCCGAAGTGGCTCGACCGCATCATCCCGAACGTCGACATGGAGGGCGCGGCGCTGGAGCGGGATCACCCCAGCGTGCACACCGACTCCGTGCCCACCGTGGAGGCTCCGCGCACCCGCGGCTGAATCGCGGTCGCGCGCGGGTTCAGGCGTACGCGCGGGTTCAGGCACCTGTCACCAGGGTCGCCTGATGCCGCGCGGGCGCCTGGTCCTGCGCGAGCGTTCGCGGGTGCAGGCGTTCGGGAGAGGACAGGCAGGCGCGGGAGTTCAGGCACTTGCTGCCGGTGTCGCCTGAATCCGCGCGGACGCCTGGGCCCGCGACGACGTGAGTGTCGGCAGGCCTAGAGTGGGGCGCATGGATCTGCGTGCGCTGTTGGAAGAGCGTCGCGCCGAGGCCGCGGCTCGCGTCACGGCGACGGCGGCCACCCTCGCCGAGCTCATGCACGATCGCGAGGGCTCGAACGACGATGACGAGCACGACCCGGAGGGGGTGACGCTCTCGTCGGAGTGGTCCCGACTGTCGGGGCTGGCCGAGGCGGCGCAGGCGGAGCTCCGCCAGGTGGACGAGGCGCTGATGCGGATGGACGCCGGAACCTACGGCATCTGCGCGCACTGCGGGCGGCCCATCCCGCAGGAGCGCCTGGAGGTGCGCCCGTTCGCGGAGTACTGCGTCGCCTGCGCCGAGAAGCTCGGTCGCTGACGGCGGAGTAGCATCGCGGTCATGGCCATCGCCTTCGAGAACATCGGGATCGCCGTGCGCGACCTCGACGCCACCATCGCCTTCTTCACCGATCTGGGTCTGTCCGTGGTCGGACGGGACGAGGTCAGCGGCGAGTGGGCGTCCACCGCGGTCGGGCTCGACGGGAACCACGCGCGGATCGCCGTGCTGCAGACCCCGGACGGGCACGGGCAGATCGAGCTGTTCGAGTACATCCACCCCGA
This sequence comes from Microbacterium meiriae, assembly GCF_040686935.1. Classification (NCBI taxonomy): domain Bacteria; kingdom Bacillati; phylum Actinomycetota; class Actinomycetes; order Micrococcales; family Microbacteriaceae; genus Microbacterium; species Microbacterium meiriae. The sequence goes on from NZ_JBFBMF010000001.1 coordinate 1,031,517, forward strand.
GGCGATCGAGACGGAGCCGACGAAGCCGAACGAGATCGGCATGCACCGGATCGCCTTCTCCGTCGACGACATCGACGCCTCCCTCGCCATCGCCGCCCGGCACGGATTCCATCCCCTGCGGGGCGTCGCGAACTACCGGGACATCTACCGGCTCACCTACCTCCGCGGCCCCAGCGGGATCATCCTCATGCTCGCGCAAGACCTCACGAAGGCCTGAGCCCGACCCCGGGCACGGCTTCGGAGACCGCAGGCGACACGCCGCCGCACGGGACCTGTTTACGGCGCGCCGGGTGCGATCTCCGAAGCTGTGCCCGGATCAGCGGGAGGCGAGGGCCTCGGCGATCTGGTCGAGCACGGCGATCGGGGCGCGCATCTCGGACGCGGGGACCGGCGGCTCACCGGTCTCGAGCATCCGGGCGAAGGCACGGACGCCGGGCTGCACATACCCGGGGCCGATCGGGATCTCCCGGCTGGCGATGCCCCGTCGGCCGACGACGGTCGCCCGGAACGGCACCTGGCGATCGCCGTCCGGCCGCACGAACTCCAGCGTGACGGGCACCCCGCCGACCCGGTAGCGGGCGACGACACCCGCGGGCAGGAACCGCACCTCGACGTCCTCCGCGATGCCGTGCCGCAGAACCTGGGCGAGATCGGCGATGTGGATGCCGTAGAAGAAGATGCCGCTGTACGGGCTGTCCGGATCGGCAGGCCCCGTGACGGTGACCGCCTGGACCTCCCCGATGCGACCCGCCTCCGCCACGAGCTCCGCGGTGTCGGCGAGCCAGCGGAGCGTGGACGACGAGGTGACGGGCGCCCGCCCACCCTGCGCGGCGGCCAGGATCGCGTCGGCATCGGCGACCGCTGCTGCGAGCGGCTTGTCGACCCAGACCGGCACCCCGGCTTCCAGGAAGGGGACGGCGAGGGCGCGATGATCGGCACCGTCGCGGGCGGTCACGATGAGCGCGTCCACCGTGCCGAGGAGCGCGCCCGCCTCGTCGACGACGCGTTCGATGCCCCCGAGCGCGGCCAGTTCCCGCGTGCGCTCCGGCTCCCCTGCCACGAGGGCCGTGATCCGCACGGGCACGTCCGGGGCCTCGACGTTGAGGAAGCGGACGATCTCCGTGGCGTGGCTGTTCTCGATCCCGACGATGCCGACGCTCTTCATGCGGCCGCCCTCCCTCTCGTGCGGGCCCCCGGCGACCCGCCGTCGCGCAGTAGGCTGAACCCATCATGGACGAGTTCATCCGGGGCTTCTGGAACTTCGCGGGTGACTACTGGTGGCTCGTCTTCCCGATCATGGGCATGGCCGGCGGGGTCGCCAAGGCCTGGGAGCGCGGCTCCAAACGTCGGCACGAGCGCCGGCTGGAGGCCCTGCGCATGAAGGCGCAGCTGAAGACGGCCGAGATCGAGGCGCGCGCGGCCGGATGGCAGGCGAAGCGCCAGGGTCCTACCGTGGTCGACACGACCGCGTCGGTGGCGCCCGACGACCTGCTCGCCCGCCTCTTCGCCGAGCATGACGAGATCACCGCGCGCTGGCTCGACTACGAGCTCGACGTCGCCAAGCTGATCGCCTTCCCCGCGATGAGCGACGGCCGCCAGCCGCTGACGGCCGCCTTCCTCCGCGCGAAGAAGACCGCGGACGCGCTGCGTCCGGCCTCCGCCGACGCGACGCTCTCGGAGCAGCAGATCGCGGAGTACCTGCAGGCCGTCGGCGACTACGCCGTCGCGTTCGAGATCGCGGAGAAGGACGCCCGTCGGCTGCGCGACTCGACGTTCACCGAGGCCGAGCGCAAGCGCCTCGACCGTGCGCAGCAGCTCCTCAAGGTCGCCGTGGACGAGTCGGCGACGCAGTCCGAGCGGAACATCGCGTACAAGCGGGTGCGCGAGGAGCTCGACGGCCTCATCCTGCTCTCCGACGAGGCCGTGACCGTGCTCGAGAAGCAGGTCGCGAAGGAGCTTCCGTCCGCCCGTGCCACAGCGTCGGATCATGCGGATGCCGTTCCGCAGCCGCTGCCCGTGACCGACCCGCGGCGGACGGCGGAGGGCGCATGACTCCCGAGAACGTGACCGGCCCGGTCGCCGTCCACGCCGAAGCCCCGGTCTGGTGGCCCGGGTGGGGCGGGCTGCGCTGGGTCGACGGAGACGCGGGCGACCTGCTCACCCTCCGCGGCGACGACATCGTCCGCCAGCACGTCGACGACGAGTACCTGGCGTTCTTCCGTCCGCGGACGTCCGGGGGCTTCGTGGCGGTGGGCGCGCGTACCCTGTACCTCGCCGACGGCCCCGACGCGGAGGCCCGTCCCGTCGCGACCCTGCTCGACGACGGCGCGGTGCGCATGAACGACGGCTGCTGCGACCCGCGAGGGCGACTCCTGGCCGGATCGATGTCCACGGACTCCACCGAAGGTGCAGGGACCGTGCTGCGCATCGACGCTGCGCTCGACGTGACCACGGTGCTCCCCCGCGTGACCTCGTCCAACGGGGTCAGCTACTCCCCGGACGGCCGCCGCGTCTACTACGTGGACACCGACACCGGCCGGATCGACGTGTTCGACGTGACCGAGGGCGACCTCCGCGGGCGCCGGGTGTTCGCGCACATCCCCGAGGACGACGGCGTGCCCGACGGCCTCACGGTCGCCGCGGACGGCAGCGTCTGGGTCGCGCTGTGGGGCGGGAGCCGCGTGCGGGGGTTCGAGCCGTCCGGGGCCGTGCGCGAGGACATCGTGCTGCCGGTGCCCCAGGTCAGTGCGTGCACGTTCGGCGGCGACGACCTCGGCACGCTCTTCATCACGACCTCCGCGCAGGGCCTGCCGTCCGATCACGGCACTGCCGCGGGGTCGGTGTTCGCGGTACGTCCCGGGGTGCACGGCCTCCCGGTCCTTCCCTTCGCCGGCTGACCCGCGCGCGGGGTCAGGCGCTCGCGCGGCATCAGGCACCTTTCGCCTCCAGCCGCCTGAGCCCGCGCGGATGCCTGAGTACACGTGGATGCCTGAGCCGCCGGGCGCTCGCGGAACAGGCTGTCGCGCGAAAGCAGGCACCTTTCCCCTCCACCGGCCTGAACCCGCGCGGGTGCCTGAGCCCGCGCGGGCATCCGGGAGAGGCCTCTACCCGGGACACGGTTGCACTCAGCGAAAGGAACCGTGCCCCGGGCACAGGCCTCACCCGAGCCGGACCCGCTCCGTGCGCTGGTGCTGACGGCCGAGCCGCTCGATCTCGATGGTCATCTCGTCGCCGTCCTGCAGATAGGGGAAGCGCCCGGACAGCGCGACGCCCTGCGGAGTGCCGGTGTTGATGACGTCCCCGGGTTCGAGCACGAGGTAGTGGCTGAGCTCGTGCACCAGCTGCAGCACGGGGAAGATCATGTCGGCGGTGGAGGAGTCCTGCCGCGGCTCGCCGTTCACGAAGGACCGCAGGCGCAGCGCCTGGGGGTCGACCTCGTCCGCGGGCACCAGCACGGGGCCGAGGGGGTTGAACGTCTCGGAGCACTTCCCCTTCGACCACTGTCCGCCGGAGACCTCGAGCTGATACGCCCGCTCGGACACGTCGTTCGAGATGGTGTAGCCGGCGATCACGTCGCGCGCGGCCTCGACGGAGGGCAGATACCGAGCCGTGCGGCCGATGACGACCGCGAGCTCGACCTCCCAGTCGACCTTCTCGGCGCCCGGCGGCAGGAGCACGACGTCGTCCGGGCCCACGACCGTGTTCGGGTGCTTGAAGAACACCACCGGGTGCGCGGGCGGCTCGGCGCCGGACTCCGCCGCGTGCGCCGCGTAGTTCTGTCCGATGCAGATCACGGCGGTCGGCCGCGCCACAGGGGCGCCGACGCGCAGTCCCGTCGTCTCCGCTTGCGGCAGCGAGCCATCCGCGAGCGCCGCCCGCACGCGGGCGATGCCGTCCGCGGCGAGGAAGGCGCCGTCGATGTCGCGGGTCAGGGATCCGAGATCGCGCACCACGCCCTCGTCATCGCGGACGTAGGGGCGCTCGTGGCCGATCTCGCCGAGTCGCAGCAGTTCCATGAGGGTCCTCTCAGCGCGCGGCGGCGAAGCTCGGGTTGACGATGGGTACGGCCTCGCCAGCGAGCGAGCGGATCACGTTCTCGGCGGCGTGCACGGGAAGATCCGCCAGGGCCTCCGGGGAGTACCAGGCGGCGTGCGGCGTGAGGAGCACGGTGTCGAGCGCCCGCAGCGGGGAGGTCGCGGGGAGGGGCTCCTCCGCGAAGACGTCGAGGGCGGCACCGGCGAGCCGCCCGTCGCGGAGCGCCGCGGCCAGGGCGTCCTCGTCGATGAGCGGGCCGCGGCAGGTGTTCACGATCACGGCGTCGCGCTTCATGGTCGCCAGGGCCGCGGCGTCGATGAGGTGGCGGGTCTCGTCCGTCAGCGGCACGTGCAGCGTGAGGATGTCGGCGCGGGCGATCGCCGAGGGGATGTCGACGGGCTCGCAGCCCGCGTCGCGCACGGCGTCGTCGGAAGCGTAGGGGTCGGCGACGAGCACGCGGAAGCCGAGCGCCCGGCACCCGCGGGCGACGATCGATCCGATGCGCCCGAACCCGAGCACGGACACAGTGGTGGAGGACGGCCGCACGGCGAGTGGCCGAGCGTCGACGGCCTTCCAGACGCCGTCGCGTACGGCCCGGTCGTAGGCGGAGAGGCCGCGGGCCTGGGTCATGATCATCGCGACGGTGTGCGCGGCGACCTCTTCGATGCAGTAGCTCGGCGTGTTCGCGACGGCGATGCCGCGTGCCGTGGCGGCCTCGACGTCGATCATGTCGTAGCCGATGCCGACCCGGCTGATGAAACGGAGGTTCGGCAGGCGGTCCATCAGGGGGCCGTCGATGCGCGCCCACTGCACGACCAGCGCCTCGGCGTCGACTCCGGCGGCGGCGATGTCGTCCGGGCTCCCGGAGGCGGCCCGTTCGGCACGGAGGCCGGCGGCGCGGAGGGTGTCTTCGATGACGATTCCCGGGAGGTCGCAGTCGGTGACGAGGATGAGCGGCGCGGTCATGGATGCGATGCTATAGCATCTAGCAAGCTTGCGTACAGCCGCTGTCGCGAGACCGCTTCTTGCTATAGCGTTTAGGCATGACTGTTCGCCGCGCACTCGTCACGGGCGCCAGTTCCGGCATCGGAACCGCCGCCGCCCTCGAACTCGCCCGCGAGGGCGTCGCCCTCTGGATCACCTACGCCGGACGCGAGGCCGAAGCCGTCCGCGTGGCGGAGGAGTGCCGCGCGGCGGGCTCCCCGGACGTCCACGTGTCGCGCCTCGACCTCCGCGAACCGGACTCCATCACCGCGCTCATCGCCGAGATCACGGACGCCTGGGGCGACCTGCACGTCCTCGTCAACAACGGCGGCGTGTGCCCGTACACCCCGTACCCCGAGATCGACATCGAGGAGTGGGACTTCGTCCTGGAGACGAACGCCCGCGGGACCTTCCTGCTCACCCGCGCGGCGCTCCCCCTGCTCCGGGCTGCCGACGGCGACCGCTCGGTCATCAACATCGCCTCGATCGCCGGCCAGGTCGGCGCACTGCAGACGGGCATCCACTACGCGGCCAGCAAGGGGGCGATCCTCGCGATCACCCGCAGCTTCGCCCGGCACCTCGCCGCCGAGGGCATCCGCGTCAACGCCGTCACCCCCGGACCGGTCGCCAGCGCGATCACGGATCAGCTCCAGGGTGAAGGCCGCGCGAAGCTCGAGTCGGGCATCCCCCTCGGCGCCTTCGGTCAGCCGGAGGACGTCGCCTGGATCATCGCCTCGCTCGCCTCGGAGCGTGCCCGCTTCATCACCGGAGCCACCTACGACGTCAACGGAGGAGTTCGCATTGACTGACCGCACCACCCTCGACCGTTCCGCCCTCGACACCGTGCAGGCGCAGCTGGACGCCTTCAACGCGCACGACCTCGACGCCTTCGTCGCGACATATGCCGACGATGCCGTGGTCACCGGGGTCGCGCCGGAACCCCTCGTCGGCTCGGCCGCGATCCGTGCCTTCTACGAGCCGCGGCTGCAGAACCCGGAGCTCTCCTGCGTGATCGACACGAGCGTCCTGTTCGGCTCGCGCTGGGTCGTCGCGCAGGAGCAGGTCATCAACGCCGGCGTCGCCACGGAGACCATCGCGACCTTCGACGTGGTCGACGGCGTGATCTCCCGGGCGTCGATGCTCAAGGCCTGACCCGCTTCGAATCGCCCGATCGGCTGTATTTCCGGCCGAAATGGGACCATTCAGGCGATTCGAAAGGGGTCAGTGGTGCTCCGGGAGCACCGGGGACGACCAACCGGGGTCGCGGCCGAGGTGGGCGGCGCGGGAGACCGAGGCGGAGCCGTAGCGGTCACGGAGCGTGTCGAGCACGGCGTCCAGACGGGACTCGTCGCCCCAGTCGATCGGCAGCTCGGGCGGGACGCTGTCCGCGGCATCGAGCTGGGTGAACGAGAGGCCGAGCAGGGTGATCCCACGGTCGCTGATCTCCGGTTGTGCCGCGGTGAGGAGCATGCGGGCGACGGCGAGCAGCAGGGCGGTGCGGTCGGTCGGCGCCCGAAGCGACCGGGATCGCGTGGCCTTCGTGAAATCGCCGAAGCGCAGCCGCAGCACGACTGTCCGGCACACGCGGCCGCCGTCGCGGAGACGCCGCGCGAGCCGGTCGACGATCTGGGTGAGGATGACGTCGAGCTCGTCGGTCGACCGGGGACGGGTCCCGAGCGCCCGCTGCGACCCGATCGACCCGCGGCGCCGCGTCGTGTCCACGGGGCGCGGATCCCGCAGGCGGGCGAGAGCAAGGACGTGCGCTCCGGTCGCCTTCCCGAGCATCCGCTCCGCCGTCGCGGCCTCGAGCTCCGCGAGCTCGCCGACCGTGCGGATGCCGTACCGGTGCAGCTTCTCCGCCGTTACGGCGCCGACGCCCCACAGCCGCTCGACGGGAAGCGGCAGCAGGAACTCCTCCTCCCGGTCGGGCTCGACGATAAGGAGTCCGTCGGGCTTGCTGACCGCACTCGCGACCTTGGCGAGGAACTTCGTGCGGGCGACGCCGACCGAGATGGCCAGGCCCGCCTCGGCGCGCACCCGCTCCCGCAGCCGCACGGCGATGGCCTCGGGAGTGCCGGCGATGCGACGCAGACCGCCGACCTCGAGGAACGCCTCGTCGATCGAGAGACCCTCCACGAGCGGAGTGGTGTCACGGAAGATGCGGAAGACGTCCTTGCTGGCCGCGGAGTAGGCCTCCATTCGCGGCGGCACGACGACGGCGTCCGGGCACAGCTCTCGTGCCTGCCGGCCGCCCATCGCCGTGCGGACGCCCCGTGCCTTCGCCTCATAGCTCGCGGCCAGCACGACCCCGCCGCCGACGATCACCGGGCGCCCGCGGAGCTCCGGCGCATCACGCTGCTCGACCGAGGCGTAGAACGCATCGAGGTCGGCGTGCAGAACCGTCGCTTCCCCGCGCATCCCGTTCTCCCGTCGACGAGCGGATCGTCGCACGGACCGGGGACATCGGCGTGGCAGGGGCTCAGGAAGCCGGCGGCGCCGCGAACCGCTCTCGCAGCGCGGGATCGAGCGCGATGTCCCCGAACGACGCCGTCCAGGCTCCGTCGACCGCGATGGACTGGCCCGAGAGGTAGGGGGCCTCGTCGGAGAGGAGGAACGCCGTCACCGCGGCGACCTCCTCCGCGCGGGCGATGCGTCCCATCGGCGGGCCCTCCGCGAGCAGCCGCTCCTCCGCCTCGGGGTCGGCGGCCCTGGCGATCTGTGCCTCCAGATGCGGAGTGCGCACGCCGCCCGGCGCGACGGTGTTCGCCCGTATGCCCAATCCGCCATATGTCACCGCGACGCTGCGGCTCAGGGCGTCGATGCCGCCCTTCGTGAACTCGTAGGCCGCGTGGTCCACGAAGCTCGATCGACCGTGGATCGACCCGATGTTGACGATGGCGCCCGCCACGCCCTGATCGAGGAACGCGGACACCGCCGTCGAGCAGCCCCAGAGGTAGCCGAAGCCGTTGATGTCGACGATCTCGCGCACGACCGTCTCGTCGAGCTCGTGCAGCGGCGTGCGCTTCGTGATGCCGGCGTTGTTGACCCAGCCGGCCAGCGGAGCCCTGGCGCGCGCCGCGGCGGCCGCCTGCTGATGAGCCGTGCGGTCGGAGGCGTCGCCGAGCACCACTTCGGCGACGATACCGTCCTCGACGGTCCCGGAGCCGGGCGAGCGTTCGAGCCCGACCACGATCCAGCCGTCGGCGGTGAGCCGCTCGGCGACCGAGCGCCCGATGCCCTTGCCGCTGCCGGTCACCACCACGCTGCGCGGGGAAGGTGTCATGTCAGTCCCTCTCGAATCGGAAGACGGCGGGATCCAGACCGAAGCCGAGCCCGGGCGCCGCGGGAGGCGTCACAGTGCCCGCGAACCGCGGTCCGCCGGTGATGAACGACGGCGCGGGATCGTAGGGGTTCACGCCGCGGGCGAAGGTCTCGACCTGGATGCCGAGGTGCGCCGTGACCTCGGAATAGACGTGTCCGGACACGGGGACACCGCGCTCCGTCGCCCAGGCGATGAGCTCGCGCGCGGGAGTGATGCCGCCGATCGCGACGACGTCGACGCGCAGCGCGTCGACCTCTCCTACCTCCACCAGGGCCCGCAGCACGGCGGGGTCGGTCACCTCGTCGCCCACCGCCACGGGCAGCCCGGTCTCGCGCCGGATGCGGGCGACACCGGCCGCGTCCTCGGGGAGCAGGGGGTCTTCCAACCAGGCCAGGCGCGGCTCGCCCCACTGCGCGACCTCCGCCACTGCAGCCTCCGCATCGGGCCAGCCGAAGCCCACGTCCACGACGAGACCGGTCGCGGACGGCAGCTCGGCGCCGAGGATCGCGAGCAGTTCGCGCATGTATGCCGGATCGGGAATGCGGGAGATCTTCACCTGCGCCCAGCCGTCCGCCTGCGCGAGCACCTCATCGGCGACCTCCCGCGGCGTCCGCTGCGGAGAGGGATACGCGGCGACGAGCATCCCCTCCCGCGGGGCGTCACCGGTGCCGAGCAGGGTCCACAGCGGCACGCCGGCACGACGGGCCGCGATGTCCCACAGGGCGATGTCGACGAGGCCGATCGCCCGCCGCACGAGCCCGACCCGTCCGACGATCGCACTGCCGCGGAGCATCCGGTCCCACGCGGCCGCCGGGTCGTCGGCGTCGAGCCCCACCGCGTGCGGAGCCACCAGGCGCTCGACGATCTCCGCCATCGGAGCCTCGCGCGACAGGCAGTAGGCGACCCCGGTGGTGCCGTCGTCCGCCGTCACCTGCACCGCGGAGTACTCCCGCCGCGTGACCGTCATCGCGCCGAGCTGCAGCGGTGCCGGAAGGGGGAGGACCGCCGTGGCCGTGTCGATCCGGGCGACGGTGGTCATTCAGGCTTCTTCGCGAGGGGCACGCCGTAGTCCACCATGAACCCGCCGTCGACGTACAGCGTCTGACCGTTCACGTAGCGCGACTGGTCCGACACGAGGAAGCTCACGGCCGCGGCGATCTCACTCGCGTCGGCCAGACGCTTCGCGGGGATGCGGGACAGGATCGTGTCGAGGCTCAGCGTCCCCTGCTCGACGCCCTGCCGGAACACCCCGGTGTCGACGTAGCCCGGGGCCACCGCGTTGACGCGCACCCCTCGCGACGCCCACTCCGCTCCGGCCGTGGAGGTGAGGCCGATGACGGCGGCCTTGGTCGTGGCATACGGCGCCCGCCCCGCGGAGCCTCGCGAGGAGATGGACGAGATGTTGACGATGCGGCCCTCGCCCCGGTCGAGCATCCGCTTCCCTGCAGCTTGGAGGGCGGAGAACACCCCGTGCAGGTTCACGTCCACGACCGCGGACCACTCGTCCCACGTGAGGTCCTCGATCCCACGGTGCCGCTGGATGCCGGCGTTGTTCACGAGCACCTCGATGGGCCCGAGCTCCGCCTCGATCTCGCCGAAGACCCGGTCGACGGCGGCGTGGTCGGTGACGTCGAGCTCCCGCCACAGGATCCCGGCGGGGTTCTCGCCCGCGGTGAGCGCTGGGACGCGGTCGGTCGCGACGACGAGGTAGCCGTCCGCGGAGAGCCGCTGTCCGATCTCCCAGCCGATGCCGGCCGAGCCTCCGGTGACGATGGCGACGGGGCGCGCGGTCATGTCTCTCCTCTACCTCGGGGATTTGCTATAGCAACTCTATCCCGTTCGAATCGCGCAACTGGTTCGATTTCGGCCGGAAATGGAGCAAAGTGGGCGATTCGAAAGGGGGCTACCCCCGCAGCCCGGCCACGACCGACACGGCGTGGGCCTCCAGGAGTTCCAGGGCACCGGGGGCCAGGGGCGTCTGCCAGGACTGATAGGCACCGCGGTCGTAGGCCTCGCGGGTCGGGAGGTACACGAAGCCCGGACCGTTCGTGAGGTTCATCACCACGATCGGCGTCTCCGGGAACCGCTCCCGCAGCGTCGTCTGCAGCCGCGAGTACGCCTCGCCCGGATGCCCCACGATCACGGCGTCTCCGAGCCGCCAGGCCCACACCGGATGCGACACGGTCGGACCGTCGATGTAGCCGTCACGGAGGTTTCGGGCCCGTCCGAGGCGCTCCTCCCGCGACCGGGGGTCGATGTCCCTCCACTCCTCGGCGAGCTCGTCCAGGGTGGGCAGGTCGCGCAGCGGCAGCTCGACCGCCGAGACGACTCCCGCCGCCTCCTCGCCGCCGTCCGCCGGAGTCCCGGTCCAGATCGCGAGCGGAGCACCCGACTCCACGACCCCGTCCAGCGTCAGCTCCTCGCCCGGCACCGGAAGCCCGTCCAGCGCCGCGAGCACCGCGTGCCCGAGTGAACGTCCGTGCCGGTCGGCCACCGCGACGTCGCCGGTGTACTGCTCCCGCGGGGCCAGCTCGCCCGAGGCCCCCTGCACGAACAGGCACGGTGCATCGGTGGCGGCCTCCACGATCTCGCGCATCGCGCCGACGTAGTCCGGCGACACCTCGCGGTTCTGCCAGGCCAGGGTCGTCGGATGGCAGGCGTAGTTCACCAGCGTCGCCCGCACCTCTCCGTCGATGCTGATCCGGCCGATCGTCACCGTGTCGTCGGCGGTGCCCTGCGGGTTGTAGCCGACGAGCGCGCGGCCGTCGAGGTCGAGCTCCCGCTCCGCCGCGAGGGTGCAGGTGCCCGTGGTCCACTCGATCAGTCCCGGTCGCGCGGTCTCCAGCGCTTCCCGCCCTGCCGCGATTCCCGCGGTGGACAGCGCCTCCAAGTACCCGGGGATGAGCTCGCCGCCCGGCAGATGCGCGTCCGCGGCGCACAGCACGGCCCCCGCGTGGGTGTGCGAGAGGGAGAGCATGAGCTGATCGGGCTCGAGGCCCAGACCGTCGAGGATCGCCCCTCGCACGCCCTGCTCGTCGGCCACTCGGCGCCACCACGTGCCGTCCACGGCGAGCAGCACCCGCGGCCGCTCGTCCGCGGCCACCACCGTGAGCGCGGTCAGCTCGAACGGCCGGTGCGCCCCCTCGGAGCGCTCCCAGTCGGCCGGTCCCCAGTTCTTGGCGCGGATGCCGACGGGCGGGGTGATGTCGCGCCGGGCGACGCCGATGCGAGCCCGCGTGCGGGGGATGCGGATGCGGTCTCCGAGGTGCGTCGCCGCTGCGGTGTCGTTCACGCGTGGTCCTCCCTGATGTCCATGATGCCGTCCGTCACGCGCTCGCCAGCACGTCCGCGATGACGACGCGCGGTCCGCCCTCGGGCAGCGCGGTCTCGACGCCGCGCTCGACGGTGTCGCTGTAGAGCAGCGTCGACGGCTCAGCGAATCCGTCCGCCAGGCGCAGTCGTCCGCCGACGAACTGGCCGCCGGTGACGCGGGCGTGGTTGACCCCGGTCCCGATGTCGAGGTGGGCAGCGCCCTTCGGCACCGTCGAGGTCACCCCGCTCACCCGCCAGGTGACGACGCCGGCGCCTGCGGCCCTGCTCAGCAGAGCCCCGTCCGCGCGCTCCGTGGACAGCTCGACCCCGTCCAGAGCGATGAGCTGATCCCGCACCGCTGTCGCGGTCAGGCGCACGTCGCGCACGGATCCGCCGCGGATCGTCACCTTCGATGCGCCGACCTCGAACGGGGCGCCGGCCGCCGGGCCGCTGAGACGACAGTCCACGAACTCGACCGGCCCAGACCCTCGCGCCTTGACCCCGTCGATCCCGGTGATCGTGCAGTCCACGAAGCGCACGGGAGCCGTGACCGGGGTCTGCACGAGCACCTGATCCTTGGGCAGCGCGAAGGTGGAGTCCTGGATGACGGTCGGCCGCGATGAGCGCTGCGACCGCTGTCCGATCGCCAGAAGTCCCGCGGTGCACCCTCGCACCTGCGCACCGTCGGCGTTGATGGTCATGGTCGCCTGCGGATCGAAGGTCGAGCGGCCGATGACGCGCACGTTCTCCAGCGTCAGATCGCTGATCTTGGTGCCGGCGACGAACCAGGAGCAGACGTGGTCGCGCACCGTGATGCGCTTGGCGGCCGTGCCCCACTGCGCGCCGGAGTTGGCGATGTCCATGAGCCCGGAGTTGCCGATGAAGGTGAGGTCGTGCTCGTACTGGCCATGCGTGGTGAAGGGGTTGCCGCCCTGATCGTCGCCGTCGCCGTGGCAGTTCTCGACGAGGCAGTACGCGCTGGCGGTGAGGTCGTTCAGGTGCCGGGCGTTCGACGACGTGCAGTCGCTGACCCGTCCATAGAGGCTGTAGATCTGCTGCGTGAGGTAGCCCGCGCCGCCGTAGAACACGGTCGGCGGGTTCTCCACCGAGCAGCGCTCCGTCGTGAAGTGCGTGTTCCAGCGGCGCATGATCACGGGCCACCAGGTGCGGCTCGCGTGCACGTCGGCGACGTCGCAGTGGATCGCGTACTCGAAGGCGATCGGGTGGGAGCCGGTGAGCTCCCGCGAGTCGGGGAAGGAGCCGTCGGTGGGACCGTCGAAGGGTCCGGCGCCGAGGAACCGCATGTTCGCGATGCGGACGCCTGCGACCGGTTCCATCTGCCGCCAGATGAGCGTCCGACCCTTGTCGAGCGGCCAGCCGTTGAGGTAGTCGATGCGGATGTGGGTCGCGTCGATCTGCTGCGTCACCTGCACGAACCGCTGCAGCTCGCGCTCGTCCGCTCCACCTCCGGCGACGGGGTCGCACTGCACGGCCCACCAGGAGTCCACGGGGAACCGGGACGCGTCCGGCACGGCGACCGCGTCGGTCAACTCCGGCCAGGCCTCGGCCAGCGCGTGCTCGACCGTGACGTCCTTCGACACCCCGGTGAAGCACATCACGGCGCCGAACGGGTTGTCGTGGGTGTTCTTCTCGATGCCGTCGGTCGTGACGGTTCTGCCGCCGAAGTCGATCTCCAGGTGGGAGCGCGTGAAGCGGTGTCGTCGCCGGAACAGGAGGTCGGTGCTCGCCTCGATCCGGCGGATGCGGGGATCGTTCACCATCGCCGCGAGCGCATCGTCGGCCGGCTTCTCCGGTCCCGTGATGCCGAAGACCCGGAAGTCGACGGTGCCGTCGTGCTGCAGGACCCAGCGGGTGTCGTGCTTCCCCGCGATCACGGTGCCGCCGTTGACCTTGGTCTTCGCGTTCTCGCTGCCCACGTACACGAGCAGTCCGGCGTCGCCGGGCTTCCGGTACCCGGCGACGACCGCCACCTCGCCGTCGCGGGCGCGGAGACGGGCCAGGTCGGCGACGGACTCCGCTCGCGTGACGTCCTTGGCGCCGGCGGCGACCGGCGCGGCCTGCGCCGGTGCGGTGCTCGCGAGAGCGCCGGCCGTGCCGAGCGCGACCGCGCCGAGCCCGGCCATGAGCGCGCGGCGGCCGGTCGACCGCACCGCCGCGCCAGCGCCCGCGGCGCCCGTCGAGGGCCCCGTCTCCTGATCCATGGTGGTCATCGTCGTCCTCCTCGTCCTGCGAGCGCGGCAGGGACCGCGCCCGTCTGCCCGCCCTGGGCCTGCCAGAGCGCCGCGGCCTCCGCGCGCCGTCGGCGCTCGAGGACCGGGTCGGCGATGGGGATCGCCGCCATGAGCCCGCGCGTGTACTCGTGCTGCGGGTTCGCGAAGAGCGCGTCGCGCGCCCCGATCTCGACGATGCGGCCCTGCTGCATCACGGCGACCGTCGAGGACATGTACCGGATCACCGCCAGGTCGTGGCTGATGAAGAGGTAGGTGAGGCCGAGCTCGGCCTGCAGCTCCCGCAGCAGATTGAGCACCTGCGCCTGGATCGACACGTCGAGCGCCGACACCGATTCGTCGAGCACGAGGAACTCCGGCTCGAGCACGAGCGACCGGGCGATGGACACGCGCTGGCACTGCCCGCCGGACATCGAGCGCGGCAGCCGGTGCGCGAACTCCTCGTCCAGACGCACGCGGTGCATGGTCTCGCGCACCTTCTCGGCGCGGGAGGCCCGGGTGCCGATGCCGTGGGCGCGCAGCGGCGCCTCGATGATCTGCGCGACGGTCTGCCGCCGGTTCAGGGCCGAGAACGGGTCCTGGAACACCATCTGCATGCGCTTGCGCAGCCGCCGTAGCTCCTCGCCGCGGAGGTCGTGCGGGCGCTGCCCGTCGAAGACGACCGTGCCTTCGTCGATGCCTCCGAGCGCGAGCACGGCCTTCGACACGGTCGACTTGCCGGAGCCCGACTCGCCGACGAGCCCGACGGTCTCGCCGCGCCGGATCTGGAACGACACGTCGTCGACCGCGGTCACCCGGCGTCCCGAGCCGAGCGTGAACACCTTCGAGACGCCCTGCACGTCCACCAGCACGTCGCCGGACTCCCGCGCCCGATCCACGGCGCTGATCGACCCGGCCTCGGCGAGCGGCTCCGTCCCGCGTTCGAGCACCTCCGCGGCGGTGCGGATGGGCTGCTGCACGTCCACCGTGAGGTCGACGACCGCGCCGAGCAGCGCCTGCGTGTACGGATGCTCCGGGGCCGTGTAGATGCGGTCGACCGGCCCCTCCTCGACCACGCGCCCGTGCCGCATCACGTGGATGCGCTCGCAGAACCCGGCGGCGACGCCGAGGTCGTGCGTGATGAGCACGACCGCGGTCCCGTGGTCCTCCGCGAGCCGGTCGAGGAGGTCGATGATCCGGGACTGCGTCGTGACGTCGAGGGCCGTGGTCGGCTCGTCCGCGATGAGCACGGCGGGCCGGGACGACATGGCCATCGCGATCATGACGCGCTGCCGCATCCCGCCGGAGAATTCGTGCGGGTACTGGCCGAGACGCTCCTCGGGCAGCGGCACCCCGACCTCGGTCAGCAGCTCGACGGCCCTGGCGCGGGCGGCCGCCGCCGAGACCCGGTCGTGCAGCCGGATCGCCTCGACGAGCTGGTGCCCGATCGTGCGGACCGGGTTCAGCGACGACATCGGGTCCTGGTAGACCATCGCGATCTCGCCGCCGCGCACGCGGGTCATCTCCCGCGGGCTCAGCGTGAGCAGTTCGCGGTCGCGCAGCCGGATGCTGCCGCCGAGGGTCGCCCCGTCATTCAGCCGCATGATCGACAGCGCCGTGAGCGACTTGCCGGAGCCGGATTCGCCGACGAGGCCGATGCGCTCCCCGGGCCGCACCGCGAACGTGATGCCCTGGACGGGCATGACGTCCCCATAGGAGACGGTGAGGTCCTGCACCTGCAGGACGGGCGTGAGGTCGGTCATCGTCCCTTCCCCTTTCGATCGCCACCGAACTGGTCGGCGAGCACGTTGAGCAGCCAGATGGTGACGAAGATGAACAGGGCGGGGAACAGCACGTACCCGATGGACTGGTACATCTTCTGGTAGCCCTGCTGCACGAGCGTGCCCCAGGTGGCCTCGGGCGGCGCGATGCCGAGCCCGACGAAGCTCATCGACGCCTCCAGGAGGATCGCGTTGGCGGCGTTGATGGCCGCCTGCACGACGATCGGCCCCTTGGCGTTCGGCAGCACCTCGGCGAAGAGCAGCCGGCGCGAGGTAGAGCCGAAGGCCACCGCGGCCGTGAAGTAGTCCTCCTGCAGTTCGCTGAGCACCGACGACCGCACGAGCCGCGCGGTGGTCGGCGTGAGGAGCACCCCGATGATGACGGCGAGCTTGACGGGGTCGGCGCCGAAGGCGGAGATGAAGACGAGCGCGAAGAGGATCTGCGGGATCGCCATGACCGTGTCGGCGAGGCGCATGAGGATCTCGTCGACCCAGCCGCGGGCGAACGCCGCCGCCATTCCCCAGGCGATGCCGAGGACCATGGCCACGAGCGTCGCGCCCCCGGCGATGAACACGGTGAGCTGGCCGCCGTAGAGCACGCGGCTGAAGAGGTCGCGGCCCAGCTCGTCGGTCCCGAAGAGGTGCGCCGCCGAGGGTCCGGCGAACCGGTCGGACGACTGTGCCGCGGGGTCGTACGGGGCCAGGAGCGGGGCGAGCACGCAGGCGAGGACGATGATCGCCAGCAGCCCGAGCGGGATCCAGGAGGCGACGGCGACCCGTCGGCGGGGGCGCGCGGAGCGCAGCGCGAGGGTGAGGGTGTCAGCCACGGCTGCTCCTTGCACGAAGACGCGGATCGAGCACCCCGTAGAGGAGGTCGACGATGAGCGTGGTGAGGATGAACATCGCGGAGATCAGCAGTACGACCGACTGCAGCACCGCGTAGTCCCGCTTGAAGACCGCGTCGATCGCGAGCGAGCCGAGTCCGGGGACGCCGAACACGTACTCCACGATCACCACGCCGCCCAGGGTGTAGCCGACGATCAGGCCGAGCATGGTGAGTCCGGGGATCAGGGCGTTGCGGAGCGCGTGGCCGAGCACGACGCCACTCGCCGACTGTCCCTTGCCCTTCGCGGTGCGGATGTAGGGCGCGTCCAGCACCTCGACCATCGAGGCCCGGAGGAACCGCATGAGCAGCGGCGCCGCCGCGAAGGCGAGGGTGAGGCCGGGGAGGATCATGCGCACGAGGTTCTCGGCGGGGTCCTCCGCGAACGGCGTGTAGCCGCGGGCCGGCAGCACCTTGAGCTGCACGGCGAACACCACGATGAGCACGATGCCGATGAGGAACTGCGGAAGGGCCATGCCCGCGGTCGAGATCGCGGTGAGCACCCTGTCGACCACGCCGAGCGGACGCAGTGAGGCGAACACGGCAGCCGGGGTGGCGATGAGCACGGCCAGCAGCACCCCGATGAGCGTGAGCTCCAGCGTCGCAGGCAGGCGCTGCGCGATGAGCTCCGTCACCGAGTACTGGTTGAAGTAGGACTGGCCGAAGTCGCCCGTGAAGACGCCGCCGATCCACCGCAGGTACTGCTCGATGACGGGGGCGTCGAGGCCGGCCTCCTCCCGGAGCCGGGCGATGGTCTCGGCATCCACGCCCGGCGTCGAGCCGAGGCGGGTGATGACGGGGTCGCCCGGCAGCAGCCGGAGCACGACGAAGACGAGGAGCGAGGTGGCGATCAGCATCGCGATGCTGATCGCCACCCGCCGGAGGACGGAGAGGACCACGTCAGCCCTTCAGCTGCGCGCCCTCGAGGTGCAGCTGTCCGCCGCCCTCGACCCACACACCGTCGACCGCCGTGCTGGTGGCGGTGACGACCGTCGACTGCAGCGGCACGATGAGCGGCACCTGCTCGTTGATGATGGTCTGCACCGTGCCCCACTTCTCGGCCCGCGCGGTCTCGTCCGGCTCGGCGACGGCGTCGGCGAACGCCGTCTGGAAGTCGGGGTCGACCCAGTTGCACTCGCACCGCCCCTCCAGGTAGAAGTTCAGCGAGTAGGCCGGCTCGGGCGGCGTGGACTGGAAGTTCGGCACGATGTACCCGGGGTAGCTCTTGCCCGCGGGGTAGAACGCGTCGACCCAGGTGCCGATGTCGTTGTTGTCGATCTTCAGCGTGATGCCGATCTCCTTCAGGCTCGCCTGCAGGATCTCGCCGCTCGTGTTCCACTCCGGGTACTGTCCGGCCACGCCCCACCAGGTGAGCGTGCTGCCCTCGGTCACCCCGGCCTCGGCGAACAGCTCCTTCGCCTTGTCCAGGTCGTAGGAGTAGTCGGTCAGCTCGCCGCCGAACCAGGGGTTGACCTCGCCGAGCGCGTTGTTCGTCGGCGAGACCGTGCCCTGGCCGTAGTAGGCGGCGTCGAGGATGGCCTCGCGGTCGATCGCGTAGGCGAGGGCCTGCCGGGCGCGCACGTCGTCGAACGGCGGCGACGTCGTGTCGATCTCCCACGAGGGCCATTGGCTGGGGTTCTCGGGCTTCACCAGGGCGATGTCGCCGCCCTCCAGCCCCGCCACGTCACCCTGGGGCACCGACCACAGCACGTCGATGTCACCGGAACGGAGGCCGGTGACGGCGGCGGTGGACTCGGCGGCCTTCACGATCGTGATCTCGTGGAGCGCCGGGGCCTCGCCGAAGTACTCCGGGTTGGGGACGAGGGTGAGGCTGTCGTCCGGCGTGAAGGCGTCCACGACGTACGGACCGGTGCCGATGGGCTCCTTGTCGATGGTGTCGAGCGCGTCGACGTCGATCATCTTCACCCAGACGATGCCCGCGGGGAAGGTCGCGATGGGCTCGGACAGCGTCACCACGACGGTCTTCTCGTCCGGCGCGGCGACGTCGGTGACCATCGAGATCTTGTTCTTCTCCTGCGTCGCCGTCTCCGGGTCGAGGTAGTAGTCGAACGCGGCCACCGCGTCTTCGGCGGTGAAGTCCTGACCGTTCGAGAACGTCACGCCGTCGCGGAGGGTGAACGTCCAGGTCTTCTGGTCATCGGAGGCCTCCCAGCTCTCGGCGAGATCGCCGACGACCTCGCCGGACTCGTCGGTCTTGGTGAGGCCGTTCCACAGCAGCGGGAACAGCACCTCCTCCCACGCGAACGTTCGGATGGCGGGATTGAGCTGTGGGATGCCCTGCGCGGCGGCGACGGTGAGCGTGCCGCCCTCCTGCGCCTGGCCGTCGGGGGTGGATGAGGTGCTGCAACCAGCGGTGATGAGCGCGGCGGTCAGCAGCACTGCTGCTCCGCCGAGCCGAACACGACGACGCGACATGGGTGCCTCCAGGGTCGGGTGGTGCTTCGGGTGAGGGTGTTGCGCTATAGCATGTAGCAAAAGCGGAGGGGCGTCTAGAGCGAACCGGGCCGGCGGGGTCACGTTCTCGTCACGACCGCCGACCCGGACCGGTCATCGCCGGACGGTGGACGCCTCGACGCCGAGGTCGGGCGCCGTCGTGAAGTCCGTGCGGCGGCTGAGCACGAAGGCGATCGTCGCCCCGAGCAGGGTGAGTCCCGAGATGAGGAGCAGGCCCCACACCGCCGACCCCGTGGTCTCGCTGATCCAGCCGATCGCGTAGGGTCCCGCGAAGCCGGCGAGGTTGCCGACCGAGTTGATGAAGGCGAGGCCGGCCGCGGCTGCCGTGCCGGTGAGCACCATGGGCGGCAGGCTCCAGAACAGCGGGGTGGTCGAGAAGAGCGCCGACATCCCGACGCACAGCGCCGCGAGCGCGAGCACCGGTGTGCCCTGCGCCGCGACCGCCGCGATGAGCGACAGGGCGGTGATGATGAGCGTGATGCCGATCTGCAGCGGGATGTTGCCCTGCTTCCGGGCGGCGCGCTCCCACGGCAGCATCACGAGGGCGGCGCACAGGTTCGGCAGCGCCACGAGCCACCCGGTGGTCGAGTTCGAGAAGTCGCCCATGCTCTTCACGATCGTCGGCAGCCACATCCCCAGGCCGTAGGCACCGAAAACGACGCCGAAGAAGAGCACGATGAGCGTCCACAGGCGCCCGTTGCGGAAGACCTCGCCCAGACGAAGGCGGCCGTGCCGCTGCTCGGTCGCCTGGGTCTCGGCGGCGAGCGTGTCGGTGATCCAGCGCTGCTCGGCGGGGTTCAGCCAGCGCGCGTCCTGCGGACGGTCGGGGAGCCAGAAGAACACGACGAACGCGAGGAGCACGGCGGGAACGCCCTGCAGCAGGAACACGAGCTGCCAGCCGTCCAGCCCCCACAGCCCGTGCAGCTCCAGCATCCAGCCGGACAGCGGCGCGGCGACCGCGTTGGCGATCGGGTTCGAGAGCACGAAGACGGCGAGCACCTGCGTGCGGTACTGCCGCGGGAACCACAGCGTGAGGTAGAGCAGCACGCCGGGGAAGAACCCGGCCTCCGCGATGCCGAGGATGAAGCGCGCGCTCGCGAACTGCGTCGCATCCTGCACGAAGGCGGTCAGCGCGGCGACGATGCCCCACGAGATCATGATGCGCGCGATCCACTTGCGGGCGCCGAACTTCTCCAGCAGCAGGTTGCTCGGCACCTCGAACAACAGGTAGCCGATGAAGAAGATGCCCGCCGCGAAGCCGAAGGCGGCCTCGGTGATCTGGAGGGCGGCAGTCATCTCCAGCTTCGCGAAGCCCGCGTTGTTCCGGTCGATGTAGGCGACGAGGTAGAGCAGTCCGAGGAACGGACCCAGCCTCCAGATCGCCTTCTTCATGGCGGCGGCTCCCACCGCGTCCTCCGCGGCGCGCGCCTGCGCGAGCGTCTCTCTGCCAGACATGACAACTCCTTCGTCATCGGTTTCGGGTTTTGCTATAGCATCTAGCACCGCGCGGTTCCTGTCCAGTCCCGGCCTCATGCCATAGCATCGACCGAGCGAAGGAGCCCCCGCTCGACGAGCACCGGGCCGCGCGAGATCGAGAAGGGCCCCGGATGCGCAGCGTGTCGGATCAGAACATCGCCGAGCAGGTCACGGACGAGCTCCGGGCGGCGATCCACTCCGGAGAGCTCGCCCCCGGCGAGCGCCTCGTGGAGCGCAAGCTCGCCGACCGTCTCGGTGTCAGCCACATCCCCGTGCGCGAGGCCCTGACCCGGCTCGCCGAGGAGCGCCTCATCACCCGCGAACCCCGCCGCGGCGCCCGCGTCGCCCAGCTCAGCGCGCAGGACCTGGAGGAGATCTCCAGCCTGCGGATCGTGCTGGAGCAGTTCATGGCGATCCGGGTGCAGGAGCGGTGGAACGACGAGTCGGCGGCACGGCTGGAGGCCATCATCCAGGCGATGGCGGCTGCGGCGCCGGGCGATGTGGCCGAGGTCCTGCGCCAAGACCGCCTCTTCCACGAGACCCTGGCCGACCTCGCCGAGCACCGGTTCCTCGACGAGCTCAGCGCCCAGCTCCGCGGCCGGATCGCCGGGTTCATCCAGGCGGCCAACTCCGCCCTCGACCCCGCCGAGCAGGAGGAGCACGTGCGCAGCCACCAGCAGATCGTCGACGCCATCGCGACCGGGGATCCGGAGCAGGCGCGCGCGGTGATCGCCGAGCACGTGACCAGGGCCGTGCGCCGCATCACTCCGTCGGCCGAGTGAGCGCCGCCGTGGCCGCGCGCACCATCGTCCTCACCGGGGCCTCCGACGGCATCGGCGCCGCTGCCGCCCGACAGCTCGCCGGGTCCCCGCACCGCCTGCTCCTCGTGGGCCGCTCGCCCGACAAGATGCGCACCGTGGCGGACGAGACCGGCGCGGAATGGTTCACGGCCGACTTCGCGCGCCTCGACGACGTGCGCGCGCTCGCCGCACAGCTCGCGGACGCCGTGGGTGCGAAGGGCATCGACGTGCTGGCCAACAACGCCGGCGGCATCTTCGGCGACCGCACCCCCACGGTCGACGGGCACGAGAAGACCATGCAGGTGAACCACCTCGCCCCGTTCCTGCTGACGAACCTCCTGCTCCCGCAACTCCTCGCCGCGCGCGGCGCGGTCGTGAACACCTCCAGTGTCGCCCACCGCCTCTTCGGGCATCTCGACGTCGACGATCTCGACAACACCCGCCGATACTCCCCGAACAAGGCCTACGGCGACGCCAAGCTCGCCAACGTCCTGATGGCGAAGAGCCTGCACGGGAAGTTCCATGCGCAGGGGCTCAGCGCGGTGGCCTTCCACCCCGGCACCGTGGCGACGAACTTCGCCGCCGAGTCGTCGAGCATCATGCGCCTCGTCTACCGCACCCCGCTGCGCCGCCTCGTCCTCATCGGCAGCGACCGCGGTGGCGCGACGCTGCGCTGGTTCCTGGAGGGCACGCCGGGCGAGACCTGGATCTCCGGCGGCTACTACGACGAGCGCGTCCTCAGCACCCGCGTGAACCCGCAGGCGAACGATCCCGCTCTCGCCGAGGCCCTCTGGCGGCGCAGCGCCGAGCTCGTGGGTGTGTCCGAGGCCTGAGGAGGTCAGTCCCGCTGAACCCGGACAGCCCCCGGCACCGCCCGGGCACAACTCCGGAGAACCCCGGCGACACGCCGTAGGCGCGGCCGAGGCGGCGGCGGATCGCGCCGCATCTCCGGAGTTATGCCCGGGGGATCAACTCACCCTGCCATGATGGTGCGCTTCCAGTCGGCCTGGACGACGGTGAGCGCCGGCGCCGCACTTGCCGCGACCACCACCCCCGTCGCGAGAACGACCGTGACCAACAGGTCCTTCATCGCGCCCCTCATCCGCCGAAGCATCCGGACAGCAGGACGCAACCCGACTGGTTGCCCCCGGAGCCATCGGCCGGAATCGGCTTCCAGACGGCCTGGACAGACTGGGGCGCCGGTCCGTCTGCTGCCGCCACCGTGGCACCCGTGGTGAGCACACCGGCGACAAGCAGCCCCACCGCTGCGCCGCCCGGGCACGACTTCGGAGACCCCCGGCGACACGCCGTAGGCGGGGCCGGGGAGGCGGCGGGTCGCGCCGCAGCTCCGAAGTCGTGCCCGGGGGATCAGCCGACGACGAGGTTGGCGGTGTCGACGACCCGATCACCCTCGGCGGGGAACGCCGTGCGCGTGACACTCGCTTCGACGTTGCCGGTGTGCAACAGTGTCGAGCCGGCCCCGAAGGCGTCGTCGCGGAGCTCCAGGGCTCCGCCCTCGAACCGGTTGCCGACCGCGCGGTAGTGGGTCGCGCCGCTCGTCACGGCGACGTGCGTGGTCGCCCCCTCCGCCCGGAACGTGCTGTCGGAGAGCGTCAGATGAAGTTCGCCCGCGCCCGACCGCGACACCGTCGTCCCACCCTTCGCCGAGACCTCGGAACCCGCGATCTCGACGACCTGACGGTCCTTCGATGCCGCCGCGATGCGGGCGTTCCGGAGCGTGGAGCCTTCGACGCGCAGCTTCGCCGTCGCCGAGGCGATGGGGGCGGCATCGTCCGCCGCGGTGAGGGTCGAGCCGCGGAAGGTGACCGCCCCCGGCCCATTGATCTTCATGCCCCCCACCCGGTCGAGCACCGTGTCGACGAAGGTCACGGGCGTCTTCACCGTCCCATTGGTGAGCTCGCCGGGAGCGACGAACGTGAAATGCGAGTCGGCGATCACGGTCGGCCGGGCGGAGTTGTCGGAGGCCTGGGTGATGACGAGCGTGTCCGACGCGGTGCAGCCGCGCAGCTGCGCACCGTCCGCGTTGATCCACAGCATCCCGGAACCGGCGAGCGAGGGCTTGCCGATCACTTGCACGTCCTCGAGCGTCAGGTCGGTGATGCGCACGCGCGCGACGAACCACGAGCACACGTGCTTGCGGACGGTGATGCGCTTGGCGGCCGAACCCCACGCGGCGCCGGAGTTCGCGAACGTCATGAGACCGGAGTTGCCCGTGTAGGTGAGGTCGTGCTCGTACTGGCCGTGCGTGACGAAGGGGCCCTGGTCGTCGCCGTCGCCGTGGCAGTTCTCCACGAGGCAGTAGGCGCTCGCGGTGAAGTCGTTGAGGTGCCGGGCGTTGGCGGTGTGGCAGTTGGCGACATACCCGTACAGGCAGTAGATCTGCTGCGTCAGGTAGCCGGCTCCACCCCAGGTGACGGAGGTCGGGTTCTTCAGCGTGCAGCTCTCCGTCGTGAAGTACGTGTTCCACCGGCGCTGGATCAGCGGCCAGAACGTCGCCGTCCCGTCGATGTGGTCCACGTCGCAGCGCACCGCGTACTCGAAGGCCAGCGGGTGCGACCCCGTGTACTCGTCCGTCCCCTTGCCGAGGAACTTGAGGTTCGACACCGTCACGTCCTGCACCGGCTTCACGTGCCGCCACGTCATCGTGCGGTCCTTGCCGAGCGGCCAGCCGTTCTTGTAGTTCACGCGGATGTGCCGGCCGTCGACGATCTGGGTGACCTGGACGAGCCGCTGCAGCTCGCGCTCCCAGCGTCCCGACAGCGCGTTGACCTCGGCGGCGTACCACTCCCCGACCGCGAAGAACGACGAGTCGCCCACGGGGAAGATGTCGGCGAGGTCGGGCACGTCCTCCCCGAGCTTCGCCTCCTGCACTGCGTCGGTCACCTCGCCGCGGAAGAACATGACGGCCGCGAAGGGGTCGTCCTTCCCGGCGTTCTCGATACCCTCGGTCGTCATCAGGTGGTGCCCGAAGTCGAAGGCGATGTTCGACCGGGAGAACTTATGACGACGGACGAAGTTGAGGTCGGTGTGCGCCTCCACGCGCCGCACGCGGGCGTCGCCCACCATCGCGTCGAGCGCGTCGTCGGCGGGCGCGGAGGCGTCCATGATGCCGAACTTCCGGAAGTCGACCGTGCCGTCGTGCACGAGCACCCAGGCGCCGCCCTTGGGACCCGCGAGCACCGTGCCGCCGTTGGCCGCGGGGGCGTCCTTCTTCACGAACCGGTAGAGCCCGTCGCCGCCGTCACCCGGGGCGGCGTAGCCGCTCGTACGCACGAGGTCGCCGTCCTTGCCCTTGCGCGTCGCGAGAGCGGTGGCGAGGCCTCCGTGCGCGACGTTCTTGGAGCCCGACGACTCCTGCGGCACGGCGGGCCCTGCGGCCTGGGCGGCGGCGGGAGCGCCGATCGCCGCGACCCCGCCGAGGGCGGCGGCGCCGAAACCGGCGAGCAGCATGCGTCGACTGCGCAGCGCGGCGGTCTCCGTGGTGGTGTCCAGCTGGGTCATGCTCATCCTCCTTGCGGCGTCCTCGCCGCGGTCAGGCGTCCGGCCCTCGGCCGGATCGCGGTCACCGATCAGTCCCCGATCTCCAGCGCTCTCCGAGCGGATGCTCAGAAGTAGTCGCCCGCCGTGAAGTGGCGGATGCCGTCCACCCGGGCCTCGCGGCGCAGTGGACGGATCATCCCGGTGCGGTCGTCCTGCCGCACGGCCGCCGGAGCGAACGCGCGGACGGCGCGTTCCTCCGCGGCGAGCGCGGGGACGGCCAGCTCGCAGGTGCGGACGCCCGCCGCGGCCCAGTCCGCGGCCACGGCGTCCAGCAGGGTGCGACGCACCGCGACAGGATCGGCCACCGAGGGATCGGTCGCGTTCTCGTGCAGCAGCCCGACGCCGTCGCGCACCTCCGCCACCGCGTAGCCGACCGTCGTCTCCGCCTCGGCGAGCCGGTACAGCGTCGCGCCCCGTAGCCGCACCTCCGCCATCGTCCAGTCGCGGTCGCCGCGCACCGGAGCGAGCACGACCGCACCGGTGCGGGAGCGCTCGTAGACCTCGCGCACCGGGCCGAGGACACCGAGTCCCACGGACTCACGGCGGACCGAGGCGTGCTCTGCGGCCGTCGCCGACGCCGTCCACGGCCCGGCCATCGTGCGGGGCATCGAGAAGGTCGCGAAGCCGCTCGACCGGTACACCTCGGGAGTGCCGGTGAACAGCAGAGCCCAGTCGGCGTCCCCCGCCGCGTCCAGGGTGGCCGCCACGAGCCGGCGGGCCAGCCCCCGACCGCGGGCCCGCTCGGCGACCGCGACGCTGCCGATCGCGTGCACCTGCGCCACGCCGCCGTCCGCTTCCCGCAGGCGCTTCGGCAGCCCGTAGATCGAGCCGCACACGCCCTCGTCGTCTTCCGCGACGAGCGTGTGGCTCAGCCGCTCGTCGTCCACGAGCCACTGGTCCGGCGCGAGGGGCGGCGTGAAGGCGGTGGCCCACAGTGCCGCGAGGGCGGGCTGGTCCTCCGCACGCGCCGACCGCACGACCACGGCGCTCATGCCATCGAGGAGAGCTGGTCGCGGTCGACGGCGTGTCCGAGGGGCTGCCCCGCGGCGAAGGCGTCGAGCTCGTCCGCCACGATCCGCCCCTGTCGCAGCCGCCCCTCCCTGGTCCCGGCCGCGCGGTGCGGGGTGAGCAGCACCCGCGGGGCCGAACGGAAAGGACTCTCCACGGGCAACGGCTCCTCGTCGAACACGTCGATGGCGGCGCTCAACCGACCGCGCTGGAGTTCGGCGAGCAGGGCGGCCTCGTCGACCAGCCAGGAACGCGCCGTGTTGACCAGGCCCGCACCGTCCGGCATCAGGGCGAGTTCGCGCGCACCGATCAGGTGGTGCGTCTCCGGCAGCGTCGGGGCGTGCACCGCGACGATCTGCGCGCGGCGGAGCGCGTCGTCGAGCGCCACGAGCTCCGCCCCGAGGGACGACGCCTCGGCCGCGTCGAGCGTGGGGTCGACGAGCAGCGGCTGCGCGCCGAGCGCCCGGAGCAAGTCGAGGTACGCACGCCCGGTCCGCGAGGCGCCGATGACCGCGATGGGCGCCCCGAGGATCTCGTGCTGCACCCCGACGGCCTCCGCGTCCCACCAGCCGTCGCCGACGCGCAGGGCGTCGTGCATCTCCGGCACCCGGTGCAGCAGGGCGAGCGTGAACGTCAGCGACACCTCCGCCACCGACCGGGCCATCCCCGCCCCGGCCTGCGTCACCCGCACGCCACGGTCGAACAGCGCGTCGGTGGCGAAGGGCTTGATCGTGGCGCCGGTGTGCGCGATGAGCTCGAGCTTCGGGAGGGTGGCGAGCACGGTGTCGTCGAAAGGACCCACGCCCCAGCTCGTCACCACGACGCGCGCCTCGTCGAGCACTGCCTCCGCGAGCCGGTCCACCCGCACGAACGCCCCACCGAGCCGCGCCGCGATGGTCTCCAGGCGGGCCGCATCGTCCGTCGAGAAGAACTCCGCGAACAGCTCGGCGGAGACGACCGCGACCACGGTCGGTGCGCCCGTCCCCGCGGTCATCGCAGCCAGGCCTCGAGGTTCTCGGCGATGAACGCGTCGTCGTTGAGCTCCGGGTACGCCTGCCGGACACGGGCGATCTCCTCCGCCTGCCCCGGGGAGAGGCCCTCGGCCGGGTCGAGGCACCAGATGCCCTCGAGGAGGCCCTGCTGGCGGAGCATCTCGTGCACCCCGGCGATGACCCCGTGGAAGTCGTTGCCCGGATCGAAAACGGCCTGATTCACGTCCACCATGTCGGAGGCACGGCGTCCCACCTCCCGGTAGGCCTCCGCGTCTCCCGCAAGGGCTCGGTGCACACGCTCCAGCAGCGCGACGGCCGCATGCGTGCCGACGGCCCACTGGCCCAGCAGCCCGCCGACGAACCGGAGGGTGCGCCGCCCGGACGGGGAGTCGACATGGAACTCGGAGAGCAGGTCGGCGACGATTGCGTCGTCGTTGCCGGTGTACAGCGCGATCTCGTCGGCGCGTCCCGAGGCGGCCACGCCCCGCACGAGCTCCAGCGTGCGATAGCGGTCGAAGGGCGCCGCCTTCACGGCGACGACGGACGGGATCGCGGCGAACTCCCGCCAGAACTCGCGGTCGAGCACGGGCCCGCCGATCGCGGTCTGCAGATAGAAGCCGACCAGCGGCAGCACCTCGCCGACGGCGCGGGCGCGGTCGAGCAGGGCACGCTCGTCCGCACCCGCGACGCGGGGACTCACCAGCACGGCGTCGTAGCCGAGGGAACGGGCGAGCTCCGCCTCGGCGACCGCCTGCGCGGTGTCGCCCGCCACTCCGGCGATGCGCACGAGGGTCGCGTCGCCGCGGGCGTCCATCTCCTCCGCGGCCAGCGCGAGCACCGGCTCGAAGAGCGCGTGCTCCGGGTCGCGGATCTCGAACTGCGTCGTGTGCACGCCGACGGCGAGGCCGCCGGCCCCGGCGTCGAGGTAGTAGCGGGACAGCGCCCGCTGCCGCCGCTCGTCGAGCGTGCGCTCTGCGGTGAGGGCGAGCGGATGGGCCGGGATCACGGCGCCGCGGGCCAGGGTCGCAGCGGCCTCAGGGCGCAGCGACGGCACGGTCGCCGTGTGCGCAGCGGCGTCGGTCATCAGAACTTCCCGTCCCGCACGGCCCACTTGGTGGGCTTGGCGATCATCGGCAGTCCGTCGCGGATCCAGCCGGCCTGCATGCGGATGAGCTCCTCGGCGGAGACGGACGGGTAGCCGAACAGGGCCATGCAGCGCCGGGCGTCGCTGAGCAGCGCGGTCGGCATCGGCTCGTCGACGATCTCGACCTCCCGCTCGAACAGGGCGCCGAAACGGTGGGCGATCGAGGAGACGCTGAGCAGCTCCGGTCCCGTGAGGTTGATCACGAAGGGGTCGGTGGAGGCGTGCACGAGGCTCCGCAGCACGACCTCGTTCGCGTAGCCCTGCCAGATCACGTTGACGTTGGCGGTGGCGACCGAGACCGGCTCCCCCGCGTGCACGGCGCTGCCGATGTCGGCGAGCACCCCGTAGCGGAGGTCGACGGCGTAGTTCAGGCGGATGATCGCGACCTTGGTGCCGCGCTCCTGCGCCCCGAACTCGAACACGCGCTCCCGGCCGAGGCAGGACTGCGCGTACTCGCCGATCGGCGCGGGCGTGGTCTCCTCGGCGGCGCCGCCGGAGGTGGCGGGGACGAACGGGTACACGTTCCCGGTGGAGAGCACCGAGATCGCGCTGTCGCGGTAGCGGCGGGCGATGCGGTCGGGCAGAGCCGCGTTGACCTCCCACGCCCAGGAGGCGTTGGTCGCGGCGCCGAACTTCGCGCCCACCATGAACACCACGTTCGGGGCATCGGGGAGACCGGCGAGGTCGTCGTTCTCGATGAGGTCGAACGGCACGACGCGGACCCCCGCGGCCTCCAGGCGCTCGCGGATGGCGGCGTCGCCGAAGCGGGAGACCGCGTACACCGCGTCGTCGGTGCGGCCGGCGGCGTCCAGGCCGCGCCGGGCGAGCATCGCCAGGGTCGGTCCCATCTTGCCGCCGGCACCGAGGATCACGAGGTCTCCGGAGCCCTGGGCGAGGTCGGCCACGAGCCCGTCGCTCGGGGTGGCCAGCGCCTCCTCGAGCTCGGCCTCGGAGGCGAATGCGTACTGCGTCATGGTGGTGCGGTTCCCTTCTTCTCAGCCCTTGATCCCGGTGCCGGTGACGCCCTCCTGCACGTACCGCTGAGCGATGAGGTACGCGAGGAAGATCGGCAGCAGCGCCACGACGGAGCCGGCGAGCATGGTGCTGAGCGGCACATCCTGCTGCTGCAGCGACGAGATGCCCACGGTGAGGGTGAACATCGAGTTGGATTTGGCGATGATGAGCGGCCAGAGGAAGTCGTTCCAGTGCCAGAGGAAGACGAAGATCCCGAGTGTCGCGAGGATCGGCTTGCACAGCGGCAGCACGATCCGCAGGAAGATG
Organism: Microbacterium meiriae; assembly: GCF_040686935.1. NCBI lineage: Bacteria > Bacillati > Actinomycetota > Actinomycetes > Micrococcales > Microbacteriaceae > Microbacterium > Microbacterium meiriae. The sequence goes on from NZ_JBFBMF010000001.1 coordinate 1,060,799, forward strand.
CGGAACTCGCCGGCGCCGTCGATGCGGGCCGCCTCGAACAGCTCGTCGGGAAGGCCCTGGATGAACTGGCGCATGAGGAAGACCGCCTGCGCGTTCGCGAGCGTCGGCAGGATGAGTCCCCAGTACGTGTCGATGCCGCCCAGGTTCGCCATGAGGATGAACGTCGGGATCAGCGTCACGTGGAACGGCACCATGACCATCGCCAGGAACGACCAGAACATGACCTCCTTGCCACGGAAGCGCTTCTTGGCGAAGGCGTATCCGGCGAGCGCGGAGAGGAACAGCACCGCCACGACCGACACGAGCGAGTAGACGAGCGTGTTGAAGAGCCAGACGAGGATGTTCTGTCCGCCGAGCACCTGCTCGTACGCCTCGAAGGAGATGTCGTTCCAGGGGATCAGCGAGCCGGGCAACTCGACGACCATGCCCGGCTTCAGGCTCAGCACGACCATCGCATAGAAGGGGAAGAAGCTGAGGATGCCGGCGAGACTCAGCCAGATCCAGCGGACGGCGATGCCCCAGCCGGTCGGCTCGAGCGCGCGGAACGAGCGGCGCGTGCGCGCGGCGGGACGCGTCGCGGGTGGCGTCGTCTGCGTCGGCGGCTGCAGGAGGGCGGTCATTTCTGCTTTCCGATCACGAGGCGCTGGATGAGGGCGACCACGAGGGTCATGACGAACAGGGCGACGCCCACCGCGGCCGCGTAGCCGTAGTCGAAGTAGCGGAAGCCCTGGTCGTAGAGCATGTAGACGAGCGAGTAGCTCGCGTTCGCCGGCCCGCCCTGGGTCATCACGTAGATGACGTCGAAGACCTGGAAGGCGGCCGTCGTCTCGATCACCGCGAGGAAGAAGAACGTCGGGCGCAGGTGCGGGAGGATGATCCAGCGGAAACGCTGCCAGGCGTTCGCGCCGTCGACCAGCGCCGCCTCCTCCAGCTCGCGCGGCACGTCCTGCAGGGCGGCGATGAGGATCATCATCCCGTAGCCGAACCGGGACCAGACGCCCACGACGACGATCGCGGGGATCACGAGCACGGTGCTGCCGAGCCACGAGCCGCCGAGGCCGAGCGGGGCCATCAGCGCGGACCACGGGCCGTTGGCGGAGAAGATCCAGACGAAGATCGAGCCGGCCAGCACGAGCGAGGTGATGACGGGGAGGAAGAAGATCGAGCGGAAGAACCGGGCGCCGCGGAAGGCGCGGCGCACGCCGAGGGCCATGATCGTCGAGAGCACGAGCGCGATCGGCACCGCGAAGACCGTGTAGATGAGAGTGGTCCCCAGCGCCCGCCAGAACAGCGGGTCGGCGACGAGGCGCTGGAAGTGGTCGAGGCCGCGCCAGGCGATCTCGCCGGAGATGTCGTAGTCGAAGAAGCTCAGCGCCACACCCGCGATGCTCGGGCCGAAGCGGAAGGCGATGAACAGCAGGAAGGCGGGGAGCACGAACAGGAACGCGACGCGCGCTTCCCGTCGGGCGAGCACCCGGGCGACCCGTCCTGCGGGCTTCGGCGCCGTGGTGGCCGTCGTCATTGTCGATTCCTCACGTGGGGGGCGGGAGAGAGGGGGCGTGCGGCGGGTACCCGCACGCCCCCGGGTGTCACTTCTGCAGCAGCGGGGCTGCGGCGGCCGCGGCGTCCTTCAGGGCGTCGGCCGGGGACTTCTGGCCGAGCAGGGCGGCCTGGATCTCCGGCGAGAGCACGCCCATGAGCGCACGGGAGCTGGCGTCGAGCTCGCCCACCGTGGTGTCCGGGACGTACTTCTCGACCTCGCCGAGGAGCGGGTCGTCGGCGTACAGCGGCTCGGTGGTGCTGAGCGCCGAGAAGTAGCCGGCGGCCTTGAGATACGGCTCGACGACGTCGGCGCCGGTCGCGAACTCGGCGAACGCGGCTGCGGCCTCGGGGGCCTTCGAGCCCTTGAGCACGGACAGCGAGCCGACGGTGCCGTAGGCCACGGACTCCTTGTCGGTCAGCGGCGCGAGGACCTTGACGTTCTCCTCGCCCCAGAACGGCGCGACCTCGGTCACGGCGTTGTTCCAGGTGCAGGCGACCTTGCCCTGGGCGATGGCGGTCTGCTCCAGCGGGACGTTGGTCGTGAGAGCCTCCGGGTCGAGCGCGCCCTCCTCGGCCAGGTCGGTCAGGAAGGTGAGGGCCTCTTCACCGGCCTTGCTGTCGAAGCCGACCTCGCCGTCCTCGGTGTAGACCTCGCCGCCGGCCTGCCAGAGCAGCGGGTAGTAGGTGAGGTTGAGGGTGTTCTCGGCCGACGCCGGGTAGTTGAGGGCGTACATGCCCTTGTCGACGAAGGCCGGGGCCATCTCGGCGATGTCGTCCCACGTCTCCGGGTACTCGGTCACCCCGGCGGCCTCGAACGCGGCCGCGTTGCAGATGAGGGGCTGCGCGCTGGTGAGGATCGGGGCGCCGAGGATGTCGCCGCCGAGCGTGACCGACTCCTTGACGTTGGGGAGCAGGTCGCCCTGGCGCTCCTCGCTGAGCAGGTCGTTCAGCGGGGCGATCGACTTCTGGTACGCCGCGAGCTGGTCGGGGATGAGGTAGACGACGTCCGGTCCCTTGCCGGCGGCGATCGCCGTCTGCAGGGCCTCGTCACGGTTCGCCCACGGGAAGATCTCGTACTTCACGTTGACGTTCTCGTTCTCCTTCTCGAACGCCTCGATGGTCGAGTCCCAGAAGTCCTTGTGCACCGCCTCGTCGGCGATGACGGGGTAGAGCCAGACCGTGATGTCCTGCTCGCCCTCTGCGGTGTTGCCTCCGCCGGCCGAACATCCGGCCAACAGGGTGGCGGCCGCGACTCCCGCGACGACGCCGGTGATCTTGCTGACGCGCATGGTGCTCCTTTGCGTAAACCGTGCTGAGTACGGTTCATTATGACATTGGCTTTGGATAATTCGTCAAGCACAAGTTCTCAGAGCCTTGTTTCGGCCGTGTTTCTCGGCCGTGAACAACAATCCCCGATCTGAGAATCGGGTGTGCTAATTTGATCGCACCAACGGCGGAGACGAAGGAGGGACCCGATGGGCGCGACCAGTCCGCTCTCGATCGTGGCGCGGTCCGCACTCCGGCTGCGCGACGCCGGACCGGCGACGGTCAGCGACCTCTCCCGGTCGCTCGAGGTCTCCCGCACCTCCGTCGAGAACGCCGTGGCGGTGCTCTCCGACTCCGGACTCCTCGTCGACGCCCTGGCGCAGAACGGCGGCGGTGCGGGGCGCCCGGCCCGCCGCTACTCCTTCCACGCCGCCGCCGGCGTGGTGGTGGGCGTCGACATCGGCGTCGCGAGCGTGCGCGTCGTCGTCGCGGATCTCGCGGGCGTGGTCATCGCCCAGCGCACCTTCCCCGGCGTCGCGGAGCAGCCCGACGGCCCGGCCAAGCTCGCCGCCGTGATCGACGACGTGCGACGCACGCTCGCCCGGCTCTCGCTGCCGCGCACCGGTCTGCGGGCGATCGGCGTCTCCCTGCCCGGCATCGTCGACGACGACGGACGGGTCACCACCTCGGTCGTCATCCCGGAGTGGTCCGGCATCGACATCGGCTCGCAGCTGCGCCAGGCGTTCGGCTGTCCCGTGGCGGTCGACAACGGCGTGCGGCTCGCGGCCGTCGCGGAACATCACCTCGGCGTCGCGCAGCTCGTCGACGACGTGATCTATCTCTCGGTCGGCAACCGCATCGCCATGGGCCTCATCCTCGGCGGCCGTCCGCGGCGCGGCATCCACAACGCGGCGGGAGACATCGGCCGCCTCGCGTTCCGGGGCCTGAACACCGAGACCGGGCAGATCTCGTGGCGCACCGCCCCGACGGCCGCCGAGGTGTTCGCCCTGGCGCGCAGCGGGGAACAGGCCGCCCGGGAGGAGCTCGACGGCTTCATCGACGAGCTCGCCCACGGGATCGCGACGCTGATCATGACGGTCGACCCCGCCATGGTCGTGATCGGCGGCGGGCTCTCGGCCGCGCACGAGCAGCTGCTCGACCCCCTGCGCGCCGCCCTGCCCGGCCATCTCGGTCTGCCGTTCCAGGTGCCCATCGCGGAGGCGCGGCTGGGAGCGGAAGCCGCCGCCCACGGCGCCGTCGTGCATGCGTTCCAGCGGCATCCGGGCGACATCTACGGCATCGAGGACATGCCCGCCCCACCGATCACCCCCCTGCCGCACGACCCCGCGGCCGGCGTCGACCCCGAGGAGAAGCAGTGAGCACGTTGAAGGTCGGACTCATCGGCGCGGGCGGGATCTCCCGCGTGCACGCCGACGCCTGGCGGGCGCTCGGCGTGCAGGGCTTCGTCACCTCGAAGGAGGGCGCGGAGGAGATCGCCGCGGAATACGGGTTCGAGGTCGTGGCGGACGTCGACGCGCTCCTGGAGCTGGTCGACGTCGTCGACATCGTCACGCCGAGCAGCACCCACGCCGACTTCGCCCTTCGGGCCATCGCCCGGGGGATCGACGTGATCTGCGAGAAGCCGCTCGCCGCGACCGCGGAGGCCGCCGCCGAGGTGACCGCCGCCGCAGCCGCCGCGGGAGTGCGGCTGTTCCCCGCGCACGTCGTGCGCTACATGGGGGAGTACGCCCGAATCAGGGCCGGCATCGACGCCGGGCAGATCGGCACCCCTGCCGTGCAGCGCTTCCGTCGCCTCGGCGCCGCACCCCAGGCCCCCTGGTTCTTCTCGGAGCGGGCGGGCGGCGGCGTCATCCGCGACCTCATGATCCACGACATCGATCAGGCGCTGTGGTTCGCCGGGCCGGTCGACAGCGTCTACGCGGTGCAGAACCCGCCGACGGTCGACGACCACGTTCCGGCCCCGGTCACGGCGCATGTCGTGCTCACCCACCGCAACGGGGTCATCAGCCACGTGCACGCGAGCTGGGTGCAGCCCGGCATGCCGTTCCGCACCAGCGTCGAGGTCGCCGGATCCGAGGGGCGCCTGCGCTACGACAGCGCCGAGGACCACACGCTGCGCACCGACGCCGTGCTCGTCGAGGGCGCGACCGACTACCTCCCGCCGATTTCACCCGAGGAGAGCCCGTACTACGCGGAGATCGCCGACTTCGTGGCCGCGATCGCGGAGGGACGCGACGCCGCCGTCACCCCGGAGGACGGGATCCGGGCGGTCGCGGTCGCCGAGGCCGCCTACGCCTCGATCGCCTCCGGAGCCCCGGTCGCCCTCCCCGCTTCGTCCCCCGCCGTCGCCGTCGCCGAGGAGGCCACCCGATGACCGCTCCCCGCCCGCTGCGGATCGCCGTGCTGTCCTTCGCGCACACGCACGCCCTCAGCTACGTGCACGCGCTGCAGCAGATGCCCGGTGTCGAGCTGATCGCCGCCGACCCCGACGGCGCCTCCGCCTCGGACGACGCTCCGCGCGGCGCCGCTCTGGCCGCGGAGCTCGGGGTCGCCTACGTCGAGACCTACGACGACGCCTTCGCGTGGGGCCCCGACGCGGTCGTGGTGGCCGCCGAGAACTCCCGTCACCGCGCCCTCGTCGAGCAGGCCGCCGCGGCCGGCGTGCACGTGCTGTGCGAGAAGCCGCTCGCGACGACCGTCGAGGACGCGATCGCGATGCGCGACGCCTGCGACCGGGCGGGCGTGCTGCTGATGGTCGCGTACCCGGTGCGCTTCTCCCCCGCGGTGCGTGATGCGGTCGCCGAGCTGCGCAGCGGACGCCTCGGGGCGATCCTCGGCGTCACCGGCATCAACAACGGCAAGCTGCCGCAGGACCGGGCCTGGTTCACCGACCCCGAGCTCGCCGGCGGCGGTGCCCTGGTCGACCACGTCGTGCACTGCGCCGACCTCCTCGACGAGCTCCTGGGAGAGCGCGCGCAGACCGTCCGCGCGGTGTCGAACAGCATCCTGCACGGGGAGCGCGACCTCGCGGTCGAGACGGGGGGCCTCGTGACGATCCAGTATCCGAGCGGCGTGGTCGCCACGATCGACTGCTCGTGGAGCTGGCCGATGAGCTCGGCGACCTGGGGCGGCCTCACCCTCGAGGTCGTGGCCGAGCGCGGGACCGTGACCGTGAGCCCCTTCGCGAAGGGCGTGGCCGGGCACGATGACCGCGGAGAGACCTGGACCCCGGTCGGGGCGGACCTCGACGCCCTGCTGCTCGAGGAGTTCGTGCAGGCCGTCCGCGCGGGCCGTCAGCCCCAGCCCGACGCCGGTGTCGGCATCCGCACCGTCGAGATCGTGAAGGCCGCCCAGGAGTCCGCGTCCCGCGCCGGCACCCCCATCCCCCTCTAGCCCCCGGGGCGTGCGCACCTCCCGCCGGCACCTCGCGGGACCAAAAACGCTCCCACTCCCGTCCCCCCAGGCCCGTTTCCCGTCCCGCACCCCCCCGCGTCCCGCCGTGCGGGATCAAAACCGCGCCTTCCACTCCTGTCCCGGGCCCGTTTCCCGTCCCGCACGGAGACGGCATGTCCCACTCCCGGCCCTCCCGTGGCGGGGAGCGCGCGGGCATGAACCCGGCGCGGCGGGTGTTGCACCGGAGGCCGCAGCGACACGGAGGAGACATCATGCGCATCGACCTCGCCGGGAGAACCGCCCTCGTCACGGGTTCCACTCAGGGCATCGGACTCGCCATCGCGACGACCCTCGCCGACGCGGGAGCGCGGGTCGCGGTCAACGGCCGGAACCCCGGGACCGTGTCGTCGGTCATCGCCACCCTGCAGGCGGAGGATCCGGACCGGAACCTCGTCCCAGCGCCGGGCGACGTCACCACGGAGGACGGTGCCGCTGCCGTCCTCGCCGCCACCGGAGACGTGGACATCCTCGTCAACAACCTCGGCATCTTCGGAGCGACCCCCGCGCTCGACATCTCCGACGACGAGTGGCGGCGGTACTTCGAGGTGAACGTGCTCGCCGCCGTCCGGCTCATCCGCGCGACCCTGTCCGGCATGACCGAGCGCGGCTGGGGTCGGGTGCTCGACATCGCCAGCGACTCCGCGGTCGTGATCCCCGCCGAGATGATCCACTACGGGATGTCGAAGACGGCGCTGCTCGCGGTGTCCCGGGGTTTCGCGAAGGAGGCGGCCGGCACGGGCGTGACGGTGAACTCAGTGCTCGCGGGCCCGACCCACACCGGCGGCGTGGAGGACTTCGTGTACTCGCTCGTGGATCCGCAGCTGCCGTGGGAGGAGGCGCAGCGTGAGTTCATGCGCGTGCACCGCCCCCAGTCCCTGCTGCAGAGGCTCATCGAGCCGGAGGAGATCGCGAACATGGTGGCGTACCTCGCGTCCCCGCTCGCCTCGGCGACGACAGGCGCCGCGGTCCGCGTCGACGGCGGTTACATCGACGCCATCATCCCCTGATCCTTCGAATCGCGCACGTGGCGGCATCTCCGGTCGGAATGGGGCCATTCGGGCGATTCGAAACGGAGGGGTAAGCTGGCCCCCGGAGAAGCACGGAGAGGCGGTGATGGCGATGTCCGACGATAGTAACGACGCCGCCCTCGCTGCGTCGCGCTTACCTGCATCTGCGCGTTGAGCTCCCGCTCCGCGTCCGTGCCTCTCGCCTCGCAGTCATCGGCGGCGTCTCCCGCCCCCTGACGAATCCGCACGCAGACCCTGGTCTGCGTGCACCCGCGAGAACGGAGCCGCATCATGGCGCTCATCGACAACGGCGTGTACGTCCACGGACGTCGCGTGGAGACCCCGAAGAACCTGGACGAGACCTACCGGATGCTGGATGCCGCCGGCGGGATCGCGTGGATCGGTCTGTATCGACCGAGTCCCGAGGAGGTCGCCTCGGTCGCCAGGGAGTTCGATCTGCATCCGCTCGCCGTCGAGGACGCGCTCTCGGGGCATCAGCGCTCCAAGGTGGAGCGCTACGGCGACACCCTCTTCGCCGTGCTGCGCCCCGCCCGGTACCGCGACAAGGAGGAGTCGATCGAGTTCGGGGAGCTGCACCTGTTCATCGGCCCCGACTTCGTGGTGACGATCCGCCACGCCGAGTCGCCGAACCTCGCCGCGGTCCGCCGCCGGATGGAGGCGAACCCGGAGCTGCTCGCGATGGGACCGGAGGCGGTGTTCTACGCGATCCTCGACGAGGTCGTGGACGAGTACGAGCCCGTCGTCGCCGGTCTCGAGAACGACATCGACGAGATCGAGGACCAGCTCTTCGGCGACAGCGACGACGACGCCCTCTCCCGCCGCATCTACGAGCTCTCCCGCGAGGTCATCAACTTCCAGCGCGCCGTGCACCCTCTGAGCGGCATGCTGGAGTGGCTGCGCCGCGGGTCGGAGAAGTACCGCATCGACGAGGAGCTGCAGCGCTCGCTCCGCGACGTGCTCGACCACACGATCCGCGTGAACGAGCGCGTGGACTCGTTCCGGGCGATCCTGGAGAACGCCCTCACGGTGCAGTCGGCCCTCGTCGCCCGGCGGCATTCGGAGGCGGGTTTGGCCCAGAACGATGAGATCAAGAAGATCTCCTCATGGGCGGCCATCATCTTCGCGCCCACCCTCGTCGGCACCGTCTACGGCATGAACTTCGACGTGATGCCCGAGCTGCACTGGGCGTTCGGCTATCCGATGGCGATCGGGGCGATGCTTGCCTTCGCCGTCGGCCTGTTCGGGGTGTTCAAGTACAAGAAGTGGTTGTGACGCGCAGGCTGTCACGCCGATTCAGGCCATCGCTTCCGGAAAGCGCCTGAACCGGCGTGACCGCCTGTCTCATCGGACAGCGACCACGGGGAACGCCGGGTCGTCGCCGGAGGTCGCGGGGATCTGCAGCTGGGCCTTCTGCGCCGAGTCCAGCGTGAGGGTCCACCGCAGCCCCCGAGCCGTCCGCTCGACCTCGCCCACCGGCGGCACGGGGACCTCGACATCCGCGAACGCCGTCAGATCGATGTCCACGACAGCCCGTCCTCCCACCGCCCCGGCGTTGGCGAGGTCCAGGACGATCAGCGTGTCCTGCGGGTCGGCCGCGAGCAGCCGCGCGGCGAGCCCCGCGACGTGCGGGGAGGCCATGGAAGTGCCGGGGAACAGCGCGTAGATCGAGCCGTCGTCCTGACGGGTCACCGCAGACCAGACGACGCCGGGCGCGGTGACGGTGACCGTGCCCGCTCCGTAGTTGGAGAATCGGGCCATGACGACGGCGCCGCTGGTCTCGTCCTGGTCGGCGGCGGCGACCGAGATCACGTCGGGCAGCCCGGCCAGGGCCTTCAGGCACGACGAGTCGACCGGCCGCGGCTCGGGTGCACCGTCATTGGGGCTGACGACGTCGGTGGTCATGGTGGCGAGGTCCTGCGCCTCGTTGCCCACGGCGGCGACGCTGACGACGCCCTGCTCATGCGCGTACGCATACGTGCGCCGAAGGGCTTCGAGCGCGGCGGACTGCGTCTCGTCGCCGGCGCACCAGACGTACCAGGGGTCGACGTAGTAGCTGTGGTTCACGACCGGGATGTCGTGCCGGACCGCCCACATCGTGGCGCAGATGCTGGCCTCCGGGTAGATGTGCCCTGTCTGGTTGTCGACCTTGATGGCCGCGACGCGCGCGTCAGGGGCGATCCCGCGGATGCCGGCGCCGTCGGCAGCGCCCGCGATGCTGCCTGCCACGTGGGTTCCGTGGGCTCCGGAGAGTCCCGCTTCCGGAGCCCACGCCGCCGGTCGGGTGTCCGGGACGCCTTTGATGCCGCAGCCGACCGAGAGAGCGGGGTCGATGCGGTCGGCGAGGTCGGGGTGCCCCGCATCGATGCCGTTGTCCGCGACCCCGACGACCACACCTGCGCCGCCCGGGGTCGTCGCGCCGACGGCGACCGTGTCCCACGCGGTGCCCTCGGCAGGCATCGCCTCGGGTTCCTCCGTGACGCCTGCCGCGGACTCGGCGGGGTCGGGGAGGCGGTCGGGCGTGGTCGACGTGCGGGTGGGACCGACGGACTGCACCCACGGGAGGTCGCGGAGCTGCGCGGCGAACCCGCCCTCGGGCGCCCGGACGACGGTGACCCCGATCTCCGGGTACGAGATCAGGAACGTCCCTCCCGCGTCGGCGATGGCCGCACGCAGCGTCTCCTCGCTCGGACCGCCGGGGGCGGTGTTCACGACCCAGTTCAGGGCGGGGGTGTCGGGGGCGACCTCCGCAGCCGCCGGGAGCGGGGATGACGGGATCGCGAGGGCGAGAGCGACACCGACGGCGAGCGCCACGCCGATGCCGCGGGAGAGGGGACGGATCACAGCAGCCTGCCTTTCGAACGCGGCCCTGGGCCGTCGAGTCGGGATGGTCCAGTGAACAAGAGGCGCGAAGGGGTGTTCGATTACGCGCGACCGTGGGCCGAGGTCGCGGAAGAACCAGGGGCCACGGAAGGCAGGATGCGCGAGACTGGAAGCATGGCGCTCGAAATCCTCCTGTCCCGCATCGTCGAGAGCGGTCTGCTCGAAGACCCCGTCTCCGAGAACGGTCTCGTCTACGGACGGGCGAGCCTGGACGCCGCCGGCACCGTCGTGAACGTGAACGTGGACCCCGAGCTCGACGGCGACGAGAGCGCGGAGGACATGGATCCGGACGAGCTCGTGGCGGCCATCGCGCGCGTGCTCTCGATGAGCGAGAAGCGGTGGCGGGCGATCGTCGAGGAGGTCGCGCTCGACATCGAGGATGCGGTGGACGAGGAGCCGGTGGTCGAGCAGGTCGACCTGCGGGACGACCTCGAGGCCACGTCGGTCGTGGTGTTCGCGGACGCCGTGCTGCTCGCGTTCGTCGCCCCCCGGCAGTTCCCGGAGTCGCGCATCCTCGTGCAGCTCGATGAGGAGCTGGAGGTCGACGGCATCGAGGTGCGCGAGCCCGACGGCACCGAGGTCATCGACGTCGACACGCTCGACGAGCTGATGGACCTCATCAGCCGCGCCGACCGCGACTGACCGCCGAACAGGCGAACACGCGAGCACAGGCGACACCAGCCGCATGTGCCTGTTCTCGCGCGAGCGCCTGAACCCCCGCGCGCCCGCGCGACAGCAGGCAGACCCGCGGAAACAGCCCTCCTTCGCAGCCACGCGTATATCGGCGTTCCGGAATGGGCCGAAGGAACGCCCCCGAGGCCGGGGATGTGCGGCGGGCCGGGGGAGCAGCCCGCCGCACGAGGGGCTCGATTTCTCCACGTCGTCGGGTTGGGGATTCGACGATGTCCTGGGCCGCGGATCCCGTCCGCGCTCACATGCCCAGCCTCGCCCCTCGGCAAACAGGACGGGAACGGCCCCTGAGCATTACGCCGGATAAGCTCGGAAACGTGCCGATCGCCCCCTCCGCCTCCCCTGCCACCGCCGACGACGACCTCCGCCGCCTCGCCGACGCGCTCCGCGACCCGGCACCGCTGAACTGGGTCATCACCGGCGACTCGATCACCCACGGCCTGGTGCACACCCAGGGTGGGCGCAGCTACCAGGAGCACCTGCACGAGCTGGTCAGGGGCGAGCTCGAGCGCGTCCGCGACATCGTCCTCAACACCGCGATCAGCGGCAACCGGATCATCGACATCCTCGACGACTGGGAGCGTCGGGTCGCGGGCTGGCAGCCGGATGTCGTGACTCTCATGGTCGGCACCAACGACGCCTCGGACGGCGGACCGCGACCGGTCATCTCGCCGGACGACTACGCCGCGTCCCTGCACGACTTCGTGCGCCGGGTACGAGGGCTCGGCGCCATCCCGGTGCTCCAGACGCCGCCCGCCATCGACGTCCGCAATGCGCCGGAGCGGGCGCGGATCGCCGACTTCGCCGAGGCCGTCCGTCGGGTCGCGTCCGCGGAGGACGTGATCCTCGTCGACCAGTACGCGCACTTCGCGGAGCTGGGCGGTGGCGGGATGCCGTGGGGCCTCATGAACGACCCCTTCCACCCCAGCGCCGCCGGACACGCCGCTCTCGCCCTGGAGCTCGCCCGCGTCCTCGGCATCGCGCCGGAGGGACCGCGCGCCCGCACAGCCGCCCTCCTGGAAGGCTTGGTCGGCACGGCTCGCGTCTTCGGCTGAGAGGCCCGGATTCACCCGTCCAGGGTGACCGCTCTGGACGGCGGTGACGGCGCGACGCTAGGTTGAGCGCATTCACACTCGACAGTGAGGTGGGGGCATGTCGCACGTCGTCGCAACCGGGGCCGGCAAGGCCATGATGGAACGTCGGAACGATCCGACGCACGAGTACATCCTGAAGCTCACCGGCAAGGAGCGGCCTCGGGTCCTCTTCGTCGGCACCGCGACCGGCGATGACACCGCCTACATCGTGAGCTTCTACTCCACGTACGACTCCGACAGATGCGCGCCGCACCACCTGCCGCTGTTCCATCGCGCCGTCGACGACCTGGCCGGGTTCGTGAAGGGCTTCGACGTCATCCACGTCGGCGGCGGGAACACCGCCAACATGCTCGACGTCTGGAAGCGTCAGGGCCTCGACGAGATCATGCGCGAGATGTGGGAGGACCCCTCGTCGAACGTCGTGTTCACGGGAGGCAGCGCGGGCGGCATCTGCTGGTTCGAGGGCGGCACGACCGACAGCTACGGACCCACGCTGCAGGTGCTCCCCGAGGGTCTCGGGTTCCTGCACGGCAGCTTCTGTCCGCACTACGACGCCGAGGACCAGCGGCGGCCGCTCTTCCACGCGTCCCTGCTCAGCGGCGAGCTCTCCACCGGGTATGCGGTGGGCAACCTGCAGTCGTTGCACTTCGAGAACAGCGAGTTCGTCACGGCGGTCAGCCCGGTCGAGAACGCGTTGGCGCTGAAGGTCGAGGCGGCCGACGGGAAGATCGTCGAGACCGAGCTGCCGGTGCAGGTCCTCACCGGGGCGGCGCCGGTCGTGAAGGGGCCGTCGTCGTGAACGACAGCGTCTGGATCCTCGTCGCCGAGCTCATCGTCGTCGTCCTGGCGATCTTCATGGGCACCCGCACGAGCGGGATCGGCCTGGGCGTCTGGGGCCTCGTCGGCGTCGCGGTGCTCGTGTTCGTGTTCGGGGAGGCCCCCGGCAACGCCCCCGTCGACGCGGTGTTCATCGTCATCACGGTCATCACCGCGGCCTCGACCATGCAGGCCGCCGGCGGCATCGACTGGATGGTGTCGGTGGCCGCGAAGGTCATCCGCAAACGCCCGAAGTCCGTCGTCTTCCTCGCGCCGGCGATGTCGTTCCTCTTCACGGTCGGTGCGGGGACCGGCAACATCTTCTACCCGCTGCTGCCCGTGATCTACGACGTCTCCTACCAGCAGAAGATCCGGCCGGAGCGGGCGCTGTCGGTCTCGGCGGTCGCCTCGCAGGTCGGCATCCTGTGCTCGCCCGTCTCCGCGGCCACCGCATCGATGGTCGTGCTGCTCGCGCCGCAGGGCGTCGACCTCGGCGGCCTGCTCCTCATCATGTGGCCGGCATCGATCGCGGGCCTGCTCGTCGCCGCCCTGGTCATGATGCGTCACGGCAAGGACCTCGAGGACGACCCGGAGTACCAGAAGCGCCTGGCGGAGGGGCAGATCAAGCCGCCCACCGTCGACGCGCACGAGAACAAGCTCCCGCCGACCGCCGTGTTCTCGGCCTCGCTGTTCCTCGCCGGCGTCGCGGTGATCGTCTTCTTCGGCCTGTTCGAGAACCTCCGTCCGGTCATCGGCACCGATGACGACGGCGACCCGCTCCGCCTGAGCGTCACGGTGATCATCGAGGTCGTCATGGGCATCATCGCCGCGCTGATCTTCGTGTTCTGCAAGGTCAAGGCCGCCGACGTGCCGAAGCAGTCCACGTTCCCCGCGGGCATCGTCGGGGCCATCGCCCTGTTCGGCATCGCCTGGCTCGCCAACACGTTCGTCGCCGCGAACCAGACCCTCATCGTCGACGGGCTGGGCTCGGTCGTCTCCGGATCGTCCGCCTTCCTCGGCGCTCTGCTGTTCGCGCTGGCGCTCTTCGCGGTCGCCATGCTCACGACCAGCCAATCGAGCGCCACGAACGCGATCGTCCCGATCGGCATCACGATCGGTCTGCCCGCCTCCCTGCTGGTGGGGCTGTGGCCGGCGGCGATGGGCATCTACACGCTGCCCGCCAACGGCAGCCAGGTGGCGACGGTCGCGTTCGACCAGACCGGGACGACGAAGATGGGCAAGTTCGTCATCGACCACTCGTTCCAGCTGCCGAACCTCGTCTACGTCGGCACGGCGATCGTCGTCGGGGTGGCGCTGTCGTTCCTGTTCACGTGACATGACCGACGTCGTCGACCGGTCGGCGCTGCAGCAGTTCCTCCTGGGACTGGCTCAGGGCATGAATGCATCGGCGGAGTCCGTCGACCGCATCCGGGACACGATCGCCGAGGTGGCCACGGCATCGGGGGGAGACGGCGCCGACTTCGTCGTCCTGCCGACGATCATCATCGTGGAGACGGGGGACGCGGAGGAGCAGCGGGTCGCGTTCCGGTCGGCCACGAACGCCTCGTTCCGCTTCGACCAGATCGCCGCGCTGTACGACCTCATCGCGCAGGCGAAGACCGGCGCCGTGGACCCGCTGGACGGCATCCGGCGGCTCAACGAGATCGGCGCGATGCGCCCGCGGCTCGGCTGGTTCACCCGCACGCTCGGGCATGCCATCCTCACGACCGGCCTCGCGCTCCTGCTCGCGCCGACCTGGCAGGGCGCGCTCGTCGCCTTCGTGCTCGGGTTCGGGATCGGCCTGCTCAAGCTCGTGCGCTCCCCCACACTACAGCTGGTCATGCCCATCGCCGCGGCCTTCGTGTGCGCCGCCGCGGTGTTCCTGCTCGCGGAGGTGATCGAGATCGGCGACCCGATCCGGCTGCTGATCGCGCCGCTGGTGACCTTCCTCCCCGGCGGCGTGCTCACCACGGCGACGGTCGAGCTCGCAGCCGGGCAGATGATCTCCGGTGCGTCCCGCCTCATCTACGGGTTCGTGCAGCTCGCCCTCCTCGCCTTCGGCATCCTCGCCGCGGGCGCGGTGGTGGGCGTCTCGAGCGACTCGTACGAGGCGCTCGACGCCTCCTCGTCCTACCTGCCCTGGTGGGTGCCGCTGCTGGGCATCCTCGTGTTCGCACTCGGCAACTACCTGCACTTCTCCTCCCCGCCGTCCACATTCGGGTGGGTGCTGCTCGCCCTGGTCGTCGCCTACCTCGGCCAATGGGCGGGAACGGAGTTCATCGACCCGGCGGTAGGCGGCTTCGTCGGCGCGGTCGCCGTCACGCCGGTCGTGTTCTGGATCGCCGGGCTGCGCCACGGGGCCCCGTCGCAGCTCACGTTCCTCCCCGCGTTCTGGCTCCTGGTGCCGGGAGCGGCGGGGCTGGTGGGACTCACCGAGGCGGTGGCGACCGACAGTGGTCTCGCCGACTTCACCGCCGCCCTCGTCTCCGTCATGTCGATCGCCTTGGTTGTGCTCATCGGCACGGCGCTCTACCGCGTCGTGCACCATGGCGCGGAGGAGTTCGTCCAGTTCGCCGTCGCCCCGCCGCCCGCGGAGGACGAAGAGCCCGCGCCGACGCTGTGGCATCGCCTCTCCGCGCCACTGCGCCGCCTGCGCCGCCGCCGTCGCTAGCGGTACACCTCGCGACGGTGGCCGGCGTGCACGACGACGACCGTCAGGGTCCCGTCCTCGATCCGGTAGAGCACCCCGTAGTCACCCGTCCGCACCCGCCACTCCGGTCGGCCGGTGAGCTTGCGTGCTGCGGGGGGCCGCGGGTCTTCGGAGAGGAGCTCGATGACGGCCTGGATACGTCGCCTCGCCTCAGGAGGGAGCTTGCGGATCGCCCGCACGGCGACAGGCAGGACCTGGACGTCGTAGGTCACGGCACGAGCCCGAGGTCCCGCTTCACCTCCTCCCACGGGATCGGCGTCTCGGCGAGTCGGGCGGTCTCCTCCCAGGCGGCATCGACCGCGCGGATGTCGGCCAGTTCCTCCGCGTCTTCGAGGAGTCGCTCCAGCAGGCTGGCATCGACGACAGCCGCCACCGGGAGGTTTCGTCGGGTGAGATAGACGGGCTCCTTGCGCGCCTCGTCGATGATGGACGCCAGCCGCCCCCGGGCTTCCGTGATCGCGATCTCGCTCATGAGACCATAGTAGTGCGAAACGTACAGAACAGCGCGGAAAGGACAGATCGCAGAAAGGCGACGGGCCCCGCCCCGCGGAGGCGACGCGGGGCCCGATGCCGCTCAGAGCGTGGCGAGGATCTCCTTCATCTCCGCGATCTCCGCGGTCTGCGCGTCGACGATGTCGTGCGCGAGGGCGACCGCGTCGGCGTTCTCGCCGTCCGCGACCTCCGTCTCGGCCATCTCGACCGCGCCCTCGTGGTGGGCGATCATCTGCTCCAGGAACAGCCGGGACGCCTCCGGGCCCGCGGCGGCTTCGAGCGCGGCGAGGTCGTCGTCGCTCATCATGCCGTCACCGTGGTCCATCTCCGCGGGGTCACCCGCCTCGGCACCCCAGTCGTCGAGCCACCCCTGCAGCTGCTCGATCTCCGGGCCCTGAGCGGCCTTGATGCGTTCGGCGAGGTCGGTCACCCGTGGGTCGACGTCATCCTTCGCGAGCACGATGTTCGACATCTCGACGGCCTGCTCGTGATGGACGATCATCATGGACGCGAACATCGCATCGGCCTCGTTCGCTCCGGCCAGCGGGGCGTCCGAGGGGGAGTGATCCATACCGGAGTGGTCAGCCGGTCCCGCAGGTGCAGCCGAGGCGCATCCCGCGAGGGCGAGGGTGCCGACCAGCACGAGGGCGGCGGCGGCAGCGGTTCGATTCTTCATTTCTCTCTCATCTCTGTCTGTCGGAAGGGCGTCCGCGGTCGCGGAGCCCGGGCGCTCACCAGCGCCGATCAGGTCCGACTGATGCAGAGGACGTGGAGTGAGGGGGGACGGAGAGGGGCGGCGGCGGTTCCCGCGCGCACGCGGAGGGCGCGCAGCAGGGGAGCGATCACGGCCGCGCGGGTGGGGCGCAGCACCAGGAGCAGTCCGCCGAGGAGCGCGAGGACGCAGGCCGCGCCGCCATCCCCCGCGGAGTCGTCGGGGACGACGGCCGCCTCGGCGACGGACACCGCATGCGCCGCCGACGCCGAGGGGTGCCCGGGCACCGGTGCCGCGTGGCCCGCCATCGCGTGCGCTCCGGGGGTGCCGTGCGTGTCGAGCGCGTGCATGCCGAGGAGCCCGAGCACGACGCCGCCCACGAGGAGGACGACGAGCAGCGCCCTCTGGAGCACGCGACGACCGGCCATGGGTTCACTATACCCGGTGGGGGTATAGTGGACCGCAGTCAGTGGGTGACGCCCGCGCGACGCAGCAGCCGGCGGACGGCGAGGACGACTCCCGCCACCGCGAGCTCCCCGAGCACCCGGCCGAGCAGCGTGGCGATGAGCACCGGCGGGACGAGGTGCTCCGGGGAGAACACCGGGAGGGCCACGAGGAAGAGCACCACCCCGGTCACGGCGCCGGCGAGCAGGACACGACCCGGGCGGACCGCGGCGTCGCGCCGGAACGGCAGCGCGAGGTCGAGGACCGCGCCGCCGAGGACGAGCGGCACCACCCCGAGCAGCCCGATGGGGGACACCGCGAGCGTCAGCACCCCGGTCACGAAGGCGGCCAGCGTCGCCATGCCAGGGACCCGGGTGACGACGCGCGCGAGGAAGGGCAGTGCGGTGTGCACGGCCGCGACCAGGGCATACGCGGGAGGGGAGGCGGCGGCCAGCACGCTCGTGACCGGGACGACAGCCAGGAAGACGAGGGCCTGAACCGCGCCGAGGGCTGCGCTCACGAGCAGGGCGCTGGTCGGCACACGGCGGGACACGGGCGATATCGGACCACTCACTCCTCCGAGCCTAGAACTCCCGGTGCCCCCGCTCCGCAGCGTCCTGCACCGTGCGGGTTTGGATATCGTAGGGGTGGGGATGCGTACCTGGGGAGGGACGATGCCGGCTTTCGGCGCGCAAGGGGACAAGAGGTTGCCGCGGGTTTCCGCGCACGTGATCGGGCGTCCGCGGCTGAACGCGGTGCTGGATGCCGGGGCTCCGCTCACGCTGCTGCGCGGCGCCGCGGGCTCCGGGAAGACCACTGCACTGGTCGGCTGGGCCTTCACCTGCTCCGCGCGGGTCGTGTGGCTCACGGTCACACCTGCGCTGGCGACGAGCCCGGCACTCGCGGACGCGCTGCTGCGGGCGTTGCGCGGCACGGACACGGACACGGGCGCAGGCAGCACCGATCCGGCCACCGGGGACGGCTGGCCCGCCGTCGGGCACTATCTGTGCGATCACGAGGAGCCTGTCGTCATCGTCCTGGACGACGCCGCCGCGCTCGACCGGGATGCGGTCTTCGACCTCTGCCGCACGGTCGCCGTCCCGTCGCACGTCCGCCTGATCGTCGCCACGAATCGCCCCAGTCCCTTCGACAGCGACGGCATCGGCCTCGTGATCGACACCGCGCTGATCTCTCCGGAAGACCTCGCGTTCGACACCGACGAGATCCGCCGCGCTCTCGACGTGGACGAGGACACCGCCGTCGCCGTGCGGGCGGCCACCGAGGGATTCGCGGCGGTCGTGCGTGCCGCCGCTCTCCGCGGCCGTGCCCCCGACGGCACGACGATCGTGGAGGGCGCGGCGGCGGCGGTCGACGACTACCTCCGCAGCCGCATGGAGGAGGGCACGTTCGGCGCCGGCGTCCTGGAGGGTCTTATCCGGATCAGCATCACGGACACGGTCGACCTGCCGTTGGCGCAGGCCCTCAGCAGCGATCCGGACATCGGCGCGGCCCTCGACGAGGCCGAGGCGTTCGGCTTCGGCCGATGGTCGACGGACTCCGGGCGCCGGACCTTCACGATCGCCGCGCCGGCCCGCACCCTGCTGCGTCACGACCTCCTGCGGCGGTTCCCCGCCGAGATCCGCGTGCTCCGACGCCTCGCGATCGAGGGCGCCCTGCGCCGCGGCACCCCCTTCGAAGGACTGCGCCTCGCGATGGAGGAGGACGACCTCCACCTCGCGGCCCACGTCATCATGTCCGGGTGGAGCCACCTCCTGGACCACGACGGTCGCCGGGTCGTGGCGCTGCTGGGCGACCTGCCTCTCGCCCGGCTGAAGCAGGAGCCGCTGGTGGCCATGCTCCTGGGCATCTGCCTCAATGCCAACCGGCTCCGGCGGGTGCGCGGACTGCAGCTGCTGCGGATGGCGATCTCCGCCGCGAACGCCCGTCGGAACACGCTCTCGCCGACGGAGCGCCTGTTCATCGACGAGGCCGCCGCCCTCGCGGCGTCGCAGGGCAGCGGGAAGGCGTTCCACGCCGTCAGCCTCCTCGGCGGGATCCACGCCCTCAACGGCGATCTGCCGGAGGCCCGGCACTATGTCGAGATCATCCGCGACGGCTCGTGGGATCCCGCGCAGCTGGACGGCTACCGCGGCACGTTCTACCGCGTCGCCGAGGCGATGCTGGCGGTCGAGGACGGCGACCTCACCGCAGCCAAGCACCACGCGCGCGCCTTCCTCCCGCACCGGGCGACGAGCGAGCACTGGACGACGATGGCGACGGTCGAAGCCTGGATCGCGCTGCACGAGGGCGATGCAGCCGGCGGACTGGAGCGACTGGAGTCGTTCGCCCGGCTGCGCGGACGCGAGGCCGGCTCTCCGCCGGCCCGCCAGGCGCTGAGCCGCCCGCGGATCCTGCTCCACCTCGCCCTCGGCGACATCCGCGCCGCGCGTGGCGTCAAGCAGCGCGACGCCGGGGCGGACCGCTTCGGCACCCTTCTGGAACGGGCCAGGGTCGCCTTGATCGACGGTCGCGCGCCCGAGGCGGCGCGGCTCCTCTCTCACACGCGCCTCGAGCCGACGACCTCGCGCGAGCGCGCGGAGGCCGCGGCGGTGCAGAGTGCAGCCCTCCACCGGGTCAGTCCCGCCGCCGCGCAGGCCGTGACCGCGGCGCTGAACGCCCAGCTCGCCGACCGCGGACTGCGCACCCCGCTGGCGCTGCTCAGCGCCGAGGATTTCGCCGCCGTCCGCGCCGACCTCGCTCCGATCGGCGGCGCGCCGCTGCCCGCCCGATCCGCGTTGCCGTCGTTCGCCGCCCGCCCGAGGCTCTCCTCGCGGGAGCAGGTGGTGCTGCACGCGCTCACCACGGGGGCGCCGCTGCCCGAGATCGCCGCGGAGCTCCAGGTCTCGCCGAACACCCTGAAGACGCAGCTCCGCAGCATCTACCGCAAGCTCGACGCGGCCAACCGTACGGAGGCGCTCGAACAGGCCGCCCGGCACGGCCTCCTCCGCGGATGACGAGAGCCCCGCCCGTCGCAGACGACGGGCGGGGCTCTCCGGCGGAACCGCTAGCTCTGCATGCGGCGTCGGCGCACCAGCAGCAGCACGGCACCGCCGATCAGCAGGGCGATCGCGAGCCCGAGGACCCACGGCGCCAGCTGTCCACCCGTGAGGGCGAGCGGCGTCAGCACCGGGTTCTCGGTCGTGCTCGTCGGGGGCGTGATCGTCTCCCCGCCGGGAGGCGTGGCCGAGGCCGTGGCCGCGTTCCGCAGCGTCGCTCCGGCCGCGTCCGCATGCACTGTCGCGGCATAGGTGATCACGACGCGCTCCCCTTCCGCGAGGCTGCCGGTCCAGCGCAGCGTCGTGCCGTCGATCGTCGGCGCGGCCACCGCACGGTCACCCACCGTGGCGGTCGCCGTGCCGCGGAGGTCGGCGTGCCGCAGCACTCCGGCCAGGTCGTCCGTGACGACGACCTCGTCCAGACCCGTCTCGCCGGTGTTGGTGCCGGTGAGGGTGTAGGTCACGACGCTGCCCGTCGCGACGGCGGAGCCGGAGGCGGGGTCGGACGACTTGACGAACGTGAAGCCGGGAGTGCCGACGGGGTTCTCCGTCGTCACCGGCGGCGGGGTCAGCTCGGCGCCGCCGGGAGGCGTGGCCGTGCCCTCGACGGTGTTCGCGATGATCGCACCGCCGGCGTCGCCGTGCACGGTCACCGAGTAGGTGATCGTGACGCGCTGGCCGACCGCGAGGTCACCGGCCCAGGTGAGCTCGTCGCCAGCGACGACGGGCTCAGGCGCGGTGCCGTCGCTCAGGGTCGCCGTCGCGTCGCCGTTGTAGGCGGCGTGCGCGAGCACACCCGAGAGGTCGTCGACGATGCGGACCGGAGCCAGCGCCGTCTCGCCCGTGTTGATGCCGGTCACAGTGTAGGTGAGGACGCTGCCCGGGTCGACACGCGTGCCCGAGGCGGGGTCGGCGAACTTGCGCAGCTCGAAGCCCGGCTCGTTCACGGGGTTCTCGGTCGTCGCCGGCGGCGTCTCGATGGGCGGCACGCCACCCGGCGGGGTCGCCGAGCCGGAGGCCGAGTTCTCGATCACGGACCCGCCGGCATCCGCCCGCACGGTCACCGAGTAGGTGATCGTGACGGTCTCACCGACCTGCAGCGCACCCGTCCACGACAGCCCCTCCTCGGCCACCGTCGGCGCGGTGGTCACCGTGCCGCCGATCGTCGCGGTCGCGTCGTCGTTGTACTCGGCGTGCGCCAGGACACCGGAGAGGTCATCGGTGATGGTGACAGGGTCGAGAGCCGTCTCCCCCGTGTTCACGCCGGTCACCGTGTAGGTGAGGACGCTGCCCGGGTCGACCGCCGTGCCCGCAGCCGGGTCGACGCTCTTCGAGACCGAGAATCCGGGCTCGTTGACCGGGTTGGTCGTGACACCGGGCGGCGGCGTGATCGTGGATCCTCCCGGCGGGGTCGCCGTCGCGGACGCCGCGTTCTCGATCACGGTGCCGACGCCGTCGGCGCTCACGGTCACGGAGTAGGTGACGGTCACGGTCTGGCCGACCGCGAGCGCCCCCGTCCACGACAGCTCGGTGCCGTCCAGGGTCGCGGGAGCCGCAGCGGCACCCGCGATGCTCGCCACGGCGTCCGCGTTGAACGTCGCGTACGGCAGCACGCCGGACAAGTCGTCGGTGATCGTCACCGGGTCGAGCACCGTCTGGCCCGTGTTGACCGCGGTCAGCGTGTAGGTGAGCACGTCACCGGGGTCGACAGCGGTACCGGCGGCGGGGTCGACGGTCTTGGCGAACGCGAAGCCGGGCTCGTTCACGGGGTGCTCCGTGCTCGACGGCGGCGGCGTGATCGGCGTGCCGGGAGTCGTGGGGCTCTCGGGGTCGCTCGGGTCGGCGGGGATGAGCGGGGTCGCCTCTCCCGTCGCCGTGTTCGCGATGGTCTCGCCGCCGGCGGTGGCATCGACGGTCACCGAGTAGGTGATCGCGACGTCCTGGCCGGGGCGCAGCACGCCGTTCCACGAGAGGGCGCCCTCGGCCACGCGGACGTCGCCGCGGGTGGCGGACACGTCGTCGTTGTACGACGCGTGGGCCAGCGCCGCGCGCAGGTCGTCGCCGATCTCGACGGGGTCGAGGACGGTGTCGCCCGTGTTGCGGCCGGTCACGGTGTAGGTGATCACGGTGCCGGGGTCGACGCGCGTGCCCGTCGCCGGGTCGGCCGTCTTGGTGACGGTGAACCCGGGGGTCGCGACGGGGTGCTCCGTCGTCGCCGGCGGGGTCTCGACCGGGGTGCCCGGCGTCGTCGGAGTCTCCGGGTCGGTCGGGTCGGTCGGGATCAGCGGGGTGCCCTCACCGGACACCGTGTTGCGGAGCAGCACGCCCGTCGCATCCTCGTCCACCGTCACCGTGTAGGTGATGTCGACGCGGTCGCCGGGAGCGAGCGTCCCGGTCCAGGTGAGGGTGGTGCCGGAGAGCGTGACGGATCCGGACGAGGCCTTCGCGTCGCCGCCGTACTCCGCGTTCGCGAGGACGGCCGAGAGGTCGTCGACGATCGTCGCGGGGTCGAGGACGGTGTTGCCGGTGTTGACGCCCGAGACCGTGTAGGTGATCGTGTCACCCGCGCGGACGGCGGTGCCGGAGGCCGGGTCAGCCGACTTCGTGACCTCGAAGCCCGTGTCGACGACGGGGTGCTCCGTCTCCGCCGCCGGCGGGACGATCGGGGTCCCCGGGGTCTTCGCCCCGGAGGGGTCGGCGGGGTCGGTCGGGATCTGCGGCGTGGCCGATCCGGTGACGACGTTGTGCAGCAGGGCCTTCTCGACGCCCGCGTCCACCGTCACGGTGTAGCGGATCGTGACCGATTCCCCGCGCGGGATAGCGCCGGTCCAGGTGAGGGTGGCGTCGGCGACCCGCACGGAGCCGCGGTCGGCCGTGACGTCGTCGTTGTAGCCGGCGGAGCCGAGCACGCCCGACAGGTCGTCGACGATCTCCGCGGGATCGAGGTCGGTGTCACCCGTGTTGGTGCCGGTGATCGTGTAGGTGATCGTGTCGCCCGCGGACACGGCCGTGCCGGAGGCGGGGTCGGCCGACTTCGAGATGGTGAAGCCGGAGCCGATCACGGGGTGCTCGGTGGTGACCGTCGGCGGGACGATGGGCTCGCCGGGAACCTGCGGCCCGGTCGGGTCGCCCGGGTTCGGGGTGGTCGGGGTGCCCGATCCGGTCACGCTGTTGCGCAGGATCTCGCCGGAGGTGTCGTCGCCCACGGTCACCGAGTACGTGATCGTCACGGTCTGTCCGGGCTGGAGCGTTCCGGTCCAGACGAGGGCGTTCCCGGTCAGGGTCGCGCCGCCCGTGGTGACGGTGGTGCCGCCGACCGTGGTCGTGATGTCGTCGTTGAAGGCGGCGCTCGCGAGCACGCCGGAGAGATCGTCGGTGACGGTCGCCGGGTTCAGGACGGTCGCCCCGGTGTTCGTGCCCGTGACGGTGTACTCGATGGTCTGGCCCGGCTCCACCACGGTGCCCGCGGCGGGATCGGAGGTCTTCGCGACCTCGAAGCCGGCGACGGGGTGCTCGGTGGTGACGGCCGGAGGGGTGATCGGAGGCAGACCCCCGGGCGGCGTGCCGGATGCGGTGACGCGGTTGGCGATGCGCTCGCCCTCCACGCCCTCGTCGACGACGACGGAGTACGTGATCGTGAGTACCTGCCCGGGCTCGAGGGCACCGGTCCAGGCGAGGTCGTCGCCCGTGACGGTGGCGGCACCGGACGACACCGGGTCGCCGTCGATCGCCGTCGCCACGTCGCCCTGGTACTCGGCGTTGGCGAGCACACCCGACAGGTCGTCGGTCACGGTGACCGGGTCGAGGCGGGTGTTGCCGGTGTTCTCGGCCTGCACCGTGTAGGTCAGTCGCTGGCCGGCCTGCACGGCGGTGCCGTCGGCGGGGTCGGAGGTCTTGCGCAGTGCGAGGTCCGGCGCGAGGCGGACGTTCGTGTAGGTGCACGTGACGTCGGTGCCGAGCGGGCCGGACGGCTGGGTGACCTGTCCGGCGGCGGTGACGGCCACCGGGGTGGTCGAGCCGTCGGCGTTCACCTGCAGGCAGACGAGGGAGGCGTCGTACTTCGTGAGGTCGGTCGAGCCCGCCGCCGACTCGGACAGCCGGAAGGTGTCCCCCTGGTTGGTGAACACGGGGCCGACGTAGTCCGGCTGCAGACCGGAGCGGTCGCCACGGGTGACGGCCTCGGTCTGCGCGACCTGGTAGCCGACCGGCGACTGCACGCGGAGCCCGAACTGGTCGGTCCCGGCGTGACGGCCTTCGGGGAGATCCTTCTTCAGCGTCAGCGTGTTCGGGAACGTGCAGCTCGCCATGTCGGTGGGCGAGAAGGTGCCGAGCGAGGTGGTGTTGACGGTCTGTCCGCGGGGCAGATCGACCTCGATGATGCGGTTGCCACCACCGGAGACCGAGACGAAGATGTGGCCGAGGTTGCCGAACGCGATGCCGTTGCCCTGCACGCCGGCACCCATGTCGTGCACCTGCTTGGCATCGATCGTCGCGGTACTCGGTTCGAGCGTGGCCGGGAGGTCGGAGGAGTAGATGAAGTTGTCGGCGACGAGCACGAGCTGGCCGGAGGCGCTGAAGGCCATGTCGCCGTTGGCGCCGAACGCGCTGCTGCCCGCGGTCGGTCGGAGGGTTCCGACCTGCACGTAGTTCTGCGGCGTGACGTTCTCGTTCCACGCGTAGAGGTTGATGGCGCCGTTCACCGTGCCGCTGGCGAAGTAGTAGACGCCCGTCACGGGGTGCACGGCGCCGCGCAGCACCGAGGAGTTCAGCGTGAACGTCGTCTGCGCCGTCGTGTCGGTGACGCGGTCGTGCTTTGCCAGCGTCTTGGTACCGGCGGCGTTGGTGACCGTGTAGGCGTACCGCCCGTTCGAGGAGAGCCCGAGGGCGTTGTTGGAGTGGTTCGCGCCGAGGTTGATGGAACCGAGCGTGCCGCCGTCGCCTGGCGCTCCGCCCTGCTCGTTCACGGCGAACTCGCGCACCTCGGTGGCGCTCTGCACGTACACCGCTCCGGGCGTGCAGAGGAACGGCTCTGCCGCGGCGGCAGGCGCGGCGGTCAGCGTCCCGCCGATGACGATCATCGACGATGCGACGAGCGCCGTGCTCACGGCACCGCCGATCAGCCTCTTGGTCCGGCCCCGCCAGCGGCTGTGCCGCTCCGGCGGAAGGCCATCGGACGTGCGGTCCTTGCGGGCAACACGGAATCCCATGACTGCTCTCCCCATTCATCGCGTTCCGGCACGCATCCGCGCACACGGAAGCCCCCGCCCCCTCAGGCGACCGCCGAGCACCCTTTCGGGCAGGGTGGACTCGGTCCGGGCCTCCGCCAGCCTGCCCGGCTGCCGCGGAGGCCCCCGACCGAACCGGGGGAATTCACCCCTGCTTTTCACCCCGGGACGGCACGCCGGAGGGCGCACCGGGATCCCGATGCGCCCTCCGGTGGTCGCGGGCCTACTCGCGAGAGCCGATCTCCTCGATCGGGCGGCGGCGCAGCGCGGCCCCTGTCGCGACCCGCAGCGCGACGAGGGCGAGTGCGCCCATGCCGCCGACGATCGCGAGGGAGCCGAGCACGGGCATCGCCGGGAGCGGCTGCCCGGAGATGCCGTAGCTCATCCCCATCAGCGGCGGGATCGCCACCAGCACGCCGAAGACCATCGCGAGGGCGGCGATCAGGATCGCCTCGGTGCGCATCGTGGCGCGCACCTGTCCCCGGGAGGCGCCGATGAGCTGCAGCAGGGCGAACTCCCGGGACCGCTCCCCCGTCGCCATGACGAGCGTGTTCACGACGGCGATCGCGATGTACCCGAGGATGACCAGCAGACCGATGAGGCTCACCCATCCCTGCTGCGACACGGCCCCGGTCATGCTGGGCTTCTGACCCGAGCCGGGGGCCACCTGCAGACCGTCGGCGGCGAAGGCGTCGGCCGGCGCGTCACCGTCCACCGACACGAGGGCGAACGAGTCGAGCGCTGCGGAGGTGTGCGCGCGGACGTGGTCGACCGCCATGGTGAGATCGCCGAACCCGAGACCGCGCTCGTAGATGCCGACCACGGTCGCCTCCAGCGGCGCCCCGTCACCGAGGACGCCCGTCACCGGGTCGCCGACGTCGAGGCCGAGCGTGTGCGCCGCATCGGCGCTCACCGCGACGGTCGCACCGCCGTCGAGGGCGGTGAGGGACCCCTCCTGCACCCGCAGGTCGAGCAGGCCGTCCGCGGTCGTCGGGTCCACGCCCTGGAGCACGTACTCCGTGCGCTCGATCTGACCTTCGATGTCGAGCGAGTCGAGCACCGCGGTGCTGACGACCACGCCGGTCGCTGCCGTCACCCCCGGCTCGTCGCGCAGCGCGCCGACGGCGTCGGGGGAGAGCCCGGCCGGGGCGGCCACACGCAGGTCGGCGGTGACCCCGGCCCGGGCCTGGGTCGCGGCCTCGTCCGCGACGATCGCCGGCCCGCCGATCTGCACGAGACCCAACCCGATGCCGAGGGCGATCGGGAGGATCGCGGCCGCCATCCGCCGACTGCCCGCGGTGGTGTGGGCGGCGGCGAGGAAGCCCGCGGCCGACGAACGACGCAGCACCGGCCCGACGAGGCGCACGCACAGGGCGACGAGCCACGGTCCCAGGAGCGCGAGCGCCACGATGAGCATGATCGCGGCACCGGCGGAGGCGCCGACCGCTGCGTCGCCGCGGAGCATCAGCGGGACGGTCGAGACCGAGACGCCGGCGGCGGCGAACACGATGCCGGTGATGATGCGGGGCAGGCCGATCGGGCCCTGGCCCGTCGAGGACTCGCGCAGCGCCTCGATCGGATCGAGGCGGGCGGGGCGCCGCGCTGCAATGCGCGCCGCTCCCCAGGCCGCTCCGAGCACCAGCACCAGTGCGCTCAGCGCCGGGAACGGGCTCAGCGCGAGGGCGAAGTCGCCGGGGATGACTCCTCCGGCCACGAACGCCGACTGCAGTGCGGAGGACAGCAGGTACCCCGGGGCGATCCCGAGCAGCGCGGCGACGACGGCGACCGCGAGCGTCTCCCGCGCGATGAGGGCGTGCACCTGCGACGGGGTCGCCCCCACCGCGCGGAGCAGGGCATACTCGCGGCGACGCGCCTGGACCGACAGCGACAGCGTGCCCGCGACGATGAAGAGGGCGACGAGGATGCAGGTGCCGACGAACGCGCTGCCGATAGCGATGAGCAGGGTGCGCGCCGCCGCCGAGTCGAGGAACTCCACGTCTCCTCTGGCGTCTCCGGTCCGGGCGACCAGATCCGGGAACGCCTCGCGGATCGCGACCGCCGTGCGCTCGGGGTCCCCGTCGACGAACACGCCGAGCGCCTGCGGGGCCCCGTCGTGCGGGTCGAGGTCGCGGATGCGCTCGTCCGTCAGGAACACCGACACCGCGCGCTCCGGCAGGCTCTCCGCCGAGACCACACCGACGACCGTGTACGTCGCCGCGATGCCGCCGTGGGCGAGCGCAAGGGAGTCGCCCACGGCGTGCCCGGCTCCGGAGACCACCACGACCTCGTCGTCGGCGGCGGGCTCCCGCCCCTCCGCGGGCGTGAAGCCGGTGAGTGCCGTCGCGGACCAGGGGTGCGCCTCGACCACGGCAGGGGCCGTCCCGCCGGGCACCGACAGAGGCACGGTCACGTCGGCGACCACGGCCTCGACGCCCGGAAGCGCAGCGATCTCGCGCGCGGCGTCGGCGGGGACGGAAGCGCGCTCACGCAGCGGCACCGGCAGGTCCTCCGGCACGTCGACCTGCTGCACCGCCCCGACGACCACCTCGGCCGCCGTGTAGCGCTGCGGGGCGAGGCCGCCGCGGATGCCGGACTCGACGAGCACGCCGAGTCCGGTGACGAGTGCACTCGCGACGAAGATGGCGACGAAGACCCCGGCCAGACTGCGCCGATGATGACGGAGGTCGGCGCGGACGATCCGTCCGAGCCCGAGCGGCGCGGCCGACATCACCACTCTCCCAGCGTGCTCATGCGATCCGTGATCTGCTGCGGGGTGCCGCCGTCGAGATGTCCGGCGAACGCCCCGTCGGCGAGGAAGATCACCCGGTCGGCGTGCGAGGCCACCACGGGGTCATGCGTGACGACGACGACGGTCTGATGCAGCTCCTTCGCGGTGTGCGCCAGGAGGTCGAGCACCTGCTTCCCGGTGCGGGAGTCCAGGGCCCCGGTGGGCTCGTCGCCGAACACGACGTGCGGGCGGGTGATGAGGGCTCGGGCGATCGCGACGCGCTGCTGCTGTCCGCCGGAGAGCTCGGCAGGGCGACGGTGGCGACGGTCGGTGAGCCCCACCGCGTCGAGCAGCGTCTCGAGCCGGCCGTGATCGAGGGGGCGGCGGCCGAGGCGCAGCGGGAGGGTGATATTGTCCTCCACGCTCAGCGCCGGCAGCAGGTTGTAGGCCTGGAAGACGAAGCCCACGTGGTCGCGGCGGAAGGCCGTGAGCTGCCGGGGCGTGAGCGCGGAGATCTCGGTGCCGCCCAGGTGCACCGTGCCACTGGTCGGGCGGTCGAGACCTGCGGCACTGTGCAGCAGTGTGCTCTTGCCGGAGCCGGACGGCCCCATGATCGCGGTGAACGAGCCCCGCGCGATGGCGAGGTCGATGCCTCGGAGTGCGGTCACCCGGGTGCTGCCGGAACCGTAGGTCTTGACGAGGCCGCTGAGGCGCAGGGCCTCGGCGGGGGCCGCTTCGACGAGCGGCGCAGAGGAGAGGGAGGTCATGCTTCGACGGTAGGAAAGCCGCGCGACGGCTCCCATCCCGCACGGTGCCGCATCGATGGTGGAGCTGGCTCTACCGCGGGCCGCGGGGCGCTCGGGCAGACTTGCAGGGTGAACGACGGATGGATGCGCCGCTGGCTGCGTGGATGGCTGCCCGATGCGCGGTTCCTCGCCGTCGAACTCGGGGCCTCCGTCGTGTCCCTCGCGCTGTTCTGCGTCATCCTCGTGCTGCTGCCGCTCATGCTCATCACGGGCGGGGTGCTGCTGCTCCCGCAGGTCGTGCAGGTGCTGCATGCCTGGAGCGACCGGGCGCGCCGCCGGATCGGACGCCGGCGCGGGGAGGACCTCCCCCCGCTCACGCGCACGCTGCCGCGCGGCGCGACGATCGACGAACGGCTCCGCTACGCCTTCTCTCGCGCCACCGCCCGAGACGCGCTATGGGTCACGGTGCACGCCTTCCCGGTGATGTGGCTGTCGCTGCTGACGCTCGCGCTGCCCCTGTCCGCCGTCAACAGCCTCGCCGTCACCTGGTACTGGCAGTTCGCCCCGGCCGACGACCCGGTGGGCTCACCGTACCCGGTCACGTCGTGGGAGCTGGCGTGGACCATGCCGCTCGTCGCCCTCGCCTATGCGGTGGCCGCGCTGTTCCTCGTGCCGGTGGTCGCCCGGCTGGTGGCGTTCGTCTCGGCGAAGCTCCTCGCGACGCCGCAGAAGTCGCGCCTCGCCGCCCGCGTCGACGCGCTGACTCTCAGCCGTGCGGCCGCCCTCGACGCCCATGCCGCCGAGCTCCGTCGCATCGAGCGCGACCTGCACGACGGCGCCCAGAACCGCCTGGTGAACGTCGTGATGATGCTGGGGATCGCGGAGCGCGCCCAGGAGACGGGCGGCGACGTGCTCGAGCCGCTGCGGCGCGCGCAGGACGCGGCGACCGATGCCCTCGCCGGCCTCCGCCGCACGGTGCACGACATCTATCCGCCGATCCTCGACGAACTGGGTCTCGAGGGGGCGCTCGCCTCGCTCGCCGGGCGCAGCGTCGTCCCGTGCACGCTCGACGCCGCGGACGTCGGTCGGGTGCCGGCAGCGGTCGAGTCGGCCTCGTACTTCGTGGTCGCGGAGGCGCTGACCAACGTGAACAAGTACAGCGCCGCGACCCGCGCCACGGTGCGGGTCGAGCGAGAGGGCGAGCTGCTCCTCATCACGGTGGAGGACGACGGGGTCGGCGGCGCGGTCGAGCGTCCGGGCGGGGGTCTCGCGGGGATCCGACGCCGGGTGGAGGCGTTCGAGGGCACGATGGACCTGTCGAGTCCCGCCGGGGGACCCACCATCCTGCGGACGGAGCTGCCATGCGGATCGTGATCGCGGAGGACGACACCCTGCTGCGGGAGGGCCTCGCGCTCCTGTTGCGCAGTGAGGGCTTCGACGTGATCGGCGCCGTGCCGGACGCGGACGGGTTCCTCGCCCTGCTCGACGAGGCCGATGCGGCGGTGGTCGACGTGCGGATGCCGCCGACCTTCACCAGCGAGGGGCTCAAGGCCGCGGCCGAGGCGAGAGCCCGCCGCCCGGGCTTCCCGGTGCTCGTGCTCTCGGCGTACGTGGAGGACCGTTACGCGGGGGAGCTCCTCGCGGCGGGGGCGGACGGCCTCGGCTACCTGTTGAAGGAGCGGGTGGGCAAGGTCGCCGCGTTCGTCGACGCCCTGCGCCGGGTGGCCGCCGGGGGGACCGTGATGGACCCCGAGGTCATCTCGCAGCTCATGAGCCGGCGTCGCGCCGACGACCCCGTGCAGACCCTCACTCCGCGGGAGCGTGAGGTGCTCGGGCTCATGGCCGAGGGCCTCGACAACACCACCATCGCCGCACGCCTGTTCGTGACGGAGACCGCGGTGAGCAAGCACATCGGCAACATCTTCGCCAAGCTCGGGCTCGCCGCCACCGACAGCGGCCACCGTCGAGTCCTCGCCGTCCTCGCCTATCTCCGCAGCTGACGCTTCCGCCCTCCCCTCCGACCTCCCCTCCGAGACCCCGGGTTGTCGTCGACACCCCGGGGTCCTCGCGTCGCCACGCGGGGGTCTCGCCGTGTACCCGGGGTCTCGGCGAGAAGAGGGGGGAGGAAGTTCAGTATTCGGTGTTGCTAAGTACCGGTACTCAGTGTTACTTTGTACCGGTACCCAGCAACACCGAGTACCGAACGGAAGACAAACAACGAGAGGAGGGTACCGATGGGCAAGCAGATGACCGAGATGCTCAAGGGAACCCTGGAGGGCATCGTGCTGGCCCTCCTCGCCGAGCAGCCGGCCTACGGGTACGAGATCACCGCACGGATCCGAGACCACGGGTTCACCGACATCGCCGAGGGCACGATCTACGCACTCCTGGTGCGCATCGAGCAGAAGGACCTCGTCGACGTCGAGAAGGTGCCGAGCGAGAAGGGCCCACCCCGGAAGGTGTACACCCTGAACGCCCAGGGCCGACAGGAGCTCGAGGAGTTCTGGACCACCTGGAGCTTCCTCAAGACGCACATCGAACAGCTGGAAAAGCGCGACACCGAGAACAGGGAGAACTGAGCATGGCCGCGAAGTGGATCGAAGCGATCACCGGATCACTCGAAGAGAAGAAGCTGTACAAGCAGGCGCAGGCCCGCATCAACGCCCTCCCCGAACCGTACCGGGAGATGGCGAAGGCCCAGCAGCGCTACAACCTCTACTACGGGGGCCTCACCGACGGCGACACCATCGTGAAGATGTTCCTCGACATCGCCGACATGTGGGAGCGCGCCGCGATCGACGGCACCCCGGTCAGCGCGATCGTCGGCGACGACCCGGTCGAGTTCGCCGAGAACTACGCCGCGGCGTACGGCGGTCGCCAGTGGATCGACAAGGAGCGCGCACGCCTCATCAAGGCGTTCGACGACGCGAAGAAGAAGGAGGAGGAATCATGACGACGCCTGCGATCTCCGTCCGCGGCATCGAGAAGTCGTACAAGGACCTGCACGTGCTGCGCGGCGTCGACTTCGAGGCGGAGCGGGGATCGATCTTCGCCCTCCTCGGGTCGAACGGCGCGGGCAAGACCACGATGGTCCGGATCCTCTCCACGCTGCTGAAGGCGGATGCCGGCGCCGCGTCGGTGCAGGGCATCGACGTCGCGACGGACCCCCTCGGCGTGCGGGAGAGGATCAGCCTCACCGGGCAGTTCGCCGCGGTCGACGAGATCCTCACCGGACGCGAGAACCTCGTGCTCGTCGCGAAGCTGCGGCACCTGCCCGACCCGGGTGCGGTGGCCGACCGGCTCCTCGCACGGTTCCGGCTCACGGAGGCCGGGGGTCGCAAGGTCGGCACGTACTCCGGCGGGATGCGACGCCGGCTCGACATCGCGATGAGCCTGGTCGGCGACCCCGAGGTCATCTACCTCGACGAGCCGACCACGGGCCTCGACCCCGAGTCGCGCATCGAGGTGTGGGACGTCGTGAAGGAACTCGCGAGCGGCGGCACGACCGTGCTGCTCACCACGCAGTACCTCGACGAGGCCGAGCAGCTGGCCGACCGCATCGCGATCCTCCATGAGGGCCGCATCATCGCGAACGACACCCTCGCCGGACTCAAGCGGCTCCTTCCGCCCGCGAAGGTCGAGTACGTCGAGAAGCAGCCCACCCTCGAGGAGATCTTCCTCACCCTCATCGACCCTTCGACAGGCTCAGGGACCCAGGCGGGCTCGGGGACCCGAGTCCAGAGAGGAGATGCAGCATGACCACGCACTTCGCCGCCGACACGGCGACGCTCACCGGCCGCTCGATGCGGCACATCTTCCGCAGCCCCGACACGATCATCACCACCGCGGTCACCCCGATCGCCCTGATGCTCCTGTTCGTGTACGTCTTCGGCGGCGCGCTCCAACAGAGCACCGGCGCCGAGAACTACGTGAACTACCTGCTGCCGGGCATCCTGCTCATCGCGATCGCGTCGGGCATCGCCTACACGGCGTTCCGGCTGTTCACCGATATGCAGAGCGGCATCTTCGAGCGGTTCCACTCCATGCCGATCGCCCGGTCGAGCGTCTTGTGGGCCCACGTGCTCACGTCCCTCACGGCGAACGCGATCACCCTCGCGATCATCTTCGGGGTCGGGTTCCTGATGGGCTTCCGCACCGGGGCGAGCGTCTGGGCCTGGCTCGGAGTGATCGGCATCCTGATGCTGTTCACCCTGGCGCTCACCTGGCTGGCGATCATCGCGGGCCTGAACGCCAAGACCGTCGACGGGGCGAGCGCCTTCTCGTATCCGCTGATCTTCCTCCCGTTCATCAGCTCGACGTTCGTGCCGACCGACACCATGCCGGCTCCGGTGCAGTGGTTCGCGGAGAACCAGCCGGTGACCTCGATCGTCAACTCCATCCAGGCGTTGTTCGCGGGGGAGCCGGTCGGGTCCGACATCTGGGTCGCGCTCGCCTGGTGCGTCGGGATCCTCGTGGTCGCCTACGTCTTCGCGATCATCTCCTACCGGAAGAAGGTCAGCTGATCGACGTCCAGCGAGACGGAACGCTCCGACCGGGGACTCTCCCCGGCCGGGGCGTTTCGCCGCGCTCGGCGCGTGTTCTCCCGGCCGCGTTCCGTCGCGTCGGGTTGCGTCAGGTCGCAGATTCTCGCTGAGGTCGCAGCTTCGCCCGGAATCCGTGCGACCTCGTGCGGATCTGCGACCTCAGCGGAGGCCGACCGGACCGAGCACCACACGGCGACCCGTCCGGACCCAGATCGCGCCGTCGGCACGGTGCTCGGCGCGGGTCGTGAAGCGGTAGCGGTACGACACGGCGCGCACCCACCGCGGCCGCTCGCCGTGGAAGGGGTCGACGCGCAGCATCCGCAGCGTCGGGGCATCAGCCTCCAGCAGCCGCACGAGGAACACGGAGAACCAGTCGTCCAGCGAGTGCCCGAGCGGCAGGAACCACATCAGCCAGTCCAGCCGCAGATGATACGGAGCGAACTGCCGCGGGATCCGCCGCACGTCCCCCGGCTTCCCCCGGAACTCGTACTCGCGCCAGTGCCGGCCCTCCTCGTCGTCCGACCCCTCCACGACGATCTCGATCCGCTCCCGCGTGACCGTGCCGAAGGCTCCGTAGGCGTTGGCGAGCTGCCAGCGGTTGAAGCTCGCGTTCATGAGCTGCCGTCGCGCGAAGAGGTTACGCACCGCGGGCACGCTCAGCACGACGAAGAGCACCCCGACCGCCGAGGTCGCCACGACCCACCACAGCGGCATGCCCGACACCGTCCACGGCAGCGAGGTCTCCGGCGTCCGTTCCGGAGTCCCGATGCCGGGGAGGCCGATCGCGGAGAACGCGAGCACGATCGTCGCCCAGTTCAACCACGCGAAGTTCCCGGTGAGCACGAGCCACAGCTGCGTCGCGATCACGATCCCCCCGGCGACGGCACCGACCCACGCGGCCCCTTCGACAGGCTCAGGGACCCAGCCAGCGCTGTCGGGGAGCCAGAGGGTGAGGATCGGCGCGAAGAGGAAGAACGGCACGACGAGCTGCGCGACGTGGTTGCCGACCACCTCGAGCTTGTGGAACCACCGCGGCAGCAGATGCGCCTGGCGGCTCAGCGGCCCGGGCATCGGCTGGGTCTCGTGGTGGAAGGTCATCGCGGTGAGGTCGCGCCACTCGCGTCCCCCGCGGATCTTGATCATCCCGGCGCCGAACTCCAGCCGGAACAGCAGCCACCAGAACAGCACGATCACGACCGTCGGCGGCGGCTGGTCGTTCGAGCCGAGGAAGGCCGCGAGGAACCCGGCCTCCAGTAGCAGCATCTCCCACCCGAACGAGTAGAACGTCTGCCCCACGCTCACCACCGACATGTAGCCGAACCACAGGGCGAGGAACGCGAGCATCGGCACCCACGGCGGTCCGAGCTGCGGCACCCCGACGACGAGCAGCGCGGCGACGACGATCCCCGCCCAGGACAGGGCCACCAGGCGCCGGTCCGTGTAGCGGACGCGGGTGAAGAGCGTGGGGTGCAGCAGCTTCCGGCGCTCGCGCTTCTGCGTCACCCAGTCGAGCAGCACGGGCGCGGGCAGGAGCCCATGCTCGCCGAGGAGCGGACGGAACTGGTTGAGCGTCGAGACGAACGCGACGAGGTACAGCGCCGCGATGCCCCGCTGCAGGACCTCGCGGGCGAACCCGAAGTCGACCGCTGCGAACCCGTCCACGGCCACAGGCTACGCCGCGACCCGCCGGCCGATGAGGGGGTTGCGCGTTCCGGAGATCAGTTCTGCATCGCGATCTGCTGGCCCTTCACGAGCGGATACGCCGCGAGCTCGGAGCCGTCGAGATCCTCCTTGTGCATGTCCACGCCCGTGATCTGGCTGTTCTCGTACGTCGAGTAGTAGTACACGCCCGTGGCGGTGTTTGCGCACGATGAGTAGATCGTGATCTCGTACTTGTCCTCATCGCCGACCTGCACGCACCCGCGCTGCTGGGCGACCGAGCCGAGGATCTGGAAGAACTGGCTGATCGACTCCGACTCCGACGTCCCGCACACCGAGTTCATGCGTGTGAACACCGCCTTCACGAACCGCGACGACGACGACAGGTCGCCCGGCAGGCCGATCCCGCCCATGCCTCGGCTGTAGAGGTCCATCGGGACGTCCGAGGCGAAGGTGTTCTCCGGCTGCCGCTTCGACAGGTGCTGATAGTCGTTGAGTCGGAAGCTCTGGACGTCGAACGTGGGATTGTTCGTGAGCACGCCCCACGGGTTGTCATACACCCTGAGGCCGCCGCGCACGCTCTCGACCGTGATCGACGCGCTCTTGTCGGCGATGATCCAGTGCAGCGGCGACAGCGGGAACTCCGGGCTGAAGTTGATGTCCACGAGACTCACCGACCGCAGGGCCTCTTTCACCTCGGCCACGGTCTCGAACTGTCCGAGAACCCAGGGGATGAACTCGAACGGCGTGACCTCGGTGTCCCCCGACCCCGGTGCCGGATAGTGCGCGTTGTCCGGGAAGTTGAGCCCGGCCATGCCGAGCCCCTTCTCGTTGACCGCGTCGTAGTAGAGCGGGTAGCCGTCGGCGATCGTGGCGATCCCGATGATCGCGTGGTGCGTCGGCAACGACGGCAGTCGGTGGAACGGGAACGGGAAGTTCCGCGGTGTGACGGTCACGGTCTCGTTGTACGAGAACTCCAGATCCAGATTCCTCCCGAAGTAGTGATCGGCCGTCGTGAAGCTCACTCCTGTGCACACGGTCGTGTCCCCCCTCCGCGGGCGGGTCGACCCGCCGGTTTCGCGCCATGCTTCCACCTTCGGCACCGGAATGTAAGTGGGGTCACCCACGACGAAGGAGGGCCTCCCGGTGCGGGAGACCCTCCTTCGAGGCGTGCGACGGGTGTCAGATCTCGCTACCGGCTCCTCCCGACGACCGGACGATAGCTCCGATCCACAATGCGACGTTCGCTCCCGCGACGATACAGAGGATCAGCGGCACCCACCCCGCAGCACTCGCTCCATCGACGAAGACCAGCAGAGCGAGGAGGGCGACTTCTGAGAGCATGAGCCCCCACAGCGTTACGTGCACCACTCGTATATGGCGAAGGTCGGTCGATATCAAGGCGCCCGTGGACAAAACCATCAGCGCCGCTAACAACATATTGGTCATGGTTTTCTCCACCGCAGGAGACCCTTTCACGCTAGTTGGGCACGCAGAAGTAGCCGGACCGCATCACCGTAGGGGCGAAGGGCAGAACTCCAGTCACCCAGGTGTGCCCTACCCAAACACCACGGCTCTTGATGTTGCAGACATTGAGGAGTGCCGCACCGAAGCCAAGGAGCGCGCCTGCCAAGGATGTGACGTTAACCGCCACCGTGCCGATGCCTGGCACAAGCGCAATGAGACGGCTGGCGAGAACCGCCGCACCGGCACCTGCAAGTATCACCTTTACGACCTGGCCCACTACTGAGTTACTCAGGTACACATTCCATCCCCACCAGAATGTCGGATCAGCTACTACCGGGTACGCGACCCCGTCCTGATGGTGATCGACAACCTGGACGAGCTTGCTGCCGGAGACTTCGTAGTGCGTCGCGATGCGCTGGCCTCTCGCATCCGTAGCCCACGGTGTGCCAATCCTTCCGATCGTTGCGGTGAGTACCTCAGTACCGTCGTCCACGGCAGTTCTGCTCAATGAAGCCGAGCCGTCCTCGTTGATCGCGATATCCACATCGTCGGGCAGCGCATACGACAAGCGTCCGGGCGCATCCGGGCCGGTGATGACCGTGCTAATGCGCAGACCACCCTCAAGTGCCTGAATCACCCCGGTCACCTCTGACCCCTCGCCCACCGCGCTCCCGTCCTGTGCAACGGACACCTCAGCGCTTTGAACCTGCTCAGGCAGACCGATCGTGAGGCCCGTCAGCTCCCCTCCCCACGTACCGGCCGGCGAGATTTCAATCGGGTCGGAGAAGGCGCGAGGCACGGATACGGTTGCGTCCTCCCCGGCTGAGACGAGCGCTCCGTTCAGAGGCTGCAACGGCACCTGCGTCACTTCATCTGCCTGCGGATGGATCTCCGCGGCGGACGAGACGACATCCACGGCTTCCTCCGTACCGTCGATTTCAAACGCGTTCGCCGCCACACCCCCGGAGGAAGCGAGCATGGCGACTATCACGACGCTCGCGATACCGACGCGCGGGAATCGGTTCTGTCGATTCATCAGATACCTCTTCTTGTATCGAGTTCAACATCCCGCCTGCACAGGACAGTACCCGGGCTGTCGTAAGCGCGCTGTCCCCCCTTCGGGGGACATCGCGATCAGACCGGACGATCGGAATAGCTGAGCGCGACCATGACCGTGACCGCGAGCAAAAAGGGTCACCCACGACGAAGGAGGGCCTCCCGGTGCGGGAGACCCTCCTTCGAGACGTGCGACGGGTGTCAGCTGGTGACGGTCCAGTCGAACTGGTCGCCGTACTCCTCGAGCCACGCGTCGACCGCGTCGGCTTCCTTGCCCTCGCCGTACTCGTTGACCACGAGGTCTTCGAGCGCGCCGTACTGCTCGTCGTCCAGCTTGATCTTCTTGATCAGCTCGGCCGCCTCGGGGAACTCGTCCGCGAAACCCGTGGTGCCCAGGAAGTGCAGACCCTCGGCCTCGCCCATGGCGCCCTTCGGGTCTTCGAGGTCCTTCACGGGGAAGGCGTCGTTGGCCCAGAACGGACGCCACAGCGTGACGACGATGTCCTCCTTCTTGTCGGTCGCGGTCTTCAGCTCGGTGAGCATCGCCGCGGTCGACGAGGTGACGAGCTCGTACTCGCCGTCGAGGCCGTACTCGGGCATCATCTTCTGCGTCTGGGCGGTCAGGCCCGCACCCGGCTCGATGCCGTAGATCTTGCCGTCGAAGTCGGCGCCTTTGCCCGCGAGGTCCTCGATCGAGGTGAGCTCGGAGTACTCCGGCACCGCGAGGGTCAGCTTGGCGTTCTCGTAGTACGTGCCGAGGTCTTCGATGTCGTCGCCGTAGGTGTCCATGTAGGAGGCGTGGGTGAGTTCCGGCCACGCCGACGGGTACATGTCGACGTCGCCCTGCGCGAGTCCGGTGTAGAGCGGGCCTGCCTCGGTGAGCGTCTTCATCTCGACCGTGTAGCCGATCTTCTCGAGCTGGTCCTGCAGGAGGTAGGCGGTGCTGAGGCCGTCGGTCCAGGAGGGCAGGAACCCGAGGGTGATGGTGCCTTTGTCCTCGGCACCGTCGCCGCCGCCGCTCGTGCCGCCGGCGCCGTCGCCGCTGCATCCGGCGAGGGTGAGCGCTGCGGCTGCACCGAGGGCGGTGATGGTCAGGATCTTCTTCTTCATGTGACTCTCTCTCTTGCGTTCCGTATGTGATTCAGGAGGTGCGGACGAGGCCGCGGGACAGCTGTGCCGGATCGAAACCGTGCCGGGAGCCGCGCCCACGCGCCCGTTTTCCACCCCGCACCGGACGAAAGGGGGTGGGGGACGGAGACGGGGGCGCGGGACAGGGGCGCTCAGGCGCGGGCGAGCTCGGACTCGGTCGGGGCGGAGTCGGCGGGCGCGGAGGCTGCGGGCTCCGACGCCACCGGGGCGGAAGGCCGGGACGAACCGCGACGCTTCCGCATGCCGAGGAGCGAGGAGCGGTTCTCGCCGGGCGCGCCCAGAGCGGCGGTCACCCGGTCGAGGAACACGGCGATGAGCACGACGCCCAGTCCCGCCTCGACACCCTTGGGGATGTTGATCGTCGAGATCGCCTCGACGACCATCTTCCCGAGCCCGTCGGCTCCGGCCATACCGGCGATGACCGCCATCGACAGTGCGAGCATGATGACCTGGTTCACGCCGGCCATGATGGTCGGCATCGCGAGCGGCAGCTGGATCCCGCGGAGGATCTGCCCCGGCGTCGCTCCGAAGGCGTGTCCGGCCTCGACGGTCTCGGCGTCGACACCGCGGATGCCCAGCTCGGTCAGGCGCACGCCGGGAGGCAGCGCGAAGATCACGGTGGCGACGAGTCCGGGCACCACACCGATGCCGAAGAACACGATCGCCGGGATCAGGTACACGAAGGCCGGCATGGTCTGCATGAAGTCGAGCACCGGCTTCAACGTCGCACGCACCGTCGCGTTGCGCGCCGACCAGATGCCCAGTGGCACCGCGATCAGCACGGCCACGACGGCGGCGACGAGGACCAGCGCGAGCGTCTGCATCGCCGGGACCCAGAGGTCCATGGCGACGATGAGCCCGAACGACAGGATCGTGCCGATCGCGAGCTGCCACGACCGCACGACCCAGGCGATCAGCGCGGCGATCACGATGATGACCGCGAAGTGCGGGGTGAGGAGCAGGCGCGTGAGGCCGTCGACGAGGAAGCTCACCACGAACGAGACCGCGTCGAGCAGACCGTCGAGGTTGGCGGTGATCCAGTCGACGCCGGCGGCGACCCAGTCGCCCACGGGGATGCGGAAACCGTCCATCAGCGCACCTCCTCCGTGTCGGCCTGGGCCTCTGAGCCGAACCCACCCTGGGTCCCTGAGCTCGTCGAAGGGCCGGGCTCGGCCGTCCATCCGTCGTCGAGCACGGCGTCGATCTCGGCCTGGGGCATGGGGGTCATCGGCAGCAGGATCTCCTCGGTCGCTCCGGGCCCGGGACCGAGCGCCGCGAGCAGGGTGACGCGCGGGATCACGCCCGCAAGGCGGCCGTCGGCATCCGTCACCGCGAGGGGCAGCGGCGACTCGACGGCGGGGACGAACAGGTTCATGAGGACGTCGTCCTCGCGGACGCTCTGCAGCACCGGCTTGATGATCGAGTCGAGGCGCGTGGCGCCCTGACGGACGAGCTTCACGGCGTCGCGGTCGGTGACGACGCCGACCAGCTGGCGATCCTTGCCGACCACGTAGGTCGCCGACATGTAGGCGTCCCGCATCTGGCGGAGCGCGGTGCGGGGACCGGCCGACTCGGCGACGACGGGGCGCGGACGCTCCATGACGTTCGCGGCGGTGAGCACGCGCGCGCGGTCGACGTCCTGCACGAACTGCTCGACGTAGTCGTTCGCCGGGTCCATGAGGATGTCCTCCGGCGTGCCGATCTGCACGATGCGCCCGTCGCGCATGACGGCGATGCGGTCGCCGAGGAACATGGCCTCGTTGAGGTCGTGCGTGATGAAGACGATGGTCTTCTGCAGCTTCTGCTGCAGCTCCAGGAGCTGCTCCTGCATCTCGCGGCGGATCAGCGGGTCGAGCGCGCTGAATGCCTCGTCCATGAGCAGGATGTCGCTGTCGGCGGCGAGGGCGCGGGCGATGCCGACGCGCTGCTGCATGCCGCCGGAGAGCTCGGAGGGCAGCTTGTCTCCCTGGCCCTCGAGTCCGACGAGGGCCAGGATCTCCTCGGCCTTGGCCTGGCGCTCGGCCTTGCCGACCCCCTTGAGTTCGAGCGGGTAGGCGACGTTCGCGGCGACCGTGCGGTGCGGCAGCAGCGCGAAGTGCTGGAACACCATCGAGATGCGGTCGCGGCGGATCTCGCGCAGGCGCGCGGCCGGGATCCCCGTGATCGGGTCGCCGCCCACGGTGACGGTGCCGGCGGTGATGTCGTGCAGGCCGTTCAGCATGCGGATGATGGTCGACTTGCCCGATCCGGACAGGCCCATGATGACGAAGATCTCACCGCGGTTGACGGTGAAGCTGGCGTCGATGACCGCGGCGGTCCCCGCATCGGCGACGGCCGTGCGGCTCTCCCCGGCCTTCAGTCGGCGGACGGCGGCGCTCGGATTCCTCCCGAACACCTTGTACAGATGGCGCGCTTCGAGTGCTGTTTCGGACACGTTTCCCCTGCGGCTCGGCCTTCGGGTGGCTGAGCCTGCTTCGGTCACGCCCGGGTGATCCTCACGAGGCCGTTCGACGTCTTCGCTGTGGCGGCACAGGCGGCGGATTTCGGATCCGTCGCAGAGGGGATCGACCGTACGCCCACGCCTCTTCGCCGCACAGCTCATCGAAGGAAGGACGTGACCGCGGACTGGTCTATGGGCCGTCAGGCCCGCAGACCAACGTAACGAAATGGCCGGTCAGCGGCAAATCCTGCTCCACGAACGTACCCGGGTTTCCGCCGCTGACCGGGGGATAGTACGAGCGTCTAGCAATCTCGGTGCGGCGTACTCACGGGCGCCGGACGGTGCGCGTCACGGTGAACTTCGGGGTGCGCCGGAGCTGGTCGGTGGGGCCGATCAGACGGCTCATCTCGGCCCGGTGGCCGAGGCTCGAGTTGTACACCGTGAACAGCTCCCCGTCCGGTCGGAGCAGACGCGCGGCGGCCTCGAACAGGCGGGTCGCGGCGCCGGTGTGCACGCTGGCGCCGAGGTGGAACGGCGGATTCAAGAGCACCGTGTCGAAGCTCCCCGCGGCGAGCGCCGAACCCGCGTCGTCGTGCGTGACCTCGACCCGGTCGGCCACGCCGTTCGCCGACGCGGTGGCACGGGCGGAGGCGACGGCGGCGGCCGAGCGGTCTGTGGCGACGACGCGGTCCCGCGGGTGGGCGAGCGCCCAGGACGCGGCGAGCGCTCCGGTCCCGCAGCCGAGGTCGAGCACGCGGCGTCCGCCGTTCACAACTCCGGAAGAACGGCTGCTCTCACCGCCGTTCCGCTCGTTCTCGGCGCGTGTCACCTCTGTTCTCCTGAGTTGTGGACCGCCCAGGTCGAGCACCTCGAGCAGGACCCGGGTGCCGATATCGAGGCGGGACCCGGCGAAGGCGCCGCCGTGGGCCACGAGGACGAGGTCGCCGTGCCGCGCGGTGACCGGGAACGGCGGCGACTCGGGCACCGGGAGCGGCTCGGAGGCGACGAGCAGCCGCGACTTCCGCTCGGCGCGCTGCGCCTGTACCCGGGCGAAGCTCCGCCCCAGCACCTCGTTCTGCGCCAGAGTCATGTGCTTCACCCGACCGCCTGCGACGAGCACCACGTCAGGCGCAGCCCACCGGGCGACCGCATCCGCGATCTCCTCCAGTTCGGCGAGGGCCTTCGGGAGCTGCAGCAGCACCAGTTGCGCACCGGCGAGCAGGCCCTCGTCGAGTTCGTGCGGGGTGAACCCACCGCTCCCGAGCTCCTCCGCATTGCGGGCGAGCGCGCGGCGTCCGGTCGCGAGG
Source organism: Microbacterium meiriae (assembly GCF_040686935.1). NCBI lineage: Bacteria > Bacillati > Actinomycetota > Actinomycetes > Micrococcales > Microbacteriaceae > Microbacterium > Microbacterium meiriae. Next base: position 1,103,324 of record NZ_JBFBMF010000001.1, read on the forward strand.
TCCTGGTGCACACGGATCCCGCGCCGCCCGGCCGCCGTGAGAGCGAGCGAGATCGCGCCGTACTCGTCTCCGATCACGACCGTCTCGGACCCTGGCACGTCGAGGGCGAGCGCCCGTTCCACGAGCAGCAGATCGGTCGCATCGTGGGCCTGGAGGTTGTCCGCCTCGACGTCGGGCCAGCGACGCAGACGACTGTAGGGGAACTCCGGCACCAGCCCACTGTACGCGGCCCGCCTCGCCCCCTCCCCGTGCACAACTTCGGAGCTGACGACCGGCGCGCCGCCCGGACCGCCCGTCAGGCGGCGTGTCGACAGAGATCTCCGAAGCTGTGCCTGCCCGCGAAGGAGGGGTTGACACGGAACCGGGTCCCATGGTTACTTAGTCAAGTAAGTAACCCAGCAACCCCGGAGGACTCGTGATCGAAGAAGGCAAGCCGCTCTTCCTCCAGATCGCCGAGCAGATCGAGGACTCCATCCTCGACGGCTCGCTGGCCGAGGAGGCGCAGGCCCCTTCGACGAACGAGCTCGCCGCGTTCTACCGCATCAACCCCGCCACCGCTGCGAAGGGAGTCGCCATGCTCACCGACAAGGGAGTGCTCCACAAGCGCCGAGGCATCGGCATGTTCGTCTCGGAAGGCGCCAGGGAACTGCTCCTCGGCGAGCGCCGCGCGGCCTTCGCCGACCGCTACATCGACCCGCTCCTCGCGGAGGCCCGCACGCTGGGTCTCGGCGCGGAAGACCTCGCGGACCTGCTCCGGCAGCGCGCCGCATCCGCCCCCACCCCAGAAGGGAAGAACCCCGCATGACCGCCGTCATCGAGGTGCAGAACCTCACCAAGCGCTACAAGGAGAAGAGGGCGCTCGACAACGTGTCGCTCTCGCTCGAGGGAGGCTCGATCTACGGGCTCCTCGGCCGCAACGGTGCCGGGAAGACGACACTCATGTCGATCCTCACGGCGCAGAACTTCGAGTCCTCCGGCACTGTGAAGGTGTTCGGCGAGCACCCGTACGAGAACGCCCACGTGCTCGGCCGGATCTGCTTCGTCCGGGAGAGCCAGAAGTACCCGGACGACGCGACCCCGCGGCACGCGTTCGCCGCCGCGCGCCTGTTCTTCCCGCACTGGGACCAGGACCTCGCGGACGAGCTCATCGCGGAGTTCCAGCTGCCGATGAAGCAGACCATCAAGAAGCTCTCCCGCGGGCAGCTCTCCGCGGTCGGCGTCATCATCGGCCTGGCCTCCCGCGCCGAGATCACGTTCTTCGACGAGCCCTACCTGGGGCTCGACGCCGTCGCCCGACAGATCTTCTACGACCGGCTCGTGGAGGACTACGCGGAGCACCCGCGCACGATCATCCTCTCCTCGCACCTGATCGACGAGGTCGCGAACCTCATCGAGAAGGTCATCGTGATCGACAACGGCCAGATCCTCCTGAACGAGGACACCGATGCCGTCCGCGACCGCGCCGTGACCGTCGTCGGCGACGCCACCAAGGTCGACGCCTGGACCGCCGGCCGCGAGGTGCTGCACCGGGATGAGCTCGGCCGCGTCGCCTCGGTCACCGTGCTCGGCACCCTCACCGCCGACGACCGCGCCGAGGTGCGGGCCGCGGGTCTCGACCTCGCCCCCGTCTCGCTGCAGCAGCTCATCGTCCGCCTCACCCAGAAGGCCGAGAGCCGCGGCGCCACGAGAGCCGATGCCACCACGGAAGGAGTCCGCTGATGCGACGCACACTCAGCGTCATCCGGCTGCAGCTCATCAACCGGCAGACCTTCGTCTGGGTCCCGCTGATCATCCTCGGCTCCGCCGTCGTGATCTCGGTCCTCATCTACGCGATGATCCCGGGCGATGCCCCCAAGTACGGCGGAGGCGGCCAGGCGCCGCTGTGGTACTTCTTCGCGATCGGCCTGTCGGCCATGACGCTGACCTTCCCGTTCTCGCAGGCCATGAGCGTCACCCGGCGCGAGTTCTTCATCGGGACGCTGCTGACCGCGATCCTCGGGAGCGCACTGCTCGGGGTGCTGTTCCTCCTGGGCGGTGCGATCGAGCTCGCCACCAACGGCTACGGCGTGAACGGCTGGGTGTTCCACCTGCCGTGGCTGTGGGAGGCCGGCCCGCTCGGCGCCTTCGTCGTCTACTTCACCCTCGCCCTGTTCTTCTTCGTGGTCGGGTTCACCGGCGCGACCATCTACAAGAGCTGGGGTCCGATGGTCCTCACCATCGTCGGCGTCGCCCTGGCGCTCCTCCTCGTGGGGGTCGTGTACCTGGTGACACGGCTCGAGCTGTGGGGCGACGTGTGGCTCGGCATCCTCGACCTCGGCGCCGTGGGCCTCGCGCTCTGGGGGCTCGTGGTCGTGGCCGTCCTCAGCGTCATCTCGTTCCTCGCGTTCCGTCGGGCCACGCCCTGACGTGAGGATCCGAATCCGCGGATGCCGCGGCTGCGCACCCCGCGCGGTCGCGGCATCCGCGTCCTACCGCCTCTACCCGGCGGCCCGAGCCGGGGCAACCCGGTGGCCGCAGGCGGCCCTCGGCCCTATCCTCGCCAGAGAGGACCACCCGACCGCCGCGAGGAGAGGATGACGTGACGCCCGACCTTTCCCGCCTGCGCGTCCGCGAGCGCCGCTCGTACCTCGCCCGCACCATTCGCGAGGCGGTCCGACCCGCCCGCCTGCTCCTCGTCGTCAAGACGGCGCTCGCCGTGGGGCTCGCGTGGACCATCGCGCCGCACATGCCGGGAGTCACCGACGAGTATCCGTACTACGCACCCCTCGGCGCGCTCGTGAGCATGTATCCGACGCTCATGGGGTCCATGCGGTCGAGCCTGCAGACCCTGTTCGGCCTGGCCACCGGTATCGGTCTGGCTGCGGTGATCGTGCTCACCGTCGGACCGACGTGGTGGACGATCCCCCTCGTCGTCGGCCTCGGCGTCCTCGTCTCCGGCACCGGCTGGTTCGGCGTCGGCAAGGAGTACGTCCCGATGGCGGCGCTGTTCGTGCTCATCATCGGCGGTCAGAACGCGGACGACTACTCCGTCGGCTACCTGGCCCAGATGGGGGTCGGTGTCGTGATCGGCCTGGTGGTGAACCTTCTCTTCGCGCCCGCACCGCTCATCGGGTCGGCAGAGGCGCGGGTGGACGAGTTCCGCCGACAGCTCGCGGGACACCTGCACGACATCGGCTCCGCGGTCTCCGAATCCTGGCCGCCGGAGACCGCGCAGTGGGCGGACGATGCCGCCGCGCTCGCCGAGACCACTGCCGACCTCCGTGCGGCCCTGGCCGAAGCCGACGAGAGCGTGCGCTACAACCCCCGAGCGCGCCGTCGGCACGCGGGAACCGCCCACATCCACGAGCAGCTCTCCACCCTGGACCGGATCGCGCACCTCATCCGCGACATCGCCGACGCCACGGCCGACACGATCTGGGAGCGCCCCGCCGGCATGCCCCTCGACCCCGCGCTGCCCGAGCCGTTGTCCGCGGCCTGCCACGCCGTCGCCGACGTCATCGCCGAGGACGACCCCGCCTCGAGCGCGGCGCACCGCCGTCGCGGCGAGGCGGCGCGGGCGATCCGGCTCCTGCTGGAGCGCGTCGACGACCGCACGTTCGACGTCCGCAGTTCGATGGGACCGGGCGTGCTGACGGCGATGCACCTCCGCCGCATCCTCATCCTCAGCGGCGAGCGCCCCGACGACGACGACGAGTGACTCAGATGGTGTCGTCGGCGACGACGATGTCCATCTGCCAGTAACGGCCGGTCGGGTCGGTGTCGTCGTGCGCGGCGTCGGCGGCGGAGAGCACGTCGTTGATGTTGTGCATCACGTCGTCGAACTCGGCCTCCGTGAGGCGGATGGTGCGCTGCACGAATGACGCGTGCACCTCGGCCGTGCGCCCGGAGACGTACTCCGGCGTCCAGGCCATCACCCGCCGCACGAGGTCCTGGTGGTCTTCGGCGAGCGCCGCCACGACGGCCCCGCCGAGCGCCTCGTCGGGCACGGGGTTCTCCGGACCGCCGACGTTGAGGGCCCCTTTGCGGCCCGTCCACACGCGGTCGCGGCGGTCTCTGGCCTGCTCCGGCGCCTCCTCGATGAGCCCCGCCTCGGCGAGCACTCGCAGGTGGAAGCTGGCGCTGTTGGCGGGCACATCGAGCTCGCCCGCGATGTCCGCCGCGCGCAGGAATCCCCGCCGGGCGATGAGACGCAGGATCTGCCGGCGCAACGGGTGCGAGTAGGCCTTGAGCATGGCCGACGTCATGAAGGCGGCGTCCTCCCGGGAGGTCGTTTCCGCGTCGTCGGCCATTCCCCGATCCTAGTCACGCAATTCCGCACGAATAGTTGCGCAATTAGTCTTGCGCAACTATCGTCGAGCCATGACGATGACGCCCACCCCCCACCGCCTGTCGCGGAACACGCGTTACCTCACCTGGCTCATCAGCGACACCAGCAAAGGCCTGGCGTCTGCCCTGTTCGGATTCGCCGTGCCGCTGCTCGCGCTGATCATCACGAACGACCCCGCGCAGGCCGGCGTCATCGCAGGTGCGGGCATGGTGGCCCGCCTGCTGCTCACGCTGGTCGGCGGCATCCTGGCGGACCGGCACCGGCGCATCGTGCTCATGCTCGTCGGCTCGATCCTGGGGATCGTGATGGCCGGAGCCTTCACGCTCCTCGCTCTCGACGGCGCCCTCACCTTCGCGACCCTCCTCGTGATCGACGTGCTGTTGGCCGCACGGAGCGGCCTCTTCGACGTCGCCGGCGAGAGCGCATTGAAGGAGATCGTCCCGGACGACGCGATGGGGCGGGCGCAGGCCGCGAACCAGGGGCGCGACGCCGCCCTCCAGCTCGCGGGCGGACCCCTGGGCGGGCTGTTGCTCGGCGTGGGCGGCTGGCTGGTCGGCGTCGTCATGACCGCCTGCCACCTCGTCGCGGCCGTGACCGCCGGGTTGCTCGGCCGTCAGACCAGGCGAGCGGGCATCGCCGATACCGGTGCCGAGGAGGACGCGGACCTCGACGCGCCCACCACCCGCCCGAACGCCTGGCGGGAGTTCCGGGAAGGATTCGGCTGGCTGCTGTCCCGCCCCGACCTCGGCGGCGTCATGCTCATCATGACGATCATCAACCTCGGCTTCAACGCCGCGATCACCACCGTCGTCTACGCCCTGCAGCAGGCGGGGCACTCCGAACTGCTCATCGGCACGGTCAGCGCGGCGATCGGCGCCGTGATGCTCGTCGGCGCAGTCGTCGCCCCGTTCCTCGTGCCCCGGATCCCGGCGGGGGTGCTGACGATCGGCGGCCTCACGGTCGTCGCCCTCTGCGCCGTGGTGCTGTCGTTCGTGTCCGCGCCGTGGGCCGTCGCGGTCGTCCTCGGTGCCTCCGTGCTCCTCCTCCCCGCCCTGAACGCGGGGATGATGGGCTACTTCATGGTGGCCACGCCCTCCCGACTGCTGGGGCGCGCGAACAGCGCCATCGGCGTGCTTGCGATGGGAGCCATGCCGCTCGCCCCCCTCATCGCCGGCTTCGGCCTCGCCTGGGCGGGACGCCAGGGCACCATCCTGATCTGCGCAGCCCTGTGCGTGCTGGCCGCCGCCCTCGCGATCGGGAATCGCGCCCTCCGCAGCCTCCCCGTCGAGTCTCGGTGGGCCGCGCACGCCGCCCAGTACGAGGCGGACTGAGGCTCCGCGCTAGGGCGCGACCGCCAGCACGGTGATCCACGCCGCCGCGGAGGCTACGGCGAGCACCAGCGCGATCGCGATGAGAGCGATCACCCCTCCACGCTATCGAGGGTGTCGTCCCCACGGATTCGGGCGTCGGAATTCTTGGACCGCGACATGTATCACCGAGCCCTTGCCGTGCTCCTGGTAGGTGTGATCACAATGGGCTTCATGATCGACGGTGCCCCCGGCGCCGCCTTCGATCCGGCATCCGACGACGGGCGCGCACGCTGGGAACGTGCCGCGGACCTGTTCGATGCGTGGCGCGATGGCGACGGCCGCTCGATGGACGACCTGGTGCGGCTGATGACGCCGGTGCTGTGGCACGTCGTGCGCGCCTACGGCCTCGAACGCACCCTCGCGGAAGACGTCGTGCAGACGACCTGGCTCCAGCTCGTGCGGGGCCACGGTGCCATCGCCGACCCGCGGGCCGTCTCCGCGTGGCTCACGACCACCGCCCGCCGCGAGGCCTGGAAGGTCGGCAAGGCGAACGGTCGCGTCGACACCGCGGAATCCGACGACCTGGACGCCCTGCTTCCGGAGCAGGCGTCCGCCGAGGAGCACGCCACGCTGGACGACGAGAACCGACGGCTCTGGGCCGCGGTCCGCCGCCTCGCCGAGCGCTGCCAGCGTCTCCTCCGGGTGATCGCCTTCGAGGACCGCCCTGACTACGCGCGCCTCGCCCGCGACCTGTCCATGCCGGTCGGCAGCATCGGGCCGACCCGCAGCCGCTGCCTCGCGAAGCTCCGCGACCTCCTCGACGCCCCGGCCCGTCGGACGGAGGGACGATCATGAGCGATGAGGACGACGCCCGGCTCTTCGCCCGCCTGCGCAGCCTCTGGGGAGAGGTCGATCCGGTCCCTGCCGGGCTGATCGACCGGATGGTCGCCGCGGTCGCGGCGGATGGCCTCAACCGCGAGTACGCGCTGCTCACCCTCGTGGAGGGCCAGCTCGGCACGGTCCGCGGCGAGACCGACGCCCTCACCCTCCAGTTCAGCGACGGCAGCACGAGCATCCTCCTCCACGTCACGACGACCGCGTCCGGACGACGACGGATCGACGGCTGGGTGGACACCGCCGCTGCGGAGATCGTGTTGCTGCAGGGCGAGCGCGAACGCCGCACGACCCCGGCGGAGACCGGCCGATTCGTGTTCGACGACGTGCCGTCGGGGCTCAGCCGCGTGCGCCTGACCGCGACGGTCGGCGACGAGACCCGCACCCTGGAGACCCCGCAGTTCGAGTTGTGACCCCGCATCGCCGGCGCCGTCGCCGTCGATGCCCACGGAGAGGATGACCGATGGAGCAGCCCCAGGGATGGACCTGGCAGGACCGCGCGGAGGGATCGATCCGCCGCGGGGCCGCCCTCGACCCCAGCACCGAACCGGTGGACGGGATCCGAGCGTTCCCTACCGCGTACCTGCCGGAGCGCCTGCTGATCACGCGCGCCCTCGACGAGCAGGAGGCGTACGACCGCGAGCTGCGCGCCCTGAGGGATGCCGCCGACTCCTTCGGCTGGCGGCTGGAGCTGGAGTCGCCGGAGCGGGAGATCGGGAACGGCGAGCTCGTGCCGGGCGTCGCGGGTTTCCTGCGGGCGCGCTTGACCACGCCGGATGAGCCGACCAGGGGCGAGTCCCCCGTGGCACCCGATGCCTGGCGGGTGCTGCAACGCGCGCGCCGTCTGTCGCGCTCGACGATGCCGCGGACCAGCCTCGAGCACGTGCTCTCGATCGATCCGGTCGGGCTCAACCCGTTCACCCGCACGAACCCGTTCACGCGGACGAACCCGTTCACCCGGACGAACCCCGTCCGCGGTGCGGCACCCGGCGGAGGCGGCAGCGACGACTACCTGGAGCCCGGACGCGGGGCGCGGCAGCCGGTCACCTGGCTCGGTCCCGCCCCGGCCCGCGCCGCCGCTCCGAAGCGCGGACGACGGCCGGTCGTGGCGATCCTCGACACCGGGTGCGGGGAGCACGCCTGGCTGCCGTCCGACATCGTCACCCGGCACGTGGAGCTCGACGGCGTCCCCGTGGGCTTCACGGACGACGCCGACCCCGAGCGCTACCCCGACCTCTACGGGCAGCTCGACGGCGAGATCGACGCGGTGGCCGGGCACGGCACCTTCATCGCGGGCCTCGTGCGTCAGGCCGCTCCGGACGCCGACATCCTGTCGATCCGTGTCGCCGGCGCGCTCGGGGTGGTGGACGAGAGCACGCTCCTCGAGACCGTGGCGCAGGTCGTGGAGCTGCTCCGGCGGCATCGGGAGGATCCGAGGACGGGCTTCCCGATCGACGTGCTGAACCTCTCCCTCAGCTACTACCACGAGACCCCGACCGACGGGCTCTTCAGCACGACGCTGTACGAGCTGCTCGCGAAGGCCAGGGAACTCGGCTGCGTGGTCGTCTGCTCGGCCGGCAACGACGCGATCGACCGCCCCTCCTTCCCCGCGTCGCTGTGGCCGTGGCCCGGCGCCGACAACGGGCTGCGGTCCGACGACGGGGCTCCGCACGTCTCCGTCGGCGCCCTGAACCCGTCGGCGCACTCCGTGGCCCTGTTCTCGAACGTCGGCCCGTGGGTGCAGGTGTACGCCCCGGGCGCCGCGGTGGTCAGCACCTCGCCGGCCTTCGTCGGCGGCGCGCAGGCCGCGACCCGCGCAGACGTCGACGGGCTGCCGCGCGAGACGCTCGACCCGGACGACTACCGAGGCGGCTTCGCGGTGTGGAGCGGCACCTCCTTCGCGGCTCCGTACATCGCCGGACGGGTCGCCGCCCAGCTCGGCGCGGTCCCCGCCCAGGGCGTGAAGCCCGCCGTCGCCGCGAAGGCCGTCGCCGCCGTCCTGACCTCGCTGCCGACGCCGCACGAGAGGTCCTGACGCCTCTCACCCTTCCGCACGACCACCCCGGCACGGCATCCTGGACGGATGCCCCTGTCCGCGAGCGCGCTGCACCGACGCGGCGTCGAGGCGGCCAACGCCCGGCAGTTCACCCGCGCCCGGCGGGAGCTGGAGAAAGCCGCCGCCCGCACGGACGACGTCGACCTCCGCGCGCGGATCGACGGCACGACGGCGTATGTGCTCGCGCAGACCGGCGAGCCCGCGGCGGCGGAGGCGCTGTGCCGGGAGGCCCTGGCCAGGGACGGACTGCAGGCCGAGACGGTCGCCCTCCTCGGCGGGCAGCTCGGCGCCCTCCTCATGCACGGCGGACGGATGGAGGAGGCCGAGGCGAGCCTGACCGCCGCGATCGACGCCCTCACCGCTGCCGGTGCCGAGACGCCGGCCCTCGCGAACTGTCTGATGAACCGGTCGGTGGTGCGGATGCAGCGCCATCAGCTGGACACCTGCATGGCCGACCTCCGACGTGCGATCGGGATCTACGAGGCGCACGAGGAACGGGACTCCCTCGCCGAGGCCACGCACAACCTCGGCTATGCCGCGCTGCTCGGCGGGGACCTCGTGTCGGCGCTGCGCCTGATGGCCGCGTCCCGGCCGACGTTCGCGGCCACCAGCGCCCTGGCCACCGCCATCAGCGACCTCGACCGCGCCGAGGTGCTCCGCGACGCGGCCCTGACGACCGAGGCGGAGGCGCTGCTCGGCCGCGTGGCCGTGCAGTTCGGTGCTCAGCGGATGCGCCAGGCCCGTGGTGAGGCAGAATTCCACCTCGCCCGCTCGCTCGTCCGGCACGACCCTCGGGCGGCCGAGCGCGCCGCCCGCACCGCCGCCCGACGCTTCACCGCCCTCGGCAGCAGCGGCTGGGCGGCCAGAGCCGCCGCGGTGCAGCTGGAGGCGCGGCAGCGGATCCGGCCCGACCGCCCCCTCGATGCGGACGCGTGGGAACGCGTGGCGCAGGAGCTCGACCGGAGCGGCTTCCGCACCGAGGCCACGGCCCTGCGGCTGAGCGCCCGCCGCGACGGCACCGGCCGCCTCCCCCGCGTCCCCGCCTCGGCCCCGACGCCGCTGCGGCTCCGTGCGCAGGAGGTCCGCGCGGCCCGCG